>CAWHIB010000010.1:0-686727 GCA_963829265.1 uncultured Acidimicrobiaceae bacterium
CAATGGTGGGGCGGCCATCTCCAGCTACACCGTCACTTCGTCGCCAGGCGGCCTCACGTGCTCCACAGCCTCCACCAGCTGCACCGTGACCGGGCTCACCAACGGGACGCCGTACACCTTCACCGTCAGCGCTCTGAACGCCGCCGGCACCGGTAGCCCATCGGCGCCCTCGGCTCCGGCCACACCGGCCACGACGCCCGGCGCCCCCACCGGCGTCACCGCCACGTCGAACGCCAACACACAGTCGGTGGTGGCCTGGACGGCCCCGGCATCCAACGGCGGGGCGACGATCACCAGCTACACGGTCACCTCGTCGCCCGGCGGCTTCACCTGCACGACGGCCGCCACGACCTGCACGGTCAGCGGGCTCACCAACGGGACCAGCTACACCTTCACCGTGACGGCCACCAACTCGGCCGGCACCGGCAGCGCCTCGGCGGCCTCGGCTCCGGCCATTCCGGCCACCGCCCCCGGCGTCCCGACCGCCGTCAACGCCACGTCCAATGCCAACACCCAGTCGGTGGTGTCCTGGACGGCCCCGGCATCCAACGGCGGCGCGGCCATCTCCGCCTACACCGTGACGTCGTCGCCCGGTGCCTTCACCTGCAGCACCTCGGGCATCAGCTGCACGGTCGCAGGCCTCACCAACGGCACCAGCTACACATTCACGGTGACGGCCACCAACTCCGCAGGCACCAGTGGTCCGTCGGCGGCCTCGGCTCCGGCCATTCCAGCCACGACACCGAGCGTGCCCACCGCGGTGACGGCCACCTCCAACGCCAACACCCAGTCCGTGGTGTCGTGGACCGCTTCCGCCTCCAACGGTGGGGCGACCATCTCGGCCTATACCGCCACGTCGTCGCCCGGTGGCTTCACCTGCTCGACCACCGCGACCAGCTGTGCGGTGACCGGGCTGACCAACGGGACCAGCTACACCTTCACCGTGACGGCCACCAACTCGGCCGGCACCAGCGCCGCCTCGCTGGCATCGGCGGCCGCCATTCCGGCCACGACGGCCAGTGCGCCGACCGGCGTGACGGCATCGGCCACCTCGACGGCCACCACGCGGCGGTCAACTGGACGACCCCGGCCTCCAACGGTGGGGCGGCCATCACCAACTACACCGTGACGTCCAGCCCTGGCGCGCTGACCTGCTCGAACACCGTCACCAACTGCACCGTGGCCGGCCTGACGGCGGGGACCGCCTACACGTACACCGTGGCCGCCATCAACTCGGCCGGCACCGGAGCCGCTTCGGCGGCGTCGAACTCGCTGGTCGCCGGGACGCCGGGCGCTCCCACCGCAGTCACAGCCACGTCCAACGCCAACGCCCAGTCGGTTGTCTCCTGGACGGCCCCGGCCGCCACGGGCAACGGCACCATCACCTCCTACACGGCCACCTCGTCGCCCGGCGGCTTCACCTGCAGCTCGGCCACCACCAGCTGCACGGTGGGTGGGCTGACCAACGGCACCAGCTACACCTTCACCGTGACCGCCTCCACGAGCTTGGGCACCGGACCGGCCTCGGCCGCCTCGGCCGGGGCCATCCCGGCCACCACGCCCGGTGCCCCGACCGCGGTGGCGGCCACGTCGAACGCCAACGCCCAGTCCGTCGTGTCCTGGACCGCTCCGGCATCCAACGGCGGGAACGCCATCACCGGGTACACGGTGACGTCGTCGCCCGGGCGGCTTCACCTGCTCGACGGCCACCACCACCTGCACCGTCGCCGGGCTGACCAATGGGACCAGCTACACGTTCACCGTGACGGCCACCAACGGTGTGGGAACCGGTAGCGCCTCGGCTCCATCGGCCGCGGCCATCCCGGCCACCACGCCCGGGGCCCCGACCGGGGTGACGGCCGGTGCCGGCACCACGACGACTTCGGTCGCCGTCGCCTGGACGGCCCCGGCCAGCAACGGCGGTCCGCCCTGACCGGCTTCACCGTGGCGTCGTCGCCCGTCGTCGCCCCGCCGGCCGCCTGCTCGACCTCGCTCACCGGGGCTTCCACCAACTGCGTCGTTCACCGGACTCGCCGCCAGCACCAGCTACACCTTCACGGTGACGGCCACGAACGCCTTGGGGTCCGGCCGCGCCTCGGCGGCGTCCACCGCTGTGATCACGGGCAGGCCGGGCGCACCGACCGCGGTGACGGCGACGGCCACCACTCTGGCGACGTCGGCCACCATCACCTGGGCCATCCCGGCGGCCAACGGTGGCTCGGCCCTGACCGGCTTCACCGTGGCGTCGTCGCCCGTCGTCGCCCCGCCGACCGCCTGCTCGACCTCGCTCACCGGGGCGTCGGTCACCTGCGTCTTCACCGGCCTGACCTCGGGCACCGCCTACACCTTCACGGTGACGGCCAAGAACGCCAACGGGAACGG
Organism: uncultured Acidimicrobiaceae bacterium; assembly: GCA_963829265.1. Taxonomy (GTDB): domain Bacteria; phylum Actinomycetota; class Acidimicrobiia; order Acidimicrobiales; family RAAP-2; genus Bog-756. Next base: position 2,383 of record CAWHIB010000010.1, read on the forward strand.
TCCGGCGTCGGCCCCGTCGCACCTCGATCACCATGAACAGGCCGGGCCCACCGACGGCGGTGACGGCTGTGGCCACGGCGTCGGCCACCTCGGCCACCATCTCGTGGACGTTGCCGGTGGGCAACGGTGGATCGGCCCTCACCGGCTTCACGGTGGCGTCGTCACCCGTCGTCGCCCCGCCGGCGGCCTGCTCGACCTCGCTCACCGGGGCATCGGTCACCTGTGTCTTCACCGGCCTGACCACCGGTACCGCCTACACCTTCACGGTGACGGCCAAGAACGCCAACGGGAACGGTGCGGTGTCGGCATCGTCGAACTCGATCACGGTGGGGACACCGGGCGCACCGACCGCCGTGTCCGGTACCAGCGGCGGCCTCACCCAATCGGTGGTGTCCTGGACCGCCCCGGCCGCCAACGGGGGCAGTGCGGTGACGAGCTACACCGTGACGTCGTCTCCCGGCGCCTTCACCTGCACGACGGCCACCACCGCTGCACGGTGACCGGACTCACCCACCTGACCCCGTACACCTTCACGGTGACTGCCACCAATACGACCGGCACCGGGCCGGCCTCGGCGGCGTCGGCCGCCGCCACCCCCTGACCGGGCCGCGGGCCGCTCCGGGCAGGTCGGAGGACCTGTCGCAGACCTCTCGGAACCGCCTCAGACCCGTCGACCCCCGGTCGGGGCACCCACCACCGGCAAGTAGCCTTGCCCCACCATGCCTATCCGAGACCCGTGACGACATCCGCAACGTGGCCATCGTGGCCCACGTCGACCACGGGAAGACCACCCTGGTGGACGCCATGCTCTGGCAGTCCGGCGCGTTCCGGGACAACCAGTCGGTCAACGAGCGGGTCATGGACTCCGGCGACCTGGAGCGCGAGAAGGGCATCACCATCCTCGCCAAGAACACCGCCGTGCTCCACAACGGGGTCAAGATCAACATCATCGACACCCCGGGCCACGCCGACTTCGGCGGCGAGGTGGAGCGGGGCCTGACCATGGTCGACGGCGTCCTCCTGCTGGTCGACGCCTCCGAGGGCCCGCTCCCCCAGACCCGGTTCGTGCTGCGCAAGGCGCTCGAGGCCCGGCTGCCGGTGGTGCTGGTGGTCAACAAGGTCGACCGTCCCGACGCCCGCATCGACGAGGTCGTCCACGAGGTGGAGGAGCTGTTCCTCGACCTCGACGCCGACGAGGAGCAGATCGACTTCCCGATCCTCTTCTCCAACGCCCGGGCCGGCTGGGCCGCCACCGAGCAGGGCGTCGAGGGCACCGACCTCGAGCCGCTGTTCCAGGCCATCCTCGACCGCATCCCGGCCCCCCACTACGAGGAGGGCGCGCCGCTCCAGGCCATCGTGTCCAACCTCGACGCCTCCCCCTACCTCGGCCGCCTCGCCGTGTGCCGCGTCCACAACGGCACGCTGACCAAGGGCGCCACCGTGGCCTGGTGCAAGCTCGACGGCACCATCGAGCGGACCAAGATCACCGACCTGTTCATCACCGACGCCCTCGACCGGGTCGAGTGCGACGCGGCCGGACCCGGGCGAGATCGCCGCGGTGGCCGGCATGGCCGAGATCACCATCGGCGAGACCCTGGCCGACGCCGAGGACCCGCACGCCGCTGCCGGTCATCACCGTCGACGAGCCGAGCCTGGCCATGACGATCGGGATCAACACCTCGCCGCTGGCCGGCACCGACGGCAAGAAGCTGACCGCCCGCCAGGTGCTCGGCCGCCTCGAGACCGAGCTCGATCGGCAACGTGTCGCTGCGGGTCCACCCGACCGAGCGGCCCGACACCTGGGAGGTCCAGGGCCGCGGCGAGCTCCAGCTGGCCGTGCTGGTCGAGACCATGCGGCGCGAGGGCTTCGAGCTGACCGTGGGCAAGCCCCAGGTCGTCACCCGCGAGATCGACGGCAAGCTGCACGAGCCGATGGAGCGGGTGGCCATCGACGTCCCCGACGACTACCTCGGCGTGGTCACCCAGCTGATGGCCCTCCGCAAGGGCACGCTCATCGAGATGGTCAACCACGGCACCGGCTGGGTGCGCATGGACTACCGGATCCCGGCCCGGGGGCTGGTCGGCTTCCGCACCGAGTTCATGACCGAGACCCGGGGCACCGGCATGCTCCACCACGTCTTCGACGGCTGGGAGCCGTGGCACGGCGAGCTGAAGACCAAGCGCAACGGCTCGATGGTCGCCGACCGCCGCGGCATCACCACCGGCTACACCCTGATGAGCCTCCAGGAGCGCGGCCTGCTGCTCGTCGGCCCGGGCACCGAGGTCTACGAGGGCATGGTCGTCGGGGAGAACGCCCGCGACGAGGAGATGGACGTCAACCCGACCAAGGAGAAGAAGCAGACCAACATCCGGTCCGCCTCGGCCGACGAGGCCATCCGCCTGACCCCGCCCTGCTGCTCTCGCTCGAGCAGGCGCTCGAGTTCATCGCCGACGACGAGTGCGTCGAGGTCACGCCGAGCGTTCGTCCGCCTGCGCAAGGTCATCCTCGACCAGACCACCCGCGGCCGGCTCCGCAGCCGGGCCCGCAAGTCGAACCGGCGAGCTGACCGCAGCGGCGCCGACCGGCGACCGGCCGGGTCCGGTGCGCCCGGCGCCGATGGGCTCCGAGGGGAGGGCTCGAACCTCCAACATCCGGCTCCAAAGGCCGGCGTTCTGCCAATTGAACTACCTCGGAACGAACCGGAGGGAGCCGGCGCGCGCGGCTCCCGCACTCCCCCGCCGACGTCGCCCACAGGCTAGTACCGGCCCCGGCGACCACCCCGTGCCCGCGTGCCTGCCACGGGTCCCGGCCAGCGACCCCGATAGGCTCCCGACCCGATGAGGATCCTCGTCGTCGATGACGACCCCGCGGTCAGCGGGGCACTGCAACGGGCCCTCCGGCTCGAAGGGTACGAGGTCACCCTGGCGGGCGACGGCCCCAAGGCGCTCGAGGAGATCGCCATCCGTCCGCCCGGACGCCGTGGTCCTCGACATCGGCCTCCCGGCCATCGACGGACTCGACGTGTGCCGGCGGATGCGGGCGGCCGGCGACGACACGCCGGTGCTGATGCTGACCGCCCGCGACGCCATCGAGGACCGCGTCGAGGGCCTCGACGCCGGCGCCGACGACTACCTGGTCAAGCCGTTCGCCCTGGCCGAGCTGCTGGCCCGCCTGCGCGCCCTGCTGCGGCGCCGGCCCGAGGACCCGGGCGAGACGCTCGCCTTCTCCGACCTGAGCCTCGACCCGGTCACCCGGGAGGCCCGACGCGGCGACCGGATCTTCACCGTGACCCGGATCGAGTTCGACCTGCTCGAGCTCCTGCTCCGCCACCCGCGCCAGGTGCTCACCCGCGAGCTGATCCTGGACCGGGTCTGGGGGTACACGTTCGACTCGGGCACCAACTCGCTGGCCGTCTACGTGGGCTACCTGCGCCGCAAGACGGAGGAGGACGGGGAGCCGAGGCTCATCCACACGGCACGGGGGGTCGGCTATGTCCTCCGTGAGCCCTGACGCCCCGAGGCACGCTCCGCACGTGACCTTCCGCGCCCGCCTGGTCGCTGGTGGCCACCGGCGCGGTCCTGGTGGTGGTCCTCCTCGGGGCCGTGGCCACCTACGTCGTCGCCTACGACTCGCTGGTCGGATCGGTCGACATCACCCTCGAACAGACCGCCCGGAACCTGATCGCCGGCAACGCCAGCGGCGACCTCCCCAACATCGAGAACACCTGCGGGCGGGCCACGGGCTACTGCTCGCAGATGGTGTGGGCCGACGGCCAGGTCCATCCCGGCGATCCCAACGTGCTCCCCATCACCCCCGCGGTGGCCGAGCTGGCCGGCAGCCAGGACACGGGCAGCCAGCTCCTGTTCACCACCAAGGTCGACGGGATCTCGGTCCGCGAGATCGCCTACCCGCTGGCCGGTCCCTACCGCTACAGCAACGGCACCACGCGCAGGCCCTGATCATGCCCTACGGCGGGGCCCTGCAGGTCACCGCCCCGCTGACCGGCGTCAACGAGGGACTCCACCATCTGGCCGTCGCCCTGTGGATCATCATCCTCATCGGCGTGGGCCTCGCCGTGCTGCTCGGCCTCGGCGTCGGGCGGGCCGTGCTGGCGCCGCTCAACGACCTCACCGGGACGGTCGAGGAGCTGGCCCGCACCACCGACGTGTCCCGCCGACTCGACCCCGGCGGCCCCGACGAGCTCGGCCGGCTGCGCCGGGCCTTCAACCGCCTGCTCGCCGCCCTCGACTCGTCACGGGAGAGCCAGCGCCAGCTGGTGCTCGACGCCTCCCACGAGCTGCGCACGCCGCTCACCAGCCTGCGCACCAACATGGAGGTGGCGCGCCGGATGGAGGAGCTCGCCCCCGACGAACGCGACGTCCTGATCGGCGACGTCCTCACCCAGCTCGACGAGCTCACCTCGCTGGTGGCCGACATGGCCGAGCTGGCCCGGGGCGAGCAGCCCCACCAGACGTCGGGCCCGTCCGCTTCGACGAGCTGGTCCTGACCGCCGTCGAGGCGGCCACCACCCACGGCCGGAGCCGCAACGTGACCTTCGCCACGTCGGTGCCGCCGTGCTGGGTGCTCGGGCTCGCCGCCCCGCATCGAGCGGGCCGTCGACAACCTGCTCGACAACGCCCTCAAGTACAGCCCCGACGGCGGCGTGGTCGAGGTCGGCGTGCGCCGACGGGCGTCCTCATGGTGCGGGACCACGGACCCGGGGTGGCCGACGCCGACATCGCCCACATCTTCGACCGCTTCTACCGCGCGCCCGAGGCCCGCAGCCGGCCCGGGTCCGGCCTCGGCCTGGCCATCGTGGCCCAGGTGGCCCTCGACGAGGGCGGCCAGGTGAGCGTCCACCACGCCCCGGGCGGCGGGGCGCTGTTCCGCTTCGCCCTGCCCACCATCCCCGCCCCCCATCCCCTCCGGACATGAGGCCGGGCCCGTGAGCCGGCGGCGGGCGCCGGGAGCCGCCGCGTATGGCGATCGGGGCCGGGGCGGCTAGGGTGCCCACCGACATGGGATCCCTGATCAAGAAGCGCCGCAAGCGCATGCGCAAGAAGAAGCACAAGAAGATGTTGAAGGCCACCCGTTGGCAGAGGCGGGCAGCGGGCAAGTAGCCCCACCTCTGGCGAGCGGCCCGGTCACCCGGTCCCGACCGTCACGGCAGCACCTCACCCCACGCCTGGCGCCGTCCTCGTCGCGACCAGCGGCGCGTGCTGCCCCCCGTGCCGCAGGCCGGCGCCGACGTCGACGCCCAGCTCCTCCGGCCGTGCCCTCGACGAACCACGTCGACCCGCTGCCGGCCAGATGGGCCGGTGCGGCCGGTGGCGTCCTCGAGGGCCTGCTTCCACCCGATGAGCCGGGGCTCCACCACCACGCGGCCGCCTCGAGGTCGTTGGAGGTCGACTCCGCCCGGCGGGCCAGCTCCCGGCCGCCGCCAGTGCGTCCCAGGCCCGGTAGACGGCGCGCCGTGTCGACCCCGAAGGGCGGCAGCACCAGGAGGAACGAGCGCGCCTCGAAGGGCAGCGGCACCACGCTCCTCGCCGATGCCCGACACCAGGGCCCGCCCACCGGGCAGGCAGAAGGGGACGTCGGCCCCGAGCCGGGCCGCCACGCCCGGGTCGGTGCACCCCGCCCACCGCAGGACGGCGGCGGCATCGGCCGACCCGCCGCCCAGGCCGGCCCCGGGCGGGATCCGCTTCACCAGCCGGACCGGCGCCGTCCGGCCGACGGCGTCCAGCGCCCGGGTCACCAGGTTGTCCGCGGTCGGCCCGACGTCGAGGTCGCGCCACCGCCTCGGCGCCCGCCGGGCCACTCGGGCACGACGTCGAGCCGGGCCACCGCCGGCCCGGTGGTCGACGATCAGCGGTGTCGGCCAGGTCGAGGGTGACCATCTCGGACTCCAGCAGGTGGTAGCCGTCGGCCCGCACGCCGGTCACCCGCAGCGACACGCGTCAGCTTGGCCGGCGCCGAGCTCGACGCCGGCGTCCGCCGGCCCGTCCGCCGACCGCCGGACGGGCCATCAGGGGGCGCCCACCGGGTCCGGTCGCCACCAGGCCAGCCGCTCCCACTCGTCGAGGTCCGAGCTCCTCGGCCCGGGCCGTCGGGGCGATGCCCGCCGCCTCGAAGGCGGCCGGGACGACCAGGTCCTCGAGGGACCGCCGCAGCATCTTGCGCCGGTGGGCGAACCCGCCCTTGACCACGGCGAACAGCCGCTCGTACTCGGGGGCGCCCGGCCCGACCCGCCGTCGCCGGTCGGGACCGGGCTGGTCCGCCCGGCGGTCCATGCGCACCAGGACCGACTCGACCCGGGGCCGGGGGATGAACACGCTGGAGGAGACCTTGCCGACCACCGAGGCCTCGGCCCAGTAGGCCACCTTCACCGACACGGCCCCGTAGGCCTCGTCTCGGGCCCGGGCGGCCAGCCGCTCCCCCACCTCCCGCTGGACCATGACCAGCAGCGAGTCCACCTGGGGCGCCTCCTCCAGGACCCGCATCACCAGCGGCACGGCCACGTTGTAGGGGAGGTTGGCCACCAGCGACCAACCCGGCTCCGCACCGAGCAGCTCGGCGAAGTCGAGCGTCCGGGCGTCGGCCTCGACCACGGTCACCCCGAGCGGCTCGACCTGCCGCCGGAGGACGGGCAGGACGTGGCGGTCGACCTCGACGGCGGTCACCTCGGCCCCGGCCTCGACCAGGGCGAGCGTCAGCGAGCCGAGCCCGGCCCCGATCTCGAGCACCCGGGTGCCCGGGCTCCACACCGGCCAGGCGGACGATGCGCCGCACCGTGTTGGCGTCGGCCACGAAGTTCTGTCCGAGTGCCCGGCTCGGGCGCAGGTCGTTGGCCAGGAGCAGCTCGTGGATCTCCGCTCGCCCATGGGTCACCCGATCAGTGTGGCACCTCGCGACGGCCCGCCGATCCATCGCGTCACGGCCGGGGCGGCCCGGCGGTCACCAGTGGAGGACGGCGTAGACGACCCCCTGCGACAGCGGGGCGATCTCGGCGAACGTGGCGGTGGCCAGGTCGATCGAGCGGGCCGTGTCGGCCTCGCGGTCGTCGACCACGCAGGTCACGGTGGCCCCGTTGGCCGGGTTGGTGATCGAGACCACCGTGCCGAAGGGCAGCCACGGGCTGGCGCAGCGCCCGGCCGGGTGGGCGTAGTAGGTCACGTCGCCCCGGGTCTGCGACGCTGGCGCCGGCCATCAGGACCGGTGCGGTGGTCGTGGTGGTGGTCGTGGGCGGCACCGTCGTGGTCGTGTCGGCGGCACCGTCGTCGTGGTCGGGACCACCTGGCGGACCGGGCTGGCGGCGATGGCCACCGGGGCCGCCTGGTCGGGACCGTGGCGGTCGTCGACGGGGGCCGGACGGCGGACCGGTGGGTCACCACCCGGTCGGTCGACACCTGGGCGGCGCGGCGCACGGCCGGGTCGGCCACGGACGCCGATGCGTCCGCTCCGTTCTGGGACAGCAGGAGCGGAACGACGAGCACGGCTCCACAGAGGAGCAGTCCGACGGCTCGTCGGCTGCCCCGATGACGTTGGGTCCTCAGGACTCCACTCTCCTCATGGGACTGCTGCCCTCCCCCGACAGTCCCGGGAGCGCCCGTCCGTGACGGACGGCGCCACCCGGGGAGAGGATGGACAGGGACGACTCCTCCAAGCCGTCCTCCGCACGGCGCCCGTACCGGGCCCGATTGCGGAACGACCGCTCCGAGGAGCGGCCGTCGGTCCAACCTAGGCCGATCACTCCACGGCGATCAAACCGTAGGACCGAGCGATCGTCCGATCCGGGCCAGGACCACCTGCTCAGATGACGCGGAGAGACGGGCGGTGCGCCGGACAGTACGCTGACCCGATGCGCCGCCCCCGGTCCACGCACGCTCGCCGCCGCCCTGCGTCGCCGTCGCCCTCCCCGTGGCCGCCGGGTGCTCCAGCTCGACGGCTCCGACCACCACGCACCACGGCTCGACGCACGACCATCGACGACCGCCGCCCCGTCGGGCCTCCCGGCCACCGGCAGCGTCGACGGCTTCACCCTGTCGGTCACCTCGTCGCCCGCGCACGGGCACCGCGGGGCACACCACCATCGTGGTACCGGCGGTGCTGACGGGCACGGTCAAGCCGGGCACCCTCGGTGTTCCAGGTGTCCGACGCGCCGCCGCCGACGCCGGCCAGCCGGCCACCGAACCAGCGGATGACCGTCACCGGACCCGGGACGTACCGCCTGCCCCACCCGTTCTCGCCGTCGACGCCGGAGCGTGGGCGTCACGGTGACCTTCACCCCGAACCAGGCCGGTGCCTCGAAGCTGAACGTGTCCGGGCTCCCGCCGGTCGCCGGGGCTCCGTCGCCGTTCCCCCAGCTGGTCACCCTCGTCACCGCCGCCTGATCCGACGCCGAGCTCCCCGCCCGGCCTCCGCGACCTCGTCCGACGACTCGACCGGGGCCGGGCGATCCGGGCTCGCCCGGACCGGGCTCAGCAGCCGAAGGCCCGTCCGGGCGTTCTCGGTGGTCACCGCGGCCACCTCCGCCGTCTCCACGCCCTTGACCTGGGCAATCGCCGCGCCGACCAGGGGGACCCGGGACGGCTCGTTCGGGGTCCCCCGGTGGGGCACCGGGGTGAGGAAGGGCGAGTCCGTCTCCACCAGGAGGCGGTCGAACGGGCACAGGGCGACCGCCTCGCGGACGTCGCCGGCGTTCTTGAACGTGACCACGCCGCTGAAGGAGAGCGACGCCCCGAGGTCGAGGCAGCGCCGGGCCTCCTCCGGCCCGCCGGTGAAGCAGTGGATGATGGTCCGGTCCGGGACCCCGTCGGCCGCCAGGAGCTCGAACGTGTCGTCCCACGCCTCGCGGGTGTGGACGACCAGGGCGAGCCCGTGGCGGCGGGCCAGCTCGATCTGGAGGGCGAAGGCCTCCCGCTGCACCGGGCGGGGCGAGTGGTCGTAGTGGTAGTCGAGCCCGCACTCGCCGATGGCGACGACCACCCGCTCGCCACCGTCGGGTCCTCCGGCCACCTCGGCGGCCAACAGGGCGTCGAGCCCGTCGACGCCGTCGACGGCGTCATGGGGATGGAGGCCGACCGTGGCCCACACGGCCACCCCCTCGGCCGCTGGCCGGCCCACCGGGTCGACGCAGCGACCGGGCCAGGGCCACCGCCTCGGCCGACGAGTCGGCGCCGGTGCCGACGCACACCAACCGGGTGACCCCGGCCTCGGACGCCCGGGCGATGGCGCCGGCCAGCCGGTCGGCATGGGGCTCGACCGGGCCCTCCCCGTCGGGACGGTCGAATTCGTCCTGCAGGTGGCAGTGCGAGTCGAACCACTCGAGCACGGCGTCCCCCACCGGGTCAGTCCTTGCGCCGGGGGAAGAGCGGGGCGCCCTTCTCCACGGGCAGGCCGCCCGGGTAGCCGCCCCAGGCACCGGCCCCGGGCAGGCGCTGGTCGGCCGGCGCCCCGGACAGGCCGATGCGCCGCCAGATCTCCCGGGCCGTCGACGGCATGGCCGGCGAGACCAGGACGGCCACGATCCGCAGCACCTCGAGGGCGCTGCCCAGCACGGCGTCGACCGCCGGGCCCGGGTCGGCCTTCCACGGCTCGGCGGCCTCGAGCTCGGCGTTCGTCTCGCGGATCAGGCGCCAGGTGGACTCGAGGGCCAGGTGGGGGGCACCGGCGTCCCACGCCGCGGTGGTCTCGGCCAGCACGTCGGCGGCGACGCCGGCCAGCCGGCTGCCCGGGTCGGGGGCCGGGCCCACGCCGCCGCACTTCTTGTCGACCACGGTGGCCACCCGGGACAGCAGGTTGCCCAGGTTGTTGGCCAGGTCGGCGTTGTACCGGGCCGAGATCCCCTCGGCCGAGAACTCGCCGTCGCTGCCCAGGGGGACGTCGCGCAGCAGGTGGTAGCGGACGGGGTCCACGCCGTACTCGTCGGTGAGGTCGGCCGGGCGAGATCCGGTTGACGCTGGAGTTCGACATCTTGTCGCCCCCGAGCAGCAGCCACCCGTGGACCTGGACGTGGGCCGGCGGGTCGATGCCGGCGGCCATGCACATGGCCGGCCACCACACGCAGTGGAACCGGATGATCTCCTTGCCGATCAGGTGGTGCACGCTCGGCCACCAGGCGTCGAACCGCTCCTGGTCCTGCCCGTAGCCGATGGCCGTCACGTAGTTGATCAGCGCGTCGTACCAGACGTAGAAGACGTGGGCGTCGTCCCACGGCACCCGGACGCCCCAGTCGATGGAGGTGCGGGTGATCGAGATGTCGTTGAGGCCGCCCTTGATGAAGCTGAGTGCCTCGTTGCGCTTGGGCTCGGGCACGACCGACGTCGGGGTTGGCCGCGTACCAGTCGATCAGCGGCTGCTGGAACTCGCTCAGCTTGAAGAAGTAGTTCTCCTCCTCGAGCTCCTCGAGGGGGATGCGGTGGTCCGGGCACAGGCCGCCGGGCAGCAGCTCGTCGGCCGCGTAGTACCGCTCGCACGGCACGCAGTAGAGGCCCCGGTAGGTGTCCTTGTAGATGTAGCCGTTGTCGTTGATCCGGCTCAGGAACTCCTGGACCGCCACCCGGTGGCGGGCCTCGGTGGTCCGGATGAAGTCGTCGTTGGAGATGTCGAGCCCGGCCCAGGCCTCGGCGAACCGGGGCGAGAGCTGGTCGGTCCAGGCGAGCGGGGCCATGCCCTGCTCCTCGGCGGCCCGGGCCACCTTCTGGCCGTGCTCGTCGGTGCCGGTCAGGAAGAAGACGTCGTCGCCGACCAGGCGGTGCCACCGGGCCAGGGCGTCGGCGTTGACCGTCGTGTAGGCGTGCCCCACGTGGGGCGCGTCCTTGACGTAGTAGATCGGCGTGGTGATGAAGTAGCGGGACACTGCCCGCCAGCGTACCGACCCGACCGCCCCCGCCCGGACCGCCACGCCGCGGCGCCGCGTGCCGGTCCGGTCTACCAGTTGGCGACGTGGCAGCCGCCGCGACCGGTGCGCTCGGTGTACCGCTGGTGGTACGCCTCGGCCGGCCAGAAGGTCGACGCCGGGCTGACCTCGGTGACGATGGGGCGCTTGAACCGGACCTGGAAGGCCTCGAGCGACGCCCGGGCCGCCTCGGCCTGCGCCTCGTTGCGGACGAAGACCGCCGAGCGGTACTGGGTCCCGTGGTCGGGGCCCTGGCGGTTGAGGGTGGTCGGGTCGTGGTGGCGCCAGAACTCCTCGAGGAGCTGGTCGAAGGTGACCCGGGTCGGGTCGAAGGTCACCAGCACCGCCTCGGCGTGGCCGGTCGATCCCGAGCAGACCTGCTCGTAGGTCGGGATGGTCGACGTCGCCGCCCTCGTAGCCGGACACGGCGTCGACCACGCCGGGGACGGCCAGGAAGAACTCCTCGACCCCCCAGAAGCAGCCGGCGGCGAAGGCGGCCCGGTCGAGTCCCTCGGGGACGTCGTCGGGCTCGATGGGGGGCGCCTGGGTGGCGTCGAGGTTCATGCTGCGTCCGAACATCTGCTCGTCCTCCTGCGATCGGTGCTTCCTGGTGCGGTCGGTGGTGGCCGACGGCCGTCGGCGGCCGTCGATCGGCCACTCGGGCGGTCCGCCCGGTCACGGATCGGGTCCACGGCCCGCACCGCAGCGCGGCCTCACGGCCCGGACAGGTCAACACGGCCGGCGGACCCGGTCATTCCTGGCCCCGGCCGGCCCGATGGGCCCCTCGCCCGCCTTCAGCCGCAGGGCCAGCTCGTAGACCCGCCGGCGGGACACGCCGTGGGCGGCCGCCACCTCGTCCACCGCCCCCCGGGTCCGGGCGCCGGCGTCCAGCCGCCCGGTCAGGTCGCCGGGCCAGCTGCTCGTCGTCGACCTCCGTCGTCCGGCTCGGCCGGCGCCCCGGCCAGGACCAGCACCACCTCGCCCCGGACCCCGTCGGCGGCCCAGGCCGCCCCGTCGGCGAGCGTGCCCCGCCACACCTCCTCGTGGAGCTTGGTCAGCTCCCGGGCCACGGCCACCGTGCGGTCGCCACCGCACACGGCGGCCAGGTCAGCCGAGCGTGGCCGCCACCCGGCCGGGCGCCTCGAACAGCACCGTCGTGCGGGCCTCGGCGGCCACGGCGGCCAAGCCGCGCCGGTGCGGTCGCGACCCGACCGGGGCAGGAACCCCTCGAAGCAGAACCGGTCGGTGGCCAGACCGCTCGCCACCAGGGCGGTGAGCACGGCCGAGGGTCCGGGCACCACGGTGACGGTCAGGCCGGCCGCGGCGACGGCGGCGACCACCCGGGCGCCGGGGTCGGAGACGGCCGGCATCCCGGCGTCGCTGACCAGGGCCACCGTCCGGCCGGCGGCCACCGCGGCGACCACCTCGTCGACCCGGTCGTCCTCGTTGTGCTCGTGGAGCGAGCGCAGCGGGACCCCGGTGATCCCGGCGTGGCTGAGCAGCTTGCGGGAGTGCCGGGTGTCCTCGCAGTAGAGGACGTCGGCCGAGGCCAGGGCGGCCACCGCCCGGGGGGACAGGTCCCCGAGGTTGCCGATGGGCGTGCCCACCACCACCAGGGCGCCCCCCCACCCGACCCCGGCAGGACGGGTGCGATCCGGGGTCGTCGGCACCGTCCGCGACCACCGCCGGCTTCCGGGTCCTCGTCCCGCCCGGTCGCCCGGGTCGTCGTCGACCGGGACCGTCGGGGTCGGTCATCCCGCGCAGCTCCAGCTGGTCGCCGGTCCGCAGGCCCCACCGCTCGAAGGCGCCGGCCTCGGCCTCGATGACCGTGCGGCACCGCCGCCGGGGCCGGGTCAGGCGCAACGGGGGCACCCGGGCCACGTCGAGGACCAGCAGGTCGCGGTCGCAGAAGGCCACGTCGATGGGGAAGCGCATGCCCACGGTGTGGACCGACCGGGTGCGCGGGCAGGACCATCGCCCCGTCGTAGCCGTCCCGGCCCAGCAGGCCCTTGGCCCGCCCGGCCCAGTCGTCGACGACCTCGGCGGCGGCCAGGACGTCCCCGTCCCGCAGCAGCCAGGTCACGCCGGTCCCGACCGCCGGTCGACGCCGGCGCGGCGCCACAGGCCCCCGTTGGCCGCCCGGGTCCGTCGACCGAGTAGCCTTGCCGGACTGTGTCGAAACGAACCAACAAGCGCAAGCTCAGGGCCAAGAAGAAGGCCAACCACGGCAAGAAGCCGAACTGCGGGCGCGGCTGACCGCTGCCCCCCGGGGCCGGGCGTCACCGCTCCGCCCCCGCTCCCGTACCGGATGACCGGTCGGGGCCGTTCTCTCCCGTGCTCCGGGCGCTCCCGCCCGATCGATCCGTCGCGCCCGCACGGCTCCCACGGTCACCGGCCGCGTCCGTCATCCCCCGGGCGTCCACGCGCATCCCAGGCGGCCGAGCACCCCGACCAGGGCGGTCGGTCGGTCGGTGATGATCCCGTCGACCCCCAGGCCGCACAGCGCCTCCATCTCGGACTCCTCCTCGATGGTCCACACGTGGACGGCCAGGCCCTGCTCGTGGGCCACCTCGACGAACCGGGCGTCGACCAGGGTGATGTCGCCGAAGGTGGCCGGAACCTGCAGGGCCACGTGGCGCATCGGCGCCGGCCGCTCCCCCGCCTGCACGGCCCGGTAGAACTCGGCGGTGGCCAGGGTCCCGGCCGACGTGGCGAACTCGGGGGCGTAGGCCGAGAAGGTGTCGGTGGCCGTGTCGAGGAACGAGGCCACGATCACCCGGTCGACGCAGTCGTGGCGCCCGCAGCAGGTCGGCCAGCGCCTCCTCGTACGGGGCGACCACGGGGGCGGTCTGCTTGATGTCGAGGTTGAGGACGACCCCGGGAAACTCGTCGAGCACCTCCTCGAGCAAGCGCGAAGCCGAAGCGGTGGTCGTCCGGGGCCCGGCCCCGGAACGGGTAGGCGTCGTCGTCGAGCCCGGGGGTCACGTCGGCCCCGGGTGCCCACCAGTAGGCGTTGTCGAGACCGGCCAGCTCCTCGTAGGTGAACGAGGCGATGGCGCCGGTGGCGGCCGACGTCCGGTCGACCGTGTCGTCGTGGCAGACCACCAGGCGCCGTCGCGGGTGGCGTGGACGTCGAGCTCGATGCCGGTGGCCCCGGCCCCGAGGGCCGCGGCGATGGCGTGCAGGGTGGACGACGGCCCCTCCCACGCCCCGCCCTGGTGGGCGTAGGCGATCACCCTGCGCTCCCGCCACACCGGGGCCGACGCGGCCGGGCGCGGGGATCCGGGCGAGGTGGTCACGGAAGAACGGTAGCCTCTGCCCCGCCATGCTGGACCACGTCTTCACCCAACTCGTCGCCTCCCACCGGAACGCGTTCGAGGCCGCGCTCCTGCAGCGCCAGGCGGTGGAGGAGCGCTTCCAGGTCGACGTGTTCCTGGGCGACGTCAGCTTCGAGACGTCCTACAGCCTCCCGGGCGAGGAGCGGCCGGCCCGGATCCGGGTGGACACCAGCCTCGACTGGCCGACGTGGAGCCAGACCGCCTACCGGAGCTGGGCCATCGGCGACGACCTCGACGAGCCGCCCGAGGTCCTGGTCGAGATCGCCTTCCGGGTCCAGGGACTGGTCGGCGTGCCCGACGCCGGCCCGCTGCTGGCCGTGCTCCCGGCGCACCTCGACGTCCTGGGCGAGCCCCTGACGCGGGGCCCGGCCACCATCGAGCAGATGCTCTCGAGGCCTACGACGACCCCGAGTGCGCCATCGAGGTCGCCTACGAGGGGTCGTGTGCCATCGACGAGTCGATCCTGGACGACCTCGACCCTGGACGCCGCCCTGGCCCCGCTCGGTCGGGACGTGGCCTCGTTGCTCGTCCGCATCGGCGACCTGCCCTTCACCTTCCGTCCGGCCGAGCCGGTCGACGACTGATCCGGACGACGTCGGCCGGCGTGGCCACCACCCGGCCAGGACCAGCGGAACGGTGACCGGAGCAGCCGACTCCGGCTCGTAGGAGCGGTCGGCGGCCGCCCGGGTCATGAGGGCCATCAGGTCGTCGTCGGTGTCGGTGCACCGAGCGGCGCGGCGTGGGTGAGCGCCACCTTCAGGGAGGGGCCGGGCCGCCCGGTGCGAGCGCCGCACGGGCGCCGGCGCCCGGCCGGTCAGGCGAACAGTCCGGCCGCCACGGCCAGGGCCCGCAGGTCGCCCTGGGGTCGGGCGCCCACATGGGAGATGACCTCGGCAGCGCAGACCCCGCCCAGGCGGGCGGCGTCCTCGGGCTGGAGGCCGTTGGTGATCCCGTACAGGAACCCGGCGGCGAACAGGTCGCCGGCCCCGGTGGTGTCGACCACCCGGTCGACCGACGCGGCCGGTACCTCGATGGTGCCGGAGGCGGTGACCACCACGGAGCCCTGGGCGCCACGGGTCACCACGGCCAGCACGCCCGTCTCGGTCACCGCGTCGACGGCGGCGTCGAAGGTCGCGGCGCCGAACAGCATCATGACCTCCTCCTCGTTGGCGAAGAGCAGCTCGAGGTCGCCGGTGAGCAGCTCGAGGAACTCGGTCCGGTGGTGCTGGACGCAGAAGGGGTCGGACACGGTCAGGGCCACGGCCGCGTCGTTGCGGTGGGCCACCTCGATGGCCTCGCGCATGGCCGCCTTGGCCGGCGGCTGCTCCCACAGGTACCCCTCGAGGTAGACGATCTGGGTGGAGGCCAGGTGGCCGTCGTGGAGGTCGACGGCGCCGAACTCGGAGGCCACGCCGAGGTGGGTGGCCATGGTGCGCTCCGCGTCCTCGGTGACGAGCACCAGGCAGTGCCCGCTCACCACCTCGCCCGGCACGGCGGGGGTCGGCGTCGGGTCGAAGGCCACCCCCACCGAGCGGATGTCGTGGGTGAAGGCCATGCCCAGCCCGTCGTCGGCCACGCGGCCGAGGAAGGCCGCCCGCCCGCCGAGCGCGGCGACACCGGCCGCCGTGTTGGCCGCCGACCCGCCCGAGGCCTCGGTGGTGGCACCCATCCGGTCGTAGATGGCGGCGGCCCGCTCATGGTCGACCAGGACCATGGTGCCCTTGATCAGGTCGAGCTCGGCCAGGTCCGCGTCCTTGGCGGAGGACAGGACGTCGACGAGGGCGTTGCCGACGCACACCACGTCGAGGCGGGGCGACGGGGCGTCGTCCCCGGAGGGCGGGGCCCCTGTCGGGCCGGGGGATGAATTCTGCTCGGAGTGGGGGTCGGAGGGCACGGCGCGACGGTAGCCTGCGCAGCATGCGCACTTCGACTTCTGCGACCGGGACCGACGACGCCTCCTCCTACCGGCTCCCGACCACGGTCCTGCCCCACGCCTACCGGCTGATCCTCACGCCGGACCTCGGTGCGGCCACCTTCACCGGGGAGGTGGCCATCGACGTGTCCGTCGCCTCGCCCACCGCCGTCGTCGTGCTCAACGCCGCCGAGCTCGAGATCACCTCGGCCACCTTCGACAGGCGGGGGCACCGGCACCGCCACCCGGCGTCGGTGACCCTGGACACCGACGAGGAGCGGGCCGCCCTGGCCTTCCCCGAGGCCCTGCCGGCAGGGCCGGCCACCCTGCACCTGACCTTCACCGGGATCCTCAACGACAAGCTCCACGGCTTCTACCGGTCCACCTTCACCGACGACGCCGGCGTGGAGCACGTCATCGCCACCACCCAGATGGAGTCGACCGACGCCCGCCGGGCCTTCCCGTGCTTCGACGAGCCGGAGTTCAAGGCCTCCTTCGAGATCACCCTCGTGATCGACGACCACCTGGCCGCCTACTCCAACAGCCCGGTGGTCGAGGAGCTGGCCGAGTCGGGCGGGAAGCAGCGGGTCCACTTCGCCCCGACCATGGTCATGTCGACCTACCTGGTGGCCTTCGTGGTGGGCCCGCTCGAGCACACCGACCCGGTGGACGTCGACGGGGTGCCGCTGCGGGTGGTCCACCCGCTCGGCAAGGGCCACCTGACCGACTTCGCCCTCGACGTCGGTGCCCACGCCCTCCGCTTCTTCACCGAGTACTTCGGGATCCCCTACCCGGGCGACAAGGTCGACATGGTGGCCATCCCCGACTTCGCGGCGGGCGCCATGGAGAACCTGGGGTGCATCACCTACCGGGAGTCGCTGCTGCTCGTCGACCCGGCCACCGCGGCCCGGGTCGGAGCTCGAGCGGGTGGCCGACGTGATCTGCCACGAGATGGCCCACATGTGGTTCGGCGACCTGGTCACCATGAAGTGGTGGAACGGGATCTGGCTGAACGAGGCCTTCGCCACCTTCATGGAGGTCCTGGCCGTCGACGCCTACCGCCCCGAGTGGCAGCGGTGGGTGAGCTTCGGCGTCGAGCGCGAGGCGGCCATGGCCGTCGACGGGCTGCACGCCACCCGGCCCGTCGAATTCCCGGTCGGGCGACCCGAGGAGGCCGAGGGCATGTTCGACGTCCTGACCTACCAGAAGGGCGGGAGCGTCCTCCGCATGCTGGAGCAGTTCATCGGCCCCGACGTCTTCCGCGAGGGCATCCACGACTACCTGGTCACCCACTCCTACGCCAACACCGAGACCCGCGACCTGTGGGAGGCCCTCGAGCGGTCGAGCGGACGGCCGGTGGCCAAGATCATGGACACCTGGATCGACCAGGGCGGCTACCCGCTGGTCACCGTGGGGGACGACGGGTCCCTCGCCCAGCAGCCCTTCTCCTACTCGGGCGCGCCGGGCGGGGCCATCGGCTCCCGCTGGCAGGTCCCGGTCCTCCACCGCTCCCTGGGGTCCACCGACGACTGGGCCGACGCGCTGCTGCTGGCCGGGGCCGGGCTCGACGGGACCGGCGGCGACGACCTGGTGGTCAATGCCGGGGGGTCGGGCTACTACCGCGTCGCCTACTCGGCCGAGCGGGTGGCCCATCTGGCCGGTCGCCTCGGCGACCTCGCCCCCCTCGAGCGCTACAACCTGGTGTCCGACACCTGGGCCGCCACGCTGGCCGGGCACGCCCGGGTGGCCGACCTCCTCCGGTCTGGCCAAGGCGCTGGCCGACTCGGGCGAGGGCGACCCCAGCGTGTGGTCGGTGGTGATCGGAGCCCTCGGGCTGTTCGACCGGATCGTCCCCGAGGAGGGCCGGCCGACCCTGGCCGCCGGCCGTCCGGGCCCTGCTCGGCCCGCTGGCCGGCCGGCTCGGGTGGGACCCGGCCCCCACCGACGACGAGCGGACGCCGTCGCTGCGGTCGGCCGTCCTGCGCACGCTCGGGACCATCGGGGCCGACGCCGCGGTCCGGTCCGAGGCCGCACGCCGGTTCGCCGGCCGGGAGACGGCACCCCTCCACGGCGACATCGCCTCCGCCGTCCTGGACATCGTGGCCGCCGACGGCGGAGCCGGCCGAGTACGACGCCTACCTCGCCCACTTCCGGAACCCGTCCACGCCCCAGGAGAAGAACCGCTACCTCGACGCCCTGGCCAGCTTCGGCGACGCCGCCCTGGCCGCCCGCACCTTCGAGCTGGCCATGACCGAGGTGCGCAGCCAGGACGCCCCCTTCCTCATCCGCCTGCTCCTGGTCAACCGCGAGAACGGGCCGGCCACGTGGGAACGGATCGTCGGGGCCTGGGACGAATTCCCGAAGAGGTTCCCGTCGAACACCCTCCCCCGGATGCTCGACGGGGTCCGCGCCCTGTGCGCGCCCCCGAGCTGGCCACCGGAGTGACCTCCTTCATCGAGGCGCACCCGTTGGCGGCCGGCGGCCGGACGGTCGAGCAGATCCTCGAGCGGTTGGCCATGAGCGTGGCCTTCGGCCGACGCGAGGGTGCCACCATGGCCGTCACCCTCGCCGAGGTGCTCGGGCTCGACGGGTGAGCCACCGGCAAATGCCGCCGGTCCCTCGGGCGGCCGCGGACTCTCTAACCTGAGTCGGTGCAGCTCGGACTGATCCTCGGCGTCTTCGCCCTCATCTTCGTCGCCGAACTCCCCGACAAGACCATGATCGCCATCCTGATCATGGGCAGCCGGTACCGCCCCATCCTGGTCTGGACCGGTGCCACGGCCGCGTTCGCCATCCACGCCGCCGTCGCCGTGCTGGCCGGAGGGCTGCTGGCCCTCCTGCCCCATGCCTGGGTCGAGGCCGTCACCGCGCTGCTCTTCGCCGGTGGTGCCGCCTACCTGTTGCTCGTCAGCGAGGAGGAGGAGGAGGAGGAAGGGGCCGAGGAGGTGGAGGAGGCTCCGGTGGGCCTCCGGCCCATCGCCACCGCGTTCGTCGTCATCCTGGTGGGCGAGTTCGGCGACCTGACCCAGATCCTGACGGCCAACCTGGCCGCCAAGTACCACGAACCGCTGTCGGTCTTCATCGGGTCGTTCGCCGCCCTGGCCGCGGTGGCCGCCCTGGGCGCGTTCGGCGGTCGGGCCCTCCTCAGGATCCTCCCCCTGGCCGTCATCCGCAAGGCCGGCGGGGTCCTGCTGGCCGGGTTCGCCATCTACACCCTGGTCACCCTCATCCGGGGCTGAGGGCCCACCGGCAGGGACGACCCGCCGGGGGCGGGTAGCGTCGTCGGGCATGACGACCGGAGCCGACGCACTCCACCGGTACGCCCCGGCGGCCGGCGATGCACTCGACGCGGTGGTCGCCACCCTGTGGACCGATGTGGCCGACACCGGGCTCGGTGGCATCGTCTCCGCCTGTGGGGCGCAGTCGGCCGGACTCCTCGGGGTCGACCCCCTGCCGGTACCCGACGGGGATCCCGGCATCCCGACCGGCGACGACGATGCCGTCCGGGCCTTCGCCCAGCAGTCGTGCCTCGACGTGGCCTCGGTGACCCCCGACCAGCGGGCCGCCTTCCTGGCCGCGGCCGGCGACCGGGCCGGCACCCTGGCCGCCGCCCTGTGGGTCGTCGAGTTCGTGCCCCGCACCCGGGCTGCGCTGGACGCGCTGTTCGGGCCCGGTCCGTGGCCTGCGCCGACGGCCGCGCCCGTGCCGGGCGGCGTGTGGGTCGCCCTCGACGGACTGATCCGTGCCGTCCCCGCCCTCGACGCCCTGGACCCGGTCACCTCCGAACTCGTCCGCCTCCGGGGCGCCCGCCAGCACGACTGCCGGCTGTGCCGGTCCCTCCGCAGCCGCGCCGCCCTGCGGTCCGGGGCCACCGAGGAGGACTTCGCCGCCCTCGACCATCACGGGGACAGTGGACTCGGACCGCTGCCACGGGCGGCCCTGGCCTTCACCGACGCCATGATCTGGACACCGGGCCGCATCGAGGCGGCCACCGTGGCCGGCCTGCGGGAGGTGGCGACCGCCTCCCAACAGGTCGAGCTGGTCCTCGACGTCACCCGCAACGCCCTCAACAAGGTCGCGGTGGCCCTCGGTGCCGACGCCGCCCACGTCGAGGAGGGTGTCGAGATCTACGACGTGGCACCGGACGGCACGCTGCTGTACGGACTCGACCCGGACTGACCCCGTCCAATGTGACCGATCGCCCCGGTCGTGGGAGTGTGGACGGATGGAGCCGACCAGCACGCCCACCTCGACCGGGGACCATCGAACCGTCGAGGCCCGGCGGGAGCACCTGTTCGCACTGGCCCGCGCCACCACGGGGTTCATGCCCGATGACGAGGGCGAGGCCCTCTTCCTGGCCGCCCTGCGGGCCGGTTCGGCCGCGCCGAAGGCCACCATGGTCGAGATCGGCGCCTGGTGCGGCAAGTCCACCACCTATCTCGGGGCGGCGGCCGAGGAGTCCGGTGCGGTCCTGTTCAGCCTCGACCATCACCACGGGTCCGAGGAGAACCAGGCCGGGTGGGAGCACCACGACACCTCGCTGGTCGACCCGTCGACCGGTCGCATCGACACGCTCCCCCACTGGCGCCGGGCCATGATCGACGCCGAGCTGGAGTCGTCGGTGGTGGGCCTGGTCGGCGACTCGCCCACCGTCAGCTCCCGGTGGACCACGCCGCTCGCCTTCTGCTTCATCGACGGCGGCCACGGCGAGGAGCCGGCCTGGGCCGACTTCCGGGGCTGGGCACCCCACGTCGTGCCCGGTGGATGGCTGGCCATCCACGACGTGTTCCCCGACCCGGCCGACGGCGGGCCGTCCCCCCTACGACATCTGGCGGGCCGCCCTCGCCTCGGGTGAGTTCGTCGAGGACGGTGCCTGCGGGTCGTTGCGGGTCCTGCGCCGGGTCTGACCGGTCGTAGCGGGGATGCGGGGTCCGCCCCATGTCCCGGCGGTCGACGGCCCGGTCGGCCATGTCGATGGGACCGGACCTCGAGCCGATGCTCCACCAGGGTCATGGCCAGCACCGGGGCGATGGCGATGGTGATGGCCACCAGGGCCAGGGGGATCACCAGGTACGGCAACATGTCGATCGGACGACGGGGGTCGGGTGACGTCGTCCACCTCCTTCGATCCTCACGGTACGAAGGGGGGCTGGGACGTCGGTGGGAGGTGGCTGAGCGCCTCCTGGGAATCAGGGGCTGCTGCGCCGCCGGCACGGCGACGCCGCCCGGGCGCCGCCGGTCGGACCGTCCGACCGTGCGGCTGCTCAGGCGCCGCCGGGGGGCCCGGGGGACCGCAGCGCCGGCTCGACCGGCGCCTCGGGGGCGGGCTCGGTCAGGTCGAGGTGGCTCGGCAGCCCCTCGCCCCGGAACAGCCCGGAGGCCGGCGTGCAGCGACCCAGGGCGTCGGCGGCCAGCACCATGGCACCCGCCGTGTAGGTCGACCGCTCGAGGGGCGGGTAGGTCGCCTCCTCGGGGTAGACCATGCCGGTCCAGTACGAGCCGTCCTCGTTGCGCAGGGCCTGCACCCAGGTGAACAGCTGCACGGCCTCGTCGTCGCGTCCCAGCGCGTCGAGGGCCAGCACGCACTCCGCCGTCTCGGCGGCGGTCACCCACTCGCCGGTCGACACACAGCGCACGCCCCGTCCGTCCATCACGAACGTGGACCACGACGCGTCGATGCGGGCGTGGGCCTTGTCGCCCGACAGTGCGCCGGAGAGGATCGGGTAGTACCAGTCCATGGCGAATTCGACCTTCGGGGCGAAGGCGTCGGGGTCGTGGGCCACGGCGTGGGCCAGTCGACCGGCGGCCAGCTCCCAGTCGGGACGCTCGTGGCCCAGCCGCTCGGCGATGGCGATGGCGCAGCGGAGGGAGTGGTAGATCGACGACGACCCGGTGAGCAGCGCGTACTCCTCGAGGAAGCCCGACGCGTCGAGCGACCAGCGGATCGAGCCGTCGAGCCGCTGGTAGCGGAGGACGAAGTCGACACCGGCCTCGACGGTCGGCCACAGGTGCTCGAGCCCGTCGAGGTCACCGGTCGAGATGTAGCGGTGCCAGGCCCCGGTGGCCAGGTAGGCGCAGACGTTGGTGTCGAGGCGGGCGTCCTTGACCCCGGTGGTCAGGTAGTAGTTGAACCAGCTGCCGTCGGGCAGCTGGGTGTCGACCAGCCACTGGTAGGCGGCGTCGGCCTCGGCGTCCAGGCCCACGGCCGTGAGGGCCATGGCCGCCTCGACGTGGTTCCAGGGGTCGCAGTGGCCGCCCGGGAACCACGGGATCATCCCGTCGGGACGCTGCAGGCTGACGATGGAGCGGGCCGTGGCCAGGACCTGGTCGGCGGACATGACGCCCGGGACCTCGGGGATCACCCTCATGCGCTCGCCCCCACCCGCGTCGGCCGCGGCCGCCCGGGGCGCCTTCGGCTTCACCAGGTAGACGACCAGGCTCTTGCCCACCAGGGGATTGAGGATGCGCTCGGCGCCTCGGGTGACCGGTGGGAGCCTTCTCGATGTCCCACACCAGGAGCCGGTGGTAGGCGGCGACGGCGGGGTGGGTGTCGTTCTTGGTGCCGACCAGGCACTTGAGCCACCAGTACGGGGCGTGCAGCCCGTGGGCGTGGTGGTGGCCGGTGGCCCGCATGCCGGTGCCCTCGAGGCGCTCGACCAGTTGGCGCTGGCGGTAGATCCGGACGTGGCCGCCGGGGACGTTGTGGTACTCGTCGGACAGCGACCAGTTGATGAACTCGGGCCCGGCCCGGGGCACGGTGATGGCCATGGTGCCGCCGGGACGGAGGACCCGGGCCAGCTCGTGCATGGCCTGCTCGTCGTCGGGGATGTGCTCCAGGATCTCCGAGGCGATCACCCGGTCGAAGGCGTCGTCGGGGAACGGCAGGGCCAACGCGTCGCCCTGGACGGCGCCGACCCGCGACTCGACCTCGTCGAGCTCGCCGGCCACGGCCATGGCGCCGAAGGTGTCCTGCACGTTGCGGACCTCGTCGGCGCCGAAGTCGAAGGCCACCACCTGGGCCCCGAGCCGGGCCGCCTGGTAGGCGTGCCGGCCGAAGCCGCAGCCCAGGTCGAGCACCTTGTCGTCGCGATGCACGCCCAGCCGGGCGTAGTCCACGGTCAGCATCGTCCGGCCTCCACGTCGTCCAACAGCTTGCGGTACTCGTCGGCGGTGCCGGCCGCCGTCACCTGCCACGTGAACCGTCCGAGGACCCGCTCACGCCCGGCCGCGCCGAGGCGGGCCCGGAGCGCGTCGTCGTCCAGCAGGCGGCCGATGGCCTGGGCCAGGGCGCCGGGGTCGTCGGGCGGGACCAGCAGGCCGGTCTCGCCGTCGGTGCCCACCACCTCGGGCAGGGCGCCGCCGGTGGTGGCCACCAGGGCCACGCCGCAGGCCATGGCCTCGATGGCCGGCAGGGAGAACCCCTCGTACAGCGACGGGACCACCGCCACCTGGGCCTGTCCGTAGTTGCGGGCCAGCTCGTCGTCGCTGATGCCGGTCACGCACCGGACGACGGGGCCGAGGTCGAGGCGTTCGATGGCCTTGGCCACCCGACCCTCGGGCCGCGGGTTGCCGATGACGACCAGCTCGACGTCGCGCTCGGTGCGCAGCTTGGCCACCGCCTCGAGCAGGGGGACCAGTCCCTTCATGGGGACGTCGGAGGAGGAGGTGACCATGATCCGTCCGGGCACCGGCTCGACGTCCTCGCGGGGACGGAACACGGTGTGGTCGACGCCCACCGGGACGATGGTCATGCGGTCGGTCTCCACACCCATCTGGGCGGTGATGTCGGTCTTGGACGACTGCGACACGGTGATCAGCCGGGGCAGCGACCGGGCCACCTTCACCTGCATGCGCAGGAAGCCGAACCAGCGGCGCTGGCTGAACTGCTGCCACGGGTTGGTGGTGTGGCTGAGGGCGAGCTGGCGGTCGACGGTGATCGGGTGGTGGAGGGTCTCCAGCACCGGCCAGCCGTCGGCCATCATCCCCTGGATGCCGTAGCCCAGGCACTGGTTGTCGTGGATCAGGTCGAACTCGTGGCGACGGGCGGCCAGGATGCGCCGGGCCCGGATCGAGAAGGTCCACGGCTCCGGGAACCCGGCCGTGCACATGATGGCGAACTCGAGGGCGGCCACCGACGTCGGGTAGGAGTTGAGGAACTCGGCCAGGTGGGGCACCCGGAACGGGTCCGGGTCGCGGTAGAGGTCGAGGCTCGGGACCGGGGTGAACCCGACGCCCTCGTCGACCTCGGGCCACGGCTGGCCGGCGAAGACCTCGACCGAGTGGCCGAGGGCGACCAGTTCGCGGGTCAGGTGGCGGGTGTAGACGCCCTGGCCGCCGCAGCGCGGGTTGCCCCGGTAGACGAGGAAGGCGATCCGCAGGCCACCGGGTGCCGGAGGCCGGGGCGGGATGCGCTCGGGGACGGGGGGTGGCTTCTTCGGGCCCTTGACCTTGTTGCGACGGAGCCAGAGGCTAGGCATGGCAGACCGGCGCAGAGTGGACACATAGAAGACAGATACTCTCGCGAGCAGGGCCGATGCGCAAACCCCCGCTCTCCGGATCCGACGGCGGCGGCCGTCACCGTCCGTGGTGGAAGCCCAGCTCGATCGCCTTGACCAACAGCAGCAGGACGGCCACCACCAGGTAGATCCGCAGGCCCCACATGCCGATCAGGCGGGCCCTCGACCAGGTCGGGGCGTTCGAGCAGGTTGAGCTGGGGCATCCGCCAGGTGGCCTTGCGCTCCATCGGGACGACCGGCGACCGGCTCCCGGCGGGACCGGTTCTTGACCAGCAGCACGGCCGCCACCACGTAGCACACCAGCAGCACCCCGCCCAGCACCTCGGCCAGGACCGTCACGTCCACCGTGGTGAACAGGGTGGTGATCATCAGCACCAGCGACATGGCCAGCAGGATCGAGACGATGACGCTGGACAGGATGTTGAGCCACAGCCGGTTCACCCAGGGGCCGAGGACCTGCTTGTCGTTGCACAGCAGGAGCAGGAACACCGTGGCGCTGGGCAGGAGCACGCCGGCCAGCGCCTGGACGCCGGTGGTGATGAGGCCGAGCGGGCGCGCCCGGGGATGAGGACGATGCCGGCGGCCAGGACCACCATGGCGGTGAACGCCCCGTAGAAGAACTTGGCGTCGCGCCATCCCCGGTGCAGCGAGTGGTGGGCCCCGAACACGTCGCCGAAGGCGTAGCTGGTCGACAGGGTCACGCTGGCCGCGCCGATGATCGAGGCGTTGAGCAGGATGACGGCGAAGATGGTCCCGGCGGCCCGGCCCACCACGTGGTGGAGCCCGGTGGCCACGCCGCCGGCGTTGGTGAAGTGGCCGAAGTAGCGGGTGCCGGCGAAGGCGCTGGCCACCACGGCCATCAAGACGGCGGCGGCGAAGACGGTGATCAGCGACCCGACCACGGTGTCGGCCCGTTCGTAGTTGATCCACCGCGGGGTGATCCGCTTGTCGACGATGTTGGACTGCTGGAAGAACAGCTGCCACGGGGCCACGGTCGTGCCCACGATGGCGATGACGAGGAGCACCGACGTCGAGTTGAACCCGCCCTGCACGCCGGGGGTGGTGAGGCCGTCGAGGAAGGCGCCGGCACTCGGGTGGGAGGTGAAGGCCAGCGGGATCACCAGGAAGTTGACGGCGATGAACACGAACATGAAGCGCTCCCACCGGCGGAAGCTGCCCGAGGCCGTCATCACCACCAGGCCGATGGCGGCCAGCGGCACCGACCAGTACTTGGAGACCCCGAAGTAGTGGAGGGCCAGGCTGACGCCGATGAACTCGGTGGCGATGGTGAGGAAGTTGAGGATGAACAGGTCGCCCACCGAGAAGGCGCCCCAGAACTTGCCGAAGCGCTCGTTGATGAGGCGGGCGTGCCCGACGCCGGTGACCGCCCCGAGGCGCACCACCATCTCCTGGTTGACGACCAGCACCGGGATCAGGAGGGGCAGGACCCACAGCAGGGAGAGCCCGTAGTTCTGCCCGGCCTGGCTGTAGGTGGCCACGCCGCCGGCGTCGTTGTCCCCCACCATGACGATGAGGCCGGGGCCCATGATGGCGAGCGAGGGTGAGCAGGCGCGCCGTCCACGAACGGCGCGAGTCGAGGTCGTGCTCGCGGATCGTCCCGAAGGCACCGTGGATGTCGCCCACGTGCGCGCTGTCGAGCACGGCCGAGCGCGCCGTGCTCCTCCGTCTCGTTGTCCGGTGCCGTCTTCTCGGCCATGACGTACCTCAGGGCGCCGCGGCGCCTCGCATCGGGATCCGGTCGGCCGCGCTCGGGCCGCTCCGTCGTCCTGGTCGATCCGGGCCCGGGGCCCGGTGGTGCGGTCGGGCCGCGTGTGGCGGCCCGGCGGGTCGGGTCGGGCCCCGGTGGGGCCACGACCGGGCGCGGTGGCGCCGCGGCCCCGACCTACCGGACGGGACTGGGGGGGTACCCGACGACGATCGGGGGGCCGGGCTGCTTGCAGGCGACGCACCATGTCAGTCCTCCGCCGCCGTGCGACCGAAGTCACGTCGGAATCCGGTGGGGAGCAGCAGCTCCAGGACGTCGTCGACCGTCACCACGCCGAGGATGGTGCGGTGCTCGGCGTCGAGCACGGGCGCCACGACCATGTTGAAGTCGGACATCTTGCGGACGATCTCCCCCAGGTCCCAGTCGACGTGCAGGTGGAGCGGGTTCTCCTCGCACACGGCAGCCGAACGGGGCGGCCGGGGCGGACTGGATGAGCCGGACGACCGACGCCGATCCGACCACCTCGCCCTCGATCCCGTCGGCGAAGACCACGTTGAGCGCCTCGGGGGCGAACGTGGCTCGTGTGCACGTCCTCGAGGACCTCGGCCACCGTCAGGCTGGCCGGCAGGCACAGGAAGTCGGGGCTCATCAGCCCGCCGGCCGTCTCGGGGTGGTAGCTGAGGAGGGACCGGACCTTGCGCTGCTGCGGCTCGGGCAGCAGCGTCAGGATCGGGAGCCGCCGCTCCTGGTCGATGTCGCCGATGAGGTCGGCGGCGTCGTCGGGGGCCATGGAGGCCAGCAGCCGGGCGGCCTCGACGTCGGACCGGCTGCGGACGAACTCGGCCTGGTGCTCGGCGTCGAGCTCCTCGAACACGTCGGCCTCGAGCTCGTGGTCCTGGCCCACGGCCTCGATGATCTCCTCGCCCTCGTCGTGGGAGGCGGCCTCGACCAGGTCGGCGATCTGGGCCGGGTGCAGCTTCTTGAGCTTCCGGTACGGGATGCGCAGCTTGGAGGTCGGGACGTGGGCGACGAAGGGCTCGATGCTGGCCCAGTCGACCATCGGGCCCGGCTTCGTCCCTTGCCCAGCGGGCCGGGCAGCAGGCGGCGGAGCAGCGGGCCGGCTGGAGGGGTCGACGGCCACGACCTCCCAGGTGTCGGCCACCTTGGCCAGCTCGATCTCGTTCGCCTTGATGATCCGACCGCCGACGAAGTTGATGGCGTGCCGGGCCAGCAGGTCCCGGGCCAGGAGCAGCTCCCCCTCCCGCCGCTCGAAGTGGCGCAGGTCGACCCGGCGCCCGTCGAACCGCACCCGCCCGGGCTCGAAGGCGGCCACCTTGCGGATGGGGACGAACAGGTCGCGCTCGCCGATGGTGACGACCAGGCCCACGACGGGCGGATGGGGGACGTCGCCGAGCCGGACGACCAGGTCCTTCACCCGGCCGATGCGGTCGCCGGACAGAGTCGACCAGCGGGCGCCGGACGATGTTCGAGAGATGCAGGATCTCCATGTCGGCGTGCGTCGCCACCTCGCTCGTGCTCATGCACCGCCAAGCGTAGACGCCCCCTGCCTGCGCCGGGGTGGTCCCGGCCCGTGGCACCGGGTCCCCGTGCGCCCGGTGCCGCCGCCTTGTCGGCACCCTCGATGCCAGGGGTAATCTCGCCCCATGGACCTGAACTACCCCGTCGAGACCGAGCCGTTCCGCGCCGAGATCCGCCAGTGGCTGACCGACAACCTGCCCGAGGGGTGGGGCACGCCCGGCTTCTCGATGTCCAAGGAGGAGCGCAAGGAGTTCCTGGCCGAGTGGACGGCCAAGCTCTTCGAGGGCGGCTGGATCTGCGCCTCGTGGCCGACGGAGTACGGCGGCAAGGGCCTCGAGCCTGATGGAGTCGGTCGTCCTGAACGAGGAGTTCGCCCGGGCCGAGGCGCCGCTGCGGGCCGACTTCTTCGGCGACACGCTGGTGGGCCCGACCATCCTGCAGTGGGCGACCGAGGAGCAGAAGCAGCAGTTCATCCCCGGCATCCTGAAGGGCACCATCGCCTGGTGCCAGGGCTTCAGCGAGCCCGACGCCGGGAGCGACCTGGCCGGGCTCAAGACCCGGGCCGAGCTCGACGGCGACGAGTGGGTCATCAACGGCCAGAAGGTGTGGACCACCCAGGCCCAGTTCGCCGACTACATCTTCCTGCTGGCCCGCACCGATCCCGACGCACCCAAGCACGCCGGCATCTCCTACCTGCTCGTGCCCATGGACCAGCCGGGCGATCGAGGTGCGGCCCATCGCCCAGGTGGACGGGAGTGCGGACTTCAACGAGATCTTCTTCACCAACGCCCGCTGCCCGAAGGAGAACGTGGTGGGCGGCGTGAACAACGGCTGGAAGGTGGCCATGACCACCTTGGGCTTCGAGCGGGGCTCGTCGGCCACCACCGGGCACCGCCGCTTCCTCCGCGAGCTCGACACCATCATCGCCGCGGCCAAGGAGAACGGGAAGGCCGACGGACCCGCTGATCCGCCAGCGCCTGGCCACCGCCTGGTCGAAGGTCAAGATCATGGAGATCAACGGCTACCGGT
Source organism: uncultured Acidimicrobiaceae bacterium (assembly GCA_963829265.1). GTDB lineage: Bacteria > Actinomycetota > Acidimicrobiia > Acidimicrobiales > RAAP-2 > Bog-756. The sequence goes on from CAWHIB010000010.1 coordinate 31,341, forward strand.
CGCTGACCGACGCCCTCAACGGCACCCACCACATGGCGGCCCTGGGCGCGGCCAACAAGATGAGCTGGTCGGAGTTCCACCAGGACACGATGGAGCTGGCCATGGACATCCTGGGCATGGACGGCCAGATCCTGACCGGCGACCCCACCGACGTGACCGACGAGGGGCTGCGCCGGGGCCGGGACGACTACCCGGTCAGCGCCCTGCAGGCCTCGTTCTTCTTCTCCCGGTCGGAGACCATCTGGGGCGGCACGGCGGAGATCCAGCGCAACATCGTGGGCGAGCGGGTGCTCGGCCTGCCGAAGGAGCCCAAGGCGGTCGCCGCCGGCTGAGTCGGGTCACGGCGATCTACCGGCGCGACCCTGCGCGATTCCCTCAGATTAGCTAACTTGGCTAAGCTGGTGGGCATGCAGGTGAACATGCACGAGGCCAAGACGAACCTGTCGCGCCTCGTGGCCGCGGTCGAGTCGGGCGAGGCCGACGAGGTCGAGATCGCCCGCGCCGGGCACGTGGTCGCCCGACTGGTCCCTGCCCGTCCCCGACCGCCCCGGACCCCCGGCGCCTGGGCCGGACGGGTGCGGATCCACGAGGACTTCGACGACCTGCCGGAGGAGATCGCCGCCGCGTTCAGCGGCGAGCGGGCGTGAAGCTGCTCGTCGACACCCACATCCTCCTGTGGTGGCTGGCCGACGATCCGGCCCTCCCCCGCTGGGCGGCCACGGCGATCGCCGATCCGGACAACGACGTGCTGGTGTCGGCCGCGTCGGTGTGGGAGATCTCGATCAAGCAGGCCATCGGTCGACTCGACGCCCCGGACGACCTCCTCGACCGCGCTGGCCGACGACTTCGTCACGCTGTCGATGACCGCCGAGCACGCACGTGGCCGCCGGGCGACTCCCGGCCCACCATTCCGATCCGTTCGACCGGATGCTCATCGCTCAGGCCCGGATCGGAAGGGCTGACCCTGGTCAGCGTCGACCGACGATTCGGCGACTACGACGTCGCGCTCCTGGCCGCCGGCTGAGTCCGGCTCAGCCCACCCGCGTCTCGGACTCCGTCTCCTCGACGGCCCGGACCTCGACCAGGTGGATGCGGGCGTCGTCGGCGCCCTCGTCGGTGCGCAGGCGGGCCTGGTGGCGCCACATCAGCAGGCCGGCCGACACCACGGTCGCCACCGCGCCCGTCAGGAGGGCCACCCGGGGGTTCGTCCACTGGGCGATGGCCCCGACCAGCGGCGCGCCGATGGGCGTGGTGCCGAGGAAGGCCATGGCGTAGAGCGCCATCACCCGGCCCCGCATGGCCGGGTCGGCGGTCAGCTGCAGGGTGGCGTTGGCCGTGGCGATGAAGCCGATCGAGGCCGCCCCCATGAGCACGATGAGCAGGTCGGCGGCCAACAGCGTGGGGGCCAGGGCCACCGCGGCGAGCAGCCCGCCGAAGACGAGGGCCAGCACCTGGAGGAGGCGGGGCGTGGGCTTGGCCCGGTGGGCGGCGATCAGGCCGCCGACCACTGCCCCGGCCCCCATGCAGGCCGTCAGCCCGGCGTAGGCACCGGCCCCCCCGTCGAAGGTCACCTTGGCCAACAGCGCCAGGGTCACGGTGAAGTTGTAGGCGAAGATCCCGATGAGGGCCACGGACAACAGGACGTTGCGCAGGGCCGGGGTGGCCCACACGTAGCGGAACCCCTCGCGGACCTGGCCCTTGGCCCGGGCGACGGGCTCGGTCGGGCGCAGCTCGGCGGTGCGCATCATGGCCAGGCCGACGATGACGGCGACGTAGGAGGCCGCGTTGACGAAGAAGCAGACGCCGAGCCCGAACACGGTGATGATGACCCCGCCGATGGCCGGGCCGACGATCCGGGACCCGTTCATCAGGGCGGCGTTGAGGCTGACGGCGTTGGGCAGGTCGTCGCGGCCGACCATCTCGATCATGAACGTCTGGCGGGCCGGGTTGTCGAACAGGTTGACGACGCCGAGCAGGCCGGCCAGCAGGTACACCTGCCACAGCACCACCGTGTCGGTCACCACCAGGACGCCCAGGGCCAGGGCCAGCAGGCCACCGGCCGACTGGGTGACGAACAGGAGGGTGCGCTTGTCGACCCGGTCGGCCACCAGGCCGCCGAAGGGGCCGAGCAGCAGCATGGGGAGGAACTGGAGGCCGACCACGATGCCGAGGGCGACGCCGCTGCCGGTCAGGTGCAGGACCAGCCAGGCCTGGGCCACCGCCTGCATCCACGTGCCCGACACCGAGATCAGCTGGGCGGTGAAGTACAGCCGGAAGTTGCGGACCCGCAGGGAGCTGAAGGTCTGCCGGGCGGCGGCCCGGACGGCGCTCACGGCTCGTCCATGTCGACCAGCCGCTCGAGCAGGCCGGTCAGGTGGCCGAGCGCGGCGCGGTCGGCGGGATCCAGGTGGTGGACGCGGTCGGCCAGGTACGCCGTCTTGAGCGACCGGACGGTCCGGAGCGTCTCGCGAGCCGGCCGGGGTGATGGTGAGGCGGGCCACCCGGCGGTCGGACGGGTCGGTGACCCGGGTCACGTAGCCGAGCTCCTCCAGGGCGCCCACCACCTTGGTCATGGTCGGGGGCTGGACGGACTCGCGGGCGGCCAGGGCGCCGAGGGTGGGTGAGCCCAGATGCTCCACCCCGACCAGGGCCGACGCCTGGGACGGGGTCAGTCCCCCGGCGGCCTGCTGGCGCAGGCGGCGGTGCAGGCGGGTCACGGCCATCCGCAGGCGGGCCGCCAGCTCCGCCTCGGCCGGGTCGACCTCCCCCACGCCCGGCACCGCCGCCGACGGTCGGGATCGGTGCCGTCGTTGCGGAGGGTCGACGTCATGCCCCCAGTTATAGTTAGTTTTGCTAACTAATGCGACGGACCGGTCGTCAGGCGGTCCCGGGCGGCTCAGCGCTACGGGGCCAGCGGCCAGCAGCGGCAGGACCCGGGGGGCCAGGTAGGTGCCACCGGCCAGCGTGGTGTGGACGCCGTCGCCCTGGCGGGCCACGTGGCCGTCGAGGGTCCAGGTGAAGTGGCCGGCGGGGTCGAGGAACCGGTTGAGCGGGACCACCGAGACCACGCCCGGGTGGCGCCCGGCCACCTGGTCGATGAGCTGGTTGAGCCGGTCCACCCGGGCCGGGTCGTCCTGGGGCCAGGGGTCGCCGTTCGGCTGCTCGCCGGTGCGGAAGTAGGGGGAGGTGAACAGGGCCACCTTGGCCCCACCCGACGACAGGACGGCCACCGCGTGCTCGAGCTGGGCGGTCTCGTAGGCGTCGAAGGCCGGGTCGCCGAGGTGTTGCCAGCGGCCCTGGTACTGGCGGTCGACCACCTCCCAGAAGCCGGTGACCACTCCGACGACCTGGGGGTGCAGCTGGCCACGTCGTCGGCCCACCACGTCGGCCACGTCGGGCAGTTGCCGAACGGGTCGCCGACCACGCCGTGGTCCGAGAGGGGCAGGGCGATCGCCACCCCGCAGCCGGTGTGCGAGCGGCCGCCGAGGTCGATCCCGTAGGCCGAGGCGTAGTTCGCCATGCCGACGGCCACCGTCAGCGCCAACGAGTCGCCGACGATCAGCACCCGCAGCCGGTGGCCCGAGCCGGCGAAGCTGGTGAGGTGGACGGCCTGCCACTCGGCCGCCGTGGCCCCGGGGCCGACCAGTCCGGCGGGCGAGGTCGGGGCGGCGGTGGCCTGGCCGGTGGTCCCGGCCACCACCACGGCCACGGTGACGGCCACCGCGACCAGCGGCGGGCCCGATCGACCGGACCGTCCGCCAGAACCGGCCCTCGATCACCGGCCGCTCGATCAGGTAGAAGCTGGCGGCGGCCACCGCCACCGTCACCGCCGTCCGCGCCGCCGGCCAGCCACAGGCCGTGCAGGCCGGTGCGCCCGGCGTCGAGGAAGACGGCCACCGGGAAGTGCCACAGGTAGATGCCGTAGGAGATGGTGCCGAGCCACACCAGGGGCGCCACCGACAGGGCCCGGGCGAGGACACCGCCGGGCACGGTCACGATCGCCACGATGACCAGGGCCGAGCACAGCGCCACCAGGAAGAATCCGCCCCGGTAGGTGGCCGGTCGAGGCGCCGCCCAGGGACCAGGACAGGGCCGCGATCACGGCCAGGCCGCTGAGGCCGACCGCCGTCAGCTGGGCACGGGCCGCCGGGCCCCGGGCGGCGGGGTCCATGCCCGTCTCGCCCCGTCGACGCTCGACCAGGGTGAGCAGGCACGCCAGTACGGCGCCGACCAGGACCGACTGGGCGTGGGTGTCGGTGCCGAAGTAGATCCGGGTGGTGTTGGCGCCGGGACGGAAGAGGACGGCCATCTCGACGGCCGACGCGACCGCGCCCGAGTGCGGCCACCACCAGCACGGCCCGGACCCCGCGCCGGAAGGACCGGCGAGGTGGAGCACGGCGAGGACCACCAGCGGCCACACCAGGTAGAACTGCTCCTCGACGGCCAGCGACCAGGTGTGGGTCAGCGGCGCGGTGGCCCCGGTGGCCACGAAGTAGTTCCCCGCGGTCGGCGACCTGCCACCAGTTGGACACGTAGAACAGGGCGGAGAGCGCACTCCCCCGGTATCCGGGGATGGCTCCGGTGGGCTCGACGAAGCGGACCAGCAGGGTGACGGCCACCAGCACCAGGAGGAGGGCCGGCAGGAGCCGCCGGGCCCGCCGCAGCCAGAAGGCGGCCAGGCCGATCCGGTCCCGCCGCTCGAACTCGGCCAGCAGCAGGCCGGTGATCAGGTAGCCGGACAGGACGTAGAAGACGTCGACGCCGAAGAACCCGCCGCCCAGCCAGCCGAGCCCGAAGTGGAAGCCGAGGACCAGCGCCACCGCCACCGCCCGCAGGCCGTCGAGGCCGAGGATGCGGGTCGATCCGGTGGCCGAGGGCCGGGCGCCCAGCCCGTCGGCGTGGAAGTGCCTGACCGACGGGGCGTGCGAGGTGGCGTTCGGGGACGCCGTCGACCCCGGTGCGACCGGATCCTGGTGGGGGGCTCCCGGTGACGGGGTGGTCATGGCGTGGTTCCTCGGACGGCGTCGGGCGGCCACGGTGCGGTGGTTCCCCGGCGAGCACGCACGGTAGCCCACCGCCGGAGCCGACCGTGGCCCGCAAGATCCCGCCGCGCCTTGGACGGCACCGTTCCGCTACAGGAGAGGCCGCCGCAAGGTCACCTGATCAGCCTGCCACCTACAGGCACATCCGGGCGTGTGGATGACTGCCTGCTGGACCTCCGACAGCAGCCAGGTCCCGCTGTCCTCCGCCCTCTGGGCGAGCGGCATCTGCCTGGCTAGGGTGTCGAGGAATGCCGCTCGGCGGCCAGGTTGACGAGGAGATGCGCCATGGCTGAGCCAGACTCGATTCGCCCCGATACGTCGGACATGGCGGCGGTCCACCATGTCTTCAGATCATCGTTGGCCTCAGCGCCTGTCTTGATCGAGAGCGCAGCCGGAGACGACGATCGTCGCACCCTCATCGCCAGCTACTACGCCAACGTGCTGGCCTTTCTCGAAGCGCACCATGACGGGGAGGAAGAACTCCTCTTCCCCTTGTTGATCGAGCGGGCCCCCCAACAGAGGAGCGAAGTCGATCTAGCCATCGAGCAGCATCAGGACGTACTGACGCTCCTTGCGGCAGCCAGGACCTCCGTCACCGCTTGGGAGGCGAAGGGCGACGGCGAAGGCCCAGAGCTGGTACGCAACCTCGGGTCTCTCAATGAGGCCCTGGCTGCCCACCTCGACCAGGAAGAAGCAAGTCTTGTCCCTCTCGCCACGGAATACGTCACCGTGGAAGAGTGGGGGATGTTGCCCGGGCACGCCATGGCGAACTTCAAGGGCGACAAGATCTGGCTGATCATGGGATTGATCCGAGAGAACTTCACGCCCGCACAGAAGGCCATCATGCTGGAGCACATGCCTCCACCGGCACGTCAGATGTGGGAGACGATGGGAGAGGCGTCGTTCAACGAGATGGTCGCCAACGTCCGGCAAACCGACTGATACCTCTCTGCCCGATTCCGGTCAGGGCCGATGCTGAGCGGGTGCCGTGTGTCCGACAACGCCGGCTCGGGGCACGTCGTCGACCGTCGTGTGCTTGCCGATCGCGAGCTGCCACACTCCGGCACATTCGGGCGTGTGGATAACTCCCCCACTGGCAGACGAGTTTGCGATCAACGGAGGAACGTGAAGAGGTGTCGTCCCGGGACGAGAGACTGAGGCTCCCCGTCGGATCGCACCACTCCCACTGCTGGCCGATGGGCCAAATCGCTCCAGAAGTAGTCGATCTCCGAGAATCCCACTTCACGGAAGGCCGCTCTCACGAATTCGTTTCGATCCTCGGGAGTTCGTCCCCGGGTCCAGATGACGGTCGCTCCGTGGTTGCAGAACTGTGGTGCCGTCGCAATGAGCTGATCGATGTCGGCGTCGCTGATGTTGCCGAAGATGCCGACGAGCATCGACCAGATCAGCTGGTACGGCATCCTGATATGAATCGGCCAGTCCCGCATCTGCTGATCTCACGTCTACGTCGGAACTCGTGGCCTTTGCAGACTCTCGTGCTCGTTCTGCAATGGCGGGGTGCAGCTCAATGAGTGTGGCAGCCACTCGATCTGCATCAGCTCGACTTCGCAGGACTCCCAACAGGTCACGTCCGTCCCCAGAGCATGGACTCAACACCCTCATCGGACCTGGGTGCACGTCTAGAGCTTTCCCGATCGCCATCTGCACGGTCGAAAGTCGCCAGGACAGGCCGGAGTTGGGGTCGTCGTACGCCCTGTGCCATTCCTCGTAGTCACGCAGTCCGCACATATCGCCATTGTGTCGGATCACGTTCACGCCTGTCCCGGATCGCGGGGAGAGGGACCGATGTGATCGGCACGCCTGGCCCTCATGGATCGATGAGGGCCTCGGTGAGTGGTTCAATCCCAGCGAGGCTGCCGGAGAGGTCCAGATCGAGGTGATACCGCTCAGAAAGCACGTTCGGGGCGAGGTATGAAACCTTGGTCTGACCTTGATCGGCCCAGACGAGGATCTTGAGCGGCAGATCGAGGGCCGCGAGCGGCGCAGCCTCCATAACGGCGGTGCCGGCGGCGGGATTCCCAAATATGACCAGTGTGGTGGGGCGGAGATCCAGCCCGACCTCGTGGGCTTCGGCAGACTGATCGATGACAGCGAAGAGTTTCATGCCCTTGGCATGGATTAGACCGGTCAGCTTCGCCACGGTCGCATCTGTCGTTCGAGGACTGTCCTTCGTGATGATCCCGGCCACAGCAGCAGCCTCTCTGGAGGTCATTTGTCGTCTCCCGTTGATCGTGACTGCCGACATTGTCTCGGCCAGGTCCCTAGGCGACAAGTGCCTCCGCAGCCGTCGTGTGGCGGAGTGATTGCGGCCATCCGTGCGAAGTGGGGGCCTCGCACCGGAGGTAGGCCGCCAGATCGCCCGAATCGAATGGACAGTACCGAGCCCGACCTGCCCCAACTCGGCAGTGTCCACCAACACCGGTAGGTGGGACACCTAGCCACGTCCTGTCATTTCTCGCCGGGGGCCGTCCCGCCTCGGCCGGGCCCGGCCGCCCCGGGGCAGTACATTGCGCGGATGCACGTCCCCCGGAGCCGCTGGACGGCCCACGGACTGGCGGCCGTGCTCTACCTCGGCCTGGCCGTCACCCTGTGGTCCGGGGTGTGGCTCCACCACCCGACGACCACGGCCACCTGCGGCTGCGGCGACACCTCGCTCCTGACCTGGTTCATGGCGTGGCCGGCCTACGCCCTGCGCCCACGGCCAGTCCCTGTTCTTCTCGACCCGGGCCCTCCACCCCTACGGGATCAACCTGCCGGCCAACACCAGCTTCCTGGCCATCAGCGTGCCGCTCACCCCGGTCACCTGGGCCTTCGGACCGGTGGCGTCGCTCAACGTGGCGGCCACCCTCGCCCCGGTGGCCACCGCCCTGTCGGCCCGGGCCCTGCTGCTGCGGTGGACGACGTGGCAGCCGGCCGCCTTCCTGGCCGGCCTGTTCTACGGCTTCTCCCCGTTCGTGATCGAGAACCTCTCGCTGCAGCACGTGGAGTTCGCCACCCTGGTGGTCCCGCCCCTCCTGTTCTGGTGCCTCGACGAGCTCCTCGTCCGCCAGCGGGGCCGGGCGTGGGCGTGGGGACTGGCCCTCGGCGGGCTGTGCGCCCTCCAGTTCTTCCTGAGCTCCGAGGTCCTGGTCATCTGCGTGCTGGCCGCCGTCCTCGGCACCCTGCTCCTGGTGGTGGCCGGCCTGGTGCGCTCGCCCCGGGCGGTCGCCGACCGGGTGCGGCCACGCGGCGGCCGGCCTGGCCGCGGCGGCCGGGACCGGACTGGTGCTGCTGGCCTACCCGGCCTGGTACGCGGTGGCCGGGCCCCGGGCCCTCCCCCGGACGGTGTGGCCGGACATCCAGTTCTTCGGCAGCGCCTGGCGCACGCTCTTCCTCCCGGCCGGGGCCCACGACCGCGGTCCCAACGCCATCCTCGAGACGTACGGCTACTTCGGCAGCCACCCCCTGCTGCTCGGCTACCTCGGCCTCGGCATGGCCGCCACCCTGGTCATCGGGCTGGCCTGGTTCCACCGGGACGGCCGCCTGTGGTTCTGCGCGGCGATGCTGGTCCTCCTCGAGGTGCTGTCGCTCGGGGCGTCGGTCGGGCCGTGGCGGCTGTTCGACCACCTCCCCCTCGTCGAGAACGTGGTGCCCGACCGGATCGCCGGGGTGGCCGACCTGTTCGCCGCCGTGATGCTCGGCGTGATCCTCGACCGGGCCCGCAACTCGGGACTCACCTGGCCGGGCCGGCCTCGCCCGGAACCGGTGTCGACCCCGGCCCGGGGACGTCACCCCGGCCGGCACCCGCACCGGCACGCTCCGGCCCGGGACCCTGGTGGCCTGGGGCCTGGCCGCCCTGGCCCTCCTCCCCATCGCCCTCGCCTACCGGCTCCCGTTCACCACCCGACCGGTCGACGTTCCCCCGTGGTTCACCACGGTCGGGACCCGCTGCCCGCCGACGCCGTGGTCCTCACCTACCCCTTCGCCTCGTCCGGCCTGCGGGCCCCCATGACGTGGCAGGCCGTGGGGTCCCTCCGGTACTCGCTGGTGGGCGGGGGCAGCATCACCCCCACCCCGCCGGCCCACCCGACCGACCGGCAACGTGCCGTCGCCCGGGCCACCGTCGACCTGATCAACCTGTCCGACGGGTTCTCGCCACTCCCGACCGGCCGTCCCGACGAGTCGGCCCGGCTCCGTCTGGCCCTCCACGACTGGGGGGCGACCACCGTGGTGGTGCCCGACGAGTCCACGTGGCCCGCCGCGTTGCGGGGCCGCTCGGTGCCGGTGGCCGTGGCCACGTTCACCACCGCCCTCGGCACCGGGCCGCGGCTGCCAGGCCGGCGCCTGGGTGTGGGACGTCCCCCGGCACCTCCCGCCTGCGGTGGTCGTCCCCGAGGCAGTCGTTCGTCGGCTGCACGACCGACCCGGCGGCAACCGCCGACCCCGGCCGGGCGGCCACCTGCGTCCTGGCCGCGGCCCACGCCGCACGTGGCACCCCTTGACGGGAGCAGGCCGGACAGGCCGGACCGCCAGGGGACGAGGGTCGTCCACGCGCGCTCACTAGAGTTCCCCAGATGACCGATCCGGGTCCCCCCGACGCCGCCGCGGGCACCGCCACCGCCGTGGCGGACCGTCCCGGACGCGGCCACCCCGGCCAACGGGGACCCGCAGGTCGCCGGACGCGGCGGGGGTCACCCGGCCCCGCGGGTTCGACGCCCGACCGGGGCTCCCCGTCGTCCTTCTGGTCGTGGCCTACGGGGTCTCCCGGGTGGCCGGCGCCATCGCGGGGGTCCGCTACGACGACAGCGTCATCAAGGGCACGCCCCTGACCGACATGTGGCAGCTCCTCGACGTGCGGCTGCTCCGCGACCACCTGGCCACCAGTGTCTGGCACCTCAACAGCCAGCCGCCGCTGTTCAACCTCTACGCCGGGTTCCTCCTCAAGCTCCCCACCGGTCTGCGCCGACCGGTCGAGGTGGTCTGCTCCCTGGCCCTCGGCCTGGTGCTCGTGGTCTGCGCCTACCTGCTCCAGGTCGAGCTGCGGGTGCCCCGGGTGGCCGCCCTCGTCGTGACCCTGGTCTGCGTCGTCGCCTCCCCGGCCTACCTGCTCTACGAGAACTGGCTCAACTACGCCTACCCGACGGCCGCCCTGACCACGTTCGGGGCCTGGTCGCTTGGTCCGGTTCCTGCGCACCCGCCGGGCCCGGTTCGGCGTCGGCTTCTTCGGTGCCTACGCGGCCATGGTCCTGCTCAACAGCAGCTACCAGATCGAGTGGTTGCTGGTGGCCGCCGTGCCCGTGGCCATCGTGCTGCGCGCACCGGTGGCGCATGGTGCTGGCCGTGGCCGCCGTGCCGGTGCTGGTGGTGGTCGGGCTGGTACGTGAAGGACTACGTGCAGGTCGGGACCACGACCACCAGCAGTTGGCTCGGGATGAACCTGGCCCGCTCGATCCTCTACCGGGCGCCGGCCGACCAGATCGCCGCCCTGCAGCGCCAGGGGCGGATGCACCCGGTGGCCTCGGTGCCCCCGTTCGCCGGGCCCGAGGTCTACTCGCCGAAGTACGTCCGGGCCGTGCCCAGCCCGATGCCCGCCATCGGGGCCCTGCACAAGGCCAACGGCTCGACCAACTTCAACAACCCGCTGTACGTGGCCGTGTCGTCGCAGTACCTCCACGACGACCTGGTGTGGATCCGGGCCCACCCCCACGAGTACGCCGACGACGTGGTCAACTCGCTCGGGGTCTGGTTCGTGGGCACCGACCAGAACTTCACCGACTCGGTCAACTGGCCGTCGGTCCGCAGCCTACGCCCGCTTCTACGACAAGGTGGTCGAGTGGCAGCCGGTCCAGGACCCGGCTCCGGGATTCGTCGTCTTCGCCCGCGGGTGGCACCGGCCGGCGTGGCTGTCCGGCCAGGCCATGGCCATCTACGCCCTGGCGCTGGTCGGCGTGCCCGTCCTGGTGTGGCGCCGCCGGCGGGACGATCCGGCGCTGGCCGGCGACGCTGGCCGTGCTGTGGTGGACCACCGCCTACGCGCTGGCCACGAGTCGCTGCTCGAGATCGGGGAGAACGAGCGGTTCCGGTCCGAACTCGGGCCGCTGCCCACGGTGTTGGCCGCCGTGGTGGTCACCGCCGTGGTGCGTGCGGCCTGGTCGGGGTGGGAACGGAGGAAGCGGGGGGACACCTCCGTCCGTGGGGTCCTCCCCACCCCGGACCGGTCCGCGTAGATCCCCCGGGTCCGGCCCGGGGGGTGGGCCGGCGAGGAGGGAGATCAGGCGTCGAGCGTCGCCGGCGGACCGAGGACGCCGACTGGTCGGGCCCGGGGGCGAGCAGCGGCGGCCGCGCCCGATCGGACCCCATGGTGGGTGGCGGCGGCGCCAGCAGCTGACGACGGCCCGGGTCACGGGCGAGTGGGCGGGACCTCGTCCACCTCGGCCAGGGCCAGATCGATGCGCAACCGGATGCGGTTCGTCATCAGTCTCACGTGCTTCCTCCTCGTCCTCCGCCAGGCGGGACGGCCGGCACGGGGCCGCCGATCAGACCATCGGCACCCGGATCCGGGAACTTGAGCGAATTCCGGAAATTCTTTCCCGGGATCGCGCCGGGGCGCCCGGTAGCTCCTGGTCTCAGTCGTGGGCGGGGGCCCGGGACGGACCGGGAGCGGAGACCCTCCGGGCCGGGGCCCCGGGGCTGGGACTCGAGGGGGCGTCGCCCCACCCGATCATCGGCTGGGGGTCATGGCGATGGCGTAGGTGCCGCCGGAGTCCGAGGTGAGGGTGACCCCGCTCGTGGCACTCTCCTCGACACAGGCGGCGTGCTCCTCACTGAAATCCAGACTGGAGTAGGACCCGGGCGGAACCCGGTAGCCCCAGGCACCCTGGTCCGCCGGTTGCACGATGGGCGATCCGTCGGCGGACGTCACGTCGTCGGTCATCTTCACCGAGAAGCACTCCATCGCTCCGTAGACGGAACCGTTGACCACCTGGGCGAAGACCGGACTCACCTGGTCCACGGTGTGGGTGTACGTCTCCCGGAGACCGTCGGCCGACCGCTCGGCATCGATCCGGGAGGTGGTACTGACCTCCGTAGTGAGCATGTTGTTCTGTGCGAAGCCCGTAGGCGCTCCCGATCCGGGATCCTGCGTCGTGTCCAGATGTTGGAAGAAGTCGACGTAGTCCTGCGGTGCAGCCTGGAGCGGGTACCGCACGGCAATCGGCGATGCCGACGAGTTGGACGTGAATCCGTCGAGTCCCCCGCCCACCGCGTAGGAGGCGAAGAAGGCGACGACCCAGGGCGTGTCGGCGTTCGCCTTCGTGAAGACGACCCACCAGGTCTGGCTCACCTGGTTGTAGCCCAGTCCACTGAGTCCGGCCATGAACGACAGCGGATAGCTGGACTCCGTCGGATTGCTGATGGCGGTGGTGGAGTACGTCATGGGACCCGGGAGGCAACCGCAGTCGAGGGTGGCGATCGAGTCGTTCAGCGCCGAGGGCGTGGTGTACGCACCGAGCGATGCACGATCGTCGGAGACCATGGCGTGCGCGAACCGGCCCAGGTGGTCGCGAGCACGTCCTGGGCCACCGACGCCGTCACCAGGTTCCCGGGAGGTCCGGTCTGCGATCCGGGGGGCGGGCCCGATGTCGGGGCGGCCCCCGCAGGCGCCGGACCCGTCGTCGGGGGCGCCACGCCCGGTCCGTTCGGTGCGGTGGTCGATGTCGGCTGCGAAGAGGTCGCGGCTCCCGGCGCCGGCGGGGTCGGTCTCGTTCCACCGGCCCGAGTGGGCGAACCCTTCAAGGCGTAGCCGATCCCGACGGCAGAGCCCGCCCCGACCGCGAGGAGCACCACCGCACCGATCACCAGGACCGACGGGGCCAACAACCGGAGACGCCCGCCAGGCGCCCGTTCCGGTGAGGGGATCTCCGGCACGGGTCGGGGCGCATGGCCCGGGGAGGAGTGCGGCCCCGTGCCGTCACCCCCGATCGGCCGTGCCATCGGGTAGTACCCGGGCGGATGGACTTCGGGCGGACGGGGATAGGGAGGGTGCGCCTCCGGAGGAGCCGGTGACGCCGGAGGCCCGGCGACCGGGAACGGCGCGGGCACCGCGGGTTCGGGCGGATACCAGTTGCCGTCACTCGCACGCCACCAACCGGGTCCTCGACTGGAATCGCTCATATCGTCGGTCCCGCCTTCCGATACGTTGTCACCGAAGGCACCATCGGCAGAATGCCGGGATCGCTGAAGGGCACGACGGCCGGGACCATCCGCTCCCCGGGCGTCATCGTGTGAGGAGCGAGCGACCGGTTGGGGCGCCGTGCTGGAGCACAGAGCCGCGAGGCCCGTCCGGGGAGCGAGTAGGAATGGTCACCGTGAACAACTCCGTCTCCATCGGTGCCGGAATTGTGTTGCTCTTCATCGTGTACGGCATCGTCGTCGTCGGTTCGTTCGTGATGCTCGTCGTGGCCCTGATCGACATCGTCAGGCGGCCGGACTGGCAGTGGAAGCTGGCCGGGCAGGAGAAGGTCCTGTGGATCCTGCTCGTCATCCTGATCAACTTCCTGGCCATCCCCTCGCTGATCTACTGGTTCAGCATCCGCAAGAAGCTGATGGCGGTCGAGGAGGCGGCTGCGTCCGGCGCCTACGGACCCGTGCAGGTGACGTACTCGGGATGGGAGCCCATCCCTCCGGCGATGACGCCACCTGGCTGGTATCCGGAACCCAGTGGCCAGCGGGGGCTCCGGTGGTGGGACGGGGCATCGTGGAGCGCACACACCTGGGATGGGGACGTCCCCAGCGCGTAGACGGAAACCAGGCGAGAGCGGTGACGTGGCGTCCAGAGGTGCGACACCCGGCGTCATCAATCGAGGGCCCATATCCCGCCGCACCTGTCTCTCCAATCCGATGCAGAGAGACATCCGGCCGGCGACTATGGGGACGGAGCGGACCACTCCCGTCCCGGTCTACGCTTTTCCGGTTGTCCTCGTCGGCGGAAGGTTAGGTATGGCGGACATTCTTGGCGCGATCGTCGGTGTGGGATTCCTCGTTCTTTGGATCTATTGCATCTATGACGTGATCACCACCGACGAGGTACTCGTCCAGCATCTGCCGAAGTTGGTGTGGCTGTTGATCGTCGTGCTCCTGTCCGACCTCGGATCCTTGCTGTGGCTGGCATTCGGGCGTCCCAGGATCTGGCATCGCCGGGCCCAGGATCCGAACCGACGGGCACAGTATGGAACCCCTCAGCCAGGTCGAGCCTCAGGGACCGGCGAATCCTCGCCGGGCAAGAATCCGATCGTGCAGTACCGCGAGGAGCAGGCACTGCTGCGACTGCGGGAGGAGCAACTCAATCGGCGGGAGCAGGAACTCGAGCGACGAGAACGGGGCGAACTCTGAGTAGGTGTCATTGCCCCTGATCACTGGGGATGATTGCCTCGAGGTGAGGGCACCACGAGCCGTCAGAGCCCGGGGACCTGCAGGGTCTCCGCATTTCCCACCGACCCGGTGTGGATTCAGACCATCGGGGACAGCCCCGATGCTGCGCTGCCTGCGCAAAGGATACGTATTCGGCGCAAGAGGACGCGACGTGGACCGGTCCGGCAGTGCGAACGCGGCGATCCGATCGAGACAGCTACCTGTGCCGGAGGACGTCCGACCGAAAGACGTCGCTAGACCGAAGGACGGACCGGGCCGTGGTCGTCTCTAGAGGTCGAGCGTCGGACTGGATGGATCGACACCTGCACGACGAAGCGCCTTCGCCTTCGTGCGCATGAGTACGTCCGCGGGGCGACGCAGACCCGCTCCACCAGCCGGGATGCGGCCTCCATGAGCTGCTCGGGGTCGACCGCCTCGTTCACGAGGCGAACCGACAGTGCCTCGTCAGCCGTCATCTCGCGGCCGCCGATGGTGAGCTCGCGTGCGACGGCTCCACCCACGAGGTCATGAAGGGGTCCGTAGACCACATCTCCGAATGAGCGTTCGGGATGGGAGAAGCGCGCGGTGCGGGAGGCGACCCGGAGGTCGCACATCACGGCCAGGTCGAAACCCCCGGCAATGGCTGGCCCGTTGACGGCCGCGATCAGGGGAAGGGGGAAGGTCAAGACCGTTCGGTGAAACCGATCGCTCGAGGACCACAACTGATCCGCGAACGGACGGTCGGCTCCTGCGCGGTCGAACTCCTTGAGATCGAAGCCGGCCGAGAACACCGTTCCTGCTCCGGTGAGGACCACGACTTTGATCGAGGGATCGTCGCTGAGCCCGTCCAATGCGTCGCTGATGGCGTCGCGCAACGCCACGGAGAGTGCGTTTCGCTGATCGGGCCGATTCAGCGTGAGCAGCGCGTGCTCCGTCGACCGCGTCACCAGGAGTTGGCTATCCACGAGCCACCCCTCTGCCGTGGGTCCCGAGCCGAGCGCGTCCCGCGGTCCGATGCGTCCGGTCGAGCGGGAGGGCGGCGATCCTCATGAGGTCGAGCATAGAGAACGTGCTCGGACCTGTCTCCCGCGATGACGGGATGCGTCGACGCCGGTGCGGGCGCTGCTGCAGCGCGGGTCACTCGTGTTCCATCGAAGGTGCGGGCTCCGTCGGCACACCTTCCTGGCGTCCGGGTACATCCGGATGCCTCCGGGTACCGTTCTGTTGTGGAGGGATTCCGAGTGGCGGACCTGGACGACATCGAGGCGATCAAGCAGCTCAAGGCACGGTACTTCCGGTTGATGGACACCAAGGCCTGGGACGAGATTGGTCCACGTCTTCTCCGCCGGATGTCGTCGTCGATACCAGTGGTGACGGAGGAGGCGTCACGCACGACGCGGCGGACTTCCTCGACCTGCTCCGTGCCAACATCGAACACGTGACCACGGTGCACCACGGCCACATGCCCGAGATCGAGCTGACATCGGCCACGACGGCCCGAGCGGTGTGGGCGATGGAGGACCGACTGTGGTGGCCCGAGGGTGGCCCGTTGCACCACATGCACGGGTACGGCCACTACCTCGACACCTACGAGAAGACGGAGGCGGGCTGGCGGGTCACGTCCATGACGTTGACGAGGTTGCGGCGCGAGTTCGATTGATCGGTGGACCCGTCACCGCGGTGCGGTGCATGGGCCGGCGGCTTCTCCACCACGAGCCGCTCCGGCGTCCGTCCGGTCATCCCCCACCGGCGGCGCGGGCGTCGAGGCCGAGCTGGGCCACGGTGGGCAGGACGAACTGCTCGGCCCACTGCCCGCCGGCCCGGGTGACGTGGATGCCGTCGGCCCACCGGACGGTCACCCCGTCGACCACCGTCTGGAAGCGGCCCGCCGGGGTCGAGGATGGCGTTGAGGTCGATGACCGTCACCGTCGCCGGGATGGCGGGCCGCCACCCGGCCGCAGGATCTGGTTGTACTCGTCGACCCGGGACGGGCGGTTCTCCGGGTAGAGTCGAGCCGTCCGGGGCCTCGTCGGGCGGGTCGAGGTAGGGCATGGTGAACAGCACCACCCGTGCGCCCCGGGCCGAGAGCACCCCGACCACGTGGTCCAGCTCAGTCGGTGAGGTGACGGTTCCAGGCCGGCTGGTCGATGTGAGACGACCTGGCCGCCGACCAGGTGGTCGAGTGATCTCGAACCGGCCGGCCAGCAGGCCGACCACCTCCGGGTCGGTACCGGGCGACCTGGCGGCCCCACAGGGTCGCCCAGTGCCGGCACGACGACACCGGGATGTCCTGCTGGCCGTGAGGTCGAGATGGCGTCGAGGTCGTCGATGTCGCAGCCGAGCACGCCCTTGTTGATGACCCGCGACGCCGTAGTGGTCGACGCTGTCCCGCACGCAGGCCGAGCCCGGCGGTCACCGCCAGCGAGTCCCCCACCAGCAGGAAGCGGACCGGGTCGGTCGAGAAGGCGCCGGTGGCCTCCAGCGCCTGGCGCTCGCCCGGCGGGATGGTGTCGGTGCGACCGCACCGGGGCCGCCGCCGTGGCCGTCACCGTGGTGCCGGCCACCACCACGGCCACCGTCACCGCCATGGCCACCAGGGCCGGGCCGGCGGCCTGCAGGGTGCGCCAGAACACGCCCTCCATCACCGGGCGCTCGACCAGGTAGTAGCTGGCCGCGGCCAGGGCGAAGGTGGCGGCCATCCGGACGGCCAGCAGGGACGAGCCCGCCCATCCCGGTGCGGGCCGGCGTCGAGCTCGATGAAGACCGGGTAGTGCCACAGGTAGGCGCCGTAGGAGACGGTGCCCATCCACACCATGGGCCGCAGCGACAGCAACCGGGCGATGGGCCCGCCGGCCACGCACACCGCCCCGAGGATGATGGCCGCCGCCGACAGGGCCGAGAGCAGGAAGCCGCCCCGGTAGGCGAAGGCGGCACGTGCCGGTCAGCGCGGTAGGTGAGGGCCAGGGTGCCGGCGAAGCCGGCCAGCCCGACCACGGTCAGGGCCACCCGGGCCGGCCGGCGTCCGGGCCGTGGGGGCCATGCCCTCCAGGCCCCGGCGGCGCTGGACCAGGGTCAGCGCGCAGGCCAGCACCGAGCCGACCAGGATCGACTGGGCGTGGGTGTCGGTGCCGAAGTAGAGGCGGGTGATGTTGGCCCGGGGGCGGTAGAGCACGAACATCTCGGTGGCCGAGGCCACCACGCCGAGGAGGGACACCCCGAGCAGCAGCTCGACCCCCCGGTCGAACCTGCCGGCCCACGTGGAGCACGGCCAGCACCACCAGGGGCCACACCAGGTAGAACTGCTCCTCCACGGCCAGCGACCAGGTGTGGGTGAGCGGCGACACCGCCCCGGTGGCCACGAAGTAGTTGCCCGACTGGCCGCGATCTGCCACCAGTTGGAGAAGTAGAAGAGGGCCGACAGGTCGGCCATGCCGCAGGTTCGGGTAGAGGCCGGCCGGGTAGGCGAAGCGCACCACCAGGGTGACCACCACCAGCACCACCAACAGGGCGGGCAGCAGCCGGCGGGCCCGCCGCAGCCAGAAGGCGCCCAGCTTGATCCGGGCGGCCCGGGCCCACTCGCCGAGCAGCAGGCCGGTGATCAGGTAGCCGGACAGGACGTAGAAGATGTCCAGGCTGAAGAAGCCCCCCTGCAGCCAGCCGACCCCGAAGTGGTAGCCCATGATGATGAGCAGGGCGAAGGCCCGCAGCCCGTCGAGGGCCAGCACCCGGCTCCTTGCCGGTGGCCGACGTGCGGACGTGGGCCCCGCGGCCGGCGGCGTGGGCACCCCGTCGGGCGACCGCCGGGTCCGGTCGGCCGGGTCCCCGGGGTGGTGGGTCGGTGGTCCCGGCACTCACCGGGTCACCCCGGTCCGGGCGGCCAGGCCGAGCTCGGCCACCGTCGGGCAGGATCGCGGGGCTGCAGCCACTGCCCGCCGGCCGGGGTGACGTGGATCCCGTCGGGCCACCGGGCCACCACGCCGTCCACCACCGTCTGGAACCGGCCGTGCGGGCACGAGGAGGGCGTTGAGGTCGACCAGCGTCACCGCCCCGCGGTCGGCGGCGGCCACCCGGGCGAGGTCCCGGTTGAACGCCACCACCCGGGCCGGCTGGTTCTCGGGGTAGATCGAGCCGTCGGGCGCCTCCTCGGGCGGCGCGAAGTAGGGCAGGGTGAACAGCACCACCTTCACCCCCTGCTGAGCTGAGGAAGCGCCACGATGTCGGCTGTACTCGGCCACCAGGTGGTCGTCCCAGGCCGGCTGGCCCACGTGGACGGTCTGGCCCGCCGACGATCCGGTCGGTGATCGACCACCGACCGGTCAGCAGGCCCACCACGTCGGCGTGGGTGCGGGCGATGTCGGCCGGCGTACAGGGTGCGCCACTGCAGGCAGTCGTTGTAGCGGGACGGTCCGGACGCCCGCGGAGATGGCCGGGGAGGTGTCGTAGTCGCAGCCGAACACGCCCTGGTCGATCACCTGGACCCCGTAGGCGGGGACGCTGCCCACGGCCAGGCCCACCGACAGGGTGATGGCCAGCGAGTCACCGAGCAGCGAGGAACCGCACCGGATGGCCGGCAGAAGGCCCCGGCCGACTCCAGCCGGTCGTGCACCGTCCGGCGGCAGGGTGGCGCGGGCGGCCACCGCCGGCCCGGACGGGCCGCCGCCGTGGCCGTGGCCGTGGTGCCGGCCACCACCACGGCCACCGTCACCGCCAGGGCGACCAGCGCCGGGCCGGCGGCCCGCACGGGTGCGCCAGAACACGCCCTCCATCACCGGGCGCTCGACCAGGTAGTAGCTGGCCGCGGCCAGGGCGAAGGTGGCGGCCATCCGGACGGCCAGCAGGGACGAGGCCGCCCATCCCGGTGCGGGCCGGCGTCGAGCTCGATGAAGACCGGGTAGTGCCACAGGTAGGCGCCGTAGGAGACGGTGCCCATCCACACCATGGGCCGCAGCGACAGGACACCGGGCGATGGGCCCGCCGGCCACGCACACCGCCCCGAGGATGATGGCCGCCGCCGACAGGGCCGAGAGCAGGAAGCCGCCCCGGTAGGCGAAGGCGGCCGTGCCGGTCAGCGCGGTAGGTGAGGGCCAGGGTGCCGGCGAAGCCGGCACAGCCCGACCACGGTCAGCACCACCCGGGCCGGCCGGCGTCCGGGCCGTCGGGCGCCATGCCCTCCAGGCCCCGGCGGCGCTGGACCAGGGTCAGGGCGCAGGCCAGCACCGAGCCGACCAGGATCGACTGGGCGTGGGTGTCGGTGCCGAAGTAGAGGCGGGTGATGTTGGCCCGGGGGCCGTAGAGCCAGAACATCTCGGTGGCCGAGGCCACCACGCCCAGGAGGGACACCCCGAGCAGCAGCTCGACCCCCCGGTCGAACCTGCCGGCCCACGTGGAGCACGGCCAGCACCACCAGGGGCCACACCAGGTAGAACTGCTCCTCGACGGCCAGCGACCAGGTGTGGGTCAGCGGCGACACCGCCCCGGTGGCCACGAAGTAGTTGCCCGACTGGCCGCGATCTGCCACCAGTTGGAGAAGTAGAAGAGGGCCGACAGGTCGGCCATGCCGCAGGTTGGGGTAGAGGCCGGCCGGGTAGGCGAAGCGCACCACCAGGGTGACCACCACCAGCACCACCAACAGGGCGGGCAGCAGCCGGCGGGCCCGCCGCAGCCAGAAGGCGCCGAGCTTGATGCGGGCGGCCCGGGCCCACTCGCCGAGCAGCAGGCCGGTGATCAGGTAGCCGGACAGGACGTAGAAGATGTCCACCCCGACGAAGCCGCCGGGCATGCCGGCCACGCCGAAGTGGAAGCCCATGATGAGCAGGAGGCCCACGCGCCCGGAACCCGTCGAGGGCGACCACCCGCTCCTTGCCGGTGGCCGAACGGGTGGCGTGGGGGTGGGCGGAGGTGTCGGGAAGGTCGATCATGGGCGGCGTCCAGCCGGCTCCGGGCGGTCTCGACTCCGACGCTGCTCCCCCGACACGGCTGCAGCTCCCCCTCGACGGCCCGGTCCGTCGGACGCCACAACTTACCGGCTCACCGCGGCACGCACCGGCCCTCGGTCAAGGGCCCTGGCCGGCGGGGCCAGGATGCAGGCGGCCGACGGCCTGGATCGGAGGCCACCGGCCCGTCGGCCGGCCCGGCCGCGCACGTCGCCAGCTGGGCGGCCGGTGGGGCTCGGCCGGGGGCGGGGCGTGGTCGACCCCGGTCCACACCCAGGCACGGGCCCGGTACTCGGGGACCTGGCCGGTGGCCGCCGTCATCAGGACCACGATCGTCCGGACCGGCGAACACCTGCTCGTACTCGGGCAGGCGCCTTGGGGTCGGGCAGGACGACGCCGGTGACCCCCCAGCCGTCGAGGCGCCCGGCGCACCGCGGCGACCTCACCGGGCACGATGTCCTGGGGCCCGCCGGCGAACGAGACGTTCGGACAGGTAGCGGTCGCCCGGCCTCCTCGGCGCCGGCCCGGCTCAGCAGCGAGTTGGGTCCGCCGCCGCCGACCATGGCGTACGGCATCCGGTCGACGGCCTGCCAGGTCATGTTGCTCTGGCGGAAGGCGAACGGGAACACCAGGAGGACCTGGCCCGGCGGCAGGTCGGGCGCCACCGTGGCGGAACCACTCCGGCAGCTGGACCGGCACCGCGGTCAGCGGCAGGCCGTCGGCGAAGTAGGTGACGATCGGGCACCAGCGCGACGGCGGCCACCGCCAGGCCGGCGCACCAGCCGAGTGGCCGTGCGTCCGGCCGGGCGCGGCCGGCCGGCCGGCGACGGCCCGGCCAGGCGTGGTCGACGACGAGCCCGAGCATGGCCGCGCGCGCACAGGTAGACGAACAGCACGAACCGGCTGGGGATCACGTTGCTCCATCAGCGGGGCGCGGACCAGCAGGCGCCACAGCGTCCACGCCGTGGAACGCCAGGCCGAGCGAGAAGCAGGCGCAGACCGGCCCGACGGCGGCGAGCAGCCACAGCCGCAGGTCGCGGTGCCAGACCAGCAGGCCCGACAGCGAGGACGGCCACCAGCCCGATCCCGAGGTACTGCCCGGACAGCGACGGGGCCTGGTAGCCGCCGACCTGGTGGGTCAGCGCGGTGGCCGTTGGCCGACGGCGGCCATCGGGTGCACGAAGCACCCGGACGGTTGTGCCCCCGTAGCTGAGCGAGCGCGGCTCCCCCAGATGCTGCCCGACAGGTGGGCGGGACCGGCCAGGGCGAACCAGGCCGGCCAGGCCAGCAGGACGGCCGAGCTGGCCGCCGCGGCGCCCGCCGCCCGCAGGGCGTAGGGCGCCCGGGCGACCAGCACGTCCGCGGCGGAACACGGCCGGCCGGCGACCACCAGCACCAGCGCCCGATGCGCGGCGGCGATGAGCCATGAGCACCAGCAACTCGGTGCCGAGGAAGAACTGCACGAGGGCCAGCCCCCCGATGGCCAGGCCCGGTGACCCACCACCGCCACCGCTGGCGGACCAGGAGCTCGTCGAGGCAGAGGACGAGCAGCGGGCGGCACGGCGGCCATGCCCAGCATCAGGTGGGCGTCGGTGAGGCTGACCACCACGAAGGGCGAGAACCCGTAGAGGAGGCCCCCCGACGAAGGCGGCCGGCGCCCAGGACACCCAGCGGCGCAGCAGCACGTACATGGCCAGTGCCGACAGGGCCGGGCTCAGGGTGAGGGCCACGTTCAGCGTGGCGATCGGGCCCGAAGGCCCAGGTGACCGGGGCCAGCACGATGCCGAGGCCGACCTCGGCCGTGTTGGACAGCAGGTTCACCCCGCCCGGGTGGAACAGGTAGGTGGAGTACAGCGGGTTCATCCCGTGGGACAGGGCGTAGGCCGGCCACTCGAGGAACCAGGTGAACAGCGAGGTGTCGCCGCAGCCGCAGGTGGTCACCGACGTCGGATGGGTGGACCACACCTGCCACCACAGCGCCACCGACAGGGCCAGGTAGCCGAGCGCCGCCGGCCACCAACGACCGCCATCCCGCGGACCGGACCGCCGGCCGGCGCCGTCGACCGGTCCCGACCCGGTCGTGCCCGACGTCGGAGGCCGTCCACGGACCCGGTCGGCGGACGCCTGGTCGACCACCGTCACCCGGCCACCCCCACCGGCGTCGGCGACCGGCGTCGGCCCCGGCCCGGGCTCCTCGACGTCGGCCGCCGGAGCCGACGCCGGCGCATCGTGGCGACGGGCGCCGGCCAGGCCGGCGGCGGCCACCACCGCCCAGACGCCGACGATCCACCAGCCCTGGAGGATCGGGTACTCGGTGATCCGGTGCACGGTGGACAGGATCCACGGCCCGATCGGGCTCGTGCTGGCCACCAGGACGGCACCCACGGCCACCAACCCGGTGGCGAGGGCCGCCCACGCCCACAGGTCGTTGCCCACGCCGACCCGGCGGCGCACACCGGACAGCACCAGGCCGCCCACCACCGCCAGCGGCACCGCCAGCACCAGCACGTGGAGGTACGGACTCATGCCGTGCACCGTGGCGTCGGTGCGGTGGGCCAGGTCGGTGGTGGGACGTGAAGGTGGAGGAGGCACCCCGGGCGCCGATCACCCGCATCATCACGGGCCACCAGGCCAGGACGGCCAGCTCGCACGCCGGCCACCACCACGCGGGGCCACCCACCGGTGCCGCGCGCCCCGCAGGCCGGCCAGCCCGACGGACCGGGCCGCCACCAGGACGACCAGGGCCACGGCCGTCACGAGCCCCTCGTCCTTGGTGGTCCCGGCCACCAGGATCAGCACCACGGTGGCCGCCCGGGCCGACGGGTCGTCGCGGAGCTGCAGCCCGAAGGCCACCGCCCCGACGGCGGCCAGCGACCACAGCGGGTCGGCGTAGCCGTTGGTGAGGAACGGCTCGGTCACGCCGGCGGCCACCACCACCAGGAGCACGGCGGCGACGATCGCCGGCGACCATGCGGCACCCAGGCCCGCGACCACCCGACCGGCCATCCCCCGGCCGCACTCGACCAGCGGCCAGGGCGGCCGGAGGCCAGCGCGCAGGCGTTGAGCACGGCCACGGTGGTGACCCCGAGCCGGGCGGTGTGCACCCCGGTGATCTTCCAGGCCACGGCGACCGAGGCGCTGACCAGCGGCGGGTAGGCGGACTGGGTCAGGACCAGGCCCCGGGCCTTGAGGTCGACCAGCAGGTGGGCGTGGCTCTGGAGGAACCAGCCCGGGCGCATCACCCACAGGGCCCGGGCGTCGAAGCCCACCGTCGGCGAGCGCAGGCCACGCAGGCTCCAGGCGCAGGCGGCGACCACGGCCAGGAAGCCGACGATGCCGCGACCCGGGATGGACGGCACCGCCGCGGTCCCCGGGGCGTCGGCGCGTCGGGGGCCGAGGTCGGGACGCACCACCCAGAGCCCGAAGACAGCAGGCGGCCGCCAGGGCGGCCAGGCCGACGAACCACGAGAGCAGCGGGTCCGCCGAAGGTCAGCGAGGCGGTGGCCGCCAGGCGGCGAGCACGGCACCGGCCAGCGGGGCCAGGGTGCACCGCACACCCACCGCAGCCCGACGGCTGGCCAGCACCGGGAGGGCGCCGGCGGCGGCCAGGGCGGCAGATGGCGGCGCGCGGTGGCGAGGACGGTGGTCACAGCGGCGGGGCCGGCGGCGGGCCCTGGCCGGCGACCTGGGCGCCCGTGCCGAGCGCGCACCGTGGTGCGACCGTCCGGGCCCCGGGTAGGTGCCGACCACCCGGGTGCCGAGGCAGGTGCCGGGGGCGGCCGGGCCCGTCGTGGAGGGTGAGCATCACGTCGGCCCTGGAGGCCGGGTCGGCCACCGTCACCCAGGAGCCGAACCCCTTGATCATGGTGACCACGTCGGCCAGGTTGTCGCCCGCCCAGGGCCACCGTCCGGCCCGGGTCGGACCAGGCTGTGGGCCTGGGTGTCGATGCAGGCGTAGAAGGCGTCGTCGACCGAGGCGTCGTGCACGGCGCGGGCGGCCAGCTGGGCGTCGACCGTGCGGGTGCCGCGCACGGCCTGGCCGACCAGGGCCACCAGGGCGACGGCGGCGACCAGGGCGCTGACCACCGTCACCAGCACCGTCCGGACCGGGCGCCGCCGGGGCGTCCCCGCGGGAGATCCGACTGCCGTCACGGGCGGTGACGCTACCAGTCGGCCCGCGTCACCCCGGGCCGGCCGCCGCGTCAGCCCGCGGCCAGGACGCAGGCCGCCACCCGCTCGACGGCGGCCGGCGACCCGCCGGCGCCGAGGGCCACGCAGGCGTCGACGTCCGCCGGGGCGGGCCCGGGGCCCGGTGGGCAGGTCGCTCGACGCGCCGCGCCCACACCCACGACCCGGCGACCCGCGCGCGGGGCCCGGCCGGTCACGGCGGTCATGAAGGCCACCGTGTAGGGCACCGAGGTGACCCGGTCGTAGGCGGGCAGACCGGGCTGGTCGGGCAGCACGGCGGCGTCCACCCGCCAGCCCACCAGGGCGGCCCGGGCGGCGGCCACGTCGCCCGGTCGCAGGTGCTGGCCGGTGAAGGAGAACGAGGCCCGGCCGATGGCCTCGGCCCCGGGTCGCTCGGCCCCGGTGCGCTCGACGACCCCGCCCGGGCCGCCGCCGCCGACCATGGCGTAGGGGAAGCCGGCCACGGCCTGCCAGGCCATGGCGCTCTCGATCACCTGGTAGGGCACCGGGAAGACGAGGAGCACCTGGTGCGGCGGCAGGTGGGGGGCGACGGTGGTGAACCAGGTCGGCGACCGGACCGGCTGGGTCACCATGGGCACGGTCGGTGCCAGGTACGACGGCGACCGGCACGAGCCCGACGGCGGCCACGGCCAGGCCCACGGCCCCGGCACCCCAACGGGCGCCACCGGCCGGGACCGCGGTCCGGGACGCCATCGGGACCGGCTCCATCGGGCCGGGCCCGGTCGAGCACGGCCCGTCGGGCGTGGTCGGCCACCAGGCCGAGCATGGCGGCCAGGCACAGGTAGGTCACCACCAGGAAGCGGCTCGGGATGATGTTCTCGAACAGGGGCTGGCCGGCCAGCACCTGCCAGGGCAGCCAGACCGTCCGGCTGGCCCCGAGCGAGCAGACCACCGAGACCACGGTCATGGCCCCGAAGAACCAGAGCCGCCGGTCGCGGCGCCACACCAGCAGGCCGACCACGGCCACGGCCACCACCCCGATCCCGACGTACTGGCCGGACAGCGTCGGGCCCTGGTACCCGCCGACCCGGTGGGTGAAGAGCGTGAACCCGGCCGACGACCGGGGTGGGCCACAGGTAGGCCTTCAGCGTCGTGCCCTCGAAGCCCAGGTAGAGGGTGGGCCACACCCGGCCCGACGTGTGGGCCGGGCCGGCCAGGGCGAACCACGTCGGCCAGGCCAGCAGCACCCCGGCGGTGGCGGCCGCCGTGCCGAGCCCGACCAGCGGCGTGCCGGGCATGGGCCCGCACCGCCGTCGCGGTGGCGCAGGCCGTAGGCGCCGAGCAGCAGCACCGGCCGGCACGGCCATGATGCCGAGCAGCAGCAGGACCTCGGTGCCGACGAAGAACTGGACGACCAGGAGCAGGCCGAGCACCAGGCCCACCCGGACCGGCCGGCGCGCGCCGGCGGAAGAGGAGCTCGTCGACGCAGGCCACCACCAGCGGCGGGACCACCGCCCAGCCCACCATCAGGTGGGCGTCGGACAGCGCGACCAGCACCAGCGGCGAGAACCCGTAGAAGAGGCCGCCGACGAAGGCGGCCGGGGCCCACGACACCCAGCGCCGCAGCAGGACGAACATGGCCAGGGCCGACAGCGCCGGCGCCAGCGGTCAGGGACACGTTCATCGAGGCCACCGGGCCGAAGACCCAGGTGACCGGGGCCAGCACGATGCCCGAGCGCCAGCTCCGAGGTGTTGGCCAGCAGGTTGACGCCGCCGGGATGGGACATGGCCGTCGAGAAGAAGGGGTCGAGCCCGTGGGCCAGGGCATGGGCCGGCCAGGCGAAGAACCACAGGAACAGGGCGCTGTCGCCGCAGCCGCAGGTGGTGGTGGCCGTCGGGTGGTCCGACCACACGCCCCACCACACCACGAGGGCCAGGGCCAGGTAGCCGGCGGCGGCCAGGGCCAGGGCCCGGCCCCGCCCCCAGCCGCTGGCCCCGGGACGGGCCGGGCCGCCGTGCGTCAGGCACCGGTCCCGCCACCGGTGCGGTCGACGCCCGCAGCACAGCACCCCGGCACGACCAGGCGCCCGGCGGCCGATCGGCCACCGGTCCCGGCGGTGCAGCGCGGCGAAGGCCCGGCCGCGGTACCGGGGCGGCGGGCGGTGCGGTGCCCACGTCGTCCCACACCCAGGCCCGGTCGACGTGGGTGGGCAGCGTCCCGAGCACGGCGGTGAAGAAGCCCGACGCGTAGGCCCCGCTCCTCCCCTGCTCGTAGAGCGGGAGCCCGGGCTGGTCGGGCACGACCACCGTGGTCACCCGCCACAGGCGGAGGGCCGTCGCGCACGGCGGCCACGTTGGCGGGCGTCGGGACCGGCGCCGGGCCGAGCGGCAGCGACGCGGCGGACAGGACCTCGAACCCGGGGCGGGCGGCACCGGCCCGGAAGGGCTGGCCCTGCGGCCCGCCCCCGCTGGCCTGGGCCCAGGCCATGGCGTTGACGGCCTGCCAGGCCTCGGAGGACTGGAGGCCGGACGACGGGACCGGGTAGGCCAGCACCACGCGGCCCGGCGGCAGCGCCGCCCCCTGGCGGGCGTACCACGGGGCAGCACGACGGCCCGGGTGGTGAGGGGCAGGTTGGGCCACAGGGCCACCACCGTCGGCACCAGGACCAGGGCGACCAGTGCCCCACCGTCAGCCGACCCGGACGCCCGTCCCGACCTCGGGGCCCTCGAGTCGGCCCGCACCACGAGGGCCGTGTGGGCGTGGTCGACGGCCAGGGCGGCCATGACCGCGACGCACAGGGTCACCACCAGGACGAACCGGACCTCGACGATGTCGCCGATCCACGGCACGTGCTGGAGCGCCGTCCCACGGGACCCAGACCCCGTGGCCCGGGCCCGAGCGACAGCACGACCGCCACCAGGCCGACCGCACCGAACAGGAGCAGCCGACGGTCGCGCCGCCACACCACGGCCCCGACCACGGCCACCGCCAGCACCCCGAGGCCGAGGTAGCCGAGGCCGACGAGCACCGGGCCCTGGTAGCCGCCGAAGCGGAGCATCGACGGCCGCAGGTCGCCGAGGCCGCCGGTGGTCACGAAGCTGGACGGTGTGGTGCCGTACCGGGACGTGGCCCCGGAGGACCAGATGGGGCCGACCAGATGGGCCGGCCCGGCCAGCAGGAACCACAGCGGGTAGGCCAGGACCACGGCGGACGCGCCGACGGCCACGCCGCGCCCCGGCGAGGGCCGGACGCAGGCGGGCCGCCAGCTCGTCGGGCCGGGCCCACGCCGGCCCAGGCCACCAGGAGCGCGGTCGCCGACCAGCACGGCCAGCGCGGTGAGGACCAGCACCTCGGTGCTGAGGAAGAACTGGACGACGACGAGGCCGGCCAGGGCCAGGCCGTTCGCGCCACGGCGTCCGCCGCTGGGTGACCAGGAGGTCGGACAGCACCAGGACGATGAGCGGCGGGACGGCCAGGAAGGCGATGTTCAGCTGGTTGAGGGCCAGCTCGGTCACCACGAACGGCGAGAAGCCGTAGGCCAGCCCGCCGAGGAAGGCGGCCGGCGCCCACCGGACCCACCGGCGCAGCAGCAGGAACATGGACAGCGCCGACAGCACCGGCGCCAGGGTCAGGGCCACGTTCATGGACGCCACCGGGCCCCACAGCCAGGTGACCGGGGCCAGCACGACACCGAGGGCCACCACGCTGGTGTCGTCGAGGAGGTTGATCCCCCCCGGGTGGAAGAGCCACGTCGAGTAGAGGACGTTGTGCCCGTGGGCCAGGGCGAAGGCCGGCCACCGGAAGTACCAGAGGAACCGGGCGGCGTCGCCACAGCCGCAGGTGGTCACCGCCGTCGGGTGCGTGGACCACGACACCCCACCACAGCCCGACGCCGAGCACCAGGTACGCCGGCGGCTGCCGCCCACAACCCCCGGCGCCCTCCGGCGCCATGGCGGGAGTGCCCGTCCACCGGTGCGGGCACGGCGCCGGTCACCGCCGCCGGATCGGACACCGACGGCCGGCTCATGGTCCAGGGGTGCGGCCGGCGCACAGCTGCACCGCGGCGACACGTCGGGTCGGGGCTGAACTGCATGGTGGTGAACGAGAGGCTGTCCGCCGAGGTTGGCCAACGCCCGCGACAGCGTCAGCGGCGCGGTGACGGCGTGCAGGTAGGCGGCCAGCGGGTCGCAGCCCAGGGCCGTCCGGGCGGCGGCCACCGCCGCCGGCGACGGGCCGCCGGGCACCGCCGTCGACCCGGGCACGCCGAAGCGGGCGAGCATCCACGACGGCCCGATCAGCTTCTCGTGGCCCGGCCGGGCGTGGTGGGCCACGGTGGTGTGGCTGCCGATCGGGTTGGCCAGCGAGTACGAGTCGTAGACGTAGACGTCGGGGCCGGCCAGGTAGCCGATGACCCCGATGGCCGGCAGGTTGACGGCCAGGGTGAACGGCAGCGGCGACCGGGCCGGACGGGTGGACGCCGGGTCGATGGGGGCGAACGGGTCGGTGATGACCAGCAGGCGCTGGTGGCCGGGCGGCACCTGGTGGGCCATGCGGGCGAGGACGGCCCCGGCCCGACCGGACAGGGCCCGGGCGTAGTCGCCGGCCGTCACCGGGTGGGCGTTGCCGGTGGCGCTGATCCAGCTGTCGCGCTCGTTGGAGATGAAGACGGTCTGGGGGGTGAGCCCGGCGATGGGCGGCGGACGAACCGCAGCCAGCCGAGGCAGACCACGCGACCACGCGGCGATGCCCAGCGCCGGCACCACGAGGACGGCCCGCAGTGACCGGACGCCGACGAACACCGGGAGGGCCACGGCGAAGAAGGCGGGCAGCAGCAGGCGGGCGTGCATGTAGTCGCCCCCGACCTCGACCACGTAGAGCGAGGTCGACCAGGCCGACGGCGAGCGGGGTGCACAGCACCAGCACCCCGAGCCGGTCGCCGGCCCCCACCACGCGACCACGCGGACGCCGACCACCACCGCGGCCAGGCCGAGGGGCAGCCACAGCGTGTACGGCGCCACGAAGTTCCACAGGTAGGTGGCCCCCTGGGACCACCACGACGACGCCGCCGCCTTGGCCAGGGCCGTCGAGGGGACGAGCAGGGCGAAGTAGGCCATGCGGAACAGCTCGTAGGCCACCGGCAGGGCCACCGCGGCGGCCACCACGGCCGAGCACCGTCGCAGCCGGCCGCCGGCCACGGCCCACCCCGGCGCCGCCACCACGGCGACCAGCGCGGCCAGCGAACACCACGGAGCCCAGGGCCAGCTCGGGACGGATCAGGGTGCCGAGGCCGGCCACGACGGCGGCCGGCACCGCGCCCGTCCGCCGCGCCTCCACCCGGACCAGCAGGAGGAAGGTGACCCCCAGCCACAGGAAGACCATCGACATCTCGAGGCCGGAGGTGGCGAACTCCCACACCCCGGCGACCACCGACACCATCAGCAGGCCGAGCGGGAGGACGGTGCCCTCGTCGTGGCGCGCCCCGAGCCGGGCCACGGCCATGCCGCCGGCCACGAAGCCGCCGGCCGTGCAGGCCAGGCCGAGGACGACCGAGGTCCACTCGAGCGAGACCGGGCAGGACGCCGTGGAGGACGGCCAGGGTGAACAGCCACAGCGGGTCGGAGGAGACCTCGACCCGCTCGCCGACGTTGAACACCGGACCGTGGCCGGCCAGCAGGTTGTGGACGATCCGGAAGTTGATGAAGGCGTCCTCGTCGACCCACCGGTAGGTCCAGGCGCCGATCAGGACGATGGCCAGCGGGACCAGCACGCGGCCACCAGGACCGGATGCCCCGGCCGGCCAGCCCCCGGGGTGCGGACTCCGGCACGGCGTCGGGACCACCCGGTGCCGTCCCGGCCGTGACCACGGTGTCCCCCTGGTGTGCGATGGCGGTGATGGTAGTGGAGCGACCCCTCCGGCCGGGGTCCGCGGGGTCCGGGCCGGCGGAGATGCCGCGACGACCACGCCGGTCGGCACCGGTCGGCACCGATGGTCGCCCGTGGACCCTGGGGTACCATCCTGGCGATGCGGACACGTGGTCGACGAGCCGGGACCCGGCGCTGCGCCCGGCCCTCCCGGCCCCGCCGGGACCAGGTAGCCCGGCGACGGCCGACGGGGACGGCACGACCTCCGCCGCCACGGTGGCCGTGGCCGAGCGCCGACGTCGCCGACGGCGGCGGCGGACACCGACGACGGCCACCGTGCCCGCGCCCGAGCCCTACCGCTTCCGCCTCGGGCAACCGGCCCCCGCTGACCGGCATCCGGGCCCTGGCCCTGTTCACCGTCCTCACCTACCACTCGAACTTCAAGACCCTGCCCGGCACCTGGGTGGCGCTCCAGGTGTTCTTCGTGCTGTCGGGGTTCCTGATCACCGCCATGCTGGCCGGCGAAGGCCAGCGCAACGGCCGGATCAGCCTCGGCGCCTTCTACGCCCGCCGCGGGGTCCGCCTGGTGCCGCCGCTGCTGCTGACCGTGGGCCTGCTGGCCATCTACGCCCACTTCGTGCACGTGGCCGACGCC
This sequence comes from uncultured Acidimicrobiaceae bacterium, assembly GCA_963829265.1. Taxonomy (GTDB): domain Bacteria; phylum Actinomycetota; class Acidimicrobiia; order Acidimicrobiales; family RAAP-2; genus Bog-756. The sequence continues at coordinate 62,391 of CAWHIB010000010.1, forward strand.
GCCCACCGGCTGTGGGGGGACAGCTTCGCCGCGCTCTTCTACTACGCCGACTACCGCCAGGCCTTCGGCCACGCCCCGTTCTTCGGCTACCTGGCCCAGACCTGGTCGCTCTCGGTGGAGGAGCAGTTCTACATCCTGTGGTCGCTCGCCATGGTGGCCGCGGTGGCCGCCGGCAGGCGGCGCCTGGCCTACGGCTTCGCCATCGTCGGGATGCTGGCCTCGACGGCCGACCGGCTGTGGCTCGTCTACCACGGCCACCACTTCGACGCCGCCGTGTTCGACCGCGTCTACTACGCCTTCGACTCCCGGGCCGACGCCCTCTTCCTCGGGTGCCTGCTCGGCCTGCTGGCCGCCGACGGGTACCTCCACGGGTGGGCCCGCTGGGCCCGGGGGCTGCTGACGGCGGCTGCGGCGGCGTCGGCGGTGTTCCTGTGCTGGATCCTGCTCGAGACGCCCCTGTTCACCGAGAACCTGGCCGTGTGGTGGCTGCCGGCCACGCACCATCGCCTCGGCGGTCATCATCACCTACTTCGTGGTGTGCCCCGGGAGCCTGGGCTCCAAGTTCGTGGGCCTCGGCGTCCTGGTCTTCATCGGCGACCTCTCCTACACCGTGTACCTGGTCCACTTCCCCGTGTACCTGGCCATCCAGCAGAGCAGCACCGGGTGGGCGTTCTGGCCCAACGAGCTGGTCCGGCTGGCCGTCATCTTCGCCATCGCCATCGCCAGCTGGTTCCTCATCGAGCGGCCGCTGATGCGGTGGCGCCAGCGCTCGGCCGCGTCCAAGGGCGCCTCCTGACCCGGCCGGCCGAGCGCGACGCGGGCCTGCACCCCGCCCGGGCCGCCGGGGGCGCAGGGCTACGATCCGGGCGTGGGAACTGCTGTGGAGGGCCAGGCCACAGCCGGGTCGACGGAGGCGAGACGCCGAGCCGGGCGTGCCGTCGGACGCCGCGGCCGTCGCCCGAGCCCCACCTCGGGCGGATCCCGGCGCTCGACGGCATCCGGGCCCTCGGCATCGTCGCTGGTCCTCTTCTTCCACGGCGGGTTCTCGTGGGCCGGCGGCGGGTTCTTCGGCGTCGACGTCTTCTTCGTCCTGTCCGGATTCCTCATCACCGGACTGCTGGTGTCCGAGTACCGCCAGAACGCCGGCATCGGGCTGGCCCGGTTCTGGGGCCACCGGGTCCGCCGCCTGGTGCCGGCGCTGCTGGTCATGCTGGCCGGCGTCGCCCTCTACGGCGTCCTGGTGGCCCCGACCGACACCCTGGGCCAGCTGCGGGCCGACGCCCTGGCCACGCTTGTTCTACGTCAACAACTGGCACCTGGCCTCGGGCGGCCAGGGCTACTTCGCCGCCCTCAACACCCCGCGGCCGCTGCTCCACACCTGGTCGCTCTCGATCGAGGAGCAGTTCTACCTGGTGTGGCCCCTGGTCGTCCTCGGCGTGCTGCGCTGGACCCGGTCGCTCCGGGCCCTGCTGGTCCTGACGGTCGCCGGGGCGGTGGCCAGTGCGGTGGCCATGGCCGTCGTCTTCGGCGACGGGTCGGGCGAGAGCCGGGCCTACTACGGCACCGACACCCGGGCCCAGGCCCTGCTGATCGGGGCGGCCCTGGCCATCGTGCTGGCCCACCCGCTCCCCCGTCGGCGATCGGGCCCGGTCACCACCACCTCGCTCGTCCGGTCGATCCGACCTGGCGCCTGCGGCCAAGGTGGCGCTGGTGGCCGTGGGCGGCATCGGCCTGGTGGCCGTGGTGTGGCTGTCGGTGGTCGACTCGAGCACCACCGCCTGGATCTACCGGGGCGGGTTCACCCTGGTGGCCCTGGCCACGGCCGGCATCATCGCCAGCGTGGCCCTGGTGCCCGACAGCCCGTGGTCCCGGCTGCTGAGCCTGCGACCGGTCCGCTACGTCGGGGCCATCTCCTACGGCCTCTACCTCTTCCACTGGCCGATCTTCGTGCTGGTCGACCACGCCCGGACCGGCCTGGTGGGCTGGCCCCTGTTCCTGGTGCGGGTCGGCCTGTCGGTCGCGGTGGCCGCGGTGTCGTTCCACTTCCTGGAGATGCCGGTCCGCCGGGGCGTGCTGCGGGGCTGGCGGGCCTGGGTGACCGCCCCGCTGGCCGTCGGGGGGACGGCCGTCCTGGTGGTGGCGGCCACGGCCGGCGCCACCACCGCGGTCAACGCCGTACCGGCGGCGGGGGCGATGCCGCCGGCGCACGGGCCGCCGGCCGGCAGCGACCCGGGCACGTCGGCCAACGTCGCCGCCGGTGGCCGGCCGGCACCGGCGGGCCCGATCCGGGTGCTGCTGGTCGGCGACTCCGAGGCCAGCTTCCTCGGGTTCGGCCTCGGGTCCGGACTCGGCGGCCTACGACGTCGACTACCAGGGCGACGGCGTGTTCGGCTGCGGGCTGCTGACGTACACGACGCTGTTTCACGGGACGTAGGTCGAGCGGCAACATCGGCGAGCGGGGCGGCCACGGGCTCGGTGCCGTGCGCCACCCAGCTCGCCCGCTGGCAGGCCGACGTCGAGGCCTTCCACCCCGACGTCGTCCTGCTGGCCGACGGCGAGTACGAGGTCCGGGACCAGCGCATCGGCAACACCTGGGTCCACATCGGCTCGTCGCATCGTCGACGGCCACGAGGTCAGCCGCGCTCACGGCGGCCACCCGGGTCCTCGGGTCGACCGGGGCCACCGTGGTGCTGCTGACCGCGCCCTACTACCGCCAGCAGGAGCAGGGCGACGGCCAGCCGTGGCCGGAGGACGACCCGGCCCGGGTGGACCGCTACAACGCGCTGCTCCGCCAGGTGGCGGCGGCCTCGGGCGGCCGGGTGGTGGTGGCCGACGTCAATGCCAAGCTCGATCCGGACGGCCGCTTCACCACCACCGTCGACGGTCAGGTGGTCCGCTTCGCCGACGGGATCCACGTGACGCCGGCCGGGGCCAAGCTGATCTCGCCGTGGCTGCTCACCGCGGGCCGCCGAGCTCGGGACGGCCAACCGGGCGGCACAGGCTGCCCCGACCGGCACCACGGGAGGCGCCGGGGGCTGATCCGGCCTCAGCCGGCGGCGGCCACGGGCCGGAGCTGGTGGTCGGTGACGATGACCGCCATGTCCCCCACCCGGCCCACGTAGCCGTCCATGGCCGGCGACACCGGGGTCCACGTGGCCAGGGTGACCAGGCGGTCCTCGTGGCCGTCGGACAGGTAGCCCGGCCCGAACTGGGCCTTCCAGAAGGCGTTGACCGTGGGACGGTCGCCGCGCTGGTCGAGCAGGTTGACCAGTCCGATGAACTCCTCGGTGTCGAGCAGCTGGGTCTCGACGGAGCCCGCCCCGGCGTCACCGATCATGACCCGGCCACCGGGCACCAGCCGGGGCTGCACCAGCGCGGCCAGACGGCCCACGTTCGGATCCGACGCCTCGGTCAACGACGGGATGGCCACCACCCGCACCGTCAGCACCACACCGGCGACCACGGCGACGGCGCAGAGCCCCACCCGGACCACGGCACCCGAGACGGCGGGCACCGGCACCCGGACCATGCCGATCCCCACCAGGGCGGCCACGGGCAGGACGACCACCCACAGCACCAGGTAGCCGAAGACGAAGCCGACGACGTGGGTGACGGCCACCACCGAGGCCACCCACCCGATCAGCACGAGGGCGCCGATCCCCACGGCGAACCGGGACCGCTGCCGGGCGGCCAGGACCACGGTGGCGCCCGCCACCACCAGGGTCAGCACCGCCACGACCACCGTCAGTGCGGCGTGGGCCGGGGTCCCGCCGAGGATCGACCGCATCACCTCACCGGGACCGACCACCAGCACCGTGGAGGCGGCGGCCACCGACCACAGCGAGCCGGACAGCGACTGGCCCGGGTGGGCGGTGTCGAAGAACCGCCAGATGAGCGTCAGGTTGCCCGGGTGGTTGGTGAACTGCTGGACCAGGGGGGGCAGCCACATGAGGACCAGGCCGGCGAGACCGGCCACGGCCAGCCCGGTCCCCCACGGTCGTCGCCCGGTCGGCCGGTGCCCGGCGCGCCGGGCCCGGACGAGGGCCACCAGCCAGACACCCGCGGCCACGGCCACCAGTGCGACAGCCAGCGGCAGGGTCGAGATGTCGGTCTGGACCACGAACGAGGCGACCAGCAGCGCACCCACCAGGGAGACCCCGGACCGGTCGACGGCCCCGGCGCACAGCAGCACCAGCAACAGCAGCGGGAACAGGACCACCGTCGGGTTCCACGGGCTGACCAGGGCCCCGAGCACCGACTCCGAGTAGGTGGTGGAGGCGGGGCCGGCGGCGGCCAGGACGGATGCCGAGGACGCAGATCCACACGGCCGCCCACAGCGCCCGGCCGGGCGAGGTGCGGCGGCGGACCACGGCCACACAGGCCGCGGCGGCCAGGCCGTTGAGCAGGGTGGCGCCGACGAACAGGGACCGGGTGCCGGACCCGAGGGCCCGGTAGACGAGGGCCAGCCAGTAGAAGTAGGTCGGGCCCGGGTGGTTCCAGTTGTTGTGGTCGAACACGCCGAGCTGCTGCTTCCAGGCCAGGGCCCGACGGGCGTGGAGGTCGATCAGGGCCAGGTCATCGGGCAGGGTCAGGTGGGCCGATGGAGCGGTGAGCAGGCGGACGAGGGCGACGACGAACGGCACCGCCACCACCCCGAAGGCCAGGGCGTGAGCCACGGACCGGAGGGGACGAGGCGCGTCGACCGGCAGCCGGATCCGGTGTGGCGGTCGACGGGGCAGCGTCGGGGTGCCGGTCCGGACGCCCTGGTCGGAATGCTGGCCCACGATCGGACGATCGTACGGCACCGGCCCGGGCCGGGTGGCCCCGGGCCCGCCGGGTCAGAAGCTGGGGACGTACCCGCCGCGGCCCATGGACTCGCTCACGAACGGGTCGACCGAGTCGTCGACCCCGCCGAGGACCTCGGTGACCCAGTCGAGCCGGTCGCGCAGGATGCGCTCGACTCCGCCCTGCAGGGTCGAGGAGCTGACCGCGCACGAACTGCACGCGCCCTGGAGCTGGACCTCGACCACGCCGGTCACCACGTCGGCGCTGATCAGGGCCAGGTCGCCCCCGTCGGCCTGCACGGCCGGGCGCATGAGCTCGATGATCGAGTTGAGCGCGGCCAGCCGGGCACCGCGCTCGTCGTCGGTGAGATCGGCCGGCGTCGCCGGCAGCGGCTGGGTCCTGGCCCTCGGATCCGGGGGTGACGTCGTGTGTCCACGTGCGTTGTCCTTCCGTCGGTCCCGAGGGACCGGCACGGGCGGGCGGCGTGTCCCGCCGGCCCCCATTCTGCCGTGCCGGTCGGGTACCCCGTACATCGGCGAACCGCAGGGCCCGGACGGCCGGTCCGAACGGGCCGATCCGTGCCTCGCCGATGGCCACGATCCGAAGGGCCCGGGGGTACCATGCGGTGTGCCCCCGGTACGACCATCCGAGCCACCTCGGCGCCATCGGACTGATCCTCCCGACGCTCGTCCAGGACACCGTTCCGGCCTGGGTCGATCCGGGCGACGGGACCGGTCCGGACGCCGATCCGCTGGCCGAGCTGGCCGACCTGTGCCGACCAGGCCGAGGAGGCCGGAGCCGGCGCCCTCTGGGCCTGTGACCACCTGTTCTGGCACGGGCCGTGCCTCGAGTGCATGGTCGTCCTCACCGTGGCGGCCACGGCCACCGAGCGGGCCGCCGTCGGCTCCTGCGTCATCCAGCTCCCGCTCCGCCGGGCGGTGGCCGTGGCCAAGCAGGCCGCCACCCTCCAGAGCCTCAGCCGGGGCCGGATGATCCTCGGCGTCGGCGTGGGCAGCCACCCCGGCGAGTACGAGCAGGTCGGCGCGGCCTACCACTCGCGTGGCCACGACCTCGACACGGCGATCGGCGAGCTCCACCGGGCCTGGCGGTCGGGCGACGGGCGAGACCGCGGGCGACACGTCATCGACCGATCCCACCGAGCGCTACCTGCAGCTTCCCGCCCCGTCGCCGGTCCCGGTGTGGGTCGGCGGCTCGTCGGAGGCCGCCCTGCGCCGGGCCGCCCACCGGGCCGACGGCTGGATGCCGCTGTTCCTGAGCGTCGACGAGTACGGCGACGCCGTCGAGCGGCTCGGCAAGGAGGTCGACGCCTCGGGGCGCCCCCCGGACGCCGTCACCCCGGCCATGGTCCTGTTCGTCTCGATCGACGACGACGCGACCGGGGCAGTCGGCCGGGGACGGGCTGGATGGGCTCCCTCTACGGCCTGCCGCCCAAGGCGTTCGAGCGCCACCTGGTGGCCGGAACGGCCGACGAGGTGGCGGCCCGGGTGGCCGAGTACCGGGCCGTCGGCGCCGAGCACGTGGCCGTCTACGTGACCGACGACCGGCCCATCGACCAGTTCGCCCGCCTGATGGCGGCGCTGCCCGCCGCCGGCGTCCCCACCGGGCGCTGAACGGCAGAGACGAGGACCCATGGACCGCACCGCACACATCGTCGGCACCGCCACCACCCCCATGCAGCGGCGGGACCTCACCATCGAGGCCATGTCCCACCAGGTCGTCGATCACGCCCTGGCCGACGCCGGGCTGACCCCCGACCAGGTCGACCTGGTGGTCTTCGGGAACGCCACCGCCGGGCGGCTCCTCAACCAGGCCTGCATCCGGGGCCAGAGCTTCCTGCTCGACGCCGGGCTGCGCAACGCCGGGATCATCAACGTCGACAACTCGTGCGCCGGCGGGGCCTCGGCCCTGCACCTGGCCACCCTGGCCACCCTGGGCGGGGCCGGCACGGTGCTGGCCGTCGGGCGTCGAGAAGATGTGGACGGGCCACCGGCTCGAGACGCTGGCCGGCATCGAGGACGGCGTGCCCGAAGTCGACCGGCAGTTCATGCACGGCCAACTGGGAGAATCCGTCGGGCTCGGTGCTGATGGCCCTCAACGCCAAGTGGACGGTCGAGCACATGGAGGCCTGGGGCACCACCGTCGAACAGATCGGTGCGGCGGCGGTCAAGGCCCGCAAGCACGGGGCCCTCAACCCCCACGCCCAGTTCCAGAGCGAGGTGACCCTCGACGAGGTGCTGGCCTCCCCGGCCATCGTGCCGCCGCTGACCCGCCTGATGTGCTCGTCGTTCACCGACGGGGCGGCCGCCGTGGTGCTCACCCTCGAGGCCCGGGCCGGGGCGCCGAGGATCCTGTCGAGCACGGTCCGGTCGGGCAACGGCGAGATCGACTACCACGACCGCCTGGCCGAGACGGCCGCCGCGGCCTGGGACGCGTCGGGCGTCGATCCGGCCGACGTCGACGTGGTCGAGCTGCACGACGCCACCAGCGCCGAGGAGATCTGCGCCCTCGAGTCGCTCGGGTTCTACAAGCCCGGCGACGCCGGGGCCGCCACGGCCGCCGGCGACACCACCATCGGGGGCAACGGGCGTGACGGTCAACACCAGCGGCGGACTGGTCAGCCGGGGCCATCCGCTCGGGGCGACCGGCATCGCCCAGGTGGTCGAACTCGCCGCCCAGCTGCGCGACGAGGCCGGTCCCCGCCAGGTCGTGGGCGCCCGATTGGCGGTGGCCGCCAATACCGGTGGCATGATCGGGTCCCATGCAGGCACCACTGACGCAGCGTTCATCGGTATCCACGTCCTCGAGGCGGGCTGAGCGGTGATCGGCCGCGGCGGCGTGATCACCGGCCACGGCATCGCCGTGCCCGACAAGGTGGTCACCAACGACGACCTGTCCCTGACCCTCGACACCAACGACGCCTGGATCCAGGAGCGGACCGGCATCCGGGAGCGGCGGATCGGGGGCACGACCTCGGGCCTGGCCATCGAGGCCGGCCTGGCCGCACTGGAGAAGGCCGGGCGGCGGCCCGACGAGATCGACGCGGTCATCCTGGCCACCACCACGCCGGACCAGATCGTGCCCGGCACCTCGGCCACCGTGCAGGACGGGATCGGGATCACCGGGGGCGCCTTCGACGTCAACGCCGCCTGCTCCGGCTTCGTGTACGCCCTGACCGTGGCCCACGGCATGCTGGCCATCGGGGCCGAGCGGCTGCTGGTCATCGGGTCCGAGACCCTGTCCCGGATCACCGACTGGGACGAGCGCTCGGTCTCCATCCTGGTGGGCGACGGCGCCGGTGCGGTGGTGGTCGAGGCCGTGGACGGCCCGGGCCAGCTGCTGAGCTACAGGCTGGGGGCCGACGGGTCGCTGCGCCACCTGCTCAAGTGCGACCACGGCGGCTACCTCTACATGAACGGCAAGGAGATCTTCCGCAAGGCCGTGTCGGTGGTGGTCGAGTCCTCCCAGCAGGCCATCGCCGAGGCCGGGCTCACCCCGGACCAGATCGACCTCGTCGTGCCCCACCAGGCCAACCTCCGGATCATCAGCGCCGCGTGCCAGCGCCTGGGGATCCCCGAGGAGAAGGCGGTGGTGGTCATCGACCGCTACGGCAACACCTCGTCGGCCTCGATCCCGCTGGCCCTGGCCGACGCGCTCGACACCGGTCGGCTGCAGCCGGGCCAGCACGTGCTGCTCACCGGGTTCGGCGGCGGCATGACGTGGGCCAGCGCCGTGCTCAAGTGGGGCGGCTGAGTTCCGATAGGACCGACATGACGGATACTTCTGCCGACGCGCCCTCACTCGTGGTCCTGGCCGCCGGCATGGCCCGCCGCTACGGCGGCTGCAAGCCCCTCGCCCCGATCGGGCCCCACGGCGAGGCCGTGCTCGACCTCCTGGTGAGCGACGCCGTGCGCGGCCGGATTCGGCCGCATCGTGCTCGTCCTCCACCCCGAGACGGGCCCGGCCATCCGCTACCACGTCGAGCAGTGCTGGCCCGGAGTCGGTGGACGTCGGGCTTCGCCGAGCAGCGCCTGCCGCTCGGTACCGTGCACGCCGTGCTGGCCGCCGAGGACGCCCTGGCCGGTGCGGCGTCGTTCGCCGTGTGCAACGCCGACGACGTCTACGGCGAGGTGGCCATGGGCATGCTGGCCGACCAGCTGCGGTCGTCGGCCGACGAGCACGTGCTCGTCGGCTACGAGCTGCAGTCCACGGTGGCCACCGCCGATCCCGTCACCCGGGGGATCTGCACGGTGGGGCCCGACGGCCTCCTCGTGTCCCTCGACGAGCGCCGGCAGGTCCACACCGACGGCGACGCCGGCGGGTTCGTCTCCGACGACGGTCTCGAGCCGCGCGAGCTGTCCGGCGATGCTGCCGGCCTCGGTGAACCTGTGGGGGTTCCAGTCCGACATCTGGAAGGTGTTCCACGCCGCCATGGACGCGTCCGGCCTCGACGAGGAGGCGCTGCTCGCCCAGGTGGCGGCCGGTGGCGAGGTCCCCAAGGCCGAGGTGCTGCTCCCCGAGGTGATCTCGACGATGGTGGCCGACCACACGGGGCTACCCGGTCCGGGTCCTCACCACCGACGCCAAGCTGGTCGGGGTGACCCACGCCGCCGACCTGCCGATCGTCAGCGCCGAACTGGCCCGGCAGGTGGCCTGGGGAGTGCGCCCGGCCGGCCTGTGGGGCGGAGTGGCCTGATCCCGAGGCCGGCGGCGGCTACGGCGTGTCGAGCTTCCGCGTGACCGCCCGTGCGAGGAAGCGACCGTAGCCACCGGAAAGGAACTCCCGGTGCTCGGCGAAGAGGCCCGACTCGTCGAGGGTGCGGTGGAGCTTGCGGAGCCCCTGGTAGGGAATGGTCGGGACGATGTGGTGCTCGAAGTGGTACTCCATCCGGGCACCGATCAGATGGTTCTGCAGGAGTCCAGCGCAGCTGGTCCGCGCCACCCATCGCACGATGGTCGGATCCCGCAGACGTGCGTCGTAGTGCTCGGTGATGGTCTTCAGGCGAAGGATCATCGGGTAGATGCAGACGATGGGCACCAGCCAGAAGACCACGTAGAACGCGAAGCCCCGGGCGAGGCCCTGGAACAGGAGAAACTGGCCCAGCACCACCGCCTGGGTGACGATCTTGCCGATGAGCAGCCGCGGCTTCGTGAACAGGCTCGCCGGAGCTCCCGACTCGGTTGACGTGCCGGACAGCCTGGTGGTGGCCCGCCGGAACGCCGTGACGCCCACCAAGTCCTGCAGCATCAGCTTGGCGAGGGCCCCCCGCCGGGCAGGCACGAGATAGAAGGTGCGGTCCGGATCCTGCTCCCCACCCAGGTATCGGTGGTGGAGCCGGTGCGTCGGGCGGTACTCCTCGACCGAATTGATGGTCCAGAACGACGCGCCCCAGTTGGTGATCTCGTCGTTCGTCTTGCGGGACTTGGCCAGGAGCCCGTGGGAGCCCTCGTGGACAACGACTCCGAAGGCATTCATTCGGGTGCCGAGCAGGAGCACGAGCACGATGCCGGCGACCACCGCCCACGCCAGAGGCAGCCGAGGAAGCAGATTCGCACAGGCCAGCAGAACGATGACTTCGATCCACAGCACACCGAGCATGACAGCCGTATCCACGGGTGACGGCTGGGCGAGTGCTTTCAGGGTGTCAGGGTCGACAATCGCCGAGACCTGCTGACGCCAGACTTTCTCGTCGGAGGGAGCCGATTCTTCCCCACGCGGCATAGCTACCCCCCAAGACCTTCTCCACGCGACTGTACAGTACGGCTTCCGGATTCGATCAATTGGCTGGCGGTGACGGCCGGCGCACCTGGATGGTGGCCGCTCCGGGAGTGACCGCCACAGGGGGCAACTCATGGAATCAACGCCGACCGTCGTCTGCCCCATCTGCGGCTCCGACCGGACACAGACCTTTCGGGTGGACGTCAAGGATCTCGAGTACTTCGTCGAGCCACCACGCCCGTTCGTCATGCAGCGCTGCGACGACTGCGGATCGCAGTTCCTCTCACCACGCCCGACCGAATCCGAACTGCCGCCGTTCTACCCGGCCGACTACCACGCCTACAACGAGAACCACAGCGGGCTGGCCCAGTACCTCGTGAAGGCCCGGGCTCGCTCAAGGGCCAAATTCTACGGAGGCCTGATCCAGAGCCGTCCTGGTCACCTCTTCGATGTCGGCTCCGGTGACTGTCGACACTTCGATGAGCTCCGTAAGTACATCGACCTCGAATGTGCCGGCATCGAGATCCAGCCGGAGATCGCCGCCAAGGGCCGTGCCCTCGGGTACGACATCATCGAGGGCACGCTCGAAACCAGCGACCTGTCCGGGCACCTGGGGAAGTACGACGTCGTGTCGATGAACCACGTGCTGGAGCACGTGGTGGAGCCTCGGACCATGCTCGAACGTTCATTCGAACTGCTGAAGCCCGGGGGTCACCTCATCGGTCAGCTCCCCACCGTCTCCTCCTGGGAAGCTCGCCTGTTCGGCCGGAACTGGGGCGGGTACCACTACCCGCGGCACCTTCAGATCCCGTCCAGGAGCGGATTGGCCCACCTCCTCGAGGATGTCGGATTCCGCGACGTCAAGATCCGCACCGCTCCCCACATCCAGACCACGACGTCGCTCCAGAACACCCTCGTCCGATGGGGCTGGCGTCCCGAGATGCACTACGGGAAGTCACCCGCACACTCGGCGTTGATGGTCCTGGGACTCCCCTTCGAGACCCTCGCCTGGATCTTCGACCGGGGTGGCATCATCGATTTCCAGGCCCACCGCTAAACCCGCCGGTTCTCGATTCTGCCAACTGCGGCCCGACCAACTCCGGACCGATTCGCGCTTGTCGTTTCTCAGCGCAGAAGGCTGCGACACAGGGCCGTACCGGATGAGGCCGCCGTGGTGTCGACCACCGTCAACGGCGGTGGCTGTCCGCCTGTGGCAGCGGTATTCGGGTGCACGACGATCGGCTCGCCGACATTGAGAATCCCGGAGATGAATACCACGCCGTCCATCGAGACCTGGACCAGGTGCTTGTCCGGATCAGTGATGACGGTCACCTGTGCACCGATCCGACGGATTCGTCGACGGCATAGCTCGGCTGTTCGGGGCCCTGCCCACGGGCATCGAAGGAGACTGCGACCCGTCGATTCGAAGGTCCGGGACTCGAGATGATCGATACGGTGGTCCCGCCGGCCGTCACCAGGGGTACCGAGGTGATGCCGTCGGCCGGACCCACTCCGATCTTGAAGGTGTGCTGGAATTGGCTCCCGAGCTCGACGGTCGACCACGTAGTCCGTTGGAACTGCTGCTTCGGGACCGTCGAGTAGTCCTCACCATTCGAGATGTACAGACCGTCGCAATCTCCGATCACCATGAGCTGACCGTCGGGTGCCCATGCGGGAAGGGTGTCTGCCCGCATGACCCGTGCGTTGAGTGGATGGCCGGTGAGGTCACTGATCCGTTGCTGCATCTGGACGTAGCGCAGCACCTGGGTCGTGTTCCACTCCTCGTTGGGCGTGATCGCCATGCCGATGTTGGCCGCCACGCTGAAGGCACCCAGTGCAGCGATCGCAGCGCATGCTCCCACCCGGGTCCAATGGCTGCGACCCTCCATCCTCCGCCACAGGTCCACCAGTCCGATGGCCCCGGCCAACACCAGGAACGGAACGAAGTCAGCCAGGTACCGGGGGGCGATGTACCCCCAGATGAAGAGCACGCCGCCCGCACCGGCCATGGCCAGCAACAGGATCCGGGTCCTGGACGCACCGCCGAACGGCCTGGGCCGGAACGCGGTGATCGTCCCCCAGCAACCCAGGAGGAACAGCAGCGGCATCGAGGCCGGGATGCTGGCCGTCCGGTACCTCCGGTCGAACAGGACGCCCCCGAGTGCTCTCGGGGGGGCGGCCGGAAGCGTGATGAATGGGAACACGGAGCTGAGGCGGAGTCCGTCCGGCCGGAGGTAGGTGAGCAGATTCGTCTTGGCGAACACCAGTCCGGACTCGGAATTGTGGTTGGAAGCCAGGAACTCGCGTCGATACGCGTTGACGTGGGTCCACACCTGGGCGTAGTTCGATACGCCGAACAGCACGCCGAATTTCGCATAGTTGAACGCGCAGCCCACGGCCAGGGGGATCCCTCCTGCAGCTGCCATCGGAAGGGCCCAACGCCGATAGTCGCGCCCGTAGCGGCCGAGGGCGAACCAGAGTGCGATCAGGAGGGCACCCCCGGCGAGTGCCCAGCCGGTGGTGACCCGGTTCAGGTTTGCCGCCAGAACCAGGGCGAAGCTGGCGACGATCCTCCCGGTCGAGGGCCGTTCGATCACTCCGAGCAGGCAGAACAGGGCCCCGGTGGTGAGGCACATGCTCCAGGCGAGATCCTCGGAAAAGACGTACGGGGTCGCACCGAGCAACATCCAGACCGTTCCGCCGAGGCAGCACGCGATGAAGATCCCGAAGGCGGTGGCCTCGGACCAGCCCATGACTGCCGCGCCACGGATGACGATGCGCACCCTCCACACGAGGAGTGGCAGGAAGCATGCGGTCAGCGACCAGGCCACCAGCATGAACGGGGCGGACAACTTGCCGTCGAGTGAGCTCGTGACCAGCAGGATCGGCATTCGGATGATCGACGCGAACGGCCCGAAATAGGTGTACTCCCGGCCGTTGTGAACGAAGGCCTCGATGCCGATTGCACCCTTCGCCAGATACAGGTGACCGTGGAACATCGCACGGGCCTGGAGGTCGTAGAAGTTGTCTTCGAACGCCGTCTTGCGGAACGGCCTCGGTGACTCCCACGGTCCCCAGAGCACCCACAGGAAGGGGATCGTCGTCGCCGCGATGCCGATTACCGAGGCGATGACGAATCGTCTGGGACCGGCTCCGGGGCTCCTCCGATGAGTCGGAGGGAGCGGATTCGTCCTCACCCTTGGCCCCGCCTTCGGAGCCAGGTTCCCTCCCGGTCGACACGACGTCGTCGAGCTCCCCTGCGTACGTCGCGGCGTCCCCCATGGCGAGTGAGTGTAGCGAGCGACCTCGGGCCGGAGCCGACGGGGACGAGTTTCCGGCCTCCGGCTAACTTGGCGGGAATGAAGGACACCGTGCGCAACCTCTGGCAACTGGCCAGATCGCCCGAAGGGCTGAAGCTCATCCGGTACACGACGGTGTCCGCCATCTCCGCATTGACCTCGCTCGTGATCCTCTCGTTCGTCTACGGGGTCCTCCAGCTCTGGACCGAGGTTCCGAGCGTCCTGTTCGCCAACGTCATGGCCGGCATCCCTTCGTACTTCCTCAACCGCCAATGGGTGTGGGGGAAGTCCGGTCGATCCCACCTGTGGCGCGAAGTCCTCCCATTCTGGGTGATGTCCCTCACCGGCATCGGATTCGCCCTGTTCACAGCCTCGCTGGCCCGGAATTTCGCCGTTGGACCACAACCTCCACCATCTCGCCCGGACCGTTCTGGTCGTGGGTGCCAACGTGGCCGCGTTCGGCATCGTCTGGCTCCTCAAGTTCATCGTGCTCAACCGCTTGTTCGCCCAGATCGCCGATGCGGAACTGGGCGACGAAGCGTCGGCCGAGGAGGCGTCCGAAGGCCTCCGCTGACCGGGCGACCAGGCACTCCGCAGTCCTGACCCGCCGGGTCAGCCCCCCTCAGGCCCAGCCATGGCTCTCCATCGGGGACTCGGGGTAGGCTCTACGAGCATTTCGGGGTGTCGGCCGGTTTCCTGTCCGGCTCGCGGCTGCGGAGGGGGCTGGATGATCGGGACGGGGAGTAGTCGGCACACACCGTCAAGGGGGACGTGTCCCGTTGTGTCCGGTGCCCGACGATCGGATACCGGTCTCCCTCGGAATCGGTTGGAACAGCGAGTGCCGTCGGGGCAATGGAACGGGGAATGCAACCGATGACTACCAACGAGATCCACGGGATCGAGACGCCGATCGTCGACATCGACAAGCTCGAAGCGCGGATCGACGAGTACCACCGGGAATACCAGTCGGGGTCGCCGTATCCGCACATCGTGCTGGAGGACTTCCTCCCGCCGGACGCGCTTCGCGCGGCGATCGACGAATTCCCGCCCCTCGATCCACAGGAGTGGAACAACTACCTCCACACCAATGAGCGCAAGTTCAGCCACACGGATCCGGCCACATGGGGACCGACCCTGCAGCAGATCCTGGCGGAGCTCAACTCTCCGCGCTTCGTCGAGTTCGTCAGCAACCTCACCGGTGTCGAAGGTCTCATCGCCGATCCCACGCTCGAGGGCGGAGGCCTGCATCAGTCGACGACGGGTGGATTCCTGAACATCCACGCCGACTTCACCGTGCACCCCCACAACCGGACGTGGCAGCGGAGGGCGAACATCCTCCTCTATCTCAACGAGGACTGGAAGCCCGAGTACGGCGGAGACCTCGAGCTTTGGAGTGCGGACATGAAGGAGTGCGTGAAGAAGGTGAGCCCGATCGCCAATCGAGTGCTCATCTTCTCGACCGACGTCGACTCCTTTCACGGCCACCCCGAACCGATGCAGTGCCCGGAAGGAATGGCTCGGCGCTCGATCGCCCTGTACTACTTCAGCAAGGAGGAGGATCCGCTCGTCCGATCGACCGAATACCGAGCACGGCCGGGAGACGGCATCCACTCGGTATCCATCTACGCCGACAAGCAGATGCTCCGTGGATACGACTGGATGAAGCGGCACCTCGGATTGTCGGACGACACCGCGAGCCGGGTGCTCGCCTTCCGCGACCGCGTGCGGCGGAAGGGCTCTCCGAACTAGTGGTCGATGCTCCCGCACTCGTCGGGGAGCCTGTTCCGCTCGACACGGTGGGGGTGAGCGACCCCGCAGCACCGGCGACCGGCACTTCTCCTGCGCATGTCAGCCGGCGGCGGTTCACCAGGGCTGCCGTCATCGGCATCGCCGTCGTGGCCATCCCCTACCTCTGGATCCTCTGGGACCTGTGGACCGGTTCGCCCAATCCCCTGCGGGTGGTCAGTCCCTCCAGCTTCTATGACCTCCAGGCACGGGCCATGTTCTCGGGCCACCTGTACGTGCCGAATGGTTCACTCGGCATCGAGGCATTCGTCCACGGCGGCCACGCCTTCACCTATTTCGGCGTCTTCCCGTCGCTCATACGGATGCCGATTCTGGCGGTCACCCACCACTTCGACACGCGGCTCACCGCACCGTCGATGCTGGTCGCCTGGCTTCTCACCGGTCTCTTCAGCTCGCTACTGATCTGGCGATCACGGATCATGGTCCGCGGGGATGTTGCCATGGGACGCGCCGAAGCAACCTCGTTCGGTGTCCTCATCGCAGCCATCACCGGAGGGTCGGTCGTGGTGGCCATCGCAGCCAATCCATGGGTCTACAACGAGGACTTCGCCTGGAGTATCGCCCTGACCACCGGGAGCATCTTCGCCCTGCTCGGGTTGATCGAGCACCCATCATGGCGCCGTGTCGTCTTCACCGCGGTGCTCGTCCTGGCCACGAGCCTCAATCGGACACCGGCCGGCTATGCCTGCATCATCGGCGCATTCCTGGTGGCCGCCTGGTTCGCATTCGGGCGCGGTGGCCAGGAGAACAAGCGCTGGGCCGTGCCGGTCGCCCTCGTCGGACTCTTGGCCTTCGCCGCCAACTGCCTGGTCACCTACGCGAAGTTCGGTCTGCCGATCGGGCTGCCGATGGCGGATCAGGTCTGGGCCCAGGTGAACGCCCATCGGCGCCAGTTCCTGGCCGCCAACGGAGGCAAGGCCTTCAGCGTGGGGTTCCTGCCCAGCACCCTGACCGCCTATCTCAACCCCTCAGGCCTCCACTTCAGCGGGGTCTTCCCCTACATCTCGCTCCCGACCACCCCTGCTCGCACCGTCGGGAACGTTGTGCTCGACCAGACCTATCAGACGTCGAGCATCCCGACGTCGATGCCGCTGTTGTTCCTGCTGAGCCTCTGGGGCCTCGTGACCGCATTCCGACCACGGCCGCTCGGTCGGCTCGGTGCCATGCGGCTCCTGGTTCTGACCGCCGCCGCCGCATCCGCCGGGGTCCTCGTATGGGGCTACATCGCCGAGAGTTACCTGTCCGACTTCATGCCCTTCCTGATCCTGGCAAGTGCCATCGGCATGATCGACATCTGGAGGCGCCTCGACGGCCGGTCCGCCGGTGTCCGGAGCAGCGTGGCGGCCGCGTGCGCCATCCTCGCCGCATTCAGCGTCGCCGCAAACCTGGCCATCGCGTGGGCACCCACTCCCGAATTCACGGTCGCTCAGGCCAAGCGCTTCGTCAACGAGCAGCTCTCGCTCAGCCCAAGTGCCCTCAGATCCACGGTCGTGCGTGGAGAGACACTCCCCTCCTACGCTCCCGCGGGAACACTGTTCATCGTCGGTGACTGCCAGGGCCTCTACCGGTCGACCGGGGTGGACTACACCAACGTTCCGGGCCAACAGATCCAGCATCTGACGTGGGCACCCGTCGAGCAGGCGCCCGGGATCAATCACACGATCGACGTGAAGACCTCGCTCCCGCTGGGTGGGCTCGAGCACGCAGTGCCGATTCTGACCTTCGGCGCCAGCACGCTGGTGCTCGAGCCTCACGGTTCGAAGGAGGTCCGGCTCCGGATCGAGAACGCCGGGGCCGCCAACATCACCTGGCCGTCGCCGGCCGGTTGGGCGTTCCCGCTCACGAAGAAGACCCATCGGTTCTTCGTCATGACCGACCCACACATGCATGCCATCGAAGTGCGCTGGGGCAGCTACTTCATGATCGGTCACTATCTGGGCGGCACGGGCCCAGCCGTGGTCCAATCGACCCACACCGGGATCGATGGGACCGCACCGCCTGTCACCGTCACCGACGCCACCCCGACGAAGAACTCCATGCCACTTTGCCGGAGCCTGGTCAGGACGCCGTGACCGACGACGCCGGGATCCTGCCTGGACCGTCACCTGCCGACGCCGTGGCGCTCAAAGGCATGCGGGGATCGAGCCGGACGAACAGCCTCAATTTCCTGAGAATCGTCCTTGCCAGTGGCGGTGATCTTGGCCCATTCCGTCGAACTCGGCTATTTCGGCACATGGGTGGAGGTCAACCGAACCACCCTCGGTGCAGTCGCGGTCTACGGATTCTTCGGCATCAGCGGGTACCTCATCGCAGGCAGCGCGCTCCGCAATGGTCCCATCCGCTACTTGTGGCAGCGGTTTCTGCGGATCTTCCCGGCGTTCTGGGTGTGCCTTGATCGTTACGGCATTCGGATATCGGGCTCATCGGGTGGCTGTCCACGCCACACCATCCTGAGCACCTGTCGTCCTACTTCAATGCCCGGTCGAGCCCCTTCGGCTACATATGGAGGAATTCTCTCCTCAAGATCCACCAATCGTCCATCGCCGGAACGCCAGTCGGGAGTACCGATCCACTCGAGTGGAACGGTTCCCTCTGGACGCTGTTCTACGAGTTCCTCTGCTACTTGATCCTGATGGGGCTTGCCATGGTCGGAGTCCTCCGGCGGAGGTTCACCGTACTCGTGCTCACGATTGCACTCATGGCGTCGATGACCTTGATCACGTTTGACCACTCACTCAATGGGTCATTCAACGTCGTCCACCACTACGTCTTCATGAACCTCATCAGATTCGCCACCGTCTTCCTTGCCGGTGCACTCCTGTATCTCTACCGAGACCGAGTCCCAGATTCAGGATGGATTGCACTCGTGTGCTCCATTCTCTTGTAGGCGACTTCTGGCTGCCCACCCACAACCAGTACCCCGAGTTCTCTCTCACGGCTTCCGAACTCCTATGCCCACTCATCGCCTATCCGATGATCTGGCTCGGATTCCACCTGCCTTTTCAGAGGGTGGGCGCCCGCAATGACTACTCCTATGGGCTGTACATCTATGCATTTCCGGTACAGCAGCTGTTGGCCATCTGGGGAGTACTTCATTGGGGTTTCTTCGCCTATTTCGGCCT
Organism: uncultured Acidimicrobiaceae bacterium; assembly: GCA_963829265.1. Taxonomy (GTDB): domain Bacteria; phylum Actinomycetota; class Acidimicrobiia; order Acidimicrobiales; family RAAP-2; genus Bog-756. The sequence goes on from CAWHIB010000010.1 coordinate 81,140, forward strand.
GACGATGGCCATCACATTCCCTCTCGCCATCGTGAGTTGGTGGGCAATCGAGAAGCATGCGCTGAAGCTCAAACGGCTCGAGCTTCCCTCGTTCTTCGGCGGTGCCAAACGCGAAGCCGTCGTCGTTCCGGGCGGACAGCAGTCCGTTGCCCCGGTCGAGAGTGTGTCGGCGAGAGATCCTGCTTGAAAGGGATCGGCGTCACCTGGTGTGTCATTGCCGAGTCAGTCGATAGCCTGAGGACTCGGGCCCGGACCGGATCTCCTGTCCAGACTCCGACCGGCCACCACTGACCATAGGCAAGCGACCAGGAGGCCCGCGGCTCCCATGGCTGCCAGGATCAGCCCGATCGAGAACCGTCGAGGCCAGTACTGCACGACGATCACATGGTGTCCTGACGGAATCTTGGCCTGCAGCATGACTCCAGAGAACGGCATCGAGCGCGAGAGGGTGACCGTCGATCGTCGCTTGCCATCCCGGCACGTCCACCAGTCGCAGCCGGAGCACGCTGCGTACTGGGGACGACGTGGTCATCTTCCAAGAGGCAGGGTCGGATCGGTTGACCACGACCGGAGATCCGCCGTCCCCGACAGGAGGGAACGCGATGCAGTCGCCATCGGCGTGAGGGTGGCCGCGCTCGAGCCCGGGATACGGTAGATCGACTGTCCGGCAAGGTGAGCAACGAGCACACTTCCCGGGGGACCCGGAGACATCCCGGGCTCCAGGACATAGCCGACACCGTAGAGCCGAGCTTCTTGAACGGTGGAAATCGCTGGGCAGTAGTGGGATGCGCTCGGGAACCCGGCGGGTCGGCCCGTCTGCTTCGTCCACGCGTCGTAGTACTGACTCGGGGTCAGCGGATCGTAGACAGCCAATTGATGGACTGCATAGGCGATATTGGCGTTCACACGGATTCCCAATCCCGGGGGCGAGAAAGCACTCAGAATCTCCAAACCCGACGGTCGAGGTCCCTACGATGCGCTGATAGGCACGGGTATCAGGTGTCACCGGGAAACCCGTGGCACTCGATGCCCAAAGGCTGGTACCACTTGCGACAAGGAACACCGTCTCGAATACCAGAAGGACGGCACCAAGCCAACTGCTGGCTCTCCATGTCGACCACGACGGAGGGCGATGCCCTTGAGCCCAGGCTGCGCCAGCACGGGTGAGGGCCTATTGGCCCGCGCCAGTTTGACCAGCGCCACCGCCAGTGCAAGGGCAAGCCCTCCGAAGGTCCATGCGATTGCCTGCAACCTCATGGTCCCCGCCCATCGGTTTTGCCGGACTTCCCTCAAACACAACAAGTGCGACGAGTACCACTCCCAGCACGACGCACGTTGACACCACGAATTTGCGCAATGCGGCGATCGTCCCTTGCTTTCATGAACGCATCGAGGCCGATCGCGGCCAGGATGGATACCCCAAACGCGAACATCGTGATCATCCTCGGGAAACGGACCGCGCTGAGTCCAGGTATCGAATTGAATGCCGATGTCACGGGCTGCAAGAACGCGATTGCACCAGCGACTAGGGCGACCACGACCATCGCCATCGTTGCCGGTCTTCGAATCCGGAATCGAAGTGCAACAGCGACGAGGACTGTGGCGATGATGCCGATGTAGTCATACCCGTGGATGGTCGGCGTACCAACGGATTCAGAGAATGCCGCACGCACGAATCCGATTGCGGGCAAGGCGTCTTTGCCTTGTACGCCTTTTCACCCGTCGAGCGAATTGATTCAGAGATCGAATTGAGCGCCAGGTAACAAGAGGGGCGCAGCCAAGAACAGTCCGGCGACCGAGGCCAATGCCACGTCGACCACCGGCCGGCCGAGTGAGCGGAGCGTTCGATCGCGTCGGGCCCGCAGCAAGAACAAGACGACGGCGAACACGGCAACTTCTACCGCGAGCAGGACAAGTGCGTCCGGTTGCCCGGCATACACGGAGAATGCCAACGCGATGCTGAAGAGGCATACCCCTCCCACACGGTGCCGACCGGAAAGGATGATGACCACCGCAGCTACGAGCCATCCGCTCCACGACAGGACCGACGCGATCGGCCAACCGAGCCAAACGAAGAAGGCTCCGCTGAGCTCGAATACCGTTCCGGCAAATGCCGCCGCCACGATCCCGAGGCGAAGGACCCTCCCAGGAAATATGCGCCGGATCCCGCCACCCACAGGGTCACAATCACCTGCACCGTGTAGGCATAACGGAGCGGAGCTGCGTAACCCACCAGGGCCGGCAGACTGAATGTCGCCGACTGCCAGTTGAACGCCAGCGGCATCCCCAGCGCGCTCCACGGATTCCACAAGGGGACGTGGCCTTGATGGACCTGCGACCAGGCAAGGTTGGTCCACGGGATCATCTGCGTGATCTGGTCGCCGGAGAAGGGATCCCGCACTACCGTGCCGGCGTGTTCGGTGAGTCCGTACTGCGAGAGCCAATCGTAGGCGCCAAGCATCCGCCCACGGCTCAATGCGGGAAGCAGCACCGCGACTCCTGCGCCTAATACCCAGAGGAGAGCCACCAGATCCGGCAGGACGGATCTGCGATTGCGACGGATTCCGCTGCCTTCCGAGTGCAAAGTCATCGTTGGATGCACTTGGCGGAAGTTCGGCCCGGTGATCCTGCTGTCCACTTGCCATCAATGGCAATATCCTTCCTTCGCACACATCAGGCACCATAGAGGAATAGGATTTTCCGTGGACCAGAAGACTAGATCATTCCCTTGATTCCGCGGTGACCTCGGAGGCCGGCACCCCGAAGGCAACCCGACAGCAGGTGTCGGGCCGAGCTTCTCCCGCTGGCGCATCCGGACCATCTTGCGCTTGACCATCCTTGGCATCTGGTGTGGAAGCGCTCCGGACGGACTCAAGCAGTCGATCAGCATTGCGACGCCTTCGTCGCGATAGTGGCGGAGCCACCTGTGTGCACATTGCCTGGAGATCCGCATCGACTCCGCCGCAGCGGCAACGGTCCAACCGTCCCTCTCGACCCGCAGGTGGACGCGCAGCCTGCCATTCGGGCGTGAGCGGAGCATGTACGGTGCACGACGAGCCTCTCTGGGACCGGGTGGATGTGTGAACAGCTCCACACTCCCCCGGGGCTCGCCTCAAAGAGGAGTCAAAGATTGGTTGGGGACTACAGTTGGGCAGTCATTGTGCACCAATTCGAGTCCCCGATCGAGACAACTCTTTCTCACCACGGTATCGCAGGGTATCAGCGTTCCGTCGGCGCACCTCGGGAATCCGATAAGCCGGATAACCCTCCCCTTCGAAGGTGAATCCGCTTGAGTCTTAAGAGCATTCTTCTCCACCAACCACCAACTCGCCGCCGCCAGCGGCACTAGAACGACAATGGTGAGGAGCGTATAAGGCCAATAGCCCCATGCATTTACTCCCCAAATTACTAGTAACTGCTGAACGGGGAATGCGTAAATATATATTCCGTATGAGTAATCGTTCGTGGCACCTACTCTGGAGAAAGGTAGGTGAATTCCCAACCAGACAAGCGGATATACAAGGAATGCCGATGTCAAGCCGATGCTTGTCAAGTAGTACAACGGCACTTCCTGGCCAATTGGAATAACGAATCCCAATAGAACTACAATGGATGTGATTAACGCAATGATTCCCGAATCCGGCACGATATCACGATACAGATAGAGGAGTGATCCAAATAGGAATATCGGTACCAAGACCAATATTCTCATAACCTCGAGATGTCGCTCCCAGAACATGGATGAGGTCCTTGCTGTGAAACGGGGAGAACTCTTGAGCCAGAGTGGGAACTGAGATAATCAAGCATTCAGCCAACCAGAAGATCGCGGCAATCAAAGCGACCAGCGCACGCTTCTTCAGCAATCCGAACAATGAGAGAGCGGCAAGCAACAAATAGCAGAGGAATTCAAATTCAAGCGTCCAAAGTGATCCATTCCATCCAAAACTCCAGACACCTCCGGGGAGCGTTCGAGAGATCTTAGGCTGATTGATCTGTAGCCAAGCGTTGTGAATCACATATCCGAACGGTCCATTCGGCTGAAAGAGATAACAGTGGATTCCACAAGTATTTGAAAGAACGGGATTGTAATGATACCAAGCTATTGTACCGAAGACGAAGGCCGTGATTATCAGACAGATCCAAAATGCCGGGAAGATCCGAAGGAATCGCTGCCACAAGTAACGCCCAACCCCATTCCGAGAGGCACTCCCGGCAATCAGATAACCACTGATTGCAAAGAATCCATAGACAGCAAGAGTTCCGAGCGTCGTCTTGCCGAATAGTGATTCGCTCCCGAATGAGCCCAACGTGATCGAATGTGAGAAGACCACGAGCAGTGCGAGCACAAGCCGCAAGAAGTTGAGGCTGTTGCGTCGTGTCGAGAATGCTGAACCAATGGTGGTCACTCCGATTGAGACCTCGTCGACAGCTTCCGCAGTTGAGGCTGATCGGTTCCGGACGGTTCGATCACCGGATGGCCCATTGCACCAAGTCGTTCACTTCGGAAATGGACAAACCATCGTCCCTTCCTCCCATGGGCCTACTAGTCCTTCTCGAAATTGGCGCGGCGCACCAGGTACCGGGGAGCACGGCGACGGGAATCTGACACTAGCCCGATTGGAATCCACACATGGTCCCCCTCGCTCACCCGTGCCACCTCTCAATCGATCATGTTGGTTGGGTCAGACGCCGCGGGCGACAGGCTAGTGAATCTGTCGAAGCCGGAGCGGGGCCACGCAAGAAGTTCGAGAGCCTCGGAGTTCATCCGTGCACTGATGGACGGCATGGGATCATGTGTTCCGCTCGATCGGACGACTGACCATCGAACTGTGCTGGACACCGCAACATCGTCGGGCTTCATAGATGCCGTGGGATATCCTTGAGCTCGTGGAATCGATTGCCGATCTGATGCCGCAGTTGTCAGCGTGCGTCTGGGGATCACGCTGCTAGCGGAACGTGGTTCGGCGCCAGCAGCAGTATGGCCTGATGCACAGTCCGATGGGTGACGGCGATGCACTGGCAACCTTGTCGAGCTGTAAGGGCTTCTCCTAGATGACATGAGGTGGTGGCTCTCCCTGCTCCCCGCATAGTCCTGCCATTGTGATTGGTCGTATGGGTCAGCGACGGAGACTTGAGCCAGACATGCCGCTGTTGCGGCAGCTCCGGATCCAGGTGGGCGTCCAACCGGATCAGACACGGAGCACCGTCAAGACGTCCTCTCCTTTCGCTACTACGGAATGTCGATCTCCTTGTACGCTCTGGCGTGGCCACATCCGAAGGTGTTCTTGAGAGATCCGATGAGGGAGGCACTAGTCCCGACGAGTCGGAATTGGGGAAATCACGAATTGCCTGGCTGAGACTGGTTGAGGTGGCAGCGATCCTTTGTTCGCCTCTTGCCGCGTTCTACATCCTTCGCCTCCGGCCTATGGCGCCGACTGTCCTCACCGACTCGAATATCAGCACGGCCTACATTGTTAATCCCAGGGACTTTCTCGAGCGGTACTCCGTTGCCCTTGGCTCCCATGCTGCTGGACTTCGGGAGCTGGGTCGGATCGGGTTCCTGGTCCCAGCTCACGCCGTCTTCCTCGTCGTCGGTGCGGTACCCGAATTCTTCGTCATGCGCTATGCCTTTGCTCTCATCGCCGTTGTACCCACGTATGTACTTCTCCGCCGGATCTATGGACCACCGGCTGGAGTCATAGGGATCATTTTGGTGATGAGTTCCCCAGTCATTGTCACGGCATGGGGTACTGATTATCCCGATTCTGCCGTCGTCTCTTATCTCGTCGGCTCACTTGCATGCCTGGCCCTCTCGCTCGGAGCCGGCCGCCAGCGGGTTTGGCTATCGCTTGCTGGGGCATCGGCCACCATGGCACTTTGGTCTCACCAAATTGCGATTCCGCTCCTGGCTATGATGTTCGTTGCCTATTTGGGTGTTCGTATTGCTTCGGATCGCAAGCAAGTCGGGCGAGACATATTCTTATTGGGTGGAGTCGCACTGGTCGTCACCTTGATCCTGGCTCTTGGCTCTCAATTGATGTTCGGGCGGTCGGACTTCATATCTCTGTCTTGGAAGGCTTATCGCTTCTACAGTCAACCGGAACAGATAAATTACTGGCACACGAGCTATGCGATCTGGCTTTCGAAGATGCCCTACCTGCTGGTGCCCCCTGCAGTCATCGGCGCTTGGCTGGTGACTTTCGTGCGGTCGCCGCGCGCGATTCCTCGCCCTCAGCTACTGATTGGAATTGTCTGCATCCTTCAGACCGCCGTGTTCTCATTCATGCAATTCTTCGGCAAGAGCTGGACTCTCGAACAGCACTATATTTCGAGCACGCTGTTCGCCAGCGGTTGCCCTGACGCTGGCGATCACATTGGGTGAGCTGGCGACGGGCTTCGATTCGCATCAATTCGTACAGTGGATACCTCCACTGCTGGTGCTCTCAGTACCACTCGTATACGAGGCGGGTGTCCATCCGTCCTCATTCACGTGGATGCCTGTCGGAGTGATTGTGGCTGCGCTCGTCGTGGCAAGTGCGGCGCTCGTGCGATCGTTCCGGACTGCCGCGAATCGATCGTTCGCTCTTGGGATTGCCGCCTTCGGCATCGTGACGATCACTTCCGGCACACTGATACTCATGACCACTCCCCTTCTTGGTCGGACATGCTTCCCTGGCACCGGGGGCAAGGATCCGATTCCTGCGTACAGCAACCGCGCTCGGCGGCAGTGGCGCACAGGAGCTAGCCAAGTACCGGGTCGCCACTCAACTGCCCGAAATTCGTCGGGAATGCTTCCTATCCCGGTGAACAACTGATGATGTGGATAACCCCTGATACTGGCGCTTTCCGAGTTGTCCGGCATCTATCACGGTGGTGTCAACTTGCTGTTCCCCGTTCCCGGACCCCCTGATCTGGGCGCCTGGGGTACTGCACTCATCGAGGCGCATCGTCCGGCAGAGATTCTGGTTCTCAGCAGGAAGCCGCTCAACTTCGCACGATCGATGAGCGCACTGCATAGGTTTCATCCGGAACTCGTCAAGAACGGCACGCGAGTTCAAGTCAGGTGAAATTCGTCGTCTACGCATGGCTGGTCGAGACTCAATTCGTTCGCGCAAGGCCGGTGAACGATCGGTGGTCCACGTGCGGAATCAGATGGGACATCTGGCAAGCTACACTCGGACGAAGCTAATGATCAGCGCCGGCAGCTGGCATGTGATTCGCCAGGATGACGGGCCTTCGCTTGAGCAATCGGTGATTCCGTCGCCTTACGAATGCGATCGGACACGTGCCATCGATTTGTTCCGGGGGCCAATGAATCGGCGATCGACGACCTCACCTCAGCCGTCCTCTTCGGGGAAATTGCCGGCGGAGATTCATCTGCGAGGAGCACCGTCAATGGGGTCGGTTCCAGGAACTGGCAGGATCTGCTTGCTCAGCCAAGATGTGAGTCCACGCTATTCGACGACCTCAGACTGCAAACCTACGACTCACCCAGCGGAAGTGGAACCAGTTGGCATCGCCCTCGTAAGCGACTCCTGATCTCCTGAAGGTGTCACACGTCGACGAGCTACTCGGTGACGTCCCCTTCAGGAGCGACAGGCGTGCCCGCTACCGGTCGGCTGAACCGCACCTGCGGCCTTGTCGGCCCGAACGACTCGATAGGCCAGGAATCCCCCCAGTCCGAAGGCGACGACGGCAACGGCTGCGGCTGCTGCCCCTCGGGTGTGGTAGTGACCACGGCCGTGGTGCTTACCGGGGATCCAACTCGGCAAGGCGTGGATCGACACGGTGAGGTATTCGATAGCGACGATGCCCGCAAGCACGCCGACGATCGCCAGAAGGATTACGGGGAGCCATTTCATGCGAGTGACTCTAGCCAATCCTCGCTCCGCGTGACCGATGAAGGGAATCGCTCGACCAGATCGGGCGCCCGTCGCCCACGGTGCCGGTCAGCGATCGCCGGTGGAGGGAGGGCGCCAGTGGAATCGAGTCACCACGACGTCCCAGGAACTGGCCACGGGTATAGTGCCTCCAGCCCAACGCGTGAGGGGAACGGGGCATGCTCGCCAGACGGGAACTTCCAGACAACTATCGACGGTGGAATGACACCTGGGGTGCCCCTCATGGCAGGCACCAGGTGGCGATCGACTTGCTGTCCCGGGTGCCGGCCTCGACCCGCAAGTCGATCCTGAGCAATCATCGCGTCCAGCGAGACCGGGGGCCCTTCGCCTTCCAACCCAACACATCGACCCGTTCGGTCGAGTACCCCTGGGCCTACTTCCAGCTGGCAACACTTGGTGGAGGCCGCATCCTGGAGATCGGGGGCGCCTTGTCCGGACTGCAGTTCGTGCTGGCCAAGGCCGGCAACGAGGTACACAACGTCGATCCGTTCTTCGACTACGGAGTCGGCGACTACGACGTCGACCCGGTCGCCGAGCACGCGGCGCTGAACAAGGTGTTCGGGACCGACGTCAAGCTCCACCGGGCGACGCTGCCCGAGGCGGACCTCACCGGCACGTTTGCGGCCGCTGTCTGCGTGTCCACGATCGAGCACCTCTCGAGCGAGGACATCGAGGCCACCCTCGATGCGGTCAAGCGGCTGCTCGCCCCGGGCGGGCTGCTCGTTCTGACGGTCGATCTCTTCTTGAACCTGGCTCCGTTCTGCAGCCGCCGGAGCAACGTGTGGGGATCGAACGCCTCGATCGCCCAGATCGAGAAGCTCCTCGGCTACGAAATGGTGTCCGGTGACCGAGCGGAGCTCTACGGCTACCCGGAGTTCTCCACCGATGCCATCCAATGCCGGCTCGACGAGTTCGCCATCGGCGTGCACTACCCCCAGATGGCCCAACTGGTCACCTTCCAGGCTCCTGAAGCCTGACATCGCCGGCCTCCCTCATGCCGATCCGCGGCCGCCTATCGGCCACTTCGTCGAGGTGACCCGGCCGTGAAGATCCTGTTCGTCGCCGAAGACTGGGCCTGGCCGTCCACCGGAGGCGGCCTCCTGCGGCTCGCCCGCATGATCGAGGCGCTGTCCGAACTGGGCGAGGTCGACCTGTTCGCGCTCCATGACGCGGCACGGGAGTCCCTGGAGCTACCCGACAACGTCCCCGTCCGCCGGCTCCGCACCATGGTCCACCCGCGCTATCCCTCTGAACGCACCTGGCGCATGGCATGGCTGCGTCAGCGTGGCCTCCCGATGGAGGTTGTCCGCGGGGGCTTCGACATCGAGCTGCGCCAGGCATTCGCGGCGTGGGTGGCCCACGACTACGACGTCGTCTGGTTCAGCACGGCCGCGCTCTACGGCTGGCTGGGTCGGCCGCGGCTCGGTCCGACGATCATCGACTACATGGACCTCGAGGACACCAAGGCCGACCAGCGCGCCGACGTGCTCGACGAACAGCGAAAGCACGAGGGTCTCCGGGCAAGACTGCGGACTTCCATCGCCATCTACCAGGCGAGGAAGAACGCGAACGACTGGCGGACCTACCAGCGGTCGGTGGGATCTGAAGTCGATCGGGTGGTCCTGTGCAGCGAGGCCGATGTCGGTCGATCAGGACTCTCCAATGCCGTCTCCATCGCCAACACGTATGTGCGGCCAGCGCATCAGGTGGGCCGTCTCGAGGTCGCCTTGGAACCGGTCGCCCTCCTGCAGGGCAGCCTCAATTACGGACCCAACATGGACGCGGTCGACTTCCTCATCGGGGACATCGCCCCGGAACTGCGGGCAAGGGTCCCCGGTCTACAGATCCGGCTGGTGGGAAGAGCCACGCCTGGCGTCCAACGCCAGCACGACCCACCCGCGGTCACCGTGGTCGGACGGGTTCCCGACATCCTTCCGGAACTGGCCAAGGCGGACATCGCGCTCGTACCGCTACGGATCGGGAGTGGCACCCGACTCAAGATCCTCGAGTCGTTCGCCCACAGGATCCCGATCGTGTCCACCACGGTCGGAGCGGACGGCCTGGAGGTGCAGGACGGCGTCCACCTGCTCATCGCCGATGACCCGGTGTCGTTCGCCATCGCCTGCCAGCGGCTCCTCGAAGATGCCGACCTGCGTCGACGGTTGGTCGACGCCGCCGAGGAGCTGTTCCTGGCCCGCTACGAATGGTCCGCCACCAAGGTCCAGGTCCAGGAGCTGGTGCGCAGCGTCGCCCAGGGACCGGCCGCCTCCTGAATCTCAGCCGGATCCGCCGAGCGGTGGATCCGCTGCTGACGGCCGTCGGGCAGGATCAGGAGCCGAAGAACCAGTAGCCCGTCTTGCGGGCACCCTGCTTCACCTGGTCGAGCCGGACCACCGTGGCTCGGGCCAGGGCCCGGCGACGGGACTCGACGGACAGGAGCAGCAGTCCGCCGATCAAGATCAGCAGGCTGCCGAGGTACGCCAGGGGAGCCACGACCCCACCGGTGTACGGCAGCGACGACGACCCATTGGCCATCTTGGTGGTGGTACTCGACGCCGCGGTGAAAGGAAGCGCCGCGGATCCGTTCGGGACGGTGCTCTGTGCCGCCACGTTCGGGCTGATGGTCGTCGTCGTGCTCGCCGGCGTCGTCGTGGTGGTGCTCGCAGGCACGGTCGTGGTGGTGGTCGTGGTGGTCGGATCGGTGGTCGTCGTGGTGGTGGTCGGATCCGTGGTCGTCGTGGTCGTGGTGGTGGTGGTCGTCGTGGTCGTGGTGGTCGTCGTCGTGGTCGTGGTGGTCGTCGTGGTGGATGTGGACGTCGTCGTGGGCGTCGGCGGGACGCAGGAGAAGATCTTGTGGGAGACACCCGACACGTAGGTCCACGGGAACGGTCCCATCAGCGCGTCCGCCTGGAGCACGCCGCAGAAGTTGGGGTAGCTCGAGGGTGAGCACACCAGACGTCCCCACCACCTCCCCGACGATGGGCTGTCCCGGAAGCCGCGGCTGGTTCACGAACAGCATCCACTGGCAGTTCGGGTCGAGACTGGGGGCATGCCGGAGTGGGGATGGTGAACGTGACCACCTGGTTCATGTCATCGAACACCGGTCGTGGACGCGTGCCGGTGATCAGACCTGCGGAGTTGTGCGGCGCGGCCCGTCGCGGGGCCGTGGCCGCCGCGTGCCGGACCGTGGACCTGGTCGTTGCGGATTGGGCGGGCGCGCTCCAGGCGACGCCGTCCACGACCAGGAGCGCGCCGACGATGACCATCATCGCCGCCGCCAACCTGGCGACCCTGAATACCCGCGTGACTCCCATTCTGCCCCTGTCCGTCCCTTCTCCCGCCTAGAGGGTACGCGTCAGACCCTCAGAACTTCCATTGCGGACGGTCCGGATGGACCCGAATTTGCACCCTTCGGGTCACATTTTCATCAATTCTGATGAATACAACCGGCAGATTCCCGGGATGTCCGGTCCCGACAACTCGTTCACGTCCCGGGTGTGATCGACGGATCCCCGGCTCCGGATCTTTCGCCCTGCACGATTACCGCATACGCTGGGCTCTACGTTTCGACGGTAGGGGGGGATGGGCCGACGTGGCTAAGCGCAAGAAGAAGATCGGGATCCTCGTCGTCGCGTACAACGCGGCGTCGACGTTGGCCAAGGTCCTCGACCGGATCCCGGACGAGATCCGGGGTGACATCGCCGAGGTGATCGTCAGCGACGACCACAGCCAGGACTCGACCTACCTGGTGGGACTGGGCTACCAGCAGATCTCGGACCTGCCCATCACGTTGATCCGCCAGCCGACGAACCTCGGCTACGGCGGCAACCAGAAGGCCGGGTACGACCTGGCCATCGAGCACGGGCTCGACATCGTGGTCATGCTCCACGGCGACGGCCAGTACGCCCCGGAGTCGATGCCCGATCTCCTGGCCCCGTTGCTGGCGGGCGAAGCCGACGCCGTCTTCGGATCACGGATCATGGTCAAGGGCGCCGCCCGCGGCGGCGGCATGCCCATGTACAAGTACCTGGGCAACCGGGTGCTCACCAGGTTCGAGAATGCCGCCCTCGGCACGGAGCTGACCGAGTTCCACTCCGGCTACCGGGCCTACTCGGTGGAAGCGCTGAAGCAGATCCCGTTCAGGCAGAACGCCAACGGCTTCAACTTCGACACCCAGATCATCATCCAGCTCCACGACGCCGGGATGCGGATCGCCGAGGTCCCGATCCCCACCTACTACGGCGACGAGATCTGCTACGTCGACGGCATGGGTTACGCCGCCGACGTGACCAAGGACGTGATCGCCTTCCGGCTCCAGAAGGCAGGATTCGGCGACGGCAGCCGCATCGCACTCAACGAGGAGTACGAGCTCAAGCCCAACGAGGACAGCTCGCACGGCCGCATCTCGAAGATGCTCGCCAGCCGTCCCCCGCTCAAGATCCTCGACCTGGGCTGCTCGAGCGGCCTCCTGGCCGAGCGCCTCCGGGACATGGGACACCACGTCGTCGGCGTGGACATGTACGAGCTCGAAGGCGTCGGCGAGCGCACCAGCGCCTTCTTCAAGGCCGATCTCAGCCAGGGCATCCCCACCGAGGTCGGCACCGGTTTCGACCTCGTCCTGGCCGCCGACGTCCTCGAGCATCTGGCCAAGCCCAAGAAGTTGCTGGAGGAGATCCGCCAGGTGCTCGCACCCACCGGCACGGTCATCCTCTGTGTCCCCAACATCGCCCACTGGTACCCGCGGGCTCGCTCGACGCTGGGCATGTTCGACTACGACCAACGCGGCATCCTGGACACGACCCACCTGCGGTTCTTCACCCGTCGCAGCATCCGCAAGGTGGTCGAGCGCAACGGCTTCACCATCCGGCGACTGGAGCCTGTCGGGCTTCCGCTCGACTCACTCGGCCTGGAAGGGACGACGGCCCACGTGGTCCGCCTGGTGGACCACACCTTGTTGACACTGTGGCCGACGATGTTCGGTTACCAGTTCATCATCGAGGCGTCCCCGGAAGTCCTCTGACGAGGGCAACCAGGAGGCGTACTCACCGTCACAAGGTGCCGAGCACCAGTTCGACGGCCTCATCGACGCTGGAGTCCGGACCGATCACCAGATCGGGAGACTCCGGCACCTCGTAGGGATCGTCGATCCCGGTGAACGACTCGATGCCGCCCGCCGTCGCCTGGGCATAGAGACCCTTCGGATCCCGGACCGCGCACACCTCTGCCGGTGCTGCCATGTAGACCTCGACGAACGGGAGCCCCGCGTCTTCGTGGATCTGCCGGGCGAACCGGCGGGACCGGGCGTATGGGCTGATGATGGCCACCACCGCGACAAGCCCCGCGTCGGCGAAGAGACGGGCCACCTCGGCCACCCGTCGGCAGTTCTCCTCGCGCGCCTCCTGGCTGAAGCCGAGGTCGGCGTTCAGGCCGGTCCGGAGGTTGTCGCCGTCGAGGCGATAGGCGGGCCGCCCACCGAGCACCAGGCGCTGTTCGACCGCGGTGGCGACGGTCGACTTGCCCGAGCCGGAGAGGCCGGTCAGCCAGAGTGTGGCCCCCTGGGCACCGGTGGCCTGGACGCGCTCGGCGCGGGTGACGGCTCCCGGGTGCCAGGTGATGTTCGAGGACATCTGCTGGGAGGGGCTCAGTCGGGCCCGAGGAGCATGCCCGCACCGGCCGTGAGATTGGTGTCCTCGGTGGCCAGGATGAACGAGCCGGTCAGCCGATTCCGGCGGTAGCTGTCGTAGAACAGTGGCTGGGTCACCCGGAGGCTGACGCGTCCCACGTCATTGAGGTTGAGTGATGTCGACTCCTCATCGCGGTGCAGGGTGTTCACGTCGAGGCGGTAGTGGAGGTCCCGAACCACTGCCCGCACCCACCGGGTGGTGTGCTTGAGCGCCAGGAAGTCCCCGACCTGGAGCGGCCGCTCCGTCATCCAGCACACCATGGCGTCGAGGTCCTGTCCGACGGTCGGCCGATTGTGCGGACGGCAGAGCATGTCGCCCCGGGAGATGTCGATGTCGTCGGCCAGCCGCATGGTCACCGACATCGGGGCGAACGCCTCGTCGACCGCTCCGTCGTAGGAGTCGATGCCGGCCACGGTCGTGGTGAGCCCGGACGGCAGGACCATGACCTCGTCGCCCGCGCGGAAGACCCCGCCGTCGACCCGTCCCGCATAGCCTCGGTAGTCGGGGACGCTGGTGGCCTGGGGGCGGACCACCCACTGGACCGGGAACCGGGGATCGATGAGGTTCCGGTCGGAGGCGATGTAGACCGTTTCCAGGTGGTGCAGCAGCGAGGCACCCTCGTACCAGGGCATGTTGGCCGACCGTTGGACCACGTTGTCGCCCTGGAGGGCCGAGATGGGGATGAACGTCATGTCCGACACGTCGAGCCGGCTGGCGAACGCCGTGAACTCCTCGCGGATGGCCTCGAAGACCTCCTGGTCGTAGTCGACCAGGTCCATCTTGTTCACACACACCAGGAGATGGGGAACCCGGAGGAGCGATGCCAGGAAGGCGTGGCGGCGAGTCTGTTCGACGATGCCCTTCCGGGCGTCGACCAGGACCATCGTCAGGTCGGCGGTCGAGTTCCCGGTGACCATGTTGCGCGTGTACTGCACGTGCCCCGGGGTGTCGGCGATGATGAACTTCCTGGCCGGCGTGGCGAAGTACCGGTAGGCCACATCGATGGTGATGCCCTGTTCCCGTTCGGCCCGCAGGCCGTCGGTCAGCAGGGCCAGGTCGGTGTAGTCGTCGCCCCGCTGGGAACTGACGCGCTCCACCGCCTCGAGCTGGTCCTCGAAGATGGCCTTCGAGTCGTACAGCAGGCGACCGATCAGCGTGCTCTTGCCGTCGTCGACCGATCCGGCGGTGGCGAACCTCAGGAGTTCCATCAGAAGTACCCCTCGCGCTTCCTGTCCTCCATGGCCGCCTCACTGGCCCGGTCGTCGGCCCGGGTCGCCCCGCGTTCGGTGAGCCGTGACGCGGCCACCTCGATGATGATGTCGTCGACCGTTGCCGCGTTCGACTCGACCGCCCCCGTGCACGTCATGTCGCCCACCGTCCGGTAGCGCACGGTGGCCTCGAAGAGCTCCTCCTCGGCCCCGACGGTCAGGTGGGGACCCACCGAGAGGAGCATGCCGTCCCGTCGGAACACCTCGCGTCGATGGGAGTAGTAGATGCTCGGCAGATCGAGGCCTTCGACGTTGATGTACTGCCAGACGTCGAGTTCGGTCCAGTCGGAGATCGGGAAGACCCGGATGTGCTCGCCGGCACGATGGCGTCCGTTGTAGAGCGACCACAGCTCGGGGCGCTGGTTCTTCGGGTCCCACTGGCCGAACTCGTCGCGGAACGAGTACACCCGCTCCTTGGCCCGCGCCTTCTCCTCGTCGCGGCGGGCCCCGCCGAACACGGAGTCGAATTTGTACTCGGTGATGGCATCGAGCAGTGTCCGGGTCTGCAAGCGGTTGCGGGACGGATTGGCCCCTGCCTCCTCGACCGAACGTCCGGAGTCGATGGACTCCTGCACGGAGGCGACGATGAGCGATGCCTCGATCTCGGCGACCACCCGGTCACGGAAGTCCAGGACCTCTGGGAAGTTGTGCCCGGTGTCGATGTGCATGATCGGGAAGGGGATCCGGCCTGGCCAGAAGGCCTTCTGGGCCAGGTGCAGCATCACGACGGAGTCCTTGCCGCCGGAGAACAGGAGCACCGGGCGCTCGAACTCGGCGGCCACCTCGCGGATGATGTGGATCGATTGTGACTCGATCGCGCGCAGGTGCGACATCTGATATTGCCCGGTTGTTTCTACGCCCCAGCCCACTTCCACAGACGGACAACTTACCGCATGGCAATCCCTATGGGAACAGGCCGTAGACTCAATCCCCTATTGCAACTTTCGCCGGCATGCCGGCGGCCATTCCGTTCGGGAGGACCTCGGGTGATGAGCATGGGGGGCCCGTCCCAAGGGAGCACAGGACCCAGGGCCGTCATCCGGCTGGGGTCGGTGGCGGACGCCGGACGGGCCGGCGACCTGCACGCCAGCCAGATCTCCGGGGGATTCCTGTCCTTCCTCGGACCCCGCTTCCTGGCCCGCCTCTACGCGCGGATCGTGCGATGGCCGTCCTCGTTCCTCCTGGTCGCCGAGGACCACGGGCAGGTCGTCGGGTTCATCGCGGGCTCGGACGACGTGCGGGGCTTGTACCGGGCCTTTCTTCTCCACGACGGCTTCGGCGCCGCGGTGACGACCGCTCCCCGACTGCTCCGAGGGTGGCGCCGAATGCTGGAGACCCTTCGACACGGGACCGGAACGGCCTCCGGCACGGGCCGTGGCGTCGAACTCCTGGCCGTGGCCGTCGATCCCGACGACCAGGGACGGGGCATCGGCGCCGACCTGGTCGACGCGTTCCTCACCCAGGTCCGTGCCGACAGCGGTCATGCCGCCTACGTGGTGGTCGAGTCGGCCAACGCATCCGCCACCGCCCTGTACCGTCGGGCGGGGTTCGAGCCCGCGTCCGAATTCGAGCTGCACGCCGGAACCCGCTCCCTGATGATGCAGTGGGACGACGATGGCGGAGCCTTGGACGAAGGGGCACCGTGACCCTGCCGGTCATCGCCGTCCTCGCCTTCGGGGTCGCCCTCGTGATCACCCCGCTGGCCATGGCGGTCGCCCGCCGCTCGGGCATCATGGACCGGCCCGGAGCACTCAAGTCCCAGGCGGAAGCGGTCCCCTACCTCGGTGGCGTCGGAGTGTTCGCCGGCGTCGCGGTGGGCGTGCTGTCCGGCCGACCGACCGTCCTCGTGCCCCTGACGGCCGCCCTCGCCCTCGGCGTGGCCGATGATCGCTTCGACCTGCCGCCCCTGGTCCGGGTCCTCGGCCAGCTGGTCATCGGGGTCGCGGTCGTGCTCACCTGCCCACTCCACCTCCCCGGCTACGCCGGGATCCTGCTGGTGTCGGTGACCGTCCTCTTGATCAACGGGGTCAACCTCATCGACGGATTGGACCTGTTGGCCGGTGGCGTGGCGGCCGTGGCCGCCCTCGGGTTCGCCCTGGTGGTCCACGGGTGGGGACGGCAGCTGGCCGTGGCACTGGCGGCCGCCCTGATCGGGTTCCTCTGGTACAACCGCCCGCCTGCCCGGGTCTACCTGGGGGACGGCGGCTCCTATCTCCTGGGCACCGTGCTCGCCGTCCTCCTGGCCGCCGCCTGGGGCCCCGGCGTACCCGTCACCAGCGGGACGGCCGCCCTGGCACTCGTGGCCCTGCCGGCCGCCGAAGTGGCCTTCGCCATCGTGCGGCGGTCGCGCGGTCGACGGGCACTGACGGCCGGAGACCGCGGCCACCCATACGACCGGCTGGTCGACCGGGGGTGGCCACGCCCGGCGGCCAGCGGGGCCTACATCGGCGCCGAGGCCGTCCTCGCGCTCGGTGCGGTGGCGGCCGCCCACCGCTCGTCACCGGCAGCCGCCCTGGCGGTCGACGTGGTGGCCGCCGTGGCCCTCACCGGACTGGCGGCAGCAGCCGGCGCACTCACCCCCGACCCGGAGGTACTTCCGTGACCCGCATCTACCTGTCCCCACCCGAAGTGGGCGACGACGAGCGCCGGATGCTCCTCGACGCGTTCGATTCCAACTGGATCGCCCCCCTCGGTCCCGACGTGGACGCGTTCGAGGCGGAGTTCGCCGAGCGGGTGGGTACCGGACACGCCGTCGCCCTGTCCAGTGGCACCGCCGCGCTCCACCTGGCCCTGTTGCTCATCGGCGTGGGCCCCGGCGACGAGGTGCTGGTGCCGTCGTTCACGTTCGTGGCCACCGCCAATGCCGTCTGCTACCTCGGGGCCACCCCGGTGTTCGTGGACTCGTCCCCGGCCACATGGACCATCGACCCCGACCTGGTGTCCGCCGAGCTCGAACTCCGGGCCCGCCAGGGCCGCCTCCCCCGGGCCCTGGTCACCGTCGACCTCTACGGCCAGTCCGCCGACTACGACCCGTTGACGGCCACGTGCGCCGAGTACGGCATCCCGATCGTGGAGGACGCGGCTGAAGCCCTGGGAGCCACCTACCGCGGCCGGCCCGTCGGCTCGCTCGGCGATGCCGGGGTGTTCTCGTTCAACGGCAACAAGATCATCACCACCAGCGGTGGGGGCATGTTGGTGACCGAGTCGGCCGAGGTAGCCGAGCGAGCCCGCTACCTGGCCACCCAGGCCCGCGACCCGTTCCCCCACTACGAGCACTCGGAGCTCGGGTACAACTACCGACTGAGCAATCTGCTCGCCGCACTCGGCCGGGCGCAGCTCCAGGGGCTCGACAGTCGCATCACCCGGCGCCACCGCATCAACGACCGCTACCGGTCGGCGCTCGGCGAGGTTCCCGGCATCTCCTTCCTGCCGGTCGCCGACTACGGCGAGCCCAACTACTGGCTGACCTGCATCGAGGTCGACCCCGACGAATTCGGTTGCGACCGCGAGGCGATCCGCCTCGCCCTCGAGGAGCACGACATCGAGTCACGTCCCACGTGGAAGCCGCTCCACCTCCAACCGGTGTTCCGGGACGCCACCACGGTGGGCGGCTCCGTGTGCGCCGGAATCTTCGACCGGGGGCTCTGCCTGCCCACCGGATCGGCCCTCGGCGATGCCGACCTCGACCGGATCGTGGACATCGTCGTCACCCTCGCCCGGTAGCGGGCCGCTACTCCCCCATGGGTGGAGCCGCCTCGATCAGGCCCTGCTTGCGCTCGCGCATGGGCTCGACCGGAAAGCGGATGCCCAGGCGTCGACGGGACCCGTCCCACATCCCTCTGCCGATGGCCTGCAGGCGGAGCATGCGGCCCTCCGGCTCCCGCAGCACCGCCCGCCCGACCAGTTTGGACATGTTGCGGGGATAGCGTCCCAGGCGGCGTTTCACATAGAGGTGCACATAGAGCATGTTGCGGGCCTCGTAGTAGTACTTCCACACCGGCACGCCCTGACCATGGCGGATGGAATCGTGGCGGACCACGGCGTCGCCCACCACCCGGATGGGGAATCCCGCCTGCGGGATCCTCCACTGCAGGTACTCGGTGTCCTCGGCCCACCAGAACAGTTCGGCGTCGGGCAGGCCGACCTGCTCGATGATCTGGCGAGACACCAGGAAGCCGCACCACGACGGCCAGGCGCCGAACGACCCGTCCACCTGGTACGAGACGGGGAACACGTAGGCGGACGCCAGGTCGACTTCGGCCACCACCCAGAGGCGTTCGAGGCACTCCGGCTCGGGCAGCATGTCATCGTCGAGCACCCACGCGTGCTGGGAGTCGGACTCGAGGAAACGCTCGAGAGCGATGGCATAGCCCCCGGCCGGTCCGCCGTTGACGTCGGACCGCAGCACGGTCACGTCGGAGGCGATGTGCGGGAGCAGTGCCGCATCGACCGGCGGCTCGCTGGCGTTGTCGACGATCAGCACCGCCTGAGGTGGCGTGGTCTGGGCGGCGATGGCCCTGAGGCAGCGGTCGAGCGAGTCCGGCGCATTGTGGGTCAGCACCACGGCCATGATCCGTTGGTCCACCTCGTGCAGGACAGGCTTCTCGGTGGTCATGGCCGATGGGCCAGGACGAACCAGCCCGTCTCGTCGCGCGCCGCGTCGACGACGAGTCCGGTCTCGTCGAACCAGCGCTGCAGGTCCTTCCACACGTAGCGGTACTCGACCGGGGCGCTCAGCCGGTCGAAGGTGTCGAGGACGAGGCTGCGGAACGGCTTGTCGCGATAGGTGTCCATCGGCAGGTCGGCCAGACGGGCGATCTTGCGCCGCTGGCCCCACCGGCCCGGGGCCACGAAACCCGCATAGAGCAGTGCGGCGATCGGTGTCGACAGGGCCTTCAGGATCGGGTGGGGCAGGCGGACCGTGACCGTCCGGACCGCGGTGGCCAACGACAACGCCACCGAGCGGACTCCGGCGGTCGAGGGTCGGCTGTAGAGGTACAGGAGCACCTGCCCTTTGGGGGCCAGCAAGGTGAGCAGCCGGGTGAACCCTTCGAAGGGGTCGTCCAGATGGTGCAGCACACCGAGACTGGAGATGAAGTCGAAGCTCTCGGGTGCGAACGGGGCCGTGCGCAGGTCGGACCGGATGACGGTGGCGTTGGGCCGGTCGTCGAGATTGCGAGCCGCAGCTTCCACCGCCACCGAACCGTCGAGTGCGACCTCGGCCGCCAGGTGCTCGGCCAGGATGCGGGTGAAGCGTCCCTTGCCGCACCCGGCGTCGAGACCGACCTTGCCGTCCAGCGAGGCGAGGTCGAGGTCCCGGAAGTAGATCTCGGCGAACTTGTCGTCCTCGTCTCGCACGCCGTCGAAGGCGTTCCACTCGTAGCCGAAACTGGCGAAGGTGCGCTCGGTGGAGCCTCCGGCCGGCGCCTCCTTCGAGAAATCGAGGTAGCCCCGGTTGCGGGCGTAGCGGTGGCCTTCGACGCACGCCACCCCCTGGGACCCGACGTCCGTCATGCCTGAGCCACAGCGCGGGCACCGCAGGCGCTCCACGATCTCGGCTGGCACCGTCTGCATGCTCTCCTCGGTCACGCCACTACCCCCCACGACCGCCACTGTCCGGCTGCACACTACCGTCCCCCACCCGCTCCACGGAAGGCCTCGATGTCACGGGGCCATTCAGACCACGAAGTCGTCCCTCGACCAGGTCGTGAGGGGGAACCCGTCCAGGACACCGGCCATGGAGGCCACCTGGGC
The DNA here is from genome assembly GCA_963829265.1 of uncultured Acidimicrobiaceae bacterium. Taxonomy (GTDB): domain Bacteria; phylum Actinomycetota; class Acidimicrobiia; order Acidimicrobiales; family RAAP-2; genus Bog-756. The sequence continues at coordinate 101,747 of CAWHIB010000010.1, forward strand.
CGGCGTGAGCCGGGTCTTCCACGCGTCGGGCTGGTCAGAGGCCACCCGCTGGGTGGGGAACCCCTCGCCCGGCCGGTCGTTCTTGGTCAGGTACTCCTCGGCACGCTCGCTCCAGGTCAGTCCCAGGTCGGCATACAGGGCGCGGAACTTGGCCACCGGGTCGAGGCAAAGGTAATCGTGGGTGCGCACGACCCACTGGGGATGGAGGGCCGCCGCCTCCTCGAGAGCCAGGCTCAGCACGCCGATCTGCCAGGCCAGGCGGGCGAACGGATCCGACGCCGGGGACGGGATCGTCCCGGCCGCCGATCCGGCGCCGGATGGCCGGATCGGCGTCCAGGCGGGCGAACTGGTCGTTCAGGTCCAGGGAGACCCAGCTCGCCAGCACGTTGCCGGGATGCCGGAGGAGCACGAGGACGTCGACCGGGAACTCCTTGGCCAGCCAATCCACGGACAGCGGTGCGTGGACCGTCTTGACGAGGAGCCGCCGGTCGGCGAGCCCGGGGGCCGGGGTGACCGGGGGACTGGCGGCCAGCGCTCCGGCCAGCCGCATGGGGGTCGACGACCGTCCCTGGTAGTAGCGGCGCCTCCCACGTGGCCGCACCGTTCGCAGGAGGGCGGCGGCGGCGGCGAGTCGGGGGCCTTCGACGGCCCCTTCGAGGATCCACGCCCACAGCCGGCGGTAGTGGTCGTCCGTGATCGCCGGGGGCCAGGACCGGGAACCGACCGGAGCGCGCGCTTGGCCCAGACGGCCGGAGCGGACCGGCTCTCGTTGTCCGGCTCCATCAGCGGGAGGAGCGAGGGGTCCGCCTCGAGCACCCGCATCGTCCAGGTCGTGCCCGACCGCGGGGTGCCCACCAGCAGGAGGGGGCGGGCGGTGCCCGGGGTCGGCGTCACCGCCCGACCGCCGCGCCGGTCGGGCCCGTGGTCCGGCCACCCGGACCGGTCGGCAGTATCGAATGCATCGCCACACAATGCCATCCGGCGCCGGTCAGGGGTCCCATAGGCGGTCGACACGCCTCCGGACAGGGCCGACCCTCCCGACCGCGGGCATCGCGAACTAAGTTGCTGGGGTGACCAACGCACAGTCGACCTCGTCGATGCCGACCCGCGGTGAGCTGCAGTCGCTGGCCGAACGGCTGCACCCGGTGTTCATCGCCGCCGATCCGTTCCCCCACGTCATCATCGACGACCTGCTGCCCGCCGAGACGGTGCAGAGGGCCATCGAGGCCTTCCCGCTCCCCGGCCCAGGGTGGCAGAACTTCAACGACCCCCACCAGAAGAAGTACGCGCTTCGCGACGAGGAGCTGATGCCCGATCCCATCCGCTCGATCATCCAGCAGGTCAACTCGCAGGTCTTCGTGGAGTTCTTCGAGCAGCTGAGCGGCATCGAGGGACTCCTCCCGGATCCCCACCTGCTCGGCGGCGGACTCCACCAGATCCCCCGGGGAGGGACCCTCAAGGTCCATGTCGACTTCGATCAGCACCGACAGCTTGCGGGCCGACCGCCGCCTGAATGTGATCCTCTACCTCAACCAGGACTGGCCCGACGAGTACGGGGGCCACCTCGAATTGTGGGACGCCGACATGACCCATGCCGTCCAGCGGGTCGCCCCTGTCGCCAACCGCATGGTGGTCTTCGCCACGTCACAGACCTCCTACCACGGACATCCCGACTTGCTTGCCGCGCCGGAAGGCACGTTCCGGCGCTCCTTGGCGTGGTACTTCTACACCACCCCCACCGAGGAGCGGGAGGGCCGGACCCACACCCTGTGGGGCGCCGACCAGGTCGACCAGTCGACCGGCGTCCAGTCGGCACTTCGACGCATGGTGCCCGCCCGGGTCAAAGGGGCGACCCGGTCGCTGCGCGCACCGAAGGCTCCCTGAGCCGGGTCGACCGCCATCTGCGCGAGCATCGATCCGGGCCCATCGAGGAGCGACTCGCGCGACCGTCACCGTTGAGCCGAGTGGAGAGCAATGAACACAACGCCCAACTTCCTGCTGATCGTCCTCGACGCCCTCCGTGAGGACGCGCTGGCCGATACCCTGGAGCTCCCCGACCGGTGCCACCGGGCGGAATTCTGTGTGACGGCCGCCCCGTGGACGCTCCCTTCGTGCACGTCGATCGTCACCGGGATCGCCGCGTCCCGGCACGGGCACTTCTGGCGTCAGCCGCCGCTCGGACCCAACCGGCTCCTCGCCGCCCTTCCCGACGCCTATCGCAAGGTCGGAGTCGTCAACAACGGGGCCATCTCCGCCGGCTCCGGCGTCGAGAACGGCTTCGACAAGTGGCACCTGTCGCTCGACCACGACGAGCCGTTCCGACGGGCCAAACGCCTGCTCCGCCGGGTCGGTCGCCGTCCGCACTTCATCGTCCTGCACTCCAACATCGTGCACGACTACTGCCTCCCGGTGGCCTCCCGCTATGTCCCACCTGACACGCCCGCGGTGTTGGGCGACCGGGTCATCGACTGGAACGACACCACCGAGGTCGACCGGGTCGCGGCACAGACGACCTATGCCGCCTGCGCCGCCGCCCAGCTGGAACAGGTGCGGGAGGTACTCGCCCTCGTCCGTGACCGCGACGACTTCATCACCGCCGTCACCTCCGATCACGGCGAGGGCTTCGACTACGGACTCCAGCGGATCCACCACGGGGGCCGCGTCCACCAGGACCTGCTCCGGGTCCCGTTCTACGTCGACCTCCCGACAACGATTGACCCCGAACCACGAGCCGCACTGGTGGAGGCGCTGGCGACCCGGGCCCTCGCCACGACGGACATCGTCCCCACCTTGCTCGATCTCGGCGGGATCACCACGCCGTCCGACATCGACGGTCGACCGGCCAGGTCGGTCGGACCGCGCACGCTCGTCAGCGAGGACCGCCGCTACCTGTATGTGCGGGAGCGGTTCCGCCTCAACTACCACGGCCACAACAAGCACATGAGTGACGCCGACCTCGAGAAGAACCACCGCCTGACCGATCCACTCGCCGAGGCTCCCCGGATCCGGTCGTTCCTGCGCCACCCGCGCAAGCTCGTGGTGACCGCGCTGCGCTGGCAGGAAAGCGACGCCGACCTGGTCGGGGCGAAGATGGTCGAGCTCGGCGACCACCTCCTGGGCTCGCCCCTGGTGGCCATGGACGAACAGCGACTCCTCGCCTTCGAGGAGTTCGACCTGGCGACCGATCCGCTCGAGACCCGCAACCTGCTGGCCGACGGACCCACGTGGCTACAGGACCTGGCAACCGGTCCATGGGCCGCCTCGGTGACCTTGCCGGAATCGGACGGGACCGAGGTCGAATTGGCCACCGCACTCGAGGGATTCGCGCCGCACAGCCGTTGATCGGCGACCGGTTCCGGGCGGTCCACCTCACGGTCGGAGGCGGGAACCCCTGTGCTATCGTCCCGCGCATGTGGAGGGGTTGGGGGTCGAAGACCGCTCCGTCGAGCGTCCGTCCCCGCCCCGGTGATCACGCCCGCGGTCCGTGCCGATGAGCACCGACGGGCACGCTGAGTCAATGTCGGCATCCCCGGCCGGGCGCGGCCCTGCCCGCTCCGACGTGCCGCCCCGCCCGCTGGTCATCGCCGGCATCCCGCGGTCGGGCACCACCTGGACCAAGCAGGTCCTCGAGTGCGATCCCTCGACCCTGTCGATGATGGAGCCGGACAGTGAGGGCCATCGCGCCCCGGCCATCTGGGCCAAACGGTCGACCGGACGCTTCCCGGTCCTTTCCCCGGGCGACCGTGCGCAGGACTACCGGACGCTGTGGGCCTGGATCCTGGACGGGGCCGCAGAGACCCCCCGCCTACGGGTGGCCGCCAAGATCCTGGCCACGGTCACACCGCCCGACCGCAAGCGGTTCCTCCAGGGACGGCACTCGCTGAAGATGGAGGTGTCCGGACTCCTCGGCCGACGCCCGCCGATCCGTCCGGCTCCCGGGCTCGAGGGTCGACGTGTACTGGTCAAGACCGTGCACGCCCCGATGTCCATCGACTGGCTGGCGTCCGAGTTCGCCATCGACGTCCTTGTCGTGGTCCGGCATCCGCTCAGCATCTTGGCCAGCTGGATCGATCTCGACTACAACGACCAGTACGTGCCGTTCCACGAGATCGCCGCCGTGCGGCGACGGGCCGAAGCGTGGGACGTGCCTCCGCCGGGTCCTGACCATTTCGACCGGATGGTGTGGCAGATCGCCGTCCTGCTGACCGCCCTCGAGGAGTCGGCGGCGGCCAATCCGACGTGGACGGTCCGAACCCATGAGGAGCTGTGCGTGGACCCGGCTGCCGAGTTCACCGCCCTCTTCGACGCCCTCGGACTGCAGTGGAGCGACGCCGCCGAGGCCGTCCTCGAGGGCAACGACCGACCGGGCAGCGGGTTCCGCACCCAGCGGGTCGCCGCCGACCTGCCGAGCGCATGGCGCCGGCGCCTGTCTGCCGAGCAGATCGAGCGGGCCGAGCGCATCCTTCGGCCGTTCCCCCTCACCGGGTGGTCGACCGGGGAGTTCGACGGCGCCAGCGGCTGACGGACCGGGCGGTGACGTCCCCGCGCCACCACCCGGCGCGGGCGCAGTACCATCGCCCGGCGTGGACGACTCGACAACGGGGGGGCAATGATCCACATTCTCACGGTCCACTGGATGGATCCCAAGTGGATCGGTCCCCAGCTGTCCTTCTTCGAGCGCAACGTGGAGCTCCCCTACCGCACCTGGGCGTCCCTGGAAGGGATCGCCGACCCGGACGTTCGCGCCCGGTTCGACGTGGTCGAGGACTTCGAGGGGATGCACGCCGAGAAGCTCAATGCGCTGTCCGCACTCGTGCTCGAGGAGGCCGAGGACGAAGACCTCCTGGTCTTCATCGACGGTGACGCCTTTCCGGTGCGACCGATCGGGGAGTGGATGACCGGACTCCTCGAGGAGTATCCCCTCATCGCTGTCCGCCGGGACGAGAACCGGTCGGAACGACAGCCCCACCCCTGCTTCTGCGCCACCACCGTCGGGCTCTGGCGGCAGATCGGCGGTGACTGGCGGCCGGGAGGCACGTGGACCAGCCCCGGCGGCGATCAAGTCACCGACGTCGGAGGCACCCTGTTCGCCCAACTCCGAGCGGCCGATCTCCCATGGCTCCCGCTGCTCCGGTCGAACACCAACGACGTCCACCCGGTGTGGTTCGCGGTGTACGCCGAGCACGTCTACCACCACGGCGCCGGCTTCCGGCGGCGGGTCTCCCGGATCGACGTGGCCGACAATCGGGACCTGGCTGCACCGCGACTGCGCGACACCCTGCGCCTCTACCGCCAACGCAACAAGCGCCCGATCGACCTCCTACGGAAGATCAATCCGACGAGCATGAAAGGTGTGTGGCGCGGCCTCCGCCAGGAGCTGCCCAACTCCGACCAGGCCCGCTACCTGGAAGAGGCCACCGCGCTGTCGGACGGGATCTACCAGGACCTGTTGAACGACCCGGAGTTCTACCTCCGCTTCGAGGAGACCTGACTCCTCGACGATCGATCCTTGGCGGGGTCGACAGCGCTGTGGGAGCCTGTGCTGATGGGGCTGCGCCAGCGGGCTGTCGAGACGATGCGGGACCTCCCGCCGGGGGTCCATGAGGCACTCCCCCCGGCTCTGCGGCGCTCGCTCCGCCACCGCCTCGGCCGGTACTACGCGTGGGAGGTCGGCTACGACCATCACCGGACCCCGGAACTGGAGCCCGGTGAGGTCGGCGGGCCCCCGGGCTTCGTGGGCATCGGAGTCCAGAAGGCCGGGACGAGCTGGTGGCACACCCTGATCCTCGAGCATCCCCATGTGTCCGACCGCCGGTCCATCCACAAGGAACGGCACTTCTTCGCCCGTTTCGGCGCCGAGCAGTTCGGTCCGGCCGACATCGCCGACTACCAGGGCTGGTTCCCCCGCACGCCGGGCACCATCACCGGCGAGTGGACACCGGACTACTTCACCTACCCCTGGGTGCCCGGACTCCTGGCCCGGGCGGCCCCGGAAGCCAAGCTCCTGCTGATCCTCCGCGACCCGATCGAGCGCTTCCGCTCGGGTCTCGCCCATCAGCTCCGCAACGGCGCCGACCACGTCGGCTCCACCCAGGCCGAGGCACTCGCCATGAGCCTCTACGCCGACGCACTCCGACGGTGGCAGGCGGCCTTCCCCGAGGACCAGCTCCTCGTCCTCCAGTATGAGGCGTGCGTGGCCGACCCCGGTGGGCAGCTGGCCCGGACGTATGCCTACTTGGGCCTGGACCCGACGTTCACCCCGGCGACCCTCCACACCGAGGTCAACAAGACGGAGGAGGGCAAGGCCGGCCTCCCGGACGATGCCCGACACCGCCTCACGGAGATCGTGGGCCCCGACATCGATGCGCTGGCCAAGCTCCTCCCCGACCTCGACCTGTCCCTCTGGCCGAGCGCCCCTGCCACCTGATCCACGATGACCTCCGCAACGGTGGGCTGGGCCACGCCCTACCCACCCGTGGTCGATCAGGCAGCCAGACCCGGCATCCACCGGTCGATCCAGGCCTGGAGAACGAGGACGTCCCACAGCTCGTAGGCCAGGTCCCGGCGCCCGCTCAGGTGCTGGGACCAGGCATGTCGGATCGGCGCCGGATCGAGCAGCGACTGGTTGCGCAGGCGGCGCTCGTCGAGCAGCTCCTCGGCCCACGGCCGCAACGGGCCGCGCAACCAGGTGCCGATCGGTAGGCCGAACCCCATCTTCGGTCGGTCGACGAGCTGGGGCGGTACGTGGCGGTAGAGGACCTGGCGAAGGATCCACTTGGTGACGCCGTCGCGCAGCTTCACGTCCAGGGGCAGGCGCCAGGCCAGGTCGAAGACGTCGCGGTCGAGGAACGGGACCCGCGTCTCCAGCGAGACGGCCATGGCGGCGCGATCCACCTTGGTCAAGATGTCGTCCGGCAGGTAGCCGATCAGGTCGAGCCAGAGCATCTGCTCGGTGATGCCCGACAACTCCGGCCATCGGGACGGGTCCGACGCCATCGATGATCCCCCGGACGCGCCGACGACCATGGACTCGGGATCGTCCCAGTGCGACACCAGTGCCAGGTAGGCGTCCTCGGGTCCGGACGAGGCCAGGACCCGGCCCACCTTGGCGACCTTGGTGGCGGGATTGCGCACCTGGTAGCGGGTGGGCAGTCCGCGGGTGAGGCCGGCCACACCGTCGACGGCACCGGGTGGCAGGCGCAACAACGCCGACCCGAGGGCCCGACGGACCGGGTCCGGGAGCGTCGACGACCGGCTCCAGAGCCGCTCGAGCCACGCGTGACGGTTGTATCCGGCAAAGAGCTCGTCACCGGCGTCGCCCGACAACGAGACGGTCACCTGGGTGCGGGCCAGCCGGCTCACCAGGAGCACCGGGATCTGTGAGACGTCGGCAAAGGGCTCGTCCCAGATGTCGGCGAGGCTCGGGAGCACGGCGGTCGCATCGGCGTCGTCGACCTGGAGCGAGGTGTGGTCGGTCCCGAGGTGCGCGGCCACGGCGGCGGCGTCGGCCGATTCGTCGAAGGACCGGTCGGCGAAGCCCACGGTGAACGTGCGGACCGGTCGGTCGGCGGCCTGCTGCATGAGCGCGACGATCAGGCTCGAGTCCACTCCCCCGGACAGGAATGCGCCCACCGGCACGTCGGCGACCATGCGGGCCGCCACCGACTCGGCCAGCACCGCCTCGGTCCGGTCGGTCAGCTCGTCGACCGGCCCGGACAGCGGTCGGCTGCGAGCGGCCTCGATCGCCGTGCGGGCCGACCAGTAGGGGCGGGGCGTCGGAGCGGCACCGATCGACGACTCCGGCCCGTAGGTCACCAGATGGCCCGGCTCGAGTTTGGCGATCCCCCGGTAGATGGTGCGCGGTGCCGGGACGCAGTTGTGCCGGAGGTAGAGCGCCACCGCGTCGCGGTCGAGCTCAGGGGCGAAGCCGGGCAGGCAGGGGAAGGACTTGAGCTCGGAGGCGAAGGCCAGCATCGCCCCCACCCACCCGACGTAGAGGGGCTTCTCGCCGAACCGGTCCCGAGCCAGGTGGAGTCGGAGCTCTCGGCGGTCCCACAGCGCCAGGGCGAACATCCCCTCGGCGGCCTCGAGGGCCCGGTCGACGCCCCAGCGCCCGACGGCCTCGAGGAGCACCTCGGTGTCGGACGTGCCGCGGAAGCGGACCTTGTCGGCGATCAGTCGGGCGCGGAGCGCTGGATGGTTGTAGATCTCGCCGTTGAGGACCAGCACCCACCGCTCGTCCGACGAGACCATGGGCTGGTGGCCGTGGGGACTCAGGTCGACGACAGACAGTCGGCGGTGACCGAATGCCACCCGACCGTCAGGGTCGACCCACCGTCCGCTGTCGTCCGGTCCCCGGTGGGCGAGGACGGCCGCCATCTGCTCGGCCAGGTGGACGAGCGCGTCCGTGCCCGCGGCGCGAGTCGGGTCGAAGAGTCCGGCGAAGCCGCACACCGGTCAGGTACCGGTCCCTTCGGGGGCGACGCGCGGCACGGCCCCCGCACCTTCGTACCCCCCGGCCCGGACCATCCACAGATCATCGGCGGACGGGGACGGTCCGTCAAATGACCACCGGAGCAACTCGGTGGGCCAGGTGTCGGGCATGTGCGAGCCGTCCCGCACGGTGCTTGTGGACACTGGGCACCTGTGGCATCCTGCCGCAGTGGCCAGTCAGGTGATGTCATGAGCCTGCGGGCACGGGCTGCAGCCTCGTTCGCCAATCTGCCCCCGTCGGTGCGCCTCCCCCTCCTCCACCGGCTCGGTCGCTACGCACCGTGGGAGCCGGGGTTCGACTTCCGACCGCCGGCGAGGGGTACCGGCGAAGTGGTCGGTCCGCCCGACTACGTCGGGATCGGCGTGCAGAAGGCCGGAACCACCTGGTGGAACGACCTGATATGCCGGCACCCGGCCATCTACTCGCGCCCTGACCTGCACAAGGAACGCCACTTCTTCGACCGGTTCGGCGCCGCCGCGTTCGCACCGTCCGACGCCGAGGACTACCACGGGTGGTTCCCCCGACCGGCCGGAACCCTCACCGGTGAGTGGACCCCGGACTACTTCTCGTCACCCTGGGTGCCACCGCTCCTCCACGACTCGGCACCCGACGCCCGGCTGCTGCTGCTGCTCCGTGATCCCGTCAACCGGTTCCTCTCCGGCGTGGCCCACCATCGCCGCATGGGCGGAGTGGTTGGTCCGGTGGTCATCGCCGATGCCATCCAACGCGGGTTCTACCACCGGGCCCTGGTCGACTGGTCCGAGCACGTCCCGTCGTCGCAGCTGCTGGTGCTCCAGTACGAGCGCTGCGTGGAGGACACGGCTGGCCAACTCCGGACCACCTTCGAGTTCCTGGGCCTTCCCGACCACCCGCCACCGCCGTCGGACATGACCACGCGAAGCGCCGGTGGGGGCCCGACCGGGCCCCGACGACGATCTCCGGAGGCGCCTCGTCTCGATCTACGAGTCCGACGTCGTGGCGCTGGCCGCACGGCACCCCACGATCGATCTGGCCCTGTGGCCCAACTTCGCCTACCTGGTCGGCGGATCCGCTCCGGGGGACGAGGCGAACTCCCCCACCCGTCGGCCGTAGCGGGGATCCTCGCCCATCCGGCCCCGCACGCCGTCCCACAGCCCGTGCATGATGGCCGACCGCTCTGCCGCGCTGTCGGCCCGTTGGAGATGGCGGGCGGCATAGGCGAGCTGCCACAGGTGCCACGACGGCGTTCCGTGCCGGCGGGCCAGTTCGATCGAATTGCGCTCGTGGTAGTACGCCCGCCAGGCCTCCGCCGAGTCATTCGGCCGGGCGCCGCTGATCGCCTCGTCCCTTCCGACTGACGTCTGCTGCTCCGCCACCATCCTGGCGGCATCACCGTCGACCAGGACCTCGAATCCGGCCTCCCGGACGCGACAGAAGAAGTCGAAGTCCTCCAGTCCGAAGAACCAATTCGCATCGGGCAGCACACCTGCCTCGACGACCCGTCGGGATACGAGGGTGGCACCCCAGCACGCCACATCCACCGCCTGCAGGTCACCCCTCGGCCCATCGGCCGGCACCACATTGACCGTATGGGCACCGCGGCCGACGAAATTGCGGCCGTAGGCGACAACGGCCCCGACCGGTCGGCCCGGCACCGACCGGTTGGCGACCCGTTCGACAACTCCGCCGACACGCGGGGTGGGGAGCGCAAACAGGCCGATGTCGTCCTCGCACAGATACGCCCAGGCACACCCGGGATCAGCGAACGCCGCCTCGAGACCGGCCCGGAAGCCCCCGGCCGGACCGGTGTTCCGGTCCAGGCGCACCATCCGGACAGCACGCTCGAGATCAGCGTCATCGAGCCCCCCTTCGCCGTTGACCACCACCACGACGTTGTGGGCACGGAATCCCTCGCGCTCGATGAGCGAGCGGGTCACGTCGGTCGCCAGACGGGGCCGCTTGTAGGTGAGGACGACAGCGGTGACATCCGGGGGCGGAGCGGGGACGGTCGGAGACGCCGTCGTCGGAGATGGTCGACGACCCACACCGGGCCCTTCACGGTCGTTGGTCCCCTCCACGCGGCGATAGACTACCAGCGCTCCGTACGTCGGTGGCCGTGGCCGACACCGGTCACGTAGGAACAGATCCGGGGGGCTGGGCGTGTCCGATTTCGTATTCGACGGCGCTCCGGTCGTGCGGATCACTGCAGGGCAACGCAGCCCGGGCGTTGGACGCAGTGCCGTGGTCACCACCCGCGGACGCCGATGATCAGCGTCATCCTCCCCGTGCTCGACGCCCGACGATGGGTGGAAGAACAGCTACGTGCCCTCGCCGCCCAGAAGTGCGAGGAACCCTGGGAGGTGGTGGTGGCCGACAACGGCTCGACCGACGGGAGCCTCGAATTCGCCCGGGCATGGTGCGAGGCTCACGAGGGATTCCGGATCGTCGATGCCTCGGCGTCGCCCGGCGCGCCGGCGACCCGCAATGCGGGCGTCCGTCAGTCGTCGGGCGAGCTCCTGGCGTTCTGCGACGCCGATGACGTCGTGCACGCCGGCTGGCTGCAGGCCATGGTCGACGCGTTGCAGCATGCGGACGTGGTGGCCGGCGTCTTCGACTTCTGGTCGCTGAACTGGATCCCCCCCACACCGGCCATGCCGGCCGCAAATCGCCAGCTCGGCTTCCTGCCTGCCGGTCTGGGGGCGAATCTGGCCATTCGACGCCAGACCTTCGAGGAGGTCGACGGCTTCAACGACGACATGTTGGTGGGCGAGGACATCGACCTCTGCTGGCAGGCGCAGATCCGCGGCCACCGGTTCACCTATGCGTGGGACGCCATCGTCTCCAAGCGCGAACGCCACGGTTCCGGCGACGTATTCCGCCAGTCGTTCGCCTACGGGCGATGCGGTCCCATGCTCTTCCGCCGCTACCGGAACCACGGAGCACGGCGCGACCTGGTCGGCGCGGCCAAGGCATGGTTGTGGCTGCTGCTGTCGTGGTGGATGGTGTTCAGCCGCGAGCACCGCAACGAACTCGCCCGCACGGTGGGAATGCGCCTGGGTCGCGTCGTCGGCTCGATAGAGCAGCAGGTCTACTTCCCCTGAAGGGCACCGCCGGTCATCCGTCCGTTGCGGACGCATGGCCCCGGTCGTTCAGCTGACCTTCCAGTTGGCCCCCACGTAGACCGGTGACAGGGCCATCACACCTTCGGGCGGCTCCATGCGATCCGGGCCGAATGCGTCGAACGAGATCACCGGCTGCCAGGGCAGGTAGGGATCGCGCTTGCCCTTGGGGAATCCGGTGATGGCCGTCCACAGCGAGTAGTGACCCTTCGGGAGTGGCAGATAGCCGAGCTTGCAGTGGATCTCGAACTCGCCCGCCGGCATGATCCCTTGGTGGTCGATCACGAACATCGGGAAGGCCGTGCCTTGGGAGATACCGATGAAGAAGCTGGCGTTGGCCCGCTCGGGCGCCTTGAGCGTGAGACTCACCTCGACCTCGCACTCGGACCGTAGCTGCCCGCCGTCCACCGCCCTGATCTCGGCCTTCAGCAGCTGGACGACGCCTTCCTTGGCCGTGAGGAGGGCCGAGTTCTGCTCGACCGCCGTGCGGTACATCGTCACCACGTCCTTGGTGGGGCCCTGGGCCCGGACGACCGCGTCGGACAGCCACACCGCCCGGTCGCACGAGGCCTCCACCGAGGCGAGGTCGTGGGACACGTAGAGCAACGTGGTTCCCGAACGCACGATCTCCCCGATGCGCTGCAGGCATTTCTGCTGGAAGTTGGCGTCCCCCACCGACAGCACCTCGTCGACGAGGAGGACATCGGGCTCGAGGTAGGCGGCGATCGAGAAGCCGAGGCGCATCTGCATGCCGAGGGAGAAGAACTTCACCTGGCGGTCGATGGCGTCCTGGAGGTCGGCGAACTCGACGATGTCGTCGAACTGCTGGCGGATGCGCTCGCGGCTCATCCCGAGCACCGCACCGTACAGGAAGACGTTCTCCCGTCCCGTCAGGTCGGGGTGGAGGCCGCTGGTGACGCTGAGGAGTGCTCCGATCCGGCCCTTGACCTGGGAGATCCCGGCCGTCTGGTACGTCACCTGGCTCAGGATCTTGAGCAGGGTCGTCTTGCCCGAGCCGTTGATGCCGATGAGCGCGAGCGAGCCACCGGGTTCGAGATCGAAGGAGACGTCCTTCAGCACCCACCGGTAGTGGCGCCGGTTCGGGTCGGCGATCGACTTCCCGAGCCGGTGCAACTGGTCGTAGAAGAGGGGAACCGTCTTGTCCGCCCGGAACTGCTTCCAGACGTGCTCGACGTGGATGCTCCCGTCAGGCAATGTCGGCAAAGTTCACCTCGAAACGCTTGAAGATCCGGTAGCCGAAGCCCAGGTAGGCGAGGGCACCGACCGCCGCGGCGCACAGCGGTGCCCAGCTCGGGTTGTGGCCGAGCAACATCGTCTCGCGGACGCTGGAGATCACCGGGCCGAGTGGATTGAAGAACCCGTAGACCACCTGGAGGTTCACGGAGAATCCCCCGATCCAGTGCCCGTGGACCTCGGTCCCGCCGAACAGGTGGTAGTTCGTCGGGATCCACGAGAACGGCCAGATGACCGGGGTGACGAAGATGCCGAGCGAGATGATGATCGGCAGGACCTGGACCAGGTCGCGCATCTGGATGATCAGGCTCGAGACGGCCAGCGTCACCCCGGCGGCGAACACCACCTCGATGACCATGAACAGGGGCACCCAGAGCGTGGCGATCTTCGGCGCACGCCCGAAGATGACGAAGAGCAACGTGAGCGGGATGAAGGAGATCACCGTGTTGAGGGCGTTGACGAGCATGGTCTCGAGCGGGAAGCACTCCCGGGGGAACTGGGTCTTGGCCAGCAGCGCCTTGTTGGCCAGCAACGAGTTGCCCCCCGAACCGAGTGACGAGGCGAAGAAGCTCCAGCAGAGGATGCCGACGAAGGCGTAGAGCGCGAACGGGATCCCCTGGGTGGGGAAGGCCCGCACCCGCGAGAAGACGACGATGAAGATCGCCAACGTGGCCACCGGGCTCAGCACGGCCCACAGGACGCCGAGGGTGGCCTGCTTGTACTGGGCACGGAAGTCGCGCTCGGCCAGGGTGTACATGATCTCGCGGTGGTCCCACAGGAGCTTCACCGACGCGACGAAGCGGACCTTGTGGTGATACCAGATGTCGTCGGGCGGATCCGAGGGGATCGTTGACAGGTCCGTGACCTGCAGCCCGACACTGCCTGATTCGAGTGGTGATTCTGGCACCGTCATGTGACGCCCTACCCCCCTTTTGGCTCCTCCCGTGGAGCCGGTCATCCACATATGAGCGCCAGCCAATGGTAGTCCAGGTCGCCGCACCCCCGGGCAACCCCGGGACGCATGGGACGCCCACCGCCTGCGGGTACCATCGGCGGGTGGACGGAGGGGTACACGACACGGGGTCGGACCAGGGCAGGTCCACCGACGGCGCCGGCGCGCCGCCTACGGGTGCTCCTGGTCATCAAGGTCCTCGGCTATGGCGGTGCGGAACGCCTCCTGGTCGACATGGTGGCCACCGGCGACCATGCGGCCTTCGACTACGAGGTGGCCTACGTGCTGGCCTCCGAGGACGGCCTGGTGTCGGCCCTCACGTCCGCCGGCACCCCGGTCCACCGCCTGGGGGCCACGGGCAACGCCGACCTGCGATGGACGGCTGCCCTCCGGCGACTGCTGGTCGACGGGCACTACGACGTCGTCCACTTCCATCTGCCCTACACGGCGTCCGTGGGGCGACTGGTGGTGCGGTCCCTGCCGGCCGCCGTCCGACCGGCGATCGTGTACACCGAGCACAGCCTGTGGAACAAGATGGCCGTCCTGGTCAAGGTGCTCAACCGGGCGACCATCGGGCTCGACCAGTCGCTGATCGTGGTGTCCCAGGCCGCCTATGACGCATTGCCCACTGCGCTGCAGCCCCGGGCCCGGGTGATCGTCCACGGCGTCGACCTGTCCCGGTCCGACGCCCTCATCGCCCGGCGGGCCGAGCTCCAGGCCGAGGTCCGCGCCGAGCTCGGGGTGCCCGACGGCGAGCTCCTGGTGTTGACGGTCGCCAACCTCCGACCCGAGAAGGGCTACGACGTGCTGCTCGACGCCGCCCACCTGGCGGGCACCCGGGGTCTTCCCCTCCGGTTCGCCGCAGTGGGTCGGGGACCGCTCGAACAGGAACTGGAGGAGCGGCGCCGGGCCCTCGGACTCGGAGACCGGTTCCGCTTCCTCGGCGAACGCGACGACGTCCTCCGGCTGCTGGCCGGCACCGACATCTTCGTGCTCCCCTCCCACCAGGAAGGACTCCCCGTGACCCTCATGGAGGCCACCAGCATGGCCCTGCCCATCGTCGCCACCGCGGTGGGGGGCGTGCCCCAGGTCATCACCGACGGCGTCGACGGCATCGTCGTTCCCCCCGGTCGCCCCGAGGCCGTGGTCGATGCCCTCGCCACCTTGTCCGCCGACCCGGAACTCCGGGCCCGGCTGGGGGCCGCGGCAAAGGTCAAGAGCGCCATGTTCGACGTCGCCTCCGCCAGCCACGAGGTCGAGGGGATCTACCGGGACCTGGCAACGGTACGACCGGCGGTTACCCCGTGAGCGAACTCGCCGGCCGTCGCCTGATCCACGTCACCACCACCGACATGAGCCTGGCACTGCTCCTCGGCCCGCAACTCGAGGCCTTCGCGGCTGCCGGCATGGAGGTCATCGGCGTCTCGGCACCCGGCCCCTACGTGGGCCAGCTCCAGGCCCGCGGCATCGCCCATGTTCCGTTGCGGCACGCGACGCGCGCCGTATCGGTCGGCCACGACCTGCTGGCCATCACCGAACTCGAGCGGCTCTTCCGCCGGCTGCGCCCCGACATCGTCCACACCCACAATCCCAAGCCCGGCATCTACGGCCGCCTGGCCGCTCGGGCGGCACGGGTGCCGGGCATCGTGAACACCGTCCACGGCCTGTACGCCGCGCCCGAGGATCCGTTCGCCCGGAAGGCGATCGTCTATTCGCTCGAGCGGATGGCCGCCACCTGCTCGCAGGTGGAACTGTTCCAGAACCCCGAGGACCTGGAGGTCATGCGTCGGCTGCGCGTCCCCACCGACCGGCTCGTCCTCCTCGGCAACGGAGTCGATCTCCGGACCTTCCGACCCCGCCGCGGCCCGTCCGACGTGGACCGGGCCCGCACGGCCCTCGGGGTCGACGCGTCGGCCACGGTCGTCGGCACCGTGGGGCGCCTCGTGTGGGGCAAGGGCTTCCGCGAGCTGTTTGCCGCCGCCCGGCTGATGCGCACCATCCGTCCCGAGGTCGTGTTCGTCATCATCGGACCCCAGGACGACGCCAAGGGGGACGCCCTCGGCCCGGACGACATCGCCGAAGCCGAATCCCTCGGCAATGTGGTCTTCACCGGGTCCCGCAGTGACGTCGAGGACCTGTACGCGGGGATGGACCTCTACGTCCTCCCGTCCTATCGCGAGGGGTTCCCACGTTCGGCCATGGAGGCGGCCGCATCCGGGCTGCCGATCGTCACGACCGACGTGCGCGGTTGTCGACAGGTGGTCGACCACGATGTGACCGGGCTCCTCGTCCCGCTCCACGACGCCGATGCACTGGCACTGGCCATCGCCTCACTGGCCGGCGACCCCGCTCGACGCGGGGCCATGGGAGCCCGGGGCCGGCTGAAGGCCGAGGCCGAGTTCGACGACCGGTCGACCATCACCCGGACGCTCGACGCCTACCGCCGTCTGCCCCCGCCGGATCCCTCACGGGCCCGGGGACGGCCGCCGGTGGCGCCGACGGACGCCTGACGGGGCCGATCAACGCCCGGGCGGTCCTGCGGTTCCCGGGATCTGGGCCCCCGATGCGACGGCCTCGGCCACGTCGGCAACACGTCGTTCGACGAGAACTTCGTCGTAGTGGTCGAGGTACAGCTGGTGGGCCCGCTCGGTGAGCGAGCGGCGCAGTTGGGGATCGGCCAGGAGCCGGGCGACGGCCGTGGCCACGTCCACGGGCTCGTCGGCCACCAGGAGGTGGACGCCGTCGACGACGCCCAGGCCTTCGGCCCCCAGCGTGGTCGACACCACCGGGATGCGGTGGGCGAAGGCCTCGAGGACCTTCAGGCGGGTGCCGCTCCCGAAATGGAGCGGCACGACCACGACGTCGGCCCGGGCCAGCTCGTCGGTGATGTCGTCCACGCGTCCGACCACGGTCACCCGGGGCCGGTCGTCGAGGCGGTCGAGGGACGGCGTGCTCACCCCGACCAGCCGGATGTGGACGTCGGGCACCAGACGGCGCAACTCGGGGGCCACCTCATCGACCAGAAAGCGGGCTGCTTCGGCATTCGGGGGATAGCGCAACGTGCCTTGGAACGTGACCGTCGGCGGCGAGCCGACGTCGGCCCTTCCCACCGGTCGCTCCGGTCGGCGATAGGCGTTCGGCACCACCACAACCCGCTCGAGGCCGTCCTCGGCGGCCCGAGCCGCGTCCAGGTCGCTGCAGACCACCGTGGCGTCGGCCGACGAGGCGGCCCGCCGTTGCAGCCGCCGCCAGCGCCGGATCTCCTCGTGGGACAGGGCGGTGGCCCCCCGCTGGCGCGACCGGCCGACGAGTCCAGCTGCGGCCGGCCGGGGAACCGACAGCCGGGCGACGATCTTGCGGTCCTCCAGGTCCACGAGGTCCACCACCGACGGAGCCGCGCCGGCACTACCCACCAGGGCCCATGCCCGGACCCCGAAGAACCAGATCAGGTCATAGCGCCCGGAGGCGAAGCGGGCCAGGTCACGGCTCACCCGAGGCCCGTCCCCGGTGGGCAGCTCCAGCGGCGCGGCCGATCCGGCCAGGGCAGTGAGCATCCGCAGCCCCGAAGGGGGCCGATCGTCGAATCCGACCTGGCCGACGCGCTCCAGCCCCAGTGCGGGATCGGCCGGGTCGATGTCGGTTCGCCCCTCCGGCAGCACGGAGAACAGTTCCGTCGGGCCGCACAGGCACAGCCCCCGTAGGACCGTGAGGAGTCGCAGGCGTGACCCGCTGTTGACGGGCCACGGGTACTCGCCGGAAATCACCAAGGTCCTCATGGGTGCCCCACGGGTCGGGTCGGCGCCTTCGGCAGCCGACAGGTGTGCCGCCGGGCCGGAGGTCCCCCAGGGCATCCGGATGGTAGCGGAGTCGGGGTCGGGACGGACGTGCCTGGTACGATCGCCCCGCCGGACGGGCCGGCGCGGGCAGGGGGGCCCGGACATGACCGACCTGTGGCAGCCGACAGACGAGCCACTGGTGCTCCATGTCATTCCGACACCACTGGCCAGGGGCGCGCAACGCGAGGCGCGGGCGCTGGCCGATCAGCTCGACGCCCCCGGCGTGCGGGCCCACCGGGTCCTGACCCTGTTCGATGGCGAGCCCGAGGTCCGTCCCGACCTCTCCCTGCACATCGACGGTGGTCCGTCCCCCGCTACCGGCTTCGACCCACGGGTGGTGCTGGCCCTGCGTTCGGCACTGCGGCGGTACGATCCGGCGCTCGTCGTGGCCCACGGCAGCGATCCCCTCAAGTACCTGGTTCCGGCCCTGGTCGGCGCCCGACGGCCCCTCGCCTACTACGCCATCGGGACCTACGCCGCGGCACCGGAACATCGGCTCCGACTCCAATTCTGGCGACGCATGCTGGCCAGGACCGACGTGATCGCCGCCGAGGGCCACGAAGTCCGCCAGCAGTGCATCGACCTGCTGGGCGTGCCGGCGGTCAAGGTCACCATGACGCCGAACGGGCGTGACCCTGCCGTGTTCCACCCGCAGTCCCGACGGCGCAAGCTCCGACCTCCCGGTGGTCACCTTCGTCGGCGCGCTCAATGACGGGAAGCGCCCCGACCGATTCATCGAGGTGGTCGCCGCCCTACGGGCCCGGGGTCGGACGTTCACGGCGCGACTGATCGGTGACGGCCCCATGCGCGACGACATCCGCTGCCCCCGCCGAGGCGGCGGGGGTCGAGTTGCTCGGGTCGCGCTCGGACATCCCCGAGCTCCTCCGGGCCAGCGACCTGATGGTCTTCCCGAGCCGGCCAGCGGGCGAGGGGATGCCAGGGGTGCTGATCGAAGCGGGCCTGTCGGGCATCCCGGTCGTCGCCACCGACGTGCCCGGGGTGCGGACGATGCTCGAAGACGGAGCGACCGGCATCGTCGTGCCCGAGGGCGAGCTCGACCCGATGGTCGAGTCCGTCGACCGGCTGCTCCTCGATCCAGCCCTACGGGCCACCATGGGCGCCGCCGCCCGGGCCTACTGCGAGGAGCACTTCAGTCTCGAGGTCGTGGGAGCGATCTGGCTCACCCTGCTCGAGCCCCTGCTAGGAGGAAGGCCGGGCAGGGGACGCCGCTGACCGCTGACGGCCGCCGTCCGCCGAAGGCCGCACCGTCGCCCCCCGAGGAGGTGGCAGGGCCGAGGGGAGGACGGCGACGACACCCGCCCGTTCGTACCGCTTGCGTGGCTCCGCTTCAACTCCCAGATGTAGCGGGGCGGCTGTCCCCGCTTGGCGCGTGGGATGCACAACAGCACCAGCAGGAACGGGAAGAGGAGCGTCCGCTCCCTGGTGATCAGGCCCAGGTTCCCCAGCGCCGCGAAGGCATAGATGAACCCGAAACTGTAGATGGCGCACATCATCACGTAGGCGCGGGCGAACGACGCCCGCGGCACGATCTGCAGCTGGCGCCACGACGCCACGATCAGCCCGAGGATGATGGTGTTCTCCAGTGCGGCGATCATCTCGCCCAGCCCGTGGAAGTTGATGGGGAGCGGATCGAAGAGGATGACGTACACATCCCGCCAGTAGGTCAGCAGGTTGGTGGAGTAGGGGATCCCTCCACTCCCCCCGTTGGACACGTTGTTCTGCTGGACCTGGCTCGAGCGACAACGAGCCTCCGGACCCATGGAGGTAGTGGAGCGTGAGGAAGACCGACACGGCGAGCAGCGAGCCGAAGAATGCGATGGTCAGGACCCGGTGTCCGCCCGCTCCTGGACGCCGCGTATCCGGCGGAAGCCAGGATCATGGCGACCGTGAACCCGGCCGCCACCATGAGCAGCTCGTTCGGTCGGATGAGGATGCCGATGGCCACCCCCACGATGACCAGGGTGAAACCGCCGCGACGACGGGCCAGGATCTTGGCGGCACCGTAGGCGAGGACGCCGAGGGAGAGCATCATGATGGCCTCCTTGCTGACGTCCGCCGTCCAGAAGATCATCGACGGGAGGAAGAACAGCAGGTAGGCGTACCGCCGGTGGTCGGCACCGGCGAAGGTCGAGCGCGAAGGCACGGAAGAAGAACATCGTGCCGAGGAACGCCAGCCAGCTGAACACCAGGAAGCCGGCGAGCGGATTGGTCCCCACGAACGTGAACACGATCCCGGCGGCGATGCTGACCGAGCCGTCGTTCACGATGCCCCGGAGATTGCCGTTGGCGAGGGAGAAGTCGAAGTGGCGGAAACTCCCGGCCAGGCCCGCGCCCTGGTTGTCGTAGCGCAGCCAGTCGGCGATCCCGTGGTAGAAGTGGTCGACCACGAAGATCTGGGCGGGCGCCGCCACCAGGTGGAGGATCAGGCTGATGGTCATCACCCGGACCAGCCACGCGTGCCCCTCGAGGATGGCCACCCGCCGGATGATCGGGCGGGTGGCCACCACGATCAGGACGGCCACGATCACCGCGACGATCGGGTTCGACGGATAGGTGAGGGCGATCAGCATCTGGAGGCCCCGTACGCCGACCGTCAGGCCTGCGGTGGTCCAGGGTCAGTCCGGTGGCGGAGCCTGATCCTCGGAGGTCGGGTCCTCGGCATGCGGGCGCGAGCATCGCTGCTCGGAGCGACGTCGCCGGACGGGAGCTCCTGCCCCGGCGACGGGCCGACGGCTGCCGGATCCGCCACGCTGTCCTTCTTCCGGTCCCCTGGTGGCCCCGACGTTGGTGAGGACGATGCCGAGGACGGGCACACCGATCCTCCTGATCAGTTCGCCGGCTCGCCGGGCGTCCTCTTCCGCGGTCGTGCGGCACTCCGCCACCACCAGGGTCACGTCGACCGCATGGGCCAGTGCCTCACCGTGGTGCACCGACAACAGCGGTCCCGCCTCGACGATCACCAGGTCGGCGAGCTCACGCACCGCATCCAGGACGGCCGGAGCACGATTCACCAACTGGGCGCTGCTGGTCACGAACGGGCGGAGCGACAGGCTCGACACGTGCTCGAAGCTGGACGGGCAGCAGGTACGGCTCGATGTCGGCCGGCGCCGGTGACGGGAAGCGGCGTCTCGCCCACGGTTCGACGCGAGCCGATGTCGGCGGTGCTGATCACGATGACCCGCTGACCGGCCTCGGAGTAGATTGCGGCCAGATTGGCCGCCACGATTGCCCGCGTCTCCTCGTCGTCGGCCGAGGCGACCATCACGACCCGCCGGCTCCCGGGGTCCGGCGCCTGGTAGGGCTCCTTCGGGGCGATCTGCCACGCGGCCGAGGCGAACGGGTCGGCCGGCGCCTGCTCGGCCAGCTCCTCGAAATTGATCGAGATGCGCAGGAGCCGGTAGGTCTCGGCCGTCGCCGATGTCGGGTCCGTCCAGACCTCGAGCCCCGGTGCGGCCGGATCGTCGGCCGACGGTGTGCCGCGGACGGGAGCTCGGCGATGACCGGGAAGCCGTACGCCGACTCGGCCTTGGACCTGGTCTTCAGGGTCTTGTCCCGCATCTCCCGTACGAAGACGACGATCGCCCCGAGGAGGAGGCCGATGACGAGGCCGATGAGCAGCCGCACCTTGCGGCTGCTGGTGAGGCTCGCCTTCGGCCCGGGCGTGTGCTTGGCCGTCGTCGCGAACGCCGGCTCGACGATGTTGAACCCGCTGGTCGGGGGAAGTGTCGTCCCGGTCTTCGAGGCGGAGGCGGCCTGGAGGCGGGCCGCGTAGGCCGCGTTGATCTCCCCTTCCACGGCCTTCGAATAGGCGTTGGCGAGCTTGGCGGCGTTCGCCGGCGTGGTGCCGGGAGCGATGAGCTGCACCAGATTGGCATTGGCGCTGGCGCTCTTCTTGGACGCCTTGGACGCCGTCGTGGTGGCCGTCGAGATGGTGGCCGCCGAGGTGGTCGACGCCGACATGAGTGCGGCCAGCTCCTCGATCTGATTCTGCTGCCCCGTCGCCTTGGCCGCCGCATACTTGGCGAAGTAGAGGTTGCCGAAGAACATGATCGTCTGGTTGGTGACCCCGGACTGCCCGATCCCCTGGGTCGGTACCGCACCGACGATCGCCGCCGACTGCCAGTGGAACTTGGTGCCCTTCGACCTTGGGGGCGCTGACCGGCAGGACCGCGGCCACGACGGCGAACACGATGGCGAGGACGACGCAGGAGGCGCCAGCTCCGGCGCAGCGCGCCCAGATAAACGTCGAATTCGACCATACCCCTGTCCCATCTCCCGTGTAGCTAGGACACTCTAGGCGAACCGGGTGCGCGCCACCGCTGCACTCCGGTCGCGGGGAGCCGAGGTCGAGTGCCGAGGAATCCCTGGTCACGGCTGTTCCCGGCCAGAAGTCGCCTGTGCCAGTGCCTCTGGCCCGGTCCCCAAATTTGAGGGTGCCGAATGCGATGGGACGAGGTAAGGTGCATTCGGGTCCACAAAGGACGACCGGGCAGGAAGCAATTGTTGTGGCCTGGGGGTGCGGGGGCACTTCCAGGTGATCCAGGGGCGTCAATCAGGTGCGTATCGGCTTGGGGCACCGGTTTACCGTTCCACAGGGGCAGTGAAGCAGGGGGGACGCGAATGGTCGCATCTGTGTCAACGGGAGACGGGGTGTCGGTGCCCAGAGACCACGAGGGGAGTTCGACGGCGTCGGGGACGGACATGCGCCGGGTCGCCATAGCGGCCAGCCGCATCCGCGCCGCGCTGGTCTTCGTGCTCCTGGACTCGATCTGCGTGATCGCCGGCTACGGAATGGCCGAGGTGGCCTACTTCCGGGACCGGGCGCCGGCCCACTACTGGCAGCACTTCTCCGAATTCCTGCTGGTGGCCATCGTCGTCACCTTGATGTCCAACCGGATGTTCGGGCTCTACGGACGCATGTGGCGACACGCCGGCGCCGACGAGGCACGCCAGCTGATGGTGTCCGCCGCGGTGACGCTGTGCGCGTTGATCGTCTTCTGGCCCGTCGGGAACTCCCTCCGCATCGAGCTCGTCCCGCCGATCGTGGTGGTCGTCGGATCGATGTTCGCGGCGGCCGGTATGGGGGTCCTCCGCTTCCACTCGCGCCTGTTCGCCTGGCAACGGGGTTCGAAGCGGATGGGCATGCGGGTGGCCGTCATCGGCAGTCGGGACACCGGCGCGGCCGCCATCCGGGAGATGCAGCGGAGCCCCGGGGCCGGCCTCGTTCCCGTGGCCGTGTTCGACGACGATCCCCGGGCCCACGGTCTCTCGCTCCTCGGCGTTCCGGTCGTCGGCTCGATCGCCGACATCGCCGAAGCCGCCGATCGGTTCACCATCCAACAGGTACTCCTCGCCATCCCCTCGCCGGAACCCGAGCTCGTGGAGCGGGCGCTGCGGTCCTCCGAGCAGGCCGGCGTGTCCATGAAGATCCTCCCCGGGGTCAAGGACATGCTCAACGAGCCGGCCCACCTGGCGGCGCTCCGCCAGGCACGGGAGCCTCAGATCGAGGACCTCCTGGGCAGGAATCCCGTCCCCACCGACCTGGAGTCGGTGCGCCGCTCCATCGCCGGACGCCGGGTGCTGGTGACCGGTGCGGGCGGCTCCATCGGATCGGAGATCTGCCGCCAGGTGGCCAGTCTCGACCCAGCGCTCCTGGTCCTGCTGGACCACGACGAGACCCATCTGCACGACACCGCCGCGTCGATCTCGGGACCGAGCGAGCAGGCGCTGGTGGACATCGGCGACCGGGCAGCCGTCTTCGAGACGTTCGAGGAGTTCCGGCCCGAGGTCGTCTACCACGCCGCCGCCCACAAGCACGTCCCCGTGCTGGAGCAGCATCCGCTGGAGGCGGCGCGCACCAACGTGCTGGGCACCCAGAACGTGGTCGACGCCGCGGCGGTTGTCGGCACCTGCCGGTTCGTGCAGATCTCGACCGACAAGGCGGTGCACCCGTCGAGCGTCATGGGCGCCTCGAAGCGGCTGGCCGAGCAGACCGTGCTCGCCCACTCGCCCGTGGGCGCGGCGTACTGCACCGTTCGGTTCGGCAACGTGCTGGGGAGTCGGGGAAGCGTCATCCCCACGTTCGCCCGTCAGATCGCCCAAGGCGGACCGGTGACCGTCACCGACGCCCGGATGACCCGGTTCTTCATGAGTGTCGAAGAGGCGGTCCAGCTCGTGCTCCAGGCGTCGGTCCTCTCCACCGGCGGCGAGATCTTCATGCTCGAGATGGGCACCCCGGTGCGGATCATCGATCTGGCCGAGCGCATGATCCGGCTGTCCGGCTGCCAGGTCGGGATCGACATCCCCATCGTCATCACGGGCATGCGGCCCGGCGAGAAGCTCAACGAGGTGCTGAGCACCCCCGATGAGGAGATCCTCGGCACCAGCCACCCGTACATCAATCGCCTGGTGCCGATCCGGGCCCCGGCGGCGCAGTTCGCCGCGGAGATGGAGGAGCTCGAGGAGGCTGTTGCGAACCGGGACAAGGTGACCGCACGCCACCTGTTGTTCTCGGCGGCCTCGACCTGCGGGTTGGCGAGCTCCGATCCGGAGATGGATGACTCGTTCGAATGGCCCGAGCTCGACCATGCCGAGTCCGACCTCCAGCTCACCGAGACGTTGGCCGCAAGGGCCACCGCGGTGGAGAACGATGCCGAGGTACGGGCGTGAGCCCCACGCGGAGCAGGGGTCGGTGAGCCCCGAGGGCCAGCCCGTCGGCAAGGTGGTGGTGGTGGGACAGGGCTACGTCGGCCTGCCCCTCGCCCTACGGGCCGTCGAGGCCGGATTCGACGTCGTGGGCTTCGAACTGGATGTCGACCGGGTCAAGGGGCTGGCCGGTGGGGAGTCGTACGTCGAAGACATCACCGACGCGCAGCTGACCGGTGCCCTGGCCACCGGTCGCTACCGGCCCACGGACGACGCGTCCCACATGGCCGACTTCGACATCGCCGTCATCGACGTGCCGACTCCACTCGAGGACGGCAATCCCAATCTCTCGTTCGTTCGGGATGCCGCGGCGACGTTGGCCGGCCACCTGAATCGCGGAGCCACCGTGGTCCTCGAGTCCACGAGCTACCCGGGCACTACCGAGGAGTTGGTCGTGCCCATCCTGGAGGAGGGCTCGGGGCTGGTGGCGGGTGCGGACTTCCACGTGGGCTACAGCCCGGAGCGGATCGACCCGGGAAACCCCGAATGGCGCCTCGAGAACACCCCGAAAGTGGTTTCCGGCATCGACGCGCCGTCGTTGGCCGCCGTCCAGGCCTTCTACGACCGGATCGTCGACCGGACGGTAGCGGTGTCGGGAACACGCGAAGCCGAGCTCACCAAGCTCCTGGAGAACACGTTCCGCCACGTCAACATCGCCCTGGTCAACGAGCTCGCCATGTTCGCGGCCGACCTGGACATCGACGTGTGGGAGGCCATCGACGCAGCCTCGACCAAGCCGTTCGGCTACCTGCGGTTCACCCCCGGTCCCGGCGTCGGTGGCCACTGCCTCCCGATCGACCCCAGCTACCTGTCGTGGAAGGTCCGGCGCAGCCTCGGCCAGCCGTTCCGCTTCGTGGAACTGGCCAACGACGTCAACGAGCACATGCCGGACTACGTGGTACGCCGCCTCATCCTGGCATTCAACCGCATGGGACGGGCCGTCCAGGGGTCCCGGGTGCTTCTGTTGGGACTGGCCTACAAGCGGAACACCGGTGATGCCCGGGAGGCGCCCGGCACGGTCATCGCCCGGCTGCTGGACGCCCTCGGAGCTGATCTCCGGGTGGCCGATCCCCATCTGGCTGCAGGGTCGCTCCCCTATCCATTGGTGGAGGCCGACGCCGATGAGCTGGTGGCGGCGGATGCCGTCGTGCTCATCACCGATCACGACGCCTTCGACTATGACCTCATCCGCGCCCACGCCCGGTATGTCCTGGACACCCGGAACCGGCTGGACGGTCCGACCGTCGAACGCCTGTAGGTCTGGCGTGCGGAGCTGGACAGCGACGCGCCGCGGGCGTGGCCCGGCGCGGGCTCGATCGGCGCCATCACTCCTGACGGCATCACTCCTGACGACCGGTGGTGCGCCATGAAGGTGATCGTGACCGGGGGTGCCGGATTCATCGGGGCGAACCTGTGCGCGACGCTCTTGGACACTCCGGAGATCGACGACGTTGTCGCCCTCGACGACCTCTCGACCGGTCGCCGCGAGAACCTGGCCGGGCTGGACGGGGTCAACCTCGTCGAAGGGTCGATCCTCGACGCCGACCTGCTGGCCGAGCTGGTGCCCGGCGCCCGGGCGATCGTCCACCTGGCGGCACGCCCGTCCGTGCCCCGGTCGTTGGAGGACCCGATGGCCAGCCACACGGCGAATGCCACCGGCACCATGCAGGTCCTCGAGGCAGCCCGCCTGCACGGCGGCCCCCAGGTGATCGTCGCCTCGTCGTCGTCGGTCTACGGGGCCAACCCCACCCTCCCCAAGGCCGAGGACATGGTGCCGATGCCGGTGAGCCCGTATGCCGCCAGCAAGCTTGCCGCCGAGTCCTACGCGTTGGCCTACGGCCAGTCCTTCGGGCTCCCCGTGCTCGCCTTCCGGTTCTTCAACGTCTTCGGCCCCCTCCAGGCGGCCGATCACGCCTACGCCGCCGTCGTTCCGGCCTTCTTGGCCGCTGCGCTCGCCGGTCGCCCGCTCCCGGTGCACGGCGACGGGAGCCAGACCCGTGACTTCACCTATGTGGGCACCGTGACCGGAGTCCTGGCCGACGCCGTCGTGCGGGGTGTCACCGATCCCCGCCCGGTCAACCTGGCGTTCGGGACCCGGGTGTCCCTCATGGACCTCATCGGAGTGATCGAGGAACTCCTGGGGAGTTCGCTCGCCTGCGACCACGCCCCGCCCCGTCCGGGCGACGTGCGCGACTCCCAGGCGGACCAGGCCAATCTGCGGCGCCTCTTCCCCGATGTCAGGCCGGTGCCGTTGCGGGACGGGATCCAGGCCACGCTCGACTGGTTCGCGAGCGTCTCCTGACATCGGGATCGCCGGCGACGGCTCCCGCCCGGCCACCCTGGCCGCACGGCTGGCCCGAGACACTGGCCGGGTGCATCCTCCTGGGATGGACGGTGGTGGCCGCCGTCATCGTCAGCCTCGTTCCCTCCCCCAACCAGCTCGACCTCTGGGGATTCACCGCGCTCCCCGCCGAGTTCCACGATCATGCCCTCCTCGAGGTCGCCGGGCTCCGTGCGCTCCCGGTGCTGCTGGTCGGCTCGGTACTGGCCGCACTGTGCGTGGTCGGACGCGACCGCTGGCGGGCGGCGGCATGCCTGTGCGGCCCGCCCGTAGCCGTCGTCCTCGTCGAGTGGTTCTTGAAGCCCGTTGTCGGGCGCCGCTACGGCGGGGTCCTGGACTTCCCCTCGGGGAGCGTCACCGTGGTGTCGTCGCTGGCCACGGCCTGGGTCATCGCCGTCCCCCACCGGCTCCGATGGGTGGCCGTCGGCATCGGTGCCGTGGCCGTAGCCGTGATGTCCGTGGCGGTCATCCGTCTCCGATGGCACTACCCCACCGATGCCCTGGCTGCTGCCGTGTTCGGTGCCGGGGTGGTCCTGACGCTCGACGGCGCCCTCCAGATCGCCCGCACGGGCTCGCGGCCCCCGGGGCGGTCCGGCGTCGACGCCCAGGCTGCCCGGGACTCCAGACCCTGACGGCAGAGTCCATCCTCAGAATTGGGGAGAATTTGGTGCGCGACGCGGCCGGCCAGGTAGATTGTGAGTGCGAGTCGCAACGGTCCGTGCCGGGTGGGGGGCGGGGTTGGGCAGCGGACCGAGCGGGGAACGAGGGGGCACGATGGTGGAGATGGTCATGAGCAGGCCGGAGGCACACGTGGGCGGCCGCACCGGGTGCACCATGGCGTGCGTGGACATCCGGGACGCCCCGGGACCACACCGGACCTCCGACGCCGGGTCGCCACCTCTCCTGCTCGACGTGGTCCTGCCCCGGATCGAAGGATCGGTCCGCGCCGACGACCGGATCTGTCCGTTCTCGACGTCACGCCTCCTCGTCCAGTTCGGTCCGTCCGCCGACGATATCCTCCCCCAGGTCCTCGGCGACCGGTTGGCCAGGGCGGTGGGTCTCAGCGCCCACGCCGGTCGGTCCACACCGGGATCGGTGGTGTCCGTCGGGATCGCCGTGCCGAGGGACGCGGGCGATGCTTCCGACGTCGCTCGACGGGCCCTGGCGGCCGCCCGTGTGGCCGGCTCCGGACCGGGCGACCCCATCCCCACTGTGGTCACCGAGTCGGACGCGATGGTCACGGTGGACCGCCTCGCCGACTCCCGGACCACCCGTCGCGCGTCCAGGACCCATCAGATCCTCCACCGCCGGACCCGTTACCGGCCGGATCTCGGGTGGACCCGGAGTGACGCGGCGATCAGCTCCGGTGCCGGTTCAGGGGCCTCGGGCATCGTCCGCACAGGCTCCAACCAGGCCGCCAGCACGGTCCTCGTCGTGGACCCCCTGGCCCCGGAGTCGGCACGGGCCGGGTTCGCCACACTGTCCGCGGCGTCGACGGTCGAGTCGCTCGGGTGCCGGGTGGGCACGGCGACCCCGTCGCCGGACGATCCACTCACCCTGACCCTCGGAGACGCCACCGTCGACCTCGTCGTCCTCGTCCTCGACGGTGGGCGTCCGGCGCAGTCGCCCACCTGGACGTCCGGGATCTGGGGGACACCGGCACGCCTGGCCGCGTCGTACGGGGCGTCGGGCGTGCCCGTCCTCGCCGTGAGCGCAGGCCTCGGGGCCGGAGCGCTGGCGGCCTGCGTCGCCCAGGGGGCGATGCCGGTGTTCGGCCTCGACGACCTGACCGACGCCATCCGGTCCATCGAGCACTACACCGTCGAGGAGGTCCGCGAACTGTGCGAGCTCGGTTTCGGGGCACGGTTCCAGGCACTGGTGGGACTGACGGCCAGCGAGCGCCGCGTGCTCTTCTACCTGACCGAGGGATGGTCCGCCCAGGAGATCGCCGAAGAGCTCGTCGTGTCCCTCACCACCATCCGCTCCCACATCGGTTCCGTGCTCCGCAAGCTCGGTGTGAAATCGCAGTTGGCCGCCGTGGCCATCGCCAACAACCGCGCCCCGCAGCACCTCGGAGCCAGCGAGGCGTCCTGAGTGTCACCTCCGCCACCTGACGTTTCCCCGGCGGACCGGGGACCGGTCGTCGTGCTGGCCGGGCCCGGCGACACCACGGACATCGTGGCCCACTACCTCGCCGCACGGGTCGATGACCTCGTGGTCATCGTCGAGGAACCGCCGTCTCGGCGGCGGATGGCGAGCCGGAGGGCCAAACGGGTCGGGTGGCCCACCGTCGTCGGCCAAGTCCTGTTCGCGGCGGGCGCGCTTCCCGTGATGCGGCGCCGCGGTGCCGACCGGATCCGCACCATCGTCGCCGAGTCCGGTGTCGACGCCTCGCCGTACCCGGTGGACCACCGCGTCGGGTCGGTCAACGCACCGGAGACGATCGCCCTCCTCCGTGCCCTCGAGCCATCGGTCGTGGTCGTCCAGGGCACCCGGATCATCAGCAGTGAGGTCCTGGGCTCGGTGGCATGCCCGTTCATCAACACCCACGCCGGGATCACGCCCCGCTACCGCGGGGTCCACGGCGGCTACTGGGCCCTCTCGGAGGGACGCCCGGACCTCGTCGGCACCACCGTCCACCTGGTGGACCAGGGGATCGACACCGGTGGGGTCCTGGCCCAGGTCACCTTCACCGTGACGCCGGCCGACACCGTCGCCACGTATCCCTACCTCCACCTGGTCGCCGGGCTCCCGCACCTGGCGGACCAGGTGACGCGGGTCCTGGACGGCGAGCCCTCGCTCGAGGTGGTCGATCCGTCGGCCGACGGGATCACCAAGCTCCATCTCCACCCCACCCTGTGGGGGTACGTGGCCACCCGGTGGACCCGGGGCGTGGCATGACCACCCACGCCGGTCGACCGGTCCGCCATCCCGTACGATGCAGTCCATGGGGACCGATGCGCACGGTGGCGAACCCACGGTGCTGAACGGAACGGACCGACCCGGGGCCCTGGTCATCTCGCTCGACTTCGAGCTCCACTGGGGCATGCGGGACCACACCGGCGCCGACAGCGAGGAGTTCGCGGACCTCGCCCCGTCCCGCCAGACGGTCGTCGACCTCGCCTCGCTCTTCGCCGACCGACGGATCCGGGCCACCTGGGCCACGGTCGGCTGCCTGTTCGCCTCGACGGCGGAGGAGCTCGGCGCCCAGCTCCCCACCGCCCGCCCCTCGTATCGGGACACCAAGTTCGACCCCTACCTCCAGGCCGTCGGCCACGACGAAGCGATCGACCCGGAGCACCTCGCCGGGTCATTGGTCGACCTGGTGGCCGCCACGCCGGGCCAGGAGGTCGCCTCGCACACGTTCTCCCACTTCTACTGCCTGGAGGACGGCCAGAACGAGGAGCAGTTCCGGGCCGATCTGGGCGCCGCCCAGTCCATCGCCGCAGCCAGGGGGCTGCACCTGACCAGCCTGGTGCTGCCCCGGAACCAGTGGAACCCCCGCTATGGGGCCGCCGTAGCCGACAGTGGCTTCACCTCGTTCCGGGGCCCCCAGCCGTCGCGGGGCCACGGGGCACGGGCGAACGGCGAGCACCGCGTCGTGGACCGGGCCGCCCGCCTGCTCGACAGCTACGTGGGCACCACGCCGCCCCCCACCTTCTCGTGGGGCGACCGGCTCGGGCCCTACGGGCTGTGCGACCTTCCGGCCAGCGCGTTCCTCCGCCCGTACACGCCACAGCGCCGGCACCTCGATCCCCTGCGGCTCCGACGACTCGTGTCGGGGATGCGCGATGCGGCGCGGCGGGGCCGGATCTTCCATCTGTGGTGGCATCCCCACAATTTCACCCGCCACCCCACCGAGAGCTTCGCCTTCCTCGGACGGCTGCTCGACGAGTTCGACACCCTGGCCGGGGCCGAAGGGATGCGGTCGCTGACGATGCATGACGTGGCGTCGGCGATCCGGGCCGACCACCCGACGGACGCCCCCGCTCGACCGTGACCCCATCGGGACCGGCTTCGGTACCGGCGCGGATCGGCCACCGCCTCCAGTCCGGATACCGCAGGGCCACGACGAGCCCGTTCGCGGCACCGGGGGACCGGTCGGTCCTCGTGCACTGCGGCCACCACAAGTCCGGCACGGTGTGGTTCCGCCAGGTGATCCTGGAGGTGACCCGGGCCTACGGGCTCCGGTTCCGTGCCGGCACCCGCGCAACGGTCAGTCCGGAAGCCGACGTCGTGTTCTTCGACGACGCCGGCAAGTACCGGCGCGACGCGTTGGGTGACCGGCCGTTCCGGGGCTCCCACCTGGTCCGCGACCCGAGGGACCTCGTGGTGTCCGGCTACGAGTACCACCTGGTGACCACCGAGGAATGGGCGACTGCCCCCCAGGGGCACTTCGGTGGCGTGAGCTACCAGGACTACCTGCGGTCGATGTCCGAGGCCGACGGCCTGATGGCGGAGATCACGTGGCTCACGACCCCTGTCACCCAGGCGATGGCGGCATGGGACTACACCCAGCCCGAGTTCCTCGAACTCCGCTACGAGGACGTGCTCCAAGACGAGGCCGGGGCGTTCGAGCGGCTCTTCCGCTGGTACGGGTTCGACGACCGTGCCGTGGCCGCCGGGGTGGCCGCGGCCGAACGCCTCAGCCTGCGACAGGGCGGCGCCAAGTCCGGGCACGTGCGGTCAGGCGCCCCGGGCGAGTGGCGCACCAGGCTGGGACCGGACCACCTCGCACGGTTCAAGGAGGTCACCGGTGATCTCGTGGTCCGCCTCGGCTACGAGGACGATCCGGACTGGTAGGGGCGGATCCAACCGGTCCGGTGGCGCATCCCGGAACTGGCCTGCTCTACGGGCGGTAGTCCTCGACCGACCAGCCGGACAGGGGGAAGCGGCCGAGTACCTGCTCCATGGCCGTGATCTCCTCGGCGCTCAACCGGGTCTTCCAGGCCTCGGGTGCATCGGAGGCGACCCGCGTCACCACGAAACCCTCGCCCGGTCGATCGTTGGCCACCAGGAACTGCTCGGCACCGTCGGTCCACGGGAGGCCGACATCGGTGAAGAGCCGCTGGAACTCGGCCAGCGGATCACGGCAGAGCTCCTCATGGGTGCGCACGACCCAGTCCGGGTGGCGAGCCACCTCCTCCTCGAGCACGAGGGTGAGCAGGCCGATCATCCAGATGATCCGCTCCACGGGATCGGACCCGCGGGGTGGGATCGATCCCGACTCGATCCGGGCCCGCACCGATGGCAGGTCTTCGACCCGGGCGAACTGGTCGGTCAGCTGCAACGACCGCCAGCTGGCCAGCACGTTCCCCGGATGGCGGAACAGGACGACCACGTCCAGGTCGAAGGTGTCGGTGAGCCAGTCGAGGGCGAGCGGGGTGTGCACGGTCTTGACCAGGAGACGCCGCCCGGCCGGGTCCAGGACCGGCCCGGTCCGGGGTGGTGCGCCGAGGAGGCCGGCCAGCCGCATGCGGGGCGACCACCGACCCTGGAAGAACCTGGTCCGGGCATCGGCTGAGGTGCCATGGAGCAGCTTGCCGGCACCGAGCAGGCGCCGATCCGTCGGGGCCCCGCCGAGGGCCCAGGTCCACAGGCGCCGATACCGTTCGTCGTCCTGGCCGCGGTCCAAGGCCGGGAACCGCCCGAGCCGGCGCTTCGCCCAGATGGCCGTGGGCTGGCGACCCTCGTTGTCCGGCTCGTTCACCGTGAGGAAGGACGGCTCGGTGGCCAGGGCGCGCATCGTCCACGTCGAGCCGCTCCGCGGAATCCCGGCCAGGAGGAGCGGTCGTCGGGCCTCCGACCCGTCGCTCATGGACGCCCGCGGCGCCCCGGGGTCGACGGCCTCCGTCGACCGCTGTTCGGGGTGCTCGTCCGCGTGGCCACAGGGCAACAATGGCACAGATCGGAACGGCGACGAGGGGCCCCGGTCCGGCCGTCAGCAGGACCGGACGATGGTCAGCGCCTTCGCCAGTGCCGCCCATTCGTAGGCGACGTCATAGAGCAGCCGGCTGCCCGGATCGGCCACCGGGACCATCAGGACCGTCACCCCGGTACACCGCTCGAACAGCAGCCTCGCCCTCGTGGTCTGCGACCGTTCGGACACCACGATGATCCGGTGCCACCGCATCTTGGCGGCCAACCGGGAGACGTACTCCGCCTCACCACGGGTGTTGAGCGGCTGGGCCCGGAAACAGGTGACCGTGAGCCCGACCACCGGTCGCGGGCACGGAGCCTCGGGGTAGCCGCCCCGCGAGACGACGACCACCGGGGCCGCACCGCCTCGGGCCAGCTGGACGGCCTCCTTGGCCCGCAACTGCCCGGGATCACCTCCGAGCGCCACGACGGCGTCGACCCGGGCCGGGCGATCGGAAGGCGGCCACACGAACAGCCGGGCGGTGGCCAGCACGAACAGCCCCGCCAGGACGGCCACGACCAGGAGGATCCACCGGAGGACCGATCGTCGGCGGGCGAGCATCGAGACAGGCTAGCGACGACCTCGGACCGGTAGGATCTCCACAGGAGCATCCATGGACAGAACGCGTCGACTGATCCTCAGCCTGTGTCTCAACACCGCGCTCGTCGTCGTCCAGATCGCCTTCGGGCTGGTCGCCCACTCGACGGGCTTGATGGCCGATGCCGGGCACAACCTCACCGATGTCGGGGCGATGGTGCTGGCCCTCGTCGCCGTGCGCTTCGTACTCCGTCCGGCCACGTCGGCGCGTTCGTTCGGCAACCACCGGGCCACGGTGCTCGCCGCCCTGGCCAACTCCCTGCTCCTGGCCACGGTGACCGTCCTGATCGTGGTGGCCAGCATCCACCGCCTCCTCCATCCCATGCCCGTCCACGCCGGCATCGTCGTCGTGGTGGCGACCATCGGCCTGGTGGTGAACGGAGTGGCCACCCTCGTCCTGCGGGACGGGTCGAACGACCTCAACATGCGCGCCGCCCTCCTCCACATGGCGGGGGACACC
This sequence comes from uncultured Acidimicrobiaceae bacterium, assembly GCA_963829265.1. Taxonomy (GTDB): domain Bacteria; phylum Actinomycetota; class Acidimicrobiia; order Acidimicrobiales; family RAAP-2; genus Bog-756. Next base: position 135,425 of record CAWHIB010000010.1, read on the forward strand.
CTGGCGTCGTTCGCCGTCGTGGCCGGTGCCGCGGTCCTCCTGGTCGTGCCGTCCGCCTCCTGGCTCGACCCCGCCTCGGCCCTGGTGGTGGCCGCCATCATCGTGGTCCAGGCCGTCGGGATCATGCGGGACACCGTCAGCGTGCTCCTGGAGTCGACGCCATCCGATGTGGACCTGGTCGACCTGTCGGCGGCCATCGTCGCCGTCGACGGGGTGGACGGCGTGCACGACCTCCATGTGTGGAGCCTGTCGAGTGAGACCAGAGTCCTCTCGGCCCACGTGGTCCTCACGGGCCACCCGAGTCTGGAGGAGGCCCAGGTGGTGGGCGACCGGGTCAAGCGGTCGATCGGGCCACCGTTCGGCATCGCCCACAGCACCCTCGAACTCGAGTGTGAGCAGTGCCTCGACGGCGACGAGGACCCGTGCCGCATGGACGTGGCGGTCCCCGCCCGCCTCCACCACCACTGACGGGCTGCACTCCCCTCCGAGTGGCCCGGGCGCGCCGTCCTGTGACCTCCGGCGCCGTTCCGGTTGTGCCGTAACATCGAATCCGTGGCGAACCGTGCACGTGACGAGGCCCCCCTCCCGCCCGATCCGACCCGGAAGCCGGTGTCGGTCCCCCTCGGCGAGCGGGCGACGACGGCGTGGCGCTCGGCCACGTCACCGCTCCGGGCCCACCCCGATTTCGTCATCCTCGGGACCCAGCGAGGCGGGACGACATCGCTGTATTCGTGGCTCAGCTCCCACCCCGGCATGACCCCGGCGCGGAAGAAGGAACTCCACTACTTCGACGTCCACTACGACAACGGTCCCCGGTGGTACCGGTCGCAGTTCCCGATCGTCCGTCCCGGTCTGGTGACCGGCGAGGCAAGCCCCTACATGCTCTTCCACCCCCTGGCCCCGGAACGGGCGGCCCGCGACCTTCCGGCGACCACGAAATTCGTGGTGCTCCTCCGTGAGCCGGTACAGCGGACGGTCTCCCACTACTGGTACTCCCGGCGCCTCAAGCGGTGGGAGACCGAGTCCTTCGAACGGGCCATCGAGCTCGAACCGGAGCGACTCGCCGGCCAGACCGAGCGCGTCCTGCGGGGGGAGCGCAGCATGGCCCACGCCACCTTCTCCTATGTGGCCCGCAGCGAGTACGCCGACCAGGTCCGGCGTTGGTTCGACGCGGTCGGGAGGGACCGCGTCCTGATCGTCGAGAGCGAGCGGTTCTACGTGGACCCGGGCATTTCGGCGGGGATCGCCGACTGGCTCGGACTCGGGGCCCACGACGAGCCGATGCCCGCCGTCAACCAGTCCGAGCGCCTCGGAACCGAGAACCCACAGGTCCTGGCCGAACTGGCCGACCACTTCGTTCCGCACAATCAGCGTCTCTTCGACCTCCTCGGCTACGAGCTCTGGACCGATCCGCCCGCCAGCTGATCGGCGCCACGTCGTCGAGACGCCTCCCCGGGGCCAGGCGCGACGCAGCCCCGAGTAACCAGACGGTCGAGACCGCCCCAGCTCCTCGGGGCCACGTTCCGGTGGGCCGGCTCCTCCCGTCGCAGGTCGTGTCGGACAACCTGCGCCAGGCATCCGGACCGGCGTGCCTTCCAGCACCCCGGCCCGTCCCCGGACCACCCGCTCGGTCACCTACTGCCGTTCCGTGACCCCTGGTTCGGCCCTTCGGACCGGTCGATGACCTGTCCTCGGACCTCCCCCGGACCCCGGTGGGCTTCGGCTTCCCGAACTGCAGCCATGGTGAACGCGGACGGTCAGGAGGGTCAAGGTCGCGGCGCGAAATCCCGAGCTTTTCCGCCACATTTCCACGCTCGTCCCCAGGATGGTCCGAGATCTCCACCGTTCATCCCCAGGCAGCCACTCCGAGGGAGGACCCACTCCGTCCCCCATCTCGTCGCGATGACGCCGGAACGGCGGGGCCGCAAGGGAGGGCGGTGGGCCTCAGCCCCGCAGGCGCCGGAGCTCGGCGGCCACGGCCTTGCCGTTGGCCTGACCCTTGGTGGCCTTCATCACCAGTCCGGTGAAGAAGCCGGCCAGCTTGTCGTCGCCGTCGCAGTACCGGGACCACTCGTCGGGGTGGGCGGCCACCGCCTCGGCCACCGTTTCCGCCAAGGAGTCCTCGGACATGGCTTCGAACCCCTTGTCCCGGGCGATGGCCGCCGGGTCACCGCCGCCGGTGGCGAACAGCTCGGCGAGGACCGCCTTGGCCTGGGTGGCCGACAGCGAGCCGGTCGCCTCCAGGGTCAGCAGCTCCACGTAGGACTTGGGATCGAGGGCCCGGGCGGCGTCGGCGTCGGTGGCCGCCTCGTTGGCCGTGCGGGCCAGGGCCAGCGCGGAGCCCACGCCGCCCGCCACCGCCTCCACGACCAGGTCGTCGAGGCCGAGGTCGACCACGGTGGCCACCTGGAGCAACTGCGAGTCGGTGGCTCCCCCGGACTCCTCCAGCAGCTCGACCAGGCGGGCCCGGCGGGCGGCGGGCATCATTCCGAGGGTGTCGGCCACCGCTCGGATCCACTCGGCGTCAGGCACCAGCGGGACCAGGTCGGGCTCCAGGAAGTACCGGTAGTCGTAGGCGTCCTCCTTGGACCGGAGGGCCTGGGTGCGGCCGGCCCCCTCGTCCCAGTGGCGGGTCTGCTGGACCACCGCCTCGCCGGACTCGATGAGGGCGATCTGACGCTCGGCCTCGTACTCGATGGCCCGGCCGAGCGACCGGACCGAGTTGAGGTTCTTGATCTCGCAGCGGGTGCCGAACGGGTCGTCCACCGTGCGGCGGACGGACACGTTGGCGTCGACCCGCATCGACCCCTCCTCCATCTTGCCGTCGGAGGCGCCCGATGCCACCAGTATGGCCCGCAACTCGGTCACGTAGGCACGTGCCTGGTCGGCCGTGCGCATGTCGGGGCAGCTGACGATCTCGACCAGGGGCACCCCGGAGCGGTTGTAGTCCACCAGCGAGTAGTCGGCCCCGTGGATCCGTCCCGACGTGCCGGCATGGGTCGTCTTGCCGGTGTCCTCTTCCATGTGGGCCCGTTCGATCCCCACCCGGAACCCGTCGGGCAGGTCGAGGTGGCCGTTCACGTTGAGCGGTTCGTCGTACTGGCTGATCTGGTAGTCCTTGGCCTGGTCCGGGTAGAAGTAGTTCTTCCGGTGGAAGGTCGACGGGCGGATCTCGCAGTGCAGGGCGGTGCCGATGGCCATGGCCAGCTCCACGGCCCGCTGGTTGAGCACCGGCAACGAGCCGGGAAGGCCCAGGCAGTTGGGGCACACGTTGGTGTTCGGCTCGTCACCGAACACGTTGGGGCAGCCGCAGAACAACTTCGTGGCCGTCTTGAGCTCGCAGTGGACCTCGAGCCCGATGACCAGGTGCCAGTCGGCCCTCATGCCGGGGCCCCGGCGGTGATGCGGGGGGCGGCGAGATCGGGGGCGGCGGCCTCGACCACCGCGGCCACCTGGAACAGGGTGCCCTCGGACAGGGCCGGCCCGAGCAGCTGCACCCCGACGGGCAGGCCGTCGGCGCCCGGCCCGAACGGGACGCTGATGGCCGGATGGCCGGCCAGGTTCGACGGGATGGTGCACACGTCGGACAGGTACATGGTGAGCGGGTCGTCCATCTTGTCGCCGATGGCGAACGCCGTCGTCGGTGCGGTGGGCCCGAGCAGCACGTCACAGCGGGCGTAGGCGGAGGCGAAGCCCTCGATGATCCGGGTGCGGACCCGGAGAGCCTGGTTGTAATAGGCGTCCATGTAGCCGGCCGACAAGACGTAGGTGCCGAGCATGATGCGCCGCTTGACCTCGGCCCCGAACCCTGCGGATCGGGTGGCGGTGTTCATGGCCACCGTGTCCTCGGCGTCGACCCGAAGGCCGTAGCGCACGCCGTCATACCGGGCCAGGTTCGACGAGGCCTCGCCGGGGGCGATCAGGTAGTAGGCGGACAGACCGAGGGCCACCTCGGGGACCGAGATCTCCTCGATCCGGGCGCCGGCGGCGGACAGCGCCTCGGCGGCCTCGTGCACCCGGGCCACGACGTCGGGGGCGGCGGCGTCCAGGAACTCCGTCAGCACCCCGACCCTCATGCCGTCCACCCCGTCGTCGAGCACCGTCAGGACCCGGGGCGTGGGCCGGTTGAGCGAGGTCGAGTCCAGTGGGTCGTGACCGCCGATGACGTCGAAGAGCAGGGCGGCGTCGGCCACCGAGGTGGCGAACGGACCGATCTGGTCGAGCGACGAGGCGAAGGCGACCAGCCCGTAGCGGGAGACGGTGCCGTACGTCGGCTTCATGCCGACCACGCCGCACAGGGCGGCCGGCTGGCGGATCGACCCTCCGGTGTCGGAGCCGAGGGCGAGGGGGGCGAAGCCGGCCGCCACGGCGGCTGCCGACCCGCCGGATGAACCGCCGGGGACCCGGGAGGTGTCGTGCGGGTTGCGGGTGGTTCCGAAGGCGGAGGTCTCGGTGGAGGAGCCCATGGCGAACTCGTCCATGTTGGTCTTGCCGATCACCACCGCGCCGGAGTCGGTCAGGCGGGTGACGACGGTGGCGTCGTAGGGCGGACGCCATCCCTCGAGGATGCGCGACGAGCAGGTGGTGGGCACCCCCCGGGTGCACATGTTGTCCTTGAGCGCCACCGGGACCCCGGCCAGAGGTCCCGGGTCCCGTCCCGAGGCCACCGCAGCATCGACGGCCCGCGCCTGGGCCCGGGCCAGCTCGGTGGTCACCAGGTTGAAGGCGTGGATCGACTCCTCGCCGGCGTCGATGACGGCCAGGTGGTGCTCCAGCACATCGACGGCCGACTCCTCGCCGGCCCGGATCATGGTGGCGGTCTCGAGAGCCGGGCGGGGAGCCGTCACGGGGCCTCGCCGAGGATGCGGGGCACCCGGAACCGGTGGTCCTCGACCGACGGGGCCTCGGCCAGCACCTCCTCGCGGTCGAGGCAGGGGTGGGGCTCGTCGGTGCGCAGCACGTTGGTGACGGCCATGGCGTGGGCGGTGGGTGCCACGCCCTCCAGGTCGAGGGAGGCCACGTCGGCCGCATGGTCGAGCACCCGGGCGAGCTGCTCGGTGTAGCGGTCCAGCTCGTCCTCGCTCACGTGGAGTCGGGCCAGTGCGGCCACGTGGGCCACGTCCTCCCGGGTGAGCCGGGCGGGCCCGGCCATCAGGCGGGCGCTCCGTCGGGGCCACCCAGCACGGAGGTCACGAATTCCACGACCTTGGACTCGATCAGCGGGGCATCGTTGTCCAAGGTGGCCACGTGGTAGCTCTCCTCCAGCCAGATGCGCTCGATCGGGCCCGACACGTGTTGGGCGATGACGTCGCCCGACACCGACTCGACCACGTGGTCCTCCCGGCTCGACAGCAGCAGCGTCGGGCAGTGGATGTCGGCGAGCTTCGCCTCGACGTCGTCGGCCCCCTCGAAGAGCGAGAGCACGGCCGCCAACGGGGTCCCGGCATAGGCGGCCTCGACGCCGCCCTCCTTCTTGATGTCGGAGCCGATGCCGTCGAAGGACTCGGTCCCGGCGTCGAGCAGGCCTTGGATCCCGGCCCGGAATTCGGCGTCAGGGGCGTGCACCAGCGGATTGACGACGGCGATGCCGGACAGGTGGGGATGACGCTCGGCCAACCAGCAGGTCAGGGCCCCTCCCATCGACAGGCCGACGACGGCGACGTGGTCACACCGGGCGGCCAGGGCCTGGAAGTGGGCCTCGGCGGCACCCGACCAGTCCTCCCACCGGGTCGGGATCATGTCCTCGAGCGCGGTTCCGTGGCCGGGCAGCAGGGGCAGCTCGACCGTGAACCCGGCGGCGGCCAGGGCCTCGGCCAGCGGGCGCATGGACTGGGGGTTGCCGGTGAAGCCGTGCAGCACGAGGACACCGTTGGCCCCGCCTGCGGCCGACCACGGTTCGGCACCTTCGATGATGGGAGCGGTCACGGAGGGGATGCTACCGGCCCCCGACCCCGGCATCCGTCCCCCTGGCCACGGCGGCGCCGGTCGGGGACTCGGGGCGGCGGGTAGAGTCTCCGGCGATCGACCCGACGGGCAAGGAGCGACGCACCGATGGCCACCTATCTCTTCCTCAGCGACGAATGGCTCGACGAGGCCCGATCGATCCGCGGCGAGTACGAGGGCCGCGGCGGATCCATCGAGCACTCCGTCCGCATGAACCTGATCGTGATCGAGGTCCCCTTCGGCGAGGGGGCGATCCACGCCCACGCCGACACCTCGACGGGCGAGCTGGTGCTCGACGTCGGCCACATCGAGCCGGTCGACCTCAAGGTCACCATCGGCTACGACATCGCCCGGGCCCTCCTGGTGGAGGGCAACCCCCAGGCCGGACTCCAGGCCTTCATGCAGGGGAAGATCAAGGTCGAGGGGGACATCGCCAAGTTGATGGCCCTGCAGACGGCCTCACCGGACCCGACGGCCGCCGAGATCGCCGCCCGGATCCAGGCCATCACCGAATAGCCGGCCCCGGGGCGGCCCCGGGACCGCCCTAGTGGGCGGCCACCTCGATCGGGGCGGCGCGGGTGCCCCGTGGCGTGTCCTTGACGAAGAAGCCGCAGATCATGGCGGCGAAGGCCACCAGGGCGCCGACCAGGTAGGCCGTGTGGAACGAGCTGAGGGTGCCGGCCCCGCCGTGGGACGAGGCCTGGACGGTGACCATGACCTGGATCCCGGCCACGATGCCGATCTGGGTGATGAGCAGCTGGGCGGCACTCATGACCCCGAGTTCGTCGGCCGCCACCTCGTTGGCCGCAGAGGAGGCCGTCGACGGGGTGGACACGCCGTTCCCCAACCCGGACAGGGCCAGCGCCATGACGATGAGGACCACCGACGGGTCGGCCCCGACCTGGGTGAAGACGAGCATCGAGACGGTGAGGGCACCGGCACCGGCCACGATCGACCATCGCTCCCCCACCTTGACCGCCGCATATCCCGCGATCGGCGCCGACAGCGAGAACATCAGGGGTCGGGCCGTCGAAAGGAGGCCGGCCTGGGTCTCGCTGTAGCCGTAGATCCGCTCCATGAGGATCGGGAAGAGGAAGAACCCGCCCATGTAGGCGAAGTTGACGAAGGCCCGGGCGCCGAGGGGGAAGACGAAGTTCCGCTTCTTGAAGTACCGCAGCGGGATGAGCGGGCGCGCCGCGCTGGCGCTCGTGCAGCACGAAGTACACCCCCACGCCCAGGCTGGCCACGAAGAGGGCCAGCGTCTCGGGGAGCGCCGAACCCCCAGCTGGGGGCCACGTTGAGCCCGAGCAGCCCCAGGGTCACCGCGGTGGACAGCGAGATCGACCCGGCCCAGTCGAGCTGGCGCCAGGGGCTGAGCGGCACGCCGGGCTCGCCGTCCGATCCGGTGTCCTCGGGCGACGCGTCGACCACCGGGGTCACCGCCCGACCGGTGCGGGCCTGGGCCTCGGCCGCGTTGGTGGCCGCCCGGTCGTGGGAGGGAAGCACGATGACGGCCAGGACGGCGGCGGCGGCCATGAGCGGGAGCTCCCCCCAGAACAGGGCCCGCCAGCCGTAGAACTGGATGATCGGGGCCCCGATGGTGACCCCGAGCACCGGGCCGCCCGCGCCGACCAGGGCCCACCAGCCCATGGCCTTCACCCGGTCCTCGTGGGAGAACGCCTGGAGGACGAGGGCCATCGACGCCGCCCCGGTGGCGGCCCCCTGGACCCCGTCGAACAGGCGGGCCGCGATCAGGACGCCGGCCGTGGGGGCCGACGCGGTGAGCACCACGCTGAGGGCGGCCCCCGACAGGCCCCACAGGTAGAGGCGCTTGTAGCCCCGGAGGTCCCCCAGCTTGCCGAGGATGGGGGCGGCCACGCCGAAGGCCAGGAGCGGCCCGGTCGACGTCCAGGTCAAGGTGGTGACCGAGGTGTGCAGCTCCTTGGCCACCTGGGGCAGGGCCACCACGAACACGGTGAAGGTGATGTTCACCGACAGGAGCCCGGCCAGCACCGTCCACAGGACCCACCACTGGTAGCGGTCCGACCCGGCCACCTTGTGGTGCATCCGGCGGCGGAACAGCAGCGGCCACGGGACGGTGATCCCGCCGTCGCCGCCCGAGCCGGTGCCGCTCAGGAGGTGCTCGGCCTCCCGCAGTTCGTCGGCGTCGAACCCCTCGTCCACCGGCGGAGGGGCCGGGCCCGTCGGCCCGGGAGACCACTCAGCCCCCGAGCTTGTGCATTTCGCCCTGCAGCTCCGCCACCGTCCACCGGTCGTCCTTCTCGATGGTGTCGGTCAGGGTCCAGGGCTGGAACAGCCGGATCTGGCCGCCGAGGATGAAGTACACCTTGCCGGTGGCCGGGCAGCCCTCGGTGCCGAGGTAGGCGACCAGGGGGGCGATGTTGGCCGGGTCCCAGGCGTCGAAGGCGGCGGCGTCCTGCGGGGCGGCCACGATGTCGGCCAGGCCCGGGGTCTCCACCGTCATCCGGGTGCGGGCGTTCGGGGTCAGGGCGTTGACGCGGACGCCGTAGCCGGGCCAGCTCGGTGGCCGCGATCGTGGTGAACGCGGCGATGCCCGCCTTGGCGGCCCCGTAGTTGGTCTGTCCGGGGTTGCCGAGCAGGCCCGAGGTCGACGACGTGTTGATCACCGACGCCTTGACCTCCTTGCCGGCCTTGGTCTGCTCGCGCCAGTAGGCGGCGGCGTGGCGGGTGGGCACGAAGTGGCCCTTCAGGTGGACGTGGATGACGGCGTCCCACTCGGCCTCGGTCATGTTGATGAGCACCCGGTCACGCAGGATGCCGGCGTTGTTGACCAGCACGTGCAGGTCGCCGTAGGTCTCGATGGCCGTGTCGATGAGTCGCTTGCCGCCGTCCCAGTCGGTGACGTCGTCGTGGTTGGCCACGGCCTCGCCGCCGGCCGCCACGATCTCGTCGACCACCTGCTGGGCGGCACTGACGTCGTCGCCCGATCCGTCGAGTGTCCCGCCGAGGTCGTTGACGACGACCTTGGCACCCTCTTCGGCGAAGAGCAGGGCGTACTCACGGCCGATGCCGCGTCCCGCTCCGGTGATGATGGCGATCCGTCCGTCCAGTGCTCCCATGTCCTCAGCTTCCCTCGTGTCGGCCGTCCGCCGATCGGCGGAGTGGCGGTGTCCACCCCGCGGTGTGGTGCCGGGGCGTCGACGCCCGCCCGCGACCGTCCGGGGACGGTGCTGGTGGGAGGGCGTACCTGCCCCACGTTCTCATCGGCCCGCACGTGTCGGTCAAGCCGGTCCGTCAGGCGGCGGGGACGGGCACCGGACGGTCCACCCGGGCGCCCAGTCCGGCCCCCTCGACGGCGTCGGCCATGGCCCGGACCCGGGCCCGGGGGCCGGCCAGCACCACGTACTCGGTGTTGCGCAGGTGGGAGACGGTCCCGACCTTGCGTCCCGACGGGTTGTGGATGCCGATGCGGGCACCCACGTAGCGGGCCGAGTCGAAGGCCAGCACCTCTACGTGGCCCCGGGCCGAGCACAGCTCGTGGAGCTCGTCGAAGCTCAGCCACGACTCGTTGTTGTACGAGAGCACGACCACCTCGGCGGCCACCCGCGCCACCACGTCGGCCAGGGCCACCGGCATGGTCCGGCGCCCGTTGAAGGCACTCCGGGTGGCGGGGTCTCGCAGCTCGGCCCGCTTGCAGGCCACCCCGTAGTGCTCGGGGGCGTCCCAGGCCACCAGGGTCTCCCACACGTGGTAGTTGCGTGTCGTAGCGGTGCTGGTTGTAGGGCGGGTCGAGGTAGGCGAGGTCGACGTGGCCGAGGGCGTCCGAGCCCACCAGGGCGCAGGCGTCGCCCCGGACGGCCCGCCCGGGCCCGGCCAGCAGGTCCGGGACCCGCAGGGTGAGCGGGTGCACGGCCCGGGGCGCCCACTGCTTCAGGTAGGCCATCTGCAGGCCGGTGGTCGAGTCCACCCGGTCGGCCGCCTCGAGGAGGCTGGTGAGCAGGACGGGCCACAGCGGGGTGCCGGCGTACTCGGCCTCGATGGCGTCGCGCACCGCGTCGATGCGGGCGCCGTTCTCCGGCCGGAAGTAGCGGGCCTCGGTGCAGAAGGTCTCGGTCACGTAGCCGGGCACCCCGGGCACGGCGTTCAGTCGGTCGACGGCCCGGGCCACCTCGTCCCGGAAGGACGGGTCGGCGTCGGGGTCGGTGGCCACGTAGCAGCGGGCCAGTACGTGGGCGCAGCGGGCGCTGTCGACGGCCGTCACCTCGATGCCCGAGCGCCTTGAAGGCCTGGGACACCCGGGTCGTCCCGCAGAACAGGTCGAGGGCGGTCCGGGCGCCGGAGGCCGCGGCCAGCGCGGCCAGGGCCGGCACCAGGCGGCGCTTGGACCCCAGGTACTTGATCATCCGGTGGTCAGGACCCCGCCACCGGGTCCGGGGACCGCGCGGGTCACGAACGCCCGAAGCGCCGGGCCCACCACTGCGGGTCGCGGGCGTGGGCGTGGAAGTGGTCGGGGATCTGGCGCATGACCCGGTCGTAGGACCAGACGCCCTCGCCCAGGACCCGGTCGGCCACCGCGCCGAGCTGGGCCAGCATGTGCTCGACCTCGGGCTCGGGCGGCTCGTTGCCGTGCTGCTTCCACACCACCATCGGCACCCCGCACACCTCGCAGTCGGCCACCCAGCAGGTGTCGTCCTCGTGGTGCCACTCGGTGATCCGGGCGGCCTCGCACAGCTCGCAGGTCCCGTCGGACCGGCTCACTGCGGTGTAGACCTGGACGGTCGAGCCCACCGGCACCGAGGAGCCGGCGGCCGGCGACGTCGAGACCACGGTGGTCGAGTCCGGCGGGCCGTAGGGGCCGCCGGCGTGGAGGCCGAGGGCGGCCAGGGCGGCCACGGCGGCCGGACGGCGAATGGCCGACGAGCGGCGGCACGGTGACCGGCTTGGGCCCGAGCGAGACCTGGACGGTGACCTGGGAGCCGTAGGCCACCGGTCCGGCCGACGGGTCGGGCACGGTGGCGATCACCTGGCCCTTCGGCGACCGTCGACGAGTAGTCGTTCGCCTGCACGGGCACGAAGCCGGCCGCCGTCAGGGCGGCGGCGGCCGAGGCGTAGGTGGTGCCGGGCCCGACACGGCGGCACGGCCACCGGGGCGTGGCCCTTGGAGGTGATGACCGTCACCGTCGATCCGTAGGGGGCGTGGCGGCTCGGCTGGGTGCCGACCACGCCGCCCGACCCCGACGGTGGGGCTGTAGACGGCGGCCGTGGGCGGGCAGACGCCGACCAGGTGGACGGCGGCCAGGGCGGCCACGGCGTCGTGGCAGGTGGAGAAGGTGGCGACGTCGGGCACGGCCACCAGGGGCAGGCCGGTCGAGACGACCACCGCGACGGTCGACCCCTGTTTGACGCTCGACCGGCTTGCCGCCGGCCCGGGCGCGCCGGCTGCTGGCGGATGACGACGCCGGCGGGCACGGTGATCGACGACTCGCGCCCCGAGACCCGGACGTCGAGGTGGGCGGCCCTGGCCGCGGACGTGGCGGCCGGCAGGGTCTTGCCCACCAGGACCGGCACCGGGCTCGACGGGGTGAACACCTGGGACTGGGCGGCCCAGGCGATGCCGGCGCCGAGCAGTGCGGCCACCAGGACGCACAGGGCCACGATCAGCGGCCACCTCCGGCGGGCGATCCGGCTCGTCGGCGTCGGTCGGCGGGTCGTCGGCGGCGCGGCGGACGCGGCGGCACCCGGGCAGGCCCAGCTCGGTCAGGTCGGCCACCGGCTCGGCGCCGGGCCGGCACGACCGGGCGCTCCGGGTGCTCGGTGACCGTGGTGAGCCCGACGGCCGCCGCCATCAGGAACGGGTCCTCCTCGGCGCGCTCCGGGGTGACCAGGGGCAGCGGTCCGGGCTCGGGCAGGGTGGCGGCCAGCTCGGCCAGCTTCGCCCCGAACTGGGCCGCGTCGTACCGCTCGGCCGGATCGGGTGCGGCGGCCCACACCAGGACGTCGCCCAGCGGGCCCGAGCGCCTCGTGCTCGGGCAGCAGGGCGCCGATGCGGGCCATGAGGGTGGCGACGGTGGTGTCGCCGATGAACGGGCGACTCGCCGGTGACGCCCTCGTAGAGCACCAGGGCCAGGCCGTAGACGTCGGCCTTGCCGTCGAGGACCCATCCCTCCACCGTCTCGGGGGCCGCGTAGCGGGCGGTGCCGAGGATGGCCCCGTCCGGCTCGGTCCAGGCCGCCTCGGCCAGGGCCCGGGCCAGGCCGAAGTCGGCGATGCGCAGGCGCCCGTCGGCGTCGAAGAGGAGGTTGGCCGGCTTGATGTCCCGGTGGATGAGGCCGCGGCGGTGGGCGTAGTCGAGGCCGGCGCACGCCTCGATGCCGATGCGGACGGCCTGCTCGGGGGTGAGGAGGGTCCCGGTGTCGTAGATCTGGCGGAGGGAGCCGCCGGCCAGGTACTCGAGGACCAGGTAGGGCTCGCCGTCCTGCTCGCCCCAGTCGTAGACCCGCAGGACGTTCGGGTGGTTGAGGGCGGCGACGGCCCGGGCCTCGGCCCGGAAGCGCTTGAGGAAGGCCTGGTCGCCGGCCAGGGCCGGGTGGAGGACCTTGATGGCCACCTGGCGCTTGAGGGAGACGTCGTCGGCCAGGTAGACGTGCGCGGACGCACCGGTGCCCACGGGTGTGACGAGTCGGTAGCGGTCGCCGAGGACGCGCCCGATGGAGTCGGTCAGACTCGGCATGGCCCTCCTCAGGCTAGTGACGGACACGGCGGGAAGCGGTGGAGGGTCAGCGACCGGTCGGGGACTGGTCCGCCCATGCCGATCACGGGCCCGCATGACCGGACGCGCTGAAGGCGGGGCCGGAGCCCCGCCTTCAGCGGTACGCACTACCCGGTTACCCGGGCGGAGTCATGGTGCTGACTCAGCTGCGTGCAGCGCGATGGCCCGGCACCAGGCGTTGGTGTTCGGCTGGTGATGCCGATCGACTTCAGGCCCTTGCCACCAGCAGAGCCGTCAGTGATCGGCGCCGACGGTCGTGGTGGTCTCGGCACTCGGTGCGTGCTCGAGGTCCCGTTGTCGGTGCCCTGGAACGGACCGGACGTCGCCGCAGCCGAAGGCCAGCGAGAAGCGTCGCATGTCCGTCGCACCCGACGCCACCGGTGCACCGTGGTCGGGGTTGACGACCGACGACGCGAGCTGGTCAGCTTCGGGCGTGGCCTTCCACTTGATCGTCAGCGAGCCCGTCTCGGCGGTCGGGGTGACCAGGCCGCCACAGCGTGTGGTTGCTGGTGGCGTCGTTGATGGTGCCGCGCGATCTTGACACCGGAGATGGTGACCGGGCGTGCCACCGACCGGTCGGGGTGACGGTGCAGCCGATCGCCGTGCCCTTGATCGCGGTCGCCTCGTTGCTGAGCGGCGCCACCGGCATTGGTCAGCGCCGGGCTGAACTTGGCCGACAGCGGCGATCCCGGTGCAGGCCACCGTGTAGTTGGTGGCGTCCACGGGCGGGCGCCTTGGCAGTGGCGACGCCACCGGTGGCGGCGATCGCCGTGACGGGCATGGCGAGCCGCTGCAGCGACCACAAGCATCTTGCGAATCATATTGATTGCTCCTTGAGTTTCCCCCGTGTCACCACGGGCTCGAAGTCAGGCGACGGTCGCCCCCCGACGTGTTCACACCACCGACCAGCTAGTCCCCCTGGGCAGCGGCACGAGGTACAACGAACGACTCCCCCATACCGTTACAGAGATTGCACCCGAATCCTGTCGATGTGCCTGCGAAACCGGTACCGTCGAACCGACGCCCCCCGATGCCCCGTGCACAACAGCCAGACCCGGACCCCCTCCCTGCCTTGGAACCTTCTGAACCGGTATCGCTACAGTAACGATCGGACCCCCCGAATACAAGCGCTCGCGGTTGCAATTGGCCGGAGCCCGATCTCAAGATCATCAAATTTGGTGAGATCGGCCACAACGGCCCTGGTCAGCCGGCAGGCTGTCCGGCGTCACGGTCCGGCCGATGGCACCGTCGGCAGGTCGCGGCCGGAACCGGCCACGCCTCGCGAGGGTCACGGCCCGCTCGGGCAGCTCCCCGGTGGCCAGGAACCGCTCGAACTGCTCGCCCGCGACCACGGGCACCCCGAGCTGCTCGGCCTTGGTCACCTTGGACGCCCCGGGTGCCCGCCCGACCACCACGGCGTAGGTCTTCTTCGACACCGTGCCCGGCGACTTGCCGCCCCGGGCCAGCACGGCGCGCCTCGGCCTCGTCCCGGGTGTAGCCCTCGAGCGTGCCGGTCACCACGACCGACCGGCCCTCCAGCGTCTGGGGCAGGTCGGGGGCGCCCGCGTCCGGACCCGGCACCCGGCTCTTCGCAGGTGGAGGCCGGCGGCCCGCAGCCGGTCGACCACCGACCGGTTGACCGGCGAGGCGAACCACGCCACCACACTGGCGGCGATGACCGGGCCGACCCCGTCGACGGCGGCCAGGGTGGCCTCGTCGGCGGACAGGACGCCGTCGATGTCCCGGCAGGCCCGGGCCAGGGCCACCGAGCCCGACCTGGCCCAGGTGGCGGATGCCGAGGCCGATGAGGACCCGGCTGAGGGGCCGCGCCCGCGACTCGTCGATGGCGGCCAGCAGGTTGGACGTCGACAGCGTCGGCGAACCCCTCGAGTCCCGCGAACGTCTCGGCGGTGAAGGAGTAGAGGTCGGCCACGTCGACCAGCAGGCCGTGGTCGACCAGCAGCTGGACCCGCTGTTCGCCCAGACCCTCGATGTCCATGGCCGAGCGCGAGGCGAAGTGGGCGATGCGCTGGACCCGCTGGCCGGGGCAGTCGAGGTTCGTGCAGAACGTGTCGCTCTCCCCCTCGAGGCGGACCAGGGGCCCGGCGCACACCGGGCAGGCGGTCGGGAACTTCCACTTCGGCTTCCGGCGGCGGCCCTTCACCAGGAGCGGCCCGACCACCTCGGGGATGACGTCGCCGGCCTTGCGCACGATGACCGTGTCGCCGGGGCGCACGTCCTTCAGGCGCACCTGGTCCTCGTTGTGGAGGGTGGCGAGGCCCGACCGTCGAACCGCCCACGAAGACCGGCTCGAGCACGGCGAAGGGCGTGGCCTTGCCGGTGCGCCCGATGGAGACCTCGATGTCGCGCAGGACGGTCGAGCGCTCCTCGGGCGGGAACTTGTAGGCGATGGCCCACCGCGGGGCCCGGGACGTCGAGCCGAGCGAGCGCTGGAGGCCGAGGTCGTCGACCTTGACCACCACCCCGTCGATCTCGTAGCCGAGGTCGTGGCGGCGCTCCTCCCACCGGGCGCAGAAGGCGAGCACGTCGTCGAGGCCGTGGACCAGGTGGACCTCGGGGTTGACCGGGAACCCGGCCCGGCCCAGCCAGGCCGAGGGTGGCCGACTGGCTGGTGGCCAGGTCGGCGGTCGGGTCCGGCGGCATCGGCGGTGGGCGCCGGGGTGATCTCGCCCACCTGATAGGCCCAGAAGGAGAGGGCGCGGGAGGCCGTCACGCCGGGGTCCTTCTGACGCAGCGATCCGGCGGCCGAGTTCCGCGGGTTGACGAACAGCTTGTCCCCGGCCTCGGCCTGGCGGCGGTTGAGGTCGGCGAAGGCGGCGATCGGCATGTAGACCTCGCCGCGCACCTCGAGCACCTCGGGGAGCGGGCCGGCCGCCGGGTCGAGCCGGTCGGGGATCGGCCGCGATGGTGGCGACGTTGGCCGTCACGTCCTCGCCGGTGGTGCCGTCCCCCCGGGTGGCGGCCTGGACGAACCGTCCGTCGCGGTAGAGCAGCGAGATGGCCAGCCCGTCGATCTTGAGCTCGCACTCGAAGGCCGTGTCCGGGGGCACCTGCTTGCCCACCCGGTCGGCCCACGCCCGGAGCTCCTCCGGGCTGAAGGCGTTGTCCAGGCTCATCATCGGGACGTGGTGGACGACCGGGGCGAACAGGGTGGACGGAGCCGCCCCCACCCGGGCGGTGGGCGAGTCGGGCACCACCAGGTCGGGGTGGTCGGCCTCGAGCGATCGGAGCTCGCGCACCAGGTCGTCGTACTCGGCGTCGGTGACCTCGGGGTCGTCGAGCACGTGGTACCGCTCGTTGTGGTGGGCGATCAGCGACCGCAGCTCGGCCGCCCGGCGAACGGGGTCGTCGCCCCGGGGGGGCCGGCCCGGGGTCACCGGACGACTCCGGAGCCCAGCACGCACTCGGGCCGGTCCGGGTCGTACAGGGCCACCGTCTGGCCCGGCGGCCACCCGGCGCTGGGGTTCGGCGAACCGGACGACGAGGCCGTCGCCCTCGGGCCGGACGGTGGCACGCCACGGCCGGACCGTGGGCGCTGCACTGGGCCAGCGCGGACAGTCCCCCGGGTGTGCCGAGCCCGGCGGGTGGACCGTCGACCCAGGCCACGGTGCCGAGGGCCAGGCCGGTGGCCAGGGACGCCTCGGGCGGCCCGATGGTGACCCGCCGGGCCGGGACGTCGACCGAGGTCACGAACCGCCGTCGGCCGTCGGTGCCGTGGCCCATGCCCCGACGCTGGCCCACCGTGACCAGTTCGACGGCCGCCACCTCGCCGAGGTCGGCGCCCGCTGCCGTGGTCGACCAGCCGACCCGGGTGGAGCGCCACCCGGTCGGCCAGGAAGCCGGCCCGGCCGACGTCGGACCGGATGAAGCAGACGTCCTGGCTGTCGGGCTTGGCCGCGGTGCGCAGGCCCCGGCGGGCGGCCTCGTCCCGCACCTCGGCCTTGGTCAGGTCCCCCACCGGGAACAGGGTGCGGGCCAGCTGGTCCTGGCCGAGCATGGCCAGCACGTACGACTGGTCCTTGGCCGGATCGGCCCCGCGCACCAGCCGCCAGGTGCCGTCGGCGTCCCGGGCGCGGCGGGCGTGGTGTCCGGTGGCCACCGCGTCGAAGCCGAGCTGGGCGGCCCGGTCCAGCAGCCGGTCGAACTTGAGGTGCCGGTTGCACTCGATGCAGGGGTTGGGCGTGCGGCCCTCGGCGTGGCCGGTGACGTAGGGGTCGACCACGTGGGCCTCGAAGTCGGCGGCGAAGTTGAAGACGTGGTGGACGATGCCGAGCTGGTCGGCCACCCGGCGGGCGTCGTCGACGTCGGCGACCGAGCAGCAGCCCGGAGTCGGACGTCGCCGCCCCACAGCTTGAGGGTGGCGCCGACCACGTCGTCGGTCCCGTGGGCGTCGGCCAGCAGCGCGGCGGCCACCGACGAGTCGACCCCTCCGGACATGGCCACCAGGATGCGCACGGGATCAGTTTCGCAGGCGGCGGACGACGTCGGGAATCCGGGCCAGCGCATGGTCGACATCCTCGCCGGTGGTGGTGACACCCAGCGAGAGCCGGATCCCGGAGGAGGCCTCGGCGGGACCCAGGCCCATGGCGGCCAGCACGTGGCTCGGCTCGACCGCCCCGCTGGAGCAGGCCGCACCGGCCGACGCGGCGATCCCGGCCTGGTCGAGGAGGACGACCATCGCCTCGGCCTCGACGCCGGCGAACCGGAGGTGGAGGATGCCGGCCACCCGCTCGACCCGGTCCCCGGTCTCGACCACGACGTCGGGCACGGCGGCCAGCAGCCCGTCGGCCAGGCGGTCGCGGAGGCCGGCCACCCGCTCGGCGTCGACGGCGCGGTCGGCCACCGTGGCCGCCAGGGCGGCGGCGGTGCCCGACGGCTCCGGCCACGTCGGGCGTCCCGCTGCGCCGGCCCCGCTCCTGGCCACCCCCGTCGAGGCGCGGGCGGAGCCCGGTGCCCGAGCGGACCACCAGGGCGCCGCTCCCCTTGGGTCCACCGAACTTGTGGGCGCTCACCGACACCAGGGCGGCCGGTGCCGTGCGGCCGGCGACGTCGAGCCACGGCACGGCCTGGACGGCATCGGTGTGGAGCACGCGCCCGGGGCGACCGTCGGCCACGATGCGGGCCACCTCGTCGAGGGGCTGGACGGTGCCGATCTCGTTGTTGACGGCCATGACCGACACCAGGCCCGACGTCGTCGCGGCAGGCGTCGGCCAGGGCGTCGAGGTCGATCCGGCCGTCCGGCCCGCTCGGCACCTCGCGCAGCGCGGCGCCCGTGCGGGCGGGCCAGTGCCCGGCAGGCCCGCAGCACGGCGTGGTGCTCCATGGCGCGAGCACACCACCGCCGGTGGCGGTCGCGTCCGGCCATCCCTCGGCCACCGCCTCCCATCCGCCGTGCACGGCCAGGTCGTCGGCCTCGGTCCCGCCGGAGGTGAGCACCACCTCGCCCGGGCCCGACGCCGAGCAGCGCGGCGATCCGGTCCCGGGCGTCGTCGAGGGCGAGGCGGGCCCGACGCGACTCGGCGTGGGCGCCGGACGGATTGGCGAATCCGTCGGCCAGCAGGCCGGCAGCATGGCCTCGAGCGCCTCGGGGCGGAGCGGCGTGGTCGCCGCGTGGTCGAGATAGACGCGCTGGCGTCCCGGTCGGGGCCCGGCGACGGTGCATCACGACGGCGCGGCGGGCCATCAGGCGATCCACACCGACTTCACGTTGCAGAACTCGTGCATGCCGAACGAGGACAGCTCGCGCCCGATGCCCGAGCTCTTGATGCCGCCGAACGGGAGTTCGGGCATCGACACCGTCATGCCGTTGACGAACACCTGCCCGGCCTGCAGCCCGGTGACGAACCGCTGCTGCTCGTCCGGATCGGAGGTCCACACGCTGGAGCCCAGGCCGAACTCGGAGTCGTTGGCCAGAGCCAGTGCCGCGTCGGCGTCGGCCACCCGGTAGAGCAGTGCCACCGGCCCGAAGACCTCCTCGGTGGCCACCCGCATGCCCGGGGCGATGTCGGTGATGACGGTCGGACGGTAGAAGCAGCCCGGACGGTCCGGGCCGCCCGGCCCCACCACCCGCTCGCCCCCGCACAGGATGGTCGCGCCCTTGGCCCGGGCGTCCTCGACCTGGCCCTCGATGCCGTCGACGGCGGCCGCGTTGATCAGCGGGCCGACCTCGGTGGCCGGGTCGAACGGGTCGCCCACCGACAGGGCGGCCATGGCGGCCACGAACCGCTCGGTGAACTCGTCGGCCACCGCCTCGTGGACGATGAAGCGCTTGCCGGCGATGCACGACTGCCCGGCGTTCTGGACCCGCGCCTGCACGGCGACGGGGACGGCCCGGTCGAGGTCGGCCGAGGGCAGGACGATGAACGGGTCGCTGCCCCCGAGCTCCAGCACGACCTTCTTGCCCACGGCGCCGGCCTGGGCGGCCACGGCCCGCCCCGCCCCGACGCTGCCGGTCAGGGTGACGGCGGCCACCCGTCGGTCGGCGATGACCGCCGGGACCTGGTCGGTGCCGATGAGGAGGGTCTGGAGCACGCCGTCGGGGGCCCCGGACCGTCGGAACAGGTCCTCGAGGAGCAGGGCGGTCCTCGGGACGCTCGGCGCATGCTTGAGCAGGCCGACGTTGCCGGCCATCACCGCCGGGGCGAGGAAACGGGCCACCTGCCACAGCGGGAAGTTCCACGGCATGACGGCCAGCACCACCCCGAGCGGCTGGTAGGTGACGAGGCCCAGCGAGGCGTCGACCAGCACCTCGCTGGTCGGTGAGCATGGCCTCGGCGTGCTCGGCGAACCAGCGGAACCCGTAGCGCGCACTTCGCCACCTCGCCCTTGGCCTGGGCGAAGGGCTTGCCCATCTCGGTGGTGACCGTCTGGCCGCGATGTCGGGCACCTCACCCTCGAGGAGCTCCGCCGCCGTCACCAGCAGCCGGGCCCGCTCGGTCGAACGTGGACCGTGCCCAGAGGGCGGCACCGGTCGCCGCGGTGGCGAGGACGGTCCTCGACGGTGCCGGCGTCCATGGGCTCGAAGGACTCGAGCAGCTCGCCGGTGGCCGGGTTGACGGTGGCGATCGGGGGACCGGGACGGACGGCGTGCATGCCGACCAGTATCGCCGATGGCCACGACCGGCTTCCCCGGCCCGTGGCACCCCGATCGCCACGGACCCGCCGGTGCGGCGTGCGTCCGGCCCGGCTCAGTCGGGCCGGCTCCGTCGAGGCCGGCTCCGTCGAGGCCGAGCGATCGCCGGCAACGCCAGGCGCCGGACCTTGCCGGTGGCCGTGCGGGGCAGGGCGTCGACCACCTCGTACCGCTTGGGTCGCTTGTACCCGGCGAGATGGGCCGCCGCGTAGCTCCGGCAGGCGTGCCACCACCACACCGGGGTCGGCCCCGGGGTCGACGACCACCGCGGCGCACACCCGCTGGCCCCACGCCTCGTCGGACACCCCGAACACGGCGACCTCGCGGACCCCGGCCACCTCGCAGAGGGCGCCCTCCACCTCGGCCGGGTAGACGTTGACCCCGCCGGTGATGACGAGGTCGTCCCGGCGTCCGTCGAGGAAGAGGTAGCCCTCGTCGTCGAGCCGGCCCAGGTCGCCGACGGTGAAGGCCCCGTCCCGCCAGGCCGCCTGCCGTCTTGGCCGCATCGCGCCAGTAGGAGAAGCGGGCGAAGTCCGGTGGACGGCACCAGACCGACCCCGGCGTCGTCGACGGACAGGGTCCGGCCGCGGCGGGCCCGGCCGACCGTGCCCGGACGCTCCATCCATACGTCGGGCGGGCACACGGTGAACTGGCCCTCGGTCGAGCCGTAGAACTCCCACAGCACGTCGGTCACCGACCACGTCGAGGGCGGCCCGCTTCAGCGCCGGCGGGCAGGGCGATCCGGCATGGACGAGGAGGCGCAGCCGGCGCGAACCGCTCCGGCCCGTTGTCGGGCAGCGCCAACAGCCGGGCCAGGGCCGAGGGGGCCACGAAGGTGGTGGTCGGCACCGGCCCGTAGCCGCCGTCCAGGGCGGCGGCGGCCCGGTCGGCGTCGAAGTGGTCGAGGACGATGCAGGTGCCGCCCCGCAGCAACGTGCCCCCGGCGAAGCGCACCGACACCGAGTGGTACATCGGCGAGCAGACCAGGTGGACGTCGTCGGGCCCGAAGCCCCACAGGTCGGCCTCGTCGGCCAGCGCGGCGGCCGCCGTGACCTCGTCCCACAGACCGGTCCACACCCCTTTGGCCCGTCCGGTGGTGCCCGACGTGTAGTGCATCGGCCGCGTCCGGGGGAACGGGGCGAGGGCGACGGGCGGTCCCGCGTCGAGGCGGGCCAGCGCCGTCGCGGTCGAGCACGACCAGGGTCGGGTCGGCGTCGTCGACCAGGGCGTCGCGCTCGGCCGCGGTCAGCGTGGCGTTCAACAGGACCGGCACCACCCCCACCCGCAGGGCGCCGAGCACCGCGCACAGCAGGGCGGCCGAAGACGGGAGGCAGAAGGCGACCCGGTCCCCCTCGCGGCAGCCGGCGGCCAGCAGCGCGCCGGCCGCCCGGGCCTGGGCGTGCCTCGGCGTCGGCGGCGGTCAGGACCTCGACGCCCGTGGCCGGCGTCACCCGGTCCCCGCGGCCAGGCCGGGTCGGGGTGTCGGCACGCCGACGGGGCCGACCATCGGCGTATCCGTCGACGGCGGCCCGTCGTCGACGGCGGCCCGTCCGTCGACGGCGGGTCGGCCAGGTTGGCGAAGGCCGTCGGCGGAACACGGCGGCGAGCACGCAGCACGGCGAGCAGCGCCAGCGCGCCGCACACCGTGACCGCCCGGATCGCCGTGGGTGTCGGCCAGCCAGCCCTGGAGGACCGCGCCGAGGGGATAGACGAGGCCGAGCGCCATCATGTAGATGCTCAGGATCCGGCCCCGTGCCTCCGCCGGCGCCCGGAGCTGCACCACCGTGTTGAGCCCCGAGAGCAGGAAGATGTACCCGGCGCCGACGGCCACGAAGGCCACCAGGGCCAGCGGCAGCGACGGGGCCAGCGCGTAGCCGCACAGCAGGACGCGGCACGGCGAACAGCGCGGTGCGCAGCATCGTCAGCCGGCCGAAGCGGATGGCCAGGCCCGGCAGGGCCAGGGCGCCGGCCACGGCACCGATGCCCTGGGCGGTCACCAGGAGCGCGGTGATGAGCGGCGGGCCGATCCCGACCGCGTGCATGGTACTGCTTGGCCATGGCCGGCACCAGGGCGATGAACGGCGACGCCAGCAGGGCCACGACGGCGATCCAGCCGATGGCCGAGCGGCACCCCGGCTCGGCCCGGGCCGCCTGGGCGCCCTCGACGATCCGCTGGACCATCGACAGGAGCCCGGTCACCGGGAGCGGCTTCGGGAGGTGGACGAGCAGCAGCGCGACGACGACCGCGCCGAAGGAGAGGGCGTTGATCCCGAAGACGAAGGCGTAGTTGTCGGTCAGCAGGACGAGGCCGGCCAGGGCCGGGCCGATGACCCGGCCGAGGTTGTACTGGGCCGAGGAGAGCGAGACGGCGCCCAGCAGGTCCTCGGTCGGCACGAGGTCGGGCACCATGGCCTGGTAGGCCGGAAAGCCGATCGCCCCGGACGCCCCACCGAGGAACGACAGGACCACCAGCGCCCACGGCGGGTCGTGGTGGAGGCCGGCGAGGACGGCGAGGACGGCGGCGAACAGCGTCTCGGCCAGGGTGGTGAGCGATCAGCCACTTGCGCCGGTCGAGGCGGTCGGCCAGTGCACCGCCCACCGGGGCCAGCAGCCCGATGGGGACGAACGCCGGCCGCGGCCACCAGGCCGGCCCAGGCCGGCTTGTCGGTCCGGGCGTAGACGAGGACGCCGAGCGCCACCGTCTGCATCCACGAGCCCAGGTTCGAGACCAGGGCCGCCGACCAGATGAGGGCGAAGTTCCGCGAGCGGAGCGGGCGGAGCGATGCCAGGGCCACCCGCCCACGCTACCGGTGCACGCCCGGCCCCCGGCAGGCCCGCCGCCGGGCCACGCCCCGCCAGCGCACGCCGCGGGCGCCCGGGGTGCGTCTACTTGTCGAGCTTGACCTTGCGACGGGGGCGCAGGGCGAACCACCAGATGCTGGCCATGGTGGCGAGCACGCCGAAGGCGGCGGCCGGCTTGGCGATCTTGCGGGAGCGGTCGGACATGGGGCCGACGTTACCCGGACCGCCACCGGCGACGGGCGTTGCGGCGGACGGCCGGGCCCACGACCGGCTTCTCACGTTCTTCTTCCGATCTTCTTCACGTTCTCCTACCCCCTCCTTGGGTTCCCCTTAGCGGCGACCCGCAGCATGGGGGACATGCAACGGAGCACCTTCCGCACCAGCCCGCACCGAGCGCCGGCGCCGTCACGCCGACGGCCCCGTCCTCACCGTGATCCGGGACCGGCGGGCTCCCGCACCACCATCCCGTGAGCCCCGACCCGCGCACCCCGCCCAGGAGGGCTTCACGCCGGACGGCACCCGGGCCGACGCCCCGGATCCCGCCGTCCAAGATTCCGGGCCGGGGCCGTCCACCGTCGCGCAGCACGTCGAGGGGCAGCACTTCACTTGACAGCGACCGGATGGCGTCCACCGGCTCGGGCCCGATCGACCACCGCGGATGCGTCCTCGACCGGATCGCCGAGTTCCTCGAGGCACACGCCGGCGACGGCACCCCGGCCCCGGGCACCGGGATCCGCCAGAGCCGCTGACCCGGCGGTGCACCCGGTCCACCCGGCCGGTCAGGTGTCCGCCGTCACCGACCTGAGTTCGTCGAGCCCGTCCCGCATCAACGGCGACCGGCCCCGGCCTCGTGGAGGATCTCGACCAGGGCCACTACCTCGACCCGCCGTCCGCGGGATGACGCCGCCTGCGGGCTAGCTGTCCGGTCCCGGGTCGGGGACCCGGAAGTGGACCGCACCCCGGCCCGGCTCGGGGACCCACCGGGTCGCCGGGTCGACGCACCGTTCGAGGATGCACGCCCCGACCCACGCCGGGGTCGAGGAAGGCGTCCTCGTCGAGCAGGCGGCGGAACCGGGCCGACGTCGGGGAAGACGCTCCTCCGGGGTGGCCCGGATCAGCGCCTGCATGTCGGTGTCCACGACGCCGGGGGCGACGGCGAAGGCCAGCAGCCCGGCGTCGGCCTCCTCGAGCCCCACCACCTCGGTCAGCATCTCGACCGCCGCCTTGGACGCGCAGTAGGCCGCCCAGCCCCGGTAGGGCGAGCGTGGCGGCACCGGACGACACGTTGACCAACGACCCCGTCCCCGCCCGGCCGCGGACGTGCCGGGCGAAGGCCGCCGTCCCGTGCATCACCCCGAGGACGTTGGTGGCCACGTTCCGCTCGAGTGCGGCCGGATCGGCATCGGCCAGCGGCCCGACGGGGTCGAGCACCCCGGCGTTGTTGACCCACAGGTCGATGCGGCCGAACCGGGCCGACCACCGACTCGGCGAACGCTCCCACCGCGGCGGCGTCGGCGACGTCGACGGCCGCGGCCAGGGCGTCGGCCCCCGGCGGGCACGTCCGGTCTCCGTGCGGGCGCACAGGCCGAGGCGGATGCCCCGGTCGGCGAAGTGGGCGGCCAGTCCCGCGCCGATGCCGCGGCCCGCCCCGGTGACCACCGCCACCAGGGGCCCGCCGGACCCGTCACCGTCGAGCGGGGGCACCGGCGTCAGTCGACCGTCGACACGAAGACGTTCTTGACCTCGGTGTAGGAGGCCAGCGCCTCGAGGCCGAGCTCGCGCCCGAAGCCCGACTGCTTCATGCCGCCGAAGCTGGTCTGCACCCGCACCGAGCTGTTGGAGTTGACCGACAGGTTGCCGGCCTGGATGGCACCGGGCCATCCGCAGCGACCGGGCGCTGTCGCGGGTCCAGATCGACCCCGACAGCCCGTAGGGGGTGTCGTTGGCCAGGCGGACGGCGTCGGCCTCGTCGTCGAACGGGATCACGGCCACGATGGGTCCGAAGATCTCCTCGCGGGCCATGCGCCACTCCGGATCGGCCGGGGCCACGACCGTCGGCGGGAACCAGAACCCGGGGCCGTCGGGCACGGAGCCCGCGGTGTGGGCCGGCACCGGCCCGCCGGCGGCGCCCATGCCGTCCTCCAGGAAGCCGGCCACCACGCCGCGGTGGGCGGCGGTGACCAGGGGGCCCATCTTGTTGTCGGGATCGGTCGGGTCGCCGACGGTCCAGGCCTTCACGGCGTCGGCCAGCAGGTCGAGGAACTCGTCCATGGCCGACCGCTGGACCAGGATCCGGCTGCGGGCGCAGCAGTCCTGGCCGGCGTTGGCGAACACCCCGCCGGGGGCCGCCGCCGCCGCCTTGGCCAGGTCGGCATCGGCGAACACGACGGAGGCCGACTTGCCGCCCAGCTCGAGGGTGACCCGCTTGATGGTGCCCGAGGAGCGGGCCATCACGTCCCGGCCGACCTCGGTCGATCCGGTGAACGCCACCTTGGCCACGTCCGGGTGCTCGGCCAGGCGGGTGCCGACGACCGAGCCCTTGCCCGTCACCACCTGCAGCACGCCTTCGGGCAGTCCGGCCTCCAGGCCCAGCTCGGCCAGGCGCACGGCCGTGAGCGGGGTGATCTCCGCCGGCTTCACGACGATCGTGTTGCCGGTGGCCAGGGCCGGGCCCACCTTCCACGAGGTGATGGCCACGGGGAAGTTCCACGGGATGATGGCGCCGACGACGCCGAGCGGCTCGTGGAACGTCATGTCCACCCCGCCGGCCACCGGAACGGTGGCACCCCGGTGCTTGTCGACGGCGCCGGCGTAGAAGTAGAGGACCTCGGCGACCATGCCGACCTCGTCGCGGCTCTCGGCGATGGGCTTGCCCACGTTGGCCGTCTCCAGCTGGGCCAGCTCCTCGTGGTGGTCCTCGACCGTCGTCGGCGAACCGCCGCATGAGGCGGGCCCGGTCGGCCGGGGCCATGGCCCGCCACGCCGGCCCGGCGGCCACGCGCCCGGGCCACCGCCTCGTCGGTCTCCTCCACCCCGTGGCTCGGTACCTGGGCGATGACCGCCTCGGTGGTCGGGTTGACGACGTCGGTCACGTCACTCATGCCTGCTCCTTGCTCATCGGTTCGTTGCGCCGTCGATCGGTGCGGTCGGCCGCCGGGACGGGGATCGTGGTCTGCCGTCGGGACTCCCGGGACGGGTGCCGTCACCGGACACCGGCCGTGGCCCGGCGGACCCGTGCGGCCTCGACGAGCCCGGCGAAGAGGCGCACGTCCCCGTACTCCTCGGGATGCCACTGGACGCCCACGGCGAAGCGTGCGGCCCAGGACCTCGACGGCCTCGATGACCCCGTCGTCGCTGCGGGCCGACACCAGCAACGAGTCCCCCAGCTCCTCGACGGCCTGGTGGTGGCTGCACTGGACCACGGACCGGTCCCCCAGCAGGCCGTGGACGATGGTGCCCGGCTCGGACACCACGGTCACCTCGCCGAAGGCCCCGGCCGCGGGCTGGTGGCGGGTCGAGCCGAGCAGGTCGGGGAGCTGCTGGACGAGGGTGCCGCCGAGGAGGACGTTCAGGACCTGGTGACCCCGGCAGATGGCGAGCAGCGGAAGGTCGCGCTCGAGGGCGGCGTCGAGCAGCTGGAGCTCGAGCTCGTCGCGGAACTGGCTCATGCCGCCGTTGCGGCGGTCGGGCTCCTGGCCGTAGCGCTCGGCAGGACACGTCGCCACCGCCGATGACCACGAGTCCGTCCACCGCGTCGACCAGCGAGCCCGACCACGCGGGTCACGGCCACCGCGTCGCCCTCCTCGGCCACCCCGTCGGCCAGCGGCGGGAAGAGGACCGGCCAGCCACCGGCCGCCACCACCGTGTCCAGGTACACGCCGGGCACCAGGGCCGCGTCACGGTCCCACGACCACCAGCGGGTGTCCTGGCGGTAGGTGGTCACCCCGATCAGCGGGCGGGCGGTCGGTCGGGACATGGGTGCCAGTATCCCATCCCCCGATCACGTCTCCGCCCCGCGGCCGGGCGCCGCCGGTGGACCGCGCCCGGGCGCCGGGCGGGCCGGGGCCCGGCAGTGGACGATTCCGTGCGGCGTGGGCCAGAGTGCAGGGATGCTGACGCTCGAGACCCTCCCGCACCAGATCCGAACCGGGGACGTCCACACCGTCGTGGTGGCCTTCCCCGACCTCCAGGGTCGACCGGTGGGCAAGCGGGTGACCGGGGCGTTCTTCCTCGAGCACGTCGCCGACCACGGCATCGAGGCCTGCGACTACCTGCTGGCCTGCGACGTCGACATGGACCCGCTGCCCGGGCTACGAGTTCGCCAACTGGGAGACCGGCTACGGCGACCTGAACGCCGTCATCGACCCGCAGACCGTCCGGCCCATCCCCTGGCTGCCCGGCAGCGTGCTGGTCCTGTGCGACCTCCTGACCATGGACGGCGACCCGGTCGAGGTCTCCCCCCGTCAGATCCTGCGACGCCAGATCGAGCGGGCCGCCGAGCGGGGGTACGTGGTCAAGTGCGCCACCGAGCTCGAGTTCTACCTGTTCCTCGACTCGTTCGCCGAGGCCGGCGAGAAGCGCTGGCAGAACCTCACCCCCCACGCCACGTCGATCGAGGACTACCAGCTCCTGCAGACGTCGCGCGAGGAGTACATCATCGCCCGCATCCGCAACGAGATGACCGAGGCCGGCATCCCGATCGAGTTCTCGAAGGGCGAGGCCGGCATCGGCCAGCACGAGATCAACATCACCTACGGCACCGCCCTCGAGGTCGCCGACCGCCACCTCGTGTTCAAGAACGGCGTGAAGGAGATCGCCGGTGAGTACGGCCGGGCCGCCACCTTCATGGCCAAGTGGTCGATGGACACCGCCGGTTCCTCCTGCCACATCCACACCAGCCTGTGGGACGCCACCCACGACACGCCCCTCATGGCCCCGGCCGACGGGCACCGAGACGCCGTCGGGCTTCTCGGAGGTGGGGGCCCAGTGGATCGCCGGGCAGCTGCAGGCCGCCGACCAGCTGGCCTGGTGCTTCGCCCCGTACGTCAACTCCTACCGCCGCTACGTGCCCGACTCGTGGGCGCCCACCGCCGTGGTGTGGGGCGAGGACAACCGGACCTGCGGGTTCCGGGCGGTGGGCCACGGGCCCGGGCGCCGGGTGGAGAGCCGGATCCCGGGGGCGGACGTGAACCCGTACATCGCCCTGGCCGCGGCCATCGCCGGGGGCCTGTGGGGCATCGACCACGGGGTCGAGCTGGGGCCGGCCTTCACCGGGAACGCCTACCGGGCCCCCGAGGTCCCCCGGATCCCCACCACCCTTCCCGAGGCCATCGCCAGCCTCGAGTCGAGTCAGGTGGCGGCCGAGGCGTTCGGGCCCGCAGGTCCACCAGCATCTGGTCAACACGGCCCGACAGGAGTGGGCGAAGGCCAACTCGGTGGTCACCGATTGGGAGCTGGCCCGCAACTTCGAGCGCATCTGACCGGGCGGGCGAACACCGCCGCCACCGGGCCGCTCGGCGCGGGACCTTGACGGGTCGCCGTGGCGCTGGCACCATGGAGTGAGCATGAACCACTCGATCCTGGACCTCCTCCTTACCTGACGGCGAACGCCACATCGCGTTCGCCCGCAACCTCCTGTGCCTCCGGCCAGGAGGTTTTTTGTTGGCCGGACGCAGGACGCGACCGCCGGACCGGGACCGCGAAGCGGGCCGGGCATCGAGCAAGAATCAGCAGACTAGGGAGCACCGATGAGCGACCACGACCACACCACCCCAGACGCCGGCCACTCCGGGCAGCGCCTCGCCATGCCGTGCGACGTCTCCCCCATGCCGTTCCATCTCTACCGTCCCTACGTCCCGCTCGTCCTGACCGACCGCACGTGGCCCGACCGCCAGACCACGGTGGCCCCCCAGTGGGCCAGCGTCGACCTGCGCGACGGCAACCAGGCCCTGGTCGACCCCATGGACTCCGAGCGCAAGCTCCGGTTGTTCCGCACCCTGGTCGACATCGGGTTCAAGGAGATCGAGGTGGGCTTCCCCTCGGCCTCCCAGACCGATTTCGACTTCCAACGGGAGATCATCGACGGCGGCATGATCCCCGACGACGTGACCATCCAGGTCCTGGTGCAGTGCCGCGACGAGCTCATCGAGCGGACCTTCGAGTCGCTGCGTGGCGCCAGGCGGGCCATCGTCCACTTCTACAACTCGACCTCCACGCTGCAGCGCCGGGTGGTGTTCGGCCTCGACCGCCAGGGGATCATCGACATCGCCGTCAACGCCGCCCGGCTGTGTCGCAAGTTCGAGACGACCCTGCCCGACACCGACATCCGCTACGAGTACTCCCCCGAGAGCTTCACCGGGACGGAGCCGGACTTCGCCGTCGAGATCTGCGAGGCGGTGATGGACGTCATCGAACCCACCCCGGAGCGTCCCCTCATCATCAATCTGCCCAACACCGTCGAGATGTACGGGCCCCACGTCTATGCCGACGTGATCGAGTGGTTCGGTCGGACCATCAAGCACCGGGACTCGATCGTCCTCAGCCTGCACCCGCACAACGACCGGGGCACCGCCGTGGCCGCCGCCGAACTGGCCGTCCTGGCCGGGGCCGACCGGGTGGAGGGCACCCTGTTCGGCAACGGTGAGCGCACCGGGAACGTCGACGTGGTCACGCTGGCCATGAACCTCTTCTCCCAGGGTGTCGACCCGGCCCTCGACTTCGGGGACATCGACAAGGTCCGCCGGGTGGCCGAGTTCGCCACCCGGATGCCGGTCCACCCCCGGCACCCCTATGCGGGCGACCTCGTCTACACGGCGTTCTCGGGCTCCCACCAGGACGCCATCAAGAAGGGCTTCGAGGCCATCGGCACCGACTACGACCACTGGGAGGTCCCCTACCTCCCGATCGACCCGAGCCACACGGGCCGGACCTACGAGGCGATCATCCAGGTCAACAGCCAGTCGGGCAAGGGCGGTGTCGCCTACATCATGGACACCGAGCACGGCCTCGACCTGCCCCGCCGCCTCCAGGTCGAATTCTCCAAGCACGTCCAGGAGGTGACGGAGGACTCGGGAACGGTCATCCAGCCGGGCGAGATGTGGGACGTGTTCTCGCAGACCTACCTCCCCGAGGAGGCCGGTGTCCGGCTGCTCGCCAGCGAGATGACGACGGGTGCGGGGCGCACCACCGTGACCGCCCAGCTCCTGGTCGACGGCGAGCCCCGCACCGTCATGGGCGAGGGCAACGGACCCATCGACGCACTGGTCACCGGCCTCCACCGCGACCTCGGGATCAGCTTCGAGGTCAAGGACTACAGCGAGCACGCCCTGACCGCCGGCAGCGGTGCGTCGGCCGTGGCCTACGTGGAGGCAGAGGGGGCGGACGGGTCGACCTGGTGGGGCGTGGGCATGGACTCGAGCATCCTCGATGCCTCGCTGGCCGCCGTGGTCAGCGCGGCCAACCGCGGCCCGCGAGCGGTAGGGGGGCCGGTCCGGCCGGTCCGGGGGGTGCCGGTCCGGCAAGGTCGGGGGCAAGGTGGTCGGGAGAGCATGGGGCCACCCGATTCTGTGACTCGGTCTACGCCGTAGGTATCCGTACGCCGTAGACCCGTTGCAGCCCATTTCGAACGGAGCTCCCGTGGCACCGACCGACCGGACCACCCGACGCCAGGTCCTGGACGCCGGCCTCCGGATCGCCGACCGGTCCGGACCCGAGGCGATCACCATGCGTGCCGTGGCCGGCGAGGTCGGCCTCACGCCGATGGCCCTGTACCACCACGTCCGCAATCGCCGGGACCTGGTGTCCGGCATCGTGGAGCAGCTCCTCGACGAGATGGCGGACCCGTGGGACGGCCCGGACCCGTGGGCCGAGCGTCTCCGTTCCCGCTTCCTCCAGTTGCGCCACCTCGGCCACCAGCACCCGCACCTCGCCCCGCTCGTCCTCCACCACAACCGCCACTCGGCGGCCATGCGGCGGATCGAGCTGGCAGGCCTGCAGGCCTTGTCGGATGCCGGCGTGCCCACGGACCACATCCCGCGGGTCGGGGCCATGGTGTGGACGATGCAGCTCGGCTTCGTCGTCCGCGAGGCGCTCGGGCACTTCCGCGACCAGCCGCCGGGCGGGGCGGACCGCCATGCGGCGGCCGCACTGGCGCTCGTCGAGCAGTACGTGACCTGGGCGGTGGCACACCCGGAGCGGGCCTTTCCCGATGACCCGACCACGCAGTGGAGTCGCCACTGGGACGACGACTGACCTGTCCCGAACGGTCCGCTAGAAGCGGTTGAGCCGTTTGAAGATGCCCTTCGTCTGCTTGTAGAGGGTGACGAACTCCTCGAAGAGCAGGTCGTACTCGGCGGCATGCGCCTGGTTCGGCGTATAGGTCCGTCGAATCTCCACCATGTCGGTGATGTCGTCGAGCGAGACCCGGCCCAGGGCGTGGAGGGCCAGCAGCGCCGCCCCACGCACGTTGGCCAGCACCGGGTCGGCCACCTGGCGGACCTCACGACCGAGCACGTCGGCGTGGATCTGGGACCACTGGTCGGAGTTGGCCCCGCCACCCACGAACGCCAGGGAGTCGAGCCGCCGGCCGGCGAACTTCTCGACCGCCTCGAGCAGCCAGCGGGAGTTGAGTGCCACTCCCTCGAACACCGACCGCACCATCTGGTCGGCCGTGGTCGCCAACGACAGGTTGTGGAACCCGCCCCGGACGGTGTGGTCGTCGACCGGCGAGCGTTCGCCGTTCAACCAGGGCGTGAACAGGACCCGCCCGCTCCCCGCCGGCACCCGGTCGACCATGGCGTTCATGGTCTCGAAGTCGGGGGCGAGGTGCAGGTTGTCCCGGAGGAAGGTGAGGCAGGCGCCGGCCGTCTCGTGCTCGTCGGCGATCAGGTAGCGACCGGCCAGCGCGGCCGGGATGGACGCCACGTTGGAGGTCGGCGCCGTCTTCTTGAACGGGACGTGGCCCGAGATCCACGACGAGGTCCCGATGTACAGGTGGGTGGCGAAGTCGGCCACGGCCCCGGACCCGAACACCGCCGAGTGGACGTCCCCCGAGCCCGTGACCACCGGCAGCCCGGCCGGGATGCCGAGGTCGGCCGCGGCGGCGGGTGTCACCTCGCCGACGATCGACCCGGGCGGCACCAGCCCGGGCAGTCGGCCACGGTCGAGACCGGTCCAGTCGAGGAGCTTGTCGTCGTAGGTGACGTGGTCGATGTCCCGGTTGTCGGTCACCCAGTGGGCGGCGATGGAGTCGTAGGAGGCGGACGCCCGGCCCGTGAGGCGGAGGTTCAGGTAGTCGACCGGCTCGAGGAACGTGGCCGTGCGGGCGTAGACGTCGGGGAAGGCCTGGCGGATGAAGAGGATGTGGGCCACCGGGTCCTTGCCCGACAACCCCGGCGCACCTCCGGTCACCTGGACCCAGCGCATCAGCTTCCGCGGGTCGTAGCCGAGCACGTTGACCGAGCCCCCGGCCACCTCGCGGATGGCCGCGTTGCCCCGGGAGTCCATCCAGATGACCGCCCGCATCAGGGCCTGGCCGTCGGCATCGACGGCCACCGTGCCCGACCACTGGGCCGTGCATCCCACGCCGACCAGGTCGGTCGGGTCGACCCCGGCGGTGCCCATGGCACGTGCCGCGGCCCGACAGATCGCCGACCACCACTCCTCGGGGTCCTGCTCGGCCCCGCCACCGTCCAAGAGGTACAGGGTGACCGGCTCGGTGGCGTGGGCCACGATGCGCCCGGATGCGGCCACCACGGCCACCTTCGGCCCCCCGGTGCCGAGATCGACGGCCAGGACGCAGGCCTCACCCCGGCTCCCCCCGGTCATGCCCTGGCCACCCAGATGGTCGCCGAGCGGACGGCGTCTCCGTCGTCCAGTTCGATCACGGTCCCCGTCGCTCCGTCGGGCGACGGCCCGAACGTCACCGTCCGGGCCAGCACCTCGCGGCCGATGACGTCGCCGAAGGGCTCGAGGTCGTCGAGCCCGTCGAGGTGGAGGTGGATCCAGTCGGAGACGGCCAACCCGGAGGACTTCCGCAGCTCCTGGACGTTCCGGATGACCTCGCGGACGAGGCCCCGACGCCGCAGGTCGTCGTCGAGGGCCAGGTCGAGGGCGAGCACCTCGGCCCCGTCCCGCGACACGGCGAACCCGGGCTGGGCCCGCACCCGGAGCTCCACCTCGTCGCCGACCAGCTCGAGGGGCCCGTCGGCCAGCTCCACCACCACCGGCCGCCCGGCGGCCAGCTCGGCGGCCGCCACGGCACCGTCGACCGAGGACATGGCGGCCCGCAGCTCCTGGACCCGCTTGCCGATCCGGGGCCCGAGCAGCTTGAAGTTCGGAACCAGCTCGTAGGCGAGCACGTCACCCAGCTCGTCGGTCGCCTCCACCCGGTCCACGTTCAGCTCGTCCTCGACGACGCCCGGAGCCGGGGTCGGGCTGCCCGGGGGCAGGTAGACCAGTGCACGGGCCAGGGGCTGGCGGACCTTGACCCCGGCCTCGGACCGGGCGGCACGGCCGAGCGACGACAGCCGGCGGGCGAGCGCCATGCCGTCCTCCAGCCCCGGGTCGACCAGGTGGGTGGCCGCGGTCGGCCAGTCGGCGAGGTGGACCGAGTCGTCCTCGTCGGCGCCGGTCAGGTCCCGCCACATCCGGTCGGCCAGGAACGGGGTCATCGGGGCCAGGATCCGGGCCAGGGTGACCAGGACCTCGTGGAGGGTGGCCTGGGCGCCCAGCGAGTCGGCCGGGTCGGCGTCCGGATCGGTCCGCCAGAAGCGGCGGCGGCTGCGGCGCACGTACCAGTTCGAGACGTCGTCGATCAGCTCGGCGATGGCGGTGGCGGCCGGGAACGGCTCGTAGCCGTCGAGGGACTCGGTGGCCCGGGCGACGGTGGCGTGCAGCCGCGACAGCATCCACCGGTCGAGCATGGAGCGGTCGGCCGCGGCGGGGATGGACGGGTCGGCGGGGTCGAAGAGATTGAGCGTCGCGTACATGGTGAAGAAGGCCCACGTGTTCCACAGCGTCAGCAGGGCGTCGCGCATGGAGGCGTCGATGACCTCGAAGCTCACCCGGGTCGGCGTCCAGGGCGACCCCTGCGAGAACATCCACCACCGCAGCGGATCAGCACCGCGGGTGGTCAGGATCTCCCACGGGTCGATGACGTTGCCGACCGACTTCGACATCTTGCGGCCGTCGGCGTCGACGATGTGACCCAGGCACAGGACGTTCCGGTACGGCGTGGCCCCCCGAACCAGGGTGTTGACGGCCAGCAGCGAGTAGAACCAGCCGCGGGTCTGGTCGATCGCCTCACAGATGAAGTCGGCCGGGAACACGAACGAGTCGGCCGACCCGGGCGCTCCGGGGTAGCCCCACTGGGCGGTCGGCATCGAACCGGAGTCGAACCAGGCGTCGATGACCGGCTCCACCCGGCGCATCACCGGCCCGTCGGGTCCGCCCCCGCAGTCCGGGCACGAGAAGGTGACCTCGTCGATGGTCGGGCGGTGGGGGTCGACGCCCGAGACGTCGGACCCGGTCCGCTCGGAGAGCTCGGCCAGCGAGCCGATGCACACCGTGTGACCCTCGTCGCACCGCCACACCGGGAGGGGCGTGCCCCAGTACCGGTCGCGGGACAGGGCCCAGTCGACGTTGTTGGCCAGCCACTCCCCCATCCGGCCGTCCCGGATGTGCTCGGGGTGCCAGCCGATGGACTGGTTCTGGGTGACCAGATCGGCCTTGCGCTCCGAGGTCCGGATGTACCAGGACGGCTTGCCCCAGTAGATGAGCGGCGTGTTGCACCGCCAGCAGTGCGGGTACGGGTGGGCGTGGGTCTGGCGGCGGAACAGGAGTCCGGCCGCCTCGAGTCGGTCGTTGACCTCGCCGTTGGTGTCGCGTACCGACTGCCCCTCCAGCCAGGAGACGGCATCGGTGAACCGACCGTCCGGTCCGACCGGGTTGATGGTCGGGAGGTCCGAGGTGCGTCCGACCTGACGGTCCACCTCCCCGAACGCCGGAGCCAGGTGCACGATGCCGGTCCCCTCGTCGGCCTCGACGAAGTCACCGGCGACCACCCGCCAGCCGATCCGGCCGGCGTCGGCCGGCGACGTCCCCACGTCGTCGAAGGGGCGGCGGTAGTGGAGGCCCACCAGCGCCGAGCCGGGCAGGAGTGCATCCGCCGACGCCCCCTCGCCGAACACCTGCTCGACGAGGGACGCCGCCACCACGGCGTCGCCGACCACCGCGTAGTCGAGCCCGGGGCCGACCGCCGCCCCGGTGTTGGACAGCAGGGTCCACGGGGTGGTCGTCCAGGCGATGAGGGCGAGGCCGTCGACCGAGGTCCGGCCCAGGGTGGCGGCCAGTCCGGCGGCGACCGGACCCTCGTCGGTCAGCGGCAGGCGCACGTAGGCGGATTCGTCCTCCACCTCCCGGTAGACGTCGGGCTGGCCGAGCTCGTGGCTGCTCAGCGCGGTGCCACAGCGCGGGCAGTAGGGCACGACCTTGATGTCCTCGTAGAGCAGATCCTGGTCCCACAGGCTCTTCAGATTGGCCCACACCGATTCGACGTACTCGGGCGAGAAGGTCCAGTAGGCGTCGTCGATGTCGATCCAGTAGCCGATGCGCTCCGTGAGGGTCTTCCACTCGCCCACGTAGTTCCGGACCGACTCCTTGCACAGCCGGGTGAACTCGGCGATCCCCACCTCGTCCTCGATCTGGCGCTTGGCCGTCAGGCCCAGCTGCTTCTCCACCTCGACCTCGACCGGCAGCCCGTGGGTGTCCCAGCCCGCCTTGCGGGGGACGGCGTAGCCGCGCATGGTCCGGTACCGGCAGAACAGGTCCTTGTACACCCGGGCCCAGACGTGGTGGAGGCCCGGTCGGCCGTTGGCCGTCGGCGGGCCTTCGTAGAACACCCACGGCTCGGCCCCCGCCCGCAGCTCCACCGACCGCTCGAAGATCCGGTGCGCGCCCCACCGGGCCAGCTCCTCGTCCTCGAGGGCGGTGAAATCGGCTTCGGCGGGTACCGGGCGGAACACGGGGCGTTTCCTTCTGCTGGGACGGACGATGGGACGGCGGGGCTCGGACGGCGGGGCTCGGTCGGCTGGGGCTGTTCGGTCGACCGGTCCGACCGGACCGGTGCCGCTGACGGGGTGTGGTGTGCGGACCAGATACTACGGGGGGCACGGCCGGGTCACGGACCCGGGGGACCGACGGCGCCCACCGGCGGCGGGCTCCGCCAGACTGGGGGGATGCGCGAGGCGTTCACCTTGGAAGGCACCCACGTCCGCCTGGAGCCGCTCCACCCCGGTCACGTCGACGACCTGGTGGAGGCGGCCGGGGACGACCGCTCCTCGTTCGGCTACACGTGGGTGCCCGCCGACCGTCCGTCCATGACCGCCTACGTCGACCAGGCGTTGGCACACGCCGAGGCCGGCGACCAGGTCCCCTTCGCCACCCGGTCGCTGGCCCTCGACCGGATCGTCGGGAGTACCCGCTTCTACGCGCTGGAGCAGTGGGACTGGTCGACGATCGAGGCCGGCGCCACGCCCGCGCCCGGCGGGGGCGGGCTCGACCTGGTCAGCATCGGCCACACGTGGCTCGGCCCGGCCGCCCAGCGGACCCCGGTCAACACCGAGGCCAAACTGCTGATGCTGGACCATGCCTTCACCCGGTGGGGCGTCCGCGCCGTCCGGCTCCAGACCGACGCCCGCAACCGACGTTCCCGGGCGGCGATCGCCCGCATCGGGTGCACCCTCGACGGGGTGCTGCGGGCCGACCGGCCGGCCAGCGACGGCACGGTGCGGGACTCGGCCGTGTTCTCGATGCTGTCGGTCGAGTGGCCCGAGGCCCGCCGACGCCTCGTGGCGCGACTCGCCGGCTGAGGGTCCCCCGACCGGGACGCATGACCGTGGGGCCCGCGCCTCTACGATCGTCCCATGCCCGAGCCGACCTCCCCCGCCCCACAGGCGGCCGTCCCCGAGGCGGGGGTGCGGCCCCGTTCGTCGGACACCGTCATCCTGGTCGTCGTCTGCCTGGCCCAGTTCATGGTGGTCCTCGACGTGTCCATCGTGAACGTGGCCCTCCCGGCCATCCAGCGCGACCTCCACTTCAGCGCGGTCGGCCTCCAGTGGGTGGTGACCGGCTACGCCTTGACCTTCGGCGGCCTGCTCCTCCTCGGCGGGCGGCTCGCCGACCTCTTCGGCCGACGGCGGATCTTCCTCCTGGGCCTCGTGCTGTTCACCGGGGCCAGCCTGCTCGGCGGCTTCGCCACGAACCAGGCCACCCTGATCGCCGCCCGCTGCCTCCAGGGGGTCGGTGCCGCGGTGCTCTCCCCGGCCACGCTCACCATCCTCACCGTGACCTTCCGCGACCAGCGGGCCCGGGCCAAGGCCTTCGGCGTGTGGAGCGCGGTGGCCGCCGGCGGCGGGGCGGCCGGCGCCCTGTTCGGTGGGATCCTGACCCAGTACCTGTCGTGGCGGTGGATCCTGTTCGTGAACGTCCCCATCGGCATCGCCCTGTTCGTGGCCGCCCGGGGACGTCTCCACGAGTCCCGCGCCGAGGGTGCGCGCCAGCCCCTCGACGTGGCCGGGGCCGCCACCGTCACCGGGGCCCTCTTCCTGCTCGTCTACGCCATCTCCCACACCGACGCCGTGCCGTGGACGGGGACGTCCACCCTGGTCGTGCTGGGCGCCTCGGCCCTCCTCTTCCTCGCCTTCGTGATCATCGAGGCCAGGGTGGCGACCCATCCCCTCGTCCCGCTCCGCCTGTTCCGGATCCGGTCGGTCACCGGGGCGAACCTGGTGATGTTCTGCTTCGGGGTCGGCATGTTCGCCATGTGGTTCTTCCTCTCCCTCTACCTCCAGCAGGTCCTCGGCTACAGCCCGGTGGTCACCGGACTGACCTTCCTCCCCCAGACGCTGGCCATCGCCACCGGGGCCACGCTGAGTGGACGCATCGCCCCCCGCCTCGGGCCGCGCAACGTGCTCATGATCGGCGCCGGCCTCGCCTCGGCCGGCCTCTTCTGGCTGTCGTTCATCCAGGCCGGGGACAGCTACTGGACCGGTGCCTGCGGGGGCGGCATCCTGGCCACGTTCGGCATGGGCCTCGCCTTCACGCCGATCGCCCTCCTCGCCACCGGTGGCGTCCCCCACGA
The DNA here is from genome assembly GCA_963829265.1 of uncultured Acidimicrobiaceae bacterium. GTDB lineage: Bacteria > Actinomycetota > Acidimicrobiia > Acidimicrobiales > RAAP-2 > Bog-756. The sequence goes on from CAWHIB010000010.1 coordinate 173,213, forward strand.
GGAGGCCGGACTCGCGTCGGGCCTCGTCAACTGCAGCCGCCAGATCGGGGCGTCGGTGGGCCTGGCCGCACTGACCACGCTGGCCGCCTCGCGCACGGCCGCCCTCCTCGGCCACCCGGCGGCCCTGCAGCACCGGTCCGGCGGTCACGACGCGGTGGCCGTGGCCCTCACCGAGGGCTACGCCCGGGCGTTCCTCATCGCCGCGGTGGCGGTCCTGGCCGGCGGCCTGCTCGGACTGATCATCCCCGCGCCGCGGACGGTGGCCACCGACGCCGCCGGCCCGGCTGGTCAGGCAGCGGCACCGGTCGCCGTCGAGGGCTGAGGGTCGGTCGGGGGACCGGCGTCGGGCGTCGCGCCGCTCCGGCGGAACGAGCGCGGCCACAACCGGCGCTGCACCACCACGTCGAGTTCGGCGGCGAACGCGGTCAGCAGGGTGCCGAGGCCGATCCACCACACCAGCACGATGACGCTGGCGAACGTCCCGTACAGGGTGCGGTAGTGCCGCAGCTCGTGGGTGACGAGCTGGGTGCCCCCGAACTGGAGGAGGGTCCACCCGATCCCGGCCACCAGCGCGCCGCGCCACAGCGACCGGCCGGGGTCGGGCACCGACACCACGACGGCGAACCCCGCCCAGAACATGGCCACGTTGACGGCCAGGGAGGCGGCCAGGCCGACCAGCGCCGATGCCGGTCCCAACCCCCCGAAGCTGCCGATCCCGGACAGGGCCCCGCCGGCCACGAATCCCACACCCAGGATGAGGAGGAAGGCGACCGCCCGGGGCAGCCACCGCCAGTAGGGCGGGAGGTCGTGGCGGGGGACGCCCCACACCGTGGCCATCAGGATCTGTGCATGGCGGCTGAGCCGGAGGCATCCGTAGACGAGCCACACCAGCACCACGGCCAGGAACGCCGCGTTGCGACCGGTCAGCCCGTTGACGTTGGCCCGGAGCTCGGACCCGATCTCGGGGAACTGCCGGAGGGCGGCGTCGATGACCTCCTGCTGCACGGTCTTGTGGCCCACCAGGAGCACTTCGACCAGGGTGAGCAGCACCAGCAGCAACGGAAAGACGGCCAGGAAGGCCGAATAGGCCAGCAGGTTGGCCAGTCGGCCCGCCCCGTCGCGGTCCCATTTCGCATACGTGGCCGAAGCCACCGCGGTGACCCGGTGGCGCTGCAGGAGGGCGTCGAGCCGGTCGAGCCGGCCCGGGCGGGGCGGGGCGACCGGCTCGCTCATCCGGTCACCAGGCCCGACCGCCCGTGGGACCCGAGCTCGGCGAGGAGGTCGGCGACATCGTCCGGGCCCATCGGGACATAGGCCGGTCCCCCTCCGGCCGGCGCCGGACGGCGGCGGAACAGCAGGTCGTCCCCGCGCCACCAACCCTCGTGGCGGAGCGGCTCCTTGGTCACCTTGCCGCTGGCCGTCATGGGCAGCGCGGCCGTCACCCGCAGGTAGGCGGGCGCCCACTTGGTACCGAGGTCGTCCTGGTCACCGAGGAACCCGGCGAAGGCGACCGGATCGAAGGTCCGCCCGGGCAGGAGCTCGATGGCGGCCATCACCTGATCGCCGGATCGGGGATCGGGCACCGGGTAGACGGCCACCGCGGCCGCGTCGGCGAAACGCACCAGGACCCGCTCGATGGGCCCGGCCGCCAGGTTCTCGGAGTCCACCCGCAGCCAGTCGCCGCCGCGGCCGGCGAACCAGAACCATCCGTCGGCGTCGCGGTAGGCCAGGTCGCCGGTCCAGTACCAGCCCCCGCGCACCCGTTGGCCCGTCGCCTCGACGTCGTCGTAGTAGCCCTCGAAGCGTCCGGTGCCGGAGCGGTTGACGATCTCGCCCACGGCGGCGCCGGCGTTGACCAGTACCCCGGACGCATCGAACTCGGCCGGCGGGCACTCGGTCCCGGTGATCGGGTCGACCACCACCACGTCCTCGCTGGGCAGGCCCAGCGATCCGACCGGCGTGCCCGGGACCCGGTTGATGGCCACCCCGCCCTCGCTCGATCCGTAGCCCTCGGTCAGCACGCACCCGAACCGCTCCTGGAACGCGGCGTGGTCGGCCACCGACGCCTCGGTGCCGAACCCCCGCCGCAGCGAGCAGGTCGCGTCGTCGGCGGACGGCTCGGTGGCCAGCACGTAGGCCAGCGCCTTGCCCACGTAGGTGAAGGTGGTGGCCCCGTACCGCCGCACGTCGGGCAGGAAGCCCGACGCGCTGAATCGACGGGCCAGCGCCACCGTCGCCCCGACGGCCAGGGTCGGCCCCCACAGCACCATCAGGGCGTTCCCGTGGAACAGCGGCATGGCGCAGTAGGCCACGTCGTCGCGGTCGTAGCCGTAGGCCTCGGCCGAACGGAGCGCGATGGAGGCCAGGCGGCCCTGGGTGCACCGGACCGCCTTCGGGACCCCGGTGGTCCCCGAGGTGAAGAGGAGCAGGAAGAGGTCGGACGCCGACGGGGCCGCGGCCGCCACCACCTCGTCGGCCCGGACGCCGGAGTGGGCGGCCACCCGGTCGGCGTAGTCGACGGTGTCGACCCGGAGCACCCGGTCGGGGGGGACGCCGGTATCGAGGCCGTCGAGCAGGGCGGCCCCCTCGGCGTCGGTGACGAGGACGCGGCAGTCGGTGCGACGGACGTCGCCGGCCAGGGCCGCACCGCGGCGGGTCGGGTTGATCCCGACGACCACCGCCCCCGACAGTGCCGCCGCTCCCAACCAGAACAGGTACTCCGGCACGTTGCCGAGCAGCACCCCGACGTGGGGCGGCTCGACGTCGCCGAGCGAGCGCAGCAGCGCCGCCCGTGCCGCGCCGGCGGCCACCGTCTCGGCCCAGGTCCACGACGCGTCGCCGGACACGATGGCCGGATGGACGTCGTCGACCCGGGCGACCAGCAGGTCGGCCACGCTGGGTGTCCCCTCGGGGTATCCGTCGAAGGTCACCGCTCCGGCACGTTGTCCGGCGCTCGGCACCTCGCCGTGCGCCACGGAACGGGCGTCCACGTCGTCCGTCTCGTGGGCCGGGCCGCTCATGGTCGTGACGCTAGCGGTGGAGCACCGGTGCGAGCGCGCCTACCATCGGTCCGCCTCCGGCCCGACGGGCCGCAGGGCGGCACCCCGACCGTCCGTCACCGGACCAGACTTGAAGGAGCACCATGGCTGAGCGCACTGCAGAGATCGACGTCGACGGCACCCCGGACGACGTCTGGGCCCTGGTGGGCGACTTCGGCGGGATCGCCGGGTGGATGCCGGGCATGGAGTCGTGCCGGGTCGAGGGGGAGAACCGCATCCTCGACACCATGGGCATGACCATCACCGAGCAGTTGGTGTCCCGCGACGACGCCACCAGGGCCATCACCTACGGCATCGTCGACGGCGTGCCCGTGGAGTCCCACCAGGCCACCATCACCGTGACCGCGGCCGGCTCGGGCAGCCACGTCACCTGGGTGGTCGACGCGGCCCCCGACGAGATGGCCGATCTCATGCAGGGCGTGTACCAGGGGTCGCTCGAGGCACTGAAGGCCCACGTCGAGGGATGACGACCCCGACCCCGCCGACCGGGGGCAGCACCTATCGGGTGGAGGCGGCCACCCGTGCGTCGGTCGACGTGGTGTGGCCGCTGGTCGGCGAGGCCCGGCGGTGGCGTGAGTGGTCGTTCCTGACCAGCACCGGCCTCCAGCACGAGGCCAGCCCGGTGCCCGACGGCGTGGGGGCGGTGCGCCGGTTCTCCCGATTCGGCGTCGGCTCCCGCGAGGAGGTCGTGGCATGGGACCCGCCCGGCCACCTCGCCTACCGGATCCTGAGCGGCTTCCCGGTGCGGAACTACCGGGCCGACGTCACCCTGACCCCGGACGGAACCGGGACCCGGATCGTGTGGGCCGGGGCCTACGACCCGAAGTGGCCGGGGACGGCCCGCATCCTGGCCAGGGTGCTGCCGGCCATGATGCAGCGCTTCGCCGACGACCTGGCCGCCCACGCCGACGGCCTGGCCGGCGGCACGACGCCCTAGACGCAGCCGGTCCCCCGCCGGACGGCGTCACGGGTCGACGGCCGCCACCAGCCGGGCGGCCCTCCGGCCGACCTCGTCCCGGGCCCGCTCGACGTCCACCGTGCGGTGCCGGCCCGCCACCACCACCGGCTCGCCGCCGACCCACACGTCGGTCACCAGCCGGCTCGATGCCGACCACACCAGGTGTTCGATCAGCATGGCGTCGTCGAACAGCGGGACGAATGCCGGGTCGTCGAGGGAGACCGCCATCATGTCGGCCTTGGACCCGGGGGCCAGCACCCCGAGGTCCGGCCGGCCGAGAGCCCGACCGGCGCCCCGGGTGGCGAGGTCGAGTGCGGCCGCGGCGGGGAGCGCACCGGCGTCGCCCTGGCGGAGCCGGGCCAGCATGGCGGCCAGACGCATCTCCTCCCACAGATCGAGGTCGTTGTTGGAGGCGGGGCCGTCCGTGCCCAGCCCGACCCGGATGCCCCGGGCGAGCAGGTCGACGAGCGGGGCCACTCCGGAGGCCAGCTTGGCGTTCGACTGGGGGCAGTGGGCGACGGCCACGTCGTGGGCCACGTAGACGTCGAGGTCCTCGGGCGAGAGCCAGATGCTGTGGGCGGCGAGCACCCGACCGTCGAGCACCCCGGCTGCGGCCAGGACCTCGGGTACCGACCCACCGTGCTCGGCGGCGAAGGCATCCCCCTCCCGCTCGGTCTCGGCCAGGTGGATGTGGAACAGCGCGTCGCGTCGGCGGGCGGCGGCGGCCGTGGCCACCAACCCCGGCAGCGGGACGGTGTAGGCCGCATGGGCGGCGAAGCCGATCTCGATGCGACCGGCCTCGCCGTCGCGACGGGTGTGGAAGTCGGCGAACCGGTCGAGGCAGGCGTCCCACCACGCGCTGCCGCCGTCGGTGCCGGGCAGCTGGAGCACGCCCGGGGTGATCACCGCCCTCGACCCGGCGGCCACCACGGCGTCGGCGGTCGCGTCCTCGTGGAAGTACATCTCGCAGCTGGTGGTCACGCCGAAGCCCAGGAGCTCCACCGCCGCCAGTGTCATCCCCCAGAAGACGTCGGCCGGCTCGAGGTGGGCCTCGCGTGGCCACAGCACGTCTTCGAGCCACCGGATCAGCGGCAGGTTCTCGCCCGTGCCGCGGAACAGGGTCATCGGCGAGTGGCAGTGGACGTTCACGAACCCGGGAAGGATCGCCCCCTCGACCCGGATCTCCCGTACGCCGGGCCCGCCGTCGGCCCGCAGGGCCGCCGGTGCCCCCACCCGCAGCACGGTGTCACCCGACACCTCGACGGCCCCGGGGCGGTAGGCGTGCGCCGAACCGTCACACGGCACCACGGCGTCGGCCACGTAGCGGACCACACCGGAGCCGGGTTCCGGCCGGGTCGGGCGCCGGTGGGCCGGCGGGTCGCCCAGCTGGTTGGCGCGGTCGTCCATCGGCTCACTGTAGGTCCGGGACCCAGCCGGATCCGGAGTCCCGGGCAGTCACCGGACGGATTCAGGACGGGCGTGGCCAGGAGGACACAGTCGAAGTCGCCTGCGCCGGACGTTCCCGACAGCCACGATCTGATCCGCGTCCAGGGTGCCCGGTTCAACGGGTCCGACACTGCCCCCTTCCCAACGGCACCCTCGGCAGGACGCAGTTGGCGCTTGAATCGCCGCGACCGTGCGACCATGTCGCTGAGCCTGCGATGCTGGCGGTCACGGAGCGAATCCACGAACCGCAGATTGGACCACTCCCGATACGCCACAGCTGTCGGCGCCCCCCCGTGGCTCACGGCGTCCTTGTCTGCCTACTCTCGTCCGCCACTTGCGCGGTCAAGCCCTGGCCACTTCTCACGGGCCTCCTTGATGTACTGACTCGCCAGCTGGCGCGAGAACCCGAAGGCTTCGCCGACCTGACGGGCGTTCAGACCTTCGGCGACTGCCACGGCGACGAGTGCGAGGCGAAACCGGTGGCGTGACGACTCGAACTCACTGATGGCATCGCTAGTGCGCTGCCGGATCCGGCCCGAGGGTTGCTCCACGAGAATGTCCAACGCCCGACCAGCTCGGACTTCGGCCATGCCGCCCTCGTAACCACCGATGTCGTCAGTGAGCACGGAGCAGAGGTTGAGAGCAGCGTCACGCCTTGCCGTCATGGCGTCACCGACCTCAATTTCGTATGGCGTCAAGTCGCGATCAAGGGACCCACCTGCTTTGGATTCCGATCGACGTCGTCGCACTATCGCCAAGCTCCAGCCGCGCCATTCCCTCGTACTTCCCGTTCGCAGGACAGCGCCTTCAAGCGGTTCCGTCTCGACCAGTGCGAATGAAGAAGGCCTGCTCGCCAGGGAAGAGAAGGACCTCTTTGCCGTTGTGGTCCCAGCGGACCAGGTACGGAGGACTTCCGTCAGCTTGCTGCGATTCGATGATCTCGCCGATCCGGTCCCGTCCGGATCCGTGCTGACAGGCCATGACTATCCGGTCGCCTACCTCTGCATGCATTTCGCCCTCTCATTCGCTCCCGCCCCGGCTGCACGACTCCTTGGCGAGGGCGTCCGGCTGGAGGGGGACCCAGCCGGACGCCCACCACCAAGCCCAGTCGCCGCAAATCGATTCCCACGTGTTCCGTCCGGTGTTCGAAACGAACCACGCTTCAACCGTGCTCCTGTGCCCCCGATCATCCGTCGGGTCCAAGCGCCGAGAATGTGGCCTAGGGCCGAGGAATGCACGGAAGTGCTCGGTGCAGACCAATGCCGACGAATGGGCGGACGTTCCACAGAGAGACTCGGATGATGAGAAACCGGCACTATGCGGCGGTCCCGACTGTCTCAGACGATCTGAAGATCCGGAATGTCGTCACCAACCAGTCCTCGTACGAGCAGGTGTGTGGGTCTCGTGGACCGAGGGAACACCCGGATGTCGGTTCAAGCACCCTGGCGATGGACTGAAGCCGTTCCAACTCGGTCGGAGCTTCGCAATGAAGAAACTCGATCAGATCATCCGACGGAGTTCCCCGGGAGGCGGGCATGGCTCCAACATAGAGACGGGTCTTGTTGCAGGGACCTTTCGTTCGTTACAGCCTCATTGCGGAGTGTGACGAGACGCGATTCCCAACCCGACACACGGAATTGCCGTGCCTGGTCGGGTTCCGCCCTGAATTGGCGTCGTTGGCGTGATGGCACCGGCAATGCCCCACTCTCGCCATCAGGACCGGGCTCCTCAGGTGACGTAGCCGAGGGCCACGATGGTTCGGCCGCATGTACACCGGGTGCGGCTTCCTCGACCCGGACGAGCCGATCGCCAGGTACACCACGGTCGAACTACGGGATCTGCTCCACAGGGAGCCGACCGAGATCAAGGGCAACGAGGTCAACCTCACCTGCGAGGGACTGATCCCACGGATCCAGAAGTCGATGCTGTCCGAGGATGTCGACGGGCTGCGGCCGCACGTCCCCGCCTTCGTGGAGCGGGCGGCGACGTTCGCCACCTGTCCCGAGTGAGCGGGCACGCGACTCAGCGGGCCGGCCCGGTCGTCGAAGATCGGGGGCGTCGACATCGCCGACGCGTCCGCCATGCAGATCAGCGACCTGGCCGACTGGGTCGGCGGCCTCGACGAGCCGTCGGCGGCGCCTGACCAGAGACCGGTCGCCCGGGTGCCCGTGGTCGTCCCGGCGCGTCGGAGCGCCATGGACGCCGGTCAGCTCCCGGGCCAGGTGCAGCGGTCCACCCGCTCCGGGCGCACGGCACCGGACTCGACGAACCACCGGGCCGCCCGCTCGAGCGCCTCGGTCGGCCGGGCGCGACGCGTACCCCAGCTCCTGGCGGGCCCGGCGTGTCGTCGAAGGACATCTGGGTGGTGGACATCCGCGCCCCCTCCAAGGGGACGGAGGGCTCGCGCCGCAGCAGGCGGCCCTCGACGAGATCCGGAGACGTGCCCGGCGGCCAGGGCCAGGGCGGCGGGGAACCGGCGGGTCGGGGCCGGCAGTCCGGTGACCGCGGCCAGGGTGGCCAGCACGTCGCGCAGGGCGAGGTTCTCGCCCCCCAGGATGTAGCTCCGCCCGACCGGCCCCGCTCGGCGGCCAGCAGGTGACCGACGGCCACGTCCTCGACGTCCACGATGTTGAGGGTGGTGTCCACGTATCCGGGGATGCGGCCGTCGAGGAACTCGAGGACGGTGCGCCCGGTCGGCGTCGGCCCCCGGTCGCGGGGCCCGACCGGGGTGGTGGGCTGGACGAGGACGACCGGCAGGCCCTCGGCCGCGGCGCGCAGCACCTCGTGCTCGGCCACGTACTTCGACTGCTTGTACAGGCCGAAGAGGTGGTCGACGTGGGCGAAGGACGCGCTCGTCCACCGGTGCGTCGATGGTCGCCCCGTTCAGGCCGAGGGTGCCGACGGTCGAGGTGTAGACGACCCGGGTGACGCCGTGGGACCGGGCGGCGTCGAGGACGTGGCGGGTGCCCGTCACGTTGATGTCGTAGAAGGCGGCCGGGTCGGGGGACCAGAAGCGGTAGAGCGCGGCCACGTGGAAGACGATGGCGCACCCCGCCACCGCCCGGTCGACGGCGACCGGGTCGCGCAGGTCACCCGACACGATCTCCACGTCGAGGCCGTCGAGGTTGGCGGTGTCGCCTCCGGGCTCGACCATCGCCACCACCTCCGCACCCCGGTCCGAGGGCGGCCCGGATCACCGAGGAGCCGATGAACCCGGCGCCCCCGGTGACCAGCACCCGGGTCCCGGGCCGGGGTCCCGCGGCCGCGTCCGTGGCCGTCACGACCGCGTGGCGGTGGTCCGGCCGTCCGGGCGATGCCGGTCGCGGCGCAGCGAGTTGCGGGCCATGGTGGTGCCGACCTCGAGCAGGAGCCCGGAGCTGCGGGTGGCGTCGGCCAGCACGTCGTCGAGGGCGGCCACGAAGGCGTCGATCTCCTCGTCCCCGATGATGAGCGGCGGGAGCAGCTTGACGATGTTGACGTTGTCGGCGGCCACCTGGGTCAGGATCCGGTGACGGTGGAACAGGGGCACCACGATCAACTGGGAGAAGAACCCCTTGCGGGCCAGTTCCAGCACCTTGAACCGGGCCCGGCCCGACCGGGAGGAGGGTGGACCGAAGACCAGCCCGATCATCAGGCCCATGCCCCGGACCTCGTGCAGCAGTTCGTACTTGTCGACCAGCGGGGCGAGCGCGGCCATGAGCCGGTCCCCCCGGTCCCCCGCCCCGGCCACCAGGTCCTCGTCGTCCAGCACCTGCAGGGTGGCCAGCCCCGCCACCATGGCCAGCTGGTTGCGCGAGAACGTCGACGAGTGGACGACGGCCCGTTCCATCGAGCTGTAGACGGCGTCGAAGACCGACATCGGTGGTGAGCACGGCGCCCACCGGCACGTAGCCGCCCGAGAGCGCCTTGGACAGGGTGATGATGTCGGGCTCGAGACCCCAGTGCCGGTGGCAGAAGAAGCGGCCGGTCCGGCCCATGCCGGTCTGGACCTCGTCCATGACCAGGAGGGTCCCGTACCGTCGGCACAGGGCCTGGGCCTTGCGCCAGTAGGCCTCGGAGGCCAGGTAGACCCCCTTGCCCTGGATGGGCTCGAGCACGAGGGCGGCCACGTCGCCCTGGCGCAGACGGGCCTCCAGGGCGTCGATGTCGCCGAACGGCACCGGGTCGCAACGAGGCAGGAGGGGGCCGAACCCGACCCGGAACTCCTGGCCGCCGTTGAGCGACAGCGCCCCGTTGGTCAGGCCGTGGAACGCGTGGTCGGCGTAGAGGATCCGGTCGCGACCGGTGGCGCAGCGGGCGAACTTGATGGCCGCCTCCACCGACTCCGCACCCGAGTTGGTGAACACGGCCCGCCGGATGCCGGCGTGGGCCCGCTCCACCAGAGCCTGGCCCAGCAGGCCGGGCAGCAGGGCGCAGTCCAGTTGGGCCAGGTTCGGGAGGTCGGCGTCGAGGGCCTGGCGGAGGGCGTCCTTCACCACCGGGTGGCTCCGCCCCAGGGCGAACACCCCGAATCCGGACAGGAAGTCGAGGGTGCGGCCGCCCTGGTCGTCGATCAGGTAGGCACCCTCGCCCCGGACGTAGGTGCGGTCGAACCCGAGGGTGGTGAGGACCTTGGCCAGCTGGGGATTGAGGTACTCGCTCGTGCAGCGCGTAGGCCTCGCCCCGGTGTGCGTCGAGCAGTGCGGCGAGGTCGAAGGGCACGGTCACACTCCGGTCAGGTCAGGTGAGGTCCCAGGTCGGACCGGCGGTCCGTCCGTCCGGTGCCCGGTCCGTGCACCACAGTACCGGGGGACGCCGCACCGGACCGGCCCCCACCCACCGCGCCGGCGCCGGTCGCACGTCGGTCCTGTTAGGGTCGCACACACACGCCGGCGTGCCGGGAGGACGACCTCCGCGGGCGCCGCCCGATCGCCACTCGGAGGTGGACGATGGCGCTCGGACCAGTCGAAGTCCTGGTGTTCAGCTTTCCCGGCAGCCAGTTCAACGGGGCGATCATCCCGGAGCTGGAGCGCCTGACGGCCAGCGGGACCATCACCGTCATCGACGGGGTGTTCGTCACCCGCGACGGCGCCGGCGACGTCACCTTCGTGGAGTTCGAGCAGCTCGCCGAGAACCACGACGCGGCCCGGCTGGCCGACGTCCTGGACCAGGTCGAGTCGCTCATCTCCGACGAGGACATCCTCGAGCTGGCCGACGGCCTGGCCCCGGGCGACTCCGAGGCCATCCTGGTCTTCGAGCACACCTGGGCCAAGCCCTTCCGCGACGCCATCGTCGCGTCGGGCGGCGTCCTGACCGGCGAGATGCGCCTCCCCGGTCTGGCCGTCGACGAGCTCCTCGACGAGCTCGCCGCCCTCGACTGACCCGTCCGGACCGGACGGCACCGACTGACACGAACAGCAACCGAACCACAGGAGGCAACAACGATGATGCGTCGCATGGGACGTCCCGGACTGGTGGGCACGATGGCCCGCACCGCGGTGGTCGCCGGCACGGCCACCGCCGTGGCCGGCGGGGTCCGCAACCGCCAGGAGCAGAAGGCCGTGGCCGACCAGCAGGCCCAGGCCGCCCCGCAGGCACCTCCGCCGCCGCCCGCCGGCCGCCGGCCGCCGCGGCCCACCGGGACGTGGACATCACCGGCGAGCTGACCAAGCTGGCCGAGATGCGGAGCAACGGCCTGCTCACCGACGAGGAGTTCGCGGCGGCCAAGGCCAAGCTGCTCGGCTGAGCGCCGCACCTCCGTGGGCGGACCCCCGCCCGCACCGATCGACGCGACGACGCCCCGGGGCCCGGCCCCGGGGCGTCGTGCTGTCGGTCGTGCCGGCCCGGAGGCGGACCGGTCGGCCCGCGTCAGACGTCGAAGGTGACGATGCCGCGGATGTTGGTGCCGGCGGCCAGGTCGTCGTAGCCGTCCTGGACCTGGTCGAGCGAGTACTCCTGGGTGATCAGGTCGTCGATCTCGAGCATGCCGGCCTCGTAGAGCCGGAGCAGGTTCGGGATCTGCACCCGCGGGCTGACCGAGCCGAACACCGTGCCCAGCAGCGCCTGGTTGTACATGGCGAAGTTGAACAGGTTGAGGTCGACCTGGTTCTGGTTGAACGGGGCGATGGCCGTGGTCGACCACCCGGCCGTCCTTCGACGCCAGGGCCATGGCCGGGGCGATCAGGTCGCCGGTCAGCACGCCCGGGGTGAGGATGACCACGTCGGCCATCCGACCCTCGGTCAGCTCGGGCAGCATGAGGTTGGCCTCGAGCATCGAGTTCGCCGTGTGGGTGGCGCCGATCTTCTTGGCCTTCTCGAGCTTGAAGGGGACGAGGTCCACCGCGATGATCTGGCGGGCACCGGCCAGGCGGGCGCCCTGCAGGGCGCCGGAGCCGACGCCGCCGCACCCGACGACCACGACCGTCTCGCCGGGCCGGACCTTGGCCCGGTCCACGGCCGAGCCGAATCCGGTGGAGATGCCGCAGCTGATCAGGGCGGCGGCCTTGAGCGACGCGTCGGGGTCGATCTTCACCAGCGACGCCTCGTTGACCACCATGTGGTCGGCGAACGTGCCGAGCTGGGTCATCCGGTTGACGTTGGCGTCGCCCAGGTGGTGCCGCCAGGTCATGTCGCTCATCATCGGGCCGGCCAGGGTGAACATGCCGAGGTCGCACAGGTGCTGGCGGCCCGAAGCGCACCAGAAGCAGGTGCCGCAGGCCGGCATGAAGGCGGCGGCCACGTGGTCGCCCACGGCGACCGTCTCGACTCCGTCGCCGACCTCGACGACGACACCGGCGCCCTCGTGGCCCCCGATGCACGGGAAGAGCGAGTCGACGCCGAAGACCGACAGGATCTCGGGCTCGACGCTGATGTCGCCGCTGCGGAGGTGCTCGTCGGAGTGGCACATCCCCGCATAGTGCCATCTGCACCGTCACCTCGTGGGCATGGGGAGCGTCGATCTCGACCTCCTCGGTCTTCCACGGCTCGTGGAGCCCGGTACAGACGGCGGCACGGATCTTCATGTGGTCCTCCCCTGGGCACGGCGCCCCCCGGCGCCGTGCGGTTCAGGCCCACAGCATCGCGCCGACCCGGACCGTCCCGTCGACCTGCGGGATCCGTCGCCCCGGGATCCGGACGGTCGCCCTTCAGGACCGGCCGGGCTCCGGGGCGAACCCGGTGGCCAGCAGGCGGAAGGCCCGGTCCACCTCGCCGACCAGGTCGTCGCTGTCCGCCCGGGCCCAGCAGGCGAAGGCGGCCATGGCCGCCCCGAGCGCCGCCCGGGCCACGGTCTGGGGCCCGAGGTCGTCCGGACGACCCCCCGAGCCTCGACGCGGCGAAGGTGGCCACCACGTCGCACCACTCCTCGTAGCGGACGGCGGAGTGGGCCACCAGGGTCGGGACCGTGCTGATGAGGACCATCCGGATCCGCAGCTCGTCGAGCTCGCCGGCCCCGAAGCGGTTGGTGGCGATCACCGATCGGCGGAGCACGTCCATCATCGGCTCGGCCTCGGGGGCCTCGGCCAGCCGGTCGCGCAGCCGGCCCAGCTCGGCGTCGAACTCCCCCCAGACCACGTCGGGCTTGGACTCGAAGTAGCGGAAGAACGTCCGGCGGGAGATCCCGACCGCCGGCGGCGATCTCGTCGACCGTCGTCTCGTCGTATCCCTGGCGGGCGAAGAGGTCGAGTGCGGCCCGGGCGACGTCCTGGCGCGACGTGCTGGCCGGACGGCCCCGGGTCGGCTCCGACGCAGGCTCCCCCGCCGCTCGTCATCGGGCCCGCCGGGTCGTCACGCTTCCATTTTGGCATCGAGTGCACTAAATTGCACCCACTGACGCGATCCCGGCTCCGAGCCGGCCGACCAACGGAGGAACCATGACCGTCACCACGACCGAGGAGACCACCCTGGCCACGGCCGCCGACGAGGTCGGAACCGCCCCGACCACCGCTCCCGAGGCCCTGGTCGAAGCCGACCTGCTGGTCGAGGACGTGTCCATCGACGGGATGTGCGGCGTCTACTAGGCCCGCGGCGGACACCCAGACGGACCCGGACCGAGCACCATGCCCCCAGAGACCCCGCCGTCGGGCGCGCCCTACGACGCGTCCCGGCCCTACGCGCTCCACCCCCAGGTGGCGCTCCGGCCGGAGTCGTTCGGCGCCCTCGCCTACCACTTCGGCACGCGCCGGCTCTCCTTCCTGAAGAGCCGCACCCTGCTGGCCGTGGTCGAGTCGCTGGCCGACCAGCCGTCGGGCCTCGACGCCTGCCGGGCGGCCGGCGTGCCGGTCGAGGAGTTGGGCGCCTACGAACAGGCGCTCGCCACGCTGGCCGACTCCGGGATGATCTGCGAGCGGGTGGCGTGACCACCCTCGCCCCCCTGTCGACGCCCGCCACCGGAACCCGGCTGGTCGACCGGTTCGAACGGGGCCTCGACGCCCCCATCTGCCTGACCTGGGAGCTCACCTACGCCTGCAACCTGGCCTGCGTGCACTGCCTGTCGAGCTCCGGGCCGGCGCGACCCGCGGGAGCTCTCGACCGACGGAGTGCAAGGCCCTCATCGACGAGTTCGAGCGCATGCAGATCTTCTACGTCAACATCGGCGGGGGCGAGCCCACCATCCGCCGGGACTTCTGGGACCTGGTCGACTACGCCACCGAGCACCACGTCGGGGTGAAGTTCTCCACCAACGGGTCGCGGATCAGCGAGGACGTGGCGGTCCGACTGGCCGCGTCCGACTACGTCGACGTGCAGATCTCCCTCGACGGGGCCACCGCCGAGGTGAACGACGCGGTGCGCGGCACGGGCTCGTTCGCCACCGCCGTCACCGCCATGGAGCGTCTGGCCGCCGCCGGATTCGCCGGCTTCAAGTTGTCCGTCGTGGTCACCCGGCACAACGTCGGCCAGCTCGACGCCTTCAAGGAGATCGCCGACCGCTACGGCGCCCAGCTCCGCCTGACCCGACTGCGCCCGTCGGGCCGCGGCGCCGACGTGTGGGACGAGCTCCACCCGAGTGCCGGGCAGCAACGGCGAGCTGTACGACTGGCTCGTCCTCCGTGGCGAGGACGTGCTCACGGGCGACTCGTTCTTCCACCTCGCCGCGCTACGGCGACGCGCTGCCCGGGCTGAACCTGTGCGGGGCGGGTCGGGTCGTCTGCCTGGTCGACCCGGTGGGTGACGTCTACGCCTGCCCGTTCGCCATCCACGACGAGTTCCTGGCCGGCAACGTCCGCGACACCGGGTGGGTTCGCCTCGGTGTGGCGCCAGTCCGACCTGTTCCTCGAGCTGCGCGAGCCGCAGAGTGCCGGGGCGTGCGGGTCGTGCGGGCACTACGACGCCTGCCGGGGCGGGTGCATGGCGGCCAAGTTCTTCACCGGCCTGCCGCTCGACGGGCCCGACCCGGAGTGCGTCCTCGGACACGGCGAGCACGCCCTCGACGCCCGCGGCGACGTCGAGGCGCCCCGCCCCTCCCCGGACCATTCGTCCCGCCCGCGCACGGTGGCGGTCGCCCTGACCCCCACCCGGTCCGCTCCCGGGGACGCGTCGGCGGTGGTGCCCGTCACCCCGGAGCGCCGGCCCGACCGCAGCTGCGACGAGCACCCCCTGGCCGGGTTCGTACCCGGTCCCGACCCGTCGACGACGTGAGCGCCCTCGCCGGGCCGGTCGACCTGGCCGGATGGACCGCACCCTCGCGGGTGGTGTTCGGCCCCCACGAGACGAACCTCGGGACGGGCAGGGCGCTGAGCGACCGCCACGTGGCCTACTACGCGGCCCGGGCCGCCGGCGGGGCCGGCGTGCTCGTCACCGAGACGGCCTCGGTCCACCCGTCGGACTGGCCCTACGAGCGGGCCCCGCTGGCTTCGGCCTGTGGACCGGGCTGGCGGGCGGTGGCCGACGCCTGCGCACCCCATGGCACCGTGGTGCTGGCCGGACTCGGCCACGCGGGCGGCCAGGGCTCGAGTGCGTACTCGCAGTCGGTGCTGTGGGCGCCGTCTCCGGTGGCCGACGTGGCCAGCCGGGAGATGCCGATGGCCATGGGCACCCCCGAGATCGAGGCACTGATCGAGGGCTTCGCCACGGCGGCCCGGGCCGCCGTCGGCGGCCGGCCTGGCCGGCGTCGAGCTCGACGCCGGGCCGCTGTCGATCCTGCGCCAGTTCCACTCGGGGCTGACCAACCTCCGGGGCGACGCCTACGGCGAGGACCGGCTCGCGCTCACCCGTGCGGTGGTGGACGCCGTCCGGGCGGCGGTGGGGACCGACCGGATCATCGGGCTGCGCCTGTCGTGCGACGAGCTGGCACCGTGGGCGGGGGTCACCCCCGAGCACGCCGCCGAGCAGGTGGCCGCACTGGTCGACACCATCGACCTGCTCGTCGTGGTCCGCGGTGGCCCCTACTCGGCCACCGCCTACCGACCCGATGCCCACACCCCGGCCGGGGTGAACCGGGACCTGTGCGCGGCCATGCGCCGGGCTGCCGGTGGCCGGCTCCCGGTCGTGCTGCAGGGGAGCGTGGTCGAGGTGGGCATGGCCGAGGGCGCGCTGGCCGACGGGACGGCCGACCTGGTCGAGATGACCCGGGCCCTGATCGCCGACCCGGCGCTCGTGGCCAAGGTCCGCGACGGTCGCGCCGCCGAGGTCCGCCCGTGCATCCTGTGCAACCAGGCCTGCCGGGTCCGGGACAACCGCAATCCGCTGGTCAGTTGCGTGGGCGAGCCCCGTTCGGGCCACGAGACCGTGGAGATCGACCCCGCGGCCCCGGCGCCGGCACCCGAGGCCGCACCCGGTGACGCGGTGGTGGTGGGCGCGGGCGTGGCCGGCCTCGAGTGTGCCCGGGTACTGGCCCTCCGCGGGCATCGGGTGCGGGTGCTCGAGCGCGCCGGGCGGTCCGGGGGTGCCCTGCGGGCCGCCGCCGTCGGGCCCGGTCGCGGGCGCCTGACCGACCTGGCCGACTGGCTGGCCGCCGAGTGCGCCCGACTCGGCGTCATCGTCGAGACCGGACGCGAGGCCACGGCCGGCGACCTCGACGCCGCCCGCCGCGACGGTGCCGCGGTGGTCCTCGCCACCGGCGGACGACCCACGGCGTCGACACTGCCCACCGACGGCTCGGTGCCGGTGGTGGACGCCGCCACGGCCCTGGCCGGCCGGAGCCGGACGCACTGGCCGCCGGCCCGGTCGTCGTGCACGACACGGTCGGCGGGCCGATCGCCGTGGGGGTGGCCGAGTGGCTGGCCGCCTCGGGGCGCGAGGTCTCCTTCGTCACCGCCGATCAGATCGCCGGCACGCTGCTGTCCCTCACCGGCGACCTGGCCGATGCCAACACGCGTCTGCAGCGGGCCGGTGTCCGCCGGGAGCTGCGGGCGCTGGTCCGTCGGATCGAGCACGGCCGTGTCCACCTGGAGGACCCCTGGACGGGCGAGGTCCGGGACGTGGCCGCCGGCGTCCTCGTCGCCTGCACCCACCGCCAGGCCGACGAGGACCTCTACCTGGAGCGACCCGGGACCCCACGGGCCGGCGACTGCGTCGCCCCGCGCACGGTGCTCGACGCCGTAGTGGAGGGGCGCCGCCGTGCCCTCGAGATCTGCGGGCTGCAGCCCGCCGGACGGACCCCCATCACGACAGGAGCCACGCCATGACCGCACCCAGCCCGAGCCCCACACGACCGGACGACCGGTCGTCGGGACGGGTGGCCGGCAAGGTGGCACTGGTCACCGGCGCCGCACGGGGCCAGGGGCGGAGCCATGCCGTGCGCCTGGCCGCCGAGGGCGCCGACATCATCGCCGTGGACATCTGCGCCCAGGTGGCGGACATCGAGTACACCACGGCCACGCCGGAGGACCTGGCGACCACGGCACGGCTCGTCACCGAGGCCGGGGGCCGGGTGGTCACCCACGCCGTCGACGTGCGCGACGCCCACGGCCTGGCCGACGCGGTGGCCGACGGCGTGGCCCAGCTCGGTCGGCTCGACATCTCGGTGGCCAACGCCGGGGTGTGCTCGATCCAACGGTGGGACGAGGTGACCCCCGAACTGTGGGACACGGTCGTCGGCATCAACCTGACCGGGGTGTGGAACACCTGCGTGGCCTCGATCCCCCACCTCCTGGAGGCCGGAGGCGGGTCGATGATCCTCGTGAGCTCCACCGCCGGGCTGAAGGGCCAGCCCTTCCTGACGCCGTACGTGGCCTCCAAGCACGGCATGGTGGGGATCATGCGGAGCCTGGCCAACGAGCTCGCGGCCAAGCACATCCGGGTCAACTCGCTGCATCCCACCGGCGTCGACACCCCCATGCTCGCCGGCATGGCCGGGCTGACGGAGCGCATCGAGGCCAGTCCCGACGTCGGCTCGCTCTTCCTCAATTCGCTCCCGATCGACCTGGTCCGGGCCGAGGACGTCTCCCACGCCGTCCTGTTCCTGGCCTCCGACGAGGCCCGCTACGTGACCGGCCTCACCATGACCGTCGACGCCGGGGCCTCGGCCCGATGAGCGACGGCGACCCTCCGGTGCCCCGGTGAGCGCCGGCGGCCGCTACCGGCACCTGTTCACCCCCCTCCGGCTGGGTCCGGTCACCGTGGGCAACCGCATCGTGTTCTCCGCGCACCTGACGAACTACGCCACCGACGGGCTGCCCACCGAGCAGCACGCCGCGTACTACGCGGCACGGGCGGCCGGCGGAGCAGGGCTCATCATCACCGAGGAGCACTCGACCCATCCCACCGACTGGCCGTACGAGAAGCTCATCCACGGGTTCCATCCCGAGGTGGTCGACGGCTACCGACGCATCACCGACGCCGTGCACGCCCACGGCGTGCCGATCTTCGCCCAGATCAACCACAACGGGGGCCAGGCCTCCTCGATGTACTCCCGCCTGCCGGTGTGGGCGCCGAGCCCGGTGCCCGACCCCTTGTTCCGCGAGGTGCCCAAAGCGGTGGAGCCGCACGAGATCGTCGAGATCATCGACGGCTATGCCACCGTGGCGGCCCACTGCACGGCCGGCGGATTCGACGGGATCGAGCTGCAGTGCTCGCACTCGTCCATCGTCCGCGGCTTCCTCTCCCCCGCCACCAACACGAGGTCCGACGGCTACGGCGGGTCCCTGGCCAATCGGGCGCGCCTCCTGTTGGAGATCGTGGAGGCCGTCCGATCCACCATCGGCACCGACCGGGCCCTCGGCGTGCGCCTCTGCGGGGACGAGCTGATCGAGGGCGGCACGGGGATCGAGGACGCCGTCGAGGTGGCCCGGATGGTCGAGGCCACCGGGCAGGTCGACTACATCAACACCTCGATCGGGGTGGCCACGGCGACGTTGTACATGATCGAGGCCAGCATGCAGGTCCCTCCCGGCTACGCCCTCTTCATCCCGAGCGCCATCCGGGCCGCCGTCGACCTGCCGGTGGTGGGGGTCGGGAGGTTCAAGGACCCGCTGCAGGCCGACCGGGCCCTGGCCGACGGGGTGTGCGACCTGGTGGGCGTGGTGCGGGGGCAGATCGCCGACCCCGACTTCGGCGTCAAGGCGCGGTCCGGCCACGCCACCGACATCCGCACCTGCCTCTCGTGCAACCAGGAGTGCGTGGGACGGATGGGACTGAACCGGTGGCTGGGCTGCATCGAGAACCCCCGCACCGGACGCGAGGTGTCGATCGTCCCCCGGCCCCGTCGTCGGCGCCGGGTGGTGGTGGTGGGCGGAGGACCCGGCGGCCTCCAGGCCGCGGCCACCGCGGCCGAACGCGGCCACTCGGTCGTCCTGTTCGAGCGCCACGATCGGCTGGGCGGGCAGGCCCACGTGGCGGCCAGCGTGCCCAGCCGGGCCGAGTTCTTCGACATCGCCCGCAATCTGGTCGTGGCCGCCCGTCGTGCGGGCGTCACCATCCGGACCGGGGTCGAGGCGACGGCCGATTCGGTCCGGGCCGAGGCCCCGGACGTGGTGGTGGTGGCCACGGGGGCCAAGCCGGCCCGCCCGTGGTGGGCCGGCGACGACGACCGGGTGGTCGACGTGCGCGACGTGCTGGAGGGCCGGGTCCACCCGGCCGGCCGGGTGGTGGTCGTCGACGAGCTCGGATTCCACCAGGCCACGTCGACGGCCGAACTGCTGGCCGAGCGGGGTTGCGCCGTCGAGATCGTGACCAACGGCATGGTCGTCGGCCAGGATCTCGGGATCACCCTCGACATGGAGACCTGGAACGTGAAGGCCCACCGCCTCGGGATCGCCCAGCACGTCGACCTGGTGCCCATGGGGGTGTCCCGATCGGACGACGGCGGTCCCGCCGGTCGTGCTCCGGCTCCAGCACCACCCGACCGGCACCGACCAGGAGCGTCGCTGCGACTGGGTGGTCTGCTCGGTCCACCAGCAGCCCGACGACGACCTGTGGCGGGCCCTCGACGGTGCCCCGTTCGAGGTGCACCGGATCGGTGACTGCCTGGCTCCACGACGGGCCCACGCCGCCGTGATCGAGGGTCACCGGGTGGCGGTGGCGCTGTGAGCTCGCTCGGCCGTGATCGTGGTGCGGGACGGACGACTGCCCGTCGGCGCGCCCGAGGTGGTCGCGGAGGCCGGCGGACGGGTGGTGGTGGTCGGCGACGGCGCCGAGTCGGCCCTGCGGTCGCTGTCCGGCGTGACCGACGGCCGTTGGGGGCGGACCGGGCCGCGGTTCCGCCCCGCCGCCCTGGCGGCCGCCCTCGCTCCGGTGGTGGTCGACGAGACGCTGGTGGTCCTGCCCTCCTCGCCCGACGGGCGCGACCTGGCACCCCGCCTGGCGGCGGCCACCGGTCGGCCCCTGGTGGCGCGGGCCCTGTCGACCGACGGTCGACGGGTCGTCGGTGCGGGCGTCCGGTCGCCCGGATCGACGACCGGGTCCTCATCCCCGTCGAGGTGCACGGCCCCGCCGTCGTCACCCTGGCCGTCGGCGGACGCCACGTCGCCGCACGCCGGCGACGGCGACGCCTCGCCGGGGGCCCGTCTGGAGGAACTGCCGCTGGCGCTCGGCGAACCGACGATCGCGGGACGACGACCCCGACCTGCTCGAGCTGCCTGGAGCCGGACCTCCGCACCATGGACCTGGCCGACGCCACCCGCGTCGTCGCCGGAGGTGCCGGACTGGTCGCCGGACTCGACGACCACCGGGCGACCGAGGTCTTCACCCTCCTCGGCACGGTGGCCGCCGCGCTCGGTGGATCGGCCGGTGCCACCCGGGTGGCCACCGACGCCGGCTGGACCGGCTACGAGCGACAGATCGGGACCACCGGCGTGGCCGTCGACCCCGACCTCTACGTGGCCCTGGGCGTGTCCGGGGCCGCCCAGCACATCGGCGGCCTCGGCGACCCCCGCCATGTCGTGAGCGTCAACACTCGATCCGTCGTGCCCGATGACGGCCATGGCCGACCTCGGCCTGGTGACCGACGCCGGCGGGCTGCTGGCCGAGTTGGGCCGCCGCCTCGGTGTCGGGCCCGACGGCACCTGCCGCGGTCGGGGGCGAACGTGCCTGAGGTCCTGGAGTTCGACGCCGTGGTGGTGGGGGCGGGCCCGGCCGGCTGCCTCGGCCGCCCTGGCCCTGGCCCGCTCCGGCCGGTCGGTGGTCCTGGTCGAGCGGGGTCCCTTCCCCGGGTCGAAGAACGTCTACGGCGGCGTCGTCTACGGGCGGGTGCTCGACGAGATCGTCCCCCGATGGTGGGAGGAGGTGCCGGTCGAGCGGTGGGTGGTCCGACGCTCCACCATGATGATGACCGGCACCCAGTCGCTGTCCGTCGACTACCGCACCGATGCCTGGGGAGCCGCTCCCTACAACGGGATGACCACCCTCCGGTGCCACTTCGACGCGTGGCTGGCCGGCAAGGCCACCGAGGCCGGGGCCCGACTGGTGACCTCGACCGTGGCCACCGGACTGGTGCGCGACGGGGCCGGACGGGTGGTCGGGGTCCGCACCGACCGCGACGGGGCCGAGCTGCACGCCCCGGTGGTCGTCGCCTGCGACGGCGTCAACTCGTTCCTGGCCAAGGAGGCCGGGCTGCTGGCGCGAGGCCGAGGCGTCCCACCACACGCTCGGGGTCAAAGAGGTGCTCGACCTGCCGCCCGGCGCCATCAACGAGCGCTTCGCCGTCCAGGACCACGAGGGCGTGGACATCGAGATCCTCGGCTGCACCCGGGACGTGCCCGGCGGCGGCTTCCTCTACACCAACGCCACCTCGGTCAGCATCGGCGTGGTGCTCTCCCTCCCGGAGCTGGCCGCCACCGGGGTCCGCCCCGAGGAACTGGTGGCCGACCTGAAGGCCCACCCGTCCGATCGCTCCCGCTGCTGCGGGGCTCCACCCTGCGCGAGTACGCCGCCCACCTCATCCCCGAGGGCGGGTACGACACCATGCCGGCCCTGGCCGCCGACGGGCTGCTCATCGCCGGCGACGCCGGGGCCATGACGCTGGCCGCCGGCATCTGGCTGGAGGGCGTCAACTTCGCCATCGGGTCGGGGTACGCGGCGGGGCGGGCGGCGGACCGGGCGCTGGCCGCCGGCGACTGCTCGGCCAAGGGCCTGGCGTCCTACCGGGCGGACCTCGAGGGCCAGTTCGTGCTCGCCGACCACAAGCGGCTCCGCAAGGCGCCGGCCCTGGTGCTGTCCGACCGGGTCCAGCAGCGCTACCCCGGCCTCCTGTGCGACCTGGCCGAGGGGATGTTCACGGTGACCAATCCGACCCCCAAGGCCGGCGGCTGGAAGGTGACCCGGGCCGCGGCCGCCCGCCACGGCGTCAGCCTCCGCCAGCTGGCCGGCGACACCCTCCGCGGCCTGAGGATCTTCGGATGAGCTCGCCCGTGCCGGGCCGGGGCCCGTGGGACGGGATCTCGTTCGAGGAGCGGATGGCCACCGTCGACTTCCGGGTCGGCGCCCGGGCCCACATCACGGTGGACGCCGAGGTGTGCCGGTCGTGCACGACCAAGGCCTGCGTCAGCGCGTGTCCGGCCAACCTCTTCGCCCCGACGGCCGACGGCGGCATCCTGTTCAACTACGAGGAGTGCTTCGAGTGCGGGACCTGCTACATGGTCTGCAACTCGGAGGGCGCCCTCACCTGGACCTACCCCGACGGCGGCCACGGCGTCGTCTTCCACCACGGTTGAGCGCGGCACGGCACCGGACGCGACGACCCCGGCCACCGGACCCGCGACGCCGGGCCCGTTGATCGTGGCCTGCCTGCGGATCAACGACCTGCACCCGGCGGTGGACCCGCTCGACGGCGCGCGTCACCCGGGACCCGCTGGGCGTCGGGCTGTCCGCGGCCGACGGCGCCGCCCTCGAGCACGCCCTCCGGATCGCCGCGCTCGTGGGACGGCCGGGTCCTGGCCGTCTCGGTCGGCCCGACGTCCGATCGACCCGGTGCTCCGCGAGGTGGCCGCCCTCGGGATCTCGGTGGTCCGGGTGCCGGCCGACCACGAGAGCGACGGGCACCGGTACGTGACGGAGCTGGCCGAGGACGAGCGCGCCCTGGCCCGCACGCTGGCGGCCGCCATCCGGCCCTTCGGGCCGCCCGACCTGGTGGTGTGCGGTGACCGGTCCGTCGACCGCGGCACCGGTGCCCTGCCGGCCTACCTGGCCGAGGAGCTCGGCGCCTCCCAGGCCCTCGGGCTGGTGGCGCTGACCGTCGAGGCGGCCGGCACCCTGATCGCCGAACGCCGCCTCGACGCCGGGTGGCGCGAGCGCCTGCGGGTGCGGCTCCCTGCCGTCTGCTCGGTGGAGGGGGCCGGGGTGCGACTGCGCCGGGCGCCGCTGACCGGGGTCCTGGCCGTCGACCGGGTGCCCACCCCGGTCGACCGCTCGCTGGGGGTGGCCGAGGCCGCCGGGCACGGCCACGCCTCCGGGCCCCTCCACATCGGAGGCGACCCGCCCCTACGCACCGCGCACCCGGATCGCTCCCCCCACCCGAGGGCCAGGATCCGAGACTGCGCCTGCTCGCCCTGACCGGGGCCCTGGTGGCCCACGACCCGCCGACCGTGGTCCACCCGGCCGACGCCGGGGAGGCGGCCGACGTGCTCCTGGCCTTCCTCGCCCGCCACGGCTACCTCGAGCCCGGCACCGCAGGAGCGACCCCCGCCGGCGCGGGCGCCGTGACCCGCCTGGCCGACACGGTCTGGCCCGAGGCCGCCCGCCTGGCGGCCGACGGGGCCGTCCTGGTGATCCCGATCGGGGCGACCGAGCAGCACGGGCCCCACCTGCCCGTCACCACCGACGCCGACATCGCCGTGGCCGTGGTCGAGGCGGCCGCGGCGACGGACCCCCTCCTGGTGGTCGCCCCGGTCGTGGCCTACGGCTCGAGCGGCGAGCACGACGGCTTCGCCGGGACGCTCTCCATCGGCCGCTCGGTCACCGAGGCGCTGCTGGTCGAGCTCGGCCGGTCGGCGGTGCGGGACTTCTCCCACGTGGTGCTGGCCTGCGCCCACGGCGGCAACGCCTCGCCCATGGCCGGAGCGCTCGAGCGCCCTGGCCGCCGAAGGTCACCCTGTCACCGGGTGGTGGCCACGCTGGTCGGGCGACCTCCACGCCGGGCGGACCGAGACCTCGTTGATGCTGGCCATCGACCCCGAGCGGGTCCGGACCGAGCGGGCCGAGGCCGGGCGACCGCCGGTCCGCCGACGTGCTGCTGCCCCTGCTCGAGTCGGGCGGGATCCGGTCGGTCAGCGCCAACGGGGTGCTGGGCGACCCCGACGGGGCGGGGGCCGCCGAAGGGGAGCGACTGATCCGGGCGGCAGCCGCCGACCTGGCCGCCGTCGTCGCCGGGCTCCGGCGGCGACCGGGAACGGAACGAGGCCACCACATGAGCAACGACGACGCGGGCCGGGTCGCCGTCGTCACCGGGGCGGCCCGCGGGATCGGGGCGGCCACCGTGTGCGGCCTGGCCGCCGTCGGGTGGTCGGTGGTGGCCGTCGACCGGTGCCGCGACGATCCCCGGATCCCCTATCCGCTCGGAACCCGGTCCGACCTCGACGGGGTGGTCGCCCGGGCGTCGGCTGGGCGCGACCCGTCGGTGCCCGGCGGCGTGGTGGCCCACGTGGCCGACGCCACCGACGAGGCGGCACTGGAGGCGGCCGTGGCCGAGGCCGAGGACCGGTTCGGCGGCGTGGACGCCATCGTGGCCGTGGCCGGGGTGATCGCCGGCGGCGTCCCGCTCTGGGAGCTTCCGGCCGAGCAGCTGGCCGCGGTGCTCGAGGTCGACCTCGGCGGGCCGATCGCCGCCGCCCGGGTCGGGGTGCCGGCCCTGCTCCGCAGACCCGCCCCCCGCGCAGGGCCGCTACCTGGCGGTGGCCTCGGCCGCCGCCACCCGGGGCCTGGCCCATCTGTCGGCCTACGGCGCGGCCAAGGCCGGCGTGGCCGGCCTGGTCCGCGGGCTGGCGGCCGAGTTGGCCGGTACCGGGGTCACGGCCAACGCCGTCTGCCCCGGCTCCACCGACACGGCCATGCTGGCCGAGAGCGCCCGCCTGTACCACCTGTCCGACACCGCTCCCTTCGCCGCCCAACAGCCCATCGGCCGGTTGCTCGCCCCGCAGGAGGTGGCCGACGTACTGGTGTGGTTGGCCGACGCCGGACGCGGGGCGGTGACCGGGGCGGTGATCCCCGTCGACGGGGGCCTCGCCCTGTGACGCCGTCATGACGGGCACGTCGGCATGACGGGCAAGACGACCTGATGGGCGCCCTGCCGGAGGGGTTCGGACTGGCCCTCGATCCCTCGCTCCGGCGCTACCGACACGGGACCGTGCTGGCCGGCGGCCGGCCCGGGCGGATCATCACCCTGACCCCGGACGGGGCGCGGGCCCTCGACGCCCTGGTCGCCGGGGGCCCGGCCGATGCGGCCACCCGGACACTGGCCGGACGACTGGTGGCCGGCGGCATGGCCCACCCCCGCCGTCCGACCATCCCCGCCGCCCGCGACGTCCCGGGCTCCGGCGGCCCTGACGCCGCACGGGTGACCGTGGTGGTCCCTGTCCGCGACCGGGTCGACTCGCTCGACCGCTGCCTCGCCTCGCTGGGTCGCGACGTGCCGGTGGTCGTGGTGGACGACGCCTCCGACGATCCCGAGTCGGTGGCCGGCGTGTGCCGCCGTCACGGCGCCCGGCTGGTCCGACGGTCCGCCAACGGCGGCCCCGGGGCGGCCCGCGACTCGGCCACCGGGTCCGTGGCGACCGAGCTGGTGGCGTTCGTCGACAGCGACTGCACCGTCCCGGACGGCTGGCTGGACGGGCTGGTGTGGCAGTTCGACGACCCGGGCATCGGTGGCGTCGCCCCCCGCGTCCGGCCGGCGCCCGTCGCACCCGGGCGACGCGACCGGGTCGTCCACCGGTTCGGCCTCGCCCACTCCCCGCTCGACCTCGGACCCGACGAGGGGGAGGTCGGCCCCGACCGTGCCGTCCGGTACGTGCCCACCGCCGCACTGGTGGTCCGTCGGTCCGCCCTCGAGGAGGCGGGGGGGTTCGACCCGACCCTTCGGGTGGGTGAGGACGTCGACCTGGTGTGGCGGCTCGTCGAGGCGGGCTGGCGGATCCGCTACGACCCGTCGGTCGAGGTCTCCCATCGGGAACCCGATCGGTGGTCCGACCTCCTGGCCCGCCGCCTCCGCTACGGCACCTCGGCCGCACCCCTGGCCGTCCGGCATCCCGGGCGCCTCGCCCCCGTCGAGCTCCGCCCCCGGCCGACCGTGGCCGCGGTGGCCCTCCTGGCCGGCCGACCCGCGGCGGCCGCCGTCGCCGTGGCCTCCTCGGCGGCGCCGTTGGCCCGGATCGTGCGTCCTTCGGGGATCCCGGCCGTCCAGGCCTGGCGATGGAGTGCCGCCGGCGCCGCCTGGACGGTGATGGGCATCGGCCGGGCGGCCACCATGCTGGCCGCACCCGGGTTGGTGGCCCTGGCCGCCAGCGGTCGCCGGGGCCGACGGGCGGCCATCGCCCTGGTCCTGGTGCCCCCGATCGTCGACTGGGTGCGCCGCCGCCCCGACCTCGACCTCCCCCGGTGGGTGGCCGCATCGGTGGCGGACGACCTGGCCTACGGCGCGGGTGTGTGGATCGGGTGCCTGCGGGCCCGGTCGGCGTCCGCCCTCCTGCCCGCCATCGTCCGGGCGTCCGACGAATCGTGAACGGGCCTGCTCCTCAAATCTGACGAGACTCCGCTAGGTCGATAATCGCACTCCGACCAGCAGTTATCAGTTCTGCTGATGGATGCCATCGCCTTCACTATCGGCCAGAATTGACATTTCCACAGCCGGTGGAAAACATATGAAGAACTAGTGGCATTTCTCCGGTGCCGAATGTGGCGAAATTGAGTACAAAACCCGCCCTCCGGGATGGGTGTCTTTCTCCCGGATCCCGCCGGGGAGGCGGGCGATCAGATCACCTGATATCCCAGGTCAGCCGCTTACAGTTGAGAAATGGCCATACACACTGACAACACCGCTATACTGGCTCGAACGCACTCCTGTCGATGCGGTTGCATCAAGTGAAGGCCGGGTAGCCGGAGGACCTGACAAAGGTCCTCCACCGGCACTACGGGAGGGATCGACTCAGCATCCGGTCCTTCTTCGTCACACCCCTGAAGCAGGATGGCCAATGACGCCAAACAATTTGGCGATCCTTCGAGAAATGAGTGATGTCTCCACGACGCAATCCTGGGCATAACAACACCGGCCGCACACCCTGAGGCACTACGCCAGGACGAACGGAGCCTGCCCGCTCGTCGTCCGGGGACCGCATGCGATGGCCGTTGCCCGCCAACACCAATCAGAGGAAGGCGCCCCGTGCGCCCTACGAAGGGAGGTGCCATGCGGACCCGCATTGCACTCGTGGCGATCATCCCGATCGCCTTCATCACCGTCTCACTCCTGACCCTGGCCGCCACCGCGCTGCCTGCTCGGGCATCCATCCGACCACCCCATGCCCCGTCGACCCACCGGTCCGACCAGCTGACGGCGAACGTGACGCCGGCTCCGCCGGCGTCCGCCACGCTGCCGGACCTCGACGTGACCACCGCCCTCCTGACCGGCCGGACCGCCGGTTCCAAGGACGTGACCCCGGTCGTGCCGGCACCGGCACCGGTGGTCCTCGACACCGTGACGCCCGCGCAACGAGCTGCCTGGAGCCGGGTCGCCAGCTGCGAGGAAGGCGGGAACTGGGAGGCCGACGGGCCCCGGTTCAGCGGTGGCCTCGGCATGACCCGGGCCAACTGGGCCAACTACGGGGGGCTGCAGTATGCGCCCTCGGCCGCCCAGGCCACGCCCGACCAGCAGATCATGGTCGCCGAGCGGATCCAGTACTCCCCGCCCGACCAGTACGGCTGCTCCAGCTGGTAGCCGCAGCGTCGCCGCTGCCGTGCACGGCAGTCCGGCACCCAGGACACGCGGGACCCGGTCGACGCCGTCGGCCGGGTCCCGGCGCGTCAACGGTCCGGCTGGCCGGTCGCCGCCTCTGGCCCGGCGGACGGCCCACAGAGCCGGGTGACACCGTCCCGTGGACCGGGCAGACTCGGGGCATGCAGCCGCTCGCCGTCCACCACGTCTCGATCAACGTCACCGACGTCACCGCCGCCACCGCCTTCTACACCGAGGTGCTCGGCGGGACGGTCCGCGGCGACCGGCCGGACTTCGGGTTCGGCGGGGCCTGGATCGACCTCGGTATCAGCCAACTGCACCTGATCGAGGCCCCGACCCCACCGCCGCTGGGCCAGCACTTCGCCCTGCGCGTGGCCGACCTCGAGGGCGCGGTGGCCGAGCTGCGCGACCGGGGCGTGCCGGTCGACGACCCGAGCCCGGTCGGGCCCGGTCGCCAGACCTTCATCGTGGACCCGGCCGGCAACACCGTCGAGCTCTACGAGCTGGTCGACCGGACCGGGACCGCCCCCTGAATTGCCACACCGGAGGCCAGATGGCCTCCGGTGCTCATGACAACTGTGGGAATCGCCCCGACCCGGCCGCCGGCGAACCGGTGACGCAGGACGGGACGGTGCCCGACAGATCGGAACTCAGATCTTGCGGACCTGGCTCGCCTGCAGGCCCTTCTGGCCCTGCTTGGTCTCGAACTCCACACGCTGGCCCTCCGCGAGGTCGCGGAAGCCCTCCATCTGGATCTCGGACTGGTGGACGAAGAGGTCATCCCCGCCGCCGTCAGGCGTAATGAATCCGAAGCCTTTTTCGGCGTTGAACCACTTAACTGCACCTACACCCATAACTGAGTCTCCTTGAAATTCACGCACGAAAACGCGGGGATCCACTTCGAAGCCCTACCTACATGGACCCGCGTGATAGGGCCTATGTACCCACAACCCTAGGCGGTATGGCCGTCCGGTGCTGGCAGGGCCGGCCCGGACGGCCCCGGACGGTCCCGGACGACTCGATCGCCCGTCGACACGGCCGCCGGCGGACCACGCCCAGACGCACACGAATCCCCCGGATCCGCCCGGTGTCCGGACCATGCTGCACCGTGATGACCAGGCGTCCGACCCGTTCCCGGCGGCCGGCGGTCCTGGCGCCGACCGGACCGGGCCGGTTCCGGGTCCACTGGTACCGTCTGCGGCGATGCCCCTCCTCCGCCGAGCCCGCTCGGCCTCCCGGCGACGTCCCACGGCCGTCGCCGTCGTGGCCATCGCCGGGGGCACCCTGCTCGCGGCGTGCTCGTCCCCGACATCCATCGCGTCGACGACCTCCTCCGCTCCCCGTCCACCGACCGGGTCGGGACTGCCGGCGGTGGCCGCTCCCCCGCCCATGGCGTGGGCCACGTGCCCGACGCAGCCGACCCTGCAGTGCGGGACGGTCCCGGTGCCCCTGGACTACCACCATCCATCGGCCGGCACCCTGTCGATCGCGGTGACCCGGGCACCGGCACCGGGCGGGTCGGCGCCGGGCGGCACCCTGCTCGTCAATCCCGGTGGACCGGGAGAGAGCGGGAACCAGATCCTGCCGGTCCTCCTCCCCCTCCTGCCCCCCGCCGTCCGGTCGGCCAGCGACGTCGTCAGCTTCGACCCCCGCGGCACCGGGGCCAGTTCGCCACTCCAGTGCGGCACCGTGCCGGCCACCGTGACGGCGGTCGAGCCGGTCCCGGTCCGGGCCGGCCAGCCCCTGCCGGGCACGCCGGTGTTCGCCGGGATGGCCCGGGCATGCGCCGCCCGGCACCCGGTGCTGACCGCGGCCCTCGACACGGTGAACACGGCGCGGGACATGGACCGGATCCGCCAGGCCCTCGGCGTCCCCTCGGTCAGCTTCTACGGGCTCTCGTACGGGACCGTCCTCGGCGCCGTCTACGCCCAACTCTTCCCCCACCGGATCCGGGCCATGGTGTTGGACGGAGCGGTCGACATGAACGCCTCGCTGGCCGAGCAGGCCACCGAGCAGGCCCCGGCGGCCGAACGCTCGCTCGTCCATCTGCTCGACGGATGCGCGGCGACGCCCGGCTGCCCCCTCGGGAGCGACCCCACCGCCCTCTTCCGACGGGAGTCGGCGTCGCTCACCGCCCATCCCCTCCCGGCGCCGGGTGGTGGCGACACCGTGCCCGTCACCGTCGGAGACCTCGACACGGCCACGCTCTTCGCCATCAGCGTCCCGGCCGCCACCTCATCGTTCGAGTCGGCGCTGCTGGCCGCCACCCACGGTGACGGATCCGGACTGCGGGAGCTGGCCCTCGGATTCGTGGTCGACATCGACGGATCGCCGCTGGTCGACGCCCAGTGGGCCATCGTGTGCAACGACACCGTCGGCCACCCGACCCCGGTCCGGGCCGGTGGACTGGCCCGGTCGCTGGCCCGGCGGTGGCCGCTCATCGGCGGGTACGCCGTCACGTACAACCTCGGC
Source organism: uncultured Acidimicrobiaceae bacterium (assembly GCA_963829265.1). Lineage (GTDB taxonomy): Bacteria > Actinomycetota > Acidimicrobiia > Acidimicrobiales > RAAP-2 > Bog-756. The sequence goes on from CAWHIB010000010.1 coordinate 203,439, forward strand.
GGGTGCGTCACGTGGCCGGACGGCCACCAGCCGGTCTCGGACACCCATCCCGACGCGGCGCCGCCCGTCCTGGTGATCGGCAACACCGGCGACCCGAACACCCCGTTGATCGGGGGGAAGCACCTGGCGGCCCTGTTCCCGCACGCCAGCCAGCTGACGTGGGTGGGATGGGGCCACACCTGGCTCCTCAGCGGATCGTCCGATGCCTGCGTCCAGGCCGCCGTCACCCGCTACCTGCTCGACGGGACACTCCCCGCCACGGGTTCGACCTGCCCCTGAGTGCGGGGCGTGACCGTAGGCCGTCAGGGACGGTCCGCCACCCGTTCCAGGTGGACCGCCCGCCGAGGGCACGCGGCGGCGGTCCGGGTGGCGAGCTCGACCAGCTCCGGCCCCACCGGGGTGCCGTCGACCACCGGGTAGCCCCATTCGTCGAGGGTGACCCGTTCGGGCAGCAGCTCGGCGCAGTAGCCGTAGGCGTCACACGCCACCGGGTCGACCCGGACACGGAGCCCCGCGTCCAGCCGCACCGGGGTCCGGGCGCTCACGACCCACCACCCGTCATCGCCGGTGCCTCCGGGAAGGTCAGGACGCTCGGTCGGTGGCGCCCGTCGCACGGTCGCCCGGCCGCGTGGGCGGCGGCGTCGGCGGCGAACACCTGGAGGGCGCTGCGTACCATCCGGGCCACCCCGTCGGGATGACTGCAGGCGCCACGTCCCACCACCGAACGGGACCGCTCGTCGATCCGGGCCAGCACGTCGGCATCGGACCGACCCACGGCCAGCGACTCGAGGTCGTCGGCGATGGCCGGCAGGCCGAACACGCACGGACCACACTGACCGGCGCTCTCCCCGGCCATCCAGCGGGCGATGCGGGCCGTCTCGGCGATGCCGCACGAGGTGGTGGCAAGCGCCACCACGATCCCGACGCCGAGGGTGGCACCGGCCCGGGCCAGCGGGGCGGAGGCGAGCGGCGTGGACCCGAGCTCGGGTGCCAGCCACGCGCCGCCGTACCCCCCGAGGAGGTAGCCGGACAGCGGTCCGGTGGGCCCGCAGCGCTGCACCACCTCATCGACCGGGGTGCCGAGCTCGACCTCGACCACCCCCGGGATGCGCACCGCACCGGACACCGTCACCAGCGTGGTACCGGGGGCGTCGTCGGTGCCGAGCCGACGGAACCAGGCCGCACCGTGACGGGCGATCAGGGCGACCTGGGCCAGCGTCTCGGCATTGTGGAGCAGGACGGGACGCCGACCGACCCGGAGGGGAACCGACTTGTCGATCCGGAGGACCGGCCGGGCGTCCTCGCGCTCGAGCCAGGAGACGAGCGCCGACTCCTCACCGGTCACGTAGCGGGCGGGAGGGCGGCGGACGGCGAGCGAACGGGGGGAGCCTGCACGCTGCCGTTCGGCGACGGCCCGCTGCACGGCCCGGGCCGAGTCGTCACGGTCGTCGGCCACACAGACCACGACCGAGCGCGCACCGGACAGGGCGGCGACCAGTTCGGCACCGTCCAGCACCAGGTGGGGCGACCACGCCAGGAGGGCGCGGTCCTTGGCGCTGGCCGGCTCCCCCTCCATGGCGTTGACGACCACCACCGGCCGTCGGTTGGATCGCAGGACGGAGTCCCACTTGGCCGCGGCCGGGAACCCGCCGCCGCCCCGGCCCGCCAGCCCGGAGGCAGCCACCTCGGACCTGATCACCTGGGACCACGCCGGATCGTCTCCCGTCGGGATCACCACGGGACCGTGGAGGGCCAGGTGGTCGGCCAGGCCGGGGTCGGTGGGCCCACCGGGCCCGGTGTGCAACAGGCGCTGCACGTCTTGCCTCGTGGACGTGGTCATCGGGGATCCCTTTCCAGGAGTCGGGTGGCCGTGGTGGCTGGAGCGGATGCGGGCGTGGAACGGGCGGGATCGGCCCGGCCGGGACCGCGGGCGCCGGCGTGCCCGTCGACCGCCACGGGACGGACGGCGGGACGGTGGCGTCCGGGGACGGCCCGGGTGCTGGCGCCGACCTCGACCGCCTCCTCGCGGGTGGTCCGGTGATCACCGATGCGCCAGGTCAGGGCCGTGACGACGGCGATGGTGCACGCCGAGGCGATGGCGTCCATCCACAGCTGGCCGGCGTCGGTGCCCGCGCCCAGCGCATGGGCCATGGCGACCGGCCAGCACGCGTAGGCCAGCCAGTGGAGGCCCCGCCAGACCCGGGGGGCGATGCGCCGGCGGAGGGCACTCGAGATGGCCACGGCGGCCAGCAGGTCCACGGCCACCGCGCCGAGCCCGGTCCAGAAGGGCTTGAACGACGAGGTGAACGGGACGATCACCGACACCAGGCCCACGTGGACGAAGGTGTCCACCACCGACGCCACGATGTGGAGGCCGAGGAAGACGAGGGCCAGCATGGTGGCGCGCTTGTGCAGTTCGACCTGGGCGAAGGCCGGCCAGCGCGGCGTGCGGGCCCGTGCCGCCGACAGCAGGCCGAGCACCGTGGTCACGGTCAGCAGGACCAGCGAGACGACGCCGGTGGCCCGGATCATGTACCAGACGGCCTCCGTCATGGTGGTGGAGGTGGCGGCGAGCATCACCGCACCTCCCGATCCACCCCGACCGTTGCGGTCGCCCGCGCGTCGGACGGAACGCCCGGCCACGGACCGACGGTCACCACGTGCCCGTCCGAGTGGACGAGTCGGGCCGTCACCCCGTGTTCGATCAGATTGCCGGGGGCGTCCTCGCCCCACACCACCGCCGCCGTCGACCAGCTGTTGGCCTCCACACACGTGGTGGCGACCGCGGTGACCAGGGCCCACGTGGACGGGGCACCGGCACCGGTCCAGGGGTCGATGATGTGGTGGACCGTGCGACCGTTGCGTTCCCATGTCCGGGCCGTCGTGCCCGAGGTGGCCAGGCCGCCGGACCGGAGGACGACGATCTCGTCGGCCTCGGTCGGTGCCGTGGTGCACCGGTCGGCGATGCCGACACCCCATCCCTCCGCCGGTCCGGGACCGGCGACGGCCACGTCGCCCCCGAGGTTCACCAGGACGCCGCAGTCCAGGGTGGCGGCGATCCGGGCGGCGGCACGGTCTGCGGCGAAGGCCTTGCCGATGGAGCCGAGGTCGACGTGCACACCGTCGGGCACCGTCACGGTGCCCGACGCCCGGTCGAGCCCGATCCGCCACCATCCCGGGGCAGGTGTGGGCGGCGCCTCGGAGCGGTGGCCCCCGTCGCCGAGCGAGGTGAAGTCACGGTCGTAGCCGAGCTCGACGAGGGCGGAGCCGATGGTCGGATCGACGATGCCCGCCGTCCGGGCGGCGACGGCACAGGCGGTCTCCACCGCCTCGAACAACAGGGGGCTCACCCGGGTCGGGCGGCCGCCGCGCCGCTCGAGCAGACGGAGCTCGGAGTCGGGGCGGAACCGGCTGCACGCCCGGTCGAGTGCGGCGAGGTCGTCGGCCAGGAGGGCGAGCGCGGCGTCGGCCACCTCCGGGTCGCCGACGGCGACCGTGGCCGTGGTCCCGATGGCCGGCATCGACCGCACGGCCGGCACCTGGCGCTCTTCGGTGCGGGTGCTCATGACTGACCCGACGTGGTCGTGGCCTTCGGGGTGGTGGTCGTGGTCGACGGCGTGGTGGTCGACGTGGTCGCCGTCGTACGGACGTCGGTCGACGTGACGCCGACGACGCACGGGTGGTCGTCGTGGTCGGAGGGGAGGCGGTCGAGCCGGTCGTCGTGGACGTGGTCGTCGGTGGCGTGGTGGGTCGAGGCACCGGCGACCGCCACGCCGATGCCGACCGCGGCCACCGTGGCCGTCATGCCCATGGCGACCGTCGTCCGCCGGATGCGCACGAGGGCGTCGTTCCTCGAACGGACGGCGTCGTTGCGTGAGCGGGGGTTGGACGGGCGGACCATGGCTGCGCCTTTCGTTCGGGTACCGACCGCGGTGGCCGGACTGTGTCGATGGAGCCATCCCACAAGACCGGCCACAGCGTGTCCTGCGAGCAGCCTGTGCCCCTGCTGTGAATCGCGGACCACCCCTCCGGTCGTCCGACCGGGCACCCGAACCAGGCCTCACAGCGGGCTCACAGGCAGGTCACACCGAGGACTCCAGACCGTGGTGCGATGCTCTTACCCGGACGCACAGCCGGGCGCCAGGCCCCGGAGGAACGCAGCACAGGGCGGACGACCGCCCGGAGGAGATCCCGTGGAGCCCACCCGAAGCCAGCGCATCCTGGTCGTGGACGACGAGCCGTCGATCATCGACGCCGTCGCCACCTCCCTCCGCTACGAGGGATTCGAGGTGACCCAGGCCGTCAACGGACGCCAGGCCCTGTCATCGGCCCAGGAGGACCCGCCCGACCTCATCGTGCTCGACGTGATGTTGCCCGACCTCGACGGCCTCGAGGTCACCCGCCGCCTCCGTGAGGACGGCATCCGGGTGCCCGTCCTCTTCCTCACCGCCCGCGACGCGGTCGAGGACAAGGTGGCCGGACTGACCGTCGGCGGCGACGACTACGTCACCAAGCCGTTCGCCCTGGCCGAAGTGGTGGCGCGGGTGCACGCCATCCTGCGCCGACTCGGGGTCGAGGACCAGGACACCGGGATCCTCCGGTTCGCCGACATCGAGATGGACGAGAACGCCCACCAGGTGGTCCGGAACGGCCAGGAGATCCCCCTGACCGCCACCGAGTTCAACCTGCTCCGCTTCTTCATGCTCAACCCGCGCCACGTGCTGTCGAAGTCGCAGATCCTCGACCACGTCTGGCACTACGACTTCGGCGGGGACGGCAACGTGGTGGAGACGTACGTGAGCTATCTCCGCAAGAAGCTCGAGGTCGCCGGGCCGCCGGTCATCCACACCGTGCGCCTGGTCGGGTACGCCCTGCGCGAGCCGGCCCAGGCCTAGCCATGTCGCTCCGCACCCGGCTGCTCATCGCCATCGGGATCATCGCCGTGGTGGCCTCGCCATCGCCGACGTCATCACCTACTCGGCCCTCCAGTCCTTCCTCTACCAGCGGGTCGACCAGCAGCTCCCAGTGCCCACCCCTCTGGACGAGCACGGCCATCGACCAGGGCCGCACTGTCCCGTGCTTCGGCGCCGGCGCGCCGGTCGGCAATGCCGGAGGTGGCCCCTCCTCGTCCGGACGGCACCGCCCCTGACAGCGGGGCCTTCAACGCCTTCCAGACCGAGGCGGTCCAGGTGCGCTCGTCGACCGGCGCCCTGTCCGGTCAGCTGAACTGCCCGGCCTACGTCGACGGCACGCGCCTACACCCCGGTCATCCCGACCACGCTCACGGCCACCCAGAGCGACGCCGACGGGTCGAAGGTCGCCTACTTCACCGCTCCGTCGGCCCAGCCGGACGGCCCGACCTTCCGGGTCCGGGCCTCGACCCTCACCAACGGCGACTACCTGATCGTCGCCCAGCCCCTGGGCGAGACCGAGCAGCACCCTCCACCACCTCCTCCTCGTCGAACTCGATCGTGACCGGCGGTGCGGTGCTGGTGGCCCTCCTGGGCGGGTTCTGGCTGGTGCGCATCGGGCTCCGCCCACTCCGGGACATGGAGACGGCGGCCGAGTCCATCGCCGAGGGCAACCTCACCGAACGCGTGCCGGGCGAGAACGACAAGACCGAGGTCGGGCGGCTCGCCCGCACCCTCAACGTCATGCTCAGTCGCATCGAGTCGGCCTTCGGGGCCCGGGTGGCCAGCGAGGAGCGACTGCGCGAGTCGGACGCCCGCCTGCGGCGCTTCGTGGGCGACGCCTCCCACGAACTGCGCACGCCCATCGCCGCCATCAGCGCCTATGCCGAACTGTTCGGGAGGGGCGCCTCCGAGCAGAAGGAGGACCTCGAGCGACTCATGGTCGGCATCCAGTCCGAGACCGGACGGATGGAGCACCTGGTGGCCGACCTGCTGCTGCTGGCCCGCCTCGACGAGGGGCGGCCGATGGAGATGCACCAGGTCGACCTGGTCGCCCTGTGCGCCGAGGCCGTCCAGACGTCCACCACCGTCGGTCCGGCCTGGCCGGTGACGTTCACCGCCCCCCGGCCGATCGAGGTGGTCGGTGACGCCACCAGCCTCCGTCAGGTCATCGACAACCTCCTCGGCAACGTCCGGTCCCACACCCCGGAGGGCACCACCACCCGGGTGTCGGTCGCGCCCGACGGCGCCGGCGCCGTGGTGGTGGTGGCCGATGACGGTCCGGGCATGACCCCCGAGCAGGTCGCCCACGTGTTCGAGCGCTTCTACCGGTCCGATCCCAGCCGGTCCCGGCTCCACGGTGGCGCCGGCCTGGGCCTGTCGATCGTGTCGGCCATCGTCGCGGCCCACGGCGGCTCCGTCACCGCCGCCAGCGGCCTCGGGAACGGCACCACCTTCACGGTCCGGCTCCCGGCCGCGCCGCCGGCCGGGCCGCCTCCGTCGCCGGGCGACCAGGGGACGCTGCCGAGTCCCGCCACCGGCACGCCGACCGCACCGCCCACCGCTCCCTGATCGGCCGGGCGTCCCGGAGGCGCCCCCACGATCACCGGCTGGCCCGGAATTCACAGGCGGCGCACAGGTGACTCCCACGGTGCCCGGATGGTCGGCGGGCACCGTGTGGCCATGAGTTCCTCGCCACCGCCCCTGACGGACCAGGACGCCCTCCGGCGGTGCCACAGCTGGAGATCGTCGTCCCCGTCTACAACGAGGCGCAGCACCTGGCGGCGAGCATCACCGCACTGCGCGCATTCCTCGACACGGAGTTCCCCCTGACCGCCGTGGTCACCGTGGTCGACAACGCCAGCACGGACGACACCTGGACGATCGCCTCCGGGCTGGCCGCCAGCCTGGCGGGGGTCCAGGCCCTCCACCTCGACCAGAAGGGACGGGGTCGGGCGCTGCGGGCCGCTTGGACGGCGAGCCGTTCGCCCGTGGTCGCCTACATGGACGTCGACCTGGCCACGGGACTCGAGGCGCTGCTCCCCCTGGTCGCCCCGTTGTTGACCGGCCACAGCGACCTGGCCATCGGCACCCGCCTGGCCCCCGGTGCCCACGTCGTGCGCGGGGCCCGGCGGGAGATGATCTCCCGGGCCTACAACCTGTTGCTCCGGACCACACTGGCCAGTTCGTGCAGCGACGCACAGTGCGGGTTCAAGGCACTCCGGCGGGAGGCGGCCGACATCGTCCTTCCCCTGGTGGACGACCAGGCCTGGTTCTTCGACACCGAGATCCTGATCACCGCGCAGCGCCTCGGTCTTCGGATCCACGAGGTACCGGTCGACTGGGTCGACGACCTCGACTCCCGGGTGGCCGTGGCCCGCACGGCCTGGCTCGACCTGTGCGGCGTGGCCCGCATGCTGACCCCCGCGTCGCGGCGACGGGTCACCCGGGCCCGCCGGGACCTCCCCCGCCACCCGGCCCCGGTCACGGCACCCGTCGCCGCTGTGCGCGACGCCTGACGCGGCCGACCGGGGTGGGCGACCACGCGGACGCTCCCACGGACGGAACGGTGTTCGCCGACGAACTGCTCCGCTTCGCCGGGGTCGGCCTGGTGAGCACCCTGGCCTACGTCGCCCTGTTCGCCCTCCTCGAGGGATGGATCGGCGCCTACGCGGCCAACGCCGTGGCCATCGCCGCATGCAGCCTCGGCAACACCGCCGCCCACCGCGGCATGTCCGGGAGCGTGCGCCTCGGCCTCGACCGACGCCACCGGCTCGCTGGTCGCCGGGGCGCTCTTCGCCATCAGCCTCGGCTTCACGACGGTCGCCCTGGCGGTGACCCGGGCGCTCGGCCTCGACGCACTGGCCCCCGAACTGGTCGCCGTCACCGTGGCCAACGTGGCCGCGGCGGCGTTCCGCTTCGCCATCCTCCGCACCTGGGTCTTCCGACCCCGGTTCGGCACCCATCTCGGGCCCGCCACCGTCGACGGCTCCGACCCCGCAAGCGCCCCGCCACCCGCCGTGTCCCCCGGGGCCACCTCCGACCCGCATGTCCCTCCAGTCCACCTCCGACCGCACCCCCGCAAGGACCCTCCGATGACCGACGTCCAGATCCCCGACGACTCCCCCGTGCCGTACGGCGCCGCCACCTCGGTGGTCGACGCCCCGGGCTGGGACGTCTACGCCCCCGACACCACGGCGCTCACCCCGGCGCCGGGCCCCGCGACGGAGCCCACCGATGGGCCCGCCCCCACGGGCCCCCGACCGGGACTCGGTCGTCGGCTCGTCCGGGGTCGGCCCGAGGACCCGGCCTGGGCCCGCCCCGCACTGCTCGCCCTCCTGGTGGGCACCGGGGTCCTCTACCTCTGGGGCCTCGGCGCGTCCGGATGGGCCAACGGCTTCTACTCGGCCGCCGTCCAGGCCGGCACCAAGAGCTGGAAGGCGTTCTTCTTCGGCTCGTTCGACTCGTCGAACTTCATCACCGTCGACAAGCCGCCGGCGTCGCTGTGGGTGATGGAGCTGTCCGCCCGGATCTTCGGCGTCAACTCGTGGAGCATCCTCGTTCCCCAGGCCCTCGAGGGCGTGGCCACCGTCGGGGTGGTCTATGCCTGCGTGCGCCGCTGGTTCACTCCGGGGGCGGCCCTGCTGGCCGGGGGCGTGGTGGCCCTCACGCCGGTGGCCACCCTGATGTTCCGGTTCAACAATCCCGACGCCCTGTTGACCCTGCTGCTGGCCGGTGCCGCCTACGCCACCATCCGCGCCGTCGAGGGCGGGCGGACCCGGTGGCTGGTGCTGGCCGGCACGCTGGTCGGCTTCGGCTTCATCACCAAGATGCTGCAGGCCGTGATCCTCATGCCGGTGCTCGGCCTCGTCTACCTGGTGGCCGGGCCTCCGAAGCTCGGGCGCCGGGTGGTCCAACTCGTGTGGTCGGGCGTCGCTCTCCTGGTATCCGCCGGCTGGTGGGTGGCCGTCGTCGAGCTGACCCCGGCCCGGATGCGCCCCTACATCGGCGGCTCCACCGACAACAGCCTCCTCAACCTCATCTTCGGCTACAACGGCATCGGCCGCCTCAGCGGGAACGAGAAGGGCAGCGTCGGCGGCGGAGGGACGGCCGGATCGATGTGGGGCCCGACCGGATGGGACCGCCTCTTCACCAAGTCCTTCGGTGGCCAGATCTCGTGGCTCATCCCGGGTGCACTGATCGGCATGGTGGCCGTCCTGTGGATGACCCGTCGGTCTCCCCGCACGGACCGGACACGGGCGGCCTTCCTCCTCTTCGGCGGGTGGCTGCTCCTGACCGGGCTGATCCTCAGCTTCGCCCAGGGCATCATCCACCCCTATTACACGGTCGTCCTGGCCCCCGCGGTGGGCGCCCTCGTCGGCATGGGTGGCACCTACCTGTGGCACCGACGGGTGGAGTGGTTCCCCCGGATCGCCCTGGGTGCGGCCATCCTGGCCACGTCGGCATGGTCGTTCGTGCTCCTGGGCTGGAGCCCCACGTGGTATCCGGCGCTGCGGTGGGCCATCCTGGCCGCCGGCATCGTGGCCGCGCTCGGGATCGCCCTGGCCCCTCGCGCCCGTGGCGTCCTGGCCGCCGGCATCGCCGGCCTCGGCATCGCCGCCATCCTCGCCGGGCCGGCCGCCTACGCCGTCGACACCGCCTCGACCCCGCACTCCGGGTCCATCCCCTCGGCGGGGCCGGCCGTCCAAGGCGGCGGATTCGGCCCGGGAGGTCGGGGCGGAGGTGCCGGGTTCCCCGGCGGCGCGGCCGGGGGCACCCGTGGCTTCGCCGGTGGCGTCCCGGGCGGAGCGGTCGGCGGAGCCGCCGGAGGCCCACCCGCTGGTGGGTTCCCCGGAGGTGGATTCCCCGGAGGTGGCGCCGGCACGGGCACCGGGGCCGGCACCGGCTCCCGGACGATCACCCTGCCCAACGGCCGGACCATCACCTTGCCCAAGGGGATGACGCTGCCCGGCGCCGGCGGATTCGGCGGAGGTCTGCCGGGTGCGGGCGGGGGTGGTGGCGCGGGCGGGCTGTTGAACGCCTCGACGCCGGGCAAGCAACTGACCGCCCTGCTCACCGCCAACGCCTCCCGATACACCTGGGTGGCCGCCACGACCGGCGCCAACACGGCGGCGGGCTACCAGTTGGCCGCCGACGAGCCGATCATGGCCATCGGTGGCTTCAACGGGACCGACCCGTCGCCCACCCTGGCCCAGTTCCAGGCCTACGTGGCCCAGGGCAGGATCCACTACTACCTGGCCGGTGGCGGGTTCGGGCCCGGAGGCGGCTCGAGCACGACGTCGAGCTCCTCGGCCATCGCCACCTGGGTCAAGGCCCATTACACGGCCAAGACGGTGGACGGTGTCACCGTCTACGACCTGACCACCCCAGCCCATTGAGGGGTGGTCCCACCATCGGTCGGCGATCGCCGCCCGGAACGGTCGGGTCCGCCAACGGGGAGTCTCTGGGGTCGTCAGGTCTGCGCACACCGTCGTGGTCGTCCGGGACCGTCCCGACGGCCCACGACCGCGGTCCTCCTAGCGGACCGGCCGGGTCATGGTGAACAGTGCCGGACCACCGGCACTGGGGGTCAGGCGCTCGGTCTCCTCGAAGCCGAACCGCCGGTAGTAGGCGATGTTGGCCTCCTTCTGGGTCTCGAGATAGCACGGCAGGCCGTCCTCGTCGATGGCCTCCAGGCTCGGCTCCATCAGCGCCGTGCCGATCCCGCGTCGCCAGGCCATGGGATCCGCGGCCAGCAGGCACAGGTACCAGTGGTCCTCGCGTGGCCGGGCCTTCTCCATGGCCAACGTGTAGCGGAGGCCCTTCGCCACGGCGGGCGGCCGGGGGATGAGGGCCCAGAGCGCTCCGGCCATCTCCCGTGCCTGGGCGGTCGCCGGGAGCGGGTAGGTCCCGGGTCGCTGCCACACGCAGATTCCGACCAGGTTCCCCTCGCCGTCGCGGGCGGAGGTGGCCACCGCGGTGTCCCCCAGGGCGGCCAGGTGGGTCCGCATGAAGATGGCCAGGCCCCGGGCACGGAGCATCGGCTCGGCCGACAGGTGCTTGAAGAACGGGTCGTCGTAGAAGCTCCGGGCCCCCAGCACGGCGGCCTCGTTCCGCGTGTGCCGATCGAGGGTGACCGGCGAGAAGGTGAACGGCGGAGGTGGCATGGCGCGCACAGTAGCGCCCGGCGGCGGGAGGCACGGCACGCCAGGGCCGCCCGGTCGGCTCCGTCGGCTCAGCGCCGGCGGACCCCGGGGGTGCCGGAGTACCGCGATCCGGGCCCCGGTTCCGGATCCGGACGGCAGCTCCGCCCCTGCCGGCGCCAGGGCCGTCAACTACGCTTCGAGTCGTGGATACCCCTCGGATCAACCAAACACGTCGAATCATCACCGATCTGCCCGGTCCCAAGTCGAAGGCGCTCGACGCACGCCGCACGGCGGCCGTGGCCCCCGGGGTCAGCTCGGTCTTCCCGCTCTACGTCGACCGCGCCGAGGGGGCCATCCTCGTCGACGTCGACGGCAACTCCCTGATCGATCTCGGGTCGGGCATCGCGGTGGTCAGTGTGGGCCACGCCGCGCCGGCCGTGGTGGACGCCGTCCAGGAGCAGATCGCCAGATTCGCCCACACCTGCTTCATGGTCAGCCCGTACGAGGCGTACGTGGCCGTGTGCGAGGAGCTCAACGCCCGGACCCCGGGTGACCACGAGAAGCGTTCCGCGCTGTTCAACTCCGGCGCCGAGGCCGTCGAGAACGCGGTCAAGATCGCCCGCCACGTCACCGGGCGCGACGGGGTCATCGCCTTCGACCACGCCTACCACGGCCGCACCAACCTGACCATGGCGCTGACGGCCAAGAACATGCCGTACCGCCACCGGTTCGGGCCGTTCGCCCCCGAGGTGTACCGCGTCGCCATGTCGTACCCCTTCCGCGACCCCGAGGGCATGACCGGGGCCGAGGCGGCCGCCCGGGCCATCGAGCAGATGGAGCGCCAGGTCGGGGTGGAGAACGCCGGCTGCGTCCTGATCGAGCCGATCCAGGGCGAGGGCGGGTTCATCGATCCCGGCACCCGGCTTCCTCCCGGCCATCGCCGAGTGGTGCGCGGCCAACGGGGTCCTGCTCATCGCCGATGAGATCCAGACCGGCTTCTGCCGCACGGGCGAGTGGTTCGCCTGCGACCACGAAGGGCGTGGTCCCCGACCTCATCACCACGGCCAAGGCCTTGGCCGGCGGCATGCCGCTGGCCGCCGTCACCGGCCGGGCCGAGCTCATGGACGAGGTCCATGTCGGTGGGCTGGGTGGCACCTACGGCGGCAACCCGGTGTCGTGCGTGGCCGCGCTGGCGGCCATCCGGACCATGGTCGATCAGGACCTGGCCGGTGCGGCCACCAAGATCGGCGCCACCATCGCCGAGCGGTTCACCGCCATGCAGGCCTCCCACCCGGGCATCGGTGACGTGCGTGGCCGGGGGGCCATGATGGCCATGGAGCTCGTGCGCCCCGGTACCAAGGAGCCCGACGCCGACGCCGCCAAGCGGATCGTCGCCGCCTGCCACCGGGCCGGGGTCATCACCCTGTCGTGCGGCAGCTTCGGCAACGTGCTCCGCCTCCTGCCCCCGCTGGTGATCGAGCCGCAGCTCCTCGACGACGGGCTCGGCGTCCTGGCCGACGCCGTCACCGCCGAGCTCTAGGACCGCCGGACGGCACGCCGTGGCGACCCGGGTGGGTCAGCGCGGGCAGCTCGGGGCGGCCCGACGAGCGCATCGTGGCCAGGCCCGCATCGAGCAGCGACAGCTCGTGTCCGGCGTCCTCGGTCAGGTCGTGGATCCGCTGGCTGCTGGCCTCACCGGCCGAGGCCACCGCGGCCTCCTGCACATCGGTGGCCGCCCGGATGACCTCGAGCACCTGGTCACCCAGCGAGGTGGGTACCCGTGCCCCGGGATCGACCCGCAGCACCTTGTCGACGTCGACGGCTGCGGCCTGGAGGCGCCGGCACAGCGACGGCAGTTCGGCGGTGGGGCCACCGAGCTCGTCCGCGGCCCGGACGGCCGCCGTGGCCCGGTCGACCGAGCGCCACATCTCCTTGGCCACCCGGGCCGACGACCACTGCTCCAGCTCGGCCGACGTGACGACGGAGGCCGAGCGGTTCCAGCGGTTCGACGCGGCGGCGTCCCACAGGGCCGTGGCGCCGATGACCGCGCCGTGGGACCGGAAGGCCCGCAGCTTGCGGCGGCCGTACCGCCACAGGAGGAATCCGCCGGTCAGCACGGCGACACCCACCAGTCCGGCCATGAGGACCAGACCGAGGAACAGCGATTCGAGGATCGACCCGATCATGGGTCCATCCTACGGCGGGCCCGGGCCGAGCGGGCATCTGGCCGGCGCGGTCCACCCCCGGCCGGCCGCCCGGAAGTCCTGGTCGAACCCCCAGGTCAGGATCGCGGTTCGAGCAGGAGGTCGATCATCCGGTCGAGCGCCTCGGCCGGCACGCCGGCCGACAGCGCCCAGGCCCGGGCCCCGCCGTGTCGGACCTGCAGGTGGTCGAGGAAGCCCTCCATGGTCGATGCCTCCACGCTGAGCCGCGAGGCCGGCACCTTGGCCATCCGCTCGGCGAACTCGGGTTCGGCGAGCCAGCGGTCCAGGATGAAGCGGAGGCGTTCGGCGGTGATCACGTAGTCGGCCACGATCACGTCGCGGTCGACGCCGACGATCTCGAGCACGAGGGCGGCCAGCACGCCGGTCCGGTCCTTGCCGGCCGCGCAGTGGAACACGAGCGGGTAGTGCTCGTCACCACCGAGCAGGGTCAGGGCCCCGACCAGCGAGTGGCGTCCCACGTCGAGGTACCAGAGGTAGCGCTCGGCCAGGTCGTCGCCGGCGGGGGCGGGGGCGGCCACCGACTCTCGCTCGGCCACTCCGTCGGGGGTGCGGTCACCCCGGATCCCGTCCTGCACCCCTTCCTTCACCACGGCCAGGTGGTGGTAGGCCACGTCCTCGGGCTCGAGCGGACCCCGTCCGGTGCGGGCCAGTTCGCGCTCGGTCCGGAGGTCGACCACGGTGCGCAGTCCCAGCCCCTGGAGCCGGTCGACGTCGTCGGACGTCAGCTCATGGAGCGCGTCGGCCCGGAAGAGGCGCCCCCACCGGGTGGGCCGCCCGTCGCGCCCCGGATAGCCGCCCAGGTCCCGGAAGTTGAACGAACCCTGCAGGGGGATGAGGCGGGCATCGGAGTCCATCGGCCCATCTTGGCCGCTCGACGGAGCGGGGTGTTCCAGGCGGGGTCCTCCGATGAGCGAGAATGGGGGCGAACCGTCGGTCGGCCACCACTGGACACCCGGTGCGGCCACCGCCTTCCCCCGGGCGGCCGATGGCGACCCCAGCATCACCCCCACCGCCAAACAGGAGTCCCACCTCATGAAGTCCCTTGCCACTTGGTGCGTCCGGCACCGCCGCGTCGTCGTGCTGCTCTGGATCGCCGCCCTCGTCGGCATGACCCTGCTCTCCCAGACCGTCGGCACCGCCTACTCGAACAGCTTCTCGCTTCCCCACACCGAGTCGACGCAGGCGCTCGACCTCCTGCAGGCCGCCGCGCCACGTCAGGCCGGCGACCAGGAGCGCATCGTGATCCACACCACCGACGGGACACCGGTCACCGACCCGTCGGTGCAGGCACCGGTCGAGGCGATGATGGCCAAGGTCGAGCAGCTCCCCCACGTCAGCGTCGTCGAGGGTCCCTACACCCCGGTGGGCGCCCACCAGATCAGCGCGGACAAGCAGACGGCCTTCATCAACGTCACCTTCGACGTGCAGGGCCAGAACGTGACGACCGCGCACGCCAAGACGTTCGTCAACACCGCGCTCACCGCCCAGGGACCGCACCTCCAGGTGGCGGTGTCCGGCCAGGTGGCCGAGGAGGCCGACCGCCAGTCGTTCGGTGGCACCGGGCTCGGCATCCTGCTGGCCGCCGCTCGTGCTGCTCCTCGTCTTCGGGTCGCTGTTCGCCATGGCCCTGCCGATCCTGTCGGCCCTGGCCTCACTCGGCACCGCCATCGGCCTGATCGGCATCCTGAGCAACACGCTCAAGATGCCCGAGTTCTCGACGAAGCTGGTCCTGCTCATCGGCCTCGGCGTCGGCGTCGACTACGCGCTGTTCATCGTCACCCGGCACCGGCAGGGTCTGATCGCCGGCGACGACGTCGAGTCGTCGATCGTGAACGCCGTCAACACGTCGGGTCGGGCCGTCCTGTTCGCCGGCATCATCGTCTGCATCGCCCTGCTCGGGATGTTCGCGCTGGGCGTCTCGTTCCTCTACGGGCTCGCCGTGGCGGCGTCGATCGGTGTGGCCTTCACCATGATCGCCGCACTCACCCTGCTGCCCGGCCCTGCTCGGCTTCATCGGGCCGCGGGTGCTCAGCCGCAAGCAGAAGAAGAACCTGGCCGCCAACGGCCCCCGCGTGGTCGGCGCCGGCACCAAGGGCTTCTGGCCGAAATGGGCCGACTTCATCCAGTCCGGCCCCGTCCTGCCGGCGGTCATCGCCCTGATCATCATCGGCATCATGGCCATGCCGTTCTTCTCGCTCCGACTCGGCAACTCCGACCAGGGGAACGACCCGACGGGCACGACCACCCGCCAGGCCTACGACCTGCTCTCCGCCGGATTCGGACCCGGCTTCAACGGCCCGCTGCAGCTGGTGGCCGCCGAGAACGGCCCGATCGACACGGCCACGCTCGACAAGCTGGCCGCCGAGGTGCGCGACCCAGCCCAACGTGGCCGCCGTGGTCCCGCCCGGTGGTCCTGCCCCCCACGACGGCCAGCAGGTGGCGCTGATCAACGTCTACCCCGACCTCGTCGCCCCAGTCGTCGGCCACCACCGACCTGATCAACCACCTGCGGGCCAGCGACGATCCCGGCCGTGGTGACCGGGACCGGGGTGACCGTCTACGTCGGCGGCACCACGGCGATCTTCGCCGACTTCGCCAAGGTGCTGTCGTCCAAGCTGCCGCTCTTCATCGGGCTGGTGGTCTGCCTGTCGTTCCTCCTGCTGGCCATCGTCTTCCGGAGCCTGGTCATCCCGCTGACCGCGGCGGTCATGAACCTGCTGTCGATCGCCGCCGCCTTCGGCATCCTGGTCGCCGTCTTCCAGTGGGGCTGGGCCGGCTCGGTGTTCCAGGTGAACCAGACCGGGCCGATCGAGGCCTTCCTGCCGGTGATGATGTTCGCCATCCTCTTCGGGCTGTCGATGGACTACGAGGTGTTCCTCATCACCCGCATCCAGGAGGAGTACGCCAAGACCGGCGACAACCGGACCGCGGTGCGCAACGGGCTGGCCGCCACCGGCAAGACCATCACCGCGGCCGCACTGATCATGATCCTGGTCTTCGGCGCCTTCATCCTCGGCGGCATCCGGGTCATCAAGGAGTTCGGCCTCGGGCTGGCCGGCGGCATCCTCATGGACGCCGTGGTCATCCGGATGGCGGTCGTCCCGGCGGTCATGATCCTGCTGGGCAGGTCCAACTGGTGGTTCCCGAAGTGGCTCGAGTGGCTCCCCCACGTGACGGTCGACCCCGACGCGCCCACCGGCGACCGTCCCGCCACCACCGCCGACCGTGCCCGAAGAGGAGCCGGTCCCGGTCTGACCGGCCGCCCGGTGCGCTCCACCCGGGTTGCACCACAGGTGGGCGGGGCGCCCTAGGAATCCACCGCACCCCCGGTGTAGGTTCGCGGGCGGAACGCACCACACACCCAGGGGGATCCGCCATGTCCGACTTCGTCATGACCATCGGGGGCGACTCGGCACCCGCCGCCGACTCCTTCGGGGTCATCAACCCGGCCAACGGCGAGGTCTTCGCCCACGCCCCGGAGTGCACCGCGTGACCAGCTGGATGCCGCCTTCGAGTCGGCGGCCAAGGCCCAGCGGGACTGGAAGCTCGACGAGGCCGCCCGACGCAAGACGCTGCTCGACATGGCCGACGTGCTCATGGGTGCGTCGGGCGAGCTCGCCCCCATCCTCACCGCCGAGCAGGGCAAGCCCCTGGCCGAAGCCGGCGTCGAGGTGTTCGCCTCGGCCATCTGGTGCCAGTACTTCGCCAACCTCGAGACGCCGCCCCAGGTGATCCAGGACGACACCGAGGCCTACGTCGAGGTCGTCCGGCGCCCGATCGGCGTGGTGGCCGGCATCACCCCGTGGAACTTCCCCCTGACCCTGGCCTTCTGGAAGATCGCCCCGGCCCTGCTGGCCGGCAACACCATGGTCCTGAAGCCGTCGCCGTTCACCCCGCTCACCACCCTGAAGGTGGTCGAGCTGCTCCGCGACGTGATGCCGGCCGGCGTCCTCAACGTGGTCAGCGGAGGTGACCAGCTCGGCGCCTGGATGACCGGGCCACCCGGTTCCCCGCAAGGTCAGCTTCACCGGGTCGATCGAGACCGGCAAACTGGTCGCCCAGTCGGCCGCCCCCGACCTCAAGCGGGTCACCCTGGAACTGGGCGGGAACGACCCGGCCATCGTGCTCGACGACGCCGACCCGGCCATCGTGAGCCGGGCCATCTTCAGTGCCGCCTTCCAGAACAACGGGCAGGTGTGCTCGGCCGTCAAGCGGGTCTACGTGCCCGAGTCGATCTACGCCGAGGTGCTCGACGGTCTGACCGCCCAGGCCGCGGCGGTCAAGGTGGGCGACGGCACCGAGGCCGACTCCAAGCTCGGCCCGATCAACAACGCTCCGCAGTTCGAGCGGGTCAAGGAGCTGGTCGCCGACGCACTGGCCCACGGCGCCCGGGCCACCACCGGCGGCAAGGCCATGGACCGGCCCGGCTACTTCTTCGAGCCGACCATCCTCACCGACATCAGCGACGGCACCCGCATCGTCGACGAGGAGCAGTTCGGTCCCGCCCTGCCGGTCATCCCCTACCGGAGCGTGGACGAGGTGGTCGAGCGGGCCAACGGGACCCACTTCGGCCTGTCCGGCTCGGTGTGGGGCGCCGACGCCGACCGTGCGGCCGAGGTGGCCGGCCGGCTCGAGTGCGGCACCGCCTGGGTGAACACCCATCTGGCCCTCGCCCCCCAGCAGCCGTTCGGCGGCTTCAAGTGGAGCGGCATCGGGATCGAGAACGGCCCGTGGGGCCTCGCCGAGTTCACCGAGGTCCAGGCCGTCCACCGGTCGAAGGCGGCCGACGGGCTCAACATCACCACGGCCGGACTCGTCTCGTAGCCGGGTCCTTCCCGGACCCGGGGTCGGTGCGCCACTCGGGGCCCCGGTGAGACGGACCGCCCGGACCGCCCTGGCGGGCCTCGTCGCCCTGGCCGCGGCGCCAGGGGCCGCCGGGTGCTCGTCGACGGGATCGCCGGCCGGCTCCGCCACGACGGCGGCCGCCACGACCACCCGCGCCGCCGCCCTCGGGAGCGGCTGCGGACGGGCCCCGGATCCCGGGCCGACGGCGTCCGCCCCGTTCGGGGACGTCGTCCAGACGGTGACCGTGGCCGGTACGCCCCGCACCTACCGACTGGCCGTGCCCGCCGCCTACCGACGGGACCGGCCCGCGCCGCTCATCCTCGACTTCCACGGCAGCGGGTCGAACGCCGTCCAGCAGTCGGCCTACTCGCAACTGCCGAGCCGGGCCGCGGCGGCCGGGTACCTGGTGGTCACCCCGGACGCCCTCGATGCCAACTGGGACCTGGCCGCACCGGGCACGCCGACCCACGACCAACAGCTGGTGGCGGCCCTGGAGTCCGACCCTCGGCGCCCACTACTGCGTCGACCGCACCCGGATCTATGCGGCCGGGATCTCGTTGGGGAGCGAGTTCGCCACCATCGTCGCCTGCGATCCGGCGAACCGCATCGCCGCCGTCGGACTGGTTGCGGCCGAGTACCTGCTGCGCCCGTGCCGCGGTCCGGTCCCGGTCCTCGCCTTCCACGGCACGGCCGACCCGGTCGTCCCGTACGCCTCCGGCGCCACCGGCCGCTCGGTGCCCGGCATCCCGGTGGTGGGGACCATGCAGAACCTGCAGGCCTGGGCCCGGCTCGACGGCTGTCGTCCCCGGCCGGTGGTCACCACGCCGGCCACCGCCGTCACCAGGACGACCTGGTCCGGGTGCGCCGCGGGGAGCTCGGTGGTCCTCTACTCCATCACCGGGGGTGGACACACCTGGCCGGGATCACCGGTCGTCCTGTCGGCCGCGGCACTCGGCACCACCACGGAGGCCATCGACGCGACCGGGCTCATGCTGGGCTTCTTCCGCGCCCATCGGGCGCCGCACCCGTGAGCCGGGTCAGCCCCCTGCGCCCGTGCCCGTCATGCTGGACGCCGCCTGGGTGAACGCCTGGAACGACGTCACCTGGTCGGCCGGCGGCGGGGTCACGGACACCGGGACCCCGAAGTCCGAGGTGTCCTCGGTCGCCTTGACGGTGGCCGATTGCCCGGCCACCGTCATGTGCATGTAGATGACCACCCGGGCGAGCATGTGGTTGGCGTCGGAGACGTAGACGTCCATCGACAGCCCGCCGTTGCGGAACATCCCCTTGGCCGCCTCGGCGGCCTGGCGGATCGCATCGGGGATACCGGGATCACGGAGGCGCTTGTCCATGGCCGCCTGCGTGATGACCACGTGATAGCCCTCCGCCGGACTCCCGTTGACGACACTCGGACCCAACGGGGTCACGATGTCCCCGTCGGCCTGCAGGACCTGGAACATCGACGCCGGATTGGAGCTGCCCGGGGCCACCGACGATCCACCGAGCGGGAGGGCGATCCATGACTTGCCGGGCACGACCGTCGAGATCTGCGGCATCGACATGTAGATGGACCCACCCACATAGCGCTCGGTGATCCGCAGGTTGTCGAGACCCGGCTGTCCGTTGTAGCCGATGGTCAGCTGTGCGGTGTTTGCGGCGAAATCCACCGACCCGTCACCGGAGGCCGTGATCTGGCCCTTGCCGGGCACCGTGATCAGCATCGTCATGTGCATGTCGGCGGTCTTCGCGCCGAGAGTCGAATCGATGGCCGTCAGCACCGCCCTGTTCGGCGACCCCGTCGGGGCCGGAGGCGACGCGGAGTGGGTGGTTGCGGTCACGCCCACGACGACGCCCACCATGGCGACGAGCACCACGACCACCAGGCCGACCACCAGGCCGGCGCGTGAGCCCCTGGTGGCGGCAGGAGTGGTCGCCAGGATCGGTGCGGGGGTGCCGGGAGTGGCCGCAGACTCCACCGGTCCATACGGGTCCACCGGTCCATACGGGTCCACCGGTCCGAACGGGTCCACCGGCCCCGCACCCTCCGCGGCACGCTGTCCGTCCTCCAGCTGCGGGAACTGCACCTCGTCGTCCACGACCCACCTCCTCGGTCTATCCAACGTACTTCCGCAGGGTGCGCAACTGCCACGATCGTCGGTCAGCTCAGGCAACAGGTGGTGCTCAGTCCGTGCGCTCCACGATCACGTCGAGCCGCACGGTCGGCACCGACCTGGTCGCCATCCCTAAGATCACGGTGCTCACCGGACGAGAACCGTGGATTGGACAGTGGATGCCCGGAGACGACCTGCGCATCGGCGACACCGTCACCAACCATGCCCGGGCCGGCTACTGATGGGACCGGACGACCTGGTCCTGTGTGCCGGCACCCTGCCGAGGGGCGTGCCGTTCGCCGAGCGGCTGTCCGTGGCCGCCGACGCGGGATTCCGGTACGTCTCCCTTTGGGGGCGCGACATCGCCGCGGCCCGGGCCGAGGGGCGCAGCGACGCCGACCTGCGGGCCATGCTGGCCGACCACGGGCTGGGGGTCGCCGAGGTGGACCCGGCCTGGTGGTGGCTGCCCGGGGCGGCCGAGGTCCGGATCGACCCGGCCTTCGACACCGAGGAGGTCTTCCGCTTCGGGGAAGCGGAGCTCATGGCCATGGCCGGGGCCGTCGGTGCCCGTTCGCTCAACGCCGTGGACGTCTTCGGCGGCCCCTGGGGCGTCGACGACGCGGCCGAGGCGTTCGCCGGCCTGTGCGCCCGGGCCGCCGAGCACGACCTCCTGGTCCACATCGAGTGGCTGCCGTGGTCGAAGATCCCGGACCTGGCCACGGCCCGGGCCATCGTGGAGGCGGCCGACGCGCCGAACGGGGGACTCAACATCGACGCCTGGCACCTGGTCCGGGCCGGGGTCCGCCTGGAGGAGCTGGCCGCGGTGCCGGGCGACCGCATCCTCGGCATCCAACTCGACGACGGACCCGCGGCGGCCGAGGAGAACCTGGTGGAGGCCACCCTCCACCACCGCCGCCTGCCCGGCGACGGCGAGTTCGATCTCGTCGGCCTCCTGCGCGCCCTGGCCGCCACCGGAACCACCGCCCCACTCGGCGTCGAGGTGTTCAGCGACACCCTGCACGAGCTCGGACCACTCGAGGCGGCCCGGCGGGCCGCCGACACCACCCGCACCGTCCTGGAGGAGAGCACATGAGCGGAGTCGTCGTCATCGGGACCGGGTTCGGGTGCGTCACCCACGTGCGCGCCCTGCGTGCGGCCGGGTTCGACGTGGTCGGCCTCGTCGGCCGCGACCCGGACAGGACGGCGGCCCGGGCCGCCCTGTTCGACATCCCCCGGTCCCTGACCTCGGTCGACGAGGCGCTGGCCCTCGACGGGGCGGACGCCGTCACCATCGCCACCCCGCCCCACACCCACGCGCCCATCGCGCTGGCCGCCATCGCCGCCGGCAAGCACCTCATCTGTGAGAAGCCGTTCGCCCGCGACGCCGCCGAGGGCCGGGCGGTCCTGGCCGCCGCCGAGGCGGCCGGCGTGGTCCACCTGCTCGGGTGCGAGTTCCGGTGGGACGCCGGACAGGCCCTGCTGGCCCAGGCCGTCCGGGACGGCGAGATCGGCGAGCCCCGTATGGCCACCGTGCTGCTCAACGTGCCGCTGCTCGCCGACCCCGCGGCCGAGGTACCCGAGTGGTGGGCCGACGCCGACCAGGGCGGCGGGTGGATGGCCGCCCACGGCTCCCAGATCATCGACCAGATCCGCTGCACCCTCGGCGAGTTCGACCGGGTCAGCGCCTCGTTGCCCCACATCGCGGCCCGCGCCATGACGGCCGACGACGCCTTCGTGGTGCACTTCACCATGCGCTCCGGGGCGGTGGGGGTGCTCCAGAGCACCTCGAGCGACTGGGGACCGCCCATCATCGAGACCCGGGTCGTCGGCTCGACGGGGACGGCCTGGATCGAAGGGGTCGGGTCGACCGTCAAGGTCGCCGACCGCACCGGCACCCGCACCCTGCCCGTGCCCGAGTACCTGCCCACCGGGTCGGCACCCCCCCTTCCCGACGGACTGGTCAGCACCGCCTACGAGCGGATGATCTCCCACGGGATGGACCTCGCCCCGTACACCCGGCTGGCCGAGGTGCTGGCGTGCCGGATGGCGGGCCGGCCCGATCCGCCGGGCCCGATCGCGGCCACGTTCGTCGACGGGGTGCGGGACATCGCCGTGCTCGACGCGGTGAAGCGCTCGGCGGCCGAGGGCGTCACCGTGGTGGTCGACGACGGACTGGACTGAGGGGGAGTCGGGCGCACCCGCCCGCCCGGGACCGTGCACGGACCGGCCAACTCCTTCGATAGTCTAACTATGTGAATCCCGAAAGAACCCCCGCGGCGACCGCGGTCGACGACGATCGCCGCATGCTGGGCCGCACCGCCGCC
Organism: uncultured Acidimicrobiaceae bacterium; assembly: GCA_963829265.1. GTDB lineage: Bacteria > Actinomycetota > Acidimicrobiia > Acidimicrobiales > RAAP-2 > Bog-756. The sequence goes on from CAWHIB010000010.1 coordinate 226,000, forward strand.
TGGCTGGCCAAGCAGGTGGAGATCGGGCTCGGCACCGTCGACCTGTCCCTCCCCCAGTACCGGATCCTCGGCCTGCTCGACGAGAGCTCCGCCGTCTCCTCCCACCTGGCCGAGCGCCTGGCCGTCCGGCCGCCCACCATCACCGCGGTGGTGGACGGCCTGGTGGCCAAGGGCCTGGTGGAGCGTCGAACGGTCGAGGGCGACCGCCGACGGGTGGACCACGTCCTCACCGATGCCGGCCACCGGGTGCTGGACGCGGCCGACGCGGCCATCGACGCCCGCCTCCACGAGATCACCGATGCGCTGGGCGATCCCGCCGCGGCCGAGGAGGCCTTCTGCGGCCTGGCCGGCTGGCGCAGGGCGCTCGTCGCCTACCGGCAGGCCCGGTGGGGCCGATGAGGGCCCCGACCCTGCGGCCCCGCGCGGCGGGCGCGCCCGAGGAGGGCACCGCCTTCGTCCCCATCGCCGAAGTGGCCCGCAACGAGGCACCTCCGTCGGGCATCGACCCCGACAAGTCCCTGACGTGGTGGAAGCGGGCGCTGCCGATCCTCCGGGCCCACCGCACCATCTTCACCATCTCCCTCAGCCTGTCCTTCGTCGGCCTGGTCCTCCAGGTCGAGATCCCGCAGCTCCTCAACAAGGCCATCACCAATTCGATCCAGCACCACACGGTCCCCCTCGAGCTTCTACGTGTGGTGGATCGTCGGGCTCGGCCTGGCCGGAGCCGTGATCGGGTACGTCGCGCGCCTCTTCCTGTTCGAGACGGCGTACGACATCGAGTACGACCTGCGCACGATCATCTACGAGCACCTCACGAAGATGTCGTTCGCGTTCTACGACCGGGTCCAGTCGGGCCAGCTCATCTCCCGGGCCAACTCCGACATCCGCTCGGTCCAGATGTACCTGACCTTCGCCCCGCTCATCGTCGTCCAGTGCTCGATCGCCGTGGTGGCCTTCATCTTCATGCTGACCATCAGCGTCCCGCTGGCCCTGGTGGCCATGTCCACCATGCCCCTCGTCTACTGGTCCGGGGTGCGGATGCGGAACTCGATGTTCCCGGTGTCGTGGATCATCCAGGCCCGGCTGGCCGAGGTGGCCACCATCGTCGACGAGAACGTCAACGGGGTCCGGGTGGTCAAGTCCTTCGCCGCCGAGGAGCAGCAGCTGCGGGCCCTGGCCGGCGCGGCCGAGCGGGTGCAGTGGGGCTACATCAAGGACGCCGACCTGCGGGCCCGGTTCACCCCGTTGGTCCAGAACCTGCCCCAGGTGGGCCTCGCCCTGGTGCTCCTGTTCGGCGGGTACATGGTGATCCACGGGACGCTCGGCTTCGGTGACATCGTGGCCTTCAACGCCTGGCTGTTCATGCTGCAGGCGCCGTTCATGATGCTCGGGATGCTGATCATGATGGGCCAGCGGGCCGCCGCCTCGGCCGAGCGCATCTACGAGATCCTCGACGAGGAGCCGTCCGTGACCGACGCGCCGGACGCCGTCGACCTGGTCGACTGCGCCGGCGACGTCCGCTTCCGCCACGTCGACTTCGCCTACCGGGCCGACGCCGAGCAGCTCGTGCTGGCCGACTTCGACCTGCACATCACCCCGGGAGAGACGGTGGCCGTGGTCGGGCGCACCGGGAGCGGCAAGTCGACCGTCGCCCGGCTGCTGAGCCGCTTCTACGACGTGCGGCACGGCTCGGTCGAGATCGACGGTCACGACGTGCGCGGCCTGACGATGGCCAGCCTGCGGGCCAACGTCGGCGTGGTCCTCGACGAGCCGTTCCTCTTCAGCGTCTCCATCCACGACAACATCGCCTACGGGAAGCCCTCGGCGTCGAGACAGGACGTGGAGGCCGCCGCCCGGTCGGCCGGGGCCCACGACTTCATCGCCCGGCTGGCCGACGGCTACGACACCGTGGTCGGCGAGCGGGGCTACACGCTGTCGGGCGGCCAGCGCCAGCGCATCGCCATCGCCCGCACACTCCTGGTGAACCCCCCGATCATGGTGCTCGACGACGCCACCAGTGCCATCGACGTCCAGGTCGAACAGCTGATCCACGCCGGCCTGCGGGTCCAGATGGAGGGTCGCACCACGCTGATCATCGCCCACCGCCTCTCGACCATCTCGTTGGCCGACCGGGTGGTCCTCCTCGACCAGCACAAGATCGTGGCCGACGGCACCCACGCCGAGCTCCTGGCCTCGACCCCCCTCTACGCCGAGGTGCTGGCCCAGGCGGCCGAGTACGAGTCCGCGGCGGCGAGGGAGGCGGAGGACGTCGACGACCTCCCCGATCCGTCGGCCGATGCCGCCACCATCAGCGCCCTGCTCGACGCGGCCCGCACGGGAGGTGCCCGATGAGCTTCGGCGGCGGCATGGGATTCGGCGGGGCACCCGGGGGGTTCGGTCGACCGGCCGCACCCGGGCTCCCGTTCGCCGGGATCCCGAGCGAGCTCCAGACCCGGGTCGACGGGCTGCTGGCCACCGAGCCCGAGCATCCCGAGCCCGACATCGTGTTCGAGCAGAGCGCGTCGGAGGACGAGCTCAAGCGGCTCTCGTTGCGCCAGCTGCTCACCAAGTACCCGGGGATGCTGGCCCTGGCCGGCCTGCTGGTGGTGGTCATCGCCGTGGCCGGCCAGGTCGGCCCCAAGCTGACCGAGTACGCCATCAACTACGGGATGACGCCCGCCTCCCCCCAGAACGGCAACGTCGACCACCTCGATTTCGGCGTGGTGGTGGCCATGGCCGCCGCCTACCTGGTGTTCATCGCCATCACGGCCCTGGCCCAGCGGTTCAACGCCCAGGTGACGGGCCGGTTGGCCGCCTGGGTGATGAACGACCTCCGGGTGAAGATCTTCGCCCACCTCCAGCGCCTGTCCCTCAGCTTCTTCACCGAGGAGAAGGCGGGCGTGGTCATGTCCCGCATGACGAGCGACATCGAGAACCTCCAGCAGCTGCTCCAGGACGGCCTCTCCCAGCTGGCCGTCCAGGGCCTGACCATGGTGGTCATCGTCGTCATCCTGTTCGCCACGAACGTCACCCTGGCCCTCATCACCGTGGCCCTGATCGTGCCCGCCCTCCTGGCCGCGTCGATCTGGTTCACCCGGGCCTCCGAACGGGGCTACGACCGGGTCCGCGACCGGATCGCCGACGTGCTGGCCGACCTGTCCGAGAGCCTCCACGGCGTGCGCATCGTGACGGCCCACAACCGCCAGCGTCACAACGTCATCCATCACCGCAACGTGGTCGGCGACTACCGCGAGGCCAACAACTACACGGCCCACGTGAATGCCCTCTACGGCCCCGGCACCCAACTGCTCGGGGTCCTCGGCCAGGCCGCCCTGCTGGCCATCGGCGGCACCATGGTGCTCCGCGGTTCGTTGTCCGCCGGCGCCCTGGTGGCCTTCTTCCTCTACCTGGGCCGCCTGTTCCAGCCCATCCAGCTGCTCGTGCAGCAGTACAACACGTACCAGCAGGGCCAGTCGTCGATCACCAAGTTGCGCGACGCTGGTCGACACCGAGCCCGAGGTGGTCGAGGCGGCCGACGCCATCCCGCTCCCCGCCATCGAGGGGCGGATCGCCTTCGAGGACCTGTCGTTCGGCTACGTGCCCGGACGGTTGGTGATCGAGCACGTCGACCTGGTGGTCGAGCCCGGCCAGACGGTGGCATTCGTGGGCCCGACCGGGGCGGGCAAGTCCACGTTGGCCAAGCTGGTCACCCGCTTCTACGACCCCACCGAGGGCCGGGTCACCATCGACGGGCACGATCTCCGCACCGTCACCATGCACTCGCTGCGCAGCCAGCTGGGCGTGGTCCCCCAGGAGCCGTTCCTCTTCGCCGGGACCATCGGCGACAACATCGCCTTCGCCCGCCCGGATGCGTCCCCCGACGAACTCCGCGAGGCGGTGGAGCGCGTGGGGCTGACCGACGTCATCGACCGGATGCCCGAGGGCCTCGACACCGTCGTCCACGAGCGGGGCCAGACCCTGTCCTCCGGCGAACGCCAGCTCATCGCCCTGGCCCGGGCCTTCCTGGCCCATCCCCGTGTCCTGGTGCTCGACGAGGCCACGTCGAACCTCGACCTCCAGTCGGAGACGAAGATCGAGTCGGCCCTCGACGTGCTGCTCGAGAACCGCACCGCCATCCTGATCGCCCACCGGCTGTCGACGGCCATGCGGGCCGACCGGATCGCCGTGGTCGACGAGGGCCGGATCATCGAGGTGGGCAGCCACGACGAGCTGGTGGCCCGGGGCGGCCGCTACGCCGAGATGTACGAGACCTGGGTCAGCCAGTCCGACGTGGCCGGCCACCCGACGGCCTGATCAACGCGGGCCCGGATCCCCGCCGCGTCGGATCAGGGTCGGCGTCCGGTCAGGTCGAGGAGGCGGGTCAGCGCCGGGGCGTCCTCGCCCACCGAGCCCGACGGTCCGGTCCCGAAGATCCCGATCTCGCCGATGAACGGTGCCATGGGCAGGATCTGCCCGAGGGCGACGGTGGCCAGGTCGTCGGGGATCCCGTCGTCGACGCCGATGGCCGTGGCCAGGTCCCACGCGTGCAGGGTCAGGTCGCCGATGCGGAACTCGAGGAGCCGCGAGGCGGGGACGTCGCCGATGGTGTGATGGACCACCGCGTCCCAATCGGAGACGGCGCCGAGCCGGTCGAGTTGGTCGGCGACGGTCTCCCGGCACCGGTCGACGACGTCATCGCCGAACGACTGGCCCCAGAAGGCCTTGGCCTCGTCCTGGCTGGCCCCGTCCAGCAGGGCCACCGCCATCTGGCTGCCCACGATGACGTGGCCGAGCAGGTCCCGGACGTCCCACTCCTCGCACGGCGTGGACAGGCCGAGCTGGTCGGTCCCCACCTGGTCGAGCACGGCGACGAAGGTCGACGAGGCGGCGGCGATGGCGTCGAGGGGTTCCATGGCCAGAACCTATCCCGCACCCGGTGCGGGCACCCGGATCAGGACACCGACGGCACGGTGGACAGGCCCTCGGCGAACCGGGCGTCACTGATCACCTCGTCGACCATGGTTCCGCTCAGGTACGAGTCGTAGGCGGCGAGGTCGAAGTGGCCGTGGCCGCACAGGGCGGTCAGGATCACCTTCTCCTCACCGGACTCCCGGCACGCCGCCGCCTCGCGCACGGCGGCCGCGATGGCGTGTGTCGGTTCCGGGGCCGGAAGGATCCCCTCGGTGCGCACGAACTGCATGGCCGCCGCGAAGCACTCGGTCTGCGGGATGGCGATGGCCTCCATCATCCCGAGTTCGTAGATGTGGGAGATGAGGGGGGACATGCCGTGATAGCGGAGCCCTCCGGCGTGGATCGGGTCGGGGATGAAGTCGTGGCCGAGGGTGTGCATCTTCATCAGCGGGGTCATGCCGGCGGTGTCGCCGAAGTCGTAGGCGTAGACACCCCGGGTCAGCGATGGACACGAGGCGGGCTCGACGGCCCGGATCACCGGGTTCATCCTGCCGGCCAACTTCTCGCGCAGGAAGGGGAAGGCCAGGCCTCCGAAGTTCGATCCCCCTCCGGTGCAGCCCACCAGGACGTCGGGTGCGGTCTCGCCGGCCTTGGCCAGCTGCAGCAGGGCCTCCTCGCCGATGATCGTCTGGTGCATCAGCACATGGTTCAGCACGCTGCCGAGGGCGTAGCGGGTCTCGGGGTCGGGTGCCGCGACCTCGACGGCCTCACTGATGGCGATGCCGAGGGAACCCGGGTTGTCCGGATCGGCGGCGAGGATGGCCCGGCCGGCGGCCGTCAGCTCGCTGGGCGACCGGTGGACGACGCCACCGAAGGCCTCCATCATCAGGCGCCGGTAGGGCTTCTGGTCGAAGCTCGCCCCGACCTGCCAGATCTCGCACTCGAGACCGAACAGGGCGCAGGCGAAGGCCAGGGCCGTGCCCCACTGCCCGGCACCCGTCTCGGTGGTGAGGCGCCTGATGCCGGCCTTGGCGTTGTAGTACGCCTGCGGGACCGCCGTGTTGGGCTTGTGCGAGCCCGCCGGCGAGCCTCCCTCGTACTTGTAGTAGATCCGGGCCGGAGTGTCGAGCAGCTGCTCGAGGCGGCGGGCCCGGTAGAGCGGGCTGGGCCTCCACTGGCGGTAGACGTCGAGCACGGCACCGGGGATGTCGATGTACCGGTCCTGGCTCACCTCCTGGAGGATGAGGTCCATCGGGAACAGCGGCGCGAAGTCGTCGGGCCCGGCCGGCTCGAGGGTGCCGGGATGGAGGGCCGGCGGGGGCGGCGACGGCAGGTCGGGCACGATGTTGTACCAGGCGGTCGGCATCTCGCTCTCGTCCAACAGGTACTTGTGCTGGTGGACGGTTTCATCGATGGCCATGGTGGACCTCCTGGGTGCCGGTGCTGCTCAAGATAGCCACGTACGGGCCTCGTGTCCCCTGGTCCACGCGGACCCCGGCGCGTCCCTCCGCTTCGGCGAGGTGATCTCAGTCGTAGGTCGGGTAGCGGTCGGCCCACGGGTCCGCCACCTCGAGCTGGGATGCCACCCGGATGAGCTGGGCGTCGCGGAAGGCGCCGGCCACGAGCTGCACCCCCACCGGGAGCCCCGACGGGGAGACGTGCAGGGGCAGGCTCACGGCCGGCTGCCCGGTGATGTTGAACAGTGCGGTGAACGCGGCCATCGACACGATCTCCATGGGCGGGAAGTCGGGCTGGGCGTGGACCTGGGCCAGCAGGCCCACGGCCGGCGGCTCGATGGCCATGGTCGGGGTCAGCAGGAGGTCGAATTCGTCGTCGAACCGGGCCAGGATCCCGCGTGTCCGGGCCTGGAGGGTCCGGACGGCGTGCACGAACGAGACGCTGTCGACGGCCCGGCCGGCGGCACAGGAGACCCGGTTGTGCGGCTCCATGGCACCGGGGTCGATGTCCAGGTGCTCGGCGAAGCCGGAGTTCATCAGGCTGAGGAAGTGCCCGAGGTCCGCCGGGTCGAACAGATCGGCGTCGAGTCGGACGACGTGGTGGCCGAGGGACTCGAGCAGCCCGGCGGCGTGGTCGACCGCGGCCACCGCCTCCGGTGCGGTCTCGACACCCAGGGCGGAGACGGTGTTGACGGCGATCCGGAGCCGTCCCGGATCGGCGCCGACCTCCTCGGCGAACGGGCGATCCTTGGTCGGCGGGCTCCACCAGGCCAACGGGTCGGGGTTGCTGATCACGTCGAGGACGGCCGCCGCGTCGGCCACCGTGCGGGTGAGCACTCCCTCGGTCGCCAGTCCGGACCACAACGGGACGGTGTCGGCCACCCGACCGCGGCTGGGCTTGTGCCCGACGAGTCCGCAGCACGACGCCGGGATGCGGATCGATCCGCCGCCGTCGCTGGCGTTGGCCGCCGGGAACATTCCCGAGGCGACCGCCGATCCGGCGCCGCCGCTCGAGCCACCGGACGTGTACGCGGTGTCCCACGGGTTGCGGGTGGCGCCGAACCGTGTGTTCTCCGTGACGGTGATCGAGCCGAACTCCGGGGTGTTCGTGCGCCCGCACAGGATGAACCCGGCATCCACGAACGCGGTGGCCACCAGCTCCGAGTGCTCGGCGGGTCCGTCGGGTGCTCCGAGCGAACCGAAGGTGACGGGTTGGCCCGCCACCGGGAGCAGGTCCTTGATCGGGAGGGGGACCCCGGCGAACGGCGGGAGCTCGGTGTCGCCCGCCGCGATCCGCTCACCCAGGGCGCGGGCGGCGGCCCGGGCCTCGTCGTCGTTGCGCCAGATGACCGCATTGAGCCCGGGATTCCGGGCGTCGACCCGGGCCAGCGTCGCCTCCAGGACTTCGAGCGGACTCACCTCCTTGGTCCGGATGGCCGTGGCGGTGTCGATGGCGGAAGCGTGCTCGTCCATGGGGCACTGTAGGTCAGGGCCGGCGACGCGGACCGGGAGCGCACCGGAGGGTCGATGGCCGCTGCCGTCGGGGTGTGGCACGGTGGACCATGGTCGCCTACGAGCGCTTCGCCGCCTTCTACGACGTGGTCATGGACGACCCCGGGCCACGGGCGGCCCGGGTCAACGCGGCCATCGACCGCTACCACCCCGACGCCACATCCCTCCTGGAGTTGGGGTGCGGGACGGGATCGATCCTGGCCCGCCTCGACTCCGGGGCCCAGCTGACCGGCCTCGACCGGTCGCCCGCCATGCTGGCCGTTGCCGCCACCAAGGTGCCCGGGGCCAGACTGATCGAGGGCGACATGGCCGCATTCGACCTCGGACGCCGGTTCGACGTCGTCGTCTGCGTGTTCGACTCGGTCAACCACCTACTCGACGTGGGCTCCTGGGCCTCGCTGTTCGCCGGAGTCCACGCGCACCTGGCCGGGGGCGGACTGTTCGTGCTCGACGTGAACACCGTGGGTGAGCTGCACCGGTTGGGAGAGGAGCTGCCGTGGGTCTACGACTTCGCGGGCGGCACCGCCATCATCGACGTGTCGTTCGCCCTCGATCCGGACGGACTGGGGGTGACGGACTGGGACATCCGGATCTTCGAGCAGATCACCGACACGCGCTACGAGCTCCACCACGAGCGGATCGGCGAGCTGGCCCTGCCCCTCGAACGGGTGCGGGGACTGCTGGCTGACGGGTTCGAGCTCCTCGAAGAGGTCGACGAGGACGGGCTGGCGGCCACCGACGCCTCGGTGAAGGCGTACTACGCCCTCCGACGCAGGGGGTAGGCGGTCAGGCGCGGGGCTCAGGCATCCGGCCAGAGCCGGTCCCGCAGTCCCGAGGCCCGGGCGACCGGTCGTTCGATGGCCTCCACGATCGCATCCTCGCCTCCGACCAGGGTCACCCGTTGCTTGCCGCGGGTCACCGCCGTGTACAACAGCTCGCGGGTCAGGATCCGGGACCCGTGCTCCGGCAACGACACCACAGCATGGGCGAACTCCGATCCCTGGCTCTTGTGGATGGTCATCGCCCACCACGTCTCCCACGTGCCCAGTCGTGACAACGGAAGGAACCGGATGCCCTCTGCGGACGGCACCGCAACACGCAGGCCCTCAGGACGTTGGACGACGACGCCGGTGTCGCCGTTGAAGAGTCGGTTGGCACGGTCGTTGCTCGTCACGATGACCGGCGTGCCCGACCAGACTCCTCCGACCCGCGGTGCGTCCGCGAACGCTGCCCTCACCACGCGCTCCACCCGATCGCTCCAATCGAAGCGCCCGAACGCTCCGAAGCGGGTGGCGGCCAGCACCTTGATGCGGTCAGCCTCATCGACAGCGCCCTCCGGATCCACCGCGGCCGCCGCCGCCACCGCCACCGCCGAGGCAGTGACCTCGGCACGCAGCACGTCGAGCGCAGGTGCGTCGTCCGGGCGCACCCAGGACACCTCCCCCCGGGGCGCCGGAGCACGTCGAAGACGGCAGGTAGGTCCCCGCGGCGGACGGCCCCGGCCAGCTCGGCGATCTCGGAGTCCTCGGCGAAGCGGTGCCTCGCCGTCAGCTCGGTCACTCGGCCGCGCAGGGGTGCTTCGGGTGGACCGGCGTCACGGTTGTCCGGTCCGACCACGTCGCCGATCACCGTGCCGGCCTCGATGCTGGCCAGCTGATCGGGGTCACCCACCAGGACGAGGCGGGCGTCGGGGCGGAGCGCGTCCAGCAGGCGGGCCATGAGGGGCAGGGCCACCATCGACGTCTCGTCGACGATCACCAGGTCCACTGGGAGGAAGGTCGATCCGTCCTCGCCCCTCCGCCCTCGCCCGGACCCCATGAGGAGCCGGTGGAGGGTGCCGGGCTCCGTGGCGACCAGACGGCCAGCCAGGTCGGTGTCCACCAGTCCCTCGGCCAGCATCGCGTCAACCCGGGCCACCACTGCTGTGCGCATCCGCATGGCTGCCTTGCCCGTGGGTGCCGCCAGGGCGATGCGGACCTCTCCCCCGCCCCGGTCGGCCAGGATCTGCGCAGCTGCCAGGATCCGGGCGACCGTGTGGGTCTTTCCCGTGCCCGGGCCGCCGGCCACGACGGAAATGCAGTGGCGGATGGCCCGCTCTGCAGCAAGACGCTGGAGATCCGGCCCGTCCGGGTCCGGGTCCGCATCGGCGAAGAGCGCGCCCAGCACCTCGTCCACGTCGACGTCGAGGAGGGGCACTCCGCCGAACGGTGCCCCGGAACGCCGGCTCCGCTCCGTCAGCTGGCGGGTGACCTCGAGTTCGTAGGCCCAGTAGCGGTGGAGATAGAGCCGTCGGCCGTGGAGCACCAGGGGGCGCAGCCGCTCGGGGGGCGTCGCGTCCTCGAGTGTCACGATGCCGGAGGTGGCCAGGACCTGCTCCCAGTGGTCACCGGTCGGCCAGTCGAGCCCGTCGGCGGCACCGCCGTCACCCGACCCGCGGTCGATCAGGCCGTCGATGTGGTCCAGGTCGAGGCAGACGTGCCCGTTCCGTGTCGCCCGGGAGGCGAGACCCAGCGCCAGCAGCTCGAGCGACGTGGCCTCCGGGGCCAGCCTCGAGACGCGGTCGACCAGATGGACGTCGGCCTGTTCGAGGGCTCCCGCGTCCATGAACGGGTGCAGCGGGTCGGGCGCCGAGGACCAGGCCGAACTGCGTACCACCGGGTCTTCAGCCACCCGTGCGCCTCCCCCCGGAACTGCCGGCCAGCAGGTCGCTCAGCTCCAGCACCAGGTCCGGCGGGATGGGCCAGGAGAACACGCCGAGCGAGGCGCCGTCGTCCGCCGGCTCGTTGACCGTGGTCATCCCTCGGAGGAACAGGTAGGCGGCCCCGCCGAGGTGGTCCCCGGGCCGGTAGTCCGGAAGCCGCCAACGCAGGTAGCGGTGGAGGGCGACCGAGTAGATCAGGGCCTGGACGGGATAGTGGTGTGCGGCCATGGCGGTGGCCAGGCCCGTGGGGGAGTAGTCCCCCCTGGACGGATCGACACCCCGGGGCACCAGCTGGTTGGTCTTGTAGTCGACCACCACGAAGTGGGCACCGTCTCCGGCCCCGATCCTGGCGATCAGGTCGATCGATCCGGTCAGGAACCCCGCCAGTTCCATACCGGGAGCGGACGCGGCGAAGGCGTCGGCCCACGCACGGAGGGGGTCGTCCGGGGCGAGGTGGGAGCGGACCAACTCGGCGATCCCCTGCATCGTCGCCCGCCCTCCCCCGCCGGCCAGACGCAGGTCGAAATCCATCTCGTTGAGCCGGTCACCCGGGTGGAGGTCGACCAGGCTGCCCCCGTGGAAGAGGGGGCCGAGAGGGGCTCGCAGGGCGTCCGAGAGGCCGCTCGCCAGCAGGTGCCGGCCGGTCCGGGGCGACCGGTCGGCACCGACCAGCGGCGTGAGGTCCACCGGTCCGCCCGTCAGGACGATGCCGGCGGCGCGGTCGAGTTCGTCGGCGAGCGGGTCGGCCGTGAAGTCGGCCCCCTCGAGGACCGAGTGGACGAGCGTCCCGAATGCGGTGCCGGCCGGCAGGGTCGACAGGTCCCCCACGGCGAACGGCGTCGAGGTGCCATCGCCAGCTCCCGGCCCACGGTGGGCGGTCGATCCGGAGCCCAGCGCATCGTCGAACCCGCCCTCGTCGCCGGCGCCCCGGTCGGCCCCCGAGTCGTCGTAGGGATCCGAGCCGGTCTGGTCGATGTGGCGGGTCAGCGACGAGAACGACCATCGGTGGACCGACCGGTCCAGCACCCGATCGAACGAGGCGACGTGGTACTGGTCGGCCCCGGTCGGCGATGACGCCGACCTCTCGGGTGGCACCGGTGGATCGGGAGGGTCCTCCACGATGGTGACGGCGATGGTGCCGGTCGAGGCATCGACCACGGGCCGCAACGCGTCGGCGAGGTCGACGGCCGGCGGGACCGCCACGGAAGGTGCTCCGAACGCCGCCGCGTCGAGGTCGGCGCCATCGCGGGCAAAGAGCAGGTGAGCCAGTGCCGTGGCGCTGCTGGATTGACGGTTCGCCCACCACACGGCGGTCAGATGATGGGCACGGGTCAGCGCCACGTAGAGGAGTCGGAGCTGCTCACCCGCCACCTCGGCGTCCCTCCGGGCCACTCGGGCCGCCGCCCCGGTGCGGTCCGGCCAGTCCTTCCCATTGGCCAGGTCGAGTACCCACTGCACCCCACCCTCCGGGGTTCGGTCGGCGAACACGGTGAGGCCCTGCGGCGGCGGCCACCACAGGGTGGGCACGCAGACGATGGGGAATTCCAGGCCCTTCGCCTTCCAGATCGTCATGATCTGGACCGCGTCGCTGTCGGACTCGATCCGGCGGGCCGTAACGTTGCCGTCGACCTCGGTGTCGGCCTGGACATCCGGGGGGATCTCCAGCACGGCCAACAGACCGGGCACCGCCGACCGGCCGCGGGGCGCGGCGTCGTGCAGGAGTTCGACCAGATGCTCCAGGTCCGTGACGTGGCGGTCCCCCTCACGGGTTCCGATGACCCGGGAGATGACCCGCGTCCTCCCCCAGATCCGGGCGAATACCTCGGCCACCGGTTCCGAGCGGAGGAGGCCGGCCCAGGTGGCCAGATCCTCCTGGAGCCCCATCCACTCGGCATCCGACGCCGCGACGATGCGCTCCGGCGACCAGTCCACGAACCACGACGACGCGTAGGCGTGGACCAGTGCCGGATCGAATGGTCGGGCCATGGCCCGCAGGAGCATCCGGAGCTGGACTGCGGCCCGTGATCCCAGCACCGTCCCGTCGGCGGCCACGACGGCGGGGATGCCCGCATCGACGAGCTCGCGCTGCACCTGCTCGGCGTGGACGTTCCGTGTGACCAGTACGGCGATGTCGGACGCCACGACGCGTCGCACGGTCCCAGGCTCCTTGCCCGGCACCTCGGCCGCGGACAGCAGCGACGCCACATAAGCAGCCAGGTCCTCCGCCACCGCGTCCCTGGCCCCGTCGGACATGAGCACGTCCGGATCCCTGACCGTCCGGGCCAGATCGTGACGCACCATGGCCCGGATATCGAGGACCGGAGGTTCGACCTCGGGGCCGATCCGGATCCGGCGGTCGACGTGCGGATCCGACACGCCGACCGAGGTGAACGGGATCAGCGGGTCACCGAAGGTGGCCCCGGCCAGCAGGGCCTCGAGCGACCGGAGCACCGGCTCGTCGGACCGCCAGTTGGTCGCCAGCGTCTCCCGCCGGACCCCGGAGCCCTCGCCCACCGCGTGGAGGTAGGTGTGGACGTCGGCGCCACGGAACCGGTAGATCGCCTGCTTCGGATCCCCCACCGTGATCAGCACGTTCCCGGTCCCCGGAACGGCGAACAGCGTCGAAAAGATGTCCCACTGCACGGCATCCGTGTCCTGGAACTCGTCGATCAGGGCCACCTTGTACCTACTGCGGAGGGCAGCGACGACTCCGGGACCGGTCTTCGGGTCCTGGATGGCGTCGAGAAGCTGGGCCAGCAGATCGTCGAACCCGATCGCGGCCCGCTCCGTCCGGCGTCGGGCGCACTCGTCGACCGCCCGGAGGACCAGTCGACGCAGCGTGACGTGGATCGGCTTCGCCTTGGGCTGTCCAGGGTCGGGCTGCACATCGATTCCCGGACGGCGCAGCGCCTCGGTCGTGGCCCGCACCAGGTCCCCGAGCCCCGGCAGAGAGCCGGGGGCCGCCGGGGCCGACGCCTCCTGGGCCAGGAGGTCGGTGCAGGTGGCGACGACGAGGTCCTCCGCGTTCGACACCAGTTCGGCATCGGGGTCGATGTCCCCGGAGATCCCGAGCATCCGGTGTATCTGCCGGGCGAAGCCGTGAATGGTGGCGATCGTGACGGAGTCGAATTCGGACAGGGCAGCCGAGAGGCGCTGGGCACGGAGGTCCCGGTCACGGTCGCACACGAAAGCGAGGAGTTCGTCCTCCGCCGGCAGCTCGTGGCCGTCCACGAGGTGGGCGACGGCGGTGGCGAGGCGCTCGCGCAGACGCGCCCGGAGCTCGTCGGTGGCCGCCCGGGTGTAGGTGACCACCAGCAGCTCCGAGGCGACGATGCGCCCCTCGGCCAGGTACCGCGTCGCCAGTCCAGTGAGGGCATACGTCTTACCGGTCCCGGCACTGGCCTCGATGGCGAGTTGCCCCTCGGGCAGTCGGGCGTGTCCGTCGAACTCGGCCTCGCCTCCGTCCCTCATCGTCCACTCTCCTGGTCGGACGACCCACCGGATCCGGACGGCGCCGTCGCGGGGTCGTCTCCCACTGGTACGACGGACCGGTCGTAGGCCGACCACAGATGCTCGGCGAAACAGCGGGCTCGGCCATCGGCGCCCGGTGGATCATGCGGCTGAACGGGCAGGGCCAGGACATCGTGGAACCCGAGTTCGCCGAGAGCGAACACGATGTCCCGATCCGAGGCATCGCCGCCTCCGGCATAGGACGACCAGTGGTCGGGCGCGGCATCGCCCGCGTGCAGGTGGTAGGAGAGCGTCGGAAACAGCGGGATCGGCTCCTGCCTCCCCCGCCGGAAGCAGTCCACCATCCGGCCGAGGGCACGTCGTGCTTCGTTGCCCCGTTCGGACCGCTCGTGCGCCGACACGAGATCGACCACCTCGGCTTCGCCCTTGGTCGTCGGGGACCGCCCGGCGACGATGGATCGCCACGCCTGGTCCGGGTCCTGCGCCTGGAGGGCCATCAAGTCGAGCCAGGCCTGGAGCATGTGGACCGGCTTGAGCTTCGAATACGTGGATCGGGCCGAACCCGGGGTTTCCGGACCGAGGCGGAGTGGGACCGACCCCACCACTCGTGTGCGTTCGTCGACGAGGACGTCGATGCCGACATGGGAGTGGACCGAAGGTGCCACCGCACGCAGGGCCAGCTCGGCGAGGATCGCCTCCACGGTGCCACGGACGTCGGCGAGCAGTTCTGTGGACAGGGAGCCGGGCGGGAGCGACGACGCGGCACGCTCCCAGGCCAGCCACTCCTGGTAGTACCGACCGTGAAGGCGGGCGTCGAGCAGCCGGGTCCCCACGTGCCACTGCTCGAGGGCATCGATGGCGACTGGTAGTTGCATTGGAGGCGCCTCGACGGGTTCGGGCAGCCGGATGCCGAGGATCGATCGGACGAAGTAGGGCACGGGCTTGGAGAGGAACGACCTGAGGTCGTCGAGCTCGACGACGTCGATCCCCGGAATCGACAGGGGACGAGGGACGAGCGGCGGTGCCGTCACCTGCCGGTCGGAGCGCGCCGTCGCCGCCAGGCGGTCCAGCGGATCGAAGGACCAGGGCGTATCACGAGCCAGCGCGGCCGGGTCGAACGAGTGGCGGGTGTGCACGATTTCCAGAGTTGAGCGCAGCGCTTCCTGCTCCCCTCCGGGGACGAGGGCCAGCACCGCTTCGAACAGCTCGGTCGCCACGACCGATGGACGGACCTCCTGGTTGGTGCGCACGTCCCGGCCCTCCCGCACGACGACGAGGTGGTCTTGGGCGGCGAGGACCGCTTCGAGCAGGCGCTGCCGGTCGTCCGAGCGGGCGTCGGGGTCGCCCAGCTGGGGCATCGAGGCGAGGAGGTCCTCGGTCGACGCCGGTGGAACGCCGAACGCGTCCTGGTCCATGCCGAGAATGCAGACGACCCGGAAGGGCACCCAGCGCAGGGGCGCCATGGAGGTGACCGTGATCCCCCCGCGGAAGAATCCGGGGCGCTCCGGGGAGTCGTCCAAGAGCCCGCCCAGGAAACGGCGGATGTCGAGAAAGTCCACGACGGTGGCAGAGGGGGTGTCGTCCACCCGGGCCTGCTCACGGGCCGAAGCGACGATCGATGCCAACGCCTGCATCTGCCATGCCTGGTCGGTCGGCGCGTCGAACAGGCTGCTGCACGACGCCCACACGAGGTCGAGCCATTGCGACGCGGTCCTCGGCTGGCGCGATGCTCGGGACAGGTCAGCGAGCAGGGTGACCACTTCGGCCAGCCGGCCGAGCACCTCGACGTCGCCGCCGTCGATCCCGTGGACGGCAACGCCGCCGATCGCCAGCTCGAACGACCCGTCAGCCACGGCCGTGCCGAGGAGGAGTCGGTCCAGCGCCGACTGCCACGAGTAGCCGTCGACCGCCGCGGTCACGCCGAAGAGCTCGCGGTGCTCGGCGTCGAGCCCCCACCGGACGTTGCAGTCCCCCACCCAACGGGCGCACTTCGCCAGGTCGTCGTCGTCAAAGCCGAACCGCTGCCGGACCGGAGCGAGGGCCAGGAAATCGAGCACGTCCGCAGCCTCGAATCTCCCGACCACCAGGTCCAGGAGCGTCGCCGCCGCCCCGATGACGGGATTGACCGACCTGATCGATTGGTCGGCGATGGTGAACCGGAGCGAGGGCGGACCATCCGCAGGTTCACCGGCTCCCGAGCCGCCACCGAAGACTGCCTCGACGAGCGGTGCGAAGCGATCCAGCTTCGGGCACAGCACGAGGACGTCCTCCTCCGTGAGGCCGGTCGACCCGTCCGCCAGGAGATGGAGGAGGGCATCCCTGGCCACCTGGACCTGGCGCATGGCTCCGAAGCAGGCGTGGAATCCGATGGACCGGTCGTCGGCGCGGGCGGACCGGGCGGCCGGGACCTCGTCGGACCGGAGGGCGCGTTGGAGCCGGGCGAGGAGCGTGTCGGGAGTCCCGTCATCGTCGTCGGCGACGAGGCGCTCGATGGGCGGAAGGCCATCGGCAGTGGCGTCGGCGATCAGGATGGCCGCCTCGCGCGGTACGCGACCCCATGACCGTAGGAGGGGATGGCGTACGAGGTCAGCCGTCGGATCGGCGGCCCGTAGGCGCGCCTGGCCGGGCATGGGTCGAGGAAACATGCGCTGCATGGCGATCACGTCGAAAGCGCTGGGTTCGAGGAGGAAGACGTGGACGTCGACTTGCGCCGCCACCGCCCGGATCAGTTCCGGGAATTCGGGACCGGGCAGGGAGGTGAAGCCGAAGAAGAGCAGCCGGTCGGGCAGTTCCAATCGCAGTGCGCCAGACCGAAGGCGCTCCATGGATTCCTGCAGCTGCTCCGGCGGGCTCTGTAGGCCGATGCGGGCGCGCAGCGTCCTCCACAGGTGGGGCTGCCACGCCTGCGAGGGGTCGATCCGTCCACCCCCCGCGTCCACGTCGTCGCCGGCCTGCCAGGCACGTACCATGGTCGGCCGGTGGCGGTGGTAGCGGTCGAACAGGTCGGCGACCCTTCGGGCCCGGGAGTAACGGGACCCGCTCACCGGGAGGCGAACGAACTCCGCCAGCTGGGGATCGTCAACCCCGGACTCGGCAACCTCGAGGAGCGGCCACACGATCCGGTCGAGCGTCCATGCGCGATCGTCGCCCACCTCCGAATCGGCACGGAGGAGGGCGTCGCGGAGGTCGGCCGGCAACGCCACCTCGAAATTGGCGGCGATCCCATCGCCGAGTCGAGGATCCGACGCCCCCAGCGTCCCGGCGAGCTGGATCATGAGCCATCGCCGCAGGCCGACGGTCGGGACCGTGAGCCATTCCCTCTCCATCGGGTCGAGTGGGTCGGACCGGAGGACCTCGGCGAGTCTCCCCACCAGGTCCTCCGCCCGGTCCGCCGAGTAGAGATGCATCACGGGGACGGACCTTACTCATGTGGTGCGACGGCGATCCGGCCGACGACGGGTATCGCCACCCGGTCCCGGTCCCGATGCCACGATGGAGAGGGCGCCCCGACCGCGGGGCGACGGCATCCGGGAGGTGTCCATGGGGCAAGCCATCATCGCGGCCTCGAACGGAGCCGGATTCCTGCTCTTCCTCGTGGTGGCCGCCTTCTTCTACGTGCTCTTCGCGCTACCCGTGTGGGGCACGTACCAGAAGGCTTCGCCCCAGGGTGAGCCCGCATGGGCGGCATTCGTTCCGGTCTACAGCTTCATCATCCTGCTGCGGGTGGCGGGACGTCCGGCGTGGTGGGCCTGGTTCCTCCTGCTTCCGCTGTTCCCGTACCTCGGAACCATCGCCCTGCTCGTGCTGTCGATCATCGTCCTGAACGACGTCTCGAAGGGCTTCGGCCACGGAGGCGGATTCACCGTCGGCCTCGTCCTGCTCCCGATCGTCTTCTGGTTCATCCTGTGGCTGGGGAGCAGCACCTACCGCGGGCCCCAGGGTCCGACCGCCATGGCCGGTGGCTATGGCGGGTACCCCAACCAGGGCTTCCCTCCATCCGGGGGATACGCCCAACCCGGCTACCCCAGCACGGCTACCAGCAGCAGGGCTATCCGCAGCAGGGCTACCAGCAGCAGGCCTATCCGCAGCAGGGCGGGTACCCTCCCCCTCCCCCCCGCCGCCCGGTGCCGGCTATCCGCCCCCGCCCCCGCCCCCGCCTCCCGGTAACTACCCGCCACCCCCCCGGCCGGGTACCGCCTACCCGCCACCACCCCGGCCGGGTACCGCCTACCCGCCACCTCCCCCACCCGGCGGACCGGCCGGCCAGCCGACGCCGGGAACGGCATCACCACCGCCGACGCCTCCCGGCACCTATCCGCCACCACCTCCCCCGGCGCCGGGCGGCATGCCACCCGAGGTTCCTCCCGACGCGCCGGCCCGGTAGCGGGCGATCCCTACCGGGATCGCCCGCCGGATCCCGAATTCCGGGCTACGAGCGGATCAGGCCGTCCGGCGCCGAGTCGAGCATGTCCAGGATGGCCAGGGCCAGTGCCCGGGCCGACACCGGGTCGAGCTCGACGGCCACCCGGGCCGCGGCCCCCCGGGACGGGTTGCGCAGGTCGACGTTGAGCGTGTGGTCGGCCGGGGCGTGGACGGGATGGTCGAAGTAGACCGAGGCGTCGGTCACCGGGAACCAGCCCGCCGCCCCTTTCCCGCTGCCCTCGACCTCCAGGGTCGTCGTCCGGTAGGTGCACATGGCGTTGTCCTTCCCTCGTGCGTCGTCGGGCCCTCGTGTGTCGTCGTCGGGTTTGCCAGGTTCAGATCGACAGGTGCCGGCCGAAGAACGCCCAGATCCGCTCCCAACCGTCGCCGGCCGCTTCGGCCCGGAAGCTCGGCCGGTCGGTGTTGAAGAAGGCGTGGCCCGCTCCCTCGTAGGAGTGGAACTCCACTTCTTTGCCCGCGGCCACCAGCAACCGCTCCAGTTCTGCGACCTCCTCGGGCCCCGGGTACAGGTCCTCGGACCCGAACAGCCCGAGCAGGGGGCAGGAGAGGCCCGCCACCTTGTCACCGAGCGGGGTGACCGCCAACGGGAAGCCGTCGGGCGGTGCGGACAACGCGAAGGCGCCGTAGCAGTCGACGGCCGCGTCGAGCTCCAGGCTGCAGGCGGCCAGCAGCGACTGGCGACCTCCGGAGCAGTAGCCGATGGAGGCGAGCTTGCCGTTCGATTCGGGCAGTGCGGCGAGGTGGGCCATCGACCCCGCCACGTCGCCGACCAGGCGGTCGTCGGGGACGCCCCCGTTGGCTCTGGCCGCGGCCGCCGCGTCGTCGGGGCCGGCCCCGGGCGCCTCCCGGAAGTAGAGGTTGGGCATGAGGGCCAGGTAGCCGTGGGCGGCGAACTTGCGGGTGATCTCCTTGGTGCCGGCGTCGTAGCCCGGCATGTGGTGGATGACCACCACTCCCCCGGCCGGTGGGGCGTCGAGCGGCATGGCCAGGTAGGCCTCCACGGGGTCACCGCCGTGGCCGACGATGGTCACCGTCTCTGCCGTCAGGTCTCCGGGTGTCACGTGTCGCCCTCCTCGGGTTCGGTGTGGTGGTCGAGTTCGGTGCGGAGCTCGGTCAGGTGCTCGCCCTTGGCCGCCCGCTCGTCGCGGAAGGCCCGGATCCGGGCCAGGGTGTCGTCGAGGCGGACGAGCAGGTGCGCGTTGGCCTCGATCGCTTCGTCGAGCAGTTGGCGCCTACGGGATGGATCGGCGTCCCCCCACCGGAACTCGGATCGGGCCCGGTCGAGGGCGTCGACGTCCTCCGTCTCCAGCACCACCCGCACCTCGGCCAACGAGAAGCCGAGGAGCTCCTGGAGATCGCGGATCCGGGTCACCCGAGCCATGTCGGTGGGAAGGTAGAGCCGCTCCCCTCCGGTGCGGTGGCCACTCGGACGGAGGAGTCCCAGCTCCTCCCAGTAGCGGAGGGTCCGCGTGGTCACCCCCGTGCGCTGGGCCAGTTCGCCGATGCGCAGCACGCCGGACGTCTCGAACGAGGTCCCCGCGCCGCTCACGGGAGGGCCTCGGTGTCGGCCCCGACGGCCTCGGCCGCGGCCAGGTCGGCGCTCGCCCGCACCTGACCCTCGCCGGGTCGACCACCCTCGGCGGTGGGCGGCGCGCCCGCGCCGATCTGCTGGTCGCCCTCGGCATCGGCCTCGTCGCCCTCGGTGTAGACGTACCGTCCGCCTCGCAACCACGAGGCCCATGCCGCGCCGAGGCTGGCGACGATGGCGAAGTCGAGCGCGGCGTGCAACCCGGCCTGGAACGGACCACCGATCAGCCGGGGGAAGAAGCCCCGGCCGGTGAGCGCGGCCTGCTGGGCCGGGGTGAGCTGGGCCAGGACGTGGGGGCCGACGAGGTGCTCGACCGGGTTGTAGCCGAGGAACGCCGCGAACAGGGTGGACACGGGCGACAGGTGGGCGGCCCGGTCGGCCACCCCGACCGGTACCCCGTGGGCGGTCAGTCCGTGCAGCAGGTGGTCGGGCAGCGACGCGGTGATGCCGACGATCATCAGCGTGAAGAAGATCCCGATCGACAGGACCTGGGCCGAATTCTGGAAGGTGGTGTTCATGCCGGATCCCGCGCCGCGGTGCTGGGCGGGCAGGCTGTTCATGACCCCGGCCCGGTTGGGCGAGCCGAACGAGGCCATGCACAGCCCGGTCCCGAGGAGGAGCAGGGCGAAGACCGGGTAGGGGAAGTCGACGGGCAGCAGCTCGAGGAGGACGAAGCAGGCGGCCGTCCCGAGCATCCCGCCGGTGGCGAACGGGCGCGGCCCGAACCGGTCGGACAGCACCCCCGAGAGCGGGCCGGCGACGAGGAAGCCCAGCGTCAGCGGCAGCATGGCGATTCCGGCCCACAGCGGGGTGACGGCGAAGGCGTAGCCGTGCAGGGGCAGCCAGATCCCCTGGAGCCAGATGATGAGCATGAGCATCAGCCCGCCCCGGCTGAGGGCGGCGAGGAAGCTGGCCAGCACTCCCGAGGTGAAGGCCCGGATCTTGAACAGCTGCAGCCGGAACATGGGCTGGGCCACCCGGGTCTCCACCACGCAGAAGGCGGCGAGGAGGACCACACCCAGGGCGAGGGACCCGAGCACCACGGGGTTGGTCCATCCCATCACGTGGTCGCCGTACGGCTCGATGCCGTAGGTGATCCCGATCATGACCAGCACCAGGCCGAGGCCGAAGGTGATGTTGCCGGGCCAATCGATCCGGGCCGGGCGGCGCGGGCTCGTCTCGCGGAGCTCCCGGTAGCCGAGGACGGTCCCGAACAGCCCGATGGGCACCGAGACGAGGAAGATCCACCGCCAGTTGAGCGGGGCCAGGACGCCGCCCAGCACCAGCCCGATGAACACACCGCTGAAGGCGGCGGCCTGGTTGACCCCGAGGGCCATCCCCCGCCGGTCGTCGGGGAACACGTCGGTGAGGATGGCCGCCGAGTTGGCCATCAACATGGCTGCGCCCACGCCCTGGAAGATCCGCATGACGATGAGCCACACCCCGGCCGCGTGACCGGTCATCCAGGTGATGCTGAGCATCAACGAGAAGAACGTGAACACGGCGAAGCCGAGGTTGTAGATGCGCACACGTCCGTAGATGTCGCCCATGCGGCCGAGCGTGACCACCAGGACGCTGGTGACGACGAGGAACCCGAGGATCATCCACAACAGGTAGAAGGTGTTGCCCGGCTGGAGGGGGTCGATGCCGATCCCCCGGAAGATGTTGGGAAGCGAGATCAGGACGATCGAGCTGTCGATGGTGGCCATCAGCATCCCGAGCGTCGAGATGAACAGCGCCATCCACTTGTAGCTGGACGGCAGGGTGTCGAGGCCGCCCCGGAGGCGGGCCTCACGGTCGGACCGGGGCGAGGTGCCGGGCTGGCGGTCCGGACCGTCCCCTGTCCCTGCGGACCGCTGGATGAGGGCCATCACTGCTCCTACCGGACGGGAGGACCCCTACCGGGCGGTGCGGGGTGCCGACGTCGAGCTTAACGCATACGTCAACGTCAGTCGATGTCCGTGGTCGCCGCGGTGCCCCGGGCCCGACATTCCCACGGCCGTCGCCGGGCCGATTGGCCACCGGGCGGTGGATGGCCGGGCCTATCGTCAGGGGTCATGACCCGCGCCCCGGCCGTCATCCGCCCGCGCCGTCCGGTGGCGCGCCACCTGTCGGTCCTGTCCGTGGCCGGGTTGGGGCTGCTCGCCGGCTGCGGCTCGTCGCTCCTCGGGTCGACCTCGTCGACCGGTGCCTCGTCGACCTCGACCACCTCGGGCAGCTCGTCGTCGACCACCGTGCCCATCAACGGCGAGGTGGCGGTGGCCTTCCCGGTGGTCGCCTGCATCGATCCGTCCTACGGGGGAAGTGCGATCAAGGCGTCCTCGGGCTGGCGCCCCTCCATCATCCTGGCCCCCGTCCCCACCTCCCTCGTCGGGAAGGTCACCTTCTACACCGACGGTGTCCACACCCTCCTCGCCCCGTCCGGGTGGACGTGCGCGTTGGTGGCCCCGATCCCGACCGGCCACGGGAACCAGGGGACGACCTCCAGCACGACCCCGACGCCGTTCAACGGCGGGACGACCACGACCTCGTCCCCGTCGGCGGGCCCGACGTCTGGGCAGTACGCCGCCATCGGATCGCCGGGATCGACCACGCTGGCCGTCTACCCCACGAACGACCCCAACCCCCCGACGACCGGGCCCCCGGCCCCGGGCACCGAGGGCGTCTTCGGCACCTGGGCCTCCACCGGGTCCGCCGCCGGGGTCGACCTCGTGTGCCCGTTCTTCGCCATCCCGACCTGGCAGGCCCAGTCGGCCGGCTGCTCGACGACGAAGCCGGCGGGAGAGCTGACCAACGCCCTGACCCCCGACGTGACCGCCGTGGCCGACCCGACCGGTGTCGTGGGCAGCCTGGCCGCTTCGGGCGGGCAGACGGTGGCCACGGGCGTGGTGCTGTTCCCCCAGACGCCGTCGGCCGTCTCCTACGGATCGGCGACGGCCGTGGCCGCCGAGTCCTGTGTGCTGAGCACGTCCCCGTTGTGCCCGACCGTCCTGTCGGACTTCGAGGTGCGCGAGTTCCCCGTCCCGAAGTAGGCAACCCGACCACGACGGGAGCGCCGCCGAGCGCCCCCGGCCGGACGCTCCGTCCAACCGGTCGTCGTGCGACGGAATCGCGAGCGGTTGCTCCCGGAATCCCACGTTGGGTGGCCGTTCGGTTGCAAACCACCCGTTTCCCACAGATTCGGCCACCCTGCGTGGAAT
Source organism: uncultured Acidimicrobiaceae bacterium (assembly GCA_963829265.1). Taxonomy (GTDB): domain Bacteria; phylum Actinomycetota; class Acidimicrobiia; order Acidimicrobiales; family RAAP-2; genus Bog-756. Next base: position 249,283 of record CAWHIB010000010.1, read on the forward strand.
TGGTTGACCTCTGCACGACCGACCCGTAGGTTCGGCACAGGTCGTCACCTGCTTCCCGGGTCGGCGATCGTGTTCGACAGCGGGACCCGGCGACAGCCGGTGGACCGACGGCAGGGGCATCGGGGCCACGTCGGCCCCGAGAACACAGGACGGAGCACGACCATGGCTGCACGGCACACCCGGGACACCGACGGTCTGGAGGCGCTCTCCGGTGGCGGGGTGGCCACCATGGCCACCACCGATGTCGGGGCCCACAAGGCCCGGGCCCGCTCGGGTCGACTCCAGCGGCTGGCCGTGGTCCTCGGGATCGTGGCCGCCCTCCTCGTCCTGCGTGACCTGTTCGCCCCGGGCATGGCGCTCCCGAGTCCGTCGATCCCGCCGGCCCTCACCCCCTTCCTCGTGCCGCTGGCCCTGATCGTCGTCCTGACCATGGTGATGGTGGTCCCGATGGTCGTCGCCGGTCGGTCCCCCCACATCCTGTACCGACCCGACGAGCTCACCATGACCTTCGACGACGTCCGGGGGTCCGAAGGACTCGTCGAAGAGGTCACCAAGACCCTCAACCTGTTCCTCGCCTACCGCACGTTCAACGAACAGATGGGCGGCACTCCCCGAAAGGCCATCCTGTTCGAGGGACCTCCGGGAACGGGCAAGACCTACATGGCCAAGGCCATGGCCTCCGAAGCCGGCGTGCCGTTCCTGTTCGTGTCCTCGTCGGCCTTCCAGTCCATGTTCTACGGGCAGACGAACCGGAAGATCCGCGCCTACTTCAAGGAGCTGCGCCGCCAGGCCCGGCGCGAGGGCGGTGCCATCGGCTTCATCGAGGAGCTCGACGCCATCGGCGGCAAGCGGGGGTCCGGCTCGACCCAGGGCGAGGGCGTGCCCGGGGTGGTCAACGAGCTCCTGATCCAGCTGCAGTCGTTCGAGCAGACCCCGTGGTCGATCCGCTTCCGCGGCAAGATCGTCGAGGCCGTCAACGGCTGGCTGCCGGCGGGCCACAAGCTCGCCAAGCCGAGCTTCGTACCCGCCAACATCCTGGTGATCGGGGCGACCAACCGGGCCGAGGACCTCGACGCCGCGCTGGTGCGCCCGGGCCGGTTCGACCGCAACATCTACTTCGGGCTGCCCGGCCGGGCCGGGCGACGGGACATCTTCGACTACTACCTGGGCAAGAAGGCCCACGAGTCCGAGCTCGACGAGCCGGCCCGGCGCGAGACGCTGGCCGCCATGACCGCCGGGTACTCCCCGGTCATGATCGAGCACCTCCTCGACGAGGCCCTGGTGTGGGCGCTGCGCCGCGGGGCCAACCGGCTGTCCTGGCACGACCTCCAGCAGGCCAAGATGACCGAGGAGATCGGGCTCGCCCAGCCGGTCGAGTACACCGAGGCGGAGCGCCGCTCCATCGCCACCCACGAGGCGGGGCACGCCACCGTGGCGTGGCTGGTCGGCAAGGGGCGCAAACTCGAGGTCCTGACCATCATCAAGCGCAAGGACGCCCTCGGGCTCCTCAGCCACTCCGAGACCGAGGAGCGGTTCACCAAGTCCAAGTCCGAGGTCCGGGCCATGATCGACATCGCCTTCGGCGGCATGGTGGCCGAGGAGCTGTTCTTCGGCGAGTCCTCCACCGGGGTGTCGAGCGACCTCCAGGCGGCCACCGTCAACGCCTGCCAGATGATCGGCCTGCTCGGCATGGGCAGCTCACTCATCTCGGTCGGGGCCATCGAGCACGCCGGCGGCGGACTGGTCGGCAAGGTGCTGTCCGACGAGGCCAGCCGCGCCGAGGTCGAGGAGCTCCTGCGGGAGGCCAAGGCATCGGTCACCACCATGCTGGACGAGCACCGACCGGTGGTCGAGGCCCTACGGGACGCCCTCCTGGTCCGGTCCGAGCTCATCGGCGAGGAGATCCTGGAGGTCATCCGGCGGTCTCAGGCCGACCGCGACATCCTGCCCGGCAGCCTCCGTGACCAGCCCCGCCTGCCGTCGGGCGCGTCGCCGCTGGCCCGGGTCGAGCGCGCCGACCCGGCCGACTGAACCCCGGCCTCGTCAGCAGGTCACCACAGCGAATTCCAGTCGTCCGGCTCGAGGTAGCCGGTCGGGCCCGCGTCGGGTCGGACCACCCGGACGGTGTCGACGTCGATCCAGGTGGGCTCGTCGAATCCGGACTGGCGCCAATGGCGCACCGGGACCGACTTCCAGTCCCTGCTCTTGACCCCGCCGGCCGAATAGCCCGGGCGGACGAGCAGGTGGGTCGGGGAGCCGGCGACCACCACGCACGGACGGACCTTGCCCTCGAGGTCCGGATGCTCGGCGTCCGCGGCGTCGAACGGCACCCAGGCCAGGACCACGCCCGCGGACCACGGGTCGTCGCGGTCGAACTCCTCCTCCTCGAGCGGCGTCAGGATCGGATGCCGGCGGCCCAGGGTGGGGAGCACCGGCGCCGACGCGGCGACCTCGCCCGATGCGTCGGGTCGCTCGATCGCCGCGGCCCGCTCCTTCTTCCGGGCCGAGCGGACCTGCTCCGCCGCCTTGGCCGCGGCATCGGCCTTCTTCCTCCGCTCCTCCGCATCCCGCTGCTTCTTGGCCCGCCGGGCCTCACGTTGCTCCTGGCTCGCCCCGGTGCCAGCCGGGACGCGCGCCGGGGACGGCTCGGCGACGGCCCGCTCGAACTCCTGCCAACCGGGCAGTGCGAACCGCTCGTCGCCGTCCAGGATCGAGAAGCACAGGTCGGAGGCCGGCATGTCGCCGTCGGCCACCGAGGCCAGCATCACGGTCACGGTCCGGTCGTCGAATTCACCGTCCCGCGGCGTCGATCGCCTCGAGGAGCTGTGCCCGGGTCGGGTCGTCGGCGTGCTCACCCAGTGCCTCGATGGTGGCAGCCAGGCAGGGCTCGGCGTACACGGCCGCCGCGTAGGGCAGGGCCGCCCGGTACTGGGCCTTGCCGAGCACCGAGGCCGGGTCCCGGTGCTTGCGCAGGGCGGCCAGGGCGTTGGCGATCGGCTTGGCGATCGGGAAGCGGGGGTCGGCCACCCGCTGCAGCGACTCCTTGAGCGACCGGACGTCCACCCGGTCCAGTGCGGCCAGCAGCATCGCCTCTCGGGCGCTGTCGGTGATGGGGCCTTCCATACTGCCGGTCCTCCCGGGTCCGTGCCGCCCCGGTCGGGACGGCACCACGGTCGGCCATCTTCGCACCTGTCGGCACCCCCGCCGACCCGCCTCCCCCGCCGGCCGCCCGGGACGGGAGGGCCCCGGTCAGCGGGCGAAGGGTGGCGGGCCTCCGAATCGGTCGTGGAGGACGGTGCGCGCCGCGGCGACCCCGCACATCCCGTGCACGCCGGCCCCGGGCGGCGTCGACGACGAGCACAGGTAGACCCCGTCGACGGGCAGGCGGTACGGGTTCCACCGCAGCACGGGGCGGGAGAGGGTCTGGAGCACCGTGGAGGCCCCCCCACCGATGTCGCCACCGACGTGGTTGGGGTTGTGGTGGGCCATCCCGGCGGCGGTCACCGTGGAACGGGCCAGGACGAGGTCACCGAATCCGGGGGCGAACCGCTCGATCTGGGCCTCGACCGACGCCGTCATGTCCCGGTCCGACCCCGAGGGCACGTGGCAGTAGGCCCAGAGTGTCTCGTTCGGCGGGCGGGCCCGGGTCGGGTCGACCACCCCGGGCTGGACCACGATGCTGTAGGGCCGGGCCGGATGGCGGCCGGCCCGGACCGCACCCTCGGACTCCGCCACCTCGGCCGCCGTCCCCCCGAGGTGGACGGTGGCCGCCGACCGGCACGCCTCGGCCGCCCAGGGGACCGGGCCCGACAGTGCCCAGTCGATCTTGCACACGCCGGGTCCGTGACGGAACCGCCCGATGGCCCGCCGGTAGGCGTCCGGCAGGGTCGGGCCGACCAGGTCGGGGAGCGCGCCGGGCGCCACGTCGAGCAGGACGGCCGCGGCGGACGGCAGATCGTCCAGTCGTCGGACCCACCGCCCCGTCTCCACCGTCCCCCCGAGGCGGCCCAGCTCGACCAGCAAGGCGTCGGTGACCCCCGCGCTCCCCCCGGCCACCACCGGCCACCCCACCGCGTGGGCGGCGGCGGTCAGCAACAGGGCCACCCCGGCGGTCACCGGGGCCGACAGGGGCTGCATGGCGTGGGCCCCGGCACCGGCCAGCAGGGCCCGGGCCGGCTCGTCCCCGAACCGGCCCACCAGGTGCTGGAGGCTCCGGGCCCCCTCCCACCCGAATCGGGCCGCCGTCAGCGGGCGGCGGGGCACGGTGCGCAACGGAGCGAGCGCCAGGGCGGCCAGGTCGCCGGCCCGGGTGACCAGCGGACCGAGCAGGCGCCGGTAGGCCGCACCGTCGCGGCCGAGCGCGTCGGCGGTCTCCTCGAGCGAGCGGAAGGCGGCCACGGCCGTTCCCCCGTCCAGGGGGTGGGCGAAGGGGACCTCGGGCTGGCGCAGATCGGCGAGCAGGCCCGCGAAGGCCGGATCGGCGAAGAACGGCGACAGTGCCAGCAGCGGATGGACCGCCGAGCAGACGTCGTGGTGGAATCCGGGCAGGGTGCGCTCGTCGGTCCGGCAGCCGCCCCCCGGCCACGCCGCACCCTCCACCACGTGCACGGCGAGGCCGGCCCGGGCCAGGGTCACGGCTGCGGCCAGGCCGTTCGGGCCGGAGCCCACCACGACGGCGTCGAACCGTGTCACCCGGTCACCACCGGGCCCACCGGGAACCGTCGGGACGAGTTGGCGGACCGGTCACCCACCGATCCTCCCATCGGGTCGGGGATCCCGGGCAACTCCACCTTGGTTGCAGGAACGGGGATCTACGGGGAATGCGGATGAAATGGCGCGCACAGGGTGTTGAATGGGAGGTACACCAACGCGGTGGCGTGGACGAGACCATGAAAGGCAGTCGACCATGGACCAGGAGCTTGCAGAGCAGACGGCGACGGCCGACACGGCCACCCCGGGGGACGCGCTGCGCGCCCTTCCCGCCGAGGCTGCCGGCCGCGGCACCCGTTTCGTCTCGGCCCAGGCCATGCAGGCCCGGCTCTTCTCGGTGTACGACGCCGCCGCGGCGGCCGAGGACGCCCTCTCCCTCGTCCAGGATCAGCTCACGCTCACCCTCAACCGCAGCTACTACGAGGCCGACGAGATCGAACAGATGGCGCAGCAGCTCGACGCGCTGCTCGCCCTCGACACGGTCGAGCCCACCCAGGGGGAGCTCGTCTCCGACGAGTGACCCTGCGGCCGGTGGTCCCCGATGGGGGCCGTTCAGCCGATCAGTTCCTTGACCTTGGCGATCACGTCGACCTGGGTCTGGTCGCCGGTGGGCACCGGCACCACCTGCAGGTGGCTGACGCCTGCCGCCTTGAAGGCGGCGATCCGCTCGGCCACGTAGCTCTCCGGGCCGCACAGCGACATGGACTCGAGCAGGTCGTCCGGCACGAGCGCCTCGGCCTCGGCCTTCTTGCCGTCGAGGTAGAGGTCCTGGATCTTCTCGGCCTCCTCCTCGTAGCCGTAGCGCCGGACCACGTCGTTGTAGAAGTTCCGCCCCTTGGCGCCCATCCCGCCCACGTAGAGGGCGACCATGGGACGGGCCAGGTCCCGCAGCGCGACGACGTCGTCGCCCTCGCCGATGGCGACCATGCCCCCGACCGTGATCTGCAGCGGATCGAGCGACGGGTCCCGCTTGGCCCGTCCCGCCTCGAGGGCGTCGCCCCACACCGTGTGGGCCTTCTCGGGCACGTACAGCATGGGGATCCAGCCGTCGGCGATCTCGGCCGTCATGGCCACGTTCTTCTCCCCCAGTGACGCCACCCACACCGGGATCCGGGGTCGCACCGGGCGCCCGATGATCTTGAGGGCCTTGCCGAGCCCGGTGCCCCGTCCCTCGGCCAGCGGCATGTCGTAGAACCGACCGTGGTGCTCGAGCGGTGCCTCACGGGCCCACACCTGGCGGCAGACGTCGACGATCTCCCGGGTCCGCCCGATCGGCGCGTCGAACGGCACGCCGTGCCAGCCCTCGATGACCTGGGGGCCCGAGGAGCCGAGGCCGAGGTGGAAGCGACCCTCGGACAGGGCGTCGACCCCGGCCGCGGTCATGGCCAGCAGGGTCGGGGTGCGGGTGAAGATCGGGAGGATGGCGGATCCGATCTCGACCGTCTCGGTCAGCGCGGCCAGATACCCCATCTGGCTCGGGCTGTCGATCCCGTAGGCCTCGGCCACCCACACCAGGTCCAGGCCCGCCTTCTCCATCTCGGCGACCTGGGCGGCCGCCTTGCGGAAGCCACCGGCGTAGCTGAGCATCGTGCTGATCTTCATCGTCGTCCCCGATCGGTGCGGCTGTAGAACGTGCGACCCGACACTAGGGGACGACCCGGGGGTCGGACGTGCCCCACGGCGGCACCCCGGGAGGCACCGCCGTGGGAACGGTCGGACGGTGGCTTCAGCCCTTGACGGGGTACGTGGCCACGGTGCCGCAGGTGGCGGGTGTCGACTCGCCGTTCACCGACGTGACCGTGCCCTTCACGTCGAGCGCCGTCGACGGTGAACCCGCGCCATCGTCCCTTTGTTGCGGGCGACCCGACCACTCCCGGGGCAGTGCCACCTCGTCTCCAACGACGTGGCGGATGGCGGTCCCGTTACCGCGACGGGTGGGTCAGGGGAGCGGCGGGGCGAAGCGGACGCTCATGGACTGGCTGGCGGTGGCGAGCAGATTCCCCGACTCCGACCACAAGAAGGCGGTCCCCTGTCCGTAGCCATCGGCGAGGGCCTGGATCCGGATGTCGCACAACACCCACTCCGTGGGCTCGAGGCGGACCACACGCAAGGTGTTGTCGAGGCTGCGGGAGAACACGCGGCGGCCCAGCGGCTGGGCCATCCCCCCCGTCACGTAGTCGCCGAGGATGGCCAGGGTGGCGGCCGACGGTTCGAGGTGACCGGGCACCCGGGCCCACAGCGCACTCGTCGGCTCCCCCGGGGTGGACGGCCCGCGGCTGATGTCCTCGAAACTCCGCCCCCGGGCCAGGCGGACGTCGATCTGGTCGAAGATCGACGTGGTGAAGAACGACGGCAGCCGTCGGGGCGGGCACTCGTCGGGCGGGGGCACGTCGGGCGGCGCGTCCCACACGCCCTCGGCGTCCATCCCGCCCGGCAGGCCCAGGGCGGCGTTGACCGTCAGGATCTCGACGTCGCCCGCCATGCCCACGGCCCGGGCCTGGGTGACCCGGTTGCCGACGGCGGCCAGGGTGACGGTCAGGTCGAGGACGGAGTCGGTCGGGGCGAACGACAGGTACTGGCAGGTCGACCACACCGTCGGGCGACCGGCGGCGGCCTCCAGGGCGACCAGGGCGGCGGCGAGGCCACAGCCACCGAACAGGAAGTTGCCGGGGGTCGTCAGCTCGGGCACCACGTGCAGCCGCCAGTGGAGCGGGTCGCCGAGCTCCTCCATCCCGAGGAACTGACGGGCGTCGGTCACCGGTCACCCCCGTGCCGGGGGCCGCTCAACTCCGCGGGACCTCGGCCCACGGGAGCTCCTTGTCCACCCGGACGTCACCGGGCAGGCCGAGGATGCGCTCACCGAGGATGTTGCGCTGGATCTCCGACGTCCCGCCCTCGATGGAGTTGGCCCGGGACCGGAGGAAGAACTTCCGCGACGTGCCGGGCGGACCGACCAGGCCCAGCACCTCGGAGCGGCGCATGGTGTAGTCGTACCCGACCATGGCGTCGGCGCCCAGCAGGTCGACGCACAGGTCGAAGACCCGCTTGTTCACCTCGGCGAACATGAGCTTGGCGATCGAACCCTCGGGTCCGGGATTGCCGGCCTTGCGGTTCTGGGAGGCGCGCATGTTGGTCAGGCGCAGGACCTCCATCTCGACCCACAGCTGCATCAGGCGCTCGCGCTCGACCGCGGTCCGCCGGGCACCCTGGCTCCGGAAGATGCGCACGGCCTCGGCGATCGATCCCGAGCCGCGGGGCGGGGCGCCGCCCCCACCGCCGATGGTGGTGCGCTCGTTGGACAGGGTGGTCATGGCCACCCGCCAGCCCTCGCCCACGTCGCCGATGCGGTCGGCGTCCGGCACCCGGACCTCGGTCAGGTAGACCTCGTTGAACTCGGCTTCGCCGGTCATCTGGCGCAGTGGTCGCACCTCGACCCCCGGCGCGTGCATGTCGAGGGCGAAGTAGGTCAGGCCCTTGTGCTTGGGGAGGTCGGGGTCGGTACGGGCCACCAGCATCCCCCGGTCGGCGATGTGGGCCAGGGTGTTCCACACCTTCTGCCCGGAGATCACCCACTCGTCGCCGTCCCGCACGGCCCGGGTGGCGAGGCCGGCCAGGTCGGAGCCGGAGCCCGGCTCGCTGAACAGCTGGCACCAGGCCTCCTCGCCGGTGAACGTCCGCCGCAGCAGGCGGGTCCGCAGTTCGTCGGATCCGTGGGTCACCACCGTGGGGCCGGCCATGGTCATGCCGAAGAACTCGCGTGCGCCGGCGGTGGTGGCTCCGGCGTCGCTCACGCGCCGGTCGACGATGCGCTGGAGGTTCGGCGGCAAGGCCGAGACCCCCGAATCCCTCGGGAAAGGAGATCCAGGCCAGTCCGAGGTCGTACTGGCGGCCGCGGAACTCCTCGACCGGCACCGACCTCGGGTCGAGCTCCTCCAGGAGGCGGGTGACCCGCTCCTCGACGATCGTCGTGTCATCTGCCATGGGCAGAACATACCGCCCGGGGGACGACACGGCCCAGGTGCGGCCGGTCGCCGGAGCCGGCGGCCGGCGGTCAGGGCTGGAGGCGCCGCACACGCCAGCCGTCGCCGTCGACGTCGTAGCGGACACGGTCGTGGAGGCGGCTGACTCCCTGCTGCCAGAACTCGAAGGTGCGGGGCGTGATCCGCCAACCACCCCACCAGTCCGGTCGGGGCACGTCGCCCTGGGCGAACGTGGCCGACCAGGTCGTCATCCCGGCGTCCAGATCGGCCCGGCTCCCGATGGGACGGCTCTGGTGGGAGGCGTAGGCACCGATGCGGCTGCCCAGGTCCCGGGAGGCGAAGTAGGCGTCGGACTCGGCCCCGGAGGTCCGGGTGACCGACCCCTCGATGCGCACCTGGCGGCCGAGGGCCTCCCAGTAGAAGAGGAGGGCGGCCTCGGGGTTGGCCTCGAGGTCGTGGCTCTTGTGCCCGTCGTAGTTCGTGTAGAAGACGAAGCCGTCGGCACCCCACGACTTGAGCAGCACCATGCGCACCGAGGGCCGTCCCTCGGCGTCGGCGGTGGCCAGTGCCATGGCCTCGGGAGCGTCCACCGCCCGGCCGGCCCGTTCGTACCACGTGGCGAACTGGACCAGCGGATCAGGGTCGACCGTCCGCTCGTCGAGCGTCCCGTCGTCGGACCCGTTCGGCGGCTGTGCGGCGTCCATGGCACCGACCCTACGTGACGGTGGCAGCGGCCCGCGTCGCTGGCCGGGGTCGGCAGTCACCGCAGGGCCCGGCGCTAGCCTCCGGGACGTGCCCCCACCGTTGGACGTCGCCGCCGAACGAGCCGCCACTCCCGGCTGTGCGTCGGTCGCCCACCTGAACAACGCCGGGGCGGCACTGCCGACGGCGGCCACCCTCGACACGGTGATCGCCCACCTCCGGCTCGAGTCGGAGATGGGCGGCTACGAGGCGGAAGCGGCGGTGCGGGACCGGATCGTCCGCGGTGCGGGCATCGGCCGCCACCCTGCTGGGCGCCGATCCCGACGAGGTGGCCATCACCGGCTCGGACACCGAGGGCTTCACCAAGGCGCTGTGGGGCCTCCTCCTGGGTGGCGGGCTCCAGCGGGGACAGCGGATCCTGGTCGACCGCATCGCCTACGACAGCCACTACATGGGCCTGCTCCAGGTGTGCGGCGTCGCCGGCACGACCATCGAGGCGGTCCCGAGCACCCCGGACGGGACCCTCGACCTCGACGCCCTGGCCGCCGCCCTGGCCGGCGGCGGACGTGGCCCTGGCCAGCCTGACCCACGTCGGCACCCACCGGGGACTGGTCAATCCGGTGGCCGAGGCCGCCCGGATCTGCCGCGACGCGGGCAGCGCCACGTTCGTGGACGCCTGCCAGAGCATCGGTCAGCTGCCGGTCGACGTCGGCGTCATCGGGTGCGACGTCCTGACCGGAACCGGGCGCAAGTGGCTGCGGGGGCCCCGGGGCACCGGCCTCGTCTACGTCCGGGCCGGGTTCGCGTCCGTCCCTGCGCCCCATCGGCATCGACGGACGCTCCGCCACGTGGGACGAGCGACCACCACTACCGGTTGGAGGACGGGGCCCAGCGGTTCATCCCCTTCGAGACCCCGGTGGCCGTGCGGCTCGGGTTGGGCACGGCCATCGACCACGCCCTCGACCTGGGGATCGACGCCATCGCCGCACGGGTGGGGTCGCTGGCCGAGGAGCTCCGCACCCTGCTCGGCGGCATCGCGGGGATCGCCGTCCACGACGGTGGTCGGGTCCGGTGCGGGATCGTCACCTTCACGGTGGACGGACACGCTCCGGCCGAGGTGGCGGCCGCGGCCCGGGCGGCCGGCGTCAACGTGTCGGTGACCGACCGACCGGCCGCCCGGCTCGACCTCGGCGGCGACCGGCCGGCCGGCGTGGTGCGGGCCTCGCCCGCACTACTACAACGACTCCGACGAGCTGGGCCGTCTGGCCGAGGTCGTGTCCGGCCTGGCCGCCCGGTGAGGGTGCGGGCGGCAGGGGTCGCGTTCCTGGTCGCCGGGGCACTGGCCGCCTGCGGCGGGTCGGCGTCGGCACCACCGACGACCGATCCCGGACTCCTGGCCCCCACGGCGGCGGAACCGTCGGCCACCACCGGGGTCGAGGCCGCGCTGCGCCCGGTCTGGCAGGCCATCGTGCACAACGACCCCACCGCCGCCCACGCGGCGTTCTTCCCCCGATCGGCCTACCTCCGGATGAAGGCGGGGGAGATCCGTGACCCGTCCTCGGACTACGCCGGTCGGCTCCTCGGGATGTTCGACCAGGACATCGGCGCGTACGCCAGCACGAGCTGGGGGGCGACCCGACCGGTGCGACCCTCGTGGCCATCACGGCCGATCCCGGTGACGCGGCCTGGATACCGCCCCGGGACCTGCAAGAACTCCATCGGCTACTGGCATCTCCCCGGGGCCCGGTTCGTCTACCGCGCCCACGGGAGGGTCCGGTCGTTCGCCGTGGCCTCGCTCATCTCCTGGCGGGGCGCCTGGTACGTGGTGCACCTCGGGCCGAACCCCCGTGCGTTCCCGGTGGGGAGCGTGGACCTCCCCGAGCGCGGGCGCGGGGACTCCGGGGCCGCCCGGCGGTTGCTGACCAGCCGGCCCGGACACGGTCAGGCCGGACGGAACGGGCTCCCGTGGCCGGGCACCACCAACACCGGGCGCAGGGCCAACAGCTCGGCCCGGGACGCCTCGAGCAGCTGCTGGTCGGCGGCCAGGGGGTCGATGTCCGGGCCCTGGCTCGGACCACCACAGGTGGGTGCACGCCACCAGGCCGCCATCGGTCTCGACCAGGGTGGTGATGTCCTCGGCCGAGTGCCCCGGCGTCGCCTTCAGGCGGACCGAGGGGCCCAGCTCGAAGCCGTCGGCCTCCCGGTCGGTCCAGACGTCGTCCTGGTAGATGGCCCAGTGGTCGTGGAACCGTGCCTCGGTGAACAGGGCGGCGTTCAGGGTGTGGTCGGGATGATGGTGGCTGAAGACCACGTCGGTCACCTGGCGGGGGTCGACGCCCAGCGCGGCCAGCGGGTCCAGGATCAGGCTCCGACGGGCCACCATGCCCGGATCGACGACGATGACGGCGTCGCCGTCGCGGACCAGCACCACGGTGCTCGCCACCCGGTCGTCCGCATACCCCTCGGCCAGGACGTCGAGCCGTGCCGTCATCGTGCCTCCCGTCGTCCGGACCGACCGTAGCGAGTGCGCCCACCGGGCGCGCCACTCGCGGTGTCCGTGCACGCCCGCCGCTACTGTCGACCGGAGGCGTCCGGCGTGGGCCGCCCGGGCACGGGAGGGTAGCCATGACGCAAGCGCACCCCGAGGACGTCGGGATCGGGTGGCACCGGTCCGCCCCGACAACCTCGTCGTGGTCCTGCTCGACAGCCTCAACCGCCACCTGCTCGGGCGCCTACGGCGGCGACCGAGTTCGCCACGCCGGTCGATCGACGCCTTCGCCCGCGTCCGCCCTCCGGTTCACCGGCCACCACGCCGGCTCGCTCCCCTGCATGCCCGCCCGCCACGACATCCTGGTCGGTGCCCTCGACTTCCCCTGGCGGCCCTGGGGGTCGATCGAGGTCTGGGAGGACGCCGTCACCCGGAGCCTCCGCCGGGCCGGGGTCACGACGATGCTGGTGTCGGACCATCCCCACCTGTTCGAGACCGGTGGCGAGAACTACCACACCGACTTCACGGCCTGGGCCTACGAGCGGGGCCACGAGAACGACCCGTGGCGGACGACGCCCGACCCCACGTGGATGGGGTCGCCGGCGCTGCCGGTCGAGCGCCCGCGACTACCACCACGCCTACGACGACTCCCGCACCTGGTTCCGCGCCGAGGAGGACTTCCCCGGCCCCCGGACCATGCGGGCGGCGGCCGAGTGGATCCGGACCTCGGCGCCGGCCCACGACCGGTTCTTCCTCATGGTCGACGAGTTCGACCCCCACGAGCCGTTCGACACGCCCGAGCCCTACGCCTCGCTCTACAACGGCGACGAGGAGGGGGCCGACCGGGCCATCTGGCCGCCCTACCTGATCGACGCCGTGGCCAGCGGCCTGCTCGACCCGGCCCGGGCCCGGCACCTGCGCAACAACTACGGGTCCAAGCTCACCATGATCGACCACTGGTTCGGCCGCCTGCTCGAGGCCGTCGACGAGGCCGGGCTGGCGGGAACCACGGCGTGGTGCTGTGCCACCGACCACGGCCACTACCTCGGCGAGCACGACCTGTTCGGCAAGCCCGCCGCCCCCGTCTACAGCGAGCTCGGGCGGATCCCCCTCCTGGTGCGGTGGCCCGGGCAGCCGGCCCGGGACGGTCGACGCCCTCACCACGTCGGTCGACCTCCACGCCACCATCGCCGACCTGTTCGGCGCGGACGTCGGGCACCCGACCCACGGGCACGTCCCTGCTCCCGCTCATCGAGGGGACGGCCACGTCGGTGCGCGAACTCGCCCTCTTCGGCTACTGGGGCCGGCACGTCGGGGTCACCGACGGCCGGCACCGCTACCTGCGGGGCTGCGGCGACGAGAACCTGCCGCTGTCGATGTGGTCCAACCGGTGGTCGACCATGCCGGTGCACCCGCTCCCCGAGCTGCGCCTGCCCCGGCCGGACGAGCCGGGCCGAGCTGCGGACCATGCCCGGGCACGGCGGTGCCGGTCATCGTCCAGCCGTTCGGCCCCGGTGACGCCCTCCCCTACTGGGCCCTCGGGCCACCGCCGGACCAGACGCTCCTGTTCGACACCTCCGTCGACCCGGGCGAGACCGAGAACCGGGCCGGCGAGCGCCTGGAGGACGAGCTCGCTCGACGGACTGGCCGGGGCCCTCCACGCCATCAGCGCCGCCCGAGGACCTCCTGGCCCGGCTGGGGCTGGCCTGAGCGTCCGGGCCCCGCCGGGCCGCTGCCGCGCGTGGCGTCAGCGCGCCACGTGGCCGGACCCCGGCCAGCTCGGGCCCGCACGGCCTGGAGGTGGTCCCGACGCGCCTTGAGGGCCAGCCGGTAGCCGGGATTGTCGGTATCGGCGATCTCGCTCGACAGGTCCCCGAGCGACCCGTCGAGCAGGTCGCGCAGCTCGGTGGCCTCGTGCCTCGGTCAGGGTGAGTTCCATCGTGGTCCATCTCCTCGTGTTGCCGTCGCGCCCGTCGGGGCACACGTCCATCATCGGGCCGCCCGCACCGGGCGCACAGGGCCGAAGGTCCCAACGGACGACGCGTGGCCGGGGCCGCCGACGGGGCGCACGCGCGTCCGAGCGGCCGCTCGATTGACACCCCAGGTGCCGACCCGATAGACGGGTGCGATGATCCTCGAAGGCAAGACCGTATTGGTGACCGGCGTGGGTGGGGGGCTCGGACGGGAGTGCGCCGCCTCCGCCCTCCGCGACGGGGCGAACGTGGTGATCGCGGCCCGGACCGCCGACGCCCTGGCGACCATCGCCGCCGAGCTCGACCCGACGCGGCGCGCGGGTGGCGTCGCACGTGACCGACATCACCGACGCCGACTCGTGCGCCGGCCTCGTCGACCTGGCCAAGGAGCGGTTCGGCTCCGTCGACGCCCTGGTCCAGGTGGCCGCCTTCGAGAACGCCTGGGGCGGGCTCTACGACATGAAGTTCGAGGACTGGCGGGCCGCCTTCGAGACCAACGTGCTCGGGGCCATCAACGTCATCCGACCGGCCGCCGCCGCCATGAAGGCGGGTGGGGGCGGCGCCGTCGTCCTCATCGGGTCGCAGTCGATGTTCGCCCCCCAGATGCCCCAGGGCGGGTACGCGGCGTCCAAGAGCGCCCTGCTGTCGGCCATGTACTACCTGTGCGACGAGCTCGGGCCGGACAACATCCGCTGCAACATGGTGATCCCCTCGTGGATGTGGGGCCCGCCGGTCGAGATGCTCATGAACTGGCGGGCCAAGAACGAGGACAAGACGGTGGAGGAGGCCCTCGACGACGTGGTGGGCAAGTTCCCCCTGCGCCGGATGACCGAGGACGGCGAGGTCGCCGACGTGGTCGCCTTCTTCGCCTCGGACCACGCCAAGGCCGTGACCGGCCAGTACCTGCTGGTCAACTCCGGGCGAGATGTTCCGGTGAGCGCCCCCAAGCGGGTCGTCGTGTGGGGCACCGGGTTCGTCGGGCAGGATGGTGATCCCCGAGATCGTCGAGCACCCGCGTGTTCGAGCTGGTCGGCGTCGGGGTGTCCAATCCGGACAAGGTGGGCCGGGACGCGGCGACATCTGCGGCATCGACCCGATCGGGATCGCCGCCACCGACGACATCGACGCCCTGATCGCCCTGGCCCCGGACGCGCTCGTCCACTACGGGCCGACGGCGGCCAAGGCCGACGTCAACATCGCCCAGATGGGCGCCTTCCTGCGGGCCGGGATCGACGTGTGCTCGACGGCCATGACCCCGTGGGTGTGGCCGCACATGACCCAGAACCCGCCGTCGTGGATCGACCCCATCACCGAGGCGTGCGCGGCCGGCGGGGCGTCGTGCTTCACCACCGGGCATCGACCCCGGGTTCGCCAACGACCTCTTCCCCATGACCCTGATGGGCCTGTGCAGCGAGGTCCGCCAGGTCCGGGCCCTCGAGATCCTCGACTACATCAACTACGAGGGCGACTACGAGGTCGAGATGGGGATCGGCATGCCGCCGGACTACGTCCCCATGCTCGAGCACACCGAGATCCTGGCCATGTCCTGGGGCGGGACCGTCCCGATGATGGCCCATGCCCTCGGCGTCGAGCTCGACGGGATCACCTCCACGTGGGAGAAGTGGGTGACCCCCACCGCCATCACCACGGCCAAGGGGACCATCGAGCCCGGCCAGGTGGCGGCCATCCGCTTCACCATCAACGGCATCGTCGGCGGGCAGCCCCGCATCTGCCTGGAGCACGTCAACCGGGTCGGCCAGGACGCCGCCCCGGACTGGCCCCGCGGCAACGAGAACGACGTCTACCGGGTGGTGATCGACGGCACCCCGTCGATCACCCAGGAGACGGCCTTCCGGTTCACCGACGGCTCGGGGCGGGACGCGGCCGCCGCCGGCTGCCTGGCCACCGGCCTGCGGGCCCTCAACGCCGTGCCCTACGTCAACGAGCTGCCCGCCGGGTGGGTGACCGCACTGGACCTCCCGCTCATCCCCGGCGTCGGCACCATCCGCTGACGCCCCGACCGTCGACCGAACCCTGTCCGACCCGGGGCCGCCGCCGCCGGCCGGACCGCCACCGACCGATCGGAACCACGACACAGGAGCTGCCATGACCCCCGAGGACCTCGTCGAGCTGGAGCTGATCAAGCGGCTCAAGTACCGCTACCTCCGGAGCATCGACCAGAAGCTGTGGGACTCGCTCGAGTCCTGCTTCGTGCCCGAGGCCACCGCCCGCTACGGCGGCGGCCTGTACGAGTTCTCGAGCCGGGACGACATCATGGCGTTCTGCCGCGACTCGATGGGCGCGACCACGTTCCTGTCGAGCCACCGCTGCCACCACCCGGAGATCGACCTGGTCGGCGACCGACGAGGCGACCGGCACCTGGGCGCTCGAGGACACCGTGATCCTCACCGACTTCGGGCTCACCATCCAGGGCGCCGCCTTCTACGAGGACCGCTACGTCAAGCGGGACGGCGAGTGGAAGATCCTCCACACCGGCTACAAGCGCTCGTTCGAGGAGCTGATCCCCCGGGCCTCCATCGCCGGCATCAAGCTGACCGCCGAGTGGTGGGCCACGGACGGGCGCTCGAACCTCGGGCAGCTGATCCGGGCCGGCACACCGGCGCCGGGTGGCCCGCCGGCCGGCGGACCGGCCACGCCGCGGCTCAGGACAGGGTGGCGCCGTCGACCCGGATGTCGGCCCCGTTCATGTGGGAGGCCTCGTCGGAGGCCACGTAGGCGATCGTGGCGGCGATCCCCTCGGGCGTGCCGAACGCCCCGAGCGGCATCACCCGGTTGATCAGCTTGGGGTTCGCCCCCTCGGGCACCGAGAACGACGCGGTGATGGGCGTGTCGATGGCCCCGGGACTGACGCTGTTGCAGCGCAGGCCGGCCTTGGCGTACTCGACGGCCAGCTCACGGGTCATGGCCAGCACGCCGCCCTTCGAGGCCGAGTAGGCCAGCGCCCAGGGCTGTCCGGCGTGGGCCGCCGTCGAGGCGATGTTGACGATGTTCCCCTTGGTCGCCAGCAGGTGGGGCAGCGACTCCCGGCACATCAGGAAGGTGCCGGTCAGGTTGATGGTGATCAGGCGGTTCCACTCGTCGAGGGTCAGCTCGTGGGAGTGGCCGAAGGACAGGACCCCGGCCACGTTGACCACCACGTCGAGCGAGCCGAGGGTGTCGACCGCCCCCGACACGATGGCCCGGACCCCGTCCTCGCGTGGAGACGTCGCCCGGGCGGGCCACGATCGAGCCGGACAGCCCGGCCGCCTCGGCGGCCACGCGCCTCGAGGGCCTCGGCATTGACGTCGACGGCGACCACGGCCGCCCCCTCGTCGGCCAGGCGGAGGGCGGTGGACCGCCCGATACCCGAGGCGGCCCCCGTCACCAGCACGTGCTTCCCGTCGAATCGCTCCAGAGCCATGGCGGGCACTGTAGGACGGATCCGGCGGCGCGGGCATCCCGGTCCGCCCGGTCCGCCCGGGTCCCCGCGGCCGGCGACCCGGAGGGCGGACCGGCGTGCAAGGCTGGGACGGACGGCGTCGCACCCCACCACCTCCGAGGATCCCATGCCCATCGCCCACGTCAACGGTGTCGACCTGTTCTACGAGCTGTCCGGATCGGGTCCGCGCCTGCTCGCCTGCAACGGCTCGGGGATGACCCTGGCCTCGGCCCGACCCCTGCTCACGCTGCTGGGACGGGACGTCACCCTGCTCGCCTTCGACCAGCGGGGACTGGGTGCGAGCGGACCGGCACCCGGGCCCTACGGGATGGCCACCTGCGCGGCCGACGCCCTCGGCCTGTTGGACGTCGTCGGGTGGGACACCACCCGGGTGGTCGGCGTGAGCTTCGGGGGGATGGTGGCCCAGGAGCTGGCCGTCACCGCCCCGGACCGGGTGGAGCGACTCGCCCTCCTGTGCACGTCCCCCGGGGGGGACGGCGGCTCCTCCTACCCGCTGCACGAGCTCGAGGCGCTCGACCCCGTCTCCCGGGCGTCCGTCCGGCGGACGCTGCTCGACGACCGCTTCGACGATGCCTGGCTCGGGACCCATCCGGGCGACCGGGCCCTCGTCGAGTTCCTGGACCGCCCCGATGCCGACGACGACCCGACGGTCGTGGCCGGGCGACGGGCCCAGCTCGAGGCGCGACGGGGCCACGACGTGTGGGACGCGACTGGGCGCCATCGACTGCCCCACCTTCATCGGGTGCGGGCGGTTCGACCCGATCGCCCCGATGGCCAACTCGGAGGCCATGGCCACGAGGATCCGGGGGGCCGAGCTCCACGCCTACGAGGGAGGCCATGCCTTCTTCGCCCAGGACCCGGCCGCCCTGCCCGATCTCCACGCCTTCCTCACCGCGGCCGCCCGATGAGCGGGGCGACCGAGCCGCACCCCCCGGTCGGGGTCCCCGTCTCGGGTCGGTGCGACCCACGGTTCGCCGCGGTGCGGGACGCATTCCGCGACAACTTCGCCGACCGGGGCGAGGTGGGTGCCGGGGTGGCCGTCTTCGTCGACGGACTCCCGGTGGTCGACCTGGTCGGCGGGTGGGCCGACGCGGACCGCACCCGCGCCTGGGCGGCCGACACCCTGGTCGACGTCTACTCGGTCGGCAAGGCGCTGGTGGCCCTCCTGGCGCTCCAGCTGGTCGACGAGGGCCGGATCGGCCTCGACGACCCGGTCGCCTCGACGTGGCCCGAGTTCGCGGCAGGCGGCAAGGCGGGCGCCACCGTGCGCCACGCCCTGTGCCACCGGGCGGGCGTCCCCGCCATCCGACAGCCGCTGACCAACGAGGACCTGTGGGACTGGGACACCATGGCGGCCGCGCTGGCCGCCACCGAGGCGTGGTGGGAGCCGGGGACCCGCCACGCCTACCACACCAACACCTACGGCCACCTGGTGGGCGAGCTGGTCCGACGGACGGGCGGCGACCTGCCCGGTGACCGGCTGGCGGCACTGGCCGGGCCGCTCGGAGCCGACGTCTGGTGCGGGCTGCCGGTCCACCAGCA
Source organism: uncultured Acidimicrobiaceae bacterium (assembly GCA_963829265.1). Classification (GTDB taxonomy): domain Bacteria; phylum Actinomycetota; class Acidimicrobiia; order Acidimicrobiales; family RAAP-2; genus Bog-756. Next base: position 268,138 of record CAWHIB010000010.1, read on the forward strand.
GGCCCGCTGCGCCGAGGTGATCTGGGCGTTCGGCGGCGCGACGCCGGTGGTGGACTACACCGGGATGACGGGCGACGAGTTGATGGTGAACATGGGCTACGTGAACCCGCCGGGATACTCCTCGATGGGCGTGGCCAACTCCGCCGAGTGGCGTGCCGCCCAGGTGCCGTCGACCAACACCCACGCCACCGCGGCCGGCGTGGCCCGGATCTACCGGGCCCTGCTCGACCCGGGTCGACTCGTCTCCGCCGACCTGCTGGCCGAGGCCGTGTCCCCCCAGTCGGTGGGCTTCTGCCCGGTACTCGGCGAGGAGGTCACCTTCGGGCTCGGGTTCGAGCCGGCCACGCCCCGTCGTCCCTTCGGCCCCAACCCGTCGGCCTTCGGCCACTTCGGGACCGGCGGTGCCGTGGGCTTCGCCGACCCCGAAGCCGGCATCGCCTTCGGGTACGCCATGAACCACGTGATCCCCCGGTGGCAGTCGAGCCGGAACCGGGCCCTGATCGACGCCCTCTACTCCTGCCTCTGACCTCCCGGGCCAGTCCCGCCCCATAGGAGCCAGTCCCTTCCACCCCGACTGTCCCGACACGCCCGAACCCGGCGAGCCACGACAGCAGCGCCGCATAGCCCTCGGGGGTCGCGTCGAAGGACTCGGTGCCGAGCAGTCCGCCTACTTCGTCGAGTGCGGCAGCCACGTGGACGTCGCCGTGGGTGTCGATGCCACCAGTGATGCCACGCGCAGCTTCTACGATGGTCATCGCCCATCCCTTCCTTTCCTTTAGCGGGTTGAGGGGTGGCTCGGCCGTCCCGGAAAGGAGTGACGGTGCGGGTCGGTCTGCTCGTAACAGAACGACCCATCACCCCCTCTGGAACGGGGCGCGCCGCGCCTCGACTCAGTTGGTCCGGAGTACCGACCGACGGGGCGCGGCTGCGGTTGGCAGCCACTGATCTGAAGTCAGGCCGACGACCCCGGTGCATCCGAAATTACAAAGGACCAACCATTCGGCGGTGGACCCTCACGGATGCTCAACAACATCATTGGTGGTAGGGGACGGCCGGCCAGGGTCGGAAAGCAGCCGGATACTCCACCTGTTCTAGCCTTGAGGCGCGAAGAACTCGAGTGCGATGTTGTCGGGATCTCGAAATGACAATGCCGAGTAGGAAGTTGCGTCCACGATGCCACCGTTTGGAATGCCGAGTTCGTTCAGGCGCACTTCCCACGCTCTCAACTCTTCGCGGTTGGCACAGCCGAAAGCCAGATGATCGAGACCCGGTCGGCGCTCGTTGAACGGCTGAGTGCTGTTCAAATCAGGAAACTGAGTTAGACCGACGATGGTGCCGCTCGTAAGCCAAGCGACACGCTGGAAAGGACCTAGGTCCTCTTCAAGGATCGGATCTGAGCCAAACAGCGCCTTGTACCAGGGCACACTTCGATCGAGGCTCGTAACCGTTAGCGCCACGTGAGTAATCGCAGGGAACTCTGCCATGTCTATTGGCACCTCTCTTGGCCGGCACCTCTGTGGGAGTACAAGCTATCTGGCGTCACACGTTCCCGCTCTGGATGATGCCCCGCTCCCATTGTTGTGGGACACGCAGGCCGGAGTTCACCGCCACCAGATGATCGACCAGAAGACTGCACTCAGGACCCGTCCTACTCGGCGGATGAGGCGAGCATCCTGTTCAGGAGTGCGCATCGCTCAGTAGGCAAGTGGGCTGTTGTCGGCATTCACCGTCCGTGTATCGGAAGTTGCGCCGCCACCCTTGACCACCAGTCGATTCGTTGGCAATGGTGATCTCTGGCCGCCGGTAGGGCGGCGCGCCACTCTCCCAGCGGTGTGGAGCAGGGGTCAGTGATCCAGCGCATAGGTTTCGATCCACGTGGCAACCGCTCCAATGTCGACGGGTCCCGTGGTGTCAACCTCGACCAAGAGGGCATTCGGCAAGTCCAGCGGAGTCGGTACGTCGTTCATCCACCGCTCGATGACCTGGTCACTCTGATGCTCAGGGAGGTGACCAGGATGCCTGCCTAGATCGTCGATGCGCCTGCGGTATCGCTCCGCAGCAACGTCGACGGGGCATCGACAGTAGATCTGTGCGATCCGCCGATTGAGAGCCTGTAGTTCGGTTTCGGCGATTCCTCGCCGGAAGTGGGCTTCGAGAATCACTTGCGGAATCTTTGCCGCCAAGGAGTACATGACAACGTGGCCCGCCCGGCCCAGTCGTTGAGACCACTCCAAGTCTCCGGTTCCGAGGGCGTCAAAGAGAGCTTCCTTGACGACATCCTTGGAGATGAGAGGCCATCCAAGTTGAGTGCTGAGTGCAGTCGCCAAGGTCGTCTTGCCCGAGGCAGGAATGCCTGTGACGACAACCACCACGTCCTCATCCATCCCATGATCATGGCAGCTGGAATGCCTCGCTCGACTGGGAGTGCGCCCCGCTCCCGGCGATCGGGGGCACCTTGAATTGAATAGCGAGGCGGCGCGGGGTGCTGGCCGAAATCATCCATGAGAGCGGAACTTGGTTCGCTACTCCTATTCCGATCGCACTCCTGTTGGACTTGGAGCACTCATCGGATCCCTCTGGACCCGGCGTCGTGAGCAGGAAAGGTAGCCGCTCACCGGGCGATCGGGGGCAGCGCCCTGAGGCGACGTGACACACTTTCCGTTGAGCGGTCATATACAGAGTGTGAACAGATGGACGGACCAGTCGGACGCCGAGTTGTTGGTCCTCGACGACCCTGACGCCTTCGCCGAGCTCTACGACCGACACGTAGGCCAGATCCTCGCCTGGTCGAGGGCCCGGGTGGGTGACTATGACGCCGATCTGACCGCCGAGGTCTTTGCGGCGGCGTGGCATAGCCGAAAGCGCTTCCGAGACCTGCATGATGGCTCTGCACTTCCGTGGCTCTATGGCATCGCTCACAATCTGTTTCGGTCATCGCTGCGCAAGCGCAGGGTCGAGTACGGCGCTCGGGAGCGTCTGGGTCTCCCGATCACCGTCATGCATGCCGACTTGGAGGCCGTGGACGACCGCTTGTCGTTTCCCTCGGCCGTCCTTCGAGCAGTCGCGGACCTCCCTGACTCGGAGCGCGAGCTACTGGTTCTGCGCTTGGTCGAGGAACAGCCCTATAAGGAGATCGCCCAGCACCTCCAATGCACTCCTGTCGCAGCCCGCCTGCCGCGTCTCTCGATCGCTTCGACGTCTCCATCTCGCCCTAGGAGGGTTCTGACATGACCATGCTTCCTGAACTCGAGTCATACCGCCACGAGCTGCGCGCAGCCGTCGAGGCGGATCTGGTTAGCCAACGAGATCGCCGGCGCCATCTCCGGCGAGCGGTTGCGATCGGCACCCCGGCAGTGCTGTCCGCGTTTGGTCTCAGCCTCGCTCTCGTGCTCGGAGGTGGAGGTAAGCCGAGTTCTGCGGACGCAGCGATACTCACATCCGCACAAAGCGCGCTCACCCCTCCGCCCAATACCGTGTTTCACGTCGCGGCCTCGATCGCTGTGGGGTCGAGTCCGGGCCAGCACTACGAACTGTGGACCGCTGGTTCCTCGTATCGGTTCATCAAGTTCGGCTACGAGGCTGCGTGGAACGGATCGACGATGTCCAGCTATGACGCCGCTACCAACACGATGTACGTCGGGATCTACAGCCCTCAGAACCACGGGCCGGTCGACACCGCCGCCGCCATCCGCTCCCTCATCGCGTCAGGCCAGGCGCAAGTCGCTGGTTCGGCAGTCGTCGACGGGGTCCCCGCCTACGTCTTGTCATTGTCAGGTCAACCTTCTGGCAGTGGGCTTGCCAATGCGACCTATGACGTGGCCAAGAGCGACTACCACCCGCTGCTCATTCAGGGGATGACGGTGTGTCAGCAGGGACCGTGCTCAGAGACCGTCCAGTTCCAGACCTACGAGTACCTGCCCGAAAGTCCCGCCAATCTCTCCCTGCTCGATCTGAGGGCACAACACCCAGGGGCGACCGTGGTGAATGCAAACGGAGTCCCCGGTGTCGGGACCTCGTTCGGTAGCGATTGATTTAGCCTCCACGTCTGGGTCGGTCGGATCGCTAGGTATGGCTCCCAGAGCCGGTGCGGGGGCAGTCTCAGACTCGCCTAAGGCAGGTGTATGCCCCGTAGGCGGACCGGACGAACGACCGATCAACGACCTCAAAGCCGACCTTGTCGAGCATCCGCTCGAAGAGCCAGCTATACGTACTGAACTCGCCTCGAATGTGCGCAGCAAGTTCACTCGCGGTGAAGCCAACGGCGGGGTCCGATACCGCTCCGCCCATCCACGCTTCGATCCTTTCGTCCGCCTCCGACGGGTCGAAGTCGAAGATCAGGTCGCGGATCCGGGCGATCCCACCAGGCCGGAGCATCGAAGCCATGCGTTCCAGCGCAGCGACCTTCCAGTAATCCGGCAACTGGTGGAGAGCGTTCCGGGTAAAGATCACATCCGCGTGGTCCCTTTGCTGCTCGAAGCTCAGGAAACCCGCATGGACGACGCTCACATTCGTCACCCCGAGTTCGCTGGCCTTGCGGCGAAGGAACTCAACCATGGCGCTGGAAATGTCGACGGCGAAGACCTCATTGCAGTACCGAGACGCCGCAAACGAGAAGGCACCCGTGCCAGCGCCAAGGTCGATCACGACTGAGTGCTCGCTCATGCCCGCAGCGAGGAGGAGGTCGATGTCCTCAGTCGGATCGAACTGAGCCTTTCTGTCGTAGGTGGCGACGTAGTCAGCCTGCAGGTGTTCAGCGCCTGCGTACAGCTGCTCATCTGGGTGCCAGGACTCCATGAGGCCGATTGTCTCAGAGTTCACCGCCCAGTGAGTGCCGCCCCGCTCCCGGCATGGGGCAGGCACTCACCGGTCCGCTTGGTCGGTGAGATCACTCAGAATCGCAGCCCGTTTCCTTGCCTCGTGTGAGGCCAGTTCCACTGGATCACCGAACGAAGTGACGGCCTTGATGTGAACGGATGAACCCTGCTCGAGCCAGAGCTGGACATCGTCCACGTGGTGGACGTTTGGCTTTGAGGCGTCAGTCATCCCACCCTCTGATGGCAGCTCAGAGTCGGAGGTCGCCATCTACGAATCATGTCACCGTCCAGCATCCCGGATGTTCAGGAGTGTGCCGCACTCCCGGTGATATGGGGCAGTCATGGCGGACGGCAAGCCCTATTGAACGGAAACCTTCCCGCCCATTTCGGTCACCTTGCCACGGCGGAGCGGAAATACCTTGGTCAACAGTCGGAAGCCCGCATCAAGGCCTGGGACCTTGGCGAAGGCACCCTGCGGACCGAGGGTCATGCGACCCGTCGAGACGTCGTACTTTGCGCCGTGCCAGGGGCATACAAGGCAACCCTCTTCATCGAGTGAACCTTCAGCGAGATCGGCGCGAAGGTGGCGGCAACGCCGACTCACAGCGAATAGTTCGCCTCCGGAGTTCCCCACGGCATAGTGGCCTGCGCCTCGAATGACGCCGGGTTGCAGTTCCGCAACGGTTCCCACTTCGACTTCTTCACTCATGGTGACCCTCCCGGTCCCTGTCAGAACCTTAGGCACACATGGAGCCCAATGTCTCTAAGTGCTCAATCCAGGTGGTTCGGGACGCCCGGTACGAGCCGGAATAGTTCGGTTGCCGTTGTTCCGCTGTCTCGCGTAGCTTGTGCGTATGTCGAACATACGTTTGGGATCCATAGCGCTGGATTGTGCCGACCCGGGCCAGCTCAGCACCTTCTGGGCTGACTTGCTCGGAGGCGAGGTTGCATTTTCTAATGAGGATTTTGCCGCCGTGAAGATTGATCGAATGTGGCTGGCCGCCACTCGGGTCGAGGCCTACGCGGCTCCGACGTGGCCGGAGGGCCTGGTGCCCAAACAGGTGCACCTTGACTTGGCTGTCGATGATCTTGACCTCGCTGAGGAGCGGGCAACTTCGCTCGGTGCCGTTCGAGCGGAGACGCAGCCGGCACCCAACCGCTACCTCGTGCTGATTGATCCTGCCGGTCACCCATTCTGCTTGTCGACGCAGATTCCCGATTGATCGTTGACCACACCCGTTCGCCGATGTCTCACCGACCCATTGTAGGGGGCAGGGGGTCAGATCGGTTCGCCGGTCCAACGTGGCCCGTCCTCGGTGACCCACACTTTCGTGTGAGGCAACACCTTCATCAGGGCGAGAGGGGCGGAGTCCGAGTCGGTTCGAGCGAAGTCGGCGGGCTCTAGGAGAAAGACCTCCTCGGTCGAGTCGATAGTGACGGCACGTCGGCAGCCGTGAATGTCGAACCGAGCGAGTACGGCGAGAACATCCCTCCGAGCGAGTGGATTCATTGACCAGAGGGTAGCCACAAGGACCGGGCCACCTCATCTGCCTGCTCCGCCTAACCGGTGTCAGGGGACAGCAGCGGACGCCGCCGAGTCACCGATCGATCGGACGTGCGATTTGGCCACCCGCCAGCACTAGCTGTTCACCGACGGGTGGCCAAGCAACACTCAGACGGAGATGCCCACGACGTCGGTGACAGAGACGCCGTCTCCAGGAAGACTTCCGTAGTACGGAACATTGAAGGCGAAGATGCCACCGTCATTGGCGATCAGCCAGTAACCGGTGCCTGCCGAGTTGGCTGCCATGCCGACGATCGGTTGGTTCAGCGAGATGTTGCCCGTCGAGCCGTGGAATCCTGCATTCCCGTAGGCGAAAATTCCGCCGTCGGACGCCACGAACCAGTAGCCCTGGCCATTGGGGGTCGGCGTCATCCCGACAACCGGCTTGTTGAGGTTGATGTTCCCGGTGGATCCCAAGAACGGCGCATTCCCGAACACGAAGATCCCGCCGTCGGACGCCACGAGCCAGTAGCCCCCCGTGGGGTTGGGTGCCATGCCGACAATCGGCTTGTTCAGCGTGGCCCCACCCATCGAGCCTCGGAACGCCGCATCACCGAACGCGAAGATTCCTCCGTCCGAGGCCACCAGCCAGTAGCCCTTGCCGTCGGAGGTCGCGGCCATCCCGACGATGGGTCTGTTGAGCACGATGTTCCCGGTCGAGCCGTAGAAGCCGGTGTCGCCGAAGCTGAAGATGCCGCCGTCGGACGCAACCATCCAGTACCCGCCACCGTCGGCCGTCTGGGCCATGCCGACGATCGGCTTGTTCAGCGGGGTGGCGGACAGGTCGCCCAGATAGGTCAGAAAGGCGTCGTTCCCGTACGGGCTGAGGAGGCCGTTCGACTCGTAGGAGTAGTAGCCCTGGTGCGGGGTCGACGGGGTGATGTTGTACCCGAGGGCTCCCCAGACGAGACTGAACCCGTCACTCGAGGCGCAGGTGAACCGGATGCCGTAGGAGTTGACCGAGGGACCGCTCGTCGTCAACTGGTCGAACTCGAACGAACCGCTCCCCTGCAGGACGCCGACGCTGTAATTGCCGGCACTGCAGCTGCTGAAGTTGCCAGTGATGCCGAGAGTGAGCTGAGCGGAGGTCTGGTAGACGACCCCCGGCACCAACGGCTGTCCCGTCTGGTTGCTTATGCCGACGTTCACGAGGCTGCCTGAACTGTGGACACGAATCGAGAACTCTCCGGGCGACGAAGCGGTGGAGCCGAGGTCCTCGACCGAACCAGGGTCGTACACGGAGTCCCCGTACGCATCGACGGTCTGGATCCAGCCGGTGCTCATCGGCGGCACAGTGTTGTGCGTCACCGGGTGCCGGCCGTCGGTGGTCGCCACCGCATGGGGAACGAGGCTAACGGGATGGGACGAGGCTCCTGCCGTGCTTCCGCCGAGAATAAGGAGGGTCATCGGAACGGCGGCCGCGCACAGGATCCGCCCGATGGTGTGAGTTCGCATGGCGGCACAGTAGCCAATCCCAGGAACGAGTGAGTGACCGTTCATGCAAGAACTCTTCGGATCAGACCTATCGGTGATTTAACAGCGTCTCAACCGACGTCCGGTGGCGCGGAACAAGCTTCGTGGGACTTTTGGACGTCTTGCATTCTCCACCACGAAATGCAATGGCCATGAGGATTGTCTGTCCTCCGGGGGATGTGCGGTGGAATCGAAGCTCCAGGGACGACCTACCTCGATCCACCGATTGAACGGGTGATCTGAAGGCCGCGCATCCGCGGAAAGTGCCTCCCTGCCTGGGAAAATAGCGGTGTCGAAGACACTGATTCACACCAGAACCAGGAGGCACTTCCAGTGGGTTCATCATCGCGCAGCATCGACCGGATTGCCGTGACCTTCGACGAGCCCACGTTGGTGGCCGACGCCGGGCTGGTGGTGCCGGCCACCCTCATGGTCCGCCTGGGCCTGGAGTCCCTCGTGAACCAGATGGTGCGGCTGCGTGGCCGTGTCGGTGGAGCTCATCCCGGCCGCAAGGTGCTGACGCTGGTGACGGCGATCCTGGCCGGGGCATCCCACATCGACCACGCCGATCGACTGCGGGCCGGGGCGACCGGCCGGGTGCTGCCCTTCCGGGTGATGGCCCCGTCCACGTTGGGCACGTTCCTGCGGTCGTTCACCTTCGGCCACGTCCGCCAGCTGGACGCGGTGATCGCCGAGACGATCCGAGGGCGTGGTCGCTCGGGGCCGGTCCGGGGAACGAGGCCATGACCATCGACCTCGACTCGACCATCGTCGAGGTCCACGGCAAGCAGAAGCATGGTGCCGCGTTTGGCTACACCAGGGTGCTCGGCTACCACCCCCTCCTCGCCACCCGGGCGGGAACCGGCGAGGTGCTCCACGCCCGCCTGCGCAAGGGCTCCTCCCAGCGGGGCACCAAGCGCTTCTGCGAGGAACTCATCGCCCGGGTGCGGCGGGCCGGGGCCAGCGGCGCCCTCACCCTCCGGGCCGACTCGGGGTTCTTCAGCTGGGACCTGCTCGCCATCCTCGACCGGCTCTCGGTGACCTGGTCGATCACCGTGCACCAGAATGCCAGCGTGCAGGCGGTGATCGCCGCCATTCCCGAGGATGCCTGGGTGCGACATCACCTACCCGGACGGCGGTGCCGCCCAGGTGGCGGAGACCATTTACGTGACCGGTGGAGGCAAGACCAAGCGGGCCGAGCGTCGGGTCCGCCTGGTCGTTCGCCGCACCCGGCTCACCGATCGGGTGCAGCGACAGCTCTGGCCCGACTGGCGTCACCACGCCTTTGTGACCAACCTCGAACTGGATGCGGTCGAGGCCGACCGGTTCCACCGGGCCCACGCCACCGTCGAGCTCGCCATCCGGGATCTGAAGGAAGGAGCCGGCCTCGAGCACTGCCCGTCAGGGCGGTTCTTCGCCAACGCCGCATGGCTCGGGTGCGCGGTGCTCGCCCACAATCTGATTCGCTGGACCGCTTCCCTCGGCGGAGTCCACACCGACGATCGGCTGACGGTCGCCTCGACGGTCCGCTTCCGGATGCTCACCGTTCCTGGGCGCCTCGTCCATCCTGGTGGCCGACCCGTCCTCCGTCTTCCCGAACGCTGGCCATGGGCGCAGTCGTTCACCACCGCCTTGTCGAACCTGCGTGCCCTGCCGCTCGTCACCTGAGCAACGACCCCGTGGCTGGCGCAGCCGCAGACGACTTCACCCGTGCGCTGACAACCGACGACCATCACGAGGCCTTGGGCGATCACGTCCTCGATCGGCTGCGCCCTGCCAGCTTGGACGTAATCAATGCCGCCTCAGGTGAGCGTGCCACTCCTGCAGTCGGTCGGTGGAAGTGGTTGGTGGTTCTTGGATTCGTCACCGGCACGATTGGCGGAATCGTGATCGCACAGGCGCTGTCGACGCCAGGCCAAGGAACATTTCCCTATGCCATAGGAATCGTGGTGATGCTGAGGTGCGTCGGGTTGGTGGTAGTAGCAAGGGTCTTCCACCGACGTGCTCACGGGCTTTAGTTCGGGGGTGCGCCGGACACCGCAGCTAGGACTCCATGGGTCCTGCAAGTGGCAGAGCGGGGCAGCTCGTGGAGGGCAAGCGGACATGTCCATGGGGTACCGCCGTGCCGGTGTTTGGGGAGATGTTGCTCTGGCTCGCTCCATCGGATCCCTGCCAAGGAAGCCGGGCCTGGGCGTGAGAGCCGCATGGATGAGCCATCTCTGAGCGGCAGTGGACAGAGCAGAATTCTCAGCCAATTCCAAGGTTTGTAATCCAAAAGTAACATGTGTTTCAGCCCCGTCACATTTGAACTCGAAATGTCACGAATACATGAGGCGATTCTTACCGATCCTTCATTCTGGCGTCATGTTCGGTGTCCAGAATGGAGTTGAAAGGAGAACGCAAGCCTCGCCGACGGTGCTTGTTAAATGGATATGTCCACTGCATTCGTTATCACTATCCCTCTAATGCTCCTCGCAGTTGGGGTGGCCGTAGCCCCGGTACTCGTGGTGAGCATCCGTGAGCATCGACTCTCGACGGGGCAGCGTTCACGGCACGAGGTGTCTGCACCTCGTGTACCTGCTCGGACCTCTCCATCGGTGGTCGAACAAGACGCCGAAGCCCGAGCTGCTGTCATTGTGTTGGAGGAAGCGACGATTGCAGTCAATCGTCTGCGGGCCCGACGGGACGGAGCGACCAATGCGGACGTCGATGAGAGCCTCCGCCTAGCAAGCGTTGACCTGCGCCGTGCATTGGTTTCGCTCGGAGACGTGGGCCGCTAGTCGGATGAGGTGCTTGACGCCTACATCTCAACAGTGCACCGAGTGGAGGACGGCAATGCCGTCTCCCGCCTCTAGCTTTCGAGGATCCACAGTCGCGGTGCCGTCGCTCAGAGCGGAACGGCAGCCACGGTAGTCGGGTATGGCAGATGTGCCGGTCGACGGCGGTTAGCCCCTGGCAAGCGCGACCCAGTCGATACCGCCGCCGTCCCGGCGATCGGGGGCACCCTTTCCGGGCCTTCCGTTGGGCGTCCAGACGTGGTCTGATCTAGAGATGATCAGGGACTTGGCTGAATCGGAAGCAGGGTGGGCGGCCCCGCTGGCGGGGTTCGATGTCATCGAGGTCAACTTCAGCGGTGCGATCTATGTCACCGCCTACGGGAAACGTGCTGAGGACGAGAAGCAAGCCCCGAGTACGACGATCACGCTGGGGGGAGCCTTCGGTCTCGTCGATCGATCTGGTGTCGATCACAGGCTGAGTGCGGAGGACCCGTGGGAAACGCTGACACCGCTCTTTTCTCTGCGGCACGACACAATCGAATCAGCGATTGCCGATCGAAACGGGTGGCTGGTGGTGAAGTTCGACAGTGGTGCGACGCTGGAAGCTGGACCCGTCGGCGGGTATGAGAACTGGCAGATCTCGGGTCCGGGCGGAATCCTGATCGTCGGCCTGCCGAGAGGCGGCGAACCGGCTGTTTGGCGTGCAGTGAAAGAAGACTGAGCATCTGGCCGCACCCCGTCCCGGCGATCAAGGGCACCTAATCGGCGAGGAGGTGGTACCCGATCGCTAGTGGCTCTTCGCCAGCTCAGGTACCGAGGTGATGGTGTGCCACCAACTCGATCCAAGTGATGCTTGACGGCGGACCGGCGATGCCTCCCTTGGCCAGCGCTTCCCCAAGGCGGCCCTCCATGAATCGGGCCTGGTGTTCAGGTGTATCCCAGACCTCGATCACGACGAGATGTCCGGCCTCGTTCAACCCGGCCGAATGTGCTACCAGTCCATCGGGCCAGTTCCCCTCACCGCTTTCGGGGTCAATGCCCAACTCCTTGTTGACGGCGTGATACTCCGCCAACGTGACACCTTCGAATTCCAGGATCAGTTCAGCAGCCATTGGCTTCCGCCTTCCATGCTCGTAGCCCCTCAGCTCACCCGCTTAGCCTGGCAGGTCCGCCACGGACCTGCCACCAGATTCGGGCCTCAGTCAGGCAATGTGTCCATCAGCCACGATCGACGGCCGATCCCGCTCCCGGTGATCGGAGGCAGGGGGCATGCGTCGGACAGCGGTGCACGTTCGTCGGATGTACGAGACTTGGAGGATGTCAATCCCACTCCGTGATCGAACATGACAGCGACCCCTGACAAGCCGACCGTCCTCATCATCGGTGCCTCCCACGGCTTGGGCCTCGCGATGGTGGAGGAGTACCTCGATCGTGGTTTTGAGGTCGTAGCGACCATCCGCGGTTCGGATCGCACTGCACTCCATGAGCGGGCGGAATCTGCGGGCGGGCGCCTCGAGATCGAAAACCTCGACATCAACGTTCCCGAACAACTTGACGCTCTGTGTGAACGGCTCGCTGCTCGGAGGTTCGAACTTCTCTTCGTCAACGCTGGCGTCGCCAACCAGCATGGGGCGACCACCGCAGACATCTCGACCGATGAGTTCACCCGGCTGATGGTGACCAACGCGCTGAGCCCCATGCGGGTCGTCGAGGCCCTCGGTGATCTCGTCCAGTCCGACGGCACCATTGGGGTCATGTCCTCAGGTCAGGGCAGCGTCGCCAACAACGAGAACGGGGGTTTCGAGATCTACCGAGCGAGTAAGTCCGCACTCAACCAACTCATGCGTAGCTACGCCGTTCGGCACCGTGGTGAGAGCCGGACCCTGCTTCTCATGGCACCGGGCTGGGTCAAAACTGCGCTCGGCGGCGCCGGTGCTCGCCTGACGATCGACGAGAGCATCCCCAGCCTTGTCACGGTCATCGAAGAGCAGCGCGGTCGCGAAGGTCTCCAGTACCTCGACTACCAGGGCAACACCGTCGCCTGGTGATGGGATATCGGGAACGCACTGTTCGGGGGCAGGTCCTGGATGGCTACCAGTACATTCTGCAGCGGACATCGTCGCAGACGGAGCCGAAGGTTCTATCTGTGATTGCCCGACCTCAAGCTCCCTGGCGAGGACCTGGCAGGACGCATCCTTGCCACCGATGAAGTAGTGGTGAAGTTCGGGGCGAGGGAACGACCCGAACCAGGGACCGCCGAACGTGCGGTCGGTGGAAGCAATCCTCAGCCACGATCACAACTTCGCAGGGGTAGCCTCGATCAATGAGTCAAGATACCCACCGTATCTACAGCGTCAGCTTTGCCGATGTCTACCCCCACTACATCGCGAAGGCCGAGAAGAAGGGTCGCACCAAGGCGGAGGTGGACGAGATCATTCGTTGGCTCACCGGATACAGTCAGCAACAGTTTGAGACATGCCTGCAATGGGCGACTTCACTTGAGGATTTCTACTCGAAGGCACCGCAACTGAATCCGGGTCGGTCACTGATAACCGGCGTGATCTGTGGTGTGCGCGTAGAGGAGATCGAAGAGCCGATCATGCAGGAGATCCGCTATCTCGACAAGCTCATCGATGAGTTGGCCAAAGGTAAGGCGATGGAGAAGATCTTACGGGCGTGAGTTTGCTCGTACGCCTTGGCCGTCACATCCGCACGGGTAGGTCTTCGTAACGGGCGAGACAGTGAAGAGCCCGTGGCATCACCTGCATAACCGGCGATGTGGGATGCCTACTCCCGCTCCGTGCGATGCTGGCCTCCATGGCAGATGGCGGCGGCACAATAGTCATAACCCGGTTGCGAAGAGGCTGGCGGTTCTTCGAGTTGGTGACCGTTGAGATCGATGGAGAGAAGGTGGGAAAGCTCAGACAGGAGCAGATCGGGAGCTACCCGGTCCCTCCGGGCAACCACTTCGTGCCAATCAGGTACAGGGTCACGACGAAGTCGGAACGGCTCATGGTTGAGGTAGCCGATGGATCAACCGTCGAGTTGGAGTGCACCCACGATTGGATGGGGTATCCGATTCTGAGGATCCCGGCGCCGCCAAAGGACGGAACCGCATAGGTTTTCCACACGCCTCGAAGTGCCGGAGTGGATCACCTTGTTTAGTGATACCTCGAAGGAGGTCGGGTCGGTAGCCTGCACGTCGTGGCACCGAACCAGATTGACCGCCTCGCTGACCACCTCGGAGCGATCGATGAGGTGGCTGGGTGGCACTTCGAGGAGTGGGGTGTCGGGCCAAAGGAAGAAGGTCTCGAACGAGGTCGGCGGCGACTCCGATCTTGGGCGACGGCAGGTGGAGTCCCTTGCGCATACGTGGCGGTTGTCAGAGGCGAGGTATGCGGATCAGCTTCATTGGTCGATCACGACATGCCCGATCCCCCGAAAGGGACCGAGACCCTCAGGCCCTGGCTCTCGGGGGTCTACGTCATACCGGAGCGCCGAAAGACTGGGTTGGGACCTGCGCTCGTCGGGGCCGTGGAGATGGCTGCGGGAATCCTCGGGTACTCGCACCTCTACTTGTACACCGCTCCCGTCACGGCACGTAATTTCTATTCCCCCCTCGGGTGGGATGTGATTCTCACTCCGTCCTACGAGGGGAAGGAGGTCGCCGTCATGGCTAAGGCCCTGGCAGGTTCCGGCAAGCCCGTGTGATCGCCACTCTCCCGGTGATCTGGGGCACCTGGCACTCCTTGCACCGGTAGCGTTGAAGAGGTGAAGGTCCAAGTGGCAAAGCGGAGGGTCTTCCTAGGGTTTGGGCTCACCGCAGCCGCCCTAAGCCTGGTCGCCTGCGGCAGTTCGACGACCGCATCGTCAACCACGACGACAGTCTCGGTCCCAGCAGGCTGGAAGACGGTGACCTATGGCATGTTGGCGCTGGCGGTACCCAGTAAGTGGGCTGTAGTGCACGGCAGCAACTGTCCGGATGGTGCCAGTCCTGGCATTTTGCTCCTAGGACCACCCGCAGTGCTCGTCGCCAACTGCCCTGGGGTTAGGCCCCCGATGGGCACGGTCACCGTGGCAAAGCTCAGCGCTCAGACGAGTACTACGAACGTAGTCCCGGCCGGGCAGAAGCCCGTGAACATCAACGGAATACCGGTGTACGTCGGGTTCGGCTCACCCACCAGGCTCTTCTGGATCGTGCCGTCGCTCAGTGTCGAGATCACCGGTTCCGGACCGGAGTCCAGCCAAGTGATGCACACGCTGCATAAAGCGTAGAGCCCCCGGGCAACTTCCCTTTGGTGTCGCTCCGTGGGATCCCGCTCCCGGCGAATCTCCTACCAATGTCAAGGCCCCCCAAGGGCTCCGGAGTCAAGACAGCGGACAGAACAATGACGAGCCACTCGAACGACGAGGGCATGCTCTTACGAAGTCACGCGTCCTGGAAATCGTGGGCCCGAGACGGGGGTCGGCGGTTCGCTGGAAAGTCAGTCCTTAGGGACGACAGTTGTGGGGTGAGCCAGACCCGCGCCTCGGGGATTCAGCCGCGAGGAAGGTTTCGATACACCTCGCGGGCGACGTAGCGCTTCAGGATCCGGATGACGTCTCGCTTGGAGCGTCCCTCTTTCACCCTTCGCTCGAAGTAGTGGGTGGTCTCGGGATCGTGGGCGATCCGGACCATGACGATGCGCCAGAGCGCGCTGTTGGCCTGGCGGTCACCACCCTGGTGATGGCGGAGGTGTCCGGAGGTCTTGCCGGATCCAGCGGGGATCGGCGAGACCCCGCACAGGTGGGCCCATGCTGCCTCCGATCGCATCCGTTCGGGGTTGTCACCGGCCGCCATCAGCAGAGCTGCCGCGGTGTCGGGACCGACGCCGAAGAGGGCCAGCAGGTCCGGTGCCGTGGCGAACAGCAGGGGTTCGAGCTTCTCATCGAGCTCGGCGCTCTCGACGTCCAGGGCCTTGACGCGATGGGCCAGGGACGAGAGTGACGCCTTGGTCGCCGCCGTCACCGGATCGGGTGACCGGGTGGGATGGAACCGAGCGCTCTCGGCCACGAGCGCGGTCACGCTCAAGCCCTTCAGCCGGGAATGGAGCTGGTCAGGGGCGGTGAAACCCAGGTGGCGCATCTGGACGATGGCCTTCACCCGGGCCTGTCGGGCCGATCGTTTGGCCACCACCAGCACCCGGATGGCCTCGACCGTTCCGTCCTTCGTCTTTGCCTTGCCGGTTGCCCGGCCACTGATGGCGGCCCGGGCTGCCTCGATGGCATCGAGGGTGTCGGACTTGCCTTGGCTGCGACGGGCTTGGCGGTTCTGGCGGTCGACTTCGACTATCTCGACGCCCTTGCGTCGGAGGAACCGGGCGAGCCCGGTGCCATAGGAGCCGGTGCCCTCGACCCCGATCTTGGTCACCTGCCCGAAGCCCTCGAGCCAATCGAGCAGTGCTTTGTAGCCGGCGGCGTCAGCGTCGAACGATTCGGTGCCGACGAGCCGACCCAGCGGATCGAGTGCAGCAGCAACGTGTGTGTCGAGATGAGTGTCGACACCACCCGTGATCCCGGGCGGAGCTTCTACGATGGTCATCGCTGTCCCTACTTTCCTTAACGTGGATGGGGATGGCACGGCCGTCCCCGATCGGAGCGACGGGCGGTCTGGATTGGGCTAACAATCCGGACCAATCACCCTCCTCTGGGACGGGACGTGCCGTTGTCAATGTGCTGTCTGGAAGAACTCGGTCGACGACGCCTGAAGGCGCCTCATGACTCCGAGTCAGGCCGAATCTCCCAGTGCTCCCGAAGCTATTGAGAACCAGCGGTCACGCGGTGGACCCTGGGGGACCAGTGTCATTGTTGTGGGATACCCGTCAGTCGTGGGCGGGGGTGCCGATGCAGGCCACGACTTGGCCATCAGCCGCCGAAACGAATAGGGAGTAGCGGTAACCGTCGTCGCCATCGACGGTTATCAGGGAGATGGCTTCGTCAGCATGGTCCTGAAACGAGAACACGGCCTCTTCAATGCCCAGAACCGGCAGGGCAATGCGACGCACGTGGTCGGCTCTCACGGAGTAGATGCGAGCCAGATGATCACCACGCTCCGAGGCTGACTCCCACGCTCAAAGTGGCGCCCCATTCTGGAGCTGCACCCCACAGCGTTGTCGAGCAACCTCGGGTGATGACAACAGATCCTCAGTAAGAGCTGCCGGATCGAGTGCCACGCTTGGAACTGTATGCCGTGATGAAGCAGCGCAGGTGCCTAGCACTTGGACTCTGACCCGGTGATGTGGGCTATCCCTTGGTGGGGCTGGCCTGGTTCCTTACGTCGTAGAAGACCTTGGCCAGACGGTCAGCGGCCTGGATTGACATTGGCAGCGATTGTGCCTGGGTCGTGGCCTGCTGGGTGCCCCACTCGACAGTCACTCGATAGCCCTCAGACGAGTCCGACCCGCCCTCAATCGTGACCGTTGGACCTGCGGCCATTCGGACCTCAAAGAACTCAGTCCAGTGACCGTTGGCGGTGATGGCCGCCGAGACCTTGGGTGTCAGGTCGTCGGCAGTCTTGTGGGTCCCAGAGTTCAACACTTCAAGGTCGTAGGCCATGGTCCATTCTGGCCGCATGGAGGACGAGAGAGGTATCCCCGAGGTGCCGGAGTGGGTCACGGTCCCGGCGTTCAGGGATAGGTCGATCGTTGACCAGGGGGAAGATCGTCGTAGAAGGAAATGTGATGGTGACGGAGCACGGGCGTCAGCCGTTGCCGAACCCATTTGCCGTCACGGTCCTCAACGACCCACAGTGCGTCCTGTCCGTCCCGCGTCCGGACAGTCACGTCGGTCACCAGCTTGGGAGATGAAGCAGGTGAGCCCCGGCCACCACCGATGCCCCCGGATCCCATGCCCATTCCGAGACCCATTCCGAGACCGGGCGCCATCATGGTCGTCTCCTCAGAGCCGCCAACCTGACGTTCCTTTACATCCACGCTGGTGACGTCGCTGAGCGGGAACCAGTGGGTGAGCCGCAGCTCGCCATGGCCGACCCGGCCATCCCTGATCCAAAGATGCACGCCGTGGCTGCCGAGGGATCGATGTCCGCCCCAATACCGGCATTTCACGGGAACGCCGATGTGGACCGTGTCATCGTCGGTGTTCGTTGATTGCTCCGCCGCCATCGACACTGTCTAGCAAGCGTGGGGTCAGCGGGATGAGACAGCTCGGAAACGAGGCGCGCCCACCCGGCAATAGGGGGCGCGGTCGTTCATGTGCGACGGGACCGAGATGCCCTTCAGCCTCAAGCGGCCTTGTAGCCGGCAGACGTTGGGGGGCGTCAGCCACTAAGAAATTCTAGGCGTGTCACACAAATGGTGGATCGGCGGCATCTTATGGGTGTGGACATTGCCGACAGCGAGTTGTACCGGAAGCACGCTGACGACCTCACACGGTTCGCGACGGTCTTGTTGGCCCCCAGGATGCCGCCGATGTCGTTTCAGAAGCTGTCCTGAGCTGCCTCTGCTCCAGGAGTTGGCCGTCCGTCACACAGAAGGGAGCCTGACCCGCCTTTCCGGACAGGTTGGCTGACTTGATCATGCCGCGATGTTGGCGGCGGTGTGAAGTGCTTCGAACTCCACTGGGCTGAGATCGCCGATGGACGTGTGTCGACGGACGGGGTTGTAGAACGCCTCGATCCACTCGAAGATCGCCGCCGCGAGTTGAGCCCGGCTGTCCCAGATCTGGCGGTCGAGGAGCTCGCGCTGCATGGTCGACCAGAACGACTCCATCATGGTGTTGTCGACCGACGAGGCCACCCGGCCCATCGATCCGAGCAGTCCTGCCTCCCGCAGTCGGTGACCGAAGATCCAACTCGTGTAGACGCTGCCCCTGTCGCTGTGAACGATCGCCCCTGCCTCGGGTCGGCGGCGCCAGGTGGCCATCTGGAGGGCGTCGACGACGAGTTCGGACCGGATGTGATCGGCGATGGACCAGCCGACGATGCGACGGCTGAACACGTCGAGCACGGCACAGCAGTAGACCTTTCCGTCTCGTGTCGGATGCTCGGTCACGTCAGTCGCCCACAGCTGGTCGGGGCGGTCGGCCACGAACTTCCGCTGGACCAGGTCCTCGTGGACGGCAGGTGCGGGCCGGTGACGACCCTTCCGGCGGTGACAGATGCCCTGGATGCCGGCCGTGCGCATCAATCTGGCCACCCGTTTCTTCCCGATCCGATGACCCCGGCCGAGCTTGAGTTCGGCATGGACCCGTGGCGCCCCATACGTGGCTCGGGAGGCGGCATGGACGTCTCTGATCTCGTCCATCAGGTGGGCGTCGTCCCAGTCCCGGTCCGACGGCGGTCGTCGGAGCCAGTCGTAGTAGCCAGAGCGAGAGACCTCGAGGATCCGGCAGGCCACCGTGACGTCGATGCCGTCACGGCTCAGTTCGTGGACCAGCCGGAACACTATTTTGGGAGGACGTTCTCCCGTGCGAAGAAGGCCGAGGCCCGCTTCAGGATCTCGATCTCCATGTCCTTGACCCGGAGCTCACGGCGGAGCCGGACGAGCTCAGCGCGTTCGTCGGTCGAGAGACCTTCCTTCACGCCTTCGTCGACGTCGGCCTGGTGGACCCAGTTACGAAGGCAGGACTCGGAGATGCCGAGATCAACCGCGATCTGGGCGATCGGCTTCTCTCTCAGCCGTGCGAGCTCAACGGCGCGGGTACGGAACTCCGGCGGATGCGGACGGGGCATGGTGGACTCCTCTCTGAGCCGATTGTCGCCTCAGAATCAGTGTCCGGGCTAGCGGGTCAGGCTCCAAGCGCTCGTATCTTTACCGGAGCGTCTACAACAAGTCGGCCGAATTCCACCGTTCGACTCGTCGGCGCCGCGTTCGTGAAGAAGTCGCTGCACAGCCAGAGAGCATTGATGCACCTGATGTGAGGCCAGAGGTGCTTGCCGCCGTGATGAGGCTGAGCATCCAACAGCGGGCAGTCATCGTCCTCACCTACTGGGACGACCTCGATCCTGCAGCTATCGCCGAACTCCTCGACATCAGTGACGGGTCGGTGAGACGTCACCTTGCTCGCGGAAGATCTCGTCTGAAGGAGTCCCTGAATGCCATTGACTGACGATGTCGACCAGGAGATCCGAT
Source organism: uncultured Acidimicrobiaceae bacterium (assembly GCA_963829265.1). GTDB lineage: Bacteria > Actinomycetota > Acidimicrobiia > Acidimicrobiales > RAAP-2 > Bog-756. The sequence continues at coordinate 287,894 of CAWHIB010000010.1, forward strand.
CGCTGATTTCCGAGCTGATGGATGCTGCACCACCGTCCCCGACTCTGTCTGAATTGGAGAGGCAAGACTGGGGATCTGAAGTTGCGCAAACAGTCCGAACTCGCCGGGTCAGGCACCCCGTTCCACGTTTTGCGGCGGTTGTTGGAATCGTTGCCGTTGGGCTTGCTGCCCTGCTGATGGTGGTCTTGTTGCCACCTGCCGGGCAGCATGAGCCAGTCGCAGCGGCCGCACAACTGCAGCAGATCGCGTCCAATGCCGCCAGCCAGGTGGCCCCTCAACTCGCCAAGGGCAAGTGGCTGTTAACTGAGCAGCGGGTGTCGCTCAGCGGCCAAGTCGACCAGGTCGGAACGACCCCCACTCCCGGAGCCCAAGCCACGATTGCGGCCACGGTCAAGCTCTGGTCTGACGCCTATGGAAACGACTGCATCTCGGCAACCACAGGGCCGGCCACGTTCGCCACTCCCGCCAATGAATCGGCGTGGCACATTGCTGGGATGGTGAACGTTCCGACAGTGCAGCCCATCATGAGCTGCACCAGCAGCGCTGATGGCGCCTCAACACCGATCAACTTCGGCGGTGCAGCTGGCACGATCGATGGGTCGGCACTTCCCACTGATCCGGCAACGCTGGCGCGTGAGCTGGAGGCGGGCACGACACCGAGCTCAGCACTGAATCAGATGACCAAGGACGGGGCTCAGGCATCGGGCTTCGAGCGAGCGGTGGTGCTCCTCATCGGGCCCGTCTCCGGGGGTGGTCCGGCTCTTGACTCTGCTCTCTATGGCGCATTGGCTTTGATGCCAGGGATTCAGGGTCTCGGCACGATGTCCACCCATACGGGTGCCACCGGTGTCGGCTTCAGCGGCACATCCCCAGCAGGCTCCAGTGTGATCATCGTCAATCCATCCACGGGATCCCTCCTGGAGGCTCAGGACATCCCTGCCCCTTCTGTCTTCTTGGGCCTCGGCGCGGCTTACCTTGCACCGCCACCGACGCCAAGTCCGGGCACCGAAGGCGGAAGTGCCGGCATCACTATTCGGTGGATTGACCCCACCGGCACGAGCGAAGTTGTACCGACGAGCGCCCTTCCCGGAGGTCTGATGATCCCTGAGCGGGTGACTTTGAGCGGGAAGATCACTGCCATCGCAAGACTCGACGTGACCTACTCTCAACTTGAGGCGCTGCAGACTCAGTTGGCAGACAAGTACGGACGAACGAACACTTCGGGCTACCAGGCGCCCTCCTCGGTCCAGGATGCCTCGAGGTCCGTCCCGGTGACGTTGCCGGGGGGTGCCCTCGCCAACATCGGCGCAGAGCTGGACTTCACTTTCGTTGGTCCAACGTCGCAAGTCAGTGAGTATGCGAATGCACTGAAGAGCTCTGGGCTCTTCACGTCGGTTGTCGTTGCCGGGATGCATGGTTCCTCGTAGATCGCGAGGATCGGATCACGGGCGTGGCTCCCTGTCGTGCGAGACGAAGTTCTCCACACGCCCAGATGTGATTCGATCAGGGGCGCCGTGTTCTGTCAGAGCTGACAGGCAAGGTCGGGCCAGAGTTGCCCCTTCGCTAGGCGTCTCGTTTCACCATCCGCCAGGCACCGAGGCCGGTCCACACGACGATCCAGCCCACGACGACGCCGATAGCTGCCGCCGTGGTCATGGTCACCCCGGGGTCCCCGCCACCTCCGTTGTGGGAGCCGCCGAACACTGAGGGCAATCCCCCGGGTTCGAAGTGGGTGACGGCGATGCCGAGCAGTCCTCGCTGCACGTTCACCAGGTGGTCGATGGGCGTGTGGGACAGGAGCGGGGTGAGCACGAGCTCGAGCACGATCATCAGGATCACCGGGACCGTCCGCTGGCCCATCAGGGAGGCGAGCCCGAGGCCGACAAGGAACCCGACGGCCGCGTACAGCTCGATCCACAGCCCGGCCTTGACCATCAGCGAGATCGACGGGGACAGGAAGCCCGGAGTAGTCGGCGTAGTTCAGGCGGCGATCTGAGGGCCGCGTTGCCTGATCTGGGCATGGGAGGCCGGCGGGTGGCCTGGGGCCGGGGGCTGCTTGACGACGCCGGGCCCCCGACGCGCCGTCCGCCACGGGCCGCTGTTGAGCACGCCGGACGATCGGGAAACGGTCCGATGTTGAGTTGAAGTTGCAGATGACCTCGTCGGCGTGGTCGGTGGCCCACGTCTCGAACCCGGCAGGGACAGGCCGGCGGGCACGTTGACGCCCTGATAGTTGAGCTGGGTCGGCGCGGCGAACACGCACACCGCGCAGACGATGGTGAAGCCGGCCGCCACCAGCGGCACGATGATGGCCAGACCGGCCGGTATCCGCGCCAGGTAGAGGGCCAGCCGCGAGCGGCCGGTGACCACCAGGTGGCGGAACATCCCCTCGGTGAGGTCGACCGAGCCCGCCGTGCAGCCCAGGTGGCGGCCACGATGAAGCCGAAGACGAACATGACCCCGGCCACCAGGGCGCTGAAGATGTCGTAGCCGCCGGCCGGCCCGTAGGACTGGGGGCGAAGGCGTGGAGGAGGAGCCGGATGGTGAGGAACACCGTCGGGATGCCGATGTTGACGAGGACAGGGCGACCATGAGCCCGCGGCGCTTGCGCAGCTCCATGAACCGGGTGGCGATCATCGCGCCGGTGGGGATCCACGATCCGCGGTGGTCGGGGTCGCCCGCCGGGCGGAGAGCGGCGCGGGCGGTGGCGCCGAGGCGACGCGTCGGCGGCGCTCACTGCTCCTCCCCCAGTCGGCTGGTGACCTGGAGGAACCACGACTCGAGCGAGGCCTGCACCTCCTGGAGCCGGTAACCGAGATGCCGCCCTCGACGAGGACCCGGTTGACCTCGGCGATGACGTCGCGCTCGGTGCCCGCCGGCAGAGGACAACGCAGCCCGGTCGGGTCGACGCTGATCTGCGGACGTCCGGCGCCGATGCGTGCCGGCGAACAGGGCGCCGGCGCGCTCGGGCGTCGGAGCACTCGACCTCGAGGTCGAAGGACGAGCCCGCCAGCAGCTCGGCGATGGGGCCCTGTCGGATGACCTTGCCCCGGTCCACGATGGCGACCGCGTCACAGGTCCGCTCGACCTCGTCGAGGAGGTGGGAGGAGAGCACGACGGTGCGGCCCTCGGCGACCAGCGAGAGGATCATCTCGCGCATCTCGTGCATGCCGGCCGGGTCGAGCCCGTTCATCGGTTCGTCCAGGATCAGCAGCTGCGGGTCGCCGAGCAGGCAGGCCGCCACCCCGAGGCGCTGGCGCATGCCCATCGAGTACTTGGACACCTTGTCGTCGGCGCGCTGGAGGCATGCCCACGCGTTCGAGGGACGGCGTCGATGCGGCCCCTGGCTGCCGGCTCCCGCGCGGCGGCCAGGATCTGCAGGTTCTGCCGCCCGGTCAGGTGCGCGTGGAAGCGGGGCTCGTCGACGATGGCGCCGACCCGGGCCAGGGCCCGGTCACGGTGGTGGGGCACGGGGTAGCCGAGCAGGGACATCGATCCGGCATCGGCGTCGGTGAGCCCCAGCAGCACCCGGATGAGGGTGGTCTTGCCGGCGCCGTTGGGGCCCAGGTAGCCGAACGCACATCCGCGGGGGACCAGGAGCTCGACGCCGTTCACGGCGACGTTGTCGCCGAACCGCTTCGTCAGGCCGTGGGTCTCGACCGCCCACTCGCTATCTGCAGCATTCGACGAGGCGCTTCCGTCCCGGGCGATCGTGGTCACGTGCTCTCCTTCATCTGATGAGCGAAGCGCCGGCGAGCGCGCTCCACGACAAGTGGACTGGGTTGTCAGGACGCCATCGGCGACGCGGTCCCACCGTCGTGGCTCCGCAAGGTGGCGATGCGGAGCGCACCGATCCCAGCCAGGACGAGGCCCGACAGCATCATCAGGCCCAGCACGATCATGGGCAGTGGGGCCGGCGAGGCGGGGGACCGCGGGATGAGACTCCCGAAGAACCACGGGGCATGGAGCGCGGTGGAGATCCACCACGTGAGCGCCCCGGCAAAGATCACCGCGAGTGCCAACGTCATCGCCACGGCAAGGGCGCCCAGGATCCGGGTAACTCGAGTGGAGATGCCGAGCCGGTAGACCAAGGCGATCAGCGTGGCGAAACTCACGGCCAGTGCAGCGATGACCACCAGCCCCGCAAGCACGCCGGCGATCCGCAGACCTAACGGCGTGGTGGTGCTGGGACCGAGATGATTGTTCCAGGCCACGATCCCTGCCGAGGCTGCTCCCGCCGCGATCCCGGACAGGATCATTGGCCGCGTCAGGCGCCAGAGACCGCGCCACCCCTGCCGATCGGGTGAACTGAACGAACGCAGGGAGGCAGGCGAGACCGGCGAAGATGACGATGACCACGCCGACAGCAGCGGCCGCCTGGACGGCGGCCATCGCTGTCGCCGGGAGCCAGTGGTCCACGGACGGGCTGGCCAGCGGCCAGTGCTCCGTGTACTTGGCGAAGACCGACCCCGCCACGATGAACACGCCCCACGCACACAGCACGAGAAGCGACGCACCGCGAACCCGGGTGTCCGGGTCGACCGAGGAACCGACGATCCCCCCGGATCGGAGGCGCTCCACCGTTCCCGAACGGACCATCGAGAGGCGAGCTGACAGGGGTAGGGGGCGATTCCCGTACTGGTCCTCAAGGAACTGCTCGCAGTCGGCGCCGTAGCGGTCCCGCCAGGTCCTGGGGTACCACTTCAGGTTGTGGTGAGGTCGGGGGTGTGACTCCGTCATGCCAGCCTGCCCTGCAACAGACCGAGCCGGTGGGTGCCGACATCGACGACCCGGCGCATTTCACGCATCGCCTCGGCCAGTTCGGCCGAGCCGGCGGCGGTCACCCGGTAGGGGCGCCGTCGTTCGACCTCAGGGAGTGCCTCGATCAGACCGCGCTCCTCCAGCCGGGCGATCGCGCCATAGAGGGCGCCGGGGCTCAGCTGGACGCCGGCGAACTCGCCGATGTCCTGGGCCAACGCGTACCCGTGCTTCGGCCCTTCGGCGAGGCTCGTCAGGATCAGGAGCGGCGGATCGTTCACCCGACGCAGACCCTTTGGCTTTCCCATTCTCGGCATGATCCCGTTGTACTACTTTGTGAGTAGTAACGCAAGGAGTAGTACGGAAACAGCGCAAGAAGGCATCTGGCGAATGGTCCGTCCGACTGCGCCACTCGTGCCTGGTCGTGGGATACCCGGTAGCGATTTCCGGTCCGTGCTCATTTTTCACGGCCCGGTGCACTCCGGGAAGCAGCCGGCCGGTCAAACGGTTCGATTCAGCCCAGCGGAGGCCAGGCTCTGAAAGCCGGAGGCTCACCGAGGCGCCGGCAAAGCCACCGGGCGTCTCCAATTGCCGGCTCGGACAGATCTTCGCCTGCCAATGATTGTTCCTTCGGGGAGCCGTCACAGCTTGGGCCTATCGTTTCGGGTGGCACCGATGGCTAGCAGGTGCGTGATTGGAGAGTGGTCGCGTGGAGGTCCGTTTTCTTCATACATCTGACTGGCAGCTAGGAATGACACGTCGCTTCCTCAACCCTGAGGATCAGGCGCGCTATACCGACGACCAGTTCGCAACGATCCGCCGTGTCGGTGAGGTGGCCAATGAACGAGGGGCCGAATTCGTGGTGGTGGCAGGGGACATCTTCGACTCCTTCGTACCTGACCGCCGCATCATTGCCCGCGCCGTCGAGGCGCTCGAGACATTCAACGTTCCGGTCTACCTTTTGCCGGGCAACCACGATGCCGACAGCCCAGCTGCATTGTGGGCCATCTCGGACGTCGTCGAGCGACTCCCCGCCGGTGTCTTGGTGCTGCGTGACAGCACCCCTGTCGCCGTCCCGGGCACCGGGGTCGAGGTGGTGGGAGCACCGCTACTGAGTCGCAAGCCCGATCGGGACCTAGTGACCGAGGTGCTCGGTGGTTTGGAGCCCGCACCCGCGGGGAAGGCCAGGGTGGTCGTCGGCCATGGACAGGTGGAGGGTGTGGCTTGGAGCGGGCCGGACGAATCCTCACTCATCTCCGTTGCAGGGCTTGAATCCGCAGTAGCCGATGGACGCGCCACGTACATCGCTCTCGGGGATCGGCACTCGACCACGTCAGTCGGCACGACAGGGGCGATCTGGTACTCCGGCGCCCCTCTGGCCACTGCCTACCGGGAGGACAATCCCAACAACGTTCTGGTCGTCGACATTTCCGAACGAGGAGTCTCCGTGGAACCGGTCGAAGTAGGCCGCTGGCGCTTCGTGGTCCGAGACTTCGAACTCACTGGCTCTGGTGACCTGGGCGAGATCGAGGCATTCCTGGCTGCCCTGGTCGACAAGGAGCGCACGGCGGTCAAGCTCGGACTGACGGGGACCGTCAGTCTTTCCGTCAATACGGAACTGGAGGCACTCCTCGATCGTGCCGGCGACCTGCTGGGCGGACTGGAGAGGTCGACGCGACGCAGTGAGCTGGCCGTCATCGCCGACGACTCTGACCTGGACGATCTCGATCTCTCGGGCTTTGCGCGATCAGCGCTCCAAGAGTTGGTCGAACGCTCGGCATCCGACAGTGAGGATGCCGTGACGGCCCGGGACGGCCTCATGTTGCTACACCGTCTGGCCGGGAGGACGAAGTGAGGATCCGTCGGATCAGGCTTACAAACTACGAGGGCGTCGTTTCCTCGGAGGTCACATTCTCACCAACCGGAATGACCATCATCCTGGGGCCCAATGAGGTTGGAAAATCCAGCCTGGTCCGGGGCTTCGACCTTCTCCTGCAGTTCCCTCATGAATCGCGTCACGCTCGGGTCCAAGGAGCCCAACCGGTCCACACCGATCAAGGGCCGGAGGTGGAGGTCGAGTTCACCACCGGCGAATACCACCTCGTCTACGCGAAGCGTTGGCACAAGAAACCTGAGACCACTCTTACGGTCCTGGCGCCGCGTCGCGAGTCGCTATCCGGACGCGAGGCACACGATCGGGTGCGGGCGATACTCGGCGAGACCGTTGACCAACAACTCTTCGAGGCGCTGCGCTACATCCAGGGGAGCGAGATCGGTCAGGGAGCGGTTGGAGGCTCGGTGACCCTTACCAGCGCCCTTGACCGGGCCGCCGCAGGCGGCTCGGCCGATCCAGACGCAGAATTGACACTTTGGCAGGAGATCGAAAAGGAACGTCTGCGATTTGTCACCCAACAGACGGGCAGGCCTACAGCGGAGCGTGAACTGCTCCGGAAAGACCTGGTCGAGGCTGAGGAGGCCGTTGCCGCCATTGATCGGGAAATTGGCGACCTCGAAGCGACAGGAGAGGCCTACCGGTCGGCACTGGACTCCCTCGAGTCCAATCGGATGGCTCAGGAAAGGGCAAAGGAGAATATGCGCGCCGTGCGGCGGGTGGAGTCCGAGATCATCGAGTTGGAGGCCAAGGTAGATGCACTCTCCTCCCGGTCCGAGACGTCCGGATTGAGAGTCACCGAAGCACAAAGGGCCTCAGACGAGAGAACGGAGCTCGTTGCCGGAATAGAGGATGCTTCAAGAAGGTGCGAAGACCTTGAAGAGAGCCGTGAACAGGCCAAACGCGAGGTCGCCCGAGCAAGAGAGGCGCTGGACGCAACCGAGGGGGAGCTGGAGGAGGCTGAGCTCGCCTGCACCGCTGCAGCCGGCCGATTGCAACTGGCGACCGAGGACCGCGAGTACTACCGATGCATCGACACGGACATTCTCTATGCGAGCCGTTTAGCCTCGCTCGAGGAGGCCCGGAGCATCGACGCCGCAGCTACCGGGGTTATCGAGGCGTGCCAGGTGACCGCTCAGGCGCGCAAGTCGGTCGAAATGCGTGGACGAACCTGCGTGATGCCCAAGTGGCGCTCGATGTGGGAAGCCCCACGGTCACCATCACTGCGGTCGAAGCGCTCCAGATCGGCGTCGACGGTTCGACGGTGGACCTCGGCGCCGGTGCCGTCCACTCCCTGACCGTGACCGGCTCGACGTCTATAACGGTGCCCAATCTCGTCTCATTTCAGGTTGCCGGCGGGGCATCGGGCGATGACCTACGCCGCCAATTCAACGAGGCAAGGCAGAAGTTGACCGAAATCGTCGAGCGCTACGGACTGGATCCGACGGATCCGGTGGGCGACGTCATCGATCAGGTAGCACGGCGCAACCAGGCCGAGCAAGAACTGAAGCACGCCGAACGGCTTCGATCCGATGCACTGGTCGATCTCAGCGAGGCCGAACTCGCTGCCCGGGCGACGAGTTCTCGATCCACGGTGACGGACTACCCGAACTCAAGGGCGAGCGACGTTGCCCTCCCAGGCTCCGCCGACGACGCCGAAGATGCCCTCCTGGCGGCAAGGGGTGCGGCCGATGCAGCGAACGCTGTGCTTCGGGCCGTCCGGCTGAATCTGGAGTCGTCGAACGCCGCGCTCACCGCCGCCAAGACAGTCGAGGCGACGGCGAAGGAGGCACTCCGAGGCGAGTCCGCCGCCCTGGAAGCGAATCGGATTCGGTTGCGTACTGCGAGGGAACTCCTGTCCGAAGCTGACGTGGGATCGCAGCTGGACGAGGCAAAGAGGATCGCCTCGGTGGCCGTCGCCGACCAACGCAGCGCGGCTGGCCAGCTCAAGAAGATGGACCCGACGAGCACGCGCCTGCAACTCACAAACTCCGATGCTCTAGTTCAACGCCTCCAAGGTGAAGGGCGAGACCTCGACGAGCAACGGGTTCGGCTCAAGACACTGCTCGAGAAGGGCGGTGCGGAAGACCTTCAGCACCGTCGTGATGCCGCGGTCAGCCTTGAGACCGACCTGCGACGCCGCCATGACGACACCGAGCGTTTGGCCGCGGCGGCAGTGCTGCTGTACGAGACGTTCCTCCGTCACCGCGACGCGGCAAGGCTGGCCTACGTGGCCCCCTACCGCGAGCAGATCGAGACGCTGGCACGCCTCGTCTTCGGACCCGACGTCAGGATCGAGGTCGATCCGGCCGATCTGTCCCTGGTCTCGAGGACATTGGATGGTAGGACGATTCCGTTCGATTCGCTCTCGACGGGAACAAAGGAACAGCTGGCCGTCCTGGCCCGCCTTGCGTGCGCCATCCTCGTCAATCCCGGTGGCGACGACGCCGATGCCGGTGTACCCGTCATCCTCGACGACGCCCTCGGGAACACCGATCCCGACCGGTTAAGAGCGCTTGCGCCCACGTTCACTGCTGCCGCCACCCGCACGCAGATCATCGCCCTTGCTTCCCATCCCTATCGCTATGGGACGGTGGGCAATGCCACCGTCATTCCCATCGCGATTACCCACTGAAGGATCAGCGGTCCACACCGCGTGCATCACTGCCGCGTTGATCCAGCTCACCGCGCCAGCAGCTCCGAATGGAGGGCGCCGAATGCACCAACGGATGACGTGACTAGGAGCAACGTGCCACTGAATACGCACTACGAGGGGGAGGTCTTGGGACGCATTCGGTCTCAATGGCGAGATCGCCCGGATCCACTACCCCGACGCGTGAGCCGACACCGGTGGCGGCACGCCGTGGTCGCCGTGGCTACCGGTGCCGTGGGCCTGGCCGCCGCGGCATGCGGCACGGCCGCCCCGTCGACGGGCACGACCGGCCCCGTGGCCGTGCCGGCATCCCCGACGATTTCCACCGGTCACCCGTCCTCGCCCGCCACCGTGACCCCGTCCACCCCGCCGGTGACAGCCCCACCTCCGGCCATCCGTATCGGGCCCGGTGCCCAGGCCACCTATTCGGTCCAGGCCCAGCCGACACCCGGCACCTGTCACTACTCCCTGGTCGGGAGCGACCCCCTGCCGGACCCCTCGTGCACACCCGGCGCCATCAATCCCCAGGTCACCCAGACCGACATCACCACCACGATCTGCCGATCGGGGTGGACGGCCACCATCCGTCCACCCACGTCCGTCACCGGGCCCGAGAAGGCGGGGTCGGCCCGGGCCTACGGCTACACCGGGTCGTTCATCACCGGGGAGTACGACCACCTGATCCCCCTCGAACTCGGCGGCGACCCCAACGACGCGGCCAATCTGTGGCTCGAGCCCAACGACAACCCGGCCGCCACGTCCACCCACAATGCCAAGGACGCCCTGGAGAACACGCTCAACGATCTGGTGTGCTCGGGGAGCCTGACGTTGGCGGCCGCCCAGCAGGCCATCGCCACCGACTGGGTTGCCGCCGCCCGTCGCTTCGGAGGGTGACCGTCAGTTGCGAGCGGGCGCGGCGGACGACGGGGTCGGCGGTGCTAGACACATGGCCCGAGGGCATCCGGATACCAGGGGCGCGACATCGTGCACCCGCAGGATTGGGGACCGAACCAGATGACGACGACGGTCGAGCGCGAGCCGACGGAGGTGGCCGCCAAGCGACGCCTCCCCATCCGGATCGCCAACGAGGCGAGGATGGTCCGGGCCATGATCGAGCTCCTCGAGCACTACGACGTCGACCAGATCACCAGCCGGATGATCGCGGACACCTCGGACACGGCCACCAACTACATCGCCCGCTACTTCGGCGGGCGCGACGGCCTGCTGGCCGCCACCGCCGACGAACTGGGCCAACGCATCGCGGCCCGGGTCGACGAATTCCCGACCCGGCCCGACGCCGACGACCCGGCCCGGTTCCTGGCCCACGCGGTGGCCATCCCCGAGGTCGGTCTGTGGTTCAAGGTCTTCCGCCACCTTGCCGGCCGCAACCTTCCCTCGTGTGCCCATCCGGGCGGCAAAGCCTCCGCTGGTCGCGGCCTGCGACTCGGCGATCGGTCGGATCTTCCGGATCGAGGGGGAGGACGTCGCCCTGTGGTCCAACGTCTTCATCACCTACATGATGGGCAATATGGCCTTCGGGGCCCTGCTCGGCACCTCCGACGAGGAGAGCAGCCGGTCGGTGGAGATGCTGGCTGCCGTAGTCGAGACGGCTCCGCGACCGGCGGATCACCGTCGTCCGCGTGACCGACGGCCCCGTGCCCTCCGCAACCCCGGGTGCGGGACCGGGTCGATGGGACAGGAATCCGGCTCTGACCAGGGGTAGAGGTGGTCCCCATGGAGGTGGCTGCGCAGGAGGGGGGACGGACACGAACCCGACCAAGCGCCGACTGCCCATCCAGGTGGCCAACGAGGCGAAGATGATCGCCGGCACCATCGAACTGCTCTACGTCCACGACGTCGGCGACATCACCAGCCGGATGATCGCCGATGCGTCGGGGACGGCCACCAACTACATCTCGCGGTACTTCGGTGGGCGGGACGGCCTCCTGGCCGCCGTGGCCGACGAGCTCGGCATGAAGATCAGCGCCCTGGTGCGCAGCGACCCGTCGATCATGCGGTTCGACCAGCCCGGCAACCATCTGTCCCGGATCACCTCGATCCCCGAGGTGGCCCTGTGGTTCAAGCTCTACCGCTACCTGGCCGGCCGGAATGTGCCGGCCAGCACCATGCGGTCGGGCAAGCCGCACGATCGTCCGCGCCGTGGAGGCCTCGATCTCGCTCCATCTTCGGGCTCGAGGGCAAGTACCTGCCCATCTGCGCCAACCTCTTCCTGACCTACACGATGGGCAACGAGGCCTTCGGTGGATTCCTCGGCACCACCGACGAGGAGGCCGAGGCAGACGCTCGTGACCATGTACGAGGTGGTGCAGCTGCTCATGGCCCGGTCGGCCCTACCCGCCACGGACTGATCCGACCCCCGGGTCGGTGGCCGTCAGGAGGCCCGGAGCAGTGCCGTCTGGGCGTCGGACCAGTAGCCGTCGCACGACCGGCACCTCCAGCTCGTCGAGGTCCCGGCCACCAGGCGCGGGTACACGACCAGCTTCGGGATGTCCTCTGCCGCGCAGTAGGGGCAGGTCCTGAATGCGTCTGACTCGTTCATGGCGTCACCTCCGGGCGGAAACCGTCACCCAGGGGATCGGCACGTTGCGGGAAACCTTGAGCGCGGTCGGGCCCGCGCCACCGTCCCAACCGGCCACGCCGTCCGCCCGGGGGTCCCGGGCGGGACCCGGCGCCGCCCACTACCGTCTCGCCAAGGGAATCAGCCCGTCGGCACCACGGCGGAGGGGGAGAACGTCATGCGGAGCAGCGACAGCCGTGTCCACCGTGCCGGCCGATGGCCGGTGCTCGTGCTGGGAGCGGCCCTCCTTTCCGGCACCCTGGCCGCGTGCTCGTCGACGGCCAGTCCGGGCGGATCGTCCACCGCGTCGACCGACCCGATCCCGGCGGCCGCGTTCAGCGACCACACCGGTGTGACCCCCACCTCGGTCACGGTGGCCAACATCTCCACCCAGACGGCCGGGCTGTTCAAGGGCGCCGCCGTCGGGGCCCAGGCCTACGCGGCCTACGCCAACTCGACCGGCGGCGTCAACGGCCGCCGGATCGTGGTCGAGGGCCAGGACGACCAGTTCAGCGGGGCCACGAACAAGCAGCTGACCCAACAGGCGGTGAACACCGACTTCGCCACCGTCGGGGACGTCTCGCTCGAGGACGGCTTCGGGGGCACCGTCCTGGCCGCCAACCCGCAGTTCCCGAACGTGTCCGAGTCGCTCGACCCGGTCACCCGCAAGCTCCCCACCACCTTCAGCGCCATGCCGACCGGGCTCGGGTGGCCGCTCGGCGCGCTCGTCTACTTCGCCAAGCGGTTCCCGACCCAGATCAAGCACACCGGAACGATCGTCGCCGATCTGCCGTCGACCGTCCTGACCTGGAACCAGGAGAAGGCGGCGATGGGCCACGAGGGCTACCAGGTCGTGTACTCGCCGGCCCTGCCTCCGACGCAGACGGACTTCACCGCCAACGTCGTGGCCATGCGCAACGCCGGGGTCCAGATCCTGTTCCTCGAGCAGATGCCCCAGAACTACGCGTCGGCCGCCATCAAGGACCTGAACCAGCAGAACTTCCATCCCATCGTGGTGCTCGGCTCACCGGCCTACAGCTCCGTCCTGGTCCCCAACTCCGGCGGGGCGGCGGCCATCGACGGTGCCTTCTTCGAGCAGCAGTCGGCCTACTACCTCGGTGAGGACGCCCCGGCCATCCCGGCCGTGACGACCTTCGACTCCTGGGTGAAGAAGGTGGCCCCGGGCTTCCAGGCCGACCTGTTCACCTTCGAGGGCTGGTTGAACGCCGAGCTGTTCACCCAGGCGCTGCGCAAGGCCGGTACCGACCCGAGCCGGGGCTCCCTCCTCCAGGCGCTGCACCGGATCACCGCGTTCGACAGCGGGAACCTCATCCCGGTGAGCAATCCGGCCAAGAAGGTCCCCATCACCTGCTACATCCTCGGACGGATCCAGGGAGGCACCTTCGTGCGCATGGACGACCCCCCGATCTCCTCGTCCACCCACGGCTACCGGTGCGACCAGCCGTACTACATCGCACCCTGAACAGGCCGTGCCCCGGGAAGCCGGGCGGGGTCAGCGGGCACACCAGGCGGCCATGGCGTCCGCCTCGAGCTGCAGCTGGCGGGTGAACCCGCCGAAGATGGCCTTCTCGGCCGCCCCCGAGACCAGGGGGACCTTCACCTCGAGTGTGCCGGCCACGGTCTCGACGGTGGCACCGTCCGCCTCGGTCAGGGCCAGCGTTCCCCGGCACCGCAGCATCCCGTCGTAGTGGTCGGGCACCACCACCAGGGTGCCGGCGTGGGTGGTCGTGTCGTAGTCGGTCTCGATGACCCAACTCAGGTTGTCGACGTCGACCACCATGGCGGCCGGACCGCTGATGGTGCCGGCGAAGGCGTAGCGGACCCGGACCCGCACGCTGCCGCCCTCGCGGGACGCCGACAGCAGCTCGGGAGCCCGGACCGAGGAGGAGGCATCACCCAGACTGGCGTAGTAGCCCGGGTCGCCGAGGGCGCGCACGACGGCGTCGCGTGGCGCGGCGATGGTCTCGGTCACGGTGAATCGCACGGCACCTCCCCGCGTCGGCAGTGGCCCAGCGTACGGCGCCGCCACGCCGGGTGCCGGGGACCCGGGGTGGTCAGCCGAGCACGTTGCACACGACCGGTGCCACCCGTCCCGTGAGGGCCAGGGCCAGGCCGGACGGGTCGGCGCGGTCGGCCAGGGCCAGGAGGAACGGGTTGACCACGGCGAGTGCACCCTCCGGAGCCTCGACGGCGAGGCCGCAGGCCAGCTGCAGGTCGAACGTGTGGAGCACGAGTTCGGCCACCCGGGTGACCAGGTAGTCGTCGAAGCGGATCCAGCCGGCGAAGTGGACGACGACCCGGTCGTCGTCGGTGGCCGCGGCCCGCGCCAGCATGGCCGCCGCCACGTCGTCGGCCCATGCCACCAGGTCATGGGGCGCCGAGTCGGCCGCGTCCGTCGCCCGCGTGGCGATCCCCTCGTGGACCCCGTCCATCGACAGCGCGGTGCGGAAGTAGTCGGCCGCGTCGGCCAGCTCGGGACCGGAGGGCTCGGCATCCGCGTCGAGGTAGTCGGACACGATGGCCATCCCCCGCACCGTGTGGGCGAACAGCTGGCGCACCGTCCACCGGTCGGTGGCCACGTGGTCCCAGGTCGAGGGGTCGATGGCCCGGGCCGCGGCCAGGAACTGCGCCACCGCCTCCTCCAGGGCCGGGCGGACGGCGGACGGCGGGTCGGACGGCACCCGGACATCCTCGCGGTGGGCGCCGGCCCGGGCAAGCACGACCGCCCCCGCGCCGCCACGCTGCCGCGGGCGACGGGACCGGGGCCGCGATCAGAACGTGTGGTTGACCCACCTGGTCAGACGACCAGGCAGCTTGGCCTCGATGCGGGAGGCCTGGACCTGGGTGAGCTGGTGGTGGCCCACCGCCTGGTTCACCGCGGCGACGGCGGCCTGGTCGAGGGCATCGACCACCGTCGTCACGCTGCACATCGTGCTGCCCGGCCACCGCGGCCACCGAGGTGCCCGCCTTCAGGTCGGCGGCCAGGGTCTGCGGGGTGACGCCGATGGTCTTGGCGCTGATCGTCACTCCCGCGGTCCGCAACTGCCTGCGATGGGCCTTCAGCCATGCGTGGGCCGCGCCCTTGCCGGCATGGGCCGGGGCGGTCGGCCGACGCGGTCGGTGTGGAGGTGGGCGTGCCGGCTCCGGCGGTGGTGCTCAGTGCGAGCACTCCGACCACGGCACCGCTCATGACGACGGGGGCGAGCATCTTGTTCATCATGGGGGATCTCCTGTGTGAGGTACTGCTGGCGTCTGCCACTGCCGACGATCCTGCAGGCCACCGGTGAGGGATCCGTGGGCGAAGTGTGAGGATTGGGTGAGCGGGCGGTAGCCGTCGCCGGCTGGGGCCGCCCGCTCAGCCGCAGGCGGCCGTGTAGGCCGGCGTCCCCGGCTGCCTCGCCTGTCCGGAGTCGGGGGCCACCTGGAGGCAGGACTCGTCGACCGCCTGGAAGGCGCTGGCCGGCACCTGCTTCAGCTGGGCCACCTGGGTCGCCGTCCACCGCGTGTCGGCGGTGCCCTGGAAGTACCAGTTCGACCCGTTGTCGGCCAGGATCATCCCGTAGGTCCGCATGGTGGTCAGCACGGTCTGGCATGCGACGGCGCACGACGACGCCGGAAGGGTGAACGTCGGGGAGAGGCGGAACCGGGCGCCCATGGGCGGGCACGAGGCGACGGGCTGGCCGGCCTGGTGGCGGGCCGGCCACAGGTAGGACTGCTGGGTGCAGGACACGGTGAACCGGATGGCGTGGTCCATCGCCCCCGAGGCCACTTCGTCGACGTTCACCAGGCCGGGGAGGACGGGCAGCCCGGCGGCGTCGGCCGAGGTCCACCCGGCGGGACGCAGCGAGTCCGAGGTGAGGCTCCACACGGCCCCCGACCCGGCCCTCGACCGGCCGTTCGGGTGGTAGTGGGTGCTCCACGTCTCGTACAGGGTGCAGGTGGCCGGATCCACCATCAGGGCATGGCGGTCGGAGCCCCGCTCGATCGGCGTCGAGGCCGACAGCGGGTACGGCCCGGGATCGCTCTCCGAGGCGTAGGTGAAGCGGATCGGGACGAGGGCCGTCCCCGCCGGGACCACCTGCCACGGGATGCCGTACGGCCTGGTGGCCCGACCGGACGGTCCGTAGTCCGGGTGCAGGAACGCGGTCGACGACCCCATCGACGCCAGCCACGTGGCGCTGCGGGGGTCCACCGGGAGCCCGGTGACCGGCGTGTTCCAGACACTGTCGGCCGGGAAGGCCGGGCACGAGGTGCCGGGCAGGACGGTCCCGGAACCTGCGGCCCCGGCGGACGGGGCGGATCCCGGGCCGACCCCTCCGGCCATGCCGGACCCGGCGACCACGACGAGGAGTCCGAACAGCGCGCCCCGTGCCCGCGTGGAGATGCCCCGGTTGCGGCCCATCAGCGACGCTCCCCCTCCCCGGTGCCGTCGGTCGACGGCGACCCCCGCGAGGCTAGTGACCACGCGGGCCGCTTGTCCGATCGGGGCCCGGCCGTGCGCTTCGCCGTGTCCCCTCGGCGGCCCCGGCCGCCGGACCCTACATTGACGCCATGACCGCCGAGCTTCGACCGTTCCGCATCGACGTCCCCGACGGGGAGCTGGCCGACCTCCGGGACCGGCTCCGTCGCACCCGGTGGCCCGAGGCGGAGACCGTCGACGACTGGAGTCAGGGCCTTCCCCTCGCCTATGCCCGAGCGCTGTGCGCCTACTGGGCCGAGGAGTACGACTGGCGGTCCACCGAGGCCCGGCTCAACGGACACCCCCAGTTCGTCACGACCATCGACGGCCTCGACATCCACCTCCTGCACGTCCGTTCCCCGCATCCGGGCGCCCTGCCCCTGGTGATCACCCATGGATGGCCCGGCTCGGTGGTGGAGTTCGAGAAGGTCATCGGGCCCCTCACCGATCCGGAGGCCCACGGGGGCGACGCCGCCGACGCCTTCCACGTGGTGTGCCCGTCGCTGCCCGGCTTCGGGTTCAGCGGCAAACCGGCGTCGACCGGCTGGGGCGTGGCACGGACGGCGTCGGCGTGGGCCGAGCTGATGGCCGGGCTCGGCTACGACCGCTACGGGGCCCAGGGGGGCGACTGGGGATCGGCGGTCACCACCGAGCTCGGCCGGATCGACGGAGCCCACCTCGCCGGCATCCACCTCAACATGCCGGTGGTGGCCCCGTCGTCCCTGACCCTCGACGACCTGACCGACACCGAGGGCGCCGCCCTCGGCCTCGATGGCCCACTACCGCCGGTGGGAGTCCGGCTACTCCAAGCAGCAGTCCACCCGACCCCAGACGGTGGGCTACGGCCTCGTCGACTCGCCGGCGGGCCTGTGCGCCTGGGTGGTCGAGAAGTTCCGGGCGTGGACCGACTGCGACGGGCACCCGGAGCACGTCCTCACCCGCGACGAGCTCCTCGACAACGTGATGCTCTACTGGCTGCCCGCCACGGGTGCCTCGTCGGCCCGCCTCTACTGGGAGAGCTTCGCCCGGAGCCTCGACGAGGCGGACGGCACCATCGACGTCCCCACCGGGTGCTCGATCTTCCCCAAGGAGCTCGTGCGGATCTCCCGGCGGTGGGCGGAGACCCGGTTCACCGACCTCCGGTACTGGAACGAACTCGACGCGGGCGGCCACTTCGCCGCCTTCGAGCAGCCCGAGGCCTACGTCGGCGAAGTCCGCTCGTTCTTCCGCCTGGTGCGCTGACGGTCAGGCGGCCGAGCCCCGCACCAGACGGCCCGACCGGGCCCCGGTGTCGGCATCGTGGCGACGGGTCACCTCGCCGTGGACCAGGGTGGCCAGGTAGCCCTCGGCCGGCTGCAGGATCCGGCTGACGCCGGTGGGCAGGTCGTGGCGGAGCGTCGGCGGGCAGATGCGCAGGCGCTCGAAGTCGATGACGTTGAGGTCGGCCCGCTTGCCCACCTCCACCGTGCCCCGGTCGCCGAAGCCGTAGAGGTCGGCGTTGGCCCCGCTCAACTTCCGGACCAGCAGCTCGAGGGGCAGCTTCTCGCCCACCGTGCGGTCCCGTCCCCAGTGGGTCAGGTGGAACGTCGAGGCCGAGCAGTCCGAGATCAGGTTGACGTGGGCCCCGGCGTCGCCCAGGCCGGTCACCGTGTTGGGGTCGAGCAGCATCTCGCGGCAGACGTCGAGGGTGCCGTTCACGAAGTTCGAGCCGAGCAGCGCGTAGAAGGCCTTGCCGTCGTCGACCAGCAGCAGGTCGTACATGTGCTCGATCGGATCGATGCCGGCCGCCGTCGCCTGCGCCCACACCGAGTCGTCGAAGCTGGGTTCGTAGTTGACCGGGTCGGCGAGGGGGAACGTCACCGGAAGGGCCGGTCCGAACAGCTCGACCACCAGGGCGCTGAAGTCGTTGGCTCCGGCCGCCACCGCCTCCTCGGCCAGGATGGCCCGCTTGACCTCGGGCCGCCGCATCTCGGCCACCCGCTCGGCCAACGGGAGATGGGCGATCTTCCGGTAGGTGGGCCGGCCCATGAACAGGTGGTAGGTGTCGAGGTTGGTCATGATGGTGACCGACCGGGCGATCACCTGGGGACGGAGCTCGGCGCCGATCCGGGTGGCCTCGGCGGCGGCGTCGAGGACCAGGCGCCAGTGGTCCGGGTCCTCGAACAGCTGGGCCACGGTGAAGGTGACCGGGCGCCCGCTCTCGCGGGCCGCGGCCACCAGGAGGGGCATCTCGTCGATCGGCTTGGCCCGCTCGCCCCCGAGGCGGTCGAGGGAGCCGATGGTGCCGGCCACGATGGCCTCGAACACGCCGTGCCCCGACGAGCCCATGGCCCGGGCGAAGGCCAGGACCTCTTCCTCGGGGGCGTAGGTGCCGGGCACCGGGCGCCCCGACTTGGCCTTGTGGCCGATCGTGCGCGACGTGGTGAAGCCGACGGCCCCCGACGGCCATGGCCTCGCCGACGATGGCCGCCATGGCGGCGATGTCCTCGGCCGTGGCGTCCTCGTTGGCCGCGCCCCGCTCCCCCATCACGTAGAAGCGCACCGCACCGTGGGCGATCTGGGCGGCGATGTCGACCGCGTAGCGGCCGCCGTCGAGCAGGTCGAGGTACTCGCCGAACGACTCCCATTTGCCCCAGGGCATCCCGACACTGAGCGCCGAGCCCGGAATGTCCTCCACGCCCTCCATCAGGTCGATCAGGGCCTCGTGGTCCGACGGGCGCACCGGGGCGAATCCGACCCCGCAGTTGCCCATGACCAGGGTCGTCACCCCGTTGGAGGTCGAGGGCTCGAGCACGTCGTCCCAGGTGACCTGGCCGTCGTAGTGGGTGTGGACATCCACCCATCCCGGGGTGACGAGGGCGCCGTCGGCCTCGATGGTGTCGGTGGCGGTCCCGGTGACCGAGCCGACCTCGACGATCCTCCCGTCACGGATGCCGATGTCGGCGGTGAACCGGTCCCCGCCGGTGCCGTCGACCACGGTGCCGCCCTTGATGACCACGTCGAGCATGTCGTGCTCCTCCGCTCTCCCCCCCGGGGGCCGGACCTCCGTCCGTGGATCCAACGGTAGACGCCCGACGGCCCGCCCGTCGGGCAACAGCTGCGGCACGGCGACGGGCCGGCGCGTGCACACCGGTCCGCCCGTGGGCAGCCCGACCGGGGACCGCGGGCCGGCCCCGGACATAGGGTGGACCGTGGCTCCCGATCACCAGACCCCGGCCACCACCCCGCACCGGTCGCTCGTCGGCCTGGTCCGGGCCTGCCACCTCCAGCCCACCCTGGCCGTCACCGCGGTGACCACCGGCCTGGCCGCACTGGCGGGACGGTCCGCCTGGGGGTGCGTGGCCGTGGCCGCGGCCGTCCTGGCCGGCCAGCTCTCGACCGGGTGGAGCAACGACTGGTTCGACGCCGCCCGGGACACCGCCAACGGACGGACCGACAAGCCGATCGTGTCCGGCGCCGTCGACGTCGCCACCGTCCGGGCCGCGGCACTGGCCGCACTCGTCGCCTGCGTCCCGCTGTCGCTCCTCTCCGGATGGCGGGCCGCCGGGGTCCACCTGGTGGCCGTGGGCTCGGCCTGGGCCTACAACGCCGGGGTCAAGGCCACGTTCCTCAGCCCACTCCCCTACGCCGTGTCCTTCGGTCTGCTGCCGGCCTTCGTGACCCTCGGGCTGCCCGGCCATCCGTGGCCGAGGCCGGCCACTGATGGGGGCCACCGCCCTGCTCGGCATCGGCGCCCACTTCATCAACACCCTCGCCGACCGGGAGGACGATGCCCGGTCCGGCATCGCCGGCCTCCCGCAACGGATGAGCGCGCGGGCCTGCCTCTTCACGGGGGTCGGTCTGCTGTCCGCCTGCGCCGCCGCCATCTGGTCGCTCGGTGGCGGGTCCGAGGCCGTCCGCACCATCCTGCTCCTGGTCTGTCTCGGCGGCGGCCACCATGGTGGTCGTCACCACACTCCGGGACAGCGCCACGGGCGGCGTGGACCTGGACACTGGTCACCGTGCTCGGCTGCCTGGTGCTGTTCGCCGTGGCCCGGCCGTCCCTCGTACACGGCTGATCATCGGGAACACCCAGGTCAGGCAACCACAGGTTGCCAACGCACCGCGCACGTTGCATACTGGCGACGTGGGTGGCGGATCATGCGGGATCCCGGGTAGCGGCGGCTACTCGGGGTGTCCGGCGGGTGCGACAGCCTCTTCGTGGGTCGCATCCGCGCCCGGCTGCCCGTCCAACTCGGCGAACTGCCACACGAGCGCCTCGAGCCCGAGCGAGAAGAGGGACCACTCCTGCTTGGCACCGTCGGGCCCGGTGGTCCGCAGGATGTGCCGGGTGGCGGACGGGTCGATCCGGTCCCAGACGGTGAAGCCCTCGGTGAGCGAGATGGCCAGCATCGAGAGCTGTCGGATGGTGATGCCGGAGCGCATGTGGATGCCGATGACGGAGAAGGCCCGCTGGAACACGAAGTCCCACCGGACGGCGAACTCCTCGTAGGTCCGTCGCACGCTGTCGGCCGTCGGGGACCCCTCGTCCATCGGGAGGCGCGACACCGACAGTCCCCGAAGGCCCATGTTGATTTCGGCCTTGCGGTTCCGGGTCAGGGCGTCGACGTGGGCCTGGCACGCCACGCGAATCACCTCGACGGCCGCGTCGCGTCGCCCGTCGATCGAGGTCAGGTCCGCCTCGGCCACCACCCGGGCGGCGACCAGGATCACTTCCGCCATGCCGTCGATGTCATCGTTCTCCAGGGCGGCGGCCAGGACATCGGCCTGGTAGTCGGCCATGTCCTCCCAGATCCGGCCGATGACCGAGGCGTTGGTCACCCGCACGCCCCGCTCCGCGGCGGCGCGGTCGAACACCCGCTTGAAGGTCAGCCGTTCCGTGCCGCGGGCCAGGCCCTCTTCGATCAGCAGGTCCAGACCGACCTCGATGAGGAGTTCCTTCAGTTCGTCTCGACGCACTCGGACAACTCTATGCGGGGTTCCCCGCCTGAGGGGGTCCTTCAGGCACGACCGTCGCCACCCCGGGCGGGCCGGAGGGCACACGTGACCCCGATCGGGCCGGCAATCGTGGTTTGCTGCCGGGGTGCCGCGTGTCGCCCTCGCTCCCGCCCTCCGGTGGGCCGGTCCCGTGGTGCTCGCCGCGGCCTGCGCCCTCGGCACGTCCTCGTGCGCCACGGTCCGCGCCGTCCCACCGCGGACGACGGCCCGACCCGCTCCGACCACCACCACCACCACGCCCGTCGAACAGGCCGGATGGACGACCGTCAGTCGGGTCGACGGAGGGATCGCCATCGACACCCGGATCGCTGACCGAGCCCGACGGGAGCACCATGACGCTGGTCCGGTTCCTGGCCGGGCACGTCACCTTCGACCTCCACATCGGCAGCCTCGAGCCTCCGTCCGGAACCGCCGCCATCGGGCCCGACTCGGGCCCGGCCATCGGCCCCACCGAGGCGCCGTCCGTCCTCGCCTGCTTCAACGGGGGGTTCAAGGTCCACGACCACCCCGGCGGCATCGTCACCTGGGGCCAGCCCCTGACCACCGTGGTCCCCGGTCTCGGGACCTTCCTGATCGACGCCGCCGGGCACGGCACGGTCGGCGTGTGGGGACAGGGGCTGCCCACGCTGGCCGATCCGGCGCTCAACGTCCGCCAGAACCTGCAGCCGTTGATCGCCCAGGGACAGGTCAGTCCCCGGGTCGACGACATCGCCGCGTGGGGATACACCTACGGCGGCGGGACACGGGTGGCCCGGAGCGGCCTGGGTGAGGACGCCGCCGGCAACATCATCTACGTGGCGTCGATGTCCACCGCTCCCGGCCGACCTGGCCGGCGCGCTCCTCGTCGGTGGGGGCCGTCAATGCCATGCAGCTCGACATCAACCCGGCCACCCTCCAGATGGACGCCGCCACGACGCCCGGTGCGACCGCTCGGCCGCCCAGATCCCCGGGCAGCAGCATCCGTCCGACCAGTGCCAGGTCGGCTCCACCCGCGACTTCGTGGTGGTCCTGGCCGCACCGCCGCCCGCACCGGGTCACCGCCGGCCGGGCTCCACCGGTGACCGACCGGACGGCCGCGCCTCGGGATCAGCGGCGCTTGGCCAGGTACGCCCGGTAGCCCTCGGCCAGGGCCAGGAGCTCGGGGTCGGCGTCGAACCGGGGCTGGAACCGCCTCCACGCCGCCTCGCGCTTGGCCGGGAGGTACTCCGTGGGCCAGTACCCCTCGTGCGGTCGGTAGCCCTTCAGGACGTTCCGGGCGACGGTGGCCTTGTGGACCTCGTCCACGCCGTCGGCGATGCCCATGGTCGGCGCGCGCGGCGTACATGGCCTGGAGCGGGGTGAGGTCGGTGGTGCCCAGCGAGCCCATGATGTGCAGCGCGTTGAAGGACACGTCGCGGAGGACCTTGGCCATGGTGAACTTCACCGTGGCGATGTCGGTCCGGCACTCCTGCGTGCTGGTGTTGTCGATCTTCCAGGCGGTCTCGAGGACGAGGAGGCGCAGCATCCGGATCTGGGCGTAGGAGTCGGCGATCTTCTCCTGGACCATCTGGTGCTCGCCGATGATCTTCCCGTGCGACTCGCGGCTGAGCGCCCGTTCGCACATCATGTCGAAGGCGAGCGTGCACTGGGCGATGGTGCGCATGGCGTGGTGGATGCGCCCGCCGCCGAGCCGGCGCTGGGCCAGCACCTTGGCGCCGTCCTCGGGACCGAGGAGGTGGTCGAGCGGTACCCGGACCTCGTTGTAGATGATGTGGTTGTGGTTCCGGGGCTCGGGTTGGATCTCGACCCCCGGCGTGTCCCGCGGCACCACGAACATGCCGTTCGTGCACATGACGAAGAGGATGTCGGCGACCCGGCCGGCACTGGTGAACCACTTCTCGCCGTTGATCACCCACTCGTCGCCGTCACGGGTGGCGTAGGTCCGGAACAGGTTCGGGATCCGACCCGCCCTGCGGCTCGGTCATCGAGTAGGCCGACCACAGCTCCTGGTCGAGCATCGGCTTGAGCCACCGCTCCTTCTGCTCCTCGGTGCCGTAGGCGGCCAGCATCTCCATGTTCCCGGTGTCGGGCGCGGCGGCGCCGAACATCTGGGGCGCCGACGGGTACCGGCCCAGGATCTCGTTGAGCAGGCCGAGCTGGAGCTGGCCGTAGCCGGGCCCACCCAGGTCCTCGTCGAGGAAGATCGCCCACAGGCCCTGGTCCTTCACCTGCTGCTGGAGGCCCTTGACCAGCGCGCGGATCTTCGGGTCCTTGGAGCGGACCGCATACGGGAACACGTACTCGAGGGGCTCGACCTCCTCGCGGCAGAACTGCTCCACCCAGTCGAGCTTCTCCTGGTACTCGGGGTCCGTCGAGAAGTCCCAGCCCACCGTGCCTCCTAGTTCCGGGCCCGAGCACTCGGGCCACCTGGGCCCACGCTAGGCCGGTGAGCCGGACCACGGCACGGGTACCGGATCGGCGGACGAGCGAGCCCGGTCAGGCGGCGGAGGGCCGAGCGGCACAGAGGTGGGACCGACGACGACACCGCATGGTCGACCGGCCCGCCGACGACCGGCGGGTCAGGGAGTCGGCTCGCAGGAGCGTCGGGTCTGCAGGTTCCAGGTCGACGTGGCCACCACCTTGGACGGGTCGGCGCGGTGGGCGTAGCGCAGACCGATCTCCCGGGTCTCCTCCACCAGGCCCTCCGACAGGGTCGTCGGCGAGAGTCCGAGCTCGAGGAAGCGGTCGTGGGTCACGTTCAAGTCGTTCTCGGCCGCCTCGTTGCGCGGGTTCGGGAGATACGTCACCTCCGCACCGGTGATCCGGGACACCAGTTCGGCCAGGTCGCGGACACGGTGCGTCTCGGTCACCTGGTTGAACACGGACACCCGGTCACCGCGTGACGGCGGCTTCCCCAGGGCCAGCTCGACACAACGGACGGTGTCCTGGATGTGGATGAAGGCCCGGGTCTGGCCACCCGTGCCGTGGACAGTGAGTGGATGCCCGATCGCCGCCTGCATGATGAACCGGTTGAGGACCGTGCCGAAGTCACCGTCGTAGTCGAAGCGGTTGATCAGTCGCTCGTCGAGCGCCGTCTCGGGTGTCTGCGTGCCCCACACGATCCCCTGGTGGAGGTCGGTGATCCGGATGCCGTCGTTTTTCGCATAGAAGGCGAAGAGGAGCTGATCCAGGGTCTTGGTCATGTGGTAGACGGATCCCGGATTCGCCGGATGGAGGATCTCGCGTTCGAGGGGCCCCTGGGTCGTCGGCACCTGGATGGCGAGATAGCCTTCGGGGATCGGCTCCGTACCGAGCCAGTCATAGCCGTAGACGCCCATGGTCCCGAGGTGGACCACGGCCACGTCGAGTCCGGTCTCGGCGATGGCGCACAGGAGATTGTGTGTCCCGCTGACGTTGTTGTCGACGGTGTACCGCTTGGCCCGAGGGGAACGCATCGAGTAGGGGGCGGCCCGCTGCTCGGCGAAGTGGACGACCGCGTCCGGCTGCGTGTCGACCAGGAGGGCCACCAGGCGGTCGTAGTCATGGGCCAGGTCGAGCGAGGTGAACTCGATGGTCCGCCCCGTGCATTCCTTCCACGCAGCCAGGCGATCCGGGAGTGGCCGGATCGGGGTCAGGGACTCGATGCCCAACTCGACGTCGATGCAGCGCCGACTCAAGTTGTCCACGATGCCCACGTCATGGCCCGCACGCGACAGGCGCAGTGCCGTGGGCCACCCACAGAAGCCGTCACCCCCGAGCACCAGAATGCGCACGACACCCCCCGTTGTCGATCGTGGGTCACGGAGGGCGTAGGACGCACACTCCGACCCAGAAGGGATAATCCTACCTGAGCCCGGCCGTCCTCCACCACTGGACCGGCCTCGAACGGACAATCGGGACTCGCCTCCCGGCGTCCGAACGGGCCATCCGCCGGTCGTCGTCCGTCGGGTTGGGGCCCCACGGAGGTGGCCGCCAGGCGGCGTCACGGCGTGCCCGACCGCTGGAGTACGTTCCAGGCAGTGGCCCCCTCCGATGCGGTTCCCGCCCTGATCACCGACAGCGACCGACTCGAGTCCCTCTGCGACGAGCTGTCCGGTGAGGAGTACTACGCGGTCGACACCGAGTTCCACACCGAACGCACGTACTGGCCCGCGCTGGCCCTGATCCAGCTGGCCTGGCGCGACCAGGTGGCGCTGGTGGATCCACTCGCCGTCGATCCGACGCCGCTGCGCCGCATCTTCGAGGGACCGGGCACCGTCGTCGCCCACGCGGCCGGGCAGGACCTCGACATCCTCCGCAGAGCCTGCGGTGCCGCTCCCGTCCGGGTCTTCGACACCCAGGTGGCGGCCGGATTCCTGGGCATGTCCTCACCTTCGCTGGCCCGCCTGGTCGACATCGTCCTCGGCATCAGCCTGGCGAAGGCGGACCAGCTGTCCGACTGGCTCCACCGGCCCTTGCCCGCGACACAGCTCGCCTACGCCGCCGGTGACGTCGAGTACCTCCTGGCCCTCCGTTCCGCCATGGTCGACCGTCTCGAGCAGCGCGGTCGGCTCACCTGGGCGCTCGAGGAGTGCGCACTCGGCAGTTCCGGCCAGCGCCGCGTCGTCGTGCCCGAGGAGGCCTGGTGGAAGGTGGGCGACGTGCGCCGGCTCACCGGCCGCGCCCGTGGTGTCGCCCAGGAGGTGACGGCCTGGCGCGAACGCCGGGCCGCCGAGGTGGACCGGCCGCGGCGCAGCGTGCTGTCGGACCTCGCCGTCCTCACCATCGCCCAGAGGCCGCCGCGCAACCGCCAGGAACTGGAGAAGCTCCGGGGGGTGGACTCCCGCAGCCTGGCCAAGGGCGGGGCCGCGCGAGATCCTCGAGGCGGTCGAACGGGGTCGGTCCTTGGATCAAGGCGCGCTTCGCCTGCCCCCCGAAGCCGCCGAGCAGAAGGCGTCCCAGGTGGCACTGGCCGTGTGTGCCGGCCTCGTGCGTCAGATCGCGGACCAGTTGGACTTCGACCAGGGTCTCCTGGCCACGCGGTCCGACATCGCGCCTGCTCATCGTCGGCGAGCCCAGCCGACTCGACGAGGGGTGGCGGTCCGACATCGCCGGCGCTCCCATCCGCCGGCTCCTGGCGGGTGAAGTGGCGGCCGCCTTCGATGCGACCGGGCAGCTGGTGCTGGAAGGCCGGTCACCCGCACCGGGCGGGCCTGCTCCGACGGCCTGAACCCCACAAACGCGGGGAGACGAGGCGGTTTCGGCGGGTCCCACCAACCAGACTCCGACGCCGTCGACAGAGCGACCGCGCGGTGCACAAACGCCGCCCGTCATTCCAACGTTCGTCACAGGTCCCCGAGCGGCCGGGCAGCCACGTTTCCGGCCACGATGAGCAGTCCCAACGGGGTTCGAACCCGTGTTCCCACCTTGAGAGGTCTGACGAGCGCATTTCGCTGACCTGCGCATTGGCGGACAACTCCCAGTTCAGAGACCATTTCCGACCGTCCGATGGCTACCGCTGCAAACCGCTTCGCACCGCTGCTTGGGTCACGCTTGGGTCACAGGTGCCGCCGATTTGGACGGTCGATGAACTACTCCCGCGCGCTAGGTCGGGGGCACCGGCTCCAACTTGTCGAGATCCCACCCAAGTTCAGACGCGAGGCGCTTCCTACTTGCCTGGGCGTTGTCAAACCCCTGAAGGGTGTCGACGAGTATCTCGACGTTGGTCCGCCTAGCCATAGCCATACCTCTCGAATCGGGTTTGGAGTTTCGGGAGAAGCTACATCCCCGCAATGATCTTGCGCAGACTGCTTATGCCTCGCACTTTCGTTCTGATGGCGGTGACTCAGCGTGACATTTTGGTGACCGAGCCTGATCGACCCGTCAAGACGGGACAGCCATCGGCTACCTTGCTCTCGGCAGGCGAACACTGAAGCGGGCAGGCGGAAAGGGCCATTCATGAAGTCAGTCACTCGATCAAACGGGCACGGGGCCGTAACGGTCCCTTTGTCGATCCTTCTTGTCGCTCTGACGCTTGTCGCTTCGGCGCTCACACTTGCACTAGCTACAGATGCCGGTGCGGCGACCAGTCCTTCCACGTGGATCCAACAGGCCACTACCAGCAGCCTTTCCGGAGGGTGGGGCTCGCTCGTCTATGACGCCGACACGGCACAAGCTGGCTCCTTCTTCCTCGGCGCACAGGTGTCGACGGGACCTCTTGCTGACACCTGGACCTGGAATGGCATCCGATTGGACGCAGCTGCACCCTGCGACCAACCCGATCCCGCGGTACGCCGAGTCGATGGCCTATGACCCCGCTAGCCATCAGTTGCTCATGTTCGGTGGATTCACATTCGGATACGGCCCGTTCGGCGCCCTCGGGGATACCTGGACCTGGAACGGATCGACGTGGATCCAGTTGAGTCCCGCCGCAAGTCCACCTGCGCGCTGATGGCGCTTCAATGTCGTTCGATCGGGCAACTGCTTAGATGATCCTCTTCGGTGGAGTGAATGGTTCCGACTTGAATGACACCTGGTGCGTTAAAAACGGGTCGACCTGGACTCAACTCACTCCGGCAACGAGTCCTCCTGCACGCGACAACGCCTCCATGGCATTCGACTCGGCGACAAGCCACTTGGTCCTGTTCGGCGGATCACACACTGGCGGCGTGTTCGGCGACACCTGGACCTGGGACGGCAGCACTTGGAGCGAAGTATCGCCGGCCACTAGCCCTCCGGGTCGTTCCATCAGCCCGCTCGTCTTCGATACCTCGACGAACCAGTTGATGTCGTTCGGCGGCAGCAATCCCGCAGGATACTTTGGCGATACCTGGACGTGGGACGGCTCAACTTGGAGTGGACAGAACCCCCACGGCGAGTCCTGCAGCACGTTCCGTTGCCTACATCGCTGACGATCCTGGTACCCACCAAGTGGTGATGACTGCCGGGTATGGGAACAGTGGATTCGTCTATGACACCTGGATCTACGCCAGCATTCCAGGCGCACCGACTGTCGGCACGGCCACAGCGGAGTTCGGTCAGGCAATCGTGTCGTTCGCAGCACCCAGTTTCGGTGGAGGAGCCCCCACTACTGACTACAACGTGACCGCGATCGATATCACTGACGCAGCCAGGGGCAACCAACAGGCGTCGGGCACATTGAGTCCAATCATCGTGGCTGGCCTCACTCCAGGGGACGCCTACTCATTCACGGTCAGCGCCGCGGAAACGTTGTCGGAACTGGACCGTCGTCGAGTCCCTCGAACATCGTCACGATCCCTCTGATCGCAGTAGCGACCTCGACCTTGCCTGGCGGACAAGCGGGAGTCGGCTACTCGGCATCCTTAGTTGCCGAGGGTGGGGGACCCCACGTTACCATGTGGAAGGTCATCTCTGGATCTCTCCCAAAGGGATTCAGGCTCAACCGGAAGTCAGGGGCCATCACGGGCAAGACGAAGCAGATGGGGACGATCACGTTCACAGTTGAGGTGGTGCTCGACGCCAAGGTGAGGGTCAAGGGTCACCCGCCGACGCAGAACACCGCCACCGCTCGACTTGTCCATCACCATCGTGCCGTGGAGCGCTGCGCTGCCCCACCAAACCAATGGAGAACCAAAGATGATCCCGAAGATGCTTGGCGTGGCAGCTGTCGCGATGATCAGTGGATTGGCTCTTACTGGTTGTAGCGGCAGCAGTCCAGCTGCGGAGTCCAAGGCAACCGCAATAACGCCTTCGCCATCGACTACCGATACACCCACCACAACCACGCCACCGACGACCGCGCCTTCAACGCCACTACATCTCCGCCAACGACGACGGCGCCCACTATGCCGCCCACCACCACTACGCCACCACCACCTGAGCCCTACTTCAGCATCTCTGATACCGAGACGACGCTCTCCAATATCGCCAGCAACTTCGGCGACAGCCTGGATTGGTACTACAACAAGTCAGCTGGAGATTGGGAAGGCAACACCCAAGACAACTTCTGCCAAATCAGTATCGTCACCAGCGAGGGTGAAGCGTCAACACTGGCCGACAACATCGTCTTCTCCTGCGGATTGCCCCACAGACCCGTCAGCAGTGACGCACGCCGACGCACAGGAGGAGACGCTCTTCACCTTGACTCTTATCGGACAGGATGTAGGGGCTCCAGAACTGCACAGTGGCTGAGTCAGGAAGTGACCACTGCGGCCAATGGGAGTGGCGTGAACGATCAGAAGACATTCACTGGCCCGCTGGGTCCGATTCAAGTGTCCGCCAACATCGGGAATAGTCAGTCGATGATCGGCCTGCTGACCGGCTACTGAACGGTTTGAACCGCCCCGGGTTTCATAGAGACTCTGGCCTGTCCTGGCTTTGGTGGAGTCGTGTCACTGGACTCATGCCACTGTCGTCGCTGTACGTCGAGCCTCGAACTCGATCGGAGTAGAGCATGCCAAGCGCTGTGTGACGGCGCTGGCGGTTGTGGAAGATCTCGAGGTAGTCGAAGATCGCGTTGGCGAGCTCGACGCGGGTCCGCCAGCGCTTGCCGGTCGAGGAGCTCGACCTGCATGCGGCTCCAGAACGACTCGATCATGGCGTTGTCGTAGCAGTCGCCGACGGAGCCCATCGAGGGCAACAGGCCGGAGTCGAGGGCCCGGCGGGTGAAGGCCCAGGATGTGAACTGCGTGCCCTGGTCGGAGTGGATCACCGTGCCCGTCCGGGCTGCGGCTGCTCGATGGCCATGCCCAGGGCGTTGGTGACGAGCGCCGCTGGTCGGGCGACGCGTCGATCGACCAGCCGACGACCCGCCGGGAAGGCGTCGAGGACGACGCGCAGTAGACCTTGCCCTCCCGGGTGGGGTGCTCGGTGATGTCGGTGACCCAGAACTGGTCCGGGTCGTCACGGGCGAATGGCGCTCGACCAGGTCGGATGCGGTGGCCACGTTCGGCATCCGCCGGAAGTGCGGCCGCCCGGATGATCCCGCTGATGCCCGGCCCGGCGCATCAGCAGCTCGACCGCGCAGTGGCCGACCTCGATACCGTGGCCCAGGGTGAGCTCGGCCTGGACCCGCCGGGAGCCGTAGGTGCCGCGGGAGTCGGCGTGGACCTGGCGGATCAGGTCGGTCAGCCAGGCGTGGCGGATCGCCCGCGCCGACGGTGCCCGGCCGCCACTCGTAGTAGCCGGACTCCGAGACCCCCAGCACCCGGCAGGCGAGCTGGACGGGCAGTGCCTCGGCGGCCATCACCGCGATCGCCGCGAACCGCCTTTTGGGTCGCTCGAGCACCGCCGAGCAACTCTGTCGCCCGGCGGTGGATCGCCAGCTCGGCTCTCGAGCTCGGTGATCCGCCGCTTCGCCGCCGAGCAGCTCTGCCCTCTCGACCTGTTGTCAGCCCTGCAACGAAGCCCCGATCGATCCGGCTCCTGACGGCGCCAGATGTAGACCGTCTGGCTCGCTGACGCCGAGATCTCGGGCGACGTCAGCGACCTTGCGGCCCGCCGCCACGAGGTCGAGCACACGTCGCCGGAACTCGCGCGGGTATCCCTGTCCTTGCCCATGGCTGTCCTCCTACTCGGGACAGCGGCATCAAAGTCCAGTAATCCGACTCCACGAAACTCGGGCCACACCAGCGCGGGAAACCGGGTCAACTCCAGGCCTCCACGGGAGCACTTATGAGGCGGGGCGGACACGCAAGCCCTGCGGCAACTCTGCGATACCAGCACTCGACGACCGCAGCCGATGAGAGGCTCGCAGTAGCGTTGGGGAACCTAGAGCGAAACGACGGGATGCGACCGGACGCCTCAAACGGGGTGGCGTGACCATCAATCGATAGCGCTGGTGGGTCACCATTGGGTCACAGGATGTGCCGTATTCTTTAATCACACCTGCCCAATCCTGGGCACGGTATCTCCCAGCTGATCTGGAAGTTCCGTGAAGCAGTCCCAACGGGGTTCGAACCCGTGTTCCCACCTTGAGAGGGTGGTGTCCTAGGCCTCTAGACGATGGGACCCTACCGAGCCGCCATTCTACGGCGACCCGTTGACGCCCCGAGAAGGGGCGGTGCTACCCGTTCCCGAAGGCACGGTGTTCCACAACTCCCCCGAGAGGGCGCCGTGGCTGCTCGGGGGGGAGGGATCGAACCTCCAACCTCCAGATTCAGAGTCTGGCGCTCTGCCGGTTGAGCTACCCCCGATTGGGCGAACGGCCAATTTAGCCGACCCGGGACCCCCTCGGGACGGCGTCCCACCACGGATCGGTGGGCCCCGGATCGGCCGTCCGGCGACCGGTCCGGTGCCGCCGGAGTTCGGTGGTCGGCTGCATCACTACGATCGCCCGGTGGACACGCAACGGGTGGTGGTGGTCGGCGGGGGCGTCCTCGGCACCATGCACGCCCTCGAAGCCTGCCGGCGTGGTTGGGAGGTGGTCCACCTGGAGGCCGACGCCGGCCCCCGGCGGGCCTCGGTCCGGAATTTCGGCCTGGTC
The DNA here is from genome assembly GCA_963829265.1 of uncultured Acidimicrobiaceae bacterium. Lineage (GTDB taxonomy): Bacteria > Actinomycetota > Acidimicrobiia > Acidimicrobiales > RAAP-2 > Bog-756. The sequence continues at coordinate 319,675 of CAWHIB010000010.1, forward strand.
TGGGTCAGTGGCCGGGCGGCCGGGCCCGAACTCGACCTCGCCGTGCGGGCCCGCGCCCTGTGGGAGCAGATCGCCGGGGACTCCCCCGACGTGGGCTTCCGTCCAGACGGCTCCCTCACGGTGGCCCGCCACCCCCGCGGAGCTGGCCCTGATGGCCGAGGCGGCGGCCCGACCCGATGCCGATGTGCGCGGGTTCGAGCTCCTGGACCCCGACGGTGTCCGTGCGGTCAACCCGGCGGTCCGGGGCGAGGTGATCGGCGGCCTCCTCTGCCGACAGGACGCGGTGGTCGAGCCGGGACTCGTGCTCGGCGCGCTGCGCACGACCCTCGAGGCCACCGGTCGCTACACCTGGCTCCCCCGTCGCCAGGTGGTCGATGTCGAGACCGGTGCCGGCGGCACCGCGGTGGCCGTGGACCACCGGGGCCACCGCCACGAGGCCTCGGTCGTCGTCCTGTGCATCGGCGACCGGCTCTCCGGTCTCGGGGGGCAAGGTGGGTGCCGACCTGTCGTCCGCCCCGCTGCGTCGGTGCCGGCTGCAGATGCTGCAGACCGCCCCCCATGGCGAGCGCCTGACCACCGCCGTGGCCGACGCCGATTCGATGCGGTACTACCCGGCGTTCGACCTGGCCGGGCGGGCGGACCTTCCCGAGCCGACACCCGAGACGGCCGAGTGGGGCATGCAGCTCCTGCTCGTCCAGCGCGCGGCCGGGGGGCTGACGATCGGCGACACCCACGTCTACGACGAGCCGTTCGACTTCGCGGTCGAGGAGCACCTCTACGATGAGCTGCGGTCCCGGGCGGAACGCGTGCTGGGTGGCCCGTTGCCCCCGGTGGTCCGGCGCTGGGCCGGCATCTACACCGGGGTCACCGACGACCGCATCTACTACCGCGTCCAGCCCCGACCCCGGGGTGGTGGTGGTGACCGGGCCGGCCGGGCGGGGCATGACCCTGTCGCCGGCCATCGCCGAGGAGACCTGGGAGGGACTGACCCCATGACCACGCCGATCCGACTGGCCGCCCTCGACATGGCCGGCACCACCGTGGCCGACGACGGAGCGGTGGAGGAGGCCTTCCAGGCCGCGCTCGACGCCGTCGGACTGGTGGCCGGCGACTTGGCGGACGGTCCGGGTGCCTACATCCGCCGGACCATGGGCCAGTCCAAGATCACCGTGTTCACCGAACTGCTCGGCGGCGACCGCCACCGCGCCGAGCAGGCCAACGCCGCCTTCGAGGCCGCCTTCGACCAGGCCGTCGACCGGGGGGAGGTGGCCGCCCTGCCCGGGTCCGTCGAGGCCTTCGCCGCCCTGCGTGACGGGGGGATCCGCATCTGCCTCACCACCGGGTTCTCGCCGGCCACCCGTGACCGGATCGTGGACGCCCTGGCCTGGCGGGGCCTGGTCGACCTGGCCCTCTCCCCGTCCGACGCCGGGAGGGGTCGGCCGTGGCCGGACATGATCCTGACGGCCGTGCTCCGCCTGCGGATCGACGACGTGGCCGAGGTGGCCGTGGCCGGCGACACCACGTCCGACCTGCTCGCCGGCAGCCGCTCGGGGGCCTCGGTCGTCGCCGGGGTGCTCACCGGGGCCCACACCCGGGCCGAGTTGGCCGCGGCGCCCCACACCCACCTGCTGGCCTCGATCGCCGACCTGCCCGCACTGGTCCTCGGGTGACACCCCCGGTGCCGGCTCGACGCTCCTGAACTCCTAGCCGAAGGCGTGGATCGAGTTGAGGTGGTCGAACCCGATGATCCGACCCAACGCCACACCCACCGTCTCCTTGGCGTAGTACGGAAAGGCCGAGAGACCGCTGATCGGTGAGGTCTGGGTGGGGGTCGGGTGGGGGGACAGCCCCACCGACGAGGCGATGGCCATGCTGCGGGCCACGTGGAACTTGTCGGTGACCACGAGGACGTCGGAGTCCCCCCGGGCGATGAGGATCGGCGCGGCCTCGGACAGGTTCTGCCAGGAGTCGCGCCCGCCGGCCTGGAGGATGTCCGCGGCCGGCACGCCCCTCGATCCGAGGTAGCGGGCCGAGGCCTGGGCCTCGGTGTAGGTGTCGCCCGGCTCCTTCGACCCCGTGACCATCACGGTGGGGGCGTAGTGCTGGTGCCACAGCAGGGCGGCCTGGTCGAGTCGGGCCCGCAGGTCGGGGGACGGCACCCCGTTGTACTGGGCCGCCCCCATGACCACGATGGCTCCCGCCGCCTGTGGCGCGTACTGCTGTCCCGTGCGCCACACCTGGAAGGCCGTCACGGCCAGGTAGATCACGACCCCGATGGCCAGGTACTTGGCCAGGCGGAGCAGGAGGCGCAGGGCGCGGACGGCGAGCAGCGTGGTCCCTACGTCGACCGGGCTCAGTGACCCGGCCCGGCCGGGTCGGCCCGGACGGTCATGTCGGCGGCGGACCGCCGGCGGCCAGCAGGTCGGCGGCCGAGCGCAGGCGGGCCAGGGTCCGGTCCGGCCCGAGCACCTCGAGCGCCTCGAACAGGGGAGGGCCGACCCGGCGGCCGGTCACCGCGATGCGGACGGGGGCCTGGGCCTTGCCGAGCTTGCGTCCGACCGACTCCGCCACCTCCAGGGTGGCGGCGTGCAGGCGGTCACTGGTCCAGCCGCCCCGCAACGCCTCGTAGGCGCGGGTGGCCGCCTCCAGGATCGCCGGAGCCCCGTCGTCGCCGGCCATGGCCTTGGCCCACGAGTCGGGGTCGAACACGGGGGTGTCGAGGAAGAGGAAGTCGACCATGGCCGGGACCTCGCCGAGCACGGCCACCCGCTCCTGGACCACGGGGGCCATGGCCGCGAAGGCGGCGGGGTCGAAGGCTCCGGGGGGCCACGGGACGGACTCCCCTTCGAGCCACGGCCGGCACGCGGCGACGAAGTCGGCAGCGGACAGGGCCCGGATGTACTCGCCGTTCAGGTGGGTGAGCTTGGCCACGTCGAAGAAGGCCGGTGAGTGGTTGACCTCGGACAGCGTGAACCATTCGACCATCTGGTCGCGGGTGAAGATCTCGGACTCCTCGTTGGGCGGGCTCCACCCGAGCAGGCCGAGGTAGTTCACGAACGCCTCGGGCAGGTAGCCCTGGTCACGGTAGGCCTCGACGGCCACGGGGTCCTTCCGCTTGGACAGCTTCTTGCGGGCCTCGTTGACCAGCATCGGCAGGTGGGCGAAGACCGGCAGCGGCGGGGTCGGCCCGCCCGCCTCACCGAACGTGCCGTCGGTGGTCCACCCGAGCGCGGCCAGGGCGTCCCACATCAGGATGCACCTGGGCGTGGTGGGCAGCAGGTCCTCGCCCCGGATCACGTGGGTGATGGCCATGTCGATGTCGTCCACCACGTTGGCCAGCACGAACAACGGCGCGCCGTTCCCCTTGACGGCCACGAAGTCGTCCATGGCCGTGCACGGGAACTCGACGTCGCCCCGGATGACGTCGGGGACGGTGACGACGCCGTCGTCGGGGGTGCGGTAGCGCAGCGCCCGGCCCTCGCCGCGGGGCAGGCCGAGGTCCCGGCAGTGCCCGTCGTAGCCGGGGGTGAGGATGCCGGCCTCCTTGTTGCGGGCCACGACCTCGTCGTGGGTGCACCCGCACGCGAAGAGGAGACCGGCGTCCCACAGGGCGTCGATGGCCTGGTGGTAGCGCCCGGTCCGCAGGGACTGGCGGTACGGTCCCTCGTCGGGATCCATGCCGAGCCAACTCAGGGCGGACAGGATCCCGTCCACCCACTCCTCACGGTTGCGCTCGGCGTCGGTGTCCTCGATGCGGAGCACGTAGGTGCCCCCGGACTGTCGGGCGACCAGCCAGTTGAACAGCGCGGTGCGGGCGCTCCCGACGTGGAAGTAGCCGGTCGGTGAGGGGGCGAACCGCACCCTCGGGGAGTCAGGTGCCACTCCGGGCTTACTCGTCCTCGACGATGGTGATGGCGCCGGTGGGGCACCCGTTGGCGGCCTGGCGGACCTTCTCGCGGAGGTCCTCGCCAGGATGCTCGTTCAGCACGTAGAGGAATCCGTCGTCCCGGACCTCGAAGACCTCGGGGGCGATGCCCATGCAGACGGCATTGCTCGCGCACTCGTCGTAGTCCACAACAATTTTCATGACGTTCCTCCGGGAGATCGGCGAAGACGCCCACTGTACCGGGCCGCCGAGCCGCCGCCGGGACAGCCGCGGTGCTAGAACACCGCCATGGCACCGATGTCCGACCCACGCGTCCGCCGCCCCCGTCGCTCCCGTCGGAGCGGTCGCCGGATCCCGGCCCTCACCCTGGTGGCGGTGGTCGCCTCCCTGGCCGCCGCCTGCTCGTCCAGCTCGTCCACGACCACCACCAGTACCACCGCCCCGGCGGGGACGACCCGACCACCGGCCGGCGGCACGACCACCGGCCTGCCCCGCATCCGCCACGTCTTCGTCATCGTGCTGGAGAACGAGGGCTACGACTCCACCTTCGGCGACCCGACGGCAGACCCCTACCTGGCCACCAGCCTGCCGGCGTCCGGCGCCCAGCTCAGCCAGTACCACGGCATCGCCCACTTCTCGAACCCCAACTACATCGCGCTCGTCTCCGGCCAGGCGCCCAACCCGAGCAACCAGACGGACTGCCAGGTGTTCGCCGACTTCCCCGCGGGCACCCCGATCGGCTCGGGCGGCCAGATCGCCGGGTCGGGATGCGTCTTCCCCGCCCAGGTCCCCACGGTCGCCGGTCAGCTGGACTCGGCCCACCTCACGTGGAAGGGCTACATGCAGGACATGGGGAACGACCCGTCCCGTGAGGCCGCGGTCTGCGGCCATCCGACGGTGAACTCCCCCGATCAGACCCAACGAGCCGTCCCCGGTGACGGCTACGCCACCCGGCACGACCCGTTCGTCTACTTCCACTCGATCATCGACCGGACCACCCTGTGCGACTCCCGGGTGGTCCCCCTCGGATCGACGAGCGGAACGCTGCCGGCCTCGGCCCCGAAGGGGACCACCGGGCTCGCCACCGATCTCAAGGCGGTCTCCACCACGCCCAATCTGAGCTTCATCACCCCGAACCTCTGCAGCGACGGCCACGACGTCCCGTGCGTCAGCCAACCCGGAGCCCCGACGGCAGGGGCCAACATGGACGCCTTCCTGTCCACCTGGGTGCCGAAGATCACCCACTCGCCGGCATTCCGCAAGGACGGCCTGCTGATCGTGACCTTCGACGAGGCCGACGTGAGCGGGCCGAACGCCGACGCGTCGGCCTGTTGCAACGAGCAGCCGGGGCCGGCCGCGCCACTCCCGGGTGGGACGGGCCCGGGCGGGGGTCGCACCGGCACCGTGCTCATCTCGCCGTTCATCCGGCCGGGGACGGTCAGCACCGTCCCCTACAACCACTTCTCGACCCTGGCCACCATCGAGGACCTGTTCGGCCTCGGCCGCCTGGGCCAGGCCGCCACGGTCAGCGCCACCTTCGGCCATGACGTGTTCTCGGGCTAGGGGGCTCCCCCGTCTCCGGTCGTGAGGCCCTCGCCGATACGGCGGCCGGCGCCCGGGGGATCCGGCGGGCCGGTCACCTCGGCGCCGGGCCGCGATGCGGGCCCGACCGGCATAGCCTCGGGACATGTGCCGCAACATCACCATCCTGCGGGGCCTCGAACCGCCGGCCACCCCGGTCGAGGTCGAGGCGGCCGCCCGGCAGTACGTCCGCAAGGTCGGCGGGGTCCAGGCCCCGTCGCCGGCCACCGCCGAGGCGTTCGAGAAGGCGGTGCGGACCGTGGCCGAGGCCACGGCCGTGCTGCTGGCCGAGCTCCCGGCCCGCCGGAGCCCGCCGACCACCGTCCCGCCCCTGCGCCGCCGGGTCGACGCCACGCCCTGATCGTTCCGGAACGGGGCGGCGGACCCTCGGGACCGATCGCTCGGTGCCACCCCGCGGGGATCCGCGACCGGTCCCGTAGGATCCGGCCATGATCGCCGATCGCCTGTCCCAGCTGGGGATCGACCTCCCGCCGGTCTCTGCGCCGGTCGGCAACTACCTGGGGTGCGTGGTGGTCGACGACCTCGTCCACGTCGGGGGCCACGGGCCCGTCGGCGGACCGGAGCGGTTCGTCGGCAAGGTCGGGTCCGACCTCACAGTGGAGGACGGCTACCGGGCCGCCCGCGCCACCGGCCTCTCGATCCTGGCCACCCTGGCGGCCGAGCTGGGGAGCCTCGACCGCATCGACCGGATCGTCAAGGTCTTCGGCATGGTCAACGTCGCACCGGGATTCACCCGCACCCCGGAGGTGGTCGACGGGTGCTCGGACCTGCTCGTCGAGGTCTTCGGCGGGGCGGGACGGCACACCCGCAGTGCGGTGGGGATGGCCGAGCTGCCCTTCGACATCCCGGTCGAGATCGAGCTCATCGCCCGCCTCCGCGGCTGACGGGCCTCCACCCCGCGGCCCCGGCAGCCGATCGGGTTGCCGGGGCCCTCAGGCCAGGCAGCAGACGTGCGTAGTGAGGGGACCGCCGTTCCAGGCCGTGGCGTCCGTGATGGCGGCCACCATGTCCATGGGGTGTCGTCCGGCGTCGGCGTAGGCGCGGTGCAGGTTGAGGACCAGCCGCTCCGCATCGGGCCAGTCGGCGAAGGTCCCGAGATCGGCGGACCGGGCGACGTCCAGCGGCGTCAGGCCCCGGTCGAGCCCGTCGGTGGCCAGCTCGAGGACCAGCCGGTAGTACCGCTCGTGATCGGCCAGCACGGCCGGAAGGTCCCGCCCCCTGGTCACCGACCCGTGTCCCGGGACCACGACATCGGGCCCGAATCCGTCGATCCACTCGAGGACCCGGAGTGCGCCGTCGACCGACCCGGCGAACACCAGCGGCGTCAGGCCGACGAACAGGAGGTCCCCGGTGAACAGGACCCGCTCCTCGGGCAGCCAGGCCACCAGGTCCCCTTCCGTGTGGGCGGCATGGCCGGGATGGACCAGGTCGACCCGCCGGTCCCCCGAGTGCACGGTGAGATCGCTCCGGGTGACGATGGTCGGCACCCGCCTCGACACCTCCCCCCAGTCGGGCACCGGGCTCCAGTGCGGCGGGCACCCGTGGATGAACCGGTCGGCCATCAGGTTCGACCGCATCACCTCGTGGCCGATGAGGGCCGTCTCGGGGGGCAGGAGCGAGTTGCCGTAGGTGTGGTCGCCGTGCTCGTGGGTGTTGGCCGCGAACCGGATCGGCGCGTGGTCCGTCGCCTCGGCCACCGCGTCGAGGAAACGACGGGTCCGGGCCTCCGTGGCACACGTGTCGATGATGACGGTGCCGTCGCCGCCGGTCACCGCACCGGCGTTGTTGAGCCACCAGGTCCCGTCGGGTTGGATCCAGGCGAACACGCCGTCGGCCACCTCCACCAGGTGGCCGGCCGCGATCGTCGGATCGGGGGTGTGTTCATGGGCATCCACCGACCCCCTCTCTAGTCGATGGGAGGCGGCAGCGCCGGTACTCGGCGCAACACGGGGCGCCGTCGTGCGGCTAGGGGCGCTCGCTCCCGACGACCCACATGGAGAAGAACTGCGAGCCGCCTCCGTAGGCCTGGCCGAGCGCCAACCTGGCCCCGTCCACCTGGTGCTCGCCCGCCTGCCCGCGGACCTGCATGGCCACCTCGAGGAAGCGGAGCATGCCCGAGGCGCCGATCGGGTTGGACGACAGCACGCCGCCCGACGCGTTCCAGGGGATGTCGCCGTCGAAGGCGGTGGCCCCGGACTCGGTCAGCTTCCAGCCGTCGCCCAGATCGCAGAACCCGAGGTTCTCCAGCCACATGGGCTCGTACCAGCTGAAGGGCACGTAGACCTCGGCACAGTCGAACTGCTTGCGGGGGTCGGTCACCCCGGCCTGGGCGTAGACGTCGGCCGAGCAGTCGCGGCCGGCCTGCGGGTTGATCTGGTCGCGGCCGGCGAACATGGTCGGCTCGGACCGCATGGCCATGCCGTGGACCCAGGCCGGCGGGTAGTGCCCGGACAGCGCGTCCTCCGACGCCAGCACCATGGCCGCCGCGCCGTCCGACGACGGGCAGGCCTCGAGGTAGCGGAGGGGATCCCACAGCATCATCGAGTCCTCGACCATCTTCATGTCGATGTCGGCCAGGTGGAGGTGGGCGTACGGGTTGCGCATGGCGTTCTTGCGGTCCTTGACCGCCACCATCCGGCCGATGTGGTCCGGAGCCCCCGAGCGCCGCATGTAGGCCCGGATGTGGGGGGCGAAGTACCCGCCGGCCCCGGCCAGCAGCGGCGCGGCGAACGGCTGGGGCACCGACAGCGCCCACATGGCGTCCGAGTCCGACTGCTTCTCGTAGGCCACGGTCAGCACCCGCTTGTGGATGCCCGAAGAGATGAGGTGGGCCGCCACCAGGGCGGTCGACCCTCCCACCGACCCGGCGGTGTGGACCCGGATCATGGGCTTGCCCACCGCTCCGAGGGCCGGGGCCAGGTAGATCTCCGGCATCATGTTGCCCTCGAACATGTCGGGGGCCTTGCCGATGACCACGGCATCGATGTCCGACCAGGTGAGGTCGGCGTCGGCCAGGGCCATCTTGGCCGCCTCCCGCACCAGTCCGGCGATGGACACGTCCTCCCGCTTCGCCTTGTGGTGGGTCTGGCCCACCCCGATGACTGCACAGCGCTCTGCCATCACGCACCCTCCAGGACGCACACGAGATTCTGTTGGAGACAGGGGCCCGACGTGGCATGGGCCACCGCCCGGTCGGCCTGCCCGGCCCGGATCCGACTGGCCGCCTCACCGATGCGGATGAGGCCGGCCGACATCAGCGGGTTGGCCGCCAGCGGACCCCCGGACGGATTGATCACCACCGAGTCGTCGAGGCCCAGGGCCTCGGCGACGATCAGCTCCTGGTGGGCGAAGGGCGCATGGATCTCGGCGATGTCCACCTTGGCGGTCCCCACCCCGGCCATCTCGGCCGCCTTGACCGTCGACGGCGACACCGTCAGGTCGCGGGCGCCGAGCGAGTGGGTCTCCATGCGGTGGTCGAATCCGGTGATCCACACCGGGCGATCCGACCACTGGTGGGCCTTGTCCCCGGCGGCCAGCACGATGGCGGCCGCGCCGTCGGTGATCGGCGGCAGGGCGTGGCGGCGGAGCGGAGCGACCACGTAGTCGTCCTCCAGGAGCACCTCGGGTGCCACGTCCTTGGCCACCTGCGCCTTGGGGTTGGCGAGGGCGTCCCGGCGGCTGCGCGAGGCGACGGCGGCGAAGTCGGCCTCGGTGGCCTTGCCCGAGTCGATCAGGGCCCTGGCCTGCAGGGCGCTGAGGCTCACGATGTCGGGCCACAGCGGGGCCTCGTAGTAGGGGTCGAGCTGGAGGGTCAGGATCTCGTTCAGGTCTCCGAGCGACGAGCGGCCGAACGAGTAGACCAGCGCGGCGTCGATCTCACCCTCCTGCAGGAGCACCCACGCCTCGTACAACGCCCAGGCACCGTCCATCTCCACGTGGGACTCGGCCCGGGGCGGCCACACCCCCACGGCGTCGAGGGCCATGACGAAGCTGAACGGGCCGCCGATCAGGTAGTCGGTCGAGCCCGAGCAGATGAAGTCGACGTCGTCCTTGGTGATCCCGATGTTCCCGAACACCTCGGCGATGACCGGCAGCAGGCTCTCGGCCTCGTTGCGCTGGTCGTCCTTGCGGACGTTCTGCGACTGGGCGAACGAGGCGATGGAGACGGGACGGACGGTCCTTCCGGCGGCGCTCACAGGTACTCCTTGTAGGTGTCGTAGTCGGCATCCGGCTCGCCGTTCGGTCGGAAGTACTTGACCGAGGCGAGGGAGGGGATCAGTTCGGACTCGTCCACCCACACCGCCTCGACCCGCATCCCCATGCGGATCTGATCGGTGGGGATCTCCTGCAGGAGGCCCATGAACGAGAGGTTCGCCCCGTCGAGGAGGATCTGGGCGCAGATGTAGGGGATCTCGATGGACTGGCCGGCGAACGGCACGTTGACCACGCAGTAGGTGGTGACGGTGCCCGAGTTGCCGAGCACCACGTCCTCGGTGGTGGCCACGCCGTCGGTCGGGCACGTGCCCCGGCTCGGCACGTAGACCTTGCCGCACGCCTCGCACCGCTGTCCCAGGAACTGGCCCCGCTCGAGTCCCCGGAGGAACTTCGACTGGGCGATGCCGGGCGTGAACTCGAAGTCCAACCGGATCGGCGTGGCCAGCGTGGTCACCGGGCCCTGGTCACTGGTCGCGTCGGCCATCAGGAGGCACCTCCCTCGAGGACGAACGCCTCGATGTCGGCCATCGAGCCGATGCGCTCGGCGGCCGGTCGGAACTTGGCGGTCACCCGGGCGCCCGTGGACAGTGCCTCGGGACCGGGGGCGGCCACGGCGTGGAGCATGCCGGTGTCGGCACCGTCCAGCGTGATGAGGGCCCAGGCGAAGGGGGTCTGCAGCGGGTGCTTGCGCAGGGGGTGGGACACCCAGGCCCACGAGTCGATGACCCCACCGGGGCCCACGTCGACCAGTGCGCCGACGTCGTCCCCGGTCAGCGGGTCGTACTCGGTGGGGGGCACGATGACCTTGCCGCCGGAGCCGGTCGCCCCGACGAACCGCCCCTCCCGCAGGGCGGTCAGGAAGGCCCCGATGATCGGGCCGGTCGACCGGGAGTACGGATACTCGAGCCGGTGCTGTGCGTGCAGGACTTCGCTCTCGGCCATGCCGGACCTCCCCCTGGATTCCCTTGCGGACGAACCTCTGGAATGTAGAACAGATTCCAGTTCTGTGCCTATCCGGCCGACCGACGACCGGGTCCCGGGCCGCCGGAAGCGCCGTCGGGCGCTACCGTTCCCCCATGGCCGACACCACCACGGGCACCCCGACCGCCCCGAAGCGCCCCAACATCCTGCTCGTCGTCTCCGACCAGGAGCGTCAGCGCTCCTGGCTGCCGGACGGGACCTCGCTGCCCTGGAGGGACCGGCTGCGGGCCGAGGGCCTGGAGTTCACCGACTACTTCACCCACTCGTCGCCGTGCTCGCCGAGCCGCGCCAGCCTGTTCACCGGTCGCTACCTCCAGGGTCACGGGGTCCTCGACAACGTGATCATGCCCGAGCACGACGAGCTGCCCACCACCACACCCACCCTCGGTTCGCTCCTGCAGGGCGCCGGGTACCGCTCGTCCTACATCGGCAAGTGGCACCTGTCCCACGCCGCCCAGCCCGACATGGAGGCCTACGGCTTCGCCGACTGGGACGGGAACGACCGCCACTTCATGGGCTGGGCCGGCACGGGGGTCCACTTCGACCCGCTCATCGCCTCCAACGCCGCCCACTGGCTGACCGAGCACGCCGGGTCGACCGGTGGGGGCGACGAGCCCTGGTTCCTGACCGTGGCCCTGGTCAACCCGCACGACGTCATGTGGTTCCCCGTCGACCAGCCCGGCTACGACGAGCAGCACCCCGAGGACGTGGCCAACATCAAGAAGGTGCTCGAGTCGGCCGCCTGGAAGGACGACGAGACGCTGCCCGTCTACCGGGAGCCGTACCCCGAGGTGTGCGACACGCTGCCGGCCAACTTCGCCGACCCGCTCCACGCCAAGCCCGAGGCCCACCGACAGTGGCGCTGGGACCAGCAGCACGGCCTCTGGGGGTACATCGACCCGTCCGACAAGGCGTCGTGGCTGCGCCACCTCGACTACTACGTCCACCTCCACCAGCTGGCCGACCAGAGCCTCGGCACCGTGCTCGGCGCCCTCGAGGCGTCGGGCGCGTGGGACGACACCGTCATCATCTTCACCTCCGACCACGGCGACATGTGCGGGTCCCACGGCCTCCGGTCGAAGGGCCCGTTCGTCTACGACGAGATCATGCGGGTCCCCCTGTACGTGAAGGTCCCCGGCACCACCACCCCGGGCACCGTCACGTCGGCCCTCGGCTCCCACGTCGACCTCGCCGCCACCATCTGCTCGCTGGCCGGCGTGGACCCGGCCACCGCGGGCGCCACCGTGCAGGGCGCGGACCTCACGCCCGTGCTGGCCGACCCGACGGCGGTGGTCCGCGACCACATCCTGTTCGCCCAGGACTCGGCCCAGACCACCAACCTCAACCAGATCCGCTACGCGCTGCGTGGCTTCTACGACGGGACCACCAAGTACGCCCGGTACTACGGGGTGGGCGGCGGCAAGCCGAGCACCGGGTTGTGGGGCCGGTCTCCGGGCCGGAAGCTCTACGACGTCGACTGCGCCTTCGACGACAACGACCACGAGTGGTACGACCACGACACCGACCCGCACGAGCTGGTGAACCTGGCCAACGACCCGGCCCGCACCGACCAGCTGCGCGAGCAGTACGAGCGGTTGCTGGCCTACGAGCGGGAGTCGTTCGTCACCCTGCCCTGACAGGCGGGCACCGCGGCCTGACGGACGGTGCGGTCACAGGAAGTCGCGTGCCGGGTCGCTGTCGGCGAGGAACTCCTGGCGGACCGGACCCGCGTCCTTCCCGGCCACCGCGAACCCGACCAGCGGGAAGACCAGGACCGACACCATGCCCGCACCCACCAGGGCCGTCGCATTCTCCGGCCGCATGTGGTGGGTGGCCAGGCCGATCTGGGTGATCACCACCAGGAGGGGTAGTGCGGTCGACTGCAGGATCCCGAGTGCGGCACGCTGGCGCATGCCGAGCTGATGGACGTAGACCACCAAGGCGGGCAGGCCCCGGACCAGTAGGAAGAGCCCGAGGTAGATCGGCACCCGCTCCAGGGTCGACACGTTGTCGAACAGCTCGCGGGCATGGAACTGCATCCCGCTGACCACGAAGAAGATCGGGATGAGGAAGCCGAATCCGATCGACTCCAGTCGGGGCTGCATGGCGTCGGCCTGCTCCCGCGAGAAGGCGATGCGGACGATCAACCCGGCCGCGAATGCCCCGAGCAGGACCTCGAGGCTGAGCGACGACGCCACCAGGACCAGGCCGGTGATGAGCAGGAGCACGACGCGCACCGGCAACTGGGTGGACGTGCCGAGGTGGCGCTGCATCGTCTCGACCATCCGGGGCGGCTGCCGTCGTGACGCCACGAAGGCGATGCCGACGGCGAGGACGACGAACACGATGAGCAGGATGAGCTCCGTCTCGGGACTGGCCGCCCCGAGGAGCACGGTGACGGCCACCACCGGTCCGAACTCACCGGCGGTCCCCGCCGCGATCAGGAACTTCCCGAACGGCGACTCGAGCATGTCGCGGTCACGGAGCATGGGCAGGAGGGTGCCCAACGCCGTGGTGGTGAGGGCCAGGCCGATGAGCAGGCTGGAGATGACGAAATCCGAGATGAGCAGGACCACGCCGACGCCGAGCCCCAGCGCCAGCGACACCAGCCACCCCGTGACGCCTCGGTTCAGCGGGTGTCCCGAGAGCTTGGCGAAGTCGATCTCGTAGCCGGCCATGAAGAAGAGGAAGCACAGGCCGAGGACCGACATGCCGGTCACGAACTGGTCGAGGCTGGCCCAGTGCAGGACCTCGGGCCCGATGAGGACCCCGAGCAGCAGTTCGAACAGGACACTGGGGATCCGCCACCGCCGCAGCTGCCTCCGAGCACAGCGGGGCGATGGCGACGGCCAGGGCGATGAAGAACACCGAGGTGGCGGTGTCGTAGGACATGGGCCAAGCGTACGAGAGGGGTCGTGGCGCCAGGGTGACCGGCGGGCGCGTCAGCCGGTCAGTGGGAGGTGCCGACCCAGGAATTCGAGTGAGGGTGGCTCCTGGGACGCGAAGAACGAACTCGTGTGACACCCGGCGGACACGACGACGGTGGCCGACGCCGGCATGGCGCGGATCAGGGCCTCGACGCCCGGGATGGAACGGGTCGTCTACCCCGGAGGCGATGCGGACCGGCGTGGCGTCGAGACGGGCGGACTGGACGATGACGTCGTTGGCCCGGAACGCCGTCCGGGAGGCGAAGGCGCCCGGGTTGGCGCCTTCGGCCTGGTCGTAGGAGGTCCAGACGGCGGGGCTGATGGCGGCGGCGGCCGCGAATCGGTCGGGGTACAGCTCGACCAGGCGCAGGGCGCCGTAGCCCCCCATCGAGATCCCCATCGCCCCGATCCGCTGGGGCCCGGAACCCAGGCCGAGCCGCTGGCACATCGGGACCAGCTCGTCCACGACCATGGCCATGGGATCGTCCCCCGGGTGGGCGTTCCAGTACCCACCTCCGCCGTCGACGGTGACGATCGCCATCGGGGCGAGCGGGCGACCCCCGACGCGCAGTGCCACCGCCTGTGCAGGCGACATCCCCGTCAGCGCCGTGGTGTGGTCACCCCCGAATCCGTGGAGCATCACGATCAACGGCAGTTCGGCGCCCGGGCCGTGCCCGGGCGGGTAGGCGATGGTGTAGCCGACGGCCCGGTTGCGGGCCGCCGAGTCGAAGGTTCCGGACATCGACGGCCCCAGCGGGGAGAAAGCCGGTGTCGGGGACGGGACCGTGCATGCGCCGTCCAGCTGGTCCAACGTCAGCTTGCCGGGGAGCACGCCGTGGTCCACCAGCTCCACCGCGGTGGCACCGCCGATCACGACCAGCGCCGCACCCCCGAGGCCGAGGGTCAGGAACCGACGCCTCGACCGGCGATGGTCCACCGGTGCGGTGGCCGGGCCCTCAGGGTCGCTCGATGCCATCGGGGGAGCATGACAGCTGGCGGTCCCGTTGCCCAGGGATGCGTTCCGCGGCCCGCCGGGCCGACCCGCCACCACGGACCGGGCCCGACGTCAGAGGTCGCCACGCACCAGCCGGTCGGGGAACGCGGCGATGGCCCGGCGGTCCGACAGGACCACCACCCGGGCGTGGCCGGCCTCGGCCCGGGCTTCGGCCGGCACCTCGGCGTGGTAGCGCCCATGGGTACGCCACGACCAGAGCACCACGTTGCGGTCGGCGTCGGTCGACAGCAGGTTCCGGAACGACTCGCGGTTCCCGTTCCACAGCTCGGACCCCCGGGCCGACCGGGCGACGGTCCGTCGGAGCAGCTGGGCCATGACCCGCCACCGCGGCAGGTCGAGCACCACGATCACCTGGGCCCGGGCCCACACCAGGTCGCGGACCTGGCGGTAGTTGCCGTCCACGACCCATCCCGGGCCGTCGACCACCTCGGTCACCACGGCCCGGAACTCGTCGGCCGGCAGCTCGGTCCACCCCGGTTGGTGGAACAGCCCGTCGAGTTCGGTGCGGCCCACGCCCAGTCGGTCGGCCAGGGCGGTGGCCAGGGTGGTCTTGCCGCTCCCCGAGGCACCGTGCACCGCGATCCGGGTCGGCGGAGCCCCGGTCGGCGTGACCCCTGCGTCGGCCTCCGGGTTCACCGGGGACCCGGGGCCTCCACGCCGGCCGGCCAGGTGGTCCACCAGTCCGCGACACCCCGCCTCCACCATGTCCAGGCACCGCTCGAAGTCCACGTCGTCGCCGTAGTAGGGATCGGGCACGTCGACGTCGCCTCCGGCCCGCGGGTCGAAGCTGCGCATCATGACCAGGCGGTCGTCGTAGCGGTAGTCGCCGGCACGGGCCCGGGCCATGCTGGCCAGCGTCTGTCGGTGACCGCGGTCCATGCACACCACCAGGTCGGTCCCGGGCAGCCACGCCGTCTCGAACGCCTGGGCCCGGTGGCCGTGGTCGGTGTAGCCACGGCGCTCCAGCGCGGTCCGGGCCCGGGGGTCCATCGGCTCGCCGGCGTGCCAGCCGCCGGTTCCGGCGCTCGACACGACGAGGGCATCGGCGAGGGTCGACCCGTCGGCCAGCGTCCGGTCCGCGGCCAGGTGCTGCAGCACCACGTCGCCCATGGGCGACCGGCAGATGTTGCCGGTGCAGACGAACACCACCTGCAGGGGACCCTCGACGCTCGCCACGGGATCGGTTGTCGTCACCGGGTCATTCTGCCCGCTCCCCCGGTGGGATCCGGGACCCGATCGTCGACCTGGAGGGCGCTGCCCGATACGGTGGCCCCTGGAGCTGCGGGCGGGTGCCCGCCGGCGAGCAGCGGAGGAACCGATGAGTGCGACAGCCGACGGCCAGCCCGTCCAGCAGATGGGTCACGGGGTCAAGCAGCGGGACCTGATCCGGATGACGGACGAGGAGATCGACGCCTTCCTGCACGAGCGGCGCCCGATGACCATGTGCACCCTCAACCACGACGGATCGATCCACGCCGTGGCCATGTGGTACGGCTTCGTCGACGGGACCATCGCCATCGAGACCAAGGCCAAGGCGCAGAAGGCGGTCAACCTCGGGAGGGACGCCCGCATCACCTGCATGTTCGAGGACGGCGACTACTACGAGGAGCTGCGGGGGGTCGAGCTCGTCGGTCGGGCCGAGATCGTCGAGGACCCCGACAAGATGTGGGAGCTGGGCGTCAACCTCTTCGAGCGCTACTACGGGACCTACACCGAGGAGCTGCGCCCCTTCGTCGAGACCATGCTCAACAAGCGGATCGTGGCGAAGGTGCACGTCGAACGCACGGTCTCCTGGGACCACCGCAAACTCGGCCTCCCCTCCACCCGGCCGGCCTGACGCAACGACATGGCCCACGCCATGGACGGCGACGAGGTGGTGGCCTTCCTCGAGGCGTTGCCGGCCCGCACCGGCAAGCTGGCGTCGGTCCGGGCCGACGGACGGCCCCACATCGCGCCGATCTGGTACGCCCTCGACCGCTCGACTGCCGGGTCCGGACTCCCCCATCGGGGACCTCGTCTTCAATACCGGACGCGGCCACGGTGAAGGGGCGGAACCTCCCCCGCGACCCCCGTCTGGCCCTGTGCGTCGACGACGACACACCCCCGTTCACCTTCGTCGTCATCGAGGGGACGGCGACGGTCGGCGAGGATCCCGACGAGCTCCTCCACTGGGCCACCGTCATCGGTGGCCGCTACATGGGCCCCGACCGGGCCGAGGAGTACGGCGCCCGCAACGGCGTGCCGGGCGAGCTCCTGGTCCGGCTCCACCCGACCCGGGTCACGGCGACGACCGGAGTGGCCAGTTGACCGACGTACCCGGCTGGTACTGCTATCGGCCGGTTCCGGCCATGGCCGAGTGGGACGGGACGGCGTGGACGGGCAGCACCCACTACACCGCCAGCCGCGCCCGTCCTTCCCGGACCGCCGAAGCCGTTCGCCTTCCTGCGCCAGTCCTGGGTGTGGTGGATGCTGGCGGGCCAGGCGCTGGTCATCCCACCGGCGGTGGTCACCGGGCTCACCGGATCGGCGATCTGGTCGTGGCTGTCGGCCGCCGGGTACGTGGCCTTCCTGATCGGCACGGTGCTGGTGATGGTGCGCTACCTGCCCGTGGGTCGACTCGGCGGCCTGCGCAGCCTGACCTTCATCGGGATCGCCGGCGGGATCCTCGGCTTCGCCATCGCCTTCGGCCTCGAGTCCGTGGTCGAGCACCACTTCGGCCTCTCCACCGTCCTGTGGTCGACCGGTCCCATCGAGGAGGGCGCCAAGATCCTGGTCCCCTTCGCCCTGCTGGCTGTTCGGATCCGCACGGTTCAAGGACCCGTTGGCCGGGTTCTACCTGGTCGTGGTCAGCGGGGCCACGACCGGTGCCGTCGAAGGGGTGGAGTGGGAGGCGCGGGCCCACCACACCTGGTTCCACCTGCAGCTGGCGCTGGTGCGGCCGGCGGCCGAGCTCCCCCACGTCTTCGTGACCGGGTTCGCCGGGGCGGTGATCTGGTTGGCCGCCTGGCGCCGCGGCCGGGCCATGACCTGGGCCGGCACCGCGGCGTTCGCCATCGCCGTCGGTCTCCACTCCCTGCACGACGGGTTCATCACCCTGTTCGGGGTGAGCCCGCAGCCGGCGCCGTCCTCGATCGCCCAGACGGCCGGCCAGGCCATCGGCAAGGGCCTGGCCGGCGGGTTGTTCGCCCTCGGCATCGGCATCGCCTCGTTCCTGCTCGGGCGGCACGGGGCCCGGGAACTGTCGCCTCCGGGTGCGGTGGCCGCCGCCCCGCCGCCCTGGCGACCGCAGATCAAGACCTGGGGTGCCATCGATCCGGTCCGGGTCGAGGCACCGGTGCCGGTCGGCGTGTGGAACCCCTACGGAACCAACGGCTACGCCGCCTACGGCGCGTATCCGGGCTACGCGCCGCCGGTCGGCAACGGGGGCTACGCGCCGTCCAACGGATACGCGGGCCCAGGCACCACCGCCGATACCGTCGCTACCGCCGCCCACCGCCTACGGGATCCAAGCAGCACCGTCGATCCCGCCGCCCACCGTCGCCCCGTGCCGACCGGTCGCTCCGCCGGTACCCGTCGCCCCGGTTCCGGCGCTCGTCGCCTCGGCGCCTCCGCTGTCGGTGCCCTCTCTGGGGTGCCGTCGGTCGCGGGGGCCGGCTGGTACCCCTACGGCGACGGCTCCGGCCGCACCGCCTGGTGGAACGGGACGACGTGGTCGGCGCCGCTGCGGTGGGACGGGATCACCTGGCGACCGGAGTGAGGGCGCGCCCTTCGTCCAGGTGTCCGTCCGACGGGCCGAGTCGGGTCGGCATGGCGCCGGTGCCACCCGGGCTGGTAGCACTACATCCGGTCACATCCGCCGTGACCACCGAAGGGGGACCTCCACATGATTCTCGATCGCTTCAGGCTGGACGACCAGGTGGCCATCGTGACCGGCGCCGGCCGCGGCATCGGTGCCGCCACCGCCATCGCCCTGGCCCAGGCCGGGGCCGACGTGGTCATCTCGGCCCGCACCGCCGAGCAGCTCGACCAGGTGGTGGCCCAGGTCGAGGCCGCCGGTCGACGGGCCGTGTCCGTGCCCGGCCAACCTCAACGACCTCGACGCCGTGGCCGCACTCGTCGACCATGCCCGGGACGCCTTCGGTCGGCTCGACCTCGTCGTCAACAACGTGGGCGGCACCATGCCCCAGGCCTTCATGGACACGACACCCAAGATCCTCGAGGCCGCCTTCCACTTCAACGTCGCCACGGCCCACACCCTGCTCCAGGCCGCGGTCCCGCTGATGGTCGAGCACGGTGGCGGCTCCGCGGTGAACATCTCGTCGGCCATGGGCCGCATGGCCGACCGCGGCTTCGTCGCCTACGGCACGGCCAAGGGGGCACTGGCCCACTACACCCGCCTGGCGGCCATGGACCTCGCCCCCCGGATCCGGGTGAACGCCATCGCCGTGGGCTCGGTGGCCACGTCCGCCCTCGACATCGTCATGCAGGTCGACGAGATGCGGGTGACCATGGAAGAGGCCACCCCGCTGGGCCGCATCGGCGACCCCGAGGACATCGCCGCGGCCATCGTCTACCTGTCGTCCGCCGCCGGCTCCTACGTGACGGGCAAGATCCTCGAGGTGGACGGCGGCATCGGGGCCCCCACGCTCCCGCTGGGCATCCCCGACGTCTGAGCCGCCTCCCGCTCCACCCGACCCTGTCGCCAACCCCGTAAGGAGCACCCGATGTCCAAGACCTACCGAGTCGTCGCCTGGAGCACCGGCAACGTCGGCCGCCACGTCATCGCCGGGATCGACGCCCGGCCCGACCTCGAGCTGGTCGGCCTCTGGGTGTCCAACCCCGACAAGGTGGGCAAGGACGCCGGCGAGCTGGCCGGCCTCGGCCGCACCCTCGGGGTGGCCGCCACCAACGACGTCGACGCCATCTTCGCCCTGAAGCCGGACGTCATCGTCCACAGTGCCATGGCCGACGACCGCCTGTTCGAGGCGTTGGGCGACCTGCAGCGGATCCTCAAGGCCGGCATCAACGTGGTCTCGTCGGGCCCCGTGTTCCTGCAGTACCCCTTCGGCGTGGTCGACGACGGGATGATCACCCCGACCGTCGAGGCGGCCAAGGAGGGCGGGGTCTCCCTCTTCGTCAACGGGGTCGACCCCGGATTCGCCAACGACGCCCTCCCCCTCGTGCTGTCCGGGGTGAGCGAGCAGATCGACGAGGTCCGGGTGGCCGAGGTGCTCAACTACGCCACCTACAACCAGGGCATGGTCCTCTTCGACATCATGGGCTTCGGCCGTCCGCTGGAGGACGTGCCCATGATCCTCCAGCCCGGCGTCATGACCATGGCCTGGGGCAGCGTGGTCCGTCAGTTGGCCGCCGGCCTCGAGGTGGAGCTCGACGGCGATCTGGTCGAGTGGTACGAGCGGGTGCC
Organism: uncultured Acidimicrobiaceae bacterium; assembly: GCA_963829265.1. Classification (GTDB taxonomy): domain Bacteria; phylum Actinomycetota; class Acidimicrobiia; order Acidimicrobiales; family RAAP-2; genus Bog-756. The sequence continues at coordinate 339,726 of CAWHIB010000010.1, forward strand.
CGCCCCCGAGACGTTCGAGGTCGACGCCGGCACCATCGAGGAGGGCACGGCGGCGGCCCTGCACTTCGAGTTGCGGGGCATGAAGGACGGTCGGGCCGTCATCGTGCTCGAGCACGTCACCCGGCTGCGCGACGACCTCGCCCCCGACTGGCCGCAGCCGGCCGGGCAGGGCTGCTACCGGGTGATCATCACCGGCGAGCCGACCTACACCGTCGACATGCAGCTCATGGGGCGTGACGGCGACCACAACACCGGCGGCCTGAAGGCCACCGCCATGCGCCTCGTCAACTCCGTCCCCGCCGTGGTCGAGGGCGAGCCGGGCCTGCTGACCGCGCTGGACCTGCCCCCGGTGTACGGCAAGGGCCTCGTCCGCTGAGCCCGGGACGTCCGCCCGCGGGGGCGACGCTCCCTACTTGGGCGGGAGGGACGGACGAGGTCCACGCCCCGGTCGACCCAGGCATCGAGGTCGGTCGTCCTCGGCGACCCCTTCGCCGTCGACGACGACGAAGCCGCCCATGGTCCGGTCCCCCATCTCCATGGGCCCGGCGAAGGGCTGGGCGAGCGTCGCGTCGTAGGCGTCCCGGCCCACCCGGACCAGCAGGTCGTCGCGGATGACGCCGCAGGCCATGTTGCCGGCCACCATGAAGGCCAGCCCACCGAACATCCGACGTTCCGATACGTCGGGGTCGTCGCCCAGCAGCATCCGGATCCGCTCGCCCAGGACCTCGTCGAACGCCATGCCCGGAGCGTAGCCATGCGGACGGCGGGACGGTCGCCCGGGATCCCGGTCCCGCCCGCCCCAGATCGGTCGGGACGGCCCGGTTGGTAGGGTCCGGCACATGCACCTCCCCTCCGGATCGTACCGGATCCCCTCGATGAGCATGGCCGGCCACGGGATGGGGGGCGGGCGCGCCGGGGGCGGCCAGTTCGGCTCGGTCATGCGCTCGATGCGCCGCGACGAGTCGGTGAAGACCCAGCACGTCACCAAGGGGACCGGCAAGCGGATGTTCCAGTTCGCCCGGCCCTACCGCAAGATCCTGATCGCCTTCCTCGTCCTGGTGACCGTCGAGGCCTTCATCGGGATCATCAATCCGCTCCTGTTCCGCTCGATCATCAACAGCCTGACCGGCGCCCACCCCGGACAAGCAGCTGATCATCACCCTGTCCATCGTGGCCGGCGCGGTCGCGGTGGCCGACACCGCCCTGTCCATCGGCATCCGCTACGTGTCGGCCTCGGTGGGCGAGGGCCTCATCTACGACATGCGGTCCCAGGTGTTCGCCCACATCCAGAAGATGCCCATCGCCTTCTTCACCCGGACCCAGACCGGCGCCCTCATCAGCCGGCTCAACAACGACGTCATCGGGGCCCAGCAGGCCTTCACCGACACCCTGTCCTCGGTGGTCTCCAACCTGATCAGCGTCACCCTGGTGCTGGTGGTGATGTTCCTGCTGTCGTGGCAGATCACCCTGATCAGCCTGGTGATCCTGCCCGTCTTCGTGATCCCGGCCAAGCGGGTGGGGCGCAAGCTGTCGGTCATCACCCGGGAGTCGTACGGCATCAACGCCGAGATGAACAACACCATGAACGAGCGGTTCAACGTCTCCGGCGCCCTCCTGGTCAAGCTGTTCGGCCGGCCGGACGAGGAGCGCCACGCCTTCGAGTCCAAGGCCGGCCGGGTGCGCGACATCGGGGTGACCCAGGCCATGTACGCCCGGTTCTTCATCGCCGCGCTCAGCCTGACCGCCGCGTTGGCCACGGCCGTCGTCTACGGCTGGGGCGGCGTCCAGGCCATCGACGGGGCGCTGACCGTCGGCACGGTGGTGGCCCTGGCCGCCTACCTGACCCGGCTCTACGGGCCGCTGACGGCGCTGTCCAACGTGCAGATCGACGTCATGACCGCCCTGGTCTCCTTCGACCGGGTCTTCGAGGTGCTCGACCTCCCGCCCATGATCGTGGACAGCCCCGACGCCCGGCCGGTGCCGCCGGGCCCGGCCGCCATCGAGTTCGAGCACGTCGACTTCCGGTATCCGAGCGCCGAGGAGGTGTCGTTGGCCTCGCTCGAGTCGGTCGCCGTGCTGCGACACCACGCGTCTCCAGCCAGGTCCTGTTCGACGTGTCGTTCCGGGTGGAGCCCGGCCAGATGGTGGCCCTGGTCGGCCCGTCGGGCGCCGGCAAGACCACCATCAGCCAGCTGCTCCCCCGGCTCTACGACGTGCAGTCCGGCGCCATCCGCATCAACGGGCTCGACATCCGCCAGGCCACCCTCGAGTCGCTCGCCGCCACCGTCGGGGTGGTCACCCAGGACGCCCACCTCTTCCACGAGACCATCCGCGGGCAACCTCCTCTACGCCCGACCGGAGGCGACCGAGGCCGAGCTGGACTCGGCGCTGGCCGGCGCCCAGATCGCCACCATGGTCGACGCGCTGCCCGACGGGCTCGACACCGTGGTCGGCGACCGCGGCTACCGGCTGTCCGGCGGCGAGAAGCAGCGGCTGGCCATCGCCCGCCTGCTGCTGAAGGCGCCCGAGATCGTCGTCCTCGACGAGGCCACCGCCCATCTCGACAGCGAGTCGGAGGCCGCCGTCCAGCTGGCCCTGGCCACCGCGCTGCAGGGCCGCACCTCGCTGGTCATCGCCCACCGTCTGTCCACGGTGCGGGAGGCCGACGTGATCCTGGTCCTCGACAACGGGCGCATCGTCGAGCGTGGCCGCCACGAGGACCTGCTGCTGGCCGGCGGCCAGTACGCCGAGCTCTACCGGATCCAGTTCGAAGGACAGGATGCCGGACGCCGACAGCCCGACCGACGGCGCGCACGGCGGGAGGCCCGGATGACCGGACCCTCACCGTGCGCCCCATCGGCCGCGTGGTCGGCGGCCGGACCGAGGCGGTCGACGACCACTGGGACGCACGTGACCTCCACCATCGAACTCGACCCGACCGAGGTCGAGGCCGGCGCCACCGACGGACTGGCCGACTTCTCCCACGTCGAGGTGGTGTTCTGCTTCGACCGGGTCGACGAGGATGCCGTGTGCCGGGGGACCCGCCACCCGACGGGGCCGCACCGACTGGCCGTCGGTGGGGATCCTGGCCCAGCGGGCCAAGGACCGGCCCAACCGGATCGGGGTCACGGTGTGCCGGGTGGTCGGCGTGGGCCCCCACACCATCGAGGTCACCGGGCTCGACGCCATCGACGGCACGCCGGTGCTCGACGTGAAGCCCTACCTGGTCGAGTTCGGCCCCCGGGGCGAGGTACGTCAGCCGGCCTGGTCGACCGAGCTCATGGCCGGGTACTGGTAGGCACCGCAGACGGAGCGTCGGTGGACCAGGAGCGGAGCGGCCGACGGCCGCGGGCTCACTCGGGAGCGAGGGTCTTGCGGACGGCCTCGGCGCTCGACACCAGCGCATCCTTGCTGCAGGCGGTCGACACGCCGGCGATGGAGACCGCCATGGGCGGGCTCGACGGGATCCCCGGGTCGACTGCTGATCGGCGCCGGCCGACTCCACGATCGCCAGCGCCTGCTTCTCCCGTCGGTGTGCTTGCTGCGCCCCGTGTCCCCTGCTGCCATATGCAAGCAGTCTATCCAGCTGCGCCGGTCGGAGTGGGGTCACCCGGGAGCCCGGGCGTCGCTCCCGCGGCGGACCGGCCCGGTCGTCCCGGTACCGTTGACAGGTGGCCGCGCTCTTCGCCGACGTCTCCCCGCTCCGCCACTCGCGGGACTTCCGGCGCCTGTACGGCCGGCCAGACCGTCTCGGCCATGGGCAGCCAGCTCACCCTGGTGGCGCTGGCCTACCAGACCTTCCACCTGACCCACTCCACCTTCATGGTGGGCCTGCTCGGCTTCATCGGCCTCGTCCCGCTGCTGGCCGGCGCGCTGTGGGGCGGCACCCTGGCCGACGCCTGGGACCGCAAGCGGGTGCTCACCCTGACCCAGTGCGCCATGGCCACAGCGGTCGTCGGGCTGGCCGTCAACGCCGCCCTCGACCATCCCCAGGTGTGGGTGCTGTTCGTCTGCGCGGCGGCCAGCGCCGGGTTCCAGGGGATGGACTGGCCGGCACGACGGGCCGCCCTGCCCATGCTCGTGTCCGACGAGGACGTGACGGCGGCGGTCACCCTGCAGACCACCACGATGGCGCTGGCCATGGTGGTGGGCCCGGCCCTCGGCGGCGTGCTCATCGCCCGGCTCGGCCTGAGCGCCGTCTACCTGATCGACGTCGCCACCTTCGTGGTGTCGCTGACACCGTCGCGCTGCTCCCCCGGCCTGGTGCCCACCGGCGGGGGCACCCCGATGGGCCTGCGTTCGATGACCGAGGGGTTCCGCCACCTGAAGGGCGAGCGGCTGCTGTCGGCCACCTATCTCATCGACCTCAACGCCATGATCTTCGGCATGCCCCGCGCCGTCTTCCCGGCGCTGGCCGTCCACCTCTACGGCGGGGGTGCCGGCGTGGTCGGCCTCCTGTACGCCGCACCCGGGGCCGGGGCGCTGGTCGGGCTCGCTGTTCACCGGGTGGACGGCCCGGATCCGCCACCAGGGCCGGGCCATCGCCGCCTGCGTGGTCGTCTGGGGCGGGACGATCGCCCTCTTCGGCGTGATGCCGGTGCTGTGGGTCGGCCTGACCCTGCTGGCCGTGGCCGGGGCGGCCGACATCATCTCGGCCGTGTTCCGCCAGAACGTGCAGCAGCGCGCCGTGCCCGACCACCTCCAGGGCCGCCTGTCGGGCACCTTCTTCGCCGTCGTGGCCGGCGGCCCGCGCCTGGGCGACCTCGAGACCGGCGTGGCCGCGGCCATCGGCGGGCCGGAGTTCGCGGTGTGGTCCGGCGGTCTGGCCTGCGTGGTCGGCGTCGGGGTCCTGCTGTGGCGGGTGCCGGAGCTGTGGGCCGACGACGGAGGCGGTCGGCCCCTCAGTGCGGGAGGCCGAGCAGGAGGCCGTGGCCGAGGCCATCACCGAGCTCGGCGAGGGCGAGCCCCTCTGACGAACGGGCGACGGTGGCGGCCGGCGGGACCGGATCAGCCGGTGGACGCCCGGGCCACCAGCTCCTCGCTGACCGACCACAGCCGGGCGGCGGCGGCCTCGTCCCGGGCGTTGGCCGACGGGGTCTTCACCTTGCACTTGGCGAAGTACCTGCCGGTCACCCCGTCCACGTCGGGGGACGAGCACAGGTAGACCGACGTCCGTGCACCCTGCTCGGGGGTGAGGTTGATGGGCAGGTGGGAGTAGACCTCGACGCCCCAGGCCATGAGGCCGGTGGTGTCGCCGTCCCGGGCGTAGCCGGTGTTGACCGATCCGGGATGGAGCGAGTTGGCCGTCACCCCGGTGCCGGCCAGGCGCCGGGACAGCTCGGTGGTGAACAGGATGTTGGCGAGCTTGGAGCGGCCGTAGACGGCCATCTGCTTGTAGGACCGCTCGGCCATCAGGTCGTCGAAGACCATGCCGTGGCGGGCGAAGTTGTGGGCGGTGGAGGCCACGTTCACGATCCGGGCCGGTGCCGACTCCTGCAGCCGGTCGAGGAGCAGGTCGGTCAGGAGGAAGGGGCCCAGGTGGTTGATGGCGAAGGTGGCCTCGTAGCCGTCGGCACTCAGCGACCGCTCCGACAGGATCAGGCCGGCGTTGTTGCACAGGACGTCGATCCGGGGGCAGCGCTCGAGGAGGTCGGCGGCACCGGCCCGCACCGAGGACAGGTCGGCCAGGTCGAACACGCGAGAGCTCGACCAGGTCCGAACCGCTGGCCGCGGCGATGTCGGTCACGGCGGCCCGGCCCCGCTCCTCGTTGCGGGCGGTGATGACCACCCGTGCCCCGGCGGCGGCCAGCGCCGTGGCCGTGGCCTTGCCGATGCCGGAGTTGCCGCCGGTGATGACGACGGTCCTGGCCGTCCATGGACGGGACGGGTGGGGCCTTCGAGCGCATGGGGGTCCTCGATGGGCAGCGGCGGTCCCGACCCTCGGGCGCCGGTGCCGACGGTAGTGCGTCGTCGGCTGCCCGCTGCCGGGGACGTCGGGGTCAGGCCCGGGGCGGCGTGGCCACGGGGGGCGGCCGCGGCAGGGGGTCGACACCGGGGCCGGGCCGGCCGGGGTCTCCCCGTCCGGATGACCGCGGTCGCCTCGACCGGGACCGTCGGGCGGCCGGGACGGCGTGACGACCCCGGCGGCCCACGCACGACGAAGGCGGTGGTGGCGACACCAGGTAGCCGACCCACACGATGGCCTGGAGGACGGTCGGGTGGTCGGCGTAGCCGAGCAGGCTGTGGAAGACGTCGCCGATCGAGCTCGACTCGGACAGGTAGCTGCTGGTGTTCCACAGCGCGTGGTCGAGGAAGGGCAGCCACCCGAGCTCCTGCATGTTCTGGACGGCGTCGGCCAGCAGACCGGCGGCGAAGACCATCAGCACGATGCCGACGATCCGGAAGAACAGGCCGATGTTGAGGCGCCTGCCGAGCTTGAAGATGGCGTAGGCGATGACGAGGGCGACGGCCAGGCCGAGGACGGCGCCGAGCAGCAGGCCGTGGCCCCGGGCCGCCGTCGGGGCCTGGTGGGCGGAGGCGAACACGATGGCCAGGGTGAAGACCATGGTCTCGAGGCCCTCGCGTCCGACGGCCTGGAAGGCGAGCAGGCCGAGCCCCCACCGGGTCCGGCCCTCGAGTGCGCCCTCCGACCGGCGCTGCAGCTCGGACGTCATGGTCCGGCTGTGGGCCTGCATCCAGAACGTCATGTAGGTGAGCACGACGGCGGCCAGCAGGTAGGTGACCGTCTCGAACACCTTCTGGGCCGTCGAGTCGGCATACTGGTCGATGGCCAGGTAGGCGGTCACGCCTCCGGCCACCATCAGCACCACGGCGGCGGCCACGCCCGAGGAAGATGTCCCGGAAGTGGCGGCGCTGGCCGATCTGGTCCAGGTAGGACAGCAGGATGGCCACGATCATGCTGGCCTCCACGCCCTCGCGCAGGAAGATCACGAAGGTGGGGATCACAGCTCGGGCTCCGGAGACAGGGACGGCATAGGTATCTACTTAGGCTTCCCTAATTTTGACGCCCTGTCAACCCCGGTGGCCGGGCCCGCCACCCCGCCCCGACCGTCGGGGAGCACGACGAAGGGGGCACCGGTCTCCCGATGCCCCCCTGTCCTCGTTCCGATCGCCCGGTCGGCCCGGTCGGCCGATGGTGTGCGGAGGTGTGGGTCAGCCGACCTTGTGCATCGTGTTGTGGTCGGTGTGGGCCAGCAGGTCCGGCATCTCCTTCATCCGGAGCATGGTGGACTCGGCGTACGACCAGGTGCCCCGTCCCCCAGGGTGATGGTGACCTCGTAGCTGACGGAGCTGGCGTTGGCCGAGAGGTACTTGCCCTCGCCGATCGGGTACTGGGCGTCGCCCAACGAGGCGTGCGAGCGTGAACTCCGTGGCATCGGCGTCGGCCTGGCCGCCGGCCAGCACGGTGATGCCCCGTGGCACCGAGAACGCCCGGAGGACCTCGCCGGTGGCGCCGTCCCAGAGCCAGTAGCCGACCTCGGTGTGGAACGGGTTCTCCTCGCTGCCGCGCCACATGGCCGTCTTGTAGTCGAGGCCGTAGAGGTGCTGGCTCCCGTTGTCGACGGGACCGAACGGCTTGAAGGTCACCTTCTCCAGGTAGGGGGTTCCGACGACCTCACCCTTGGCATGGGAGTAGGAGGTGTCGAGACCGCCTTCGCCCTCCCACTCGCCGATCAATGCCCCGAGGGGGCCCCATTCCTTCGACATGTCGTCATCCCATTTCTTCCGGTGGACAGATACGGTGCCGAGCCTATGCGGAGCGGCGGGTCCCGTGGCGCCGGTGGCCGGGTCCCCGGACGGCGCAGCGACGACCGGGGCTCGGGCGGTCCGTTCAGACGGCCAGGACGGTGACCGACCCGAGGGTGGTCATCCGGTCGTCGGCGCCGACGTCGTGGATGGCCACCCGGACCATGGTGCGGCCGGCCCGGGTGCCGAGCACCCGGCAGCGGGCCTCGACCGGGCCCACCTTGACCGGGCGCAGGTAGTGGAGCACGGCGTCGGCGGCCGCCACTCCGGCCGGGCCGGACGCCGTCGGCCGCGTGGGCGACGGCCGCCCGGCAGGCCGCCTCGTCGGCCAGCATGGCCACCGCGCCACCATGGAGGATCCCCCACGGGTTCCGCAGGCGGTCGTCCAGGTCGAGCCGGGTGACCGGACCCGCGACCCGGCTCGATGCAGAAGAACTCCTCGGGTCCGACCGGGTCGGCCTGGGGCGGGGGCATGGTCGAGGAGAACGGGCGGTCGAACTCGAGCTCCATGGCCCCCGGGTCGAGGATGGCGCACGTCATGGTGGCGGCGGCCACGTGCCGGTCCCCCGCCCCCTCGTCGACGACGTCGAGGGCGGTCACCACCGAGGTGCGGCCGCGCCGGAGGACGTCGGCCCGGTACCGCAGGGGGCCCACATGGTCGAGCTCGGACACCGTGGCCAGCAGCGACGTGGTGACGATCCACCGCGGGCAGCACGGCGAGCCCACTGGTGAAGCCGCCCAGCGTGTCGAGGTTGGTCAGCAGGCCACCGGTGCGCAGGCCACCGCCGGGACCCCGGTGGTGGTCGTCGACCGGGGCCCGACCGCCGAGCGACGAGGGACGCCCGTCGCCGTCGGGCGACGGGAGCTCCCAGCGCTCCAGGCGGAAGTAGTCGCTGACGTGGCGGCGCGGGTCGGTCGGCCCGTCGGTCGGCCCGTCGGCCCGGGTCCCGGTGGCGTCGGCCGTCACGTGCGGCGCCCCGGCCAGGACCGCCGCCGGGGCGCCCGGACACGTTGACCACGGTCATGAGCCGGTCGTCGGCCCCGGAGTCCCGGAGCTCGACCACCGCGCCGGCCCGGCCGTCGGGGCCGGTCCCGAGCACCCGGGCCGAGGTCGACCACGGGACCCACCCGGCCGAGGGCCAGGTAGGCGATCTGCAGGTCGGTGACGACGAACGAGGCGCCGTCGAGTCCGTGGGCGGCGCCCAGGGCCTCGGCTCCGGCCGCTTCGGCCAGCAGGGCGATCACCCCGCCCTGCACGGCCCGGAACGAGTTGTGGAGGTAGGGCCGCACCGCCAGCGACAGCCGGCCGGCCGCGGCGTCGACCACCTCGACCTGCAGCGCGTCGAGGACGGGCCGGTCGAGCCCACCCCCGGCGAAGGCCCACCGCACCGGCAGCTCGCCGGCCGTCTGCACCGACGACGCCGGGTTCTGGGCGGGCAGGACGGAGAAGGTCATCGATGCCCAGGCCACCGGGTCGGCCGGCGCGGCCGTCGACGACCGTGTCGGCGCCGTCCTCGTCGACGCACACCACGAGCGCCTCGATCACCAGGGTGGTCCGGCCCCGACGGGCGACCGAGCCCCGGGCCTCCACCCAGGGTCCGCGGACCGGGCCGACCAGCTGCAGCGACAGGTCGGCGGTGGCCATCCAGTCGGGCCGCAGCACCCGGGCGGCGATGGCCCCGCCGACGATGTCGACCAGGGTGGCCAGCACGCCGGACCGGACGCCGCCGTCGACCGTGGTCACGAACGGGGTCGCCCGGGTCCGGACCCTCGCCGTGGTCTCGGTGGTGAGCTCGGCCTCCATCCCCAGGTCCCCCAGGAAGTGCTCCGGGGGCGGGTAGTCGTTGAAGGCCACTCAGCGTTCCTGTTCGGTGGGGCGCACCAGCACCTCGTTGACGGCCATCCGGCGGGGTCGGGTCACGGTGAAGGCGATCGACTCGGCGATGTCCTCGGACTGGAGCATCTCCATCGGGCCGAACGTGGCCATCATCCCCTCCAGCACCTCGGGGCGGAGGTGGGTGGCCAGCTCGGTGGCCACCGCTCCGGGCTCGACGACCGTCACCCGGACGTGGCGACGGGTGACCTCCTGGCGGAGCGACTCCGAGAACGCCACCGACGCCGAACTTGGTGGCGTTGTAGACGCCGCTGCCCAGGCGGGCGACCCGGCCGGCCACCGAGCTCACGTTGACGACGTCGGCCACCCGTCGGGGCTCGGACTCGGCGGCGGACAGCAGGTGGGGCAGGGCGGCGTGGGTGCAGTAGAGGAGGCCGAGCACGTTCAGCTCCACCATCCGCCGCCACTCCTCCACCGGTGCGTCCACGATGGGGCCCGAGCAGCATGACCCCGGCGTTGTTGACCAGGGTGTCGAGCCGGCCGAACTCGGGCGACCGTCCGGTCGACCATGTCCCGGGCCTGGGCCTCGTCGGTCACGTCGGTCTCGAGCACGAGCACCTGGTCGCGACCGATGCGGTCGGCCAGTGCCTCGAGGCGGTCACGGCGCCGGGCGGCCACCGCCACCCGGGCCCCTGCGGCGGCCAGGGCCACCGCGGTGGCCTCGCCGATCCCGCTGGAGGCGCCGGTGACCAGCGCCACGGTGCCGTCGAGTCGTTCCGTCATGGGTGGATCCCCGTCCTGGTCGCGCCCGGGCCCGTCGGGCACGGCGTCAGCGACGGAGTGTACCGAGGTACCCGTGGGGGACGACAGGCGGCCGCCGACCGGCGACCCCCGGCGGCGGATCCGGTCAGGCGGCCGACTTCTGCTGGTTGCGGCGACGGGAGTTGCGGCGGCGGCCACGGGGGCGCACCGACGTGTCGAACGGGCGACCGGTGGCGGCCGGGCTCTCGTGGAGCGCACACCAGTCCGTGCTGTTGTACCGGGAGAGCACGCACCTCGCACGAAGGCTCGATGCAGACCCGACCGGTGCCGAAGGACTCCGGCGCCAGTCCGCTGGACAGTCCCTCGGCCAGCATCGATCCGTCTTCGACCGCTCGTCGTTCCACCATTCCACCGCTCTCCTTGCTGTGCGTCGTCGGCGTTCGGCCGGCGGTGTCCTCGTCCTCCGGGCCGCCTTCCGGCGCCCGGCTCTGGAGAATCCATCGGCAGGTACGCCGGCGAAACTGAAACGCGGGGACGGACGACCAAAGGAGATGGGGGACACCGGATTGGTATCGTCCCCGCATGGACCCGACGAACGACCACGGAACGCACCGGCCGTCCATGGCGGCGGGTCGTCGATGACGCCGCCCGACACCCCGTGGTGGCGGGAGGCGGTCTTCTACCAGATCTACCCCCGCAGCTTCGCCGACTCCGACGGCGACGGCGTGGGCGACCTGGCCGGCATCCGGGCCCACCTCGACGACCTGGCCTGGCTGGGCGTCGACGCCCTGTGGATCTCCCCGTTCTTCCGGTCCCCCATGGCCGACTTCGGCTACGACGTCAGCGACTACTGCGACGTCGACCCGCTCTTCGGCGACCTGGCCGCCTTCGACGCCCTGGTGGACGATGCCCACCGACTCGGCCTGCGGGTGGTCATCGACTGGGTGCCCAACCACACCTCGGACCAGCATCCCTGGTTCGTCGACGCCGCCTCGTCGCGGGACGAGCGAGCACCGCGAACTGGTACGTGTGGCGCGACCCGGACCCCGACGGCTCCCCGCCCAACAACTGGGTGGCCGCCTTCGACCTGACCGCACCGGCGTGGACCTTCCACGAACCGACCGGCCAGTGGTACCTCCACCTGTTCGAGGCGGCCCAGCCCGACCTCAACTGGGACGAGCCCGCGGTGGTCGAGGCCATGCACGACACCCTCCGGTTCTGGCTCGACCGCGGCGTGGACGGGTTCCGGGCCGACGTCGTCCACGGCATCGGCAAGGACCCGTCCCTGCCCGACGACCCGCCCGAGGTGGCCGGCATCCCCCACTGCGCCCTGAACGACGTAGCCGTCACCCACGAGCGCCTCCGGGCCATCCGCACCCTCGTCGACGGCTATCCGGGCGAGCGGATGATGGTCGGCGAGGTCTTCCTGCTGTCGACCGAGGCCGTCGCCACCTACTACGGCCAGGACGACGAGCTCCACCTGGCCTTCAACTTCCCGCCCCTGTTCGCCCCCTGGCTGGCCGACCGGTGGGCGGCATGCATCGACGACACCCGACGGTCACTCGACCCCCGGGGGGCGTGGCCGACCTGGGTGCTGTCCAACCACGACAACCCCCGCCACCGCACCCGCTACGACCGGGCGGCGGCGCGGGCCGGCGAGGACCCGGCCGTCACGGCCCGCCGGAGCGAGGCCCGGGCCCGGGCCGCCGCCGTGCTGCTGCTGACCCTGCGGGGGACCCCGTTCGTCTACCAGGGCGACGAACTCGGCCTGGAGGACGCCGACATCCCCGAGGACCGCGCCGTCGACCCGGGCGGCCGCGACGGGTGCCGGGCCCTGCTGCCCTGGGACGGCATCGGCCGACCACGGGTGGCCGGCGGCCGACGGGGTCACGCACCTGGCTGCCGCTGGCCCCGGAGGCCGACATCCCGCAACCGGGCCGCCCAGCGCGCCGACCCGGACTCGATCCTCCACCTCTACCGGCGGGCCATCGCCGTCCGGAAGGCGGCGCCGGCGTTGGCCCTGGGCTCCTTCGATCGGGTCGCCGTCGCCCGACGGGACACTCGCCTACCGCCGCCGGCTCGGCGACGACGCCTGCACCGTGCTGGTCAACTTCACCGGGGACGGCGGTCGGGATGCCCGTGCCCGGACTGGACGGGGCGGAGGTGCTCCTGCAGTCGGACGATCCCGATCCGGTCGGCGGGTTCAGCGGGGTGCTCGGCCCCGATCAGGCCGTGGTGCTGAAGGGCTGAGGCGTCATGGACGACGGGAGTCGACGGGGCGGCACGGGCGGGCGTGCCGCCGACCGGTCAGCTCAGAACCAGGTCTCCTGCCAGTAGTCGATCTCGCCGAAGTCGCCGAGCGACATCGAGTGGTCGGTGTCGTGCCCGCTGCGACGGATGCAGCAGACCAGCGTCCCCATCCACGGGCCGCGGTCGATGCAGTGGACGGCGCCGCAGCGCTGCCACGCCGGCTGCGCCGGGAGGACCAGGTCGTCGAGGTCGAAGTCGTCGTCGTTCCAGTCCCGGAGGACTCGCTGCGTATGCGGTTCGATGGCCATTGTTCGCTCTGCCCCTTGTCGTCGATTCCAGTGGACTCGTGCTGCGGATCCGATCTGCCCGGTCCGTTCCACCGTTCCCTCAATTCTCGGAAGGCCCCGCGCGCACCTGTAGCCGGATCGGCGAACTGCAACTGACCGCCGCGCAGATGCAACTGATCCGGCGCGGTCCGTGGTCGGGCTGCGACCGTTGGTCGCCCCCGATTGTTAGGAGTTGCATTACACGAACTCACCGTGATGTCGAGGAATCCCCACGTCAACGGCGTGAATGTACGAAGAGCGACCATCACGGGTGTTCAGATTCCTTACATTGACATCCAGCGGTACGCGAAGACCGGCCGGTAGGGTGTCGGCATGAACGGCGAGGGGGGCACCAGCATCGAGGACATCGTCCGGCGCAACATCGCCGCGCTGCGGGCCAAGGCCAGCCTGACCCAGCAGGCCCTGGCCGACGAGATGCTGCTGCGAGGGGTGGCCTGGACCCGCGAGACGGTGGCCCAGGTGGAGACCACCAACCGCCGGATCGGGCTGACCGAGGCCATCGCCGTGGCCGCGTGCCTCGACGTCCCGCTGGCCCGCCTCACCGCCACCGGGGCCGACACCGTCAGCGTGGGCGCCAGCCAGTGGACCGCCCCGTACCTGTCCGCCGCCATCGCCGGTACGGCCGGCGACGTCTTCGCCCCCGAGAGCTACGCCGCGCCGACGCGGGTGCGGCACGAGGAGCCGCACGACGCGCTGGGCCGAGGAGGAGGCGCCGCCGCGCCGGCCGACCGCCGCCCGGTGCCACGCCGATGGAGCTCGAGCGCCGACGCCGCCCGCGCGACCGTCGTCCCGTCGAGGTGGTCGAGACCGTCGCCCGTCGAGCATCCGGACGGCCACCGAGTCCGACGCGCCCCACCGGACGGCCGAACGGATCGAACGCCGCCTGCGGCTGCGGGTGACCGCCGGCGACGTCGACAGCACCGCCCAGCACCTGTGGTCGCGGAGCCTCGAGGCCGAGCGTGACCGCCGTGTGGCCGAGCGCCAGTCCATGACCGGTGGATCGTTGCCCACCATCCGCGGCCACGTGTCCCGCGACCTCGACCGCGAACTGGCCCACGAGATGGAGAAGCGGGCCGGGGCCACCGCTCGCCCTCGGAGGACCTCTCGGGCACGCTGACCCCGGACGAGGCGGCCTGGGAGGCCACCCGCCTCAACATCATCCTGGCCAACAAGGGCTACTCGGACAGCGACGTCACCCGCTGGTGGAACTTCACCCGTCACCGCGAACTCGGCGACCAGACCATCGCCGAGGCCTGGCGGGACGGCCACTACTCGGCCGTCAGCCGGCTGATCCAGTCGCTGGCCGACAAGCACGCTCCCGACGGGACGCCGGCGCCTGACTCCCGGCCCGCCACCGGGCGCCTCCGGTCCGGTCACGACGGGTCGTCCCGGTGGGCAGAATGGGGGGCATCGCAGGTCGACGCCTGCGCCACCCGACCGGAAGGAACCCCATGGACCGGGACCGACTGACCGCACTCCTCGAGGCCGAGCGCGCCACCCACCTCGACCGGAATCCCGGGATCCCGGGCCCAGTTCGGCGGGGCCGAGCACCTCTTCACCGGGGTGCCCATGACCTGGATGGCCAACTGGGCCGGGCAGCTTCCCCCTGGCCCTGGCCGAGGCCCGGGGCAACCGGGTCACCGACGTCGACGGGCACACCTACGTCGACTTCGCCCTCGGCGACACCGGCGCCATGGCCGGCCACTCCCCCGCCCCGGTGGTCGAGGCCGTCCGCCGGCGGATCGACACGCTCGGCGGGATCACGGCCATGCTCCCGAGCGAGGACGCCGAGTGGGTGGCCGCCGAGCTGACCCGGCGGTTCGGCCTCACCCAGTGGTCCTTCGCCCTCAGCGCCACCGACGCCAACCGGTGGGCGCTGCGCCTCGCCCGCCTGGCCACCGGGCGGCCCAAGATCCTGGTCTTCTCCTACTGCTACCACGGCAGCGTCGACGAGACGTTCGTCGTGGCCGGCGCCGGACGGCACCACCCGCTCGCGGCCGGGCAACGTGGCGCCGGCCGTCGACCCGTCGACGACGACGGTGGCCGTCGAGTTCAACGACCTCGAGGCGGTGGCCCGTGCCCTGCGCACCGGCGAGATCGCCGCCGTCCTGACCGAGCCGGCCCTCACCAACATCGGCATCGTCGCTCCCCGACGACGGGGTTCCACGACGGCCTGCGTGCCCTGTGCGACGAGACCGGGACGCTGCTCATGATCGACGAGACCCACACGCTGTCGGCCGGGCCGGGCGGCTGCACCGCGGCCTGGGGCCTGCACCCGGACATCGTCACCATGGGCAAGGCCATCGCCGGGGGCATCCCCATCGGCGCCTTCGGCCTGCGGGCCGAGCTGGCCGACCGGATCCTCGGCCTGGTGCGCGACCAGCACGCCGACATCGAGGACGTCGGGCGGCATCGGCGGGACCCTGGCCGGCAACGCCCTGTCGATGGCGGCGGCCCGGGCCACGCCTGGGCGAGGTGCTGACCGACGAGAGCGTTCGCCCGGATGGAGGCCCTGGCCACCCGGTTGACCGACCAGGCGAGCCGCCACCATCGCCCGCCACGGCATGCCGTGGACGGTGACCCAGCTCGGGGCCCGGGCCGAGTACCGGTTCTGCGCGCCCGCGCCCCGCAACGGCACCGAGTCGCATGCGGCCGACGATCCCGACCTCGACGAGTACCTGCACCTCTACCTGTCCAACCGGGACGTCCTGATCACGCCGTTCCACAACATGGTGCTGATGTGCCCGACGACCACCGTCGACGACGTCGACCTCCACGGCCGGCTGTTCGAGGAGGCGGTGGCCGCGCTGGCCGGCTGACGCCTGGATCCGGTGGTACGGCCCGGCGGCAGGCCCGTGGCACGGTCCGGCGGACGGGCCCGTCTTCCTCCAGGCGTCGGCACCGAGCAGCTTGGCGTGGAGGCCACGGACCCACCGGTCGATGTCGTCCACGATGGGCCGGACCTCGTCGACCGCCAGCCCGGCCGGGTCGGTGAGCTCCGCACCGGGCGGTGGATGTGCGACGACTGCATCGGCGAACTCGCCGCCACCGAGGTCCGTCACGGACACTTCCCGTCACGGACGGGAGCACAGGCACCGGTGTCCCGACACCGTCGGGTCGCCTGACCCGGGTACCCCGACATCGCGGGTCGGAGTCCGCCGGATGGTCCACCATTCCCGAGGATCACCGGCGCACGGTGCGCGACCACGTCATCCGGGCTGGCGTCCGCCACCGCGGCCTGCATCGGTATGATCGCCGACATGCCTGAGTCTGCTTACGTGTTCCGCAGTCGTGATGGATCGCTGTGGATCCACTTGGCCGATGGCACGGAGCGCCTGGCGACTGTCCGCGAGACGCTCGACTATCCCACGGACGATCCGCAGGAACTCCCGGCCCAGTGATCCGAAGGGGCATTCGACTCTGACGGCCGTCGTGGCCGTCAGAAGCCGATTCCACCGCCTCCGCCGCTGGTCGTCGTGGTCGTGGTCGGCGGAATCGTGGTCGGCGGTGCCGTCGCCGGCGGACTGGTGACCGGCGGGGCAGAGGGCGGCGGTGGCGTGGCCAACGGTGCTGCCGGCGTATTGGTGTGGGCCGGTGGTGCCGTGCCCAACGGCGCCGTCGGTGTACTCCCGTGGGCCGGCACGGTCGTGGTCGCCTTCGCCGGTGCCATGGGCGACGAGGGACTCGTGGTCGACGGAGCGGTCGTCGACGACGGACCCGGTCGGGTGGTCCGGGCGGTCGGCGTGTTCGCGCCGGAGGACGCGGAGGCGCCGAGGACGAGGCCCCCGGCCGCCACGATTGCCAGCGATCGCACCATGCGCGTCATCGGGATCCTCCTTCTGGCCCAGGGCCTGACTCGTCGCGGAGCATGCTCCGTTCAGAGGTGAGTACCGGTGCGGAGCCCATTCCGTTCAGGTGAATCGCCACAACCCGTGGATTCCCCGTCCCGCCCGGTGGTTCCGCGAACGGCACGGAACGCGATCGACGATGGCAACGAGACGAGCGTGCGGCCCGGGTGTCGTCCGCCGGCCCGTCGAAGGAGCCGGTACCGGCTGCGACGCCGGTCACCAGACGCCCGGGAGCAATCTCCACCGCACCTCGGCCCGGTACTCCTCGTACGCGCCGTGGGCGACCAGGAACCGCTCCTCGCTGCGCACGCGCCCGACGTTGCAGCCGCACACGAAGAGCATCACGAGGGCGTTGCGCACCGAGATGCTCTGCAGGACGTAGCCGAGCTGGAGGAGGAAGTAGGAGGCGTACACCGGGTGCCGGACGACGGCGTACGGCCCGCGCCGCTTCAGTCCCCGGTCGGCCGGCGCGAAGCCGAACGAGCGGCCGAGGGCGACGAACGAGGTCACGCAGAGGGCCAGTCCGGCCAGCTGCAGGGCGAGCCCGGCGGCGATCCACCCGTGCAGGTGGGCACCGTCGGGACGGAACAGGACGCCGCCGAACGTGCCACCGAAGGCCAGGAGCCAGTCGCCCGGCCGCTGGCTCACGGCGCGGGCCGGCCGCCTGACGAGGAAGGCCACCACGATCCACAGCTGTTCGGCGAAGAACAGCCCACCGACCAGCGAGTGGGTCTGGAGGTAGTGCTGGAGTCCGGCGCGGGCGAAGAGGACCGCGCCGAAGGCACCGACGAGGTTGGCGCCGAGGCGGAGGAGTGGGTCTTCCTCGGTGAGGCGGGAGGGCGGCGGTGCCCGCCTCCCTCGAGGGCGGCTGCCGGTCGCGGCGTCGGCCCGTGGGGGACGGCCGTGCGATCCGGAGCGGGGTGGCTCCCCGGATCGAGCCTCGTCATGTTGGCGGCGGGGTCATCGTGGCGGCGGGGTCATCGCGGCAACGCGGGTCGGCCCGGATCGGCCTGGTCACGCTCGCTCGCCGAGGGCTCCCCCGCCACCGCCTCCGACCCCGATGGGCCGATCGACGAGAGGTGGCGCCCGATGAGCGGCGTCGAGGCTCAGGCGGCCGGCACCCAGCCCGACGATGACGAGGGCCATGGCCGCCAGCGCCAGGTTGAACTCGTAGCCCGGGGTCGCCGACAACGAGTTGATGCCGTTGACCCAGGACACGGTGATCATGGCCATCACCTGATCCCCGAACAGGGCCAGTGCGGCAAGCCGTGACACCAGGCCCAGGGCGAGGGCGAGGGCGGCACCGAACTCGATGATCCCGCCGAGGACGGCGAAGAACCCCCCTGGATCGCAGATGGGCCGTGTTCGAGAAGAAGAGGGCCGTGCGGTGGATTCCCGGGCCGTTGAACCAGCCGAACAGCTTCCCGGCCCCGTAGTAGGTGAAGATCCAGACGAGCGCGACCCGTACCGCGACGACGGCGACATCGGTGCCCAGGACCGACGGCTCGGTGCGGAACAGGGTCGCCATCAGGGTCCGGGTCCTTCCCGTCGCAGCGTCGGCGCGGTCGCCGCCATCAGGATCGCTCCCGCTCGTCCACGGCCACCGGGATCCGGCCGGGCTAGCAGGTGGTCATCCGGGCACCCGGCGCCTCGAGGGGCGGAACGGCCCCCAGAGCTGGGCGAGGAGCACGGAGAGGTGGCGGGGTCGCTCGGTCGCCTGTTCCACCAGGAGTGGCCGGCCCGGGAGTCCGGTGTCGGTCCGGATCGTCTCCTCGGTCGGGAAGACGGCGCGATGCGGAGAACTGGTCCCAGACGGTCAGCGCGAAGCCGAGGTTGACGTCCTGTGGGCCGTCCAACTTGTGGTGGATGCGGTGGTAGTTCGGGCTCACGAAGATCCGCTCCAACGGCCCGAAGCCGAGGTTCGTGTTCGAGTGCTCGAAGGCGACGAAGCCGGCATAGGCGACGAGCAGGGCGGTCGGCACGGCGCCGTTGGCCAGGAGCACGATGCCCGGGACGAGTGCGATGAGGTAGGACACGTGGATCAGCGGATGCGTGCGGAAGACGGTGAGCACGCTCATGTCCTCCTGGGAGTGGTGGAGCTCGTGGAATCGCCACAGCACGCGGATCCGGTGGTTCGCCAGGTGCGCCAGCCAATTGCACCCGTCCATGGCCACGAAGATCAGGGCGATGGCAGCCCATCGCGGGAAGAACTCGAGTCGTGGCACCACGATCCAGGGCAGATAGCGCTGGGCGGCATCGGAGAACGACAGGGAGAGAGCCACCACCAGCGGCAGGACCAGCGTGGCGTTCAACACGGTGTAGAGCGCATCCTGTCGGTACCCACGGGCGAAGAACGGTCGTCGCTGGGCCGGCCGGAGTCGCTCCACCACGAGGACGGTCGCGAGGATGGCCACGGTCATGGGGCCGATCACCACCACGCGCAGATCCGACATCGAGTTCGTGAAACTGGCTCCGCCCCAGCGGTTCGCCCAGCCGATGCCGATGAGGACGACCATGGCCGCCACGATGGAGAGGGCCGGCAGATACAGGCCCGGCGGGCGCGGCCGTCCTCGTTGATCCGCCCGGCCGTCCGCACGAATCGGCACCGTCAACATCGGCGACGACCCGGGTGGCGCGACGGGGCGACGTCCGTCCGCATCCCATCGCTCCATGAGGCGGTTAGAACCCGACTCCACCCCCGCCTCCGCCGGCGCTCGTCGTTGGTCGTCGGATTCCCGGCCGGTGCGGCGGCCGACGTGTTGAGGACGAACCATGTTCCATCCACACCCTGGCCCTTGTCCTGTCCCGGGGCGGTGTCCCCCTGGTAGTAGTAGACGGGATGGCCCTTGTAGGTGACCTGGGTCGTCCCGTCCGGGCGCTTGATCGTGGCCAGCGACCCCGAAGCGCCCGAGGGGAGCGCCGGGGTGGACCCGGTCGGCACCACCAGCGGGGGCCACACGACGGCGCA
Source organism: uncultured Acidimicrobiaceae bacterium (assembly GCA_963829265.1). Classification (GTDB taxonomy): domain Bacteria; phylum Actinomycetota; class Acidimicrobiia; order Acidimicrobiales; family RAAP-2; genus Bog-756. The sequence goes on from CAWHIB010000010.1 coordinate 359,502, forward strand.
CTGTCCGGTGCAGCTGGTGGAGCCGGACGGGTCGGTCGTGAAGTAGTAGAGGGTCATGCCGGTCGGCCCGGTCAGCACCGCGCCGACCTTGGGCAGTGTCGTCGACGCCAGCTTGAGCGTCGTCGCCGGGACGCTCGATCCGGTCGGTGCGGCGGTCGTCGTGGTCGTCGACGAACTCTGCGACGAACCGCACGCCGCGGCCAGCACGGCCAACGCGGCGATCGAGCCGATCAGTGCGGGGTAGCGGAGCCCGGACCGCCCGTGTCGTCCAGGAGTGTGCCGCATGGGAGCCTGCGTGGGGGTGTTCATTGCCCTGAGTACCGACGAGGAGCCCCGTTCGTTCACCGAATTCACAAAGAATTTGGCGCCGTGGGGGTCGGGGTCGATCCGACCGGTCGTCTCTTCGAACGTGAGGCGATCCCATGGGCGGACCGCAGGGTCGAGTGGTCTTTGTCCTCTGGTGGGGAATCAGGTCCCGGACGAGACTCGTCACGAGGACGGCGCGCGCATGCGAAGGGGTACAGGGCATGGTCATCCAGGACACCTATCGACCGAAGATCGACGACCGGGAGCCGGTCCTGACGGAGCCCGACGACCGCATCGAGCGTTTCGGAGTCACCGAGCGCCTGCTGCACTGGTGGATCGTCGCCATGTTCGCCTCGGCACTCCTCTCAGGACTCGCCTTGGGTGACGAGGCGGAGTCCGGCCCCGTGTTGAACCTGCATATCGGCTCCGTGGTCCTGATCGGGATCGGGATCGCCGTCGCCCTGGTCTTCGGGAACACGAGGGCGGTCCTCCGATCGGCCAAGGACCTCCTGATCTTCGACCGGAGGGACGTGTCCTTCGTCCGCAACACGATCGGGCATCCCTCGCACCGGAGTCACGTCCGCTGGGGGAAGTTCAACGTCGGCCAGAAGGTCCTGGCCTGGTCATTGATTGCCGCACTTTCGGCCGTGATCGCGACCGGGATCAATTCCTGGTCATCGGGAGAAGGAGCATCCGGGCCGCACGCGGCCGCGGTCCTGCTGACGTTGGTGCTGCTGACCGCGCACGTCTTCATGGCAGTGATCAATCCGTCCACCCGACCTGCACTGCCGGGGATGATCCTCGGGCACGTTCGACGGAGCTGGGCCGCGGAACATCATGCCGCCTGGCTCGAGAAGGCAGATCGGAAGCGGCCGCCAATGAGGTGATCGGTGGTGAGGCGACGTCATGTCGTCTGCCTCACGCATGTCGTGTTGCGGGTCCCCGATCGGGCCTGGCGGCGGGATCCTGTGGCGATTGCCGCGGACGGCTTGCCAGACGGTGCCCTTTGTCCAGGAATCGGTCAGGGACACTCGATTCGGTGTGGGGAGGGCGGTCGATCGACGAGGGATCCGTCGAGGTCCCACCTGCTCCTCCGATCATCGAACACCAGGTTGGGGTGACGCACCGAAATGGGGCGAGGCCCACCACCTCCGCACCGTGTTCGACCTCGGCCGGTCCACGTGGCCTTCCGGTGGGAGGGTGACTTTCGGGCCCGGGGACGACCCCGGGCTCCCTGTCCTTCCCGCGCATTCCTGCTGGATTTCGTGCCCACGGCAGGATTCGAACCTGCGACGCACGGTTTAGGAAACCGACGCTCTATCCCCTGAGCTACGCGGGCGGGGAGGAGCAGGTGCGCCCGGAGCCGCGGAAGACCTCCGGACCTGATCCTCGCAATTCACGCTACCCGTCACCGGAGTCCGGGAGTGAGAGTCCCGAACGGAGCCGGCCGGGCACAGGACGGCTCCGTGGCACGTGACGGTCGGGACCGTGCCTGCACCACGAGTAGCCTCCGGTGGTGAACGAACAATCGCAGATCGGCTGGGACGGGTTCCTCGAATGGGCCTCGTTGTTCCACGCAGCACCGGAGTTCGAGGCCGAGGAGCGGGAGTTCAAGCTCGCGGCGGTCGAGCCGCTCCGCCTCAGCCGGAAGCACCTCCTGGACGGACAGGCCTGGGTGCCGGAGCTGCGGTACGGGCCTCACCGATACCCACAGCGGCAATGTGGACTTCCGGCTGGCCGACCGCTTCCTCGCGTGGGTGGAGACCTTCCCGGAAACGGCGGGAGACTGCCTGCTGGCACTGTGGGCCGAGGGTGAACTCGACGGTCCCGGGCGGATCGCGGCATTCGACCGGCTGCTCCCGAGCGAGGCCGCCTCCGGCAAGGGGACCCGGCTGAATCTCGCTGCCTACCTCCTCGGCGCCATCGATCCACTGCGGTGGCCGAACTACCGGATCCGCGTGGTCGAGGACGCCCTCGAGCTCACCGGCACCCCGTCCCCTCCGAGCGACTGTCCGCTGGCCACGCGCTACGAGCGCGTGCTGGCCTTCTACGACGAGATCGTCCTCCGCATGGCGGAACGGGACACGAAGGAGCTCGACCGCCTCGACGCACAGTCGCTGATGTGGTCCATCGTCAAGTGGCCGAAGCGGCCGCCGTCATTCACCGTCGAGCAGTGGGCGGAGCTGAAGGAGTACCGGAAGGTTCCCGCCGCGCGGCGCAAGGCCGCCCTGCCTCCCGCCAAGAAGGCCAAGGTGCCCTCGCGTCCCCTCCGGGGGCACTGCACCCAGTGCAACAACGACGAGACCACCTTCGTCGGACAGGAGGGGGACCAGTGGATGTTCCGCTGCGACGAACGGGTCCAGCACGTCGGCGGCGAGTCGTACACCTTCCCGCAGAGCGCGCGCTGACCGATGCTGCGGGGATTGAGTGCCGCCGGATCCGGAACCGGGTGGCGGGACCTAGCTCGACGGACCCGGCGGCGGCGTCCAGTCTACCGACTCGTCAATAGGTGTTGACCACGGGTTGATCCGCGGGGGTGGATCCCGAGGTCCGGCACCGGTGACCGGGGGTCTGGCCTGCGACTATACGGCCAGGATCCGGTGTACGAGCTGGCGGGACACACCGAAGACCCCGGCGATCTCGGTGTTCGGCATGCCCAGGTCCCGTAGGGCCCGGGCCACGCCGGCCCGCATGTCGAACCGGGCCCGGTCGAACTCCGCCAGGGCAGTCGTCATGGTGAGGCTGACCTGCGCGGAGTCGTGCTCGGCCAGCGCATCCGGCAGGGGGGCGTGGCGGTGGAGGTCAGCCAACAAGTTCCCGTTCCAGACCACCTGCGCTTCGAGCCGCTCGATGAGGCACCGGAGTGCATCGGTGTAGTCGGCCACCACCTCGGAGACGCTTCCCGCACGCACGTCCATCCCGTGAGCGTAGGGCGGTGGCCCACCCGGCGTCCGCATGCCGGCACCCACTGTTGCACCAGGCGTCGAACGGAGCACCGGGCAGCGTCCTAACCCGTGCGTCCCCGGTCGTACCGTTCGGTCACGGTGCGACGAAGTCCGGATCGGGCTCGAAGAACTGGAGGGCCAGGGCCTCCAGGCGTGACGGCGTAGAGCGTCCACTCCTGGTCCGCACCCCGGGGCCCGCTCGGCAGGTCGAGCGCGACGATCTCTCGCACCACGTGTCGGCGGAGGGAGTCCCCCTCGGACAGCGACGTGACGGCCTGGGCGAACTGCAGCATCGTCCTCGGCTCACGCAGCCGGAGCCCGAGGAAGGCGATCAGGCCGCCGTAGATCGCCTCCCAGAATTCCGCCACCGAGTCGTAGGCCACGGCCAGTGCCTCGCAGATCCGGTCCCGCTGCTCCTGGTTCGAACTGGTGGTGGCGATGGTCACCACGCTGATCCACAGCGGCCAGCTGGTCGACTCGGCGATGGCCCTGCCGGCTCGTCGCCCCGGCCACCCGGCACAGCTCGCTCATGCCCCGGAGCCGCCCCTCGACCGTCGACCGGTCGACCGCGTCGAGCACCTGGCGAACGGATTCGAGGGTCGCCTCCACCTCCGGCCGCTCCTCGTCCCGGGCGATGGCCACCAGGACATCCGCCTGGTAGTCGGCCTGGTTGTCCCAGATCCGCTTGATGACCGAGGCGTTGGTGAGGTGTCGACCGGTGTCCCGCTCCACGCGGTCGAACACCCGCTTGAAGGTCAGGTTGTTCGACGCCGTCTCGATCCCCTCCTCATGGAGGAGCGTTCGGCCGGTCTCGAGCATCAGATTGCGGAGCTCACCCTTCGGCTGACGCTTCCTCGCGCCGCCGGATCCCCGGGTTCCGCCTCCGCCGACCGTCCCTTCCCCCGGTTCCACGTCCACGCATCCATCATGCACCTTTGAGTCGCAAGTGTCGACACGTGTTTACTCCGGTGGGAATTCGTGCCTGGCCGGGCCCGTCAGCCCCGGCACCACGGCTCGGGAACCGTGTCCCCCCTGATGTAGAGCGGATGGGCGGGATGCCCGCCCCGGGTCACCCGCAGCGCCATCGGGCGCACGCCGAGGCCGGCCAGCAGGTCAGCCACCTCGTCCCCGCGACGCCGATGGCTCCCCCGAACGCCCCAGGCCACGACGACGCGGTCGGCGGCCCGGGCCGCGTCGAGGATCGACCGGTCGTTGCCGTCGCCCACCGGCTCGTCCCGAGGCGACGAGCAGGGTCGGGTCGGTCGCCCGGAAGGCGAAGAGGTTGGTGACCTCGAGCGATCCGAATCCCCATGACCGGGCGAACCCGACGCACCGCCGGACCGTCGGGTCGAGCACGAGCGCATCGGCCGTCGACGGATTGAGCATCAGGAAGTTCACCCGGCAGCGGTCCGGGTCCCAGGTGCGGGTGAGGGCGAACCGGTAGGTCCGGGAGGCGTCGAATGTCGCGGTGGCCACCCCGTCCGGTCCCGACCCCTGATCGGTGACTCGGCGGAGTGGGCCTGCGGACACACACGGACGGTACCCGCCCGCCCCGACCGCTCCCACCACCTCGAGCACGCCGGATCGGCCGAGGTGCCGATGGGGTCCGTCACCGCGAATCGGGGGCGTCGCTCCCGTCGACCCCGGACGGGGGCGGCGGCAACCGTGGGACGAACGACTCTGGGGCGGTGAGCCCACACGATCTACGATCCCCATGGGGCCCGGCACGGTGCCCGGGCCCGCGGGGTCCAGCCCCGCCCGAACGACGAACCGGATCGACCGAGTGGAGCGACCATGAGCGGACCTGACGACCCCACCGAGATCTACGAGCAGGGCGACGACGCCATCGACGAGGCCTCGCGGCTCGATCCCGGATTCATCGAGGAGCTCGAGCTCGACCCGTCGCTCGACCCCAACTTCCAACTCGACGAGAAGGAACTGGAGGAGGCCGGCGCCGAACTCGACGATCCCGAGCAGATCGCCGTGCTCGACGGCCTCATCGACGACCCTGACGGGCTGGGTGGGCCCTCACCCCGGGCACGCGCCCGTGAGGCCGACCCGGAGGGCTGGGACCTCGATGCACCCATCGTCCCCGGCGATGCCGACGACGACGGGCAGCCGACCCCCTCCTGACGTTCAGGCGCCGGTGGGGATCTCCACGCAACGCGTGCCGCTGTAGATCGACGGCATGCACCGGTTGCAGTGGATGCACAGGCCGGCCTCTTCGGACCCGTCCGCCCATCGGGCCACCAGGTCGGGTTGGCGGAGCAGCGCCCGGGCCATGGCCACGAACGAGAACCCCTCGGCCAGGGCCTCCTCCACGGTGTCCAGGCGGTTCACCCCGCCCAGCAGGATGATCGGCAGGTCGAGGGCGTCCAGGAACTGCCGGGCCTGGGGCCGGAAGTAGCCCTCCTCGAACGGGTACTCCTTCATGAAGCGCTTGCCCACCACCTTGAACCCGAGCCGCAGGGGCTGGGGCAGGGTGGCGGCGAACTCGGCCCTCGGGGCGTCACCCCGGAACAGGTACATCGGGTTGGAGAGCGAACTTCCGCCGGTCAGTTCCAGGGCGTCGAGGTGCCCGTCCTCCTCCAGCATCCGGGCGAACGCGATGCTCTCGGGCAGGTCGAACCCACCCGGGACCCCGTCGACCATGTTGAGTTTGGCCGTGACGGCCACCGTGTCGCCCGCTCCCTCGCGCACGGCGGCCACCACCTGGCGGGCGAACCGGCCGCGGTGCTCGAGTGATCCGCCCCAGGCATCGGTGCGCTTGTTCAGCCGGGGACTGAGGAACGCGCTGAGCAGGTAGTTGTGGCCCAGGTGGATCTCGATGCAGTCGAACCCGGCTTCGACGGCACGGCCGGCACCCCGTCGGTAGTCGTCGGTGATCCGGGCGATGTCCTCCACCGTCGCCGCCCTGGTCATCGCCCCGGATGCCCCGAAGCGACGCGAGGGGGACAGGGCCGGTGCACCGTTCGACTTGGAGTTGGCCACCGGGCCGGCGTGGCCGATCTGGGCCGAGGCCAGGGCACCGGCGTCGTGGACGGTGGCCGTGAGCCGGGACAGGCCCTGGACCGAATCCGGTCCGAGCAGCACGCAGTGCCGGTCGGTGCGCCCCTCGGGTGACACGGCCAGGTAGGCCACCGTCGTCATGGCGGCCCCGCCCGCCGCGACCCGCTCGTGGAACGCCACCAGGTCGTCGGTCACCACGCCCCGGGGCGATGCCCCTTCGAAGGTCGCCGACTTGATGATCCGGTTCTTCAGGGTCAGCGGCCCGAGCCGGGCCGGGCCGAAGACCGCGGGGGCGGCACCAGGGAGATCGCTCACCGGTTCACCCGCCCTCGAGGAGGCCCGAGTCGCGCACCGCGGCCAGCACGTCGTCGGCCAGGTCGGGGTGACAGACGATGAGGTCGGGCAGCCACGGGTCGGGGCGGGCGTAGCGGAGGGGCGACCCGTCGATGCGGCTGGCGTGGAGTCCGGCGGCCAGCGCCACGGCCACCGGTGCGCACGAGTCCCACTCGTACTGCCCCCCGGCGTGGACGTACACCTCGGCCTCGCCCCTCACCACCGCCGAGATCTTGGCCCCCGCCGATCCCATGGGCACGGTCTCGGCGCCCAGGCGTTCGGCGACGAAGGGCACGAAGGCGGGCGGGCGGGTGCGGCTCACCACCAGACGGGGCACGTCCGGCCGGGACGGCAGGGCCGGTGGGTCGCCGGTACCGAGGACCAGGTCGAGGCCGGGCAGGGCCACCGCACCGACGGCCGGGGCCCCGTCGACGGCCAGGGCGACGTGCACCGCCCAGTCCGTCCGGCGCTCGGAGTACTCGCGGGTCCCGTCCAGCGGGTCGATGATCCACACCCGGCCGGCCGAGTCGGACAGCTCCTTCGCCTGGTCGTCCTCCTCGGACCGCACCCGGTCATGGGGGAACCGCTCGGCCAGGAGCCCGATGAGCAGGTCATGGGACCGCTGGTCGCCCTCGGCCCCGAGTGCCTTCCCCTCGAGGTCGCCGGCCTGGAGGTCGCGCGAGCACCCGGCCGGCCCGGAGGGCCAGGTCAGCTGCAGCGACGTGATCTGCCTCGGCCCATCCCCGTGTTGCTCCCGCTTCGCCCTCGGCCACTGGTTCTCCCTCATCCGTGTCCTGGGTACCGGACCCCGGCCCGTCGGACAGTCTGCACGAACCGGAGGGCCCCGTGGGCTGTGGACGGGGCAGGGGCCGTGGCCGGGGCCGCGGAGCCCTGTCGGGTGGGGAGGTCCCGCTACGATCCCTCCGTCATGCCCCCTCCGCCCGCCATGGACGTCCCCGAGCTCCAGGAGTTCCTCGAGGCCGGCTTCCCGGGCGACCTCCCCTACCGGGTCGAGGAGGTCAGCGACACGGGCGTCCGGATGCGGCTGGTCGTGACCCAGTCCAACGTCCGGCCCGGCGGGACCGTCTCGGGTCCCTCCTTGATGGCGCTGGCCGACTGTGCGGCCTGGTTGGCCGTCGTGGGCCAGATCGGCCCGGTGGCACTGGCCGTCACCACCAGCCTCCACATCGACTTCCTCCGCAAGCCGGCCCTGGTGGACGTGGTGGCCGTCGGCACGCTGCTGAAACTGGGCTCCCGCCTCGGTGTGGTCGACGTGGCGCTCCACTCGGTGGCCGACGACGCCCTGGTGGCCAAGGCCCAGGTCACCTACTCCATCCCACCCCGCTCGCCCTGAAGGTCCGACCGGACGGTGCCGGGGCGCCATTGCGCCCCACTCCGGGCCGTGCCAGCATCGTCGCAAGACGCTAGAGGGGGAGACAGTCCATGCACGACCTCGTCATCCAGGGGGGCACCGTCGTCGACGGCACCGGGGCACCGGCCCGCACCGCCGACATCACCGTGACCGACGGCGTCATCACCGGGGTCGGTGACCACCGGGGGGAGGAGGCGACCCGCACGGTCGATGCCGACGGGCTGTTGGTCACCCCCGGCTGGGTCGACATCCACACCCACTACGACGGGCAGGCCACCTGGGACGAGGTGCTGGCCCCCAGCAGCTGGCACGGCGTGACCACGCTGGTGACCGGGAACTGCGGGGTCGGGTTCGCCCCGGCCCGTCCCGACCGCCACGAGTGGCTCATCGGCCTGATGGAGGGCGTCGAGGACATCCCCGGCACCGCCCTGTCGGAGGGCATGACGTGGGACTGGGAGACCTTTCCCGAGTACCTGGACGCCCTCGACAAGCGGCAGTGGACCGTCGACGTGGGGACCCAGATCGCCCACGGCGCCGTGCGCTCCTACGTGATGGGCGAGCGGGGGGCCCGCAACGAGCCGGCCACCCACGAGGACATCGCCGCCATGAAGCAGGTGGTCAAGGAGGCGGTCGCCGCCGGCGCGCTCGGCTTCTCCACCTCGCGCACCATCGCCCATCGGGCCATCGACGGCGAGCCGGTGCCCGGCACCTACGCGGCCGAGGACGAGCTGTTCGGCATCGGGGCCGCCCTGGGCGAGCTCGGCACCGGGATCTTCGAGCTGGCCCCCGCCGGCACGGCCGGCGAGGACATCCTGGTCCCGAAGGAGGAGGTCGACTGGATGCGGCGCCTGTCGGCGGCCATCCACCGACCGGTCACCTTCGCCATGGTCCAGGTGGACGCCGCCCCCGACCTGTGGCGCGAGCTGATGGACGAGTCGCTCCGAGCCGTGTCCGACGGCGCCGACCTGTGGCCCCAGGTCGCCGGTCGCGGGTTCGGGCTGCTGTCGGGGCACTTCACCACCTACTGCCTGCTCGACCAGATCCCCGCCTACCAGGACCTGAAGGCGAAGGGGCTCTCCCCGGACGAACTGGTCGCCGCCCTGCGGACCGCCGAGGTGCGGTCCGCCATCGAGTCCTGGGAGCCGGACGCCGAGGCGGCCGAACGGATGGAGCAGGCCTTCCAGACCACGTACACCCTGGGCAGCCCTCCGGAGTACGAGCCGGGGCCCGAGCGGTCACTGGCCGGGATCGCGGCGGCCACCGGTCGCTCCGCCCTGTCGGTGGCCTACGACGCCATGCTCGAGGACGAGGGGCGCGGACTGCTGTACGTCCCCATCCTCAACTACTCCGACGGCGACCTCCACGCCGCCCGCGAGATGCTCCTCCACCCCCGGGCCGCGGCCGGACTCGGCGACGGCGGTGCCCACTGCGGCGTCATCTGCGACGCGTCCCAGCCCACCTTCATGCTCACCCACTGGACGCGCGACCGGGTGCGGGGCGAGACCCTCCCGCTCGAGTGGATGGTGAAGAAGCAGTCCCACGACACCGCCCGGCTCTACGGCCTCTCCGACCGCGGCACCCTCGAGGTCGGCGCCCTGGCCGACATCAACCTCATCGACTACGACCGCCTGCAGCTCACCAACCCCGAGGTCGTCGCCGACCTGCCGGCCGGCGGGAAGCGCCTGCTCCAAGGGGCGGTCGGGTACGTCGAGACCATCAAGTCCGGGGTGACCACCTTCGTCGAGGGCAAGGAGACCGGCGCCCGACCGGGCACCCTGGTCCGCGGCGCCCGCTGAGGCCCGCTCAGGCCCCGGGCCCGGCCGCGGTGGGGGTCGGGTCGGACCCGGCCACGCCGACGGCGGCGGTTCCCGCCGCCTCGGCCGCCCACTCCGCCTGCATCTGGGCGTACACGCGGTGCTCGACGACGAAGGCCAGGAACGGCACGAATCCGGAGCACACCACCAGCACGATCCGGCCGAGCCCCCACTTCGCCCTCCGGGCCAGATCGCCGGCGACGACCAGGTAGATGATGTAGAGGTAGCCGTGGACCGGGGCCACGATCTTCTCGGGCGTCTTCATCTGCGACCGCATGTCGAATCCGTACTGGAGGATGACGATGGCGGTCAGCACCAGCAGGGCGGTCCCGACCACGAAGGCCATGACCCGGTAGCGCAGCACCGCGCCGTGCAGGGCGCGGTCCCCCGTGAACGTGAACAGATCGCTCATCGGCCCGGCCCCGGCCCGGCGTCGGCGTCGGCGTCCTCGGCGGCCAGGGCGGCGAGGTACCGGTTGTAGCTGTCCAGGCGGGCGGCCTCCTCGGGCGTCTGGGCGGAGAACCGCTCGCCCTTGCCACCCCGCTCGGCGTCGATCGGGGAGCCGGCCGCGATGGCCACGTTCTTCGTGCGACCGCCGGTCAGCGCCCAACCCGGCGGGCGGGTCCCCGGCGCCGGCTCGGGGACGGTGGTCGAGGGAGCCGAGGCAGGGCTCCCGTCAGCGTCCGCCTGGCGGGCGACCTGGTCCTGGACGAGGTGCCACCACGTGTAGACGGCGTAGACCCCGAACGCCGGCCACAGGAACACGTAGGCCCAGCTCAAGGTGTTCCCGCTGGTGGCCCGGGAGTACTGCCACCACGTCAGCCACGCGAAGGCCGGCAGCAGGACCAGGAGCGTCACATGCATCCCGAGGCATCTGGGGGTGAGATAGCGACGCACCACAGCATCGTACCGGCCGACCCCGCCCGCTCCCATTCGCGGGGCCCGTCATCCACCGCTCGGTCCCGGCGGCTGTTTAGCCTGAGGTCGGTCCCCGGTGGACGACGGATCCGACGGGACCGACGGACGACCGGGCGCCGAGCGCCCCAGGAAAGGACAGACCCATGAACGAGCGCCTGCGCATCGGAGTCGCCGAGGCGGTCGGCACCATGATCCTGGTCGTCGGCGGACCCGGCACCGCCATCCTGGCCACCGGGCACTTCACCGGCACCATGAACTCGGTCGGCATCCTCGGCGTGGCCCTGGCATTCGGCCTCAGCCTGCTGGTCGCCGCCTACGCCATCGGCTCCATCTCGGGGTGCCACGTCAACCCGGCCGTGTCGATCGGCCTGTGGGTCATCGGCAAGACCAAGACGAGGGAGCTCCCCTTCTACATCGTGGGACAGGTCGTCGGCGGCATCCTCGGCGCCCTGGTCATCTACGTCATCGCCAACGCCACCCGGGTGACCAGTGCCACCGCCACCAACCTGGGTTCGTACAGCGCCAAGGCCACCGGCTTCGCCTCCAACGGGTACGGCATCCACTCCCCCGGCGGGTTCCCCCTGGGCTCGGTGATGCTGGCCGAGGTCTTCTTCACCGCCGTCTTCGTGTTCGTGATCGCCTCGACCAGCCGCAAGTCCATGCCGGTGGGCCTCACCGGCATCACCGTCGGGCTCACGCTGGCGGTCATCCACCTCATCTCGATCCCCATCGACAACACCTCGGTGAACCCGGCCCGCAGCCTGGCCACCGCGGTGTTCCAGGGCAGCTGGGCACTCGACCAGATCTGGGTGTTCCTCGTCTTCCCCGTCGTGGGCGGCATCCTCGGCGCCAGCATCTGGAAGTTCCTTCGGCCGGCATCGGACGAGGAGTCGACCGAGGAGTCCGAGGAGGGTGCCCCCGCCCCCTACGGCAAGCGCGAGATGCCCGGCCAGTAGGTCTCGGGCCCCCGGCACGACGCGTCCCCGTCGTCACAGCCCGGACCTAGCGTGACGCCATGACCTCGATTCCCCAGCCCGCCACCCTCTTCGCCCCGGACGTCGAGGTCCGGGTGTCCAAGCGTCGCAAGAAGTCGGCCGGTGCCCATTGGGAGGGGGACCGCATCGTGGTGGTGGTCCCCACCCACCTGCGGGGTGCAGACCGCGACGACATGGTGGCCCACCTCACCCGCCGACTCACCCGGCACCGGCCCCATCTGCACGCCTCCGACGCATTCCTGGAGGAGCGGGCCATCCAACTGGGTGCCACCTACCTCGACGGCGTCCGGGCCGCCTCCATCCGCTGGGCCACCAACCAGACCAAACGCTGGGGATCGTGCACCATGGCCACCCGGGAGATCCGGATCTCCTCCCGCCTGCGGGTGGCCCCGCCGTGGGTGCTCGACGCCGTCATCGTCCACGAGCTCGCCCACCTCGTCGAGCCCAACCACTCCCCCCGCTTCCGCGAGCTCGAGTCCCGCTATCCGCGGAAGCGCGACGCCGACCTGTTCCTCGACGGCTACCACCTGGGCCTGCATATGGACGCCCCCGCCACCGGTCCCGGGGGCCAGGGCGATGGCACCCCGCCCCACGCCTAGGACGTCACACGGCCCCTCCGCCACCCCGACAGGGTCCGTGGCCCCCACCCGGTCGCCGTTCGAGACCGGGGCCTGACCGCTGACGGGAGCAGCCCCCGGTCGGACTGCGCTGCGTGTCCGGGGTCAGGCGGCCGGAGTGTGTCGGCGGAGCTCGGCGGCCGGTCGGGCCTCGCTCCACCCGGGCCATGCCAGCGTGGAGCCCGCCTCGAGGAGCCGGTCCACGTCGAGCAGGTCGTCACCCAGTTCGGATCGCATGGCGCCGAAGAGCGCCGCGGTCACCCGGGCGTCACCCAGGGCGCTGTGGTGGTCGTCCCAGGTCAGTCGGTAGCGGTCGCAACAGTCGACCAGGCGGGCCTTGCCCGGCAGGTCCAGGTACGACTGGGCCACCCGCAGGGTGTCGAGGGTGACCACCGTCGGGGGCACGAGGTCCTCGCCGCCCAGCCTCCGGCACTCGGCCAGGAGGAAGGCCAGATCGAACCGGTCGACGTTGTGCCCCACGACCACCCGGCCCGACAGGAGACCGGCCAGGTAGGGGTGGACGCCGCCGAAGGTCGGGGCGCCGGAGAGCATCTCGGGGGTGATGCCGTGGACGTGGGTCGGTCCGGGATCGCGCTCGGGGTCGACGAGGGTGCAGAAGGCATCCACTTCGCGCCCGTCGGGCTCGAGGACGACGACGGCCACTTCGACCACCCGCTCGAGCTGCGGGGAGAAGCCGGTCGTCTCGAGGTCGACGACGGCGAATCCCGGCCGGTGGTCGAGAGAGGGGGGCATGAGGGACACCGTAGAGGGTGGGTGTCCCGTGGCGCCGACCGGAGCGGCCACCACGGGACCCGTCCCCTCGTCAGGCTTGGGCGCCGACCAGCTCCTTGAGCTCGGCCTGGACGTCGGCCTCGTGCTTCTTCTCGTCCTCCCGGGCCCGGGCCGGGTTCCACCGGCCACGGTTCAACCAGATGGTCGGGATGAACAGGACCATGCCCCCGAGGCAGATCCAGAACCACTTCTGCCACTGCTTGGGCGACTTGTCCACGCCGTTGAGCAGGTTGGTCAGCTGGTCCTGATGGGCGGAGAGGTAGGCCAACTGGGTCTGGTAGGTCCACGACCGGTCCGTTCACTTCCTGCACGTTGGCGAGTATGTGCGTAGACCACCGCGGTCGCCGACCGCCGCCTTGAGGGCGGCCAGGCCGCCGATCGGGTCGGCGTGGGCCGCCGCCACCACGGCGGCGTTCTTCGGGTCCGACAGCGGTCGCAGCCAGCTGGCGTTGTCCGTGGCGAACGTCACCAGGGCCGGGTGCTCGACCTGGAACTGTTGGACGTTGAACGGGGCGTGGCCGTTCGGCGCCGTCTGCGCGTACTGCAGGTTGTCCACCACGGGGTTGACCGAGTTGACGACCAGCGGCAGGAAGATGAACGACAGGCCGACCGTCAGCCGGAGGATCCAGGCCCACAGGGCCAGACCGGTCCCGACCAGGGCCGGGTTCCTGGCCTCCACCATCTCGGTGTAGCCCGCCATCCACGGGGCGTAGCAGAGGGAGATGCAGGAGGCCAACCCCACCTCGAGGATGATCAGCGTGTCGAGTCCGGTGTGCGGGTTGTCCGCGGCGTGGATGAACAGCACCAGCATCACGATCGACCCGAGGGCGCCGGCCAGCATCAGGGGCTTTCGCACCTTGAGGAGGTCCGAGAGGATCCCGAAGACGATCAGGGCGACGATGTCGGCCCACCAGAACCAGGCGTTCAGGCTGTTGGCCTGCGAGGTCGAGAGGTTGATGCCGCTCGGGTCCTTGAAGACGGTGGCCCAGTAGATGGTGAAGAACGCCGAGGCCGCGTAGTAGAGCAGGAGGAACACCGAGATGCCCACCGCCGAGCCGACCAGGTCCCACTTGATGATCTGGCGCCACGGATGGGCGGTGGCGGCCGCCAGGTCGGCCTCGGTCAGGCCCATGGCCCTGGCCTCGACGAGGGCGCGGTCCTGCTCGCTGACCATGAGCTGGTCACGCAGGCGGGACGACAGGTCCTTCATGAAGAACAGCGCGATGACGAAGACCACCAGGGCGGTGACGCCCGAGATCACGAACTGGCTCTTCCAACCGTTGATGCCGCTGGTGCGCAGGAAGTGGTCGAGGGTGTGGGCGGCCACGATCGAGGTGATCAGGCTGCCGGCCACCGGCCCGACCGTCCAGAAGCCCATGGCCGAGGCCCGGCCGAGCTGGGGGCTGAAGTCGCGGACCAGGGCCGGGGTGGCCACCAGGACGGCGCCCTCGACCACGCCCAGCAGGCAGATGACGAACAGGAACTCCCATTGGGTGTTGCACGCCGGGACGCCGAAGGCGACCAGGATCCCGATGATCAGCAGTCCGTAGATGACGACGTTGGACCGCCCCAACTTGTCGGTCTTCGAGGCCGGTAGCGAGGCGAAGGCCCCGAGCAGGTTCGAGATGACCACGATCCACACGTAGAACGAGAAGGACATGTGGTACGAGACGAGGATCTGCGGCGTGACGCCGGTCTGGGTGAAGTACGTGTAGTAGAGGAGGATGGTGGCGAGCACGGCCAGTCCGAGGTAGGCCGTCCGTTTGCCGTTGCCCGGGTACTCGTCGATCTCGTGGACGAAGAGGAACTTGAAGAGTCCGCCGCGTTGGTTCTCCCCGCCCCCGGTGGTCGCCGCGGTCGCCGTGTCTACTGCCATGGTCATCCCCCTGAGTCCGGAATCCGCCCTCCCCGGGGCGCAGGCACGACCGTAGCGCAGGCGCGCTCCCGGCAACGGATTCCATCTGGAAAAGGGCCGAAGGTCCCGGTCCCGGTCCGCATCCGGTGATGCGGGGCCCCGGTCGTGGTCCGGGGAACGCGTGCTCAGCCGTCGAGCACCTGGGCGGCGATGAGCTCCTCGAGGGTGCGGGGGTCCCACCACGACAGCTGGAGCTCCTTGGCCCGGCGGAAGTACAGCTGGATGTCGAACTCGACGGTGAACCCGATGCCGCCGAAGACCTGCTGGGCCATGGCCGTCACGTCGCGGAAGGTCTGGCAGGCGTAGAGCTTGGCCATGGGGGCCAGCTTGTCGACCGGCCGGCCCTCGGCCCGGGCCCAGGCGGCCTCGTGGACCAGCACCTCGGCGCCGTCCACGGTGGTGGCTCCGTCGGCCAGGTAGTGGGCCAGGGCCTGGAAGGCGCCCAGGGGCTTGTCGAACTGCTGGCGGTCCTTGGCGTACTGCACCGTGATCTCGAGGGCGTACTGGGCACCACCGACGGCCTGGGCGGCGGCCAGGATGATCGCCTCGTGCATCACCGCGCTCCAGGTGGTCCATCCGGTGCCGGCGGCACCGATCCGGTCGGCCTCGGTCACCCGAACGCCGGCCAGGTCCACCTTGTACTGGGCGTCCGACGCGATGGTCAGCTGCTGGGTGAGGGTCACGCCGGAGGCGGCGGGGTCCACCAGGAACAGGTCGACGTCCTCGGGGGAGTCGCCGGTGCGGGCCAGGACGACGCAGCCGCGTCGCCGACGAGGCGAAGGCCACGTGGCGCTTGGTGCCGGTGATGGTCCAGCCGTCGCCGTCGGGCACGGCACGGACCTGGACGCCGGTCGCCCGCGACGTGTTCTCGGGCTCGAGCCAGGCCGGGGTCAAGATGGCCTCGCCGGTCACGATGCCGGGCAGCCACGCCTGCTTCTGCTCGTCGCTGCCCGAACGGGCCAGGACCCCGCCCGACAGGATCGAGCTGACGAAGTGGGGGGAGGGTGCGATGGCCCGACCGAACTCCTCGTAGAGCACGACGGTCTCCAGGGTGGACATGCCCGACCCGCCGTACTCCTCGGGCAGCTGGAGGCCGATCAGGTCGAGGTGGGCGAGCTGCTTCCACAGCTCGGTCGAGTAGCCCGTCGGGTCGTCCTCGAGCTCGCGCACCACGCTCAGCGGGCTGGTGGTGGCGACGACGCCGCGTACCGTCTCACGGAGCATCTCCTGCTCGGGGCTGAAGGTCAGGTCCAACATGTCGTGTTCTCCTCTGGTGGTGCTGCGTCAGGTGGTGGGTCGTCGGGTCGTGCGGTTGCGATGCGGGTGGCGTCGGGGTCAGGGGGTCCAGCGGTCGCCGGACCGGGACCACGGGTTGTCGTCGGCCGTCACCGGAACGGCGACCCGGGCCGTACAGGAGGTCTTGGTGTCGCCGTCGACCGACACCGTGATCTCGAGGGCGACCCAGCCGCATCCGGTGGCGTCGATCCCGGTGTCGGTGACCGTGCCGCGGAACACCATGGTGTCCCCCGGGAAGATCGACCCCCTCATCTTGAACGTCACCCGTTGGAGCCGGCCGAACGGTCCGGTCCAGTCGGTGATGTAGCGCTCGAACCACGACGCCAGGTTGGGCGTGTTGAGGAAGATGTCCCGGGTCCCGTTGCGGTTGACGGCGAAGTCCTTGTCGTGGTGCATGGGGCGCCAGTCACGGGCGGCCAGGGCCCCGAGGACCACCGTGGTGGCCGTCACCGGGTAGGCCAGCTCGGGCAGTTCCTGGCCGGCCTGCACGGATCCGTGGAGCAGCGTCGGCGTGGTCACGATGCGTCCTCCGATCCGGCCCGGCGGTACCCGAAGCCGGTGTAGCTCTCCACGGCCACGAGGTCGCCCCGTTGGTTGCGGTACTCGACGTCGATCACCCAGAACCGGCCGGTCCCGAGCTTGGTCGTCTTCTCGTCGCTCACCGACTTGAGGATCTGGCGGGTCTGGAGGAGGTCACCCGGGCGCACGGGCTCGTGGAACACGATGGTGTTGTCGCTCATGACCGCCTCGGGCAGGCCCAGGCCCTCCTTCAGGTCGAAGTGGATCTGCAACGGGAGGCCCGGGGTCGAGCGGTCCGGTGCCCAGTGGTGGGGCCGGAACCACACCGACACCATGGTCGGTGGGGCGATCGGCCCGCCGGTGACCTCCTCGGCCACCTCCGGGTCCCAGAACAGCGGGTTGCCGTTCTCCACCGACGAGCAGGTGGTCCAGATGTACCCCTGCTCGACGGGGAACTCCCCCTGCTCCTCGTAGAGGCTGACCCCGAGGAGACCCTCGATGTCGTCGATCCCGATGGCACTCATGCCACCACTCCCTTCGTTCGAAGCTCGGCGATCCGTGCGGCCGGCACACCGGCGGCGGCCAGCAGTGCGTCGGTGTCCGACCGGGACGGGTCGCCGGCCTCCACCTGGTCCCCCACCCCACCCATGCCGGCCAGCACGGGCCCGACCTGGCGGAACGAGGCGGGGGCGCCGTCGGCCCGCGACCCGCCGGCCACGACCGCATCGACGATGGCCCGGCGGGCCCCGTACTGCTCGTCGTCCACCAACTCGGCCACGGACAGCACCGGGCTCACGCAGGTGTCGGCGGAGGCCAGCTCGGCCACCCAGGTGGCGCGGTCCCTGGTGGCGAAGGCGGCGCGGAAGTCGGACCGGATGGCGTCCTGGGCGGCGTCGTCGAGCTGGGACCCGATCCACCGGTCGCACCCGAGGAGGCGGCACAGGTTGGCGAAGAACTTCGGCTCGATGGCGCCGACGGCCACCCACCGGTCGTCGGCGCAGCGGTAGGTGTCGTAGCAGGCGTACCGCCCCGTGATGATGTTGTGGCCGAAGCCGACCGCCGCCCCGGTGGCCAGGTACTCGTCCACGGCCAGCGACGTGAGCCACAGGACCCCGTCGGCGATGGAGACGTCGAGGTGGACACCCGGCCCGTCCTCGCCCCGGCCGACCAGGGCGGCCATGACGGCCATCGCCGCGTGCATGCCCCCGCCGGCGGCGTCGGCGATGGTGGCGCCGGGCACCGGGGGACCACCGTCGGCTCCCGGCTCGGTGGAGGCCAGGTAGCCGCCCACGGCCAGGTAGTTGATGTCGTGGCCGGCCCACGCCGCCCGGGGACCGTCCTGTCCGTACCCGGTGGTCGAGCACAGGATCACCCGGGGGTTGACGGCCCGCAGGGCGTCGAACCCGACGCCCAGCCGGTCGACCACCCCGGGACGGAAGCTCTCGACCACCACGTCGGCGCCCCGGACCAGTTCGAGGAAGGCGGCCCGTCCATCGGGGTCCTTCAGGTCGAACGCCGCGTGCAGCAGGTGCCGGGCGCCGCTGTAGGCGTAGAACGGTGGCCGGATCGGCTCGACGCCGCGTCCGGGGACGGTGCCCACCTTCACCACGGTCGCCCCGTAGTCGGCCAGGACCCGCGTGCACCGGGCGGCCGGCCCGACGCTGGCCAGGTCGAGCACCGTCACCCCGGAGAGCGGCCCGTCCGGGGCGCGCCCGCCGACGACCGGATCGGTGGGCGCGGCGGCAGAGGTGGCGGGCGGGGTGGTCACGGGAGGCGGCGGGCTCAGAAGTTCTTGGGCAGGCCGAGCTTGCGCCGGGCCAGGATGTTCTTCTGGATCTCGGAGGAGCCGCCGCCGATGGTGTCGATGACGGTGTAGCGGTAGGTCGACTCGGACCGACCGGCCATCGGGGCCTCCTCGGTGTGGACACGCAGCTGGCCACCCGGGCCGGCGAGGTCCATGGAGGCGTTGGCCAGACGACGCGAGTACTCGGTGGTGAACAGCTTGTACTCCGAGGCCTCCGACGTGGGCGGGGCTCCCCCGGAGGTCGATGCGGCCACGAACTTGAGGCCCAGGACCCGGGCCACCTCGGCCTCGGTGTGGAGCTGGGCCACCTTGGCCCGCACCACGCTGTCGTCCTTCATGGGGGCACCGTCACGGGTGGCGCCCTTCACGTACTCGGTGAGCAGGCTCAGCCGCTGGGCGGTGGGCGAGTAGGTGAAGAGGGTGAACCGCTCGAGGTCGAGCGCCTCCGAGATGTACTGGAACCCCTTGTTGAGCTCGCCCACCACGTAGTCGTCGGACACCCACACGTCGTCGAGGTAGACCTCGTTGGTCCGTTCGTCACCCATCGTCCAGATGGCCTTGACCGTGATGCCGGGGTGGTCCATCGGCACCAGGAACAAGGTGATGCCGCTGTGCTTGGGGGCGTCGGGGTCGGTGCGGGCGCCCACCCAGTACCAGTCGGCGAAGTGGGCCGACGTGGTCCACGTCTTCTGGCCGTTGAGCATCCAGCCGTCGCCGTCCCGGACGGCCTTCAGCTGCATCGAGGCGGCGTCCGAGCCGGCGTTCGGCTCCGAGTAGCCCACCGCGAACTCGACCTCGTTCTTCAGGATCTTCGGGAGGAACTCGGCCTTCATCTTCTCGTTGCCGTGGCTGATGATGGTCTTGCCGATGATGCCGACCCCCTTGCCGATCTGGGGTCCGCCCCGGGCGGCCAGCGCCTCGTTGAGCAGGTACTCGTAGACGCCGTCGCCGTCCTTGCCCCCGTACTGCTCGGGCCAGGTGATGCCGAGCCAGCCCTTCTCGCCGAGCTTGGCCATGAACTTGCGGCGCAGCGGGGTGTCGACGATCTGGGCCATGTTCTCCCGGGTGACGTCGAACACCTCGGGGTCGTAGTTGTCGTCGAGGAACTGCTCCACGTCCTTGACGAACTCGAGCTGCTCGGGGGTGAACTCGAAGTCCATGGCCTGGCCTCCATCTTCTGCCGTACGGCGGATGCCGTCCTCGCTGATCTGACTGACCGTCAGATGTTACCTGACTGACCGTCAGATACTGTGCACATCATAGGATGGGCGGGCAGACGGGGCCAGCGCCGCACCGCCGGCGGCCCTCCCGCCGGCACGACCACCGCCCGCCACCACGACGAAGGGACGAGCACCACCATGCACCAGACGCCACCGACCGGGGACCGGACGTGACCCGGGGCATCGTCTCCATCGCCGGGTACGTCCCCTACCGCCGCCTCCAGCGGTCCGAGGTGGCCAGGGTCTTCGGCTCCGGCGGGGGCAAGGGCGCCCGTTCGGTCGCCTCCCACGACGAGGACACGACCACCATGGGGGTCGAGGCGGCCCGCCGGGCCCTGCGGGCCGCCCCGGGGGCCGCCCCACGGGCGCTGTGGTTCGCCACCGCCACCCCGGCCTACCTCGACAAGACCAACGCCACCACCGTCCATGCCGCCCTCCACCAGCCGGCCGACGTGGCCGCCTTCGACTTCGGCGGAGCGCTGCGGTCGGGGCCGGGCGCCCTGCGCACGGCCCTCGACGCCGGGGGCACCGGAACCACCCTGGTGGTGGTGGCCGACCTGCGCGACGGGCTGCCCACCTCGACCGACGAGTCGGCCGGTGGCGACGGCGCCGCCGCCGTCCTGGTGGGCGACGACGGTCCGGGCACGCCGGTCATCGCCGAGTACCTCGGCGGCGCCTCGATCAGCGACGAGTTCCTCGACCGGTGGCGGACGGCCGGCGACCGCCGGTCCAAGACGTGGGAGGAGCGCTTCGGCGAGACCCGCTACGTCCCCCTGGGCGGCGACGCATGGCAGGCCGGCCTGAAGGCCGCCGGGGTGACGGCCGAGGAGGTCGACCGGGTCGTCGTCACCGGGATGCACGGGCGGGCGGCCAAGGCGCTCGGGCGCAAGCTCGGCGTCCGCGACGGCGTGCTCGCCGACGACCTGTCGGCCACGGTGGGCCAGACCGGCAGCGCCCACGCCGGCCTGGTGCTCGCCTCGGTGCTCGAGCAGGCCGCACCGGGCGAGGTCGTGGCCGTGGTCTCCCTGGCCGACGGGGCCGACGTGCTCGTGTTCCGGGCCACCCCCGCCATCACGACCTGGACGCCCGCCGATCCGGTGGCCGACCAGGTGGCGGCCGGCGCCGACCTCCCCTACGGGAAGTTCCTCACCTGGCGCGGCATGGTCACGCCCGAACCGCCGCGCCGTCCCGAGCCCCAGCGGGTGTCCTCCTCGGCCGCCTCGCGCAACGAGGACTGGAAGTTCGGCTTCGTGGGCTCCCAGGACCGCTCGACGGGGGCCGTCCACCTGCCACCGTCCCGGGTCTCGATGACCGGCGGCGCGGTCGACGACATGGTGCCGGTGGACCGGGCCGACACCGAGGCCACCATCGCCACGTACACCATCGACCGACTCGCCTACTCGCCGAGCCCGCCGATCGTCTTCGCCGTCCTCGACTTCGACGGCGGCGGACGGTTCCCGGTGGAGCTGACCGACGTGGACCCGGACACGGTCGACATCGGCGACCGGGTGCGGATGACCTTCCGCAAGCTGTTCACCGCCGACGGCATCCACGACTACTTCTGGAAGGCCACCCCGGTGCGCCACGCCGCGGCGCCCGGATCCGGCGGCTGACCACCGCACCCACCCCCACACCGGGCGCACCGCACACGCTGGCCCGGCCCACTGCAGCACGACCTCAAGGAGAACAATGGCCTCGCACGGAATCAAGGACCGGGTGGCGATCGTCGGGATGGGATGCACCCGCTTCGCCGAGCACTGGGACAAGAGCCTCGACGACCTCATCGTCGACGCCGCCGAGGAGACCTTCGCCTCGGCCGGCGTGACCAAGGACGACGTCGACGCCTACTGGTTCGGCACCGCCCAGTCGGGCATGAGCGGGATCACCCTGGCCCGTCCCCTGCAGCTCGAGGGGAAGCCGGTCACCCGGGTCGAGAACTACTGCACCACGGGGTCCGAGGCGCTGCGGGCCGCCGCCTACGCCGTGGCCTCGGGGGCCTACGACGTGGCCATGGCGCGTGGGCGCCGAGAAGGTGAAGGACTCCGGCTACCAGGGGCTCAACGCCTTCCCCATCCCGAACGACGGCACCGCCCGCACGCTCACGGCGGCCGCCATGTTCTCCATGGTGGCCCCCGCCTACGGCAAGAAGTACGGCGTCGGTGAGGACGAACTCACCGAGGTGCTCGCCCGCATCTCGTGGAAGAACCACCAGAACGGCGCCCGCAACCCCCGGGCCCAGTTCCGCAAGGAGGTCTCCACCGAGACCATCTGCGCCTCGCCCCGGGTGGCCGGACGCCTCGGCGTGTTCGACTGCGCCGGTGTGGCCGACGGTGCCGCCGCCGCCATCGTCGTGCGGGCCGAGGACGCCCACAAGTACACCGACAAGCCGATCTACATCAAGGCCCTGTCGTTCGCGGCGGGCAGCGGGTCCGGCCTGATCGACCCCGAGTACGACTACACCTGGTTCCCCGAATGCGCCACGGCCGCCCAGGACGCCTACGCCCAGGCCGGCATCACCGACCCCCGCCACGAGTTGGCCATGGCCGAGGTGCACGACTGCTTCACCCCCACCGAGCTGGTCCTGATGGAGGACCTCGGGTTCGCCCCCCGGGGCACCGCCTGGAAGGAGGTGCTGGCCGGCACCTTCGACCGGACCGGACCGCTCCCGGTCAATCCCGACGGTGGCCTGAAGAGCTTCGGCCATCCGGTCGGGGCGTCCGGGCTGCGGATGTTCTTCGAGGCGTGGCTCCAGTTGCGCGGCGAGGCCACCCCGGAGCGTCAGATCGACACCGACAAGAAGCTGGCCCTCACCCACAACCTCGGGGGGTACCCCGGCGAGATGGTGTCGTTCGTGTCCGTGGTCGGCTCGAGCTCGGCTGAGCGGGCACCGGCGACACGGCACGGCGCACACCTGACGTCGTGACCCTGACCGCCGGACCCCTGGCTTCTGGACCACTGTCCGCCGGACATGGCGAGGACCCGGCCCGAGGGCCGGGTCCTGCACGCGGTGCGTCGACGGGCGGGCGACCGTCAGACGGTGGCCATGCCCTCCGCCTCACGCTCGTCGAGGAGCGCCCACCAGGCGTCGGCGGCCCGACGCGAAGCGTCGGTGACCTCGGCCTCGTCCGCCCCCAGCAGGGCCAGGGCCTCCACGGCCCAGTCCCCGTGGTCGACGTCCATCGTGGCGTGGACGTCCCAGAACGTGGTGCCGTCTGCCTCGACGCCGTACCAGCGGCGCAGGCCGTCGCCCTTGGTGGCGGCGATCGCCGCGGCCTGGGTCTCGTAGGCGGCGAGTCCGGCGATGGCGGCGACCGGGGACTGCTCGGCCAGCGCCAGGTAGGTGTCGGCCAGCGCGTCGGCGGCCGGGCCGGGTGCGGGCGCCTCGGCGGCGGGCAGGGCGGCCGCGAAGCGGTCGAACAGGACCAGGTGCGGACTCCGGCCGCCCGAGCTCGTCGGCCAGGTTGCGGGCCACCATCTCGGCGGCCTCGAACTCCCCGTCGAACAGCAGCCGGTCCACGACGGCCGACAGCACGGTCGGGAGCACGGCCTCGAAGGCCCGGTAGTGGACGGCGTACTCGGCCAGCTCCTGGCTGCGGAGCTCGCCGGCCTCCCACCGTCGGTAGAACGGGTGGGTGAGGAGCCTGCGCCCCTCGAGCGTGGCGGCGACGGCGTCGTTCAGCCGGGCCTGCGGGATCCTGGGCACGGATGTCGTGGGTCATACGAAACCCTACCAACCGGGTCGCGCCGTGCGCCGCGACCGCTCAGCGGGCGACGGCCTGCTGGTTCGACGGGTGGGCGTACCGACCGCTCATGTAGGTGCGCGGGACCTCGGCGCGGTCCGGACGGGTCGGCCTGGGGATCGAGGTAGTGGAGCTTCCGGCTCGCGCTCGGCCGCCATCCGGCGCAGGTGGACGAGGACGCCACGTAGGCGCCCAGGGCCACACCGTCGAGTGCGACCACCGCCCACACGAACGCCGACCCGGTCAACACGCGCGGCCATGAGGGTCACGATGAACACGGCGCCGAGGATGGTCAGGGTGTCCTGGCGACGCCGGCGGGCCTGGGCCCGGGACAGCACGTCCGGACCTCGGGGGGCCGGGGCCATGGCGGGGCCGGGCGCGACCGACCGGCGCCGGGTCGGTCATGGGTCGGCACCGGATAGGGATCGGCTCCGTGCGCCGTACCTCGGTCCAGATGGGCGAGCCGGTCGTCGCCGGCGACCGGCTCGGACACCTCGGGCTCACCGAGGAAGGCCAGGGCGGGGCGGGGCAGCTCCTTGGCCCCGACCACGGTCAGCACCGGCGGGCGGCCGGTCTCCGGGTACGTGGATGGACGTCGGGGCGCCGCTGCCGTCGACGGCACGCAGGCGGTAGGCGGGAGCCACGATGGGCTCGGGGGCACGCTGCTCGAGGACCCGGAGCTGGTAGTGGAAGTGCGAGATCGACTGGTCACCGCCGGTCCGAGCCCGTCGCTTGAAGAGGCTCGGGCCCAGGATGACGGCCCAAGCCGCCACGATGATGATGACCACGACCACAGGCATCAGCTCCTCCACCGACCTGTTACCAGGACAAACGGTAGTGACGCGGAATTACCCAGTGGTGGATGCTCCCCGGCGGACGGCCACGCCACCGCTAGCGTCGACGCCGTGATCGCCTTCTGGAGCCTCGTCGGCCTGGCCGTGGCGGCGGCCCTCGTCGACTGGGTGGCGGTGGCCAGGGAGGACGACCGCCTCGAGTACGCGGCCAAGCCGGCGGTGCTGGCCCTGTTGACGGCGGCCGCCGCCGTCCTGCCCGACTCCCACACCGACCTGGTGGACCGCAAGTGGTGGTTCGTGGCCGCCCTGGCGTTCTGCCTGCTCGGCGACGTCCTGCTGATGCTGCCCCGGGACCTGTTCATCCCCGGTCTCGTGTCGTTCCTGGTCGGCCACGTCCTGTTCATCGTCGGCCTGCTGCAGCCGCCGTCGCCCCCGGGGAACCCGCCCTTCGCGTTCTCCACCACCGGACTGGTGGTGGCGTCCCTCGTGGCAATCGCCTACGGCGCCGTCCCGGCCACGCGTGATCTTCCGCTCGCTGGCCCGGGACGGCCTGGGCGCCCTCATCGCCCCGGTGGCCGTGTACCTGGTGGCCATCCTGGTCATGGCCGTCCTGGCCGCCAACGTCGGGCGTGCCGGCCGCGGCGGTGGGGGCCGCCCTCTTCGTGGTGTCCGACACCGTCCTCGCCCTCAACCGGTTCGTACGGCCGCTCCCCCACGGCGACGTGGCCGTGCACGTCACCTACCACCTGGCCCAGGTGCTGCTCGTCGTCTCGCTCGTCCACTGACCGGCTCCCGGCCGCCACCGAACCGGCGGATCGGCGGTCCGGGGCCGGTGTCACGCGAAGGACGGTGCCTCGGTGCGGGTCCGCTTGATCTCGTAGAAGCCCGGGGTGCCGGCCACGCTTCCCGCACCGATCGGCGACCCACGGTCACTCCCGGGCCCGGGCCCACCACCGGCCGTTCCGCCGGTCGACGGTCACCGCCACCCCGAACACGTCCGACACCGCCCCGTCGGTCAGCACGTCGGCGATCGGCCCGGACGCCACCATGCCGCCCCCGCGCAGCAGGGCGGCGTGGGTGATGCCGGGAGGGATCTCCTCCAGATGGTGGGTGACCAGGATCATCGGGGGCACCAGCGGGTCGGCGGCCAGTCGGGCCAGGCGGGCGAGCAGTCCCTCGCGCGCCCCGAGGTCGAGTCCGGCGGCCGGCTCGTCCATCAGGATGAGCTCGGGATCCCCCATGAGGGCCCGGGCCAGCAGGACCTGTTGGCGCTCCCCCTCGGAGAGCAGGCCGAAGGCCCGAGCGGCGAACAGGGCGCCCCCGAAGCCGGCGTCGCCGAGCAGGGCCGACGCCCGGGCCCGGTCGGCGTCGGTGTACTCGTGCCACCACGTCTCGAGCGCGGCGTGCCGACCGGTCAGCACCACGTCGAGGGCGGGCTGGGCCGGGCGCAGGGTCCGTCCCACCGAGGCGCTCACCACGGTGATCCGCTTCCGGAGCTCGCGCATGTCGACCCGGCCCAGCCGCTCGCCCAGGATCTCGACCGTCCCCCGGGTCGGCCACAGCCCGGCACCCACCACCCGCAGCAGCGTGGTCTTGCCCGAGCCGTTGGGGCCGAGCAGTGCCCACCGCTCCCCCGGGCCGACGGTCCAGGTGACGTCGTCGAGCAGGGCGACGCCGTCGCGGACCACGGCGACCCCGTCGAGCCGGACGACCGCGTCCGCCGTCATCGCCACCACGATGCCGGTCCGTCGACGCGCGTCATGCCCCCATCCTGACAAGGTCCGGGGGTCGGCATCGGCACCACCGACCCGGACCCCGGGGCGGAGTCGCAGGACCCGGGCGCCGGTCGACCCGTCGTGATCAGACGTTGAAGCGGAACTCGACGACGTCGCCGTCCTGCATCACGTACTCCTTGCCCTCCATCCGGGCCTTGCCCGCCGCCTTGACCGCGGCCACCGAGCCGGCCTCGACCAGGTCGTCGAAGCCGATGACCTCGGCCTTGATGAAGCCCCGTTCGAAGTCGGTGTGGATGACCCCGGCCGCCTGGGGGGCGGTGTCGCCGACGTGGATGGTCCAGGCGCGGGTCTCCTTCGGTCCGGCCGTCAGGTAGGTCTGGAGGCCGAGGGTCCGGAACCCCACGTGGACCAGCTGGACCAGGCCCGACTCGTCCTGGCCGTAGCCGGCCAGCAGCTCGGCGGCGTCGTCGGGGTCGAGGGCGGCCACCTCGGCCTCGATCTGGGCGCACAGCACCACGGCCTCGGCCGGCGCCACCAGGGCCTTCAGGCGCGGCCGCCAGGTCCTCGTCGTCGAGCGACGCCCTCGTCGACGTTGAAGACGTAGACGAACGGCTTGGCGCTCAGCAGGTGGAGGTCGGCCACCAGGTCGGCGTCGATCTCGCCGGCGGCGATGGCCGACGCCACCGTGCGCCCGGCGTCGAGGAGCTCGCGGGCCTGCTCGGCGGCCCGCAGCTGGGGTACCAGGTCGGGCTGCTTCCGCGACTCCTTGGCCAGCTTGGTGATCCGGTTGTCGACCGTCTGGAGGTCGGCCAGGATCAACTCGGTGTTGATGGTCTCGATGTCGCCGCCCGGCTCGATGCGCCCGTCGACGTGGATCACGTCGGGGTCCTCGAACACCCGGACCACCTGGCAGATGGCGTCGCTCTCGCGGATGGCGGCCAGGAACTTGTTGCCCAGCCCCTCTCCCTCCGAGGCTCCCTTCACGATCCCGGCGATGTCCACGAAGGTCACCATGGCCGGCAGGATCTCCTTCGAGTCGAAGATCCCGGCCAGCACGGCCAGCCGGTCGTCGGGCACGGCCACGACACCCACGTTGGGCTCGATGGTGGCGAACGGGTAGTTGGCGGCCAGGACCTCGTTGCGGGTCAGGGCGTTGAACAGCGTGGACTTCCCCACGTTGGGGAGACCGACGATGCCGATGGACAGTCCCACGGGTGCTTCCTCCGATGTCGCCGCCGGCCGCTGCCGGCGGTGGGCCAGGGTGCGAGCGTAGGTGATGGTCGCCCGGGGCGACATCCGACGGTCCCGGGTGGACCGGGTCGCTCCGCCGGCGGGCTCAGCCGAGCGGTGCGACCAGGTACTCGCTCATGGTCGAGCTGCGCAGCCGGCTCGAGGTCCAGGCAGGCCGACACGCTGTCGAGCATGCGGCCGACGTTGACGCCGAGCTCCTCGTCGGTGGTGGCGTTGAAGAAGAGCTTGGGATCGGCCACGTGCTCGGCCGACGGCCACCCCTCCTCGACGATGCCGTCGATCTCGGGGGCCCCGTCGGTGAGCGCCCGCACCACTTCGTTGCGCACGTAGCGGGTCCGGGGCTGGAGCTCGCCCGACACCGGCGACTGGGTGCCGTGCCACCGGGTGATCCACTCCCGGTAGTCGAGTCCCTCCGGTCGGTGGATGAGGGCCACGGTGAGGACGCCGGGCGAGCGCTCCCCGTCCGGCCAGTCCCGCGGGCCGGCGTACGGGGTGGTGCCGTAGTCGTCGTAGAGCGACTCCACCACCAGGTAGGAGGCGGTGGGGAGGCGCAGGTCGGCGAGTGCGGCCTCGACGTCGGTGGTCCGCTCGTAGCAGTCGAGCCAGAACGACACCTCGGCCACGTGGGGCTGCTCGCCCTCGGGGGCGGGGGCCGGCGAGGGCGCCGCCGCGGCGGACGAGTCGTGCACGTTGAACGTGGCCGCCCGGGCCCCGCCCCGGTGCAGCCGGGGCAGGGTGTCCTCCAGCAACTGGTGGCGCAGGGTGTCGCCCGACTCGGCGTCGCCGGGGCCCCATACCAGGGCGATGACCTTCTCCATGGCTGGCTCCTCGGTCGTCAGTCGTCGGTGGCCGGAGCCGACGACCCGTGCCCGACGGGGACCCGGCAGGCGCCGTCGATGTCGAATACCTGGTTGAACCGGCCGAGGGCCAGCCACGAGCCCGACGCACAGGGCCAGGTCGACGAGCTCGTCGTCGCTGTAGGCCTCGTGGCACCGGGCCCAGAACGCAGGGTCCATGTTCAGGTGGTCGGTGGCGTAGCGCCGGGCGAACTCGGCGGCCAGGCGCTCGCGCTCGGACAGGGTCGAGTCGTCGACCGACCCGACCGCGGCGTAGAACCCCTCGGGCACCTCGTCGGCCGCCGCCCCCCGGGACGGCACGTCCCGGGCGGTCCGCCAGTCGAGGCACAGCGCGCACTGGTTGATCCGGGCCATGGTGATCCGGGCCGCCTCGAACTCCCGCAGCGACAGGCTCGAGTGCTCGTAGACGGCGCTCGAGTACCCGCCGGCCGCCGCCGTGAGGGGCGGGGCGAGCTGGGTCCACACGTGGATCAGCGGATCGGCGGTGGCGGGCACGGTCACGTTGGGCATCTCGTCCTCCTCAGACGTACGCGGCGTCGGCCGGTGGCCGACGGGTCACGATCGGGCCGCGGGAAGGCGGCGCACCACCCGACCGGCCAGGCCGGTCACGTACTGCTCCCATCGGCGATCGCCGAGCAGCCACAGCCACAGCTCCCGACGGGTGGACATCACGATCTCGACGAAGTCCTCGCGGGTGCAACCGGCCGGCTCCAGCACCGGCTGCCACCGGCTCCACAGCCAGACGCCGATGCAGATGTCGTCGGTGAACCCGTCCCGCCAGTCGCCTCCGGCCAGCAGGGCGTCGCGCAGGCCGATCCGCAGGTCCCCGGGCTCCTCGGGGAACTCGAGCAGGGGCCCCGGGGCCCGTTCGTCCAGGTTCGTGTCGGTCACCGGAGCCACGCTACCCCGCTCCCCCACCGCCGGCCCACCCGGTGCCCGGCCCACTCAGCGGTCGGCCACGACGGGGGCACGGTCGGTGTCCTCGTAGTGGGCCACGTGCTCGGCGTAGTCGATGAACAGCGGCGCGTCCGGGTCGAAGGGGCGCCGCAGGCTGTCGAAGGCGACCCGCTTGTCGAACGCATCGAGCTTGACCAGGGCCTCCGGGCTGTCGAGGTCCCGGAAGTCGAGGCGGCCCCGTGCGTTGTCGAGGGCGCGGTGACCACGCTCGGAGCGCACCAGCACGCTGCTCCACCCGTCCGCCGAGCCGACGCTCCCCACCGACAGGTCGGCGCTGCGGCCGAGGAAGTCGGCGCACTCGTCGCACCCCTTCAGGGCCGCCCCGTGGAAGTTCTTGATCGGCTCGTCGACGGCCAGCTCGCCGTCCCGGTACTCCACGATCATCCGGCCCCGGATGACGTCCACCTTGGACACCCGGTCGATGTCGATGCCCCGGTCCTTCTGGAGCAGGTCGAGCATGAGGCCGCGGTAGTCGAAGCTCTTGGTGCACAGCAGGGCGATGGTCAGCACCACGGCGTCGATCCGGTGGGCGCCGGACGGCCAGCGGCGGGCCTGCATGGCGCGGATGCCCTGGATCTCGCAGGGCGTTCCCACCACGGCGATCCTCGGCTTGGCCGGCAGGTCGTACCGGGACAGGTCGAGCTCGGCGAGCGCCATGGTCTGGTTGTAGTAGCTGCCCGCCGACTCGACGATCTCCTTGGCCGTGGTGGCCAGGTGGGCCACGCCCTTCCACGGCTGCTCGGGGTCGTCGCTCGGACGGGTGACCACGGCACCGTCGATGTCGCCGGCGGCCAGCGCGGCGATGAGGATGGCCGACACCACGCCGCCGTCCTGGGCGCCGTCGGGTCGGGCACCGGCCCGCACCGCGAAGGCCTCGGTGACCGCGCCCAGGCCGTCGCCCGGGGGACCGCCGGTGATCTTCCAGTAGGTGTCGGAGGCGTCGACCCGCTCCACCGAGGCGGCCGCCACCTCGTCGGCCGAGGCGCCGGGCATGACGGTGGACGGTGGCCACAGGGCCTCGTAGCGGAGCCCGCCCCGGGGGCAGAAGTCCCAGCACAGCGAGCAGCCGGTGCACATCTTCACCAGCTCGGGCAGGTCGGTGTCCTCGTCGATGCCCAGCGAGTTCGACGGGCAGGCGGCGACGCAGGTCCCGCACTGGATGCACCGCCCGGCGTCGATGACACCGGCCTGGAGCTCGAAGAACCAGGTCTTGCCGGGCGGCTCCTCGATCCCGTTGATCTCCTCGCGGATCCGGTAGGCCTTCACGACGCGCCCCCCGGCCCGGTGGTGAGGGTCACCGGGGTCCCGGTGCCCTCGGCCGCCAGGGTGGCCCGCAGGTCGTCGTTGGGGACCCGCCGGGCCCAGTTGTAGAACGGCTCGTCCGGGCGGCGCTCGGACTGGTAGCGGCGCACCACCCGCAGCAGGGCGTCGGGCACGTCGTTGACCGGTCGGGCGTTCTCGATCCAGTCGATGAACCCGGCATCGGTGCCGAGCGAGCCGCCCATGCCGATGTCGACCGCCTCGGCCAGGTGGTTCCCGACCTTGGCGACGTCGCCGCGGAAGCCGATGTCGGCGATCTGGGGCTGGGCGCAGCTGGCCGAGCAGCCCGAGAAGTGCATCCGGATGATCCCGGCGTCCTCGCCCCGGGGCGAGTGGCCACCCGGCGTGGGCGCGGCCCCGACCGGCTCACCGGCCAGCTGCTCGTCGAGGAAGCGGGCCCACTTGACGGCCCGCTCCTTGGTCTCGACGATGGCGTACCGACAGAATTCGGAGCCCGTGCAGGCCACCACGCCCCGGCTGAAGGGGCCGGGATAGGGCGAGTACTTGGTCAGGAGGTCCTCGGCCAACAGGGCCTCGACCCGGTCGCCGTGGACGCCGGTGAAGGTGATGTTCTGGTCGGTGCCGACCCGCAGGGTCCCGTCGCCGTAGGTTTCGGCCAGGCGGGCGGCCTCGACCAGCTCCATGCCCTGCATCCGGCCGACCGGCACCGAGCAGCCGACGTAGAAGTAGCCGTCCTCCTTCTGGCGGTGGACGCCCACGTGGTCACCGCGGTAGCGCCGGGTCAGCTCCTCACCCGCCGGCACCAGGTCGAAGCGGGCCCGCCTGGCCAGCTCGTCCCGGAAGCCCTCGGGCCCGAGCTCCTGGACCAGGTAGCGCATGCGGGCCAGGCCGCGGTTCTCGCGGTTCCCGAGTTCGCCGAAGAGCTGGGCGATGGCCCGGGTGACCTCGACCGCCTGGTCCTGGGCCACGAACACGTCGATGTCGGAGGCCATGCGCTCCCCGTCGGACAGCCCGCCGCCCACGAGGAGGTTGAACCCCAGGGATCCGTCGGCGCCCCGGGCCGGCCACAGGCCGATGTCGTTGATCTCGGCCTGGGCGCAGTCCTCGAGGCAGCCCGAGACCGAGATCTTGAACTTGCGGGGGAGGTTGGCGTACTCGCGGTTGCCGGTGAAGAAGTCGGAGACGGCCCGGGCGATGGGCAGGGCGTCGAACGCCTCGTCGGCGTCCACCCCCGAGACCGGGCAGCACAGCACGTTGCGGGCCGAGTCCCCGCAGGCCTGGACGGTGGTCAGGCCGACCGCGGCGAACCGGCGCCAGATCCGGGGGATGTCCTCGATCCGGAGCCAGTGGATCTGCACGGTCTGGCGGGTGGTGAGGTCGGCGTAGCGGGACCCGAACAGGCGTGACTCGGTGCCGTCGGGACCCTCCCCGAAGGCGTCGGCGACCACGCCGATCTCGCGGGCCTGGGGGCCGGTGAGGAAGCCGCCGGGCACCTTGACCCGCATCATGAAGGCGTCGCCGCCCTGCTTCTGGGGGTAGATCCCGGCCCACTTCAGGCGCTCGACCTCACCGGGCACCTTGGCGATGCCGGCCGGACCCTCCTTCGAGTACGTGTCGATGATGGCATCGGCGATCTCGAGGGGGTGGCGCTCCAGCTTGAACAGCTCGATCTCGCTCAGCTCACCCGTCTTGCGGTACGGGTTGACGAACGGCATGGGCCGGTCCGTCCCGCGCAGGTGCAGCCCATACAGCTCGTCCCGGTCCTTGGTCATCTCAACGTCCGGTCATGTCAGCCGTGGAGCCCGCACTCGACCTTGTCGGAGTCGGCCCACCGGCCGGCCCGCGGGTCCTCCCCCTCGGCCACCGGGCGGGTGGTCGGCGCGCAGCCGATGGACACGTAGCCCCGGTCGCGCAACGGGTGCTGGGGGATGTCGTGGTCCAGGGCGTAGCCGACCAGGTCCTGATGGGTCCAGGTGGCCAACGGGTTGATCTTCACCATGCCCCAGCTGTCGTCGTAGGCGACGATGGGGGCGTGCCTGCGGGTGGCGGCGTCGTCGCGCTTCAGCCCGGTGACCCAGGCGTCCTTGCCGGCCAGCGCCTGGCGCAGCGGACGGACCTTGCGGAACTCGCAGCACTGGGCGGTGCCGCACGGATGCGCGTCGGCACCGGCCACCGGGTGGGCGACGGTCAGGTTGAGGTCGTAGCGGTCCCGCACCGCCTCGACGTAGGCGAGGGTCTCCTCGAAGTGGGAGCCGGTGTCGAGGAAGATCACCTCGATCTCGGGGTCGACGGCCACGGCGATGTCGATCAGCACCGCCTCCTGGAACGAGCACGAGATGGCCAGCTTGGGTCCGAACCGCTCGACCGCCCAGGCCACGATCAGGCCGGCCGGTGCCGTCTCGAAGGCGGCCGACTGCTCGGCCATCTCCTGGCGCAGCCGCGCGATCGCGGGGTCCACGGCCAGCTCCGCCAGTCTCGTCCTGTTGTCCACCACGCTGAGCTTCACGTCGACTCGTCCTCTCCCGCCCGGAGCGGCGGGCCGCTGCCGTGCGGTCCTCCGGTCCTGCGGTCCCTCGTCACCTGCGCCCGATGCCGTCACGGCATCCTCGACCAGCCCCCTCAGTGCTGGTCCGCACCACTCAGGAACTATACATGACTAACCCGATCAGGTTTTAAAACATTCCCGGCGGTAGGAGGGGCCGGGTGGACGTGATCCGTC
Source organism: uncultured Acidimicrobiaceae bacterium (assembly GCA_963829265.1). Taxonomy (GTDB): domain Bacteria; phylum Actinomycetota; class Acidimicrobiia; order Acidimicrobiales; family RAAP-2; genus Bog-756. The sequence goes on from CAWHIB010000010.1 coordinate 392,692, forward strand.
GGCCGGGACGGGGCCCGGGACGGGGGACCACACTACCAAGGGGGACCCCGGTCGCGTCGGTGACTACCATCTGGCTGCGATGCACTCTCTCCTGCCCGACGTACCGACTCCGGTCGAGGGCGACGTCGGCCCCGCCCAGCAGGTCCTGGACCTCTCGGACCCCCGCTGGGCGAGCGACCCGTTCGCCATCTACGCCGAATTGCGCGAGCGCGACCCGATCCACCGCAACGACGCCGCCGGGTTGTGGGTGCTGTCCCGGCACGCCGACTGCCTGGCCGTCCTCCGCGACAAGCGGAGCAGCTCGGACAGCGGGACCAGTGACTCCCCGCTGTCGGGGCCGATGTCCGAGGCCTTCCTCGAGATGCGCCCGTTCCTGTTCCTCGACCCGCCCGACCACACCCGGCTGCGGGGCCTGGTGGCCAAGGCCTTCACGCCCCGGGTGGTCGAGGCCCTGCGGCCCCGGGTCCAGGCCGTGGTCGACGACCTGCTCGACGCCGCCATCGAGCAGGATCGGGTCGACCTGACCGAGGCCCTCGGGTACCCCCTGCCGGTCCGCATCATCTGCGAGCTCCTCGGGGTGCCGGCGGAGGACGAGGCGCTGTTCCGGAGCTGGTCCGACGCCCTGGCCCGCGGCTTCGACCCCAGCTTCCTGCTGACCGACGACGTGGTGGCCGCACGCACCGAGGCCGTCACCCAGTTCGCCGAGTACTTCGTCGGCCTGCTGGCCGACCGTCGGCGGGCGCCCGGGGACGATCTGCTCAGCCGCCTGGTGGCCGTCGAGGACGACGGGACCGTCCTCAGCGAACCGGAGCTGTTGGCCACCTGCATCCTGCTGCTGGCCGCCGGGCACGGCACCACCGTCAACCTCATCACCGGTGGGGCCCTGGCCCTGCTGGAGCACCCCGACCAGCTGGCCATCGTGCGCGAGGACCCCTCGACGGCCCGGACCGCCGTCGAGGAGATGCTGCGCTACGTCTCCCCCGTCCAGCTCACCGGGCGGTACATGAGCGAGGACATGGAGCTCGGGGACACCGTCCTGCGGGCCGGCGACTTCGCCATCCTCCTGCTCGCCTCCGGGAACCGCGACGCCGCCGCCTTCGACCGCCCCGATACCTTCGACGTCCGACGCACGCCCAACAACCACCTCGGCATGGGATTCGGGATCCATCACTGCCTCGGCGCCCCCCTGGCCCGGCTGGAGGCCCAGGTCGCCTTCACCGAACTCGCCCGCCGGGCACCGGCACTGACCCTGGACACCGATCCGGTGCGCTTCAGCGGGACCCTGGTGCTCCGCAGCATCGAGTCCCTGCCCGTCCGCTTCAACGGCTGAGGTCCGTCCGCCCCGGTCGTCGGCGGGACCCGCCCCTCAGGGCTTGGCCACCATGAGGACGGCGACGGCGACCAGGGCCGCGCCGAGTCCCAGCTCCGACCAGTCCGGTCCGCAGGCACGCGGCGGCCTCCCCTCGCGGTCCGGCCCGGATCCCCGTCGGGCCCACCTCCCGTCCGGCCGGCCACCACCGTCTGGAGGTGGCGCTCCCCGGGCCACAACACGGCCTCGGCGATGACGGCCACCAGCGCCCATGCCCCCGTCCCCATCGAGATCCAGGTGTCGGACCAGCTCCACTCCCCCCCGCTCATGGCCATCAGGACGATCCCGAGGACCGGAACCGCGAACAGGACCCGGCCGACCCAGTTGACCCCGGGACGGAAGTAGCGGACCACCGGCTCGGTCAGCGGTCGACCCGACCGGAGTGCCCCCCGCAGGGCCAGGGCGAATCCCCCGGATGCCACCACCGCCACCAGGGCGGCCACCGCGGCGAGCACGTGGGCCAGGAGGACGAGGTCGTAGGCGACGGAATTGTCGTTGACCGCGGCCACGAGCCCGGCGACGGCGTTCGGCTCGGCGAGGTGCACGCTGTGATTGTGGCATTCCCGCGTCGTCCGCCATCTGACCGACCCTGCGCCGCGTTCGGCCCCGGTATTGCTAGGTTGGGCACGGGTCGGCGTCCGTGCGGTAGGCGCAGGCCCGCACCGGGCTTGGACGACGGATACCGAGGTGGCAGGCAGGTGTGCAGACATGACCGACGATCGCTGAGGAGCAACGCTCCCAACTGATGAACCAACTCCGACTCGATCCCCTCACCGGGCGCTGGGTGGTGGTCAGCACCGACCGTGCCCAACGGCCCCGGGCCTTTGCGCCACGCATGGCCTCCATCCAGGCCGACACGTCCGGGCCCTGCCCGTTCTGCCCCGGCAACGAGGAGGACACCTCGCCCACCCTGGAGACCCTCGGCCCCGACGGGTCCTGGCTGGTCCGGGTCGTCCCCAACAAGTACCCCGCCTTCGAGGGGGACGCCCCGTTCGTGGTCACCAACCGCGGCCCGGTCTTCACCCAGGCCACGGCGGGCGGCATCCACGAGGTGCTCGTGCTCTCGCCCGATCACCAGAACTCGTGGTCGATGCTGACCGACGACCAGACCGGCGCCCTCATGCACGCCATCAGCGACCGCATCGGCCAGCACGCCTCGATCCCGGGACTGCGCTACAGCCAGGCCATCGTCAACGCCGGCCGTGAGGCGGGCGCCTCCATCGAGCACCCCCACGGCCAGCTGCTCGGGATGTCCTTCGTCCCCCGGGAGCTGGTCGAGGAGCAGGCCGGCTTCGCCCGGTTCGCCGGGCGGTGCCTGCTGTGCACCACCGTGGACGCCGAGGAGAACGTCGGCTACCGGGTCGTCTACGCCGACGAGCAGGTCCTCGTGATCTGCCCCTTCTGGAGCGGCTCCCCCTACGAGATGCTGGTCATCCCCCGGGCCCACGGCCCCCACCTCCACCACAGCCCGACCATCGACCTGCTGGCGGTCGGGCGGGCGCTCAAGATCGCCCTCGGGCGGCTCCGCAACGTCCTCGGCGACATCGCCTACAACCTGGTCTTCCACTCCGCCCCGTACCGGGCCCCCGAGCCGTACCACTGGCACGTGCACGTGGTCCCGAAGCTCACGACGGTGGCCGGATTCGAGCTCGGCACCGGCGTCCTCATCAACATCGTGAACCCGGAACAGGCGGCCGAGGAGCTCGCCGTCCCGGAGGCCGTGGCCGAGACGGGCTGACCCGGTCGGCTCTGCGGCGCCCGCCGGGTCCGGTTCCCGGGCCCGACCCGATCAGACCAGTTCGAAGCTGAGCGAGCCGTACGGTCCGAGCGTGACGGCGTAGGGCTCCGGCCCGATCAGCGGGAAGGCCACCCGTCCGAGCAGTTCGACCGGTTGGCGGCCCGACCACTCGGCCACGTCGATGGTCGCCGGCTGGGCGGTCCGACTCAGGTTGTGCACGCACAGCACCGGGTTGTTCCGCTCGCGCCCGGACTCGGGTGCCCGGCGGTCGGTCCGCACGAAGGCCAGGACCGACGGGTTGGCCGACGTCACCGTCTGGACGCTGCCGGTGCCGAACACCGGGAACTGTCGGCGGACGGCGAGCATGCGGCGCATCCAATGGACGAACGAGCTCGGATTGCGCTGCTGGGCCTCCACGTTGACCGCCGCGAACCCGTAGATGGGATCCATCAGCGGCGGCAGGTAGAGCTGGGCGAAGTCGGCCCGGCTGAACCCGCCGTTGCGGTCCGGGGACCACTGCATCGGGGTGCGGACCGAGTCGCGGTCGCCGAGGTAGAGGTTGTCGCCCATCTGGATCTCGTCGCCGTAGTAGAGGACCGGGCTGCCCCGCAGGGTGAACAGCACCGAGAAGAGCAGCTCCGACAGGCGCCGGTCGCGGTCGAGCAGGGGGGCCAGGCGCCGACCGATGCCCATGTGGCGCTTCATCCGCGGGTCCTTGGCGTACTCGGCGAAGAGGAAGTCGCGCTCCTCCTCGGTGACCATCTCGAGGGTCAGTTCGTCGTGGTTGCGGAGGAAGATGGCCCACTGGGCCCCGGGCGGCGCGTCGGGGGTCTGGGAGAGGATCTCGGTGATGGGGTAGGCCTGCTCCCGCCGGACGGCCAGGAACAGCCGCGGCATCAGCGGGAAGTTGAAGCACAGGTGGCACTCGTCGTCGTCGCCGAAGTAGTCGGCCACGTCGGCCGGCCAGCCGTTGGCCTCGGCCAGCAGGATCCGCCCGGGATAGTTGGCGTCGAGCTCGGACCGGACCCGCTTGATGAAGGCGTGGGTCTCGGGCAGGTTCTCCCCGGCCGTGCCGTCCCGCTGGTACAGGTAGGGGACGGCGTCGAGGCGGAAGCCGTCGAGCCCGAGGTCGAGCCAGAACCGGACCACCTCGAGCATGGCGTCGGCCACATCGGGATTGTCGTAGTTGAGGTCGGGCTGGTGGCCGTAGAACCGGTGCCAGTAGTACTGGTCGCGCGACGCGTCGTAGGACCAGTTGGACCGCTCGACGTCGATGAAGACCACCCGGGCCTCGGGCCAGCGCTGGTCGTCGTCGTTCCAGACGTACCAGTCCGCCTTCGGATTGTCGCGGCTCTGGCGCGACTCGAGGAACCACGGGTGCTGGTCCGAGGTGTGGTTGATGACCAGGTCGGCGATGACCCGGATGCCGCGGGCGTGGGCCTCGACCAGCAGGGTCTCGACGTCGGCGACCGTGCCCGACTCCGGGTGGACCGAGAAGTAGTCGCTGATGTCGTAGCCGCCGTCGCGCAGCGGCGACGGGTAGAAGGGCAGCAGCCAGATGCAGTCGATGCCCAGCCACTGGAGGTAGTCGAGCTTGGCGATGAGGCCCGGGATGTCGCCCACGCCGTCGTTGTTGCCGTCGAAGAACCCGCGGATGAAGACCTCGTAGAAGACGGCGCGCTGGAACCAGAGGGGATCGTCCTCGGGTGGCGGGAGCGGTCCGGTCGGCAGTGTCGGCATGGCGGTCACGTGCGCACGCTATCCGACGGCCCACCGGGGTCCGGTGAGGCTTCCCGGGTCCGGGATCAGGTGTCGGGAAGCAGTCCGGCGAGGAGCCGGTCGGCCGCCTCGTACGGATCGAGCACTCCCGACGAGAGGTCGGCCACCAGGGGGGCGAACCGGTCGGCGGCGAGCTGGGCGTCGAGCTGCTCCTCCACCCGGGCCAGCAGGATCTGGTGGAACTCGCGGGCCAGGCGTTGGCGCCGGTTCGCCTCCAGGTCGCCGTTGGCCACCAGGTGGGCCCGGTGGTCGGCGATGGCCGCCCACAACTCGTCGACGCCGTCGCCGTTCTGCGCCACCGTCTCCAGGATCGGGGGGCGCCAGTCGCCCAGCTGGGTCAGGTCGAGCATCTGCTCGAGGTCCCGGCGGGTCTCGCGGGCGCCGGGCCGGTCGGCCTTGTTGATGACGAACAGGTCGGCGATCTCGAGCAGCCCGGCCTTGTTGGCCTGGATGTGGTCGCCCCAGCCGGGGTTGACCACCACGATCGTCGTGTCGGTGGCGGCGGCCACCGCCACCTCCTGCTGGCCCACCCCGACCGTCTCCAGGAGGACGACCGGCACGCCGACGGCCGACAGGACCCGGACGGCGTCCGGGACGGCCACGGCCAGTCCCCCGAGGTGGCCCCGGGTGGCCATGGAGCGGATGAAGACCTTGTCGTCGAGGGCGTGGTTCTGCATCCGCACCCGGTCACCCAGGATGGCCCCGCCCGAGAAGGGGGACGACGGGTCGATGGCCAGCACCGCCACCCGGTCGCTGCCGTCGAGACCCACGGTGCGGGCCCGGTTGATGAGCTGGTCGGTGAGGGTCGACTTGCCCGCCCCGGGTGCCCCGGTGATGCCCACCGTGTAGGCCTGGACCGGTGCCCGGTAGGCGATGGCGGCCACCGCTCGGGCCCCGTCTCCTCCCCGTTCCACCAGCGACAGGAGCCGGGGCAGGGCCACCCGGTCGCCACCGCGGGCGGCGTCGAACAGCGTCGCGGGATCGGCGGAGCGGAGGAAGGCCATGGAGGATGGAGCGTATCCGGGGCGGGGCGGGGCCGTCAGGCCCGGACGACGTGGGCGCCGAGCGACACCAGCTTGCCGTCGAGGTCCTCGTAGCCGCGGTCGATGTGGTGGGCGTCGCTGATCACCGTCTCGCCGTCCGCCACCAGGCCGGCCAGCACCAGGGCGGCCCCGGCCCGGACGTCGAAGGCCCGCACCGGGGCACCGGACAGGCGACCCACCCCCCGGACCACGGCGTGGTGACCCTCGGTGCGGATGTCCGCGCCCATCCGGCGCAGCTCCTCCACGTAGCGGAAGCGGCCGAAGAAGAGGTTCTCGGTCACGATGCCCACGCCCTCGGTCACGGTCAGCAGGGTGACGAACAACGGCTTGTAGTCGGTGGCGAAGCCCGGGTAGGGCAGGGTGGCCACGTCGGTGCTGCGCAGCCGACCGACCCCGGCCGCCGAGGCCCGCAGGCCCCCGGGCTCGAAGGTGATCTCCATGCCGGTGGCCGTCAGCTTGCGGAGCAGCATGTCCATGTGCTCGGGGCGACCGTCCTCGACGGTCACCTCGCCACCGGTCAGCCCGGCCGCCACCAGGAAGGTGGCCACCACCAACCGGTCGGGAATGACGGCGTGGGTGACGGGCTCGAGCCGGTCGACCCCCTCCACCTCGATGTGCGAGGTCCCGGCCCCGGTGATCCTCGCCCCCATGGCGTTGAGGAAGTCGGCCAGGTCCCGGACCTCCGGCTCGCGGGCGGCGTTCTCGATGACGGTGGTGCCCTTGGCCAGCACCGCGGCCATCAGCACGTTGTCGGTGCCGGTGTGGCTCGGGTACTCGAGCACCACCCGGTTGCCGACCAGCCGCGGCACGCCGGACACCGTCGAGCCCACCCGGCCCTCCACGTTGCCGTGGGAGGACGTGAACTCGGCCCCCATGGCCTCGAGGGCCCGCAGGTGCATGTCGATGGGCCGGGGCCCGAAGTCGTCGCCGCCCGGCATCGACACGCGGGCCCACCCGCAGCGGGTGAGGAGTGGCCCGAGGACGACCACCGAGGCCCGCATCTTCTCCACCAGCTCGTAGGGGGCCTCCGGGGTGAGGTCGGCCGGCGTGGTCACCACCAGTTCGTCCGGGCGCGCCCCGCGGGTCACCGAGGCGCCCATGGCCCCGAGGACCTCGGCCATGATGTCGACGTCGCTGATCCGGGGCACGTTGGTCAGGACGTGGCGCCCCTCGGCCAACAGGCAGGCGGCCATGAGCTTCAGGACGGAGTTCTTGGCCCCTCCGGCCCGCACGGTGCCCGACAGCGGCCCGCTCGGGGTGACGACGATACGATCCACCGCTCCAGTATGGCCCCTGACCACCCGCCTCCCGGACGATGCGACGGCCCCGGAGCCCGCCGGCACCACGGTGTCGGGGGTGGGCGGGCACCGTGCGGACGGCAGGGCCCGGTCAGATGACGGCGGTCTCCTCCCACCGGCCGAACACCCCGGCCAGCGCGCCGATCATCTCGCCCACCGTGGCGTAGGTCCGCACGGCGTCGAAGATGGCCGGCATCAGGTTGCGCTCGGCGTGTGCGGCGTCCGCGGCCAGGCGGGCCAACGCGTCGGCCACGGCGGCGTCCGAGCGGGCCAGCTTGACCTCGGCCAGGCGCTTGCGCTGGGCCTCCTCGACCTCGGGTCCGATGGCCAGGGTCGGGAGCACGCTGTCCTCGTTGCCCCCGGTGTACCCGTTGACCCCCACCACGATGCGGCGGTCGGAGGAGACCTTGCGCTGGAACCGGTAGGCGGCGTCGGCGATCTCGCCCTGGAACCAGTTGGCCTCGATGCCGGCCACCACCCCGTCGAGGATCGAGCCCGAGCCCAGCTCGTCGAGGTGGGCGAAGACGGCCTCGGCCTGGCGCTCGAGCTCGTCGGTCAGCGCCTCGATGAACCACGAGCCGCCCAGCGGGTCGGCCACGTTGGCCGCCCCGGTCTCGGAGGCGATGACCTGCTGGGTCCGCAGGGCGATCCGGGCCGCCTTGTCGGTCGGGAGGGCCAGGACCTCGTCCATCGAGTTGGTGTGCAGGCTCTGGGTGCCCCCGAGGACGCCGGCCAGCGCTTCGATGGCGGTGCGGACGATGTTGAGCTCGGGCTGCTGGGCGGTCAGCGACACGCCGGCCGTCTGGGTGTGGAACCGGAGCGTCATCGACCGCGGGTCGGTCGCCCCGTAGCGGTCCCGCAGCCAACGGGCCCAGATGCGCCGGGCGGCCCGGTACTTGGCGATCTCCTCGAAGAAGTCGATGTGGGCGTTGAAGAAGAAGGACAACCGGGGGGCGAACTCGTCGACGCCGAGCCCGGCCGTCCGGGCCGCCTCGACGTAGGCGAACCCGTTGGCCAGGGTGAAGGCCAACTCGTGGGCGGCCGTGGAGCCGGCCTCGCGGATGTGGTAGCCGGACACCGACACCGGGTGGAACCGGGGCATCTCGGCCGAGCAGAAGCGGATCACGTCGGTGACCAGGCGCATCGACGGTCGGGGCGGGAAGATGTACTCCTTCTGGGCCTGGTACTCCTTCAGCATGTCGTTCTGCAGGGTCCCGCCGAGCAGCCGCCGCTCGGTGCCCGCGGCCTCGGCCGCGGCCACGTACATGGCGAAGCACATGGGGGCCGGCGAGTTGATGGTCATCGACGTCGTGGTGTGCCCGAGGTCGATCCCGTCGAACAGGTCCTCGGTGTCGGCCAGGGTGTCGACGGCCACCCCGCAGCGGCCCACCTCGCCCTCGCACATCGGGTCGTCGGAGTCGCGTCCCATGAGGGTCGGGAGGTCGTAGGCGACCGACAGCCCGTCGCCCCCGGCGGCCAGCAGGTCGCGGAAGCGGAGGTTGGTGTCCTCGGCCGTGCCGAATCCGGCGAACATCCGCATGGTCCACAGCTTCGAGCGGTACATCGAGGCGTACGGGCCCCGGGTGTAGGGGAACTGGCCCGGCCAGCCGATCGGCGTCCGGCGCCTCGCCGTCGGGCCCGTAGACGGGGTCGAGCGGCACGCCGGACATGGTCTCGAAGTCGGCGTCGCGCAGCGGCCCGGACGCGTAGGCGGCGTGCCACGCCTCGAACCCCGCAGAAGCCGGCACGTCGGTCATCCGGCCAGCATAGGGAGGAACGACCACCCCGAGCGGCCGCCGGGGCGGCGTCGCCTTCTCCCCCCGGTGCCAGCCACTATCGTCGGTGTCCGTGAACGCCACCACGCAGGCACCTGACCGCAACCTGGCCATGGAACTCGTCCGGGTCACCGAGGCCTCGGCACTGGCCGCGTCCCGGTGGATGGGCCGGGGCGACAAGAACGGTGCGGACGGGGCCGCGGTCAACGCCATGCGGATCGTGCTGTCCTCGATCGCCATGGACGGTGTGGTGGTCATCGGCGAGGGGGAGAAGGACGACGCCCCGATGCTCTTCAACGGCGAGCGGATCGGCGACGGCACCCCGCCCAAGGCCGACATCGCGGTCGACCCGATCGACGGCACCACCTCGACGGCGCTGGGCCGGGGCGGGGCGCTGGCCGTCATCGCCGTGTCCGAGGAGGGCACCATGTTCGACCCCGGCCCCTGCGTCTACATGGAGAAGCTGGCCGTCGGGCCCCGGGCCGTCGGGGCCATCGACATCACCCGGCCGGTGCGGGACAACCTCGATGCCGTGGCCAAGGCCAAGGGCACCTCGGTGCGCGACCTGACCGTGGTGATCCTCGACCGTCCCCGGCACGAGGAGCTCATCGCCGAGGTGCGCAGCACCGGGGCCCGGATCCGGCTCATCACCGACGGCGACGTGGCCGGCGCCATCGCCACCTCCTGGCCCGACACGGGCGTCGACCTGCTGGTGGGCATCGGCGGGACCCCCGAGGGCGTCATCGCGGCCGCCGCGCTCAAGTCGATGGGCGGCGAGATCCAGGGCCGCCTGTACCCCCGCGACGCCACCGAACGGGCGGCCGCCCTCGAGCTCGGCTACGACCTCGACGCCGTGCTGACCACCGACGACCTGGTGAAGGGCGACAACTGCTTCTTCGCCGCCACCGGGATCACCGACGGCGAGCTGCTCCAGGGCGTCCGCTACGACGAGTTCGGGGCCAACACCCAGTCCCTGGTGATGCGGTCGAAGTCGGGCACGGTGCGCCTCATCGACGCCCGCCACCCGCTGCACAAGCTGTCCGAGTACAGCGCCATCGAATTCGGCTGAGCCGACGGTGCGACGCCCCGCGGCGGTGGGCGGGCCCGGCCGGAGGTCGGCGGGGCGCCGCCCCCTGGCCACCACCGTCGCACTCCTGGCCGTCGTCAGTGCGGCGGCGTGCGGCGCACCCGGTGCCCCGACGACACAGGGCGCACCCGGTGCCCTGGCCCGCATCCGCCAGTCCGTCGCCCGCACCGAGGCCACCGGCACCGCACACCTGGTCGTGGCCTCGGCCACGTCGTCGAGCGCCGGCCCGGGATCGGACCAGCACATCACCTCCGTCGGCGACATCCGGTTCGCCGGTCCGGACCTGTCGCTGACCACCACCATCCGGTCGGTGCCGTCACCCGCCGGATCGGGCCCTGTCCCGACCCATGCATCGACCCCGGCATCGACCACGCTGTCCGTCCACATCGGTCGGCACCTGTATCTGGGCTCCCCACCACCTGGATCCACCTGGACCGAGACGACGACCCGTGCCCCCTATCCCTATCTGGGCGCGGTCACCACGCAGGTGCTCGAGCACACCGACGGCCCGGTCACCGTCGTGGGGCACCGATCGGTCGACGGGAGCACGACGACGGAGTACCTCGTGCCGGTGCCCGCCTCGGTGCAGACCATCCGCGAGACCGATGCGCACAACCGGCCCTTCGACGGGCACGTCCGTTTCGCCCCCTTCGCGCTCTCCGTCTGGCTCGACCGGGCCGGGCGGATCGTGGGCACGTCGGGCGTCGTGGTCGCCTCCACGTCGCAACGAGCAGGAACGGTCCGGGACGTCACCACCACGACCCTCTCCGCCTTCGGCGAGCCGGTGCACATCCTCGCCCCGACCGGCATCGTCCACAATTGACAGCCCCGTCGCCCGCCCCATCGGCGCGACGGACACAGGGAGCGGCGGGACCGTTCGGCCGGGGACGGCTCAGGCGGTGGCGGTGGCGCCGCTGGAGGCGTCGGCGGCCTCCAGGCGCACCTGGGCCCGGCGGAGGGCGGCCTCGGCCTCGACCAACTCGGGGTCGACCTCCTCGCCCTCGGCCGGCGTCCGGTTGGCCGAGCCACCCAGCTCGGTGACCCGGGCCTCGGCGGCGTCGAGGGCGACACGCGCCCGGTCGACGTCGATCTCCTCGGCCAGCTCGGCCACGCCGACCAGCAGGGTGACCCGGGAACCGGTGACACCCTCGTCCCCGTCGTCCAGCGCCACGCCCTGCTCGACCTGGGTGAAGCCACCGTGGACGGCCACCCGGGCGTCGTCACCCTCGGGACGGACCACCCGGACCACGCCGGGCAGGACGGTGCCCACCAGGGGGGTGTGCCCGGCCAGGAAGGTGACGTCACCCTCCCCCGTGCGCAGGATCACCTCGGAGGCCATCCCCGTGAACAGGATGCGCTCCGGGGTGACCAGGTTGATCTGGAACAGGCTGTCGTCGGCCATGGCCCGGTCGTCCGATCAGCCGTTGGCGAGGTCGTGGGCCTTGGCCAGCACCGACTCGGCACCGCCGACGTTGAAGAACGCCTGCTCCGGCACCTCGTCGAGGTCGCCGTTGACCAGTGCCTCGAAGGACTCGACGGTCTCCTCGACGGGCACGGTCACGCCCTTCAGACCGGTGAACACCTCCCCGACGTTGAACGGCTGGGACAGGAAGCGCTGGACCTTGCGGGCCCGGGCCACCGTCACGCGGTCCTCCTCGGACAGCTCGTCGAGGCCGAGGATGGCGATGATGTCCTGGAGCTCCTTGTACCGCTGGAGCACACCCTGCACCCGACGGGCCACGTTGTAGTGGCGCTCCCCCACGACCTCGGGGGCGAGGATGTTGGACGTCGACGACAGGGGGTCCACCGCCGGGTAGATGCCCAGCGAGGCGATGTCCCGCGAGAGCTCGGTGGTGGCGTCGAGGTGGGTGAAGGTGGTGAACGGCGCCGGGTCGGTGTAGTCGTCGGCGGGCACGTACACGGCCTGCAGCGAGGTGATCGACCGCCCCCGGGTCGAGGTGATCCGCTCCTGCAGCTGGCCCATCTCGTCGGCCAGCGTGGGCTGGTAGCCCACGGCCGAGGGCATGCGGCCGAGCAGGGTCGAGACCTCGGAGCCGGCCTGGACGAACCGGAAGATGTTGTCCACGAACAGCAGCACGTCCTGGTTCTTCACGTCGCGGAAGTACTCGGCCATGGTCAGGGCGGCCAGGGCCACGCGCAGGCGGACGCCCGGGGGCTCGTCCATCTGGCCGTAGACCAACGCGGCCTTCTCGATGACCCCGGACTCCTGCATCTCCAGCCACAGGTCGGTGCCCTCACGGGTGCGCTCCCCGACGCCGGCGAACACCGAGACACCACCGTGGTTGATGGCCACCCGGTTGATCATCTCCTGGATGAGCACGGTCTTGCCCACACCGGCCCCGCCGAACAGGCCGATCTTGCCGCCCTGCACGTAGGGCTCGAGGAGGTCGATGACCTTGATGCCGGTCTCGAACATGAGCGCCCGCGGCTCCAGGGTGTCGAAGTCGGGGGCGCTGCGGTGGATGTCCCAGTGGTCCTCGGCGACGCCGATGTCGGCGGTGTCGAGCGGCTCACCCAGCACGTTGAACACGTGGCCGAGCACGGCGTCGCCCACCGGGACCTGGAGGCCGTGGCCCAGGTTGCGCACCTCGGCGCCGCGGGTCAGGCCGTCGGTGGCCTTGAGGCAGATGCACCGCACCCGGCCGTCGCCGATCTGCTGGGCGACCTCGGCGGTGATGGTCTGCTTGCCTCCCTCGAGCTCGACGTCCACCTCGACGGCGCCGTTGATCTCGGGGAGGGCGTGGGGCGGGAACTCCACGTCGATGACGGGCCCGGCGATGGCCACCACACGGCCGGAGGCCAGGGTCTGCGGCTCGGTGGGCTGGGGGGCGGTGGTGGTCATGAGCGTCGGGCTCCCTTGAGGTCGTCAGTTGCTGCGGTGGTGGATACGGAGTTCGGTGGCATGGCGGGCACGGGTCAGACCCTCGTCTCGATGACGAGGCCACCCTCGTCACCCTCGGCCCCGGCCCGCAGCGCCTCGGCACCACCGACGATCTCCATGATCTCGGTGGTGATGGTGTCCTGGCGGGCACGGTTCATGATCCGTGAGTACTTCTTGATGAGCTCGCCGGCGTTCTCCGTGGCGGCGGCCATGGCCCGCTGGCGGGAGGTCAGCTCGGAAGCCGAGGCCTCGAGCAGTGAGGCGAAGATCTCGGTCTCGGCGGCCCGGGGGGCCAGGTCGACGAGGAGGACGGCGGCATCCGGTTCGAATTCGGTGTACCCGGCCTTGACCGGGTCTTCGTGGGGGGCGATGTTGCGGCTGACGCCGGGATCGTCCTCGTGGTTGGCCTTGTCGTCCGGGGTGCGGGGGTCGACCAGCGGGAGGAGCTGACGCACCTCCACCTTCTGGCTCCCGGCGCTGATGAACCGGGTCGAGACCACGAGGACCTGGTCGACCTCGCCGTTGACGAACGGCGTGACCGCAGCCTCGGCCACCTCACGGGCGTGGGCGAACGTCGGACGCTCGCTCATCCCGAGGAACGACTGCTCGACGTCCTGGCCGCGGAACCGGAAGTAGCCGACCGCCTTCTTGCCCACGGTGACCAGTCGGGTCTCCACGCCGTCGGCCGTCACGGTGGCCAACAGGCGCTCGGTGGTCCGGAAGACCGTCGTGTTGTACCCGCCGCACAGGCCGCGGTCGGCCACGACGCACAGCACCAGGACCCTGGTGACCTGCTCGGGCGTGCCGAGGAGGCGGCCGGCGGCGGCCGGGTCGCCGAGGGCGGTCTCCAGGACGATGCGGGCCATGCCCTCCTGGTACGGCTTGGATGCCGCGATGCGACCCTGGGCGCGCACGATCTGCGACGCAGCGATCAGCTCCATCGCCTTGGTGATCTTCTGCGTCGACTTGATGCTCTTGATCCGTCGACGGAGGATGCGCTCCTGGCCACCTGCCATCGGTCAGTCGACCTTCCCGGAATCGAACGTGTCGGTGAACCGCTTCAGCGCGTCGGCCAGCACGTCACCCTCGGGCAGCTTGCCGGACGACCGGATGCCGTCGAGGATGTCGGCGTGGTTGGCGCGGAAGTAGGCGCGCACCTCGGCCTCGTAGCGCTGCACGTCGGCCACCTCGATGTCGTCCACGTAGCCCTCGGAGCCGGCGAAGATCACCAGCACCTGCTCCTCGACCGGCACCGGCTGGTTGAGGCCCTGCTTGAGCAGCTCGGTGAGCCGGTAGCCGCGGTCGAGCTGGGCCTGGGAGACCTTGTCGAGCTCGGAGCCGAACGTGGCGAAGGCCTCGAGCTCGCGGAACTGGGCGAGGTCGAGCTTCAAGGTGCCGGACACGGCCTTCATGGCCTTGACCTGGGCCGCGCTCCCCACCCGGCTGACCGAGATGCCCACGTTGATGGCCGGGCGGACGCCGGCGTAGAAGAGCTCCGACTCGAGGAACACCTGGCCGTCGGTGATCGAGATCACGTTGGTCGGGATGTAGGCCGACACGTCGCCGGCCTTGGTCTCGATGATGGGCAGGGCGGTCAGCGACCCGCCGCCGGCGTCGTCGGACAGCTTGGCCGCCCGCTCGAGGAGCCGGCTGTGCAGGTAGAAGACGTCGCCGGGGTAGGCCTCGCGCCCCGGCGGACGGCGCAGCAGCAGCGACATCTGGCGGTAGGCCTCGGCCTGCTTGGAGAGGTCGTCGTAGACGATGAGGGCGTGCTCGCCGTTGTCCATCCAGTGCTGGCCCATGGCGCAGCCGGCGTAGGGGGCGAGGTACTTGAACGGGGCGGGGTCGGCGGCGCCGGCCAGGACGACCACCGTGTACTCCAGGGCCCCGTAGCGCTCGAGGGTGGCGACGGTCTGGGCGACCGAGGACTCCTTCTGGCCGATGGCGACGTAGATGCACTTCACCCCCAGCCCCTTCTGGTTGAGGATGGTGTCGATGGCGACGGTGGTCTTGCCCGTCTTGCGGTCGCCGATGATGAGCTCGCGCTGGCCCCGGCCGATCGGGGTCATGGCGTCGATGGCCTTGATGCCGGTCTGCAGCGGCTCCGACACGGGCTGGCGCCGCACGATGCCGGGTGCCTGGACCTCGAGGCGACGGGTCTCGGTGGTGGCCACGGGGCCCTTGCCGTCGACCGGCTCGCCCAGGGCGTTGACCACGCGGCCCAGGAGGGCGTCGCCCACCCGGACCGAGAGGATGCGCCCGGTCGCCTTGACCAGCTGCTCCTCCTCGAGGCCGGTGTCCTCGCCCAGGATGACGGCGCCGATGGTCTCCTCGTCGAGGTTGAGGGCCAGGCCCTCGGTCCCGTCCTCGAACTCGAGGATCTCGTTGACCGCGCAGCCGGGCAGTCCGGTGATGCGGGCGATGCCGTCGCCCACCTCGACGATGCGGCCGACCTGTTCGGTCCCGACCTCGGGCGTGTAGTCGTCGACGTACTGCTTGAGCGCAGCGGTGATCTCGTCGGCGTTGATGGTCAACTCAGCCATCGGTTGCTTCCCTTCGTGTTGGGGTTCCTGGAATCCGGTAGGCCTCCTCGGAGGCGAGGACGTGCTCTTTCAGCTCATCGAGCCGATGGCGGGTGCTGGAGTCCACCAGCAGGTCGCCGACCTGGACGACCACGCCACCGAGCAGGGCGGGGTCCACCGTCACCTGCAGGTCGACCGGGTTGCCGGTCAGGTGGGCCAGCGCGTCACTGAGGTCCCGTTGCTGGTCGTCGCCCACCGTGTCGGCGGCGGACACCCTGGCCACCCGCCAGCCGCGGGCCCGGGCCGCGTCCTCGACCAGTGTGTCCAACGTGGCCACGATGTCGCGGGCCCGGCCGCCCCGGGCGGCGTAGGCGGCGAGGCGGGCGGTGGCCGCCTGCGCCTTGCCACCGAGGAGCCGGGCGATGACGTCCTGGCGGACGACGACCGGCAGGTCACGGTCACCCAGGGCGTGGCGCAGGCGCCGGTTGGCCTCGACCGTCCGGGCGAAGCGGAAGAGCTCGTCCTCGATCTCCTCGAGCTCGGCGACGCTGCACGACTCGAAGACGGCGGCCGCATAGCCGGAGACCCGGTTGCGCGAGCCCAGACGGCCGAGGACGTCCTCGTCGAACGGCTCGGCGGCGGTGGCGGCCGGGCGGGCGGCGGCGATGGCCAGCCGGCTCCCCATCCACCGGAACGCCGAGACCAGCTCGCCGGCCGGCACCACCGAGACGGCCTGATGGACCAGGCGGGCCACCTCGTGACGGGCCTTGCCCTCGAGCAGCCGGTCGAGCACGGCGCGACGGGCCGGCACCGGCACCGAGCCGTCGTTGACGGCCAGGAGGAGGGCGTTGTTCCCCTCCACGATGTCGGCGAAGGCGTGCAGCTCCGCGCCCGCGTCGGCCAGGCTGCCGGCGTCGGCCAGCGACTCCTCCATGGCGGCCAGGTAGCCCTGGAGGGCTGGGTTCACCGGGCGCCCCCGGCGCCGGCGGCGGCACCCGTGGTCTCGGACCGCACGGCGGCGATGGCCTCGTCGATGAGGTCCTGGTGGTCGGCGGCCCTGATCTCGCGCCCGATGACGCGCTCGGCGGCGGCCAGGACGATCTCGCCCACCCGGGCGGTCACCTCCTCGACGGCGGCCTGGCGGGCCACGACGACCTCGGCCTCGGCCGAGGCCACGATCCGGTCGTGGACGGCCTGACCCTCGGCGGTGGCGCTGGTGACGATCTGGTCGGCGGTGGACTGCGCCTGGCCGACGATCTCGCGGGCCTGGGTGCGGGCCTGCTCCAGCACGGCGCGCCGCTCGGCGTCGGCCTCCTCGGCGTCGGACTTGGCCTTGTCGGCCGCCTCGAGCTCGCCCCGGATCTGCTCCTGGCGCTCGGTGAGCGCCGCGTTGAGCACGGGCAGCACGTACTTGGTGATGACACCCAGCACGATGATGAACGCGATCAGGACCACGATGAACGTCCCGTTGGGGACGAGGAAGTTACTGGTGGCGATTGGCATGGTCGTCATCCTTGGTCGGTTGGTCGGAGGAGCCCCCGGGCGATTCCTGCGCCGCGGGCCGACAGGCCTTCGGCCCGGTCGCCCGGACGGGCGGGGGTCACTTGCCCAGCGAGAAGACGAAGAGTGCGGCGAAGACCAGGTTGATGAAGTAGGCCGCTTCGCAGAGGCCGACCGTCAGGAACATGATCGTGGTCAGGCGGCCCTGGGCCTCGGGCTGACGGGCCACGCCGGCGATCGTCTGGCTACCGGCCAGGCCGTCACCGATGGAGGCACCGACGGCACCGCCGCCGAGCGCCAGGCCGGCGCCGATGAGGCCACCGGCCGTCTTGATAGCGCTGGTGTAGTCGACGGGACTTGCTGCCATGGGAACTGCTCCTTTGTTGAGGTAGATGGGTGAAAAGGGTCGTGATCGGGTGCCGCTGACCGGTGTCAGTGGGCCTCGTCGGAGGCCATCGCCGTGTCGAAGTAGAGGATGGTGAGGAGGGCGAAGATGAAGGCCTGGATGGCGCCGATGGCCATGTCGAAGAGCTTCCACACCACGGTGAACACCGAGGACAGGACGCCGCCGATCACGCCGTAGCTGCCGAACTTCCAGGCCACCA
Source organism: uncultured Acidimicrobiaceae bacterium (assembly GCA_963829265.1). Taxonomy (GTDB): domain Bacteria; phylum Actinomycetota; class Acidimicrobiia; order Acidimicrobiales; family RAAP-2; genus Bog-756. The sequence continues at coordinate 410,310 of CAWHIB010000010.1, forward strand.
GCGCCGCCAGCAGCGACAGCATCAGACCGCCGGCGAACAGGTTCCCGAAGAGACGGAGCGTCAGGGTGACCGGCTTCACCAGCTCCTCGATGCCGTTCATGAACAGGTTGACCGGGGCCAGCTTCATGGGGAAGGGCTGGGAGAAGTAGTGCTTGAAGTACCCGCCCACGCCCCGGTTCCTGATGGCCGCACGGTGGACCATGACGATGACGTACAGGGCCATGGCGAGCGGCAGGTTGATGTCGCTGGTCGGCGCGGGGAGGAAGTCGAGCTGGGAGCCGATCCCCAGTGCCTCGAAGAGGTTGCAGGTGAAGATGAAGATGAAGAGGGTGAGGGCCAGCGGGACGACGGCTGCACCCCGGGGCCCGATCGAGTCGTCGACCTGCTTCTGGACGGCGCCGACGGCCAACTCCCAGGCCAGCTGGAACTTGCCCGGCACCCCACTGGTCGCCTTCGCTCGGAGGATCAGGCCGAGGGTGATGACGATGAGTCCGGCGATGCAGGTGGCCCAGACGATGTCCCAGTTGATGGTGAGCCCGAAGAGCTTGCCCTGGAGGTGCTCCCCCGGCGTGATGTCGATGCCCAGCAACGGGGTCATGAAACTTGCCATGCGGTCAGGCACCTCCACGGGTGTCGTCGGCGGCCTCGACGGCGGCGGGGGACACCACGGGCTCGTTGTCGTCGATCACGTTGGCGTTGATGACGTCGTCGACCGAGGTCATCGGGCCGGCCTTGGCCATCGAGCGGGCCACGTTGGCGATCAGGATGATCTGGAAGGCGGCCAGTCCGCCGAGCACGCCGAACCCCAGCGGCTTGGACAGGAAGCACAGGCCGAGGGCGATCACCGTGATGACGCCCATCCGGCCGAGCGTGTTGACGGCCAGCGGGCGCTTGGGGTTGTCGACGTCCATGGCCGTGACCTTGTCGACCGACACGCCGATCAGGCGGAAGTTGAGGAGGCCCATGCCGAGGCCGATGCACGCGCCCACCCCCACCAGCAGGTGGCCGAAGGAGAACGCGGCCACCAGGGCGGCGGCGCCGAACACCAGCGTCGCGCCCATGGTCCGGCGGGAGACGTCCGGGAGGCTCGGGAGCGAGAAGTGGGCGAACACCCCTAGGACCCCGTTCCGGTGGCGGCTACAGGTACTTCCGGATCGTGGAGACGGCCATGGCCACGGCCACCACCAGTCCGACGGTCATCCCGACCAGCAGGAATGCCGGCGACGAGTGCAGTACGGCGTCGAGCACCAGGCCGGCACCCACGGTGACGGCCAGGCACAGCCCGATCGAGAGCCCGAGCCCCAGGAAGGCGACCGCTCCGGGCGACAGCCGACGGTCCGACGGCTGCCAGTGCGGCTGCGGGTCGTCCGCATCGGGTGCGGGGGTGGGCTCGTCCATGCTCGGGCCGGACCGCGTCAGTCGATGTCGGGAAGGGAGGCGTCACGAGTGGATTCCGGGCTCACGCAGGGGACGAGCAGGTCGTCCGGGCGTCGGTGTCGAACGGGCACAGGCCTTTGGCGCGGCCCCGCGGGGCGGACCCCTCCGAAGGGGTGGAAGGCCTGTAATTCACGTGGCGCATCATCGCACTTTTCCCTCCGGCGCAGCAAAACGCCCGAAACATGCTGTTCACGGCACGGTAACGCTGGCGCCCCCTGCACCCGGCGGGCGGCCCACGGCCCGTTCAGGCCGAGGTGTCCACCACCCGGGCCGGCTCGGCCACCTGGAGTTCCGCCCCGTCACCCACCTCCGCGACCCGGGCCTCGTCGGCCTCCGGCGGGTGCTCGGCGACGGGCGCCGGCTCCTCGGCGTCGGCCTGTCGCCGGAGCGACGGGTGGAACAGGGTGTAGAGGATCACGCCGAGGGCCAGGGCGCCGAACGGGATGAAGGCGTTCACACTCGAGACGTAGAGGGGGAAGAGCACGAGGCCCGACAGCAGGACGGTCCAGGCCCACAGGATCAGGACGCTGCGCCGGTGGCCGTGGCCGAGGCGGAGCAGGCGGTGGTGGAGGTGGTTCTTGTCCGGGGTCGAGAACCCCGTGCGGTTGGCCGTGCGGCGCACGAAGGCGAAGGCCATGTCGACGATGGGCACCCCGAGGATGAAGAAGGGGATGAAGAGGGGGGCGAAGAAGAAGTAGGTCTGCCCGCTGCGGGCGGCCACCCCGCCCACCGTGCCGGCCGAGCGTCCCCCGATGAGCATGGTGGACGCGGCCATGAGCAGCCCGAGGAGCAGGGCGCCGCCGTCACCCATGAAGATCTTGGCCGGGTGGAAGTTGTGGGGCAGGAAGCCGAGGCAGATCCCGCAGGTGACCACGGCGATCAGCGGGCCGATGTTGTCGGCGGGCAGGTTGCCCAGGTACTGGAGGTGGAGCCCGTAGACGGCCAGGGCCCCCGACGCGATGGCCACCACGCCGGCGGCCAGCCCGTCCAGCCCGTCGATCAGGTTCACGGCGTTGGTGATGGCGATGACCCACAGGGCCGTCAGCAGCGGCGTCCACTCCGGTGACAGCTGGACCAGCCCGGCCAGCGGCACCTTGAACTGGAACCAGGTGACGCCCATGAAGTACAGGATCGTGGCCGCCAGCACCTGGCCGGCCACCTTGGCCGGCGCCGACATGTCCCGGAAGTCGTCGATGAGCCCGACCACGAAGATGGCGGCGGCGCCGAGGATCAGGCCGAGCGGCTCCGGCGACCCGCGGAACAGCTGGTCCAGACCGGGGATCGAGGCGGCCACCGCCCAGGTGAGCAGCATCCCGAGGAACATGGCCACGCCGCCCGACTGGGGGGTGACGCGCTGGTGGACCTTGCGGTCGTCGGGCTGGGCCACGTAGCCGATCTGCACGGCGATGCGGCGGGCCGGGAAGGTCAGGATCCAGGTGGAGGCGGCGGCCACCACCAGGAGGACGGCGTACCAGTTGAGCGGGACGCCCGCGTTCACCGGGTCACCCCGGGCGCCCGCCCGCGGTCGACGCGGTCACGCCCCGGCCAGGCCCGGGTACGGGGGGAAGCCGGCACACAGCTCCCGGACCTCCGCCCGGATGGTGGCCACGACTCCGTCGTCGGCCCGACCGCGCAGGGTGCGGCCGATGAGGGCGCCGACGCGGGCCATCTCGGCCCCGCCCATTCCGGTGGTGGTGAGGGCGGCCGTGCCCAGCCGCAGGCCGGAGGTCACGAACGGGGACCGGGGGTCGTCGGGGATGGTGTTGCGGTTGCAGGTGATGCCGGCCCGGTCCAGGACCTCCTGGGCCTCCTTGCCGGTCAGCTCGGCGTCGAAGGAGCGGAGGTCGCACAGGACCTGGTGGTTCTCCGTCCCACCCGACACGAGGCGGATGCCCTCGGCCGCGACCGCGGTGGCCAGGGCCTGGGCGTTGGCCACCACCGCCGCCGAGTAGTCCCGGAACTCGGGGCGGGCGGCCTCGGCGAACGCCACCGCCTTGCCGGCGATCACGTTCTCGAGCGGCCCACCCTGCAGCCCCGGGAAGATGGCGCTGTCGATGGCCTTGGCGTACTCGGCCGAACACACGATGGCGCCGCCGCGGGGTCCGCGCAGCGTCTTGTGGGTGGTGAAGGTGACCACGTCGGCCACCCCGACCGGCGACGGGTGGGCACCGCCGGCGATGAGGCCGGCCGGGTGCGCCGCGTCGAACAGGAACTTCGCCCCGACGGAGTCGGCGATCTCGCGGAACGGCATCGGATCGATGATCCGGGCGTACGCGGTGGAGCCGGCCACGATCAATTTCGGCCGGTGGGTGCGGGCCAGGTCGGCGACCTGGTCGAAGTCGATGATCTCGCCCGGCTTGTCGGGGTCGTCCGTGGCCGGCGACACGCCGTACGACACGAAGTTCCAGATCTTGGAGGTGATGGACGCCGGTGACCCGTGGGTCAGGTGCCCCCCGTGGTCGAGGCGCATGGCCAGCACCGTGTCGCCCGGGTTGATCAGGGCCTGGTAGGCGGCCACGTTGGCGTTGGACCCCGCGTGGGGCTGCACGTTGGCGTGTTCGGCACCGAACAGGGCGGTCAGCCGGTCGCGGGCCAGGTCCTCCACCTGGTCGATGACCTGGTTGCCCCCGTAGTACCGGCGCCCCGGGTAGCCCTCGGCGTACTTGTTGGTGAGGATCGAGCCGGTGGCGGCCAGCACCGCCGGGGAGGTGAAGTTCTCCGAGGCGATGAGCTGGAGCGTGGTGGACTGCCGTTCGGCCTCGGCCCCGAAGAGCGAGAGGACCTCGGGGTCCCCGGTGAGCCAGCGGTCGAACGGCGAGGCGGAGGTGGGGCTGCTCATGGGCTCGGGTGCTCCCTTTCCTGGTCGGTGATCTGGTCGATGCGCCGCTGGTGGCGACCGCCGTCGAATTCGGTGGAGAAGAAGGCGTCGATGACGTCCATGGCCTCGGCCCGTCCGGTCGTGCGCTCACCCACGCACACGACGTTCGCGTCATTGTGGCGGCGGGCCAGCACGGCCGTCGTCGTGTCGTGCACCACGGCGGCCCGCACACCGGGCACCTTGTTGGCCGCGATGCCGATTCCGATGCCCGAGCCGCACACACAGACGCCCCGCTCGGCCCGCCCGTCGGCCACCGCCTCACCCACGGCCCGGCCGTACAGGGGGTAGTCGACCGAGACCTCGGACGAGTCGGCGCCCAGGTCGAGCACGTCGTGGTCGGCACCCGGTCAGGTGGGCGATGATCTCCGACTTGAGGGCGTAGCCCGCGTGGTCCGAGCCCACGGCGATGCGCATGGCCCGAGTGTACCGAGTGGGGCGCAGGGAGATCAGGGGGACGGGAGGGATGATCACCCACCGAATCGGGGGCCTTCCGGCCGCCGGTAGGCTCGCAAGGTCATGAAGATCGACCCGTCCACCCCGGTGGTCGTGGGCGTCGGCCAGGTGACGAACCGACCCCGGACCGAGGGAGAGGGCAGCCTGGCCGACCGTCCCGAGCCCCTGGGCCTCATGCTGGACGCCGTCCACGCCGCCGTCGAGGACTGCGACGAGGCGCGTCCCGGCGGGGCGTCCCCGGCCGGACGGTCGTTGCTCGCCCGTGCCGGTTCCCTCCGGGTGGCGAACCCGCTGAGCTGGCACTACATCGATCCCGGGGCCCTGCTCGCCGAGGAATTGGGAATCGAGCCCGACCAGATCCTGGTCACCACCACCGGGGGCAACAACCCCCAGTCGCTGGTCAACGCCACCGCCCTGGCCATCGGGCGGGGCGAGCTCGACGTGGCCGTGATCGCCGGGGCCGACTGCTTCTACACCCAGGCGGCGGCCCGTCGGCACCCGGACCGGCCCCTGCTCCCCTGGACCGTCCAGCCGGCGGACACCGAGCCACCCACCCTGTTCGGGAGTGACCGGCGCGGGACGACCCGGTCGGAGGAGGAGCGGGGACTCGACCTCCCCATCCACGTGTTCCCGTTGTTCGAGAACGCGCTGCGGGCCGAGTCGGGCCGGACCCTGCCGGAGCACCTGGCCCACATCGGGGCCCTTTGGTCACGCTGCTCCTCGGTGGCGTCGCACAACCCCTACGCCTGGATCCGGGAGCCGCTCACGGCCGACGAGCTCACCACGGTCTCCGAGTCCAACCGGATGATCGCCTATCCCTACACCAAGCTCCTGACGGCGAACCTCCAGGTGGACCAAGGGGCCGCCGCCATCCTGTGCTCGGCCGCCGCGGCCGAGGCCGCCGGCGTCCCTCGCGACCGCTGGGTCTTCCCGCTGTCCGGAGCCGACGCCGAGGACCACTGGTTCCTCTCCCATCGGGCCGATTTCCATTCGTCGCCCGCCATCCGGTTGGCCGGGGCGTCCGCCCTCGCCCTGGCCGGGACCGGCATCGACGAGGTGGCCCACCTCGACCTCTATTCGTGCTTCCCGTCAGCGGTGGAGATCGCCGCCGCGGAGTTGGGAGTTCCCGACGACGACCCGTCGCGCCCGCTGACGGTCACCGGCGGGCTCACGTTCGCCGGTGACCCGGGAAACAACTACGGCACCCATTCGCTGGCCGCCATGGTCGGCGTGCTGCGCGAGGAGCCCGGCACCACCGGGCTCACCACCGGGCTCGGCTGGTACGTGTCCAAGCACAGCGTCGGCGTCTACGGCACCGAGCCACCCACGGAGCGTCCCCACGACGACGACCGCCTGCCGGAGCACACCGTGGTCGAGTCGGCGTCGGGCTTCGCCTGGGCAGACCCCCAGGCCGCGGTGGGCTCCCTCCCCCAGTGCTCGCCGGACGCCGACGCCAAGGGCGAGATCACCGTCGAGACGTACTCGGTGTCGTTCGGCCGGGACGGATCACCGGAGCGGGCCGTGGTGGCCTGTCGGACTCTGCAGGGACGCCGGGCCTGGGCCCACGTCACCGACGCCGATCACCTGGCGGTGCTGGTGACCGAGGAGGGGTGCGGGCGCCTCGGCACCCTGCGGCCCGACGGCGAGGTCGACCTGCGCTAGGCGGAGGGTGTTCGGCGGGCGGGTGTCCGGCGGGCGGGTGTCCGGACGGCGGGCGGAACCACCACTAGGTCGACGTCGCCCCCAGCTCGGGGGTCGGTCTGCCATGGCTGCGGTACCGGTGCCGGAAGGCCACGTAGGCGATGGGCCCGGCGGCCATCGGAAGCCAGTACGAGGCGAGGCGGTAGGCCAGGGTGGCCAGCACCGCCTGGGCCCCGTCGAGGCCGGCCAGGGCCAGGAATCCGGCCAGGCTCGCCTCGACCACGCCGATGCCGCCCGGGGTGATGGGGAGGAGGCCGATGACGCCGGCCACCGCATAGGCCAGCAGGATCAGGGACGGGCGCGGGTGGGCGCCCACGGCGCGGACGCAGAACAACAGGCAGAGGTAGTCGAAGACGAGGCGGCCGACCGAGAGCAGCGTCGCCTGCCACCACTGCTGGCCGAGGACGGCCCGGATGACGTTGCGCTGGGCCAGCAGGCGCTCGGGCAGCCCGTCGACCGGTGCCCGCTTCTTCAGCACCCGGTTGCGGACCGACTGCGCCACCCGGCCGGCCCACAGGAGCGGTGCGTCGAACGACATCACCACCGCTCCGAAGACGGTGAACAGGACGAATCCGATCGCCCCCACCCAGGCGGCATGGGACAGGTCGGAGGCCACCGGGGCCCCGAAGATGACGACCGGGAGGACGAACACGGGCAGGGCCAGCAGCCCGCCGATGCCGAGGAACGAGAAGGCGGTGAGGCCGCTGACCGACTCGGCGGCGTCCATCCCGGCGGTGCCCAGCATCCGGAACTGGACGGCCGCCCCGGCCGCCGCGCCCCCGGGCACGATGAGCGAGATGGCGTTGCCCGACAGCTGGGCGGTGATCACCGCGAACCACGCCTTGGTCCGCAGGGCGATCCGCTGGAGGGCGAACGTGCAGGCGAAGTGGGCACCCTCGGCCACCACCGCCGGGACGAACCACAGGAGGTTCAGCGTGGCCAGCTTGGGCCACGAATGCAGGACCGAGAGGATGCTGGGGGCGACCAGGTAGAGGACCACGCCGGTGAAGGCGATCCCGATCGAGCGCTTCACCAGCGCCTTCCAGCGGATCGGGCGCTGCTGCTGCTCCTCGAACTGGGCCTCGAACGACCGGGGGTTGGCGTCGTCCGGCGGGCCGGCAGGCGCGGCCGCCGTCACCCCCTCACCGTCGCTTCCACCCGTCGGTCACCTCGGCCCGGACCCTCAGCCTCCGGCCAGTCCCATGACCGCCGCCATGACGATGTTGGCGCCGCGCAGGTCGCCCTGGAGGCCGGCCTCCATGCGGTTCATGGCGTAGCAGACCGTCAGGTCGGCCTCCTGGTCCATCACGATGAGCGAACCCCCGTAGCCGCCCCAGAAACACGCTCGCGGTCCGATGGGCATCATCCCCGAGCTCAGGCCGTAGCCCATCCCGAACCGGTACTCGGCCCCGAGGATCAGGTCGGTGCCGTGGATCTGCTCGTCGAAGATCCGGTCGCACCCCGCCTCCGACAGGAGCCGCACGCCGCGGGCCTCCCCCCTCCCGGCGATGATCGACTGCACCAGGGCCACCGACCGGGCGTTCCCGTGCCCGTTGGCCGCCGGGATCTCGGCCCGGCGCCACCAGCTGTGGCTCGGGTAGCTGGCGTCGAGCATGGGGTTCGACATCGCCCGGATGACCAGCTCCGACGGGTTGAGCGCCTCGAGGTCCAGGGGCGGCGGCGGGATCACCACCGAGACGCGGGGGTCCTCCGACTCGGGGAGCCCGATGTGGAAGTCGGCTCCCAACGGTCGGGCCACCTCCGAGGCGAACCAGGATCCGATGGTGGTCCCGGTGATCCGTCGGACCACCTCGCCGATCAGGTAGCCCTGGGTCACCGCGTGGTAGCCGGACGCCGTGCCGGGCTCCCACCACGGCTCCTGGGCGGCCAGGACCGACGTGCACTTCTCCCAGTCGGCCAGGTCCTCGGGGGCCATCGGCTCGGCCCACCCGGGCAGGCCGGCGGTATGGGCCATCAGATGGCGGACCTCGACGGACGCCTTGCCCCCGGCGGCGAACTCGGGCCAGTACCGGGCCACCGGCGCGTAGAAGTCGAGCTCGCCCCGGTCCGCCAGCATCAGCGCGCACAGGAAGGTCATGGTCTTGGTGGTCGACCAGACGTTGGTGATGGTGTCCTTCTGCCACGGAGCGGAGCCCGCCTCGTCGACCGTCCCGCCCCAGATGTCCACCACCGGCTCTCCGCCGAGCAGCACGGCGACCGAGGCACCGACATCGGTCCCGGCGTCGAGACTGGCCGACAGCGTGGTCGCCACCCCGTCGAACCGCTGGTCCCAGGTTCCCTGGATATCGGCCATGTACGTGTCCCTCCCTCGTCCACTGGTGCGACTCCGATTGTCCCACGGGAGGCGCACCCCGGACCGTATCGGCGCAGGCCGTCCCCAGGGAGAACCCCGGCGGGAGGTTTCGTGTTCCGCCATACCGCGTACGTATTCGTACGAGGTACGGCCTCTCCCGAATCGTGATCCCGGCCCGGACTCCGACCGGCCCACCCCACCATCGCCACGCCCGGGGGCTCGTGCCGGGACCGCCCGTCGACCCGTTACCCTGGTACCCCGTGAGTGACACCTCCGACACCCAGCTGACCCGTGACACCTACGAGCGCCTCCAGGCGGAGCTCGAGGACCTCACCACCCGCGGCCGGGTGGAGATCGCCGCCCTCATCGAGGCGGCCCGGGCCCTCGGCGACCTGAAGGAGAACGGCGACTACCACGCCGCCAAGGACACCCAGGGGAAGATGGAGTCTCGGATCCGCCAGCTCGAGCAGATGCTGAAGACCGCCACGGTGGTCGATGCGGCGCCGAGTGACGGCACGGTCACCCACGGATCGGTCGTCACCCTCCGCTACGAGGGTGACGACGAGGACGACACCACCGACTTCTTCGTTGGTTCCATCGAGGAACGCCAGGGGGATCTCACCGTGGTGTCTCCCGGCTCACCCCTCGGCCAGGCCCTCATCGGCCATGCGGTGGGCGAGTCCGTCGAATACGCCGCCCCCGGGGGCAACCTCCGGGTCGAGATCGTCAAGATCGGAGCGTGAGGCCGTGAGCGAGCCGCGCACCCTGTCCGAGAAGGTCTGGGACGGCCACGTCGTCCACGACGGGGGGACCGAGGAGCCCGATCTCCTCTTCATCGACCTGCACCTGATCCACGAGGTCACGTCACCCCAGGCATTCGACGGCCTCCGGCTGGCCGGGCGCAGCGTCCACCGCCCGGACCTCACCATCGCCACGGCCGACCACAACGTGCCCACCACCGACATCGACAAGCCGGTGTCCGATCCCATCTCGGCCAAGCAGTTGGCCGTGCTCTCGGCCAACTGCGCCGAATTCGGGATCACCTGCTATCCGATGGGCGACGCCAACCAGGGCATCGTGCACATCATCGGGCCCGAGCAGGGCCTCACCCAGCCGGGCATGACGATCGTGTGCGGCGACAGCCACACCTCGACCCACGGCGCATTCGGCGCCCTTGCCTTCGGGATCGGGACCAGCGAGGTCGAGCACGTACTGGCCACCCAGACCCTGCCCCAGCGCCGCCCCGCCACCATGGCCGTCACCGTCGACGGCGACCTGCCGGCCGGCGTCACGGCCAAGGACCTGGTGCTCGCCGTCATCGGGCGGATCGGGACCGGAGGTGGCAGCGGCCACGTCATCGAGTACCGGGGCTCCGCCGTCCAGGGCCTCTCGATGGAAGGCCGCATGACGGTCTGCAACATGTCCATCGAAGGTGGTGCCCGGGCCGGGATGATCGCTCCCGACGACACCACCTTCGCCTTCCTTGAGGGGCTCGACCACGCGCCCAAGGGCGCGGCATGGGAGCAGGCCCTCGACTACTGGCGGTCGCTCCCCACCGACCCGGGCGCCACGTTCGCCAAGGAGGTCGAACTCGACGCACGTGAGCTGGCCCCGTTCGTCACCTGGGGCACCAACCCGGCCCAGGTCACCCGCATCGACGGCAACGTCCCCGATCCGGACTCGTTCGACACCCCGGCCGAGCGGGAAGCCGCCGCCCGGGCGCTCGAGTACATGGGGCTGGTCGGCGGGACACCGCTCGCCGAGGTGACGGTCGACACCGTGTTCATCGGCTCGTGCACCAACGGGCGCATCGAGGACCTGCGGGCCGCCGCCGACGTCCTGCGCGGTCGGGCCGTGCGGTCGGGACTGCGGGCCCTGGTCGTGCCGGGATCGCATCGGGTCAAGGCCCAGGCCGAGTCGGAGGGTCTCGACCGGGTGTTCACGGAAGCCGGATTCGACTGGCGGGAGCCGGGGTGCTCGATGTGTCTGGCCATGAACCCGGACAAGCTGGCGCCGGGCGAACGGGCCGCCTCGACCTCCAATCGGAACTTCGAGGGGCGCCAGGGCCGCGGTGGCCGCACCCACCTGGTGTCCCCGGCGGTGGCCGCGGCCACCGCGGTGGCCGGTCGGTTCGCCACCCCGGAGGAACTGAGCTGATGGACGCCGTACGGATGGTGACGGGCCGCGCCGTGCCGCTCGACCGATCGGACGTGGACACCGACCAGATCATCCCGTCGGACTGGCTGAAGCGGGTCGAGCGCACCGGTTTCGGGGCCGGGCTGTTCAGCGAGTGGCGGGACGACCGCGCCTTCGTGCTCAACCGCGAGGAGTACGCCGGGGCCACCATCCTGGTGGCGGGTCCCAACTTCGGCACCGGCTCGTCCCGCGAGCATGCGGTGTGGGCGTTGCAGGACTACGGGTTCGCCGCAGTGGTCTCCCCCGGGTTCGCCGACATCTTCCGCAACAACTGCACCAAGGCGGGTCTCGTTCCCGTGCAGGTCGACCCGGCCGTGGGTCGGGCCCTCCTGGACGCGGTGGCCGCCGACCCGGGCCTCGAGATCACCATCGATGTGGAACGCGGGACCCTCGACGCGCCGGCGGCAGGGATCGAGACGGCGTTCCCGATGGACGAGTTCACCCGGGCCCGCCTGCTCAACGGCTGGGACGATATCGGGTTGTCGCTGCGGCACGAGGACGAGATCGAGGCCTACGAGGCCGACCGGCAGCCCTGGCTCCCCACGACACGCTGAGCGGCGGCCGGGCCGGCCCATGGCATCCGCCGGTCGATCCGACCCCGGACGGCCGCCACCGGGAGTCCCGGCACCGGTGGTTCGCCCTCCGGTGGTGCAGCCGACGGATCGGCGCGCCCACCCCGGGAGGACGGAGAGCCCGCCGGGTCCCCGGCGCCGACTACCACGAGGGGCAGGGGGGCAGCCAGCGTCGGGGAACCCGGTGGATGATGAGATACGGGTCACTCCCCTGCGCCCGCACCTTCGAACTGGTGTCGCCCGACGGGCGACTGGTAGGTCAGACGAACTTCTCTTCCGCCTTGTTCGATGACCCTACACGAACCGGAATCCGCAAACAGGGACGGTTTCCCGGGTGCAATGGCCATTGTCATGCGCCCGTCAGGTGCACCCTGCAAACTGGAGGGATGACCCGACCGATGCCGGACGCACGAAGCCGTTCCGCGCCTCGTTCCCCGGCGGGTTCCGAGGGGTCGACCGACCAGGATCGGTTGGGCGGTCCGGAGGGGAACGCCCGCCTGACCGGGATGACCGCGGCCGTGCTGCTGGTGCTCCTGGCCGCCGAGGGCGCCACGCTCCTGCAGCTGGGTTCGTTCCTGACCGCGCACGTGGTGATCGGCATGGTGCTGGTCCCGTTCGTGGTGGTGAAGCTCGCCACCACGGGCTGGCGGATGGTTCGGTACTACCTGGGCGCCCCCCCCTATCGCGAGCGGGGGGCCCCGCCGCTCCTCCTTCGACTGCTCGGGCCGATCGTGGTGGTGCTGACGGTGGGCGTGTTCGCCTCGGGGATCGCCCTCATGCTCGTACCCCATTCCCTCCGGGCCGACGTGCTCTTCGTCCACAAGGCCAGCTTCGTCCTGTGGTTCGGGGCCATGGCCGTCCACGTGCTCGGCCACGTCCTCGACACCAGTCGACTGGCGCCCGCCGACTTCGTGGCCCGCACCCGCTCCCAGGTCCGGGGTGCGGGTGCCCGCATGTGGACTCTGGCAACCTGTGTGGTCGTCGGGGTGCTGCTGGCCATGGCCATGGCACCCACCGTCGGGCCGTGGTTGGCGGCTCGCGGAACCGGGGGCTGACCCACTCCCCTGGGTCACGATGGGAGCCGATGAGAGTCCTGGTTGCAGAAGACGACCCCGGTCTGCGATCGGTGCTCGAGCGCGGCCTGCGCGAACAGGGCTACGTGGTGGATGCCGTGGTCGACGGCACGGTCGCCCTCTCCTACCTTCGGTCCTACACCTACGAGGTCGTCGTCCTCGACTGGCGGATGCCCTCGACGACCGGCGTCGAGGTGATCCGGGCCATGCGGGCCCGTGGCGACCGGACGCCGGTGCTGATGCTGACGGCCCGGGACGCCACCGAGGACCGGGTGGAGGGCCTCAACGAGGGGGCCGACGACTACCTGGTCAAGCCGTTCACCTTCGCCGAGCTGGTCGCCCGGCTCTCCGCACTCCAGCGGCGGCCACCCCTCACCCTGGCCCCGATCCTCGAGTGCGGGGACCTGTCCTTCGACCCGGCCACCCGGATGGCCAGCCTCGGCGGTGAGCCACTCGGCCTGACGGCCATCGAGACCGGCCTGCTCGAACTGCTCCTGCGCCGCTCCCCCGCCCCCGTCAACCGTCAGACGATCGCCATCCAGGTGTGGCCCGACGAGGCGGACCCGGTGGGATCCAACACCATCGACGTCCACATGGGTCGCCTCCGGGGCAAGCTGGCGGGCGGTACGGCGACCATCGAGACCGTACGCGGCTTCGGGTACCGAATCGTGCCCCGATGAGGCGGCCCGACGTCCGCTGGGCCCATGCCGCCCGGGTGGCGTTGGCCGCCACCGCCATCGTGGGCGTCGTCGCCTTCCTCCTCGCCGTCGGCGTCAACTCGCACATCGAGCACAACCTCACCCGGGACCTCGACAGCCGGCTCACCGCCACGCTCGACGCCGCGGCCACGGGCAAATCGGGGTCGGCCGCGTCCTCGTCCGCACACCGCGGTGGCGACGTCGACGACGTCCCCGATTTCGTCTGGCGCGTGAACCGGGACGGCCGCGTCACGGCGTTGACGGTCGGGGCGCCGAACCTGCCCGCCCATACGTGGGAGGGGGGCGCCGTCACCCTCGAGGGGGACGGGACCACGTTCCGGTTCGCGGCCAAGGCGTCGCCGGACGGGTGGCTGGTGGCCGGCGCCAGCGAGTCCCGGGCCCACGATGCCCGGCGTGACCTCCTGGCCGCCGAGGTCGTGCTCGGGGCGCTGCTCCTGGTGGTGACCTTCATCGGCTCCTTCATCGTCGGCCTGCGTGCCTCGGCGCCGATCGAGCTGATCCGACGGCGACAGGCCGAATTCACGGCCGACGCCAGCCACGAATTGCGCACCCCGCTGAGCGTCATCGAGGCCGAGGTCGAACTGGCGCTTGGCCGGGCCCGTGATACCGAGGAGTACCGGTCCACCCTCGAGCGCATCGGCTCCGAGAGCCATCGGCTTCGGGCCATCGTCGACGATCTCCTGTGGTTGGCCCGGGCCGACGGCCGGGCCCCCGACCCTGACCGGATCGCCACGGTCGACGTCTCGGCCGCGGTGGCCACCGCGGCCGCCCGATTCCAGCCGGTGGCCGACACGGCATCACTCGTCCTGACCACCCGCACCGAGCCCGAGGGCACGGCCCGGGTCCAGGCTGACCCCGAGGGCATCGACCGCCTCGTCACCGTGTTGATCGACAACGCCTGCAAGTACGCCGGGGTCGGTGGGTCCGTCGAGGTCGGCGTGTCCGTCTCGGGCGGGAAGGTGGTGCTGGCGGTCGAGGACTCGGGGCCCGGCATCCCCAAGGGCGACCGGGACCTGGTGTTCGACCGCTTCCACCGGGCCGACCAGGAGCCGGGCGGGACCGGACTGGGCCTGGCCATCGCCGATTCCGTCGTACGGTCGACGTCGGGCACCTGGTCGATCACCGACTCCGACCTCGGCGGGGCGCGCTTCGAGATCACCTGGCGCCAGACTGCTCGGACGCCCAACCCGCCCTCCCCACCGACCCCGTCCACGGCGCCTCCCTCACGCCCGTGACTTCCCGGTCTCTGGGTCGCTGACCAGGAAGTACCCCGATCCGGGCGCGACGCCGATCGGCACCCGGATTCTCAGGTAGTTCTTATGTTCCGTTCATTTGCCTGTCAGGTTCGCTCCGTAACCTGAGGATCATGAGCACGCCCAGACGCGCCGGGAACCAGCCCCGCCGCTCCGATCCGACTCGGACCGCACGACTCCAGCGAGAGGCCGGGTTCGAACGTGGGCGCGCCATCACCAAGGGCATCGCGTTCGGTTCCGTCGCCGCTGTGGCCGTGGCCGGCGCCTACCTGAGCCAAACGATCCCCGGGCACGCCGCATCACCGGGCACCTCGACGTCCGGCACCACCAGCGGTGTCGGTGGCACGGTTGCTCCCGTCCCCGGGAGCGGCACGTCCAGCGGGGCCTCCAGCCGGCGGATCCGCCGCCGCGTCGCAAGGTTCCGGAATCTCCGCCCCCGCCTCGGCGCCGGCGCCCAGCTACCAACAGGCACCGGTCACGAGCGGCTCGAGTTGAGCGGCCCGGCACCCGTCACCGACCGGGCGGCCCGCCTCGCCGTCCACCGCACGACCCGCTGGTCCACCCGCATCGAGCTGGTGGTGACCGAGGCGACCGCCGTGGTGTCCGCCTCGCGGATCCTGGACGAGGAGCTCGACCGGGTCGAAGCGGTGGCCAGCCGATTCCGTGACGACTCCGAGGTGAGTCGCCTCTTCCGCTCCGCGACCGACGAGGTGGCCGTGCCCGTCTCGCCCGAACTGGTCGACGCCCTGGCGATCGCGCTGCGGGCCGCGGCGTTGACGAACGGTGCCGTCGACCCGACGGTGGGAGCTGCACTCTGCCGGCTCGGCTACGACCGCGACTTCGCCGAGGTGCGTGGAGGCGTCACCGGCGCCCTTCCCGACCCGGCTCCGGTGCCGGGGTGGCGTTCGGTGGTCCTCGACGTCGCGGCCGGCACGCTCACCATGCCCGAGGGCACGCTGCTCGACCTGGGGGCCACGGCCAAGGCCTGGGCCGCCGACCGGGCCGCGGCCGCCATCACCGCACGCCTCGGATGCGGTGTGCTCGTCTCCCTCGGAGGGGACGTCTCCGTGCACGGTGCACCCGCCGGGGGGTTCGTCGTCGGCGTCGCCGACGTGTGCGGCGACCCCGACGCCCCGACCGCCGTGTCGGTTCGGTCCGGTGGACTCGCCACCTCCGGGGTCTCCAACCGCCACTGGACCCTCGGCGGTACCGCGGTCCACCACCTCGTCGACCCGACCACCGGTCTGCCCGTCGACCCGTGCTGGCGCACGGTGACCGTGGCCGCCGGCTCCTGCGTGGATGCCAACACCGCGTCCACCGCGTCGATGGTCCTGGGGGTGGACGCCCCCGCCTGGCTCGCCTCCCTCCACCTCCCCGCCCGGCTCGTCCGTGCCGACGGGACCGTCATCGCCGTGGCCGGTTGGCCCGAGGACACCCACCCGCGCCCCGGGGTCCACCGGTGACCTCCGGCGCCGTCCTCACCACCGCCACCGTCGGCGGCAAGGCCTTCTGGTACCTGACCCGGGCCAGCGGCCTGGTGTCCCTCGTCCTCCTGACCGCCACCATCCTGCTCGGCGTGGTGGCATCGGTCGGCTGGACCACCGAGCGTTGGCCGCGGTTCCTCTCCCAGGACGTCCACCGCAACGTATCGCTGCTGTGCCTGGTGTTCCTCGGCATCCACGTGAGCACCACCGTGTTGGACGGCTACGTGCCGATCGGGGTCCGCGACGTGTTCGTGCCGTTCCTGTCGCCGTACCGCCCCGTCTACGTGGGTCTCGGCGCCCTCGGTCTGGACCTGCTGCTCGCCGTATTGATCACGAGCGGCCTCCGGCACCGCATCGGCTACGCCTCGTGGCGGTTCGTCCACTGGTTGGCCTACCTGTGCTGGCCGATCGCCCTGCTCCACGGTCTCGGCAGCGGCACCGACACCCAGCTCCCCGTCGTGCTCCTCGTCGAGGCCGCCTGTACGGCGGCCGTGCTCGCCGCACTCGCCTGGCGGTTGACCACCGGGCGCACCCTGCCCGTCGGGAACCGGGCCGCGGCGGGCATCGGCGCACTGGTCCTCACCCTGGCCATCGCCGGATTCGCCGCCCTCGGTCCCCTGCGCCCGGGTTGGTCCCACCGCTCCGGTACCTCCTCGGCGCTGCTCGCCCAACTGGCGGCCAAGAACGGCTGGCGGCGGCACGGGCGGCGGCGCCGTCGCCACGGGAAACGGTGCCGCCAACGGGAACACGGGCGTCGGGAGCGGCGGCGTGCCGTCGGTTCCCTTCACCAGCACCGTCACCGGGTCCCAGTCCTCGACGGCTCCCGACGCCCAGGGCACCGTCAAGGTGACCCTGTCCATGCACCTGTCCGATTCGGCCGCCACACCCCTCACCGTGGTGCTCAACGGCGCCCAGTCGGGGTCCGGTGTGGCCCTCTCCTCGGGCACCATGACCCTCGGTCAGTTCACCGGCCCGGTCACCGGGCTGAACGGCGGAACGGTGGTGGGAACCGTGTCCACCCCCAATCCCGGTCACCCTGACCCTCTCGCTCCAACTGGACCAGGGAACCGGCGGGCTCTCGGGCACGGTGTCCGCCACCGCCGGGTCGGGCCGATGAACGCGCCCACCGGGCCGACCCGGCTCCTCGACGGGTTGGAGTCCAAAGGGACGGTGGGCCTCGACGCCCATCTCGCCCGTTGGGGAGCCATCCCGACCCTCGGCGCACGCGCCCTGCTGGAGGCCGTCGACCAGAGTGGGCTACGCGGCCACGGCGGTGCCTGGTTCCCGGTCGGGACCAAGTGGCGCGCCGTCGCCGGTGGTGGGCGGTCCAAGCCCGTGGTGGTGGCCAACGGGGCGGAGGGCGAGCCGGCCAGCGGCAAGGACCGCTTCCTGCTCCGCCGGTCCCCCCATCTGGTGCTGGACGGCGCTGCGGTGGCGGCGGCCGCCATCGGCGCCAGCCGGGTGGTCGTGCACGTCACCGCCGACCGCGTGGCCGATGTCGAGCGGGCGCTGACCGAGCGGGGCGCACGCGGCCTCGACCGCTGCTCCTTCGACGTGGTGGTGGCCCCCGACCGGTTCCTCGCCGGCCAGGAATCGGCGGCCGTCAACACCGTCAACGGCCGCTCGCCGGGGATCCCGTCCTTCGTCGGGATCCGCACCGTCCGCGACCAGGGGGTGGCCGGGCGGCCCACCCTGGTCCAGAACGTCGAGACCCTGGCCCACGTGGCCCTGATCGCCCGCTACGGACCCCAGTGGTTCCGCAGCATCGGGACCCACGAGTCCCCGGGAACGGCGCTGACCACCGTCACCGGGCTGTGGGAGACACCCCGGATCGTCGAGGTGCCGCTGGGCACCACGCTCGGCCACGCCCTCGGGATCGGCCCCGACAAGGCCGCCGGGTTCCAGGCCGCCCTGCTCGGCGGCTACGGGGGTGGCTGGGTCCCGACGGCCACAGCCCTGACGATGCCGTACACCGAGGAGTCCGCACGCCAGCACGGGACCTCCATAGGGGCCGGAGTGGTCGCCCTCCTCCCGAACGGGGTGTGCCCGCTCGCCGAGGCGGCCCGGGTGATCCGCTACATGGAGGGCGAGGGCGCCGGCCAGTGCGGCCCCTGCGTCAACGGGCTCGACCTCCTGGCCACCTCGTTCGAACACCTCGCCTACCGACCACGGTCGTTGAAGGGCGGGGTGGACGTGCTCCCGACGCTGTGCGGACTGGTCGAGGGCCGCGGGGCGTGCCGCCACCCGGACGGCGTGGCCCGCTTCGTCCGCACGGCGGTCGACGTGTTCGGCGACCACGCCGCCCTCCACCTGGGTCGCGGGCCCTGCCAGGCCACCCGGCCGGTCCTGCCCGTCCCGACCGCGGCGGTCCCCGTCCGATGAGGCGCCCCCGCTACCGGATGGTCGTCGACCCCATCGCCTGTGACGGTGCGGGCGTCTGCGCCGAGCTGCTGCCGGAGATGATCACCCTCGACCCGTGGGGCTTCCCGATCGTCGCCGGCGGCGAGATGCCCCCCGGGCTGGTGGAACTGGCCCGGCGGGCCACGGTCAGCTGCCCCCGGCTCGCGCTGACCCTCGTCCGCCTCGACGACTGAACGGACGCCCCGGCGGGGCGGACCCGAACGCACGGGGCGCGCCCTGCTTCGGACAGACGGAAGAGGGGGCCCGGCTTGCGCCGGACCCCCTCTCGTCAGCGCCGAAGTGGTGCTTCGGTACTGCTCCTGCGTGGTACTGCTCCTGCGTGATGCTCCGACTCAGGCGCCGGGGGTGACGAGGCAGAAGCCGTGGTGCGTCGTTCCGGTGTTGGTCGGAGCGTTGTCGCTGGCCGCGTAGCCGGCGTCGGTGATGGTGCCAGGGGCGGGAACACTGCCCTCGGCGAACGGGCTGCCGGACACGTCCAGCGGGAAGAACCCGTTGGCCTTGATGGCGTTCTCGATCTCCGTGCGGTAGAGGACGCCCGTCTGGGTGTCGACCTCGGAAGCCGTGGAGGACTTGCAGAGGAAGCCGTTCTCACCGATTGTAGTTCAGCGTGGCCTGGTTGGACGGGACCGTGGCGGTCGAGTTGTTGTAGACGTTGTACAGGCCACGGGTGACCGGGAAGGTCACGCCTGCGCCACCACCGGTGCCCTGGATGGTGGACTTGGCTGGCGGTGACGCCGTTGATCTGACCGAAGGTCGTGAGGTTGGTCCCCGTACCTGCGCACACCGGCTTCTTACCGGCACAGGTCGTCGTGAACTTACCGAACGACATGAAGTAGATGGCGTCCTTGGCGTCAGGCTGGGCGGCGATGGTCGACATCTGGTTCTCGAACAGGTTCTCGTGAGCCGAGATCAGCGTCGACGGGCTACCACCGTTGGCCACCCATCCGGCCTCCATGCCGGCGTTCTCCACGCCACCGGGGTGGGTCTTGGAGAAGCCGAGTGCACCCTGCCATGAGGAGTAGGTGCCGGAGCCCGTCTGGGCCACGTACACGTCGATCGGCGAGCTCGCCTTGGCGCCCTCGCACTTCCAGTCCATGGTGTACGTCACGCCCTTCACGGAGCAGCGTCAGCGTCCCGTTCCAGATGGCGACGAGGTCGGTCAACGTGATGGTGGTGACCTTGGCCTGTGCCGTCTTCGCGCCACCGACCGGTCTGGAACGTCGTCCAGGAGACGCCGTCCGTGGCGTACTCGACGTCGTTCTGCTGGGTACCACCCTTGTGCGCCGACGACGCGTGCGTAGGCGATGGGCTGGGTCGGCGTGCCGCTGCCGCGGCCTGCGAGGGCCGTGGCGCCGTTGCCCGAGCCGATGGCCGGAGCCTGCACCGAGTAGTCGTTGTAGGGATTGTCGGCAGCCACGTCGAAGCCCTGCTCGCCACCGGGGGTGCCGGCGGTGATCGGCGACGTTCCGCAGTTCAGGTGGGCGGGGTCCGACGTCGAGGCGGTCAGGTCACAACCGGCGACGTTGTTGAACAGGTCGGTCAGGCCGGTCATGGTCGCGTAGGAGGTCTGGGACCCGCTAGCGACCAACTGGGTCGACGACGGCACGGCGCCAGCCGTACCGGCGAAGGCCAGCGACAGGCTGGCCACACCGATGGTGGCGGCGGCGACAGCCACGCCCCTTCGGCGGGTGAACAGGGAACGAATCATGAAGTGTCTCCTCAGTTTCGTGGATGGATTGCGGAGGTCTAGGAGACGTATTGGGCGCCCCTCGGCGACCTCCACAGCGGACTGTACGGAACCGAGGTAATCCCAACGTCACGGGGAGGTACACCGTGGGTGAACCTTGGGTGACGTCATGGACCTCCGCCCCACGACCCGTCACCGACCGTGGCACCCGGCCCACGGGCAGAGCGGTCCGACCGGATTCCCGGGGACAGGACGTGTGGCCGCCGGCGGGGTCAGAACGTGGCCGGGAGGGCCCGGGCCACGCTCTCGCAGGCGAAGAGGCCGCACAGCATGACCACAGGGGCCGCGAACAGGTAGATGAGCCAGGGTCGGCGGAGCTTCCAGACGGCGAAGGCCGCCGCCACCAGGAAGGCGATGGTGAGGAAGGACCACATGGCAGCCAGTCCGCCCGCCGCCGGGTCGCCGCTCAGCCCGAGGTCGTAGCTGGGAACCGACACCGTGTTGTTGGGCACGTTGACGGCAGGCCCGACCAGTGCGGCCTGGACGACCAGCCGCCCGCTCGTGACCAGGCTGGAGTTCGACGTGACCAGGGTCAGCCGGTTGTCGTTGGTGGGGAGGACCACGTCCTTCTGCCCGATCCCGACCTCGTGGACCCGCGTCACCTTGTAGGTGAACGATCCGGCGCCGTCCACCACGTGGATCTTGGTACCTGGCCGCAGCGATCCGATGCCGCCGAACGGCGCACCGAAGGTGACCCGTCGCCCGGCGATCACCGCATTGCCCGGCGACCCGGGCAGCGACGAGCCCTGCATGAGCCCGGGCCCGTTCATGAGATCGGCCGCGCTGGTCCCGGTCACCACCACCTGGTCGAGCCCGATGGACGGGATCTGGAGCACGGCCACCGCGCTTCCCTCGGGCGGGAGGTGGCCGTCGACCAGCTTGTAGACGGTCAGGGGCTGGCCCTTCAGGGTGTTGGACAGCCGCTGCTGGTTGCGGCTGGCCGTCAGCGGGCGTGAAGGCCGCCAGGTAGAGGAGGAAGAGCGCCAGCAGCCCGGCGATCCCCACCAGGGCGAACCCGGTGAGCCGCCGGTAGGGGATGTCCGGGATGGTGACGGTGCGCCCACCACCGATCGGCGGCGCGTCGTCCTCGGCACCCCAGCTGCGGTCGTAGGTGGCCCCGGGGTCCCGGGTCCGGCGTCTCGGCTCGTCGGACTCGATGGCGGCGCCTGGGCGTCCTGGTCGGGGGTCAGCGTGGCGGTCGACGCTCGGATGTCGGTCACGACGCACCTCCCGTGCCGCCGCGGCGGCGTCGGGCCGCGGCCCCGGGCCCGAAGAGCAGCACCAGGCCACCGACGAGCGAGCCGAGCGCCAAGCAGCACGATGGCCGGCAGCAGGAAGCGGGTGGTGGCGCTGAGGCCGACCAGCAGGAAGCCGGTCGGGAGCGAGGCCGGTGGCGCCGCCACCGGGGTATTGCCCGAGTTGCCATTGTTCCCCGAGTTGCCCGAGTTGCCCGTTGCCGTCAGCGGGAGTGCGCCCGACTGGCCGCTCGGGTCGAACGCCGACGAGCCCGGGTTGGACGTGCCGGAGTTGTCGGTCTGGCCCGGGCTCGACCGTGGTGGTCGACACCGGGGACGTTGTCGTCGTGGTCGTGGTGGTCGGCGCGACCGGAGCCGGCCCCGACGAGATGTCCTTCGCGATGTCGTCCAGTGCCGCGGTGTAGATGGCGTCCGGAAGCGGGGCGTACCCGGCCGGGAGCGACGTACCCGTGTCCGTAGGTCACCAGGTTGGTGAGCAGGTGGGTGACAGCCTGCGCCTGGGCGTAGGGCAGCGTCGCCGTCGGCACCACGGCGTACGTGATGTCGGGCATGGGATAGGCGGCCGGGTCCGTGTTCGAGTAATCGACGGAGTAGGTACCTGCCGGGCAGCTGAGGTCACCGGTCGGACAAGCCGTGAGGGCAGTGGAGGCGGCCGCCTCGAGGCTGGGGATGGTCGGGGCCACGAAGTGGCCCGAGGCATTCTCCAACGAGGCGCTCGACAGCCCGTAGAAGGCGGCCTCGGAGGTATCCATCAGACCGAACGCGGCGCACGGGACCTGTGGGTTCTGGGGCTGCGGCAGCACGCCGCCGCCGTAGCACCAGGAGCGCATGGCCTTGGCCTGGAAGGCCGGCGACTGGGCCGGCCCGTAGTTGTTGGCGGTGGCCGACAGGGCGGGGAAGGCCGAGTACCCGTGGCAGTCGGGGAACACCCAGGAGGCACCCGCATACGGTGGCCAGATCGACGACCCGAGCGGCGGGGTGGTGAGGGTCGTCGGCGCCACATTGGTATCGGTCACCGTCACGTTCACCGGGCTGGAACTGCCCACTTCGTCCAGGGGCACGGTGAACGCCGTGTTGGGCGCGGTGCACAGCCAGGAGGTGGTCTGGTAGCTCGAGCCGGCGGACACGTTCGAGTTGAACGACCCGAACGTACCCGGGGTGAAGTCGCCGGCCGGCACCGCATTGAGAAGGTCGAAGGCGTCGTACTTCTGCATGAACTGGAACTGCTTGGTCTTCCCCTTGGTGACGGGACAGCCCGTCAATTCGCGCACAGGTCACGCCCGCCGAGGCCATGGCGGCAACCAGATTGTCCGACAGGGTGTACTTGGGCTTCGGCGGCTGGGTGTAGGAGCCGGCGGGCACCTGGTAGAGCGAGGTGATGAGGCCGGAGACCATGTTCGGGGTGAGGTTGTACGTGTTGATCGGGAAGTTCTGCCCCTGGTTCGACTCACCGGCCAGGAAGCTCTCCGCCGTCCCCGAGAGTGCGACCGGGATGTAGGCGTAGGACTTGCCGAGCAGCTGGGCCAGCTGCGTCGGGTCGGAGGCTGCATCGACGAAGGAGACCGTGGCGCCGCCGTTGGCGTAGTCACCGAGCACCGACGCGTTGTCGTTGGCGGTGTTCAGCGCCACGACGCCGTTCTTGCCGGCACACGTCGCCTCGATGGCGGCGGGAATGAAGTGCTCGAGGCTGAAGGCGCTGTCCACCTGCACCTGGGGATCCGTGGTCGGGCATCCGGTGGCCTGCGCCCCGTAGGACAGGGGGATGACTGCGGAATTGGCCGCCGTGATGGTGGGGCCGTTCCCCACGGCCGCGCCCTGCCCCGGCTCGCCGGTGACCACCAGTTCACAGGGGTTCGCGGCGTTGTCGCAGTTGAAGCGCGGGGACACTGCCGACGGAATTGACCAGGTCCCTCGCCGGGATCTGGGCGTTGCCCTGGCCGGCCGGGTCGAAGAACACCGGGTACGACAGCGAGGTCAGGTTGTCCGTCGCCGGGTTGTTTGTGACCGGTACCGCCGTCGGTCGCAGGGCCTGGGACTCCCAGTTCCCGCTGAGGCACGCCGGGTCGGGGGAGGAGCCGACGGCCGAGCAGAACGCCACCCGGATGCTGCCGGTCGGGTCGAAGTTCTTGGCCGTGACGAACACGTACTGGCCGTCGCTCAGGTTGCCGTTGGGCGTGACGTCGACGGTCGGGCAGTTGGTGGTCTGGCCGACCGGGCATGGGAGCACGATCTGGCAGCCACCGTTGCCGTCGGACGCGCACGGCGTGCTGGCCCCGGCCGATGACGAGTGCGCCGAGAACGGGGTGGTGGCCCCGACGACCGAGACGGCCGCGGCGACCAGGGCCAGGACGAGCCAGATCCGCAGCCGTCGACGGGGAGTGGTCGACGGGAGCCGTGCACGGCGGCGTCTGGAAGGGGTGGCCGAGCGGTTGGACATCGTGCCCTCGTCGTCTTCTCGCGTGGTCGGCGGTCGTGATCGGGTCGGGGGTGGGTCGGGGGTGCTCCATCGGTCGGCTCACGCTTCCGGCTCCGTGCGGGTCACCATCGGTGGCGGCCAGGCGCCTGCGGGTGATGCGCATGGCGATGAGCGGGGGCAGCAGGATTGCACCGAGCACCAGCAGCGCCCAGCCGATGTACATGCCGGCGGTCGGATCGGCCACGGCGTCGGTGGCCGCCACCAGGGAGTTGGCGTGCTTGAACTGACAGGCGGGCGTGGTGCACAGCTTCTTGACCAGGTGGCCGTTCACCACCGTGTACCCCTGGGCGGCCAGCTCGGGCGTGAGCCCGGCCGCTTCTGCTGCCGCCGAGATTCCGTTCGAGCCGGAGCCGCCCGATCCCGAGCCGCCGGAGCCCGAACGGGAGCCCTTGCCACCCGGACCGCCTCCGCCCGACCCGAGCGTCGTCGACGGGCCCGTGGTCGGAGGGGGGACGTAGCCCGGCACGACGCCGACCACCACCGGCGAACCGGGCAACGGGATCTCCCCGTCCACATAGGGGTTCTTGCAGGTGGCGGCCGTGGGTGGCGGGGGCTGCTGGCCACCGTTGAGCCGACCGATGGCGTTGAAGTCGGCCTGGACCAGGATCGGGGGGAGCGGCGAGTACCCGAGGGTGGCCATCTTCTCCTGGCCGGCGCAGGCCAGGAATGCCGCGAACTGCCCGAGGGCCTGGCCCTTGCCGGGTGAGAACGGCGAGGTCGCCCCCGGGCCACCGGCGCACTGCGACTGCTGTCCGGCGGCCAACCCGGGCGAGCACGGCGCCACCAGGTAGCTGTAGGCCGACAACGGATAGGCGTTGGCCAGGGGGTTCACGTAGACCTTCGACAGGTCCTGGGTGAGATCGGCGTGCAGCAGGGCCTGCTCGAGTGCGGTGGCCACGTTGAGCGAGGTCGGCTGCACCGTGGCACCGCTGGCGTTGAGCAGCGAGGCCACCGGGAAGTGGTGCTCCTTGGCGAAGGCCGTCTCCACGTAGGTGATGGATCCTTGGCTGGACAGGGCCGACACGTAGTTGGCCGCGTTGTCGGACCCGCTCTCCCCCACCGGCAGGCCGGAGTTCCATCCGCTGTACTTGTTGATGTCGTACTTGGCGTTGGCCGACGGCACCGGCCACGTGGCCGTGGGCTGGCCGGGGAGGCCGGACTGGAAGGCGTTCTGGGCGTCCAGGATGTCCTGGTGGTCCTGGGAGAGCAGATAGTCGGTCAACAGGTAGTTCTCACCCGAAGCGTCCGACCGGTACACCGGGATGATGTTCTGGTTCGGCAGGAAGCCGGCCAACTGGGGATTGGCGGCCACGATGGCAGGGTTGTTCCACTTGGTGATCTCGCCGAGGAAGATCTGGCCGACGAGCGAGGAGTTGAGGTTGAGGTCGGTGATCTGCTGGCCGTTGGCGCCCGTGAGGTTGAACATGAAGGCGAGGCCGCCGGCGACATCGGGCAGGTACTGGTAGGGCTGATTCGGGTAGTAGGTCGACTGCTGGGCGCTGTAGGGGATGTCCGAGGCGGCGAAGTCGATCTGGTTCTGCCCGAAGTTGTTGAGGCCCACGACCGACGAGGAGACCTGCCAGTTGATGTTGAGGCCGAACAGCGTCGCCGACTGGCCCACCCACTGCTGGATGGCCACGCTGGCGAAGCTGGAGCCGGTCGACTGCATGGACGGGCTGGCTCCGGCCGGGACCACTCCCGCCAGCTGCACGGCCGCGGACAGGACCAGGGCGGCCCCCGTCACCACCCCCCACTTCCGCACGCGGCGCGCGCCGCGCCTATCCGAACTGGCCATTGACATAGTCGAACGTCCTCTGGTCGGTGGGCTCGCCGAAGATCATCTCGGTCCGACCCGCTTCGATGACCCGTCCGGGCTGGTTCTCCTCGGCGAGGAAGAAGGCGCAGTAGTCGGACACGCGCTGGGCCTGTTGCATGTTGTGGGTCACGATGACCACCGTCACCTCGTCGGCGATGTCCTTGATGGTCTGCTCGATCCGCAAGGTGGAGGTGGGGTCGAGGGCCGAGCACGGCTCGTCCATCAGCAGGACCCGCGGCTTGACGGCCAGCGAGCGGGCGATGCAGAGCCGCTGCTGCTGACCGCCCGACAGGGCGCCCCCGAGCTCGCCGAGCCGGTCCTTGACCTCGTTCCACAGCCCGGCCTTGGCCAGCGACTCCTCGACCAGGTCGTCCTTGTTCCCCGGCGCGATGCGGGAGAACTTGAGGCCGGCCAGGACGTTCTCGGAGATGGTCATGGCCGGAAAGGGATTGGGCTTCTGGAAGACCATGCCGATGTGGCGTCGGGTCTCCATGGCCCGCTGGCCCGGACCGTAGATGTCGACGCCGTCGAGCCGGACCGATCCCGCCAGCTGCGCACCGGGCACCACCTCGTGCATGCGGTTGAGGATGCGCAGGAAGGTCGACTTGCCGCAGCCGGACGGGCCGATGAGCGCGGTGACCTTCGACTTCTCCATGGTGAGGTTGACCGTCTCGAGGACCAGCCGGCCGCTGAACCAGGCGCAGACGCCGTCGGCGTCGATCTGGCCGGAGTCGCCCAGCGAGTAGGACCCGGTGAAGGCCTGCGGGTGGCCGGGGTCCATCGGCGCGGCGGGGGGAAGGGTCGTCGTCATTGGCTGCTCTCCTCGATGGGGACCGGGATGAAGATCCGCGCCATGAAGTCGTCGTCGTCCGGCCGTGCCCGGTTGCCCCTGCCGCCCTTCTTGCCCTTGGGCCGGCTGAAGACCCGGGCCAGCACGAACAGGATGAGCACGATCGAGATCAGGACGAACGCCGCCTGGAAGGCGATGTCGATGCTGGTCTGGTTGGCTTGGCGGACGTCGGACCAGATGACCAGGGGCAGCGCGCCCTGGTCACCCGAGAACGGGTTGGCGTTGAGCCGCTGCGAGCCGAAGGCGGTGAACAGGAGCGGAGCCGTCTCGCCGACGATGCGGGCGATACCCAGGAGTATGGCGGTCACCACGCCCGAGCGGGCCGTCGGCAGGACCACCGACCACACGGTGCGCCACTCCGGCGCACCCAGCGCCTGCGACGCCTCGCGCAGGCCGCTCGGCACCACCCGGAGGACCTCTTCGACCACCCGGGTGACCGAGGGGAGGAGGACGATCGTGAGGGCCAGTGAGGCGGCGAAACCCGAGTAGTGCATGACCCCGGTGAGGATCAGGATCGAGTACAGGAAGATGCCGGCCACCACCGAGGGGGTCCCGCTCATGGCCGTCACCACGGTCCGGACCGTCCGGGAGCCCCAGCCCTTGACCTCGTTGAGGTAGACGGCGGTCGCCACCGCGAAGGGGACTCCCATGAGCACGGCGATGAACACCTGCTCGAGCGTCCCGATGATGGCGTGCAGGATGCCGACGTGGTCGAGGGCGTTCGGGTCGGCCAACTGGAGCCTGCCCTGATCCTTGGTGAACAGGGACCCCCAGTGGATCGTCGGGAGCGCCTTGTAGGCCACCCAGGCCACGATGAAGACGACCAGGGCCACCACCAGCAGGGCGGCGCTGACCACGACGACCGCCACCACCCGGTCGGTGGCCACCTGGCGCTCGATCATCTGGGCGGTGCCGAACCAGGTCAGGGCCAGGAAGCCCAGGTACCAGCAGATGAGGAATCCGAGCCCACCCGAGAGCGATGTGAGCTGGTAGAAGACGATCCACACCAGGCAAAGGGACGAGAACGCCGCCGCCACCAGGATCAGGATGTCCTGCAGGCCGAATGCGCTCGGCCTGATCGGGTTCGGGAGCCGTCGCGGTCGGGGCACGGGCGGCGGCCCGTCGGCACCGGTGGGTGCGGTCGGGACAGGCGTGCGGGTCTCCTGGACGGGGACCGACTGCGTCGAGGCCGAGGTCGTCGTCACGAGCACGCCCTCGGGCGCCGTCTGGGTGATGGCGTCCGGGGTCACAGGTCGATCCCCGCCCCGCTACGCGACCGGTTGACGATGGCCGAGGCCGCCAGGTTGATGATCAGGGTGAGGACGAACAGGACGAAGCCGGTGAGCAGGAGGTCGTGGAGACCGAGCTTGCCGCCGGACCCGAAGTTGATGGCGATCAGCTGCGAGATGGTCGACCCCCCGTGCTGGAGGATGTGCGGGGTCAGGGCGAACGAGCCTCCGAGGATGATCGAGACGGCGATCGTCTCCTCCAGGGCCCGGCCCAGGCCCAGCATGATGGCGCCGATCATGCCACCGCGCCCGAACGGGAGGACGACGGTCCGGATCATCTGCCAACGACTGGCGCCCAGGGCCAGGGCCGCCTCGCGCTCCCCGGGGGGGCCAGCGAGAAGACCTCCCGGCAGATCGAGGCCACGATGGGGACGATCATGATCCCGACCACCAGGCCGGCGATGAAGATCGAGGCGTTGAGCGGCGGGCTGGTCACCTTGAAGAACGGGATGAAGGCCATGTGGCGCGAGAGCCAGGTGCTGAATCCGACCACGTTGGGCTGGAGTTCGAAGAACGCCCACAGGCCGAAGATGATCGAGGGGATGGCGGCGGCCAGGTCGACGATGGCGATGAGCGACCGCCGGGACCGCAACGGGGCGTACTCGCTCAGGAAGAGTGCCGTGCAGATGGCCACCGGGGCGCCCACCAGCATGGCGACGAAGGCCACCTCCACGGTGCCGACCAGCGATGCCAGCACCCCGAAGGAGGGGTGGGCGCCGAGGGTCTGGAATCCGGACCGGGTGAAGAAGTGCCAGCCCGCCTGCTGGAAGGCGGGGTAGCCCTGCTTGAGCAGGAACACGCCGATGACCACCAGCAGGACGAACACGCCGACACCGGAGGCCCGGACGCCGAAGCGGTAGACCTTGTCGGGGGTGGAGTAGTCGCGGGTGACGACGATGGGCGCGGGGCGGACCGTTCCGGCGGGGCGGTCGGCAGATCGAGATCGATGGCCATCAGCTGGAGTTCCTCAGCCCTTTCCGGCTTCTCGAAACATCGGTCGGATGCCCCCGCCGGGCGCATCCGCGGGGACCTGTCGCCAAGGTACCGATCGAAGGTGAACGTTCGGCAAACCCTGGGCGAGGTGGAGGTGATCGTTCCGTGACGCCCTCCACCGATCGGCGTAGGAGATCCTCGACATCCCGTCAGTACCCGAGGTACAGCCCCCGACCGATGGCGAATTTGACTGCCGGATTGACCCAGGCGAACTGTCGTTTGCCGCTGATGGTGATGGGCAATGCGGAGGCGGTGCCCGAACCGGGGTACGGCGCGGCGGCCTGCAACGAGGCGATGGACCGGGTGACCGCCAAGCCGGTTTGCTTGTCGGCCGTGCCGATCTGGGCGACGTCGATCCAGTAGAGGCCGTGGCCACCGCAGGCGATGAACGAGGCCAGCCATTGTGCTCCGGACGCGGTGGTCCACAGCACCGGGTCGGCGATGAGGAGCGACCGGGCACCGGGGATGGTGGCGACCGGCGCGGAGCCGGCGTCGGGGCCGGCGTAGAGCTTCACCCCCGGTGGGAGGGTGTATCCGCTGACCAGACCGGTGCCGCCGTGGGCCCGGATTGCCCGGAGTGCGGCCTGACCGGCCTGGTCGGGCCCGGCCAGGGTGAACGGCGGCTGGATCCCCGCGGATTCGCTCGGCGGTACGGACCCGTTGAGGACGTAGTTGCAGCCCTGGAGGGGCAGGTCCGGCGGCTTGACCAGCACGGTCGAGGCCGACGACGCCGTGGTCGTGGTCGATGCGGCGGATCCGCCCCCACAGGCGGCCAGGGCGAGGGCCGCCAGAGCCAGCACGGCAACGCCGATCCGGCGTCCGGACCGGGGGGTCGTCAGGCGATCGGCGTCCAGTGTGTTCGGTCTCATGGGGTCCTGTTCGGTGGCGCGGGCGGGGCGGGCACCCCGTTGATGTCGGTCCGTGGACTTCGGGCCCGGGACGCCCAAGTTGTGGCACGCCGACCGGAGCCGTGTCAACGCGGGAGGTCCGGTTAGGCCGGGTCGTAGGAAACGATCACCTTCCGGTAACCGTCCGGACAGGTGCCGTTCACCTCGCCTGGCCGGACGGCCGACGGATGCTACGCCCCCGGTGGCGGGACCCTAGAGTTGGCGCATGCGCAGCACGCCACCGTGGATCCGCCGTGTACTCCTCGTCACCCTGCTGGCCGTCGGCGTCCTGGTCGTCGTCCGTGCCCTCGGCGATCCCGCATCGGACGGCGGCTTCGTGCCGGCGATCGGCGGCGACACGTGGCCACCGGTTCCGGTCAAGTCCCGCGGACCCGCCTGAGCCGGCCCGTCCATCCCCCACTCCAGGAGTTGCCGACTCAGTTCCCGGGACGGCTCCACCGGGACACGGCGGTACACGTGGACACCTGGATCGAGTACCACTCGTACAGGTCGTCGCGGCCCCGTTGCTGAGCGGCGAGATGGGCCGGGTGGTCCCGCCAGGCCGCCTGGGCCTCCGCCGAGGCGAACGTGATCAGCGACACGCGGTCGCCCTCCGGTGACTCGAAGGTGGCGAAGTCCACGAAGCCGGGTTGGGACCGGGCCGCGTCCAGCATCGCATCGGCCAGGGGGCCGTAGGCATCGTCGGTGTCGGGTCGCCGGCGCGAGCGGAACACCGTCACCACCTGGCCACCGGCGAATGCCGGCGGTGCGTCGCTCCCCGTGGAGCCGGCGGTCACGGTACCTCCCCCGTCGACCCGGTCAGGTCCGGACGGTGTGGACATCGCTGATCCCCGGGGCGTCACGCAGTCGTCCCAGTGCCTCGTCGGGGACCTGCCCGTCCGTCGACAGCACCATCAGCGCGGTGTTGCCGGTGGCCGACGGGCCCACCGCCATCGAGGAGATGGAGACACCGGCGTCACCCACGATGGTCCCGACCACGCCGATCATCCCCGGACGGTCGTCGTTGCGGACCACCACCATGTGGGGGGCCGGCGGGACCTCGACCGTGTGATCGTCGACCATGACCAACCGGGGCTCGGACCGGGAGCCGGACAACGTGCCGGACAGCGAGTGCCCGCCACCCCGCAGGGTGATCAGGTTGACGAATTCGTGGGCGGTGACCGTGGAGGTCTCCCGGACCTCGAGTCCCCGCTCGACCGCCAGTTGAGGCGCGTTCACGTACGAGACCGGCTCGGCCGTCCCCTCGGCGAAGAGACCCTTCAGGACCGACAACGTCAAGATGCCGGTACCGTATCCGGCCAGACCACCCTCGTACTCGATCTCGAGGGTGTTCGGGAGCCCGTCCTCGAGGCAGGACAGGATCCGCCCGAGCTGCTCGGCCAGTCCCATGAACGGGCGGACCGTCTCGGACACGTCGGTGGCGTTCACGTTGACGGCGAACGGCACGAAGTCGCCGGCCAGGGCCAGGATGACCTGCTCGGCGATGGTGACGCCGGCCTTGTCCTGGGCCTCGACGGTCGAGGCGCCGAGGTGGGGGGCGACGATCACCGAGGGGAGCTCGAACAGGGGCGACTCGGTCGTCGGCTCCTTGGCGAAGACGTCGAGCCCGGCGCCCTGGACGTGACCGTCCCGGATGGCCTCGGCCAGCGCGTCCTCGTCGACGATGCCGCCCCGGGCCGTGTTGATGATCCGGATGCCGGGCTTGGACTTGGCCAGGAGGTCCTTGCCGATCAGTCCCAGGGTCTCCTTGTTCTTCGGGAGATGGACGGTCACGAAGTCGGACTCGCCCATGAGCTGCTCGAGGTCCATGAGCTCGACCCCCATGTGCTTGGCCCGGTCGGGCGAGACGAACGGGTCGTAGGCCACGAGGCGCATGCCGAAGGCCAGTGCCCGCTGGGCCACGAGGGCCCCCACCCGGCCGAGGCCGACCACACCGAGCGTCTTGCCGTGGAGCTCCACGCCCTCCCACTTGGACCGCTCCCACTTGCCGGCCACCAGGGCGGCATGGGCCTGGGGAATGTTGCGGGCCTGGGCCAGCAGGAGGGCCATGGCCTGCTCGGCGGCCGACAGGATGTTCGACTGGGGGGCGTTGACCACCATGACACCCCGCTCCGTGGCGGCGGCCACGTCGACGTTGTCGAGGCCGATCCCGGCCCGACCGACCACCACCAGGTCGGTGCCGGCGGCCAGCACCTCTGGCGTGACGGTGGTGGCCGAGCGGATGACCAGGGCGTGCGCCCCCACGACGGCCCCGACCAGCTGCTCGGGGGTCAGCCCGAGCTGGACGTCCACCTCGTGGCCGGCGGCGGCCATGAGGTCCAGGCCCGGCTGGGCCAGCTTTTCGGTGACGAGGACCCTACCCATGGTGTTCCTTTCGATTGGAGATCGCGTGTGTCGGACAGATCGTGCGCCCGGTGCCGGGGGAGGTTGTCGGGGTGCCCGGCGATGCGGTGAGGTCCGTACAGCATGACCGTCCGGGCACCCGGTCGGCCAACCGGCAGGTTCGCGGCCCGTCGAGGGTCCGTCAGCCCCCGGAGAAGAGACGGGCCAGGCGGGAGACGCCCTCCACCAGGTCGTCGTCGCCCAGGGCGTAGGACAGGCGGAAGTAGCCGGGGGAACCGAACGCCTCGCCCGGAACCACGGCCACCTGGGCCTCCTCGATGGCCAACTCGGCCAGTTCGGCGCTGGTCGTGCACGTGCGGCCGCGGATGGCGCGACCGTACAGGCCGGAGACCGAGGGGAAGGCGTAGAACGCACCTTCCGGCAGCAGGCACTCGACCCCGTCGATGTCGTTGAGCAGCTGGTGGATGAGGCGCCGACGCCGGTCGAACGCGGCGCGCATCATGGCCACCGCCTCGAGTCCGCCGGACACCGCGGCCAGGGCGGCGCGCTGGGACACGTTGGCCACGTTGGAGGTCTCGTGTGACTGCAGGTTGGTGGCCGCGGTGATCACGTCGGCCGGGCCGAGCATCCACCCGACCCGCCAGCCGGTCATGGCATACGTCTTGGCCACGCCGTTGACCACGATGCAGCGGTCGGCCAGCTCGGGCACCACGACCGGCATCGAGTGGAACTCGGCGTCGCCGTAGACCAGGTGCTCGTAGATCTCGTCGGTGACCACCCAGATGCCGTGCTCGACGGCCCACCGGCCGATGGCCTCGATCTCCCCCCTGGGGTAGACCGCGCCGGTCGGGTTCGACGGCGAGACGAACAACAGGACCTTGGTCTCGGGGGTGCGGGCCGCCTCGAGTTGCCCGACCGTCACCCGGAACCCACTGGCCGAGTCGGTCGGAACCACCACCGGGATCCCACCGGCCAGGGCGATGGACTCGGGATAGGTCGTCCAGTACGGGGCCGGGACCAGGACCTCGTCGCCCGGGTCGCACAGGACGGCGAAGGCGTTGGCCACCGCCTGCTTGCCCCCGTTGGTCACCAGCACCTGGGAGGCGGCCACCTCGAGGCCCGAGTCGCGGCGCGTCTTGGCCGCGATGGCCTCGCGCAGCTCGGGTAGTCCGGCGGTCGGTGAGTAGCGGTGGTTCCGGGGGTCGCGGCAGGCCGCCTCCGCCGCGGCCACGACGGCGTCGGGCGTGGGGAAGTCGGGCTCGCCGGCCCCGAAGCCGATGACGCTCTCCCCCTGGGCCTGGAGGGCCTTGGCCTTGGCATCGACGGCCAGCGTGGCAGACGGCGAGACGGCGGCGATCCGGGCCGAGATGCGGTTGCCCGTCACGCCGGCGCCCCGGAGCGCCCCGGTGCCGGTTTCTGTCTGCTGGACCATGAGTGCCATGATTCCATACGTGACCGACACCCCTGACATCCGTATCCCCGCCAATCTCCTGCCCGCCGACGGACGGTTCGGAGCCGGGCCCTCCAAGGTCCGCCCCGAGGCAGTGGAGGCCCTGTCCGCCGCCTCGGGCACGTACCTCGGGACCAGCCACCGCCAGAAGACGGTCAAGTCGGTGGTGGGAAGCCTGCGGTCCGGGCTCGCCTCGCTGTTCTCCCTGCCCGATGGCTACGAGGTGGTGCTCGGCAACGGGGGCACCACCTGCTTCTGGGATGCCGCCACCTTCGGGCTCATCGAGCGGAGGAGCCAGCACCTGGCCTTCGGCGAGTTCTCGTCCAAGTTCGCCTCGGCGGCCGCCGCCGCCCCCCACCTCGACGACCCCGAGGTCATCAAGGCCGAGGTCGGGACCCATCCGCTCCCCGTGGCCCGCGACGACATCGACCTCTACGCCCTGACCCACAACGAGACCTCGACCGGCGTGATGATGCCCATCCTCCGGCCCGACGGTGCCCCGATGCCGGCCGACGGGGGTGGGCTCGTGGCCGTCGACGCCACCTCCGGTGCCGGCGGCCTACGGGTGGACCCGGCCGAGTTCGACGCCTACTACTTCGCCCCCCAGAAGTGCTTCGGCTCCGATGGAGGCCTGTGGGTGGCCCTGCTCTCCCCGGCCGCCCAGGACCGCATCGCCGCCATCGCCGCCACCGGGCGCTGGGTCCCGGGATCGATGGACCTCACCATCGCCCTCGACAACTCGAAGCTGGACCAGACCTACAACACCCCGGCCCTGGCCACGATCTTCCTCTTCGACAACCAGGTCCAGTGGTTCAACGACAACGGTGGTCTCGAATTCTCGGCGGGCCGCAGCGACCGCTCGGCCGAGATCCTCTACACGTGGGCGGACAACGCCGACTTCGCCACCCCGTTCGTCGCCCGGGAGCAGGACCGGAGCCACGTCATCGGGACCATCGACTTCGACGACTCGATCGACGCCGCGCGGGTGGCCGCCATCCTTCGGGCCAACGGCATCGTCGACACCGAGCCCTACCGCAAACTCGGTCGCAACCAGCTCCGCATCGCCATGTTCCCGGCCGTCGACCCCGAGGACGTCGCCGCCCTGTGCGCCTGCATCACCCACGTGGTCGGGGCGCTCGCCCAGTAGGAGGCGACGGACCGGGCACACGGCAGTCACCGGCCCGTCACACGCCGTTCACCCGAGACGATCGCGCGGGAGCGGCGCCGGGACGCGCGTGTAGCGTGCCGACGTGCGCGCGCCTACCTCCCCCCGTTCCCTCGCCCGACTCCTGGCCCTCGGTGTCGCGCTGCCGGTCGCGCTCGGCGCGTGCTCCAGCGCCTCGACGACCACCACGACGACCCGGGCGGCTGCCCACCAGGCGGCCGACTCCGTCTGCTCGACCGTCACGCCGGCGCAGATCGCGCGCACCCTCGGCGAACGGGTGCGGGCACCCGGGGTCACGACGTCCACCCGGGTGACCGTCTGCACGTATCCCGCTTCGAACTCCGATCAGGCGTCCGCCGCGGTGATCGTCGGGTTCCGTGGTGGCGTCACCCCGTCGGACTTCGCCGCGGAGAAGGCGAAGCTCGGGACACTGCACGGGACGACGACCGACGTCAGTGGACTCGGCGACAAGGCGTACCACTACGCACAGGACGTCGGTGGCCACTCGGTGACCAGCCTGGCCACCCTGGTCAACCGCACCCAGGTCACGGTGACCTCGACCGCCTCGGTCGACCAGGCCGAGGCGTTGACCAAGGAGATCTTCGCCACGTTCGCCGCCCAGACGGCGACGACCACGCCGTAGCGGCGGACGCCGGCCGCGCCGGAGCCCCGCCGATGGGCTCGACGGGGCTCCGGCGACGCGTGGTTCCGGCTGTCGGCTCAGCCGCCCGAGATGTCCTGGACCTTCTGCTTGCCGGCCGTGACGAACGGCATCATGTCCCGGAGCTCCGCGCCGACCTTCTCGATCTGGTGCTCCTGGCCGGCCTGCTTGAGCCGCTCGTAGTTCGGGCGCCCGTTGGCGTTCTCCGCCACCCACTCGGCCGCGAACCGGCCGTCCTGGATCTCGTCGAGAATGGACCGCATCTCGTCCTTGACCGCCTGGTTGATGACCCGGGGGCCCCGCGTCAGGTCGCCGTACTCGGCGGTGTCGGAGATGGAGTAGCGCATGCCGGCGATGCCCTGCTCGTACATGAGGTCGACGATGAGCTTGAGCTCGTGCAGGCACTCGAAGTACGCCGATTCGGGTTGGTAGCCGGCCTCCACGAGTGTCTCGAACCCGGCCTGGACCAGCGCGGTCATGCCGCCGCACAGCACGACCTGCTCGCCGAACAGGTCGGTCTCGGTCTCCTCGGCGAAGGTGGTGTCGAGGACACCGGCGCGGGTGCCGCCGATGCCGTGGGCGTAGGACAGGGCGAGGGCGTGGGCCTTGCCGGTGGCGTCCTGGGAGACGGCGATGAGCGACGGGACACCGCCACCCTCGGTGTAGGTGCGCCGCACCAGGTGTCCGGGGCCCTTCGGGGCGACCATGGCCACGTCCACGTCGGCCGGGGGCTTGATGAGGTCGAAGCGGATGTTGAACCCGTGGGCGAAGAAGACGGCGTCCCCGGGCTTCAGGTGGGGGGCGATCTCGGCCTCGTAGACCCGGGCCTGCTCGGTGTCGGGCAGCAGGATCATGATCAGGTCGGCCTCGGCGGCGGCATCGGCCACCGACAGCACCCGCAGGCCGGCCTCGGCGGCCTTGGCCCGGGACGAGGAGTCCGCACGCAGGCCCACCCGCACATCCACACCGGACTCGGACAGGTTGAGCGCGTGGGCGTGCCCCTGGGACCCGTAGCCGATCACGGCCACCTTGCGGTTCCCGATGAGACTGGCGTCTGCATCCTTTTCGTAATACAGCGTGGCCATCGTCGATCAACCTGCCTTTTCTGTGGTGTCTGCCGTTCCGGCGGCCGGTCGGCCCCGGTGATCGGCCCGGTCAAGCATAGGCAACGCCACGCGACCGGTCCGCTGCATCTCGACGATGCCGTACCCCCGGATGAGGTCCTCGAAGTCGTCGAGCTTGGTGGGGGCCCCGGCCAGCATCACCGTCAGGTGCTCCGGGCCGACGTCCACGATCTTCCCCTCGAACACCCCGACCAGCTGGATGACCTGGCCACGGGACTCGGGGCCGGCCTCCACGGTGGCGAGCAGCAGCTCCCGCTCGCGCGAGTGGGCCGGGTCGAGCTCGGTGATCGAGACCACCGGGATGAGCTTGTCCAGCTGCTTCATGATCTGGTCCAGGGGGGCCGACTCGACGTCGACCACGATGGTGATCCGGCTGAACCTCGGGTCGTCCGACGGGGCGACGGCCAGGCTGAAGATGTTGTACCCGCGACGGGAGAACAGGCTGGCCACGCGGGCCAGGACGCCGGACTTGTTCTCGACCAGGACGGTCAGGGTGTGGTGGCGCTTGTCGGTGCCGTACATGCTCATGACCGGGCATCTCCGATGAGCGAGGGATCGACCATGATGTCGTCGTTGGACGAGCCGGCCGCCACCATGGGGAAGACCTTCTCGAAGGCATCGGTGCGGAAGTCGACGACCACCGGGCGGTCATCGACCGAATTGGCCTTCTCGATGGCGGTGGCCACGTCGTCAGGTGACTCGACCTTGATGCCCACGCACCCCATCGCCTCGGCCCAGCCGACGTAGTCGGGCAGGTCCGGCGAGAGGTAGACCTCGGAGTACCGCTCCTCGTAGAACATCTCCTGCCACTGGCGGACCATGCCCAGATACGCATTGTTGAGGATGGCGATCTTCACCGGAATCCGCTCCGAGCTGGCCGTGACCAGCTCCTGGGCGGTCATCTGGAAGCAGCCGTCGCCGTCCACGGCCCACACCATCTTGTCCGGCCGGCCCACCTTGGCACCGATGGCCGACGGGACGGCGAAGCCCATGGTCCCGAGCCCACCGGAGTTGACCCAGGTGTAGGGATGGTCGAACCGCCACCACTGCGAGGCGAACATCTGGTGCTGGCCGACGCCCGAGGCGACGATGGTGTCCTCCGGGGTGAGGTCCCGCAGCTGCTCGATGACGAACTGCGGCTTGAGTGGGCCGGCACCGGGCTGCTGGTCGTAGACCAGGGGGAAGCGCTCCTGCCATGCGCTGAGCTGCGCCCGCCAGGGCGCCAGGCGCTCCCGGGGGAACCGTTCGGCCAAGGACCCGGCGGTGGCCGGTGCGCCGGGCACGGCGTCGGACGGCGAGCCGCCCTGTCCGCCCCGGGTGGCCTCCGAGTGACTGAGGCCGAACGCGTCGAGGGCCACCAGGAGCTCCTCGATGACCAGGCGGCAGTCGCCGGCCACGGCGACGTCGGCGACCCGGACCTTGTTGTGCTCCGCCGGATCGATGTCGACGTGGATCACCTTGGCGTCGGGGGCGAAGGCGCTCACCTTCCCGGTCACGCGGTCGTCGAACCGGCTCCCCAGGGCGATCAGGAGGTCGGACTTCTGCATGGCGGTGACCGCCGTGTAGTTGCCGTGCATCCCGGGCATGCCCAGGCACAGCGGGTGCGAGTCGGGGAAGCAGCCCCGGGCCATCAGCGTGGTGACGACCGGGATCCCGGCGCGCTCGGCCAGCTCACGCAAGGCGTCGGCCGCCCGGGCCTTCAAGATCCCGCCTCCGGCGTAGATGACCGGGCGCTCGGCGGCCAACAGCAGCTCGGCGGCCTCGCGGATCAGTGACGGGTCGCCCTCGGTCACCGGGCGGTAGCCGGGCAGGTCGAGGTCCCCCGGGGTGGGCCAGTACCACTCCATCGTCGATTGGGCGATGTCCTTCGGGATGTCGATGAGCACGGGGCCCGGGCGGCCCGTCGTGGCCACGTGGAACGCCTCGGCCACCACGCGGGGGATGTCGTCGACGTCGGTGATCAGCCAGTTGTGCTTGGTGATCCCCATGGTGATCCCGGTGATGTCGCTCTCCTGGAAGGCGTCGGTCCCGATGGCCGTCGTCGGCACCTGTCCGGTGACCACGACGAGCGGTGTCGAGTCCATGTAGGCGTCGGCCAGCGGGGTGACCACGTTGGTGGCGCCGGGGCCCGACGTGGCCATGGCCACCCCGGGACGACCGGTGACCTGGGCGTAGCCCTGCGCCATGTGGCCGGCACCCTGCTCGTGGCGGACCAGGATGTGGCGGATCGACGAGTCGAGGATCGGGTCGTAGACGGGCAGGATGGCGCCGCCGGGGAGGCCGAACATGACCTCCACGTGCTGCATCTCGAGGCTCTTGATCAGTGCCTGTGCTCCGGTGAGTTCCATCGGGTGCTCCCTTGTCGGCGATGGTGGGTGGGGTCGGGTGGACGGTGGTCGGTGGCGTGGCGGCGCGCCCGCCCGGGGTTCGGACCCGAGGGCGGACATGAAAACGACCTCCCATCTGGGAGGTCGGAAAGCGCACACGGCGAAGAGACGTCGCGTGCGCTACGAAACGAGTACCAGGGTGCTGGAGGTCAGGATGGAGGTACGCATGGTCCCGACATTCTTGCACGCCCTGGTCCGTTCGACAAGTGCCGGCCGGCGCCGGAGGCCGGGTGCCGCGCCCTGCACGGGGGTCAGGGGCGCCAGGTCCGCACGTCGTGGCCTCCGTCCACCACCGCGAAGTAGCCCACCTCGGTGATGTCGACGGCGAAGAGGTGGAAGTCGCCGTCCGGGCGCCAGCCGACGGCGGCCTCCAGGGCCGATCCGTAGCGTGCCCGCACCTCGGCGTCGTCGATGTCCCGGGCCAGTCCGTAGACCTTGACGTCCCCCTGGGTCCCGGCCCGCTCGTGCACGGTGGAGTGGACCACGCACCGGGGGTCGGCGAGCAGATCGAGCGCCTTCCTCGATCGCCACATCATCCCGAGGAGGAGGTCGTCCCCGACGATCAGGGGCTCGACCGGGCTGATCCGTGGCCAGCCGTTGGCCCGCAGCGTGCCCACGAGCACCAGGCCGTCGGCCTCCATCCGGGATTCGGCCAGGGCGGCCAGCCCCGGGGCGCCCCTCCGGAACACCGCCCAGGAGGCCACCGGTCGACCGGTCCGGCCCCTACGCCTCGGTGATGGCGCCGCGTTCGGCGCCCGTGACCAGCCGGGCGAACTTGGCCAGCACCCCCGAGGTGTACCGGGGGGCCGGATGCTTGAGGTTGGCCCGGCGACGGTCGAGCTCGGCATCGTCGACCATCAGGTCGATGGTGTGGTTCCCGACATCCACCACGATCCGGTCGCCGTCGGCCACCAGGG
Source organism: uncultured Acidimicrobiaceae bacterium (assembly GCA_963829265.1). Taxonomy (GTDB): domain Bacteria; phylum Actinomycetota; class Acidimicrobiia; order Acidimicrobiales; family RAAP-2; genus Bog-756. Next base: position 450,193 of record CAWHIB010000010.1, read on the forward strand.
CGATCGGGCCCCCGTCCACTGCCTCCGGTGCCACGTGCCCGATGCAGAACCCGTGGGTGCCGCCCGAGAACCGACCGTCGGTGACCAGTGCGCAGTCGGCCCCGCGCCCGACACCCTTCATGGCGCCGGTGACGGCCAGCATCTCGCGCATGCCGGGACCGCCCTTCGGGCCCTCGTAGCGGATGACCACCATGGTGTTGGGCTCGATCGAGCCGGCCAGGATCGCCTCCATCGCCTTGTCCTCGCCGTCGAAGACCCGGGCCGCGCCGTCGAACGTCAGGCTGTCGATGCCGGCCACCTTCACCACCGCCCCCTTGGGGGCCAGCGATCCGGTGAGGACGGCGATCCCCCCTTGGGCATGGATGGGGTCGGACAGGGGGTGGACCACGTCGCCGTCGGCGGCGGGCGGGTCGAGCGCGGCCAGGTTGTCGGCCATGCTCCGGCCGGTGACGGTCATGCAGTCACCGTGGAGCAGCCCCGCCTCGAGCAGCTCGGCCAGGACCACCGGCACACCGCCGATCCGGTCGAGGTCGGACATGTGGTACTTGCCGTGGGGCTTGGTGTCGGCCAGGTGCGGCACGCGGGCGGCCACCTTGTTGAAGTCGTCGAGGGTGAGATCGACCCGGGCCTCGTTGGCGATGGCCAACAGGTGGAGCACGGCATTGGTGGAGCCGCCGAGGGCCATGACCACACTGATGGCGTTCTCGAATGCCTCCTTGGTCATGATCTGTCGGGGACGGATGCCGGTCCGCAGCATCTCGACCACGGCCACTCCCGACGCGATGGCCAGGTCGTCGCGTCGGCGGTCGACCGCCGGGGCCGACGAACTGCCCGGCAGCGACATGCCCAGGGCCTCGGCCACCGAGGCCATGGTGTTGGCGGTGAACATCCCCGCGCACGACCCCTCGGTCGGACACGCGTTGTGCTCGATGAGCGACAGCTCGTCGTCGGTGAGGGCATCGACGGCATGGGCCCCGACCGCTTCGAACACCGAGGTGATGTCGATGGCCCGATCCCGGACCCGGCCAGGCAGGATCGACCCGCCGTAGAGGAAGACACTCGGGAGATTCAGCCGTGCCGCCGCCATCAGCATGCCGGGCAGCGACTTGTCGCACCCGGCCAGGGTCACCATCCCGTCGAACCGCTCGGCATGCATGACCGTCTCGACCGAGTCGGCGATCACCTCGCGGCTGACCAGCGATGCCCGCATCCCCTCGTGGCCCATCGAGATGCCGTCGGACACGGCGATCGTCACGAACTCGAACGGGAATCCGCCGGCCTGACGCACCCCGTGCTTGGCCTGTTGGGCCAAGCGGCCCAGGGGGAGGTTGCAGGGCGTGACCTCGTTCCACGACGAGGCCACGCCGATCTGCGGCTTGTCCCAGTCGTCGTCGCCCATGCCCACGGCCCGGAGCATGGCCCGGGCCGGGGCCCGGGTCGGCCCGTCGGTCACCTCGAAGCTGCGGGGTTTGATGCCCCGCAGGGGGAGCTCGGAGGGGTCGCCTGGTGACGTGGTGTCGCTCATCCGACCATGGTACGGCGCGCGGCCCGGTCGACGGTACGGCATGGGCGGCCGGATCCCGGACGCGGACGAACCGGGGGCCGGAGCCCCCGGTTCGTCGGGTACGTCACGACCGCGGCGCGGTCAGGTGAAGATGGGCGCCGCCTGGATCGGAGCCATGCCCACCACCGGGCCGTTCAGGGCGAATCCGGCCATGTCCCCGAAGAAGCCGGCATCACCCCGGGTGAACACCGCCCCGCCTTCGGACACCAGCCAGTAGCCGCCGCCGTCGGTCGTGCCGGCGATGCCCGAGATCGGCGTGGCCACCGGGGTCCCACTCAGCGAGCCGTGGAACTGGGCCGATCCGTAGGCGAAGACTCCGCCGTCGGCGCCGACCAGCAAGTAACCGGTGCCGCCCGGGGCGGCGGCGATTCCGACGACCGGCGCGGCCAGGGGCAGGCCACCGGCCGATCCGTAGAACGTGGCGTCCCCGTAGGCGAAGACGCCGCCGTCGGCGGCCACCAGCCAGTAGCCGTTTCCACTCGGGGTGGCGACCATGCCCACGATCGGTGCGGCCAGGGGCAGGCCACCGGCCGAGCCGCGGAAGAGGGCGTCGCCGTAGGAGAAGACGCCGCCGTCGGCGGCCACCAGCCAGTAGCCGAGGCCGTCAGGAGTCGGGGCGATGCCGACGACGGGAGCGGCCAGGGTCAGGTTGCCGGCCGAGCCGTGGAATCCGGCACCGCCGTAGTTGAACACCCCACCGTCCGCGGCCGCCATCCAGTAGCCGTTGCCGTTGGGCGTGGAAGCCACACCGACCACCGGCATGTTGAGCGAGAGGTTGCCGGCCGAGCCGAAGTAGCCGGCATGACCGGGCACCTGCCCGAAGGAGAAGATGCCACCGTCGTCACCGGCCAGCACGTAGCCCGGGTTGTAGTTGTACTGGTCCTGGGTGCTGGTGGGGGACGGCGTCGCCTCGTCGCAGCCGACCACGGACACGTCCACGATGCCGGTCCCGGGGGGCGCCGTCGTGGTGATGGTGGTGTCCGACACCACGGTGAAGGTCGGCTGGTCGACCGACCCGAAGGCCACCGAGAAGGCCGCCGTGCAGTTCGGCTGTCCCGGACCTCCGGCGAAGCCCGCGCCGGTGATGGTCACCGGTGTGCCGCCCGCAGAGGTGCCGACCGACGGGGTGACGGCGTTGACCACGGCAGCGAGGGTGGTGTCCACGAAGGTGTACTCGTCGAGCGGCTGCACCTTCGATGGTCCGGCCGCCGTCGTGACGGTGATGTCGGCGGAACCGGTGGCATTACCACCGAGGTCGGTCGCCGGGGCGACGGCCTGGATCACATTGGGGCTGAGCACCTGGAAGCTGGTGGCGGGCGTGGGGCCGAAGTCGACCGCGGTCGCTCCGCTGAAATGGTTCCCGACGATCTTGACGGTATTGCCTCCGACCGCGGGGCCCGAGCTCGGGAGCACGTTGGTGACGAAACCGGCGGCCGGGGTGATCGGCGCACTGGCGATCTGCACGGGGGGCGGTCCGACGCACGTCCCCGAGAACGACAAGGTGCCGAGGGTGACGGACAGGCTTCCGGCCGGGTTGATCGACACCGTGGTCGTGGAGGCCCCTGAGGCATCGGACGTGAAGGCGCCGGTGGTGCCGTTCAGCGAGAACGCCTGGGTGGCTCCGATCGGGAACGGATTCGGGAGGGTCACGCTGCCCGCGAACGTGGCGTTCTGACTGGCCGGGGTGGCGCCGGTGGCCAACAGGTTGGTCGTGTAGTTGACCGACAGGGTCTGACCGGCGGCCACCGAGGTCGTGGCGTTCGCCACCAGAGTGGTGTGCAGGGCGAGGCCGGTCAAGTTGAAGTTGTTGCCGGCCGGGACGGGATTCGGCGTGATCGCCGCGGACACCGAAGCGGTGATCGGGGTGACGCCGGCAGGTGCCGACAGGGTGCAGGTCGTGGTGCCGATCGGGGTGTCGGCGCCGGCCGGCCCGGCCGGGGCCGCCACAGCGGCGAGGCCCGCGAGTCCGGAGGCGGTGAGCGCCACCGTCGCCCCTATCGTGGCCAAGCGGGTGGACAGTGATCGTGATGCTCTCATCGACGTCTCTCCTGACGTGTCATGTCGGTGCGACCCGTCGGGTCACCCCTCCCGTACCGATATGCGTCTCGCCTGCCCCGATTCCCCTGTCGATCCCCCGGGGCCAGGCCGGCAATCCATTGGCAACCTAGGGGAACCCACGGCACATTGCAATCAGAGGTGACTGTCCGTGGGCGTGCGGCTGCGCCCCACGCCGCAAACCCCGGCGCCGGACGAGGGCCGGCCCACATGATCGGCGTACAGTCGGGGCATGCAGCCCCGGACCGGCCCCGGACCCGGCGTCTTCCGACCTGACGAGCTCGACGACCTCGAGGCGTACTTCGCGCTCCACGGCTTCGCCACGCTCCGGGGCGCGATCGGCGAGGACGAGTTGGCGGGAGCCGAGGCGGAACTCGTGGCGGCCCAGGAGCTCCTGGTCGCAGGCGTGCTCGACGCCGACCACGCCACGGACATCCTCGACGACCCGGATGCCGTCATCGAGGGGGCCCGGTTCGCCCACTACGTGTGCTTCGCCACCCGGGCCTCGGCGCGGGCCCAGGCTCTGGTGCATCAGGCTCCCCTGGTCGAGGTCATCGGGCGACTCCTCGGCCCCCGTGCCTGGCTGCTCGACTACGAGCAGTTCGGAGTCGTCTACCAGGACGCCAGGCCCGGTCCGCAATCCGGTTACTCGCGCATCGGCTGGCACACGGACCACCAGTCGGGGCCCCATCTGGACATCTGGCCCGGCGTGGCGTTCACCGTGCACTTCGACCCGACGTCACCGGCCAACGGCTTCCTGCGCGTGCTTCCCGGTAGCCACCTCGGAGCGACGGACGGGATTCCCGCAGCCTTCGAGCGTGTGCCGGGCGAAGTCGCGGTGTACCAGGATCGGGGCGACGTGCTGTTCCACCACGCCGACCTCTGGCACGGTGCGGCACGGGCCACAGCCGACGGGGAGGCCGCCGTGCGCCGCCACCTGCGCGGCAGTTGGCACGGGGGAACCCGGCTCGAGGTCGGCCACGGAACGGATGACTTCGTCAAGAACGCACTGCGCTGACCCGACCGCGGCAACGCGGCCGGCAGTACAGTCGGCCGATGGACCCGAATGCCGCAAACCGGGGTGGCCGGCTCGACGACACCAGGACGGGCGGCGACAGGGTCGATGAGGAGTCAACGTGACTGAATCCCATTCCTCCAGGTGGGCCCGGTTGTCACGGTGACCGAGCGCAACGTCCTGGGTGGCGATCTGGAGCCTTGTGGGACCGACCCGATCACCGGCTTCTACCGCGACGGCTGCTGCTCGACCGGTCCCGAGGACCTCGGCAGCCACACCATCTGCGCCGTGGTGACGACCGAGTTCCTGGATCATCAGCGATCCATCGGCAACGACCTGTCGACGCCACTGCCCGCCCACCGGTTCCCGGGTCTCGTACCCGGCGACCGGTGGTGCGTGACGGCGGCCAACTGGCTCCGGGCCCACCATGCCGGAGCCGCCGCATTCGTGGTCCTCGCCTCCACCCACGAGCGGGCGCTCCAGGTGGTCCCCCTCGAGGCGCTCCGCCAGCACGCGGTGGACGTCCCGCCGGGCCCTGACGCCCTGTAGCGCCGCTGGGCCCCGGCGTCGGCCCGGCACCGACCACCTGCTTAGGATGTGGGGCGATCGGGCGGGGACCCGGTGCCTCCGATTGCGGCACGCCCCCGCCCTCCCGACCGGAAAGGCACGACGACCATGCAGACCCGACTGACCGAGCTCCTGGGGATCGAGCACCCCGTGATGCTCGCCGGCATGGGCGGGGTGAGCTACCACCAACTGGCGGCGGCCGTGTCCGAGGCCGGCGGCATCGGCACCCTGGGTGCGGCCACCATGGACCCGACGACCATGGATGCCGAGATGGCCGCCATGAGTGCGGCCACCGACAAGCCGTGGGGCGTCGACCTGTTGACGGCCATGCCCGGCGACATGGCGGCCCAGGTCCAGCGGATCATCGATGCGGGGGCCCGCATCTTCGTCGGTGCCCTCGGCGTCCCCCGGGAGGTCATCACCCTGTGCCACGACGCCGACGTGCTGGTCGTGAACATGTGCGGTCGGGTCCACCACGCCGTCCTGGCCGTCGAGGCCGGATGCGATCTGGTGGTGGCCCAGGGCACGGAGGCCGGTGGCCACACCGGCAGAGTGGCCACCATGCCGCTCGTGCCCCAGATCGTGGACGCCGTGGGCGACCGCGTCCCCGTGGTGGCCGCCGGCGGCATCGTCGACGGCCGCGGGATCGCCGCGGCTCTGGCCCTGGGCGCCGACGGGGTCTGGCTCGGCACGCGCTTCATCGCCACGCCCGAGGCCCGGGTGTCGCTCGGCTACCACGATGCCCTCCTGGGCGCCGACGAGAGCCAGACGACGGTCAGCCGGTCCTACAGCGGCAAGCCCATGCGGGTGATCGCCAACGAGCGCACCGCCTACTTCGACAACCACCCCGAGGAACTGGCGCCGTTTCCCGAGCAGATGCTCACCTCGATCGCCGACGGGGTGCTCCACCTGCCCACCGGTCCCGATGACCCTGGTGTCGACCCTTCGCGGGAGTGCTACCCGAGCGGGCAGGGTGTCGGCGCCATCGACGCGCTCGTTCCGGCCGGGGAACTCGTCGGGCGGCTCATGGCCGAGGCCGAGGCCGCGCTGCGGCGCGTGGACGGACTTCGCTGACCCCGGTCGTCGACCGGGGTGACCGGTCAGGGCTGGTTGCCCTCCACCTGGTAGGCCCGGCACGGCTCACCGCGCAGTGAGCCACAGGTCGGCAGCGTCGGCGTCGCCGTGACGTTGCGCACCACGTCGACCACCAGGGACGACGCCGAGATGCCGCCGAGGCCGACCGATGCGGACTGACTGCCGTCGTCCACGGTGGCGAACTCCCACGACGGTCGGTCACCCCCGGGGGCGGACAGGACCACCCGCAACTCGGTGCCGGCCCGGAAGGTGTGGACGACGGGGTCGATCGGGATCTTGACCTCGGTGTAGTGCGTGGCCGACAGCGTGCCGGCGTCCGCGGCCAGGTAGCTCGGCACCGCGAGGAGCTTGGTCGACAGGGGCAGGTCCACCTGGTTGGACGATCGCAGGAAGCCCGACGTCACGTACTCCTCCTGGCCGGCGCCGGGGCGCACTTCGGTGACCGTGGCCTGCAGGTCGACCACCGGCGACGGCGACGTCACCCACAGGTCGAGGGTGGCCGGTCCGACGATGGTGGTGTCGGCGACCAGCGGAGCGGTCTGGAAGCCCAGTCCGTCGGCGGCCGGCACCGGCGTCCAGTCCCATCCGGGCGCGGCGGCCCAGGCGTTGCCACCCGGGGGAAGGCTGGTGAGCGGGCGCACCGACGGATCGAGTTGCAGGCTGGCGCTCCCGGCGGTCTTCGACCCGTGGGATCCGGGCACCAGGGCCCCGGCCGCACCCAACCAGTAGCTGGTCGTCTTGCCCGTCGGCGGCCATTGCTTGAAGCCCGCAGTGTACGTCGACTGGGGGTCACCGGCTCCGACGGTGCCGGCACCGTTGTCGAACAGCACGTAGACCCTCGGGGTCTTGCGGCCGAAGTCGTGCAGGGCCTTGGTGACCGTCTTGTCGGTGGTGAACCGGATGGCCGGGAGCGGGGCCTGAGCGGTGGTCCCGGCGGCGAAGCTGGTGAACTGGTCGAGGATCACGCCTCCGATCGGCGACGGTTCGGTGGGAACCTTGCCGGCCACGTAGAGATCGAGGAATTCCAGCCACCTGCTGATGATCTGCGGGTCGGTCGAGTCGATGTGCCCACCGTTCACGAGATTGGCGAACACGGGGGTGGTGGCGGGGAGGGCCGACAGCAGGGCCGGCCATTGGGGACCGGTCTGCTCGTCCTGCATGGCACCCGAGATGAACACGGGCACGGTGATCCGACCGGCCCAATTGGCCATCGAGCGGCGATCGAACAGCGACGGGTCACGACCCGGCCCCGTTCCCGGGGCCACCATCTGGGGCCCGACCAGCGACGCCAGGCTCTCGGACTGCTGGTGCAGCGCCTGATCGGCCAGGCAGGCCGACGAGGCGCCGCCGGAAGCCGCCAGCTCCGCGTCGATCTCGTAGTAGACCCATCCCTGGCCCACCCCGCTCACCGGGGTGGTGGACAGCGGGGCCAACGCACCGCCGGTCAGCTGCGCGGCGGCCTTGGCGTCGTCGATGCGCTGCCCGATCCATCCGGCGGCGAACCCGTCGTTGTAGATCCCTCCCGGGTAGCCGGTGGAGAACAGGTCGTCGGTGGGGCTCATCGAGGCGATGGCGGCCAGATCGGGCGGGTTGGTGCCGGCCGAGGGCAGCTGCGACAGGCCCGAGTAGCTGATCCCGACCATGCCGACCTTGTGGTTCGCCACCCAGGTCTGGTGGGCGATGACCTCGACGGCGTCATAGGCGTCGTAGTCGGACGGATAGCCGAACAGGTCGTAGGCACCGCCCGAGCAACCCGTCCCCCGCATCTGGAGGCTGACCGTGGCGAAGCCCGACACCCGGGCCAGCACGGAGCCCACGTCGGTGGACCCGTCGGGCAACAGGTTGGGGTCGCCGCACCCGGTGCAGGTGGTGTGGGTGGCCGATGCCAGGAGGTAGGGGATCGGATCGGTCGGTCCGGCGGTGCCGTAGCCCGAGTACTCGATGACCGTCGGACACGGGGCGGCCGCGCTGCAGGTGCTCCCATACGGGTAGCGGACGGTGGCGGCCAACTGCACGCCATCACGCATCGAGATGTAGTTGAGGCCGGCATGGAGGGACTGGCCGGTGTAGAGCGAGGACGACGTCGACGGGTTGGCGTCCGGCGCGAGCACCGCGAAGGTCGAGGTGGTCTGGCTGGTGGTCGTGTCCTCCCACGCGTAGCCCGAGCCCGGGGTCAGGTCCCGGATGATGAGCGAACCGAGGGGGTCGGCCGTGCCGGGATTGCCGGGGGTGGCGACCGGCACCCCGCCTTGGAGGAGCGTGAGTGCGTCACCGGCGCCCGCGCCGGTCACCCATGCCTCGTCCACCGAGCCATTGGCCTGAAGGGTATGGACCACCGACGCACCGGCCTCTGGTGCCGAGGCCATCAGCGTGGGAGCGAGTCCCAGGGTGACCACGGCCAGTCCGGCACCGGCCAACCTCATGATCGGACGACGATGTGCAGTGCGCACGCGATTCCCCCTCGAAGTGTTTGGCGGCCGATGGCATCCCCCGCCATCTGGAACAGATCCTGCCACGCTCCGCCGCCAACGGACGAATGGGGTACTCGGGACGGTCCGGGCCCGGTGAGGACGCGACCACCATGGGTGGGGACTGCCCGGTCAGGCCAGGGATGTCTCCAGCCAGTCGGCCCACGCCGATCGCACCGCTCCGGGTTCGTCGGCCAGGTCGTAGAGGTGGATCGAGAGACCCACCGGCGCTCCGAACGCGTTCCTGCCGAAGAACCGGTAGAGCCCGTTGCCGGTCCGGACCCCGAGGAAGTTCGGCGCGGCGTAGTCGACGACGCCGTCCACCGGTGCCGGGACGGCGACCGGCAGCGTCACCGCTTGTCCCACGGCGACGTCCGCTCCCACGCCCAACGCCCGCCGCAGGCGGTCGAATCCGTCCGCCTCCGACGAGCGCTCCGGGCCCTGCAGCCCGCCCGGGTCGTCGCCGATGTAGGTGGAGGGCCGACCGTCGAAGTACTCGAGGTACTGGCCGAGCGTATGGAGGTAGAAATCGGTGTGCTGTTGGACGGCGTCGTACTGGGTGTCCCAGTCGTCCATGAACACGCCGCTGTGCACGTAGCGCAGGACGGCGCTCCCACCTCCGACGCCTTCGATGGTGTACTCGAGCGCGTTGAACCACTCGCCCTGCTCCATCCGGACGGCGAACCGGTGCGGCGGGTCCCAGGTGACCGCCTCGTCGGGTCCCGGCACGGGCGTCGGAAAGAGCCACGCGGTCACACCCGCGACGGTCGACACCGCCTCGAACACCCGGTCGGGGTCGGCGGGCAGCACCACTTCCCGTGTGCACTCGAATTCCTTGGTCATGGTCGATGGTCCTCCTGTGCCCGGGACGCCGGGGTCAGCCGGCGGGATGACGGGGCCGCGTGGGCGGGTCGCCGTCCGGCCGGGTGATCTGCGGATACAGGCCGAGGACCAGACGGTGCCTGCGCCCGTCGGGGGTGCCTCCGTGGTGGAAGCGGGCGACCAGCGCCTCGACCGCGTCGGACAGCTCGGCGGCGAACGCGGCGCGATCGGCGGCCGAGGCGAACTCGACCGAGGCATCCACCGCGAAGGTGGCCAGCGGGCGACCGGCCCGGGACGCCCGGTGCAGCAGTTCCCCCAACTCGGCCACGGCGCGGGCGCAGACGGACAGCAACCAGAATGCGGACAGCCGGTCGGGCGCGAGCGTGGGGTCGGGTGCCAGGTCCGGCAGCGTCGTCGGCGAGATGACGTAGGCGGCGGCCGACGCCTGCAGGACGCGCTCGGTCATGTTGCCCTTGCGCCGCTCCTCGACCAGGGTCACCAGCCCGTGCCGCTCGAGTTCGTGCAGGTGGTAGTTCACCCGCTGTCGGGTGAGTCCGACCACCGGGGCCAACGAGCTCGCCGAGTTCGGCTGGCGCAGCTCGGCGAGCAGGCGGGCACGGATCGGGTCGAGCGACACCCCGGCGGCGAGCGCATCGTCGATCACGGCCACGTCTTCCATGCCGCCAGTGTGCCCTTGACAGTTTTATTTGTCAAGGAACGTCGTCCGACGCCTCTCCCCGGTCCGACCCGTCGCACCACCCCGGACATGAAGTTCAGTTGACACTTACGCAAGTGATCGCTTACGATTAATCCGTGGACGCAGCGTTGAAGGCAGTGGCGGAGCCCCGCCGCCGGGAGATCCTGAGGATCGTGTGGTCCGAGGAGCTTCCGGCCACCGAGATCGCGGCCCGGGTGGGCGAAGTCACCCGGTCCGCCGTGTCCCAGCACCTCACCGTCCTGAAGGGTGCCCATCTGGTCGTCGAGCGGCGGGACGGCACCCGGCGCCTCTACCGGTCGAACCATCAGGAGATGGCCCGGCTGCGCTCGTTTCTCGACGACTACTGGACCAGTGGCCTCGAGCGGCTCCGAGACGTCGCCGAGGCCCATGAACGGAGAACAGGAGGAACCCATGGCTCAACTCGTCCGTGAAATCCACATCAAGGCCAGCCCCGAGGTGATCTTCGGCTACCTGACCGATCCGGCCAAGTACGTCGAGTGGGGCGGCACCGAGGCGGTCCTCGACCCCCGGCCCGGTGGCACCTACCGGGTGCTGATGGGCGGGACCCACCAGTCGGACGGCAAGTTCCTCGACGTCGTTCCCAACGAGCGCGTCCTGTTCAGCTTCGGGTGGGACGAACCGGGACATCCGATCCCGGGCGGTTCGACCCAGGTGGAGATCCGGCTCGAGCCAGACGAGCGCGGCACGACGGTCCGCCTCACCCACAGCGGTCTGCCCGAGGATGCCGTGTCGGACCATACCGGCGGTTGGGACCACTACCTGGGCCGCCTCGAGGTGGCCGCCACCGGTGGCATCCCCGGGCCCGACGGTCCGCCTGCGGGCACATCCGCGACTTGACCGGCCGCGGGCGAACCGACCGCACGAATCCCCGCCGACCAGGAGGGCCCCACCGATGAACACCGTCGAGACCTGGGCCAACATCCACGCGGAGCGCGCCGCGCTGGCCGACACGTGGGAGGCACTCACCCCCGACCAGTGGGCGACCTCGTCGTGGTGCGGCGGCTGGTCGGTGCACGTCACGGCCGGCCACGTCCTGGCCGCCGCGGAGCAGACCATCCCCAACTTCTACAAGGAGTTCATCCAGGCGGGCTTCCGGTTCAACGTCTTCGCCGACCGGGCCGCCCGACGCCTGGCCGAGGTGCCGCCCGAGGACCTGGTCCGGCGGCTGCGGCAGCGGACCACGACCACCAACCGTCCACCCGCCCCGGTCGTCGTCATGCTGGGCGAGATCGTCGTGCACGGCGAGGACATCCGTCGCCCGCTCGGGATCCAGCACACCGTCGCCGAGGAGGCACTGGTGGCCGTCGCCGACAACTACTCCGGCACCAACCTGCTCATCGGGTCCAAGCGCCGGATCGCCGGGCTCCGACTGGCGGCCAGCGATGCCGACTGGACGCACGGGGACGGGCCCGAGGTCACCGGTCCGCTCACTTCGTTGATCCTGGCCATGTCCGGTCGCACCGGGGCGCTGGGCGACCTGGACGGTCCGGGCGTGGAGCTGCTCACGTCCCGTTGTTGAGCCGGCGCTGACGGTTCGCCGCGCGCCCGGCCCGTCGGGCGGGAGCCCCGTGGTGGTCGTGCGGCGGTAGGACCGGAAGCCAGGGCCGACCCGAGCTGTCCTGGCCGCGGCCGGACGACACGACGTCTGGACGCATGGCACGACGGCCCGTTTCGGGGCTAGACCTGCCCCACGGGATCCACCGGTGCGACCCACGAGTGAAGCGAGGCCGGACGTGGTGACGAGGTGCACGTGGGCCGAGCACGACGAGCTCCGCGCCTACCACGACGAGGAGTGGGGGGTGCCGGTCCACGACGACGACCGCCTCTTCGAGCTGCTCACCCTGGAGGGAGCCCAGGCCGGCCTCAGTTGGCTCATCGTGCTGCGACGGCGGGACGGCTACCGCACTGCGTTCTCCGACTTCGATCCCGACGCGGTCGCCCGGTACACCGGGCCGGACGTCGATCGCCTGGTCGCGGACCCCGGGATCATCCGGCACCGCGGAAAGATCGAGTCGGTGGTCTCCAATGCGACCGCGGTGCTGGAGCTCCGCCGAGGGGGCGGGAGTCTGCACGAGTTTGTCTGGTCCTTCGTCGACGGTCGGCCGCTCCTTCGCGAGTGGCCGGACGACGGTCCGCTCCCGGCGTCGACGCCCCTCGCGGCGGCCATGAGCAGCGAGCTCAAGAAGCGGGGCTTCCGATTCGTCGGACCCACCACCTGCTACGCCTTCATGCAGGCCGCGGGCCTCGTGAACGACCACCACCCGACCTGCTTCCGACGCGACGAACTCAGGAGCGCCTGAGCTGGCGACGGTCGGGTCGGAGGCCCGGATCGGAGCGTCCACGGAACGGTGGGACCGTCCAGCAGGGCTCAGGAGAGCGGGACTCGACCCGGCGATGCAGACCACGGCGACCTGGTGCGACCGTGCGTGCGAGCCAGCCGGAGCTGTCCGGATCGACCTCATGACCGGCGAGTGTGGGATCGAGCGCAGGGGCGATCCGGCCGGTCGGGCGGCCGTCCCGTCGTTCCGATCCGGATCACGAATTCGCAGGTCAGGACCACGAGTGGCGCGTGTCGGGGCCTACTCGAACCAGGCTCTGCAGAGCCAGGAACTCGGTGACCTGCGGAAACAGATCGAAGGGTCTCAGGTAAGAGTGCGAACTAGGCAGCGCAGACGGCAGAAAGCGCCCCACCGCCCTCACAGTGACGAGTGCTCCGATCTGGTTCAAGAGTACCGAGAGGGACGCACCGTCTACGAGCTGGCTACCCAGTTTGGGGTCCACCGGCAGACGGTGTCAGAGGTGCTGAAGAGAGAAGGGGTACCCAGACGAAGAAGGCCTCTCTCCTCTGCGAGAGCGACAAGGCCTTCGCTCTCCGAGGCAAAGGCTGGACCTTTTGCACGGATCGGGGCGGAGCTACGTTGTGATCCGAGCACGGTGTGCCGAACGTTGACGGAGATCGGCAGTGTGGCACTTCGGAAATGAGCGAAGTGCCGTGAGAGAGACCGGCCCCTCGCTCGCGGTCATCTCCTCACCCGCGCATCAGCGCGTGTGGGATGGAGACAAGGTGCCGACCGACATCAAGCAGCACGGCACGGAGGGCACCGCATCTCCTCCGGTCGCATTCATTCTTGCTCCTCTTCCCGCAGTCCGACCCATCGTTCACCCAATTCTTCCCGGCAGGCGCTGACCGCGGCACGAAGTGTCGGGAAGAATCGATCATCGGGGAACAACTTGCCAAGCCCGTACTGAAGCATCTTGTGCCGGCTGTGAGTCTTCATCTCGGCGAACACCAACCTGGTGCCCTGATTGTCGAGCACGGTGACAAGATCCTCGAGCATGTCACATGCGGTCGTGTCAATATCCGTAATCGGCTCTGCCTCGACGATGATCCACCGTGGCGTTGGTTCGGAGCTGGCGCACTTGCGTACTTGGTCGCGGAAGGTGCGCGCGATTGGCGAAGATCAGCGGTGCATCAAACCGATACATCACACATCCGGCAAGTTGTTCCGCATTGGGGTGGCGCCTGATGTCGTGGAACCCGCGAAGGCCCGAGACTCGGCCCAAGGTTGCCTGGTGTGGCCACCAGGTCCTTCGGAAGACGTTCGCGACCGAGATACCCACCGCCACCGCGATTCCTGTGAGTACACCGAGTAGAACGACCCCGAGGAATGCGGCGATCGAGATCAAGAAGTCTCCGCGTGACTGGGACCAGAGGCGACGAGTAGCCGGAATGTCCGCCAAGGAGATCGACGCTGCGATGACAATCGCGGCCAGGGCCGGCTGGGGAAGGTTGCGGAGGAGACCAGGAAGGGCGACGAGCATCAGGGCGATCATGACTGCGCCGACGACACCGGTTAGTTGTGTCCTGGCCCCAGACTGTTGCGCAACCGCCGTTCTCGATCCACTGGTGCTCACCGGAAAGCCCTGGAACAGACCTGCAGCGAGATTCGCCGCGCCGATCCCGAACATCTCCTGACTGGTGTCGACTTCCTCGTCCCGACGTTCGGCGAAGGATGCCGAGGTCGAAATGGTGTCGGTGAGAGTGACCAGGACGATGCCCAGAGCACCGGCGAAGACAGGCAGTACGTCAGCCCACGCCACGCTGGGAATGGTCAGTGACGGCAGACCCTGGGGGAGCGGACCGACCAGGTGGACACCTCTGGCACCGAGGTCGAAGACGGTCGCCACGACTGTCGATGCGACAACAACAACGAAGAGTGCTGGCAGTTTCCGAACATACCTTTTCAGGATCAATATGAGAGCCAGCGATCCCATTCCGACGGCGGCTGCGGCTGCCACCACCTCGCCGTCGATCACACCGGCGACGACCTCGCGCGCTTGGCCTACGAATCCATGGACATCGATCGAGAAACCAAGCAATTTCGGCAACTGACCGACCAGGATCGTCAAAGCGAGGCCGTTCATGTAGCCGAGAATGGACGGCTTGGACAGTAGATCGGCGATGAACCCCAACTTTGCGATACCCCCGAAGGCGATGATCGCTCCGACGAAGATGGCAAGTAGGGAGGCAAGGGCAACCGCTCGTGCCGGATCCCCGTTCGCCCCGACGAGGGGAAGGATTGTCGCCGCGATCATTGGTCCCAGCGCCGAATCTGGCCCCAGCACCAGGATTCTTGACGGCCCGAACACTGCGTATCCCAACAGACACAACATGGAGGTGTAAAGGCCAGTCACCGGTGGAAGCCCTGCAAGTTCCGCATAGGCCATGCCTTGGGGAACGAGCAACGCGGACAAGACGAGTCCCGCAACGAGATCCTCGGTGAGCCACTTCCTCTGATACGACCTGACTTGCAAGAAGCCCGGCAACCAACGCCCGACGGCCGTAGTCGCGGCGCCCTTCATGATCGCCGGGACTCCTAGTGCACGGCTCGGACGAACGGCAGCTCGAGGTCTGTTTCGCGGTTGTCGCCTCCGCTCGATCCGCTTCGTAGGCCAAACGACACGACCGGGAGGGCGAGAGGCAGGGAGTAGAGAATGCCAACAGCCTCCCGTGTGCCGTGGGATATCAGATGAGGCGCGGTCACGGTCGTCATCAACACGAATCCAGTGATCGGTTCCGCACGCCTACGTGATGGATACCTGGGAAATGAACCCTCTTCACCGGCCGGTCGATTCCCATCCGCTCGCCTCCCGCAGCAAGCCTCACAGACTGTCCGATGCTGACACCAGGGGAATAGGTCCCACGGCCCGATCGAACTCGGAACCATGAAGCTCTCGACCCGTCGCCCGTGCCAGAGTCTCCGGTCGGGTGGTGAGGCACGTACCGATTCGCCACCTAGGCCGACGCCGAGTCCGCCATCACCTCGTGGGTCAAGAGCGACGACAACGTACGGCTCCACTCGACTCTTGGCAACGTACCGCCGATCGAGTGGGAGCTCCACTGCCGTCTCGCCCAGCAGCAAGCCGCACAGCCATGTGTCCGGCGACCAGGGGCAAACTCACAGGTGCTGGTGCCCGCAAACGCTCGAACTTGCCCAATGTCGAAGTCCTAGTGAGACCCTCAGGGTCTCGGGGCTACCGGACACGCGAATGTGCGGTTGAGTAGGGAAGCTGTTGTGAGATGTACGACGAGTGGAGCTTGTCGGGGCTTACTCGAACCATTCCGCGGTGTCGGAGCAGCTCGCTGACCTGCGCAAGCGGATCGAGGATTCGCAGCCACGTGCGGATGCCCGACGAATCCGGCGTCAGAAGGCCCATCGAAGGCTCAGTCGCGACGAGATTCCAGGGCTCGTTCAGGGGTACCGGTCTGGCCTCACCGTCTACGAGCTGGCCACCAAATTTGGGATTCACCGCGAGACGGTGTCGGTCCTACTGGAGAAGGAAGGAGTACCCAGGCGGCGAAGGCCACTATCGCCTTCTCAAATCGAAAGGGCCAGCGACCTCTACCGGAGAGGGTGGTCGTTAGTCCGAGTTGGTGTTGAGTTGGGCTGCGATCCGAGCACAGTGTGGCGCGCGCTGGCGAAGGCTGGCAGAGGTTCCCCTCAGGTATGAGCTTGGCGTGGGCAGCCACACAGGCTGCTTCAGTGTCTTGACGAAGAAACGGGGCACCATCAGATGCCGGGGCCTCGAGAGTCCCCTCCCACTGCAGGACACATCCGAAGGTGAAGGCGGTATCCCCATGCAGCGCCAGGAGGATTTCCATCAGAGCTCCGACTGTCCAACGAGGCGTTGGCGATCCTCGGCATCGGCAGCCACATCGACCACCGCGCTCCCCGAGACCAACTGAGCCACCACCGGATGCTTTCCGAGTCGCTTCACTTCGCCATCATCGGCCCGACGCTCGCCCGCGATCTCATCGATGCCGATGACCGTGCTACGCAGCTTCAACGGGGCCTCATTCCACACCAGGACGTCACGCACCCAGCGTCCGGATCCCCGCGTCCACGTGGGGCGGAGCCCTTTCACCTCACCGGACGACACTCGAATTGCGCCGGCGAACTCACCCGGCTGACTCTTGAGCCAGCGGTTATGCCAGGTCACCAGGAGCGCCAGAGCGAGCACGATCACGAGGTCCACACCCAGCACGACCATCAGGGCGATCAGCACCTTCCGCTGCCTGATCTGAGGCGCAATCTCGTGGGTCGCGGGTGAACTTGAACACCAGGTTGGGATCCGACCTCAGCTCGGCCTTCCGGCAACCATCGGTGCAGATCCACGAGATTCATTGACATTGCATCGGTCATCACCGACCCGGCTGGGACACCCCAGGTGGGACCTCTACGACCAGGTGGTCGACCGGTCCCGGGTCATCGATGTCGGTGTCTGTCATGTCCGTTGCCGTTCGCACTGTTGGTTGATCAGGTCATCGCGGGGCGGGCGATGATGTAGACGAGGGCACCCACGACGGGGACGAAGAGGATGAAGACGGTCCAGCCGAACTTGGCCCAGCCATGGTGGTCGTGCCGTGCGAAATTGTCGATGAAGCACCAGACGATCAGGAAGATCATCAGTGCGAAGCCCATGAAGATGAGCATCGACCAGAAGATCCCCATGATGGGGAAGACGTACGCAAGCATGTCGCTACCTCCTTGTCCTGGGCGCCCGGTCCGTGGATTCGTCCCGGTCGCCTCCGGTCCTGCCTAGATGCCCGAGTACTCGTGCTCGGTGGTGGGCAGTCCAGCGTCCGCCCATCCCTTGAGTCCACCCTCGAGAACAACGGGGTCCACGTAGCCCATGATCTTGAGCGTCAACGCCGCGAGCGTTGCGCGGGCACCCGACGCGCAGACCACCACGGTCCGCTTGTCGGGGTCGAGTGCCCCCTTGTGGCGGGGGCTGGTCGGGTCGGCGAAGAACTCGAGCAGTCCCCGGGGAGTCGGCACCGAACCGTCGATGTGACCGTGCTGCCACTCCTCGGCCTCGCGGACGTCGACGAACACAGCAGCCCCCGAGGCAAGTTCGTCGGCGGCGGCCTTGGGCCCGACGGACCCCACCTGGCCCTTGGCCTCGATAATCAACTCCATGGCGGTCGTGGTCACAGGATTCGCTCCTTCGTTCGATCTCGTTCGTTCTGTTCTACGGACAGGGGCGTCCGACGCCCTCGGCCGTCAACCCAAGCGCAGGTGTCCGGTCGCCTCGAGCTTCGTCGCCTCGGGCAGCTTGGCCGTCGTCACCATGGCCCACTCCTCCTCGATCAGTTGCTTGGCCGCCTCCTCGAGGAACTCCGGCGCAGCCCACTCGTGCACGTCGAAGTCACGGTGGATGTAGCCGTGGCTCAACATGAAGTCCTTGCCGATCTCGATCGACACCATGTTCTGCGGTGACAGGTTCGGGACGAGGTCGACGTCCTTGATGCCTTGGTAGGTGTCCTCGACGTCCTCATAGAAAGTCTGGCGGTTGAGGATTCCAGCGGCGGCATGCTTGTTCGTGTTCGCCCACCGGCCGACCTTGATCATCGCCCGCATGTAGGCGACTACAAGTTCCGGGTGCTCGTCGGCCATGACGTCCGTGCAGGTGATGACGGCCGGGCAGTTGGCCATCTGGAGGGTCCAGTCAGGCCGGCGTGACAGGTCCTCGATCGCCTTGAACTTGCCGGTCGCCTCCTGGAGGTGCTGGAACACCTTGCTCTGGGTGTAGATCGCGTCCACCGTGCCGTCCTCGAGGGCGTTCTCCAGCGGTCGGAAGGCCAAGTCGTGCTTGTGGTCACGGCGTAGCCACAGCTCCGACGGGTTGTTCATGTTGACCTGGAGCATCTCCGGCTTGTCGTACCAGTCGTCGGGATAGGGGAACTCGACGATCTCGACGTCGTCGCGGGTCATGCCGTTGACCCGCAGCATGAGTTCGATTCCGGCCTCCTCCTGGACGCGCCACCAGTCATTCTTGATGGTGTTGAGGCTCTTGGTGAGACCGACCTTCTTCCCCTTCAGCTCCTGCACGGTGAAGACGTCATCGCGGGCCCGCACTAGCAGCGCCCCGCCCTCCCACACCTGGGTGGCGCCGAGGAGCCGGGTCCGCCGGATGTCGGCGTGGACGTTGATCGGCGGGTAGAGGCCGCCGAACCGGAACAGGTTGTCCAGGTTGTGGATGTAATGCGGATACCAGTTGTTCTCCGGACGGGAGCGGAAGTAGGCGTACTCGACGCCGATCTTCTTGAACTCCTCCTTGCACCACCCGAGCTCCTGGTCGATGTTGTTGGCCGACACCATCGGGCAGTTGGTGAAGTACACCTCGTCCCACCGGAGCGGCACCGTCGTCGACTGCTTCACTGGTTCTGACATCGTCCAACTCCTCTTCGCTGGACCCCAGGCGGGCCCTGGGATCCTCGCTGCACTCGATGTGTGCATCTGCCCACATCGTGGGCCGAAGTGCGCAAGCGAAGTAGAGGCGAAGGTCCCGCGGGCGGGAGATGGTCAGTTCCGGCGAAGTTGGGGATCCGGGGGTGAGGGCCAGCGTGTGGCGCCGAGGCGACGGGCGGAATGGACCAGCTCCTCCCGCAACGCCTCGACCGGGACGTTTCCTAGCCCTCCGGCCTCGACGAGGTACTCCTCGAACATCCGCCATCCCAGTCCTGTGGCCACGATCTGGGCCGCACGCACACGGGCCGACTCAGGGTCGAGCCCGTAGGCATTCTCGAGGGTACCGGCCATGGCTTGCACCGGATTGAAGGCTTCCGTCGCTACGACTGGGTGGCCCGAGACGACTAGTGCGCTTGCGACGCGCACCCACTTGCCCATTACCGTGTCGGGGCCGAAACCTTGGCCGGAAAGCGGGTTGTCGGTGACCACGACGGCGAGCTGATCTGAGAGGTCGCTGAACACCGCAAGCACAAGTTCGCTTCGGCTTCCGATGTACCTTCTGATCAGATCGGGATGGACGTCGGCAGCCTCGGCGATGTCGCGGAGCGAGACGCCGTCAATTCCTCTTGCCGTGAAGAGCACGGCCGCAGCATCGAATACGGCACGGCGCACTTCTTCGGGTCCCGCCGGCGCGCCATCGGGTCGCTTGGGTCCTGGGCGACGGGGATGTGGAGTTTCAGGAGCGACCATGGCAATTCCAAGGCTCTCACGAACCCATGACACCTAGGGCCAGTTCCCACTTGGCGCGCGCGCTCTCAGTCTCACGTCACTGACCAATTGGTACACGTTCGCAACCTGGGCGAAGCACACCCGCTGCCAAATAGCGCTGGTCGTTGTCAGGCGCAATCCTGACTGCGAATCTCCGGTTGCTCGTCTAAGCGGGTGATTCTTCCCTAGCGGATCTGAGGTTCGAGTAAGCCCGGCAGGGTACCGCAGCGATCGGACACGCGAATGAGGCTCTGACCAGGTGAAACGTTGTGAGATTTACAACGAGTGGAGGTGAGCGGACTCGAACCGCCGACTTCTACATTGCGAACGTAGCGCTCTACCAGCTGAGCTACACCCCCGGGTGCGTTGCAGAGACTAGCCGCCTCTCGAATGACCCTGGATCTGGGAGAGGGAGGCAGCGGTCCCGACTGCGCCTCAGGGCGGCGACGTCGTGGTCGTCGTGCTCGATGTGGTCGTGGTGGTCGTGGTGGGCGGCGCTGTCGTCGGCGTGGTCGTCGTCGCCGCCGGGCCGGTCGTCGTCGTGGTCGGCGCCGGCAACTGGGCCCCCGGTGCCGCCGGGGGCGGGATCGGGAAGGTCCACATGGCCGCCGCACAGTCGGTCGGGGTCGTGGCGATCACCACGTAGACCCCGGGCATGGTCGTGAACGACCACACCGGAATCGGTGGCCCGCCCGACAGGCAGGAGAGAGCGGGGTCGGTCGTGCCCAACCCTCCGAGGAAGCCGATCAGCTGCGACGTGCCTCCCGGAGGAGGCGCGGCGATCGGGGTGAGGGCCACGTTGGGGACCCCGGCGAACGTGGCGAAGTTCAGGTAGCCCGTGCCCGGCGGTGGGCCGGTCAGCGTGTCCTTGGCCACCGGCGCGTTGCCCAGCAGCGCGCCGAGCAGGGCCGGGTTGTTGCCGTCCATGCCGAGGGCCCAGATCCCGACGCCGGCGATGTGGAAGAAGTTGGCCAGTTGGGCCTTGAGGGCCATCGACGTCGGATCGTCGTAGTAGGTCTTGTGCCACTGCGTACCGACTTGGTAGGCGGTCCACGGGGTGTCCGTCACCGGGTCCCAGTACGTGGGGTGGTTGGCGGCGACGATGGCCGAATCGCTGAGAGGTGACTCGGATCCGGTGGCGCTGGCGGTCGGCGACCCGTCGGTCGTCGGCCAGTCGTAGCCGTAGTACGGCAGCCCGAGCACGATCTTGGCGGGAGGCACCACCTTGAGGAAGTCGGTGATGACCCGGGCGTCGGTGTAGCCCGGACCGAAGAGCGGCGAGGTGGCGCTGGGCTGGGTCCGGGAGTTCATGTCGTAGGCCATCACGAAGAAGGCGTCGATCGCCGGGGCCACGGTGGCCACGTTGTAGAAGCCGCCCGGATCACTCGCCGCGCTGCCGTAGACGGCCATGGTGACCTGCCAGTGGGGATTGGTGGCGTGCAGGGCCGCCGACACTTTCGTGATCAGGTTGGTCAGGCCGACCTGGTCGGCACTCCCCTCCCCCTCGAAGTCGAAATTGACGCCGTCGAGGCTCTTGCCCTGCACCGCGGCGATGAGCGCGGCCGACAGGCGCGCCGGGGCGTTCGGGTCCGAGGTGATCTGGTCGAGCGAGTGCTGGCTGAAGCAGGTGATGGTCAGGACCACCCGGTCGCCGGCCGCGTGGGACCGGGTGACCAGATTGACCAGGTCCTGGCTCTGATAGCCGTTCCATCCCGGTCCACTCTCGTCGAGGGTGCCGTCACCGTTGGCGTCGACGCTGAAGTAGGCCAGCGTGGTCAGGTCCTTCACGTCGTAGGCGGATGAGCTCGGGAGCGTCCAGTACGGCGCGTAGCCGAACACCTCATGCGATTGGAGCGGTGCCGAGGCGGCCAGGGCCGGTGGGGCGGGCAACGGGGCCGAGGTGGCGGCAGCCAGGTCCGACGACCGGTGTCCGGCCACCTGGCCCCGGTTGCCGGATGAGGGCCCGCTCGTGGCCGACGGGGCCTCATGGGTGGCACTGGCCGACGAGGTGAAGAGCGAGGCCACCAGACCGACGGCGAGCGCCACGGTGGCGACCGCGGCGGCGGCCGCCGCGATCCGTCGAGTTCGACGGTGGGACCGCGGAGGGTGCCGGTCGCCGGCGAGCGTGCCGTCGACGCCGGTCGGATCCGACTCCGGAGGCGGGGCGATGACGGTCCCGTAGCCGTCGAGACTCGGGACCGGCAGTGGGGTCGGCGGGCCGGCCCGGTGGCGTCGACCCGGGTCGGGTCCGACGTCGGACCCGGGTCGCCATCCGGGTCCAGGGCGGTGAGGGCGCCGTAGCCGTCGAGACTCGGGACCGGCAGTGGGGTCAGCTGGTCCGCCCCGGTGGCGTCGACGGGCGCGGACGCACCGAATGGAGACGGGAAGGGCTCGGGGAGGGTTGTCATGGGAGTTCGTCAGTCGGGACCCGGCCGGCGGGCACGGATTCGCTGCCGATCCGTTTCCGCGGTCAGATCATCACTCTCAGTGTCAATCAGACTCGTGTACCTGGTCAACGAGGGCGCCACCAGCGATCGGAGCCCCGCCGACCTCACGCCACCAGCCTAGACGACCACCGACGGCGAGGGAACCCCACCACTCCCTCAAGGTTCTGCGGCAACTACCGACAATTAGACGTGAGGCACGAACGCGAAGCGTATGCGAGCAGGGAGTCGATGGAGCACGCCGGGACGGCCAGGCACACGGGCGGGGCGTCATGATCTTCGTCGAAGGGGTCCGACTCATCGTCGTCCTGCTGGGCGCCCTGATCGGCTACGAGATCGGGCATCACGGCAATCCGACGGGCACCAGTGGAGCCGTCGGACTGCTCATCGGGGCCGCCATCAGCTACGTGGTCGGCGGGGTCGTCGGTCGCATCCTGGACAAGGGACTCCAGCGGGGCGTCTTCCTGTTCCGCAAGAGCCCTCCGGGCGAGATCTTCGCCGCCACCATCATCTCGACCTCGGGGATGATCCTCGGACTCATCCTCGGCATGGCCCTGGTCGCCGTGGTCCGCTCCGCCTACGCGTTCGTCGTCACCGCCGGCATCGTGTGGGTCCTGGCCGCATTCGGCTGGCGGCTGGGCACCGTCAAGGGTCGCCAGATCGTGGCCGCCGCCGGTCTGTCCCGGATCCTGAGTCCCGCCTCGAAGCCGCTCCCCGGGCAGGCCCTGCTCGTCGACGCCTCGGCGGTCATGGACCGCTTCCTGCTCATCCTGGGTCGCAACGGACTGCTCCCCGGCGGCCTCATCGTCCCGCAGTTCGTGGTCGACCATGTCCGCCTGATGGCGGAGTCACCCGACCCGGTGACCTCGCGGCGCGCCCGCCGCGGGCTCGAGGGACTCGAGGCCATGCTCGAGCTCGGCGTGTCGGTGGACATCGCCAAGGACGAACTTCCCGAGGTGGACGACCCCACCACCAAGCTCCTGACGCTGGCCCGGCGGACCGGCCTGCGGATCGGCACCTGCTCGACCACCGTCATGGACGCGGCACAGGAGTGGGACCTGACCGTGATCAATCTCCACACGGTGACCACCGAGCTCGCCCCGGACCACGTGCCCGGCGAGCGCATGACGGTGGTGCTCGTGAAGGAGGGGCGCCAGGCCCGACAGGCCGTCGGCTACCTGCCGGACGGCGACATGGTCGTCGTCAACGACGCCACCCACCTCATCGACGAGGGGCCGGTGCTCATCACCGTGCTCTCCACCCGGCCCACGAGCCAGGGGGTCATGGTCTTCGCGAAGCTCGCCCCGCCCACCGAGGTGGACGAGGCGAGTCCCGCTGCTGCGAACTGACCGGACGAGTGCCGGCTCCCCGGTCGCCTAGGAGGCGATCGAGATCACCGGGTCGACCGCCCCGGAGTTGATCTGGTTGCCGAAGTAGGTGGCACCGTAGGCGTAGGCCCCACCGAGGTCACTGGCCAGGGTGTAGCCACCCCCGGTCCCGGCGGTGATGCCCGTGACCACTCCGGTGGCGGTACCGGCGGCCGACCCGAAGAACGGGGCGTTGTAGGCGAACACGCCTCCGTCAGCGGCCACCAGGTAGTAGCCGGAGCCGTCGGCGAGTGCCGCGATGCCGGTCACCGGGGCGACGAGGTTCTCGCCGCCGGCCGAGCCGTGGAACCCGGCCGAGCCGTAGGCGAACACGCCGCCGTCGGCACCGACCAGCCAGTAGCCGTTCGTCCCGCTGCCGGCCACGCCCACGATCGGGGCGTTGAGGACCGTGGCGCCCAGTGAACCCTGGAAGGAGGCGTCACCGTAGGCGAACACACCGCCGTCGGCGGCCACCAGCCAGTAGCCCATGCCGTCCGAGGTGGCAGCCATGCCCACGATGGGCTGGTTGAGGTTCACGGCACCGGCGGAGCCGAAGAATCCGGCGTCACCGTAGGAGAACACTCCCCCGTCGGCCCCGGCCATCCAGTACCCCTTGCGGTCCGGCGTCGGGACGAGGGACACGATGGGGGCGTTGAGGGCCAGACCGGCCGCCGAACCGTAGTTCACCGCGGCACCGTTGGTCAGGACGGCGCCACCCATCGTCGCCATCCAGTAGCCGGGGATGGGCCCGTTGCTGGTCGGCGTCACCGTGGCCGAGGGCAGCGAGTCGGGACCCGAGCCGTTGGCATTGGTGGCGAACACCGTGAAGGTGTAGGGGACCCCGTTCGTCAGGCCCGTCACGGTGCAGCTGGTGGCGGGTGCATTGGCCGTGCAGGAGTCCATCGTGCTGACCGAGTCCGCCTCGAAGGACAGGATCGGCCGGCCGCCGGTGCTACCCGGGGCCCACGTGATGGTCACCTGACCGTCACCGGGAGTCACGCTCACGATGGTCGGGGCACCCGGGACGGTGGCCACCGTCAGCGTGAAGCTCTGGGTGGCGTCGGGAAGGGTTCCGTTCGCCGCCTTGAGGGTGATCGGGTAGGAGCCCGCGGTACCGACCGCCGGGGTGCCGGCGAGGACGCCCCCGGTCAGCGTCACACCGGTGGGCAGAGCGCCCGTCTCGCTGATCGTCGTCGACGGGAAGCCGGTCGAGGTCACCGTGAAGGTGCCCGCCGATCCCTCGTCGAAGGTGGTCGAGGAGGCCGACGTGATGGCCGGGGCCTGATTGACGGTCAGCGTGAAGGGCTGGGTTGCGTCGGGCAGGTTCCCATTGGCCGCCGTGATGGTGATGGGGTAGATCCCGCCGGTTCCGGCCGCCGGGGTGCCCGAAAGGGTGCCGTCGGACGCCAGGGTCACTCCGGTCGGCAGGGCGCCGGTCTTGGTGAACGTCGGGATCGGGTAGCCGGTGGCGGTCACCGCGAAGTTGCCTGGCCGCGCCGACCGTGAAGGTGGTCGAGGTCGCCGACGTGATGGTCGGCGGGCTCGGCGGGGCGGTCACCGTGAGCTGGAATGCCTGGGTGGCATTCGGCAGGACTCCGTTGGCCGCGGTGATGGTGATCTTGTACAGCCCTCCGGTACCCGTGGCCGGGGTGCCCGAGAGCACGCCGGTCGTCGAGTTGAGGGTCACGCCGGTCGGCAGGGCGCCGGTCTCACTGAAGGTGGGAGCCGGCGAGCCGGTGGCCGTCACCGTGAACGTCCCGGCCGAGCCCTCGGCGAAGGTCGTGGCGTTGGCCGAGGTGATGGCCGGCACCTGATTCACCGTGAGCGTGAAGGGCTGGGTGGCGTCGGGCAGATTCCCGTTTGCCGCCGTGATGGTGATCGGGTACGAGTTGGCGGTGCCGGCGGCCGGGGTGCCCGAGAGCACGCCGGTCGTCGAGTTGAGGGTCACGCCGGTCGGCAGGGCGCCCGTCTCGCTGAACGTGGGGGGCGGATTGCCGGTGGCCGTCACCGTGAAGGTGCCCGCCGTGCCCACGGTGAACGTGGTGGCGTTGGCCGAGGTGATGGTCGGCGGGACCGGAACCGTGGTCACCGAGAGCGTGAAGCTCTGGGTGGCATTCGGCAGGACACCGTTGGCCGCGGTGATGGTGATCGGATACGAGGGGTTAGACCCGATGATCGGGGTACCCGAGAGCACACCGGTCGTCGAGTTGAGGGTCACGCCGCCGGGCAGGGCGCCCGTCTCCGAATAGGTGGCCGCCGGGGTGCCCGTCGAGGTCACCGTGAAGGTGCCGGCCGTGCCGATCGTGAAGGTGGTGTTGTTGGCCGAGGTGATGGTCGGGGCCTGGTTCACCGTGAGCGTGAAGCTCTGGGTGCCGTTGGGCAGGGTGCCGTTGGCCGCGGTGATGGTGATCGGGTAGGACCCGCCCGTGCCGGCGCCCGGGGTGCCGGACAGCACACCGGTCGTCGAGTTGAGGGTGACGCCAGTCGGGAGGGATCCCGTCTCGGAGTAGGTGGCCACCGGGAAGCCCGTCGAGGTCACCGTGAAGGTGCCGGCCGTGCCGACCGTGAAGGTCTTGGTGTTGGCCGACGTGATGGTCGGGGCCTGGTTGACGGTCAGCGTGAAGCTCTGCGTGCCGTTGGGCAGGGTGCCGTTGGCCGCGGTGATGGTGATCGGGTAGGTCCCGCCGGTGGCGGCGCCCGGTGTGCCGGACAGCACGCCGGTCGTCGAGTTGAGGGTCACGCCGGACGGCAGGGTGCCCGTCTCGGAGTAGGTGGCCGCAGGGGTGCCCGTCGAGGTCACGTTGAAGGTCCCGGCTGTACCCGCCGTGAAGGTGGTGGAGGTGGCCGAGGTGATGGTCGGGGCCTCGTTCACCGTGAGCGTGAAGCTCTGGGTGGCGTCGGGCAGGACGCCGTTGGCCGCCGTGATGGTGACCGTGTGGGCCCCGCCCGTGCCGGCCGCCGGGGTGCCGGACAGCACGCCGGTCGTCGAGTTGAGGCTCACGCCGGACGGCAGGGTGCCGGCCGTCACGCTGAAGGTCGGTGCCGGACTGCCTGACGCGGTCACCGTGAAGGTGCCGGCCGTGCCCGCCGTGAAGGTGGTCGAGTTGGCCGACGTGAATGCCGGCGCCGTCGGGACGCCGCCGGTGATGTTGACCGTCCAGTGCGGAGCGGGCGGCGGCGTAGGCGGGCGGCGGAGTGCTGAGGCCCTGGGTCAGGAAGGAGGTGAGGTCGCTCGGGAAGGCGTCGAGCGCCAGGGTTCCGATGGTCAGCACGTTGGTGACGACCCGGAACTCGGTCTCGATGGAGCTGACCGAACCCGATGACGCGGTCACCAGCCACTTGGCGGAGACGGTCGGGAGCGACAGCTGGGACCCACCGGCGACCTGGGTGGCCACGTTGAGCGAGGTCTCCACATAGGGGTAGGTGGCGTGGAAGTTGCCGGTGAAGTTGGCCGTGCAGATGCCGGCCACGTAGCCCATGGCCGCCGTGCACAGGGTGGCCGTGTACTTGCCGGTCGTCGACGGGTCGCCACCGGTGACCGACAACGAGCCGGGGACCAGCGAGATGCCGGCCGGCACCGGCGTGATGGCCTGGTAGGCACCGATGCCCGTCACCGTGAAGCCGGAGTTGGTGGACGGCAGGTTGTTGGCCGGCGGGGCGGTGATGGAGGTGAAGGTGGAGCCCTGGGCCGCCGTCGCCGGGACGACGATCCCGCTACCGGTGTCGTTGACCACGGTGACGAGCAGGCCGAGGGCACTCAGCTGGTTGCCCACGTAGAAGCCGCCGACCGACGGGACGTAGGTCATGGTCCCGGTCGTGCAGGCGACGCTGGGCGCCGACTGGCAGATCTGGAAGGTGGCCGTCTGGGTCCCGGTCGTCAGCGTCGAGGTGACCCAGATGCTGTTCGGGCCCTGGAAGTAGGTGGTGGGAGTGGCCTGGGCCGGCACGTAGATCAGCTGCGTCCCGACCACCGACACCGTGCCCGAGGCCGGCTGGGCCGTGACGGTCACGCTGGCGGGGTTGATGGTGCCGCCGCCGGTCACCAAGGTGGCGGCGTTGAAGCTCTGAGCCTGGTAGGGGATCACGAAGCCCTGACCACTGGCCGTCTGGGTTCCGGTCACCTGGAACGAGTTGTTGCCGCCGGCGGTCACGGTGTAGTTGCCGGTGGCGATGCCGTTGGTGAAGGCGGCCAGGTAGACCTGCTGGCCGGTGTACCAGGTGCCGGTGGCCGTCAACGTCAACGTGGACCCCGACTGGCTGGTCGCCTTGACCAGGGTCGGGGTGGACGTCTGGGGGATGAGGACCGTGCCCGTGCTCGAGCCGGAGAGGGCGGGGGCGAAGGTGACGGTGAAGCCGCCCGTCACCTGGGCCCCGATGGTGTAGAGGCCGGCCGTCAGCCCGTTGGTGAAGCCGGACAGCTGGACCTTGATGGCCGCCGTCCAGTTGCCGGTGGCGAAGATGGTCACGGTCGAGCCGGTCTGGCTGGTGCCGGTGGCCGGCACGGTGGTGCCCGGCGAGTTGTCGTACGAGGCGGTCCCGTTGGCCACGGCCAGCGTCCCGCTGTAGGCGAACTTGTCGTTGGCACTGGTCGCCGAGGTGCCCAGCCCGGTCGTCACCGTGACGTCGACGGTGCCGCTGCCGGCGGGCGAGACGGCGGTGATCGAGTTGAGGCCGTTGACGAGGAACGAGGCGGCCGGCGTGGCGCCGAAGGCCACCGAGGTCACGTTGTCGAAGCCCGTGCCGGCGATGGTCACCGAGGTCCCACCGCCGGTGGGACCGCCGGCCGGACTGGCCACGGCGGTGGTGCCGGTGACCGTCGGGGTGTCGAGGTAGGTGTAGGTGTCACTGGAGGGGGTGGTGGTCGAGGTCGAGAACGGCGTGGTCACGGCCACGTCGACCGGGCCGGCCGTCCCGGCCGGTGCCGTGGCCGTGATCCGCGTGCCCGAATTGACGGTGAACGTGGTGGCCGGGGTGCCGCCGAAGGTGACCGCCGAGGCGCCGCCGAGGTCGGTCCCCTCGATCACGACCGAGGTGCCGCCGGCGATGGGGCCGACGCCACCGGCCGGCGTCGGGGACACCGTGCCGGTGCTCGTACCGGTGGTGGTTCCGGCATTGTTCACCGTGAACGAGCCGGAGCCGCCGGTGACGATCGGGTAGATCCCGCTGGGCAGGTTTCCGGAGGTCGTGCCGTTGGTGAACCCAGCGAGCGACACGTTCTGGCCCGCGGTCCAGGTCCCGGCCGCGGTGATGGGGACCACCGTGCCGACCTGGGCGCCGGCGCTGGCGGCGATGAGCCCGACCGCCGACACGACCGGCGCGGCGGCCCACGTGTACGTGTAGATGTCGACGCCGGGGGACTGCGGGGTCGACGGCCACGCCGGAGACGGTGACGACGACCTTGGCGGTCGGCGTCGAGTTGGGGGCCGCCGGGGCGGTGGCGGTGATCTTGATGCCGGAGTTGAGGGTGAACGCGGCCGGCACACCGCCGAAGGTGACGGTCACGTTGGCGGCCACGGTGCCGAAGCCGGAGCCGCCGATCAAGACCGAGTTCCCGCCGTTGGCGCTGCCCGTTGCCGGCGTCAGCGTCTTCAACACGGGGCCGGCGGCGTACGCCTTGCCCACGCCGATCACCGTGAGCCCCATGAGGCTCAGCAATGCGACCAACAAGACCCTTGCGATCTTGCCCTTGCCGGACACGCGCGTAACGGACTGCTCCATCGACCCAACCCCCAGGGATTCGTCATGTGTTGCACGTCGCGGTCGCCATGTTCACCCCGGCGCCGGACATGCGCCCGCTTCTGCGGACGGCCCGACGGTAGGGGATGGCACCAGCGATTGCAATGTCGGAGGGGTAAAAGTTCGCAGGTCGGCCCGAGATCGTGGCCGGACACCCACGGAGCGTGGCGACCACCGTCGATGACGGACGCGACACGGCCCCTCCCCCGGCACGGGGAAGGGGCCGTCCGCACCGTCGCCCGATGGCCCGGACTCCGGATCCGTCGTTGCGTCAGGCGTCGTTGACCGCGGCCACCAACTTGCCCAGCGTGTCCTTCGCGTCACCGAACAGCAGCGTGGTCTTCTCGTCGAAGAGGAGGTCGTTGTCGATGCCGGCGAACCCGGGGCGCATCGACCGCTTGAGGAAGATGACGGCGGCGGCCTCGTCGGCATTGATGATCGGCATGCCGTAGATCGGGCTCCCCGGCGTGTTCTTGGCCGCCGGGTTGACCGTGTCGTTGGCGCCCACCACGAGGGCGACGTCGGCCGTGGACATCTCCGGGTTGGCCTCGTCCATCTCCTTCAACTCGTCGTAGGGCACGTTGGCCTCGGCCAGGAGGACGTTCATGTGCCCGGGCATGCGGCCGGCCACCGGGTGGATGGCGTAGAACACCTCGACCCCGCGCTCCATGAGGAGGTCGGCGAGCTCGCGGGCCGTGTGCTGGGCCTGCGCGACCGCGAGCCCGTACCCCGGAATGATGACGACCTTGCGGGCGTAGGCGAGCAGCACACCGATGTCCTCGGGCGTTCCCGACTTCACCTGGCGGGTCTCCCCCGTCCCGTCCGCGCCACCGGCTGCGGTCACCACCGAACCGAATGCGCTGAACAGCACGTTGGCCAGGGAGCGGCCCATGGCCTTGGACATCATCCGGGTCAGCAGGATGCCGGAGGCACCGACGAGGGTGCCGGCGATGATCAGGAGGTTGTTGTTGAGGGTGAACCCCGAGGCGGCCACGGCCAGACCCGTGAACGAGTTCAGGAGCGAGATGAGCACGGGGACGTCGGCGCCGCCGATGGGGAGGACGAAGATGATCCCGAGCACCAGCGACAGCACGGCGGTGATGACCATGAGGGTCACGCTGCCGGTCAGCAGGGTGGCGACGGCCAGGCCCACGATGCCCACGCCCACCAGTCCGTTGATGACCTGCTGGGCCGGGTACGTGATCGGCCGACCCGTCATCAGCTCCTGGAGCTTGGCGAAGGCGATGGCGCTACCGCTGAACGACACGCAGCCGATGAGCAGTCCGATCAGGCCCTCGGCGATCGTGTACACGGCCGGCTTGGTCGGCAGTTGCGAGTGCTGCAGGAACACCACGATGGAGATGAGGGCCGCGGCCCCACCGCCGACGCCGTTGAAGATGGCGACGAGCTGCGGCATCGCCGTCATCTTCACCAGCCGGGCCACCGGCACGGCCACCACCGTGCCGACCACCATGGCCACGATGGTGAGGACGAGGTTGGTGGTGTGGTGCTTGAACTCGGCCTCGGGGTTGAAGAACGTGGCGCCCACCGCGACCACGGCGGCCCCGGCGGCCAGCAGGTTCCCGTTTCGGGCCTGCTTGGGCGAGCTCAGGCCCTTGAGGGCGATGATGAAGGCGACGGCCGCCGCCAGGTAGATCAGATCGATCCAGATGGTGAGGGTCACTTCGCACCACCCTCGGCATCGGGCTTCTTCGACCTGGCCGCGTTGTCTCCGGGCTTCGCCTTGAACATCTCGAGCATGCGGTCGGTCACCGTGAACCCACCCACGATGTTCAGCGTGGCGAGCAGCACCGCGAAGAACCCGAGGACGACCTGTGCCGTCCCCGACGCCGTCCCCATGACGATCATGGCGCCGACGAGGACGATGCCGTGGATGGCATTGCTGCCCGACATCAGCGGGGTGTGCAGGATGCTCGGCACCCGTGAGACGACCTCGTTCCCGACGAAGATCGCCAAGATGAAGATCGTCAGGAACTCCAGGATCCCGGTGGTGTTCATGACTCCCCCTGCTCAGTGTCGGCGTCGCCGGCCGGCGCGCCCGTCGAATCGGTGTCGTTCGCCGCGGTCGGCTCCGGTGTCGGTGGGACCGGCACGCTGAGGCCGAGGGCCTCGGCGGTCGGCGCGTGCACCACTTGGCCGGCCCGCACCACGCAGGTGCCGACGACGATCTCGTCCTCGAAGTCGGGGGCGAGCACGCCCTCCTTCACGACCAGGGCCAGGAAGTTGGCGATGTTGCGGGAGAAGAGGAAGCTGGCATGGGTCGGCATCGACGCCGGGGGATTCGTCATCCCGACGACCGTCACCCCTCCGACGCGGACGTCCTCGCCGGGCTTCGACAGTTCGCAGTTGCCGCCGGAGTCGGCGGCCATGTCGATGATCACGGCACCGTCGGACATGCCTCGCACCATCGCCTCGGTGACCAGGACGGGAGCCTTGCGTCCGGGGATCTGTGCGGTGGTGATGACCACGTCCGAGGCGGCCACCTCGGCGGCCAGCAGCTCCTGTTGCTTGGCCAGGTACTCGGCCGACTGCTCCTTGGCATAGCCCCCGGCACCGTCCTGGGTCTCGAGGTCGAGCTCCACGAACTTGGCGCCGAGACTCTGCACCTCCTCCTTGGCCGCGGCGCGGACGTCGTAGGCCCGCACGACGGCACCCAGACGACGCGCGGTGGCGATGGCCTGCAGGCCGGCCACGCCGGCGCCCATCACCAGGACCTTGGCCGGCGGGACGGTCCCGGCCGCCGTCATGAACATCGGGAAGAACTTGGCCAGGTGCTCGGCGGCGGAGAGGCCGGCCCGGTATCCGGCCACGGTGGCCTGCGACGACAGCGCGTCCATGGACTGGGCCCGGCTGATCCGGGGAAGGAGATCGAGGCTGTACACGGTGGCGCCCTTGGCGGCCAAGGCCTGGACCACGTCGACCGAGGCCACCGGCTGGAGGAAGCTCATGACCGACACGCCGGCGGGCAGCAGGGCCACCTCGTCCACGGTCAGCGGCTGCACGTGGGCCACGAAGTCGGCACCGGCCAGCGCCGAGGGGGCGTCGGGGGCGATCGTGGCCCCGGCCTGGACGAAGTCGTCGTCGGGGAACCGGGCGCCCACACCTGCGCCCGACTGCAGGACGACGTCGACCCCGGTCTTGGCCAGCTTTGCCGCCACCTCGGGGACGATCGCCACGCGATCCTCCCCCGGGCGCGACTCTGAGATGACAGCGAGTTTCACGGGCATGGGTATATCAGGCAATTAGGGGGCACAGACCACTCCAGCCTGGAAGAGGAGTCGGTCGGCGGACGGACAGGACATGGTAGCCATCGCGGCGCACGTCGGCCCGAACCCGGGGTGCCGCCCCCTTCCTGCCGCAGCGGCGCGACCGGGCGCCGCGGTGCGCCCGGAGGCGGATGGCGGACGGTCCGGTGGGTCGACGGGGACCGAACGGAGGGTCAGTGCCGGGTCACGGCCGGCACGGCCCGGCGGGTCGTCCGCAGGGTCAGTCCCCGGCCGGCATGCCGGCGTCGGGCACGGTGCGCGGCACCGGGCGGGGCGGACGAGGCGTCACGCTCCGGTTCGACGTCGGTCAGCAGTGACTCCACCGACACGGACACGCCATCGGCCAGGAGGAGCGTCCGGGCCTCGGTGCGGGAGAAGACCGGGATGTCCGGACCGGCCGCGAACGTGCGCGCATCGACGCGGCCGAGCGGGCGGGCGAAGAAGAACCCCTGGGCGGCATCGGCGCCGAAGCCGGCGGCGATCCGCACCTGGGCGGCGTTCTCCGCCTGCTCGACGATGGCCGACATGCCGAGGGAGTGGGCCATGTGGATCACCGTCTCCACCACGAGGCGGTTGATCCCCAGGTTCGACTCGAGGCCGGCGATGAACGACCCGTCGATCTTGACCGTGCTGATGGCGTGGCGCTTGAACGGCTCGAAGGACGACCAGTTGGTGCCCACGTCATCGACCGACAGCTGTACCCCCATCTCACTGATGGCCTGCAGGTCGGCCGATGCCGTCACGTCGACCACCGCGTCCTCGGTCACCTCGATGTTGAGCTGGTCACTGGGGAACCCGGTCTGGCGCAGCGCCTCGCCTACGGCCTGGGACACCTCGCCTCGCTGCAGCTGCTCGACGGTGCAGTTGACTCCGAGCTGGATGCTGCGGGACCAGTTGCAGGCCTCTTCGCACGCAGCCGCCACGATCCACCGGGTCAGGGCCACGATGTCGCCACTGGCCTCGGCCGCCGGAATGAGGAGGTCGGGCGAGATCCGTCCACGGGTCGGGTGCCGCCAACGCACCAGCGCCTCCATGCCCAGGAGGCGGCCGGTCGAGACGTCGACGACCGGCAGGTACTCCAGGTACGGGGTCCCCTGAAGGGTGAACGTCGGCTCCGGATAGGTCAACATGACTCTTGCCACTCCTGGACCGGATCTGCCACCCCCGGCTGGGGGCGGTTCCACAATCACCGTTCCTCTGCCCCTCACATCGTCCCGGTTCGGGGCAAACTTGAGTGGCGCGAGGCTGCGGACCGGGCGATCCCGGGTCGCACGGCCGGGGTCAGGACCGCCTCGCCGCCTCGGCCGCCGTCTGGAACGCCGGACGTTCGCCACCCCCGTGGGCCACCAGATTGGCCCCGGTCACGTAGGCGGCGAGCGGCGACGCCAGGAAGAGGCAGATGCCGGCCATGTCCTCCGGGGTCCCGAACCGGCCGAGCGGCACGGTGGCCGCCACCGCGGCCATGCCCTCCGGCCCGCCGTAGTGGTCGTCGGCGGCGTCGGTGGCCACCAGTCCGGCGCTCAGCGCATTGACCCGGACCTTGGGGGCCCACTCCACGGCCAGGGACTGGGTCAGGTTGACCAGCCCGGCCTTGGCCGCGCCGTAGGCGGCGGTGCCGGGCGAGGGACGCAGCCCGCTCACGGAGGCGATGTTGACGATCGAACCGCCGTCCTCCTGCTCCTGCATCACCAGATTGGCCGCCTGCGCGCACGACAGCGGTGCGAGGAGGTTCAGGCTGACGATGGACGCCGAGAACCGGGGCGACGCGGTGGCGGCGTCGGCGTTGGGCGAGCCGCCGGCATTGTTGACGAGCACGTCGAGTCGACCGAACCGCTCCACCGTGGCCGCCACCAGCATCGACGCCTGCTCGGGATCGCGCAGGTCGGCGACCACGAACCCGGCCCGGCGCACGGTGCCGCCGTGGTCCGGCGCCCCGGGTACCGCGTCGTCCGCCAACTCGGTCCGCCCGCACACCATCACGTCGGCCCCGGCGCGGAGGAACGCCTCGGTGATCCCGCGACCGATGCCCCGTCCTCCCCCGGTGACGATCACCACCCGGCCACCGAAGTCCAGGGGGTCGTGGTCGTCGGTGCTCCGGTGCGCTGCCACTGCTGCCTCCCTGGTTCCGACTGGTACTGTCCTGACCACTATTACCTGACACTGCATCAGATCGGAAACCGCACCGGGTCGGCCCCGGGGCGGGTCCGTCGGCAGCGTCGGGGACTAGGCACACACCAATGCACGCCGAGTGCGTGACCGCGTCCCCCGCCCTGCCCCAGGCCCGGACGGGCTCGCCGGCCACGCCGCAGATCCCCGGAGCAGACCATGCCCATCGTCACCCATCAGGACCGGCCCGGCATCGCCGAAGTGGTCATCGACCATCCCCCGGTCAACGCCCTCGACGTGGCCGGCTGGTTCGGCCTGGCCGACGCCGTCCTGGCCGCCGGTCGGGTCCCGGACAACCGCGTGGTGATCCTGCGAGCCGAGGGTCGCGGCTTCTGTGCCGGCGTCGACATCAAGGAGATCCAGGCGAAGGGCGACGAGGCCCTCATCGGCGCGAACCGGGGATGCTTCGCCGCGTTCGCCGCCGTCTACGAGTGTGAGGTTCCGGTCATCGCCGCCGTCCAGGGCTTCTGCCTCGGAGGTGGCGTCGGTCTGGCCGGCAACGCCGACATCGTGGTGGCGTCGGAGGACGCCACGTTCGGGCTCCCCGAGGTGGACCGGGGCGCCCTCGGTGCGGCCACCCACCTGTCGCGCCTCGTGCCCCAGCACCGGATGCGCTCGATGGTCTACACGGCCAAGCCGGCCACTGCGGCCGAGCTTCACCACTACGGCTCCGTGCTCCGCGTCGTCCCTCGGGACGGCCTGGTCGACGCGGCGTACGAGGTGGCCGAGGACATCGCGGCCAAGAGCCCGACCATCATCCGCCGGGCCAAGGAGTCCCTCAACGGGATCGACCCCGTCGACGTTCGTCGGAGCTACCGCCTCGAGCAGGGATTCACCTACGAGCTGCACGTGGCCGGCGTGGCCGACGAGCAGCGGGCCGCCTTCGTCGAGAAGCGTGACGCCGACACCACCAGATGAGCCCCTCCACCGCTGACCCGATGACGGCCGGCCGGCTGCCGGCCGCCGCGTCGGCCACTCCCCCGGCCGACGGGCCGACCACCGCACGACGCCCCGGCCGCCACGCGCCGACCGGGCAGACAGGACCGATCCATGGCTGACAAGCGACTGACCCTCGACGAGTTCGTGTCCGAGCTCGACTCCGGGATGACCATCGGCATCGGGGGGTGGGGCTCGCGGCGCAAGCCCATGGCCGCCGTCCGGGCCATCCTCCGCTCCGACCTCACCGACCTCACCGTGGTCTCCTACGGTGGCCCCGACGTCGGCCTCCTGGCTGCGGCCGGCAAGGTGGCCAAGGTCGTCTACGGATTCGTGACGCTCGACTCCATCCCGACCGACCCCCACTTCAAGGCGGCGCGTCAGTCCGGGTCGATCGAGGCCATGGAGGTGGACGAGGGGATGTTCTACCTCGGGCTCCTGGCCGCCTCGCAGCGCATCCCCTTCCTGCCGACCCGGTCCGGGCTCGGGTCCGATGTCCTGGTGGTCAATCCGTCGCTGCGCACGGTCCGGTCCCCCTACGACGACGGTGAGGAGCTGGTCGCCATGCCGGCGCTGCGGCTCGACGCCGCCGTGGTCCACGTCAACCGGGCCGACGCGGCCGGGTCCGGCCAGATCCTCGGTCCCGACCCCTTCTTCGACGAGCTGTTCCTCGGCGCCGCCGACCGGCGGTTCGTCACCACCGAGCAGGTGGTGGCCACCGACCAGCTCCTCGCCGGCGGCCCGCTGCAGTCCCTGTGCATCAGCCGGCTGCTGACCGACGGCGTGATCGAGACGCCCGGCGGTGCCCACTTCACCGCGTGCGTTCCCGACTACGGGCGCGACGAGGGGTTCCAGAAGGAGTACGTGACGGCGGCCGGGGACCCGGACGCCTGGGCGACGTTCCAGGAGCGGTTCCTGGCCGTGGACGAGGCCGGGTACCAGTCGGCCACCCGCGAGGCCGCGGCCGAGCGGGCCGCCGCCAAGGCAGCCAAGGAGGGCGCATGACCGAAGCCACCGACACCGGGGTCACCCGGGCCGAGTACTGCGCAGTCGCCTGCGCCGACGTGTTCCGTGGCGACGGTGAGGTCATGGCCAGCGCGTTCGGGACCGCTCCGGCCCTCGGGGCCCGCCTGGCCCGCCTCACCTTCGCCCCCGACCTGGTCCTGACCGACGGCGACGCCGCACTCGTCGCCGGCGCCCCTCCCCTGGGGGCGGCGGCGGCGTCCCTGGTGCTCGAGTCGCACATGCCGTACCGACGGGTGTTCGACGTGGTGTGGTCGGGTCGGCGGAACCTCATCATGATGGCGTCGCAGATCGACCGGACCGGCAACCAGAACATCAGTGCCATCGGCCCGTGGGCGCGGCCCAAGGTCCAGTTGATCGGCGTGCGCGGCGCACCGGGAAACACCGTCAACCACACGACCAGCTACTGGGTGCCCAACCACTCGACGCGCTCGTTCGTGGAGCAGGTCGACGTGGTGTCCGGCGTGGGCTACGCCCGGGCCGCGGCGGCCGGGCCGTCGGCCACCCGGTTCCACGAGATCCGCCGCGTGGTCTCCAACCTCGGCGTCTTCGACTTCGCCTCCCCCGACCGGTCGATGCGACTGGTGTCGGTCCACCCGGGGGTGACGGTCGACGAGGTGGTCGAATCCACCGGCTTCCCGCTGCTCGTCGGAGCCGACGTCGCCGATACCCGCGATCCGACGCCCCGAGGAGCTCGACCTGCTCCGCACCGTGCTCGACCCGAGGGGACTCCGCGACCGCGAGGTCAAGACGTGAGCCATCCCGCGCTGCACACCGCCTTCTGCGACCTGGTCGGCGTCCGCTACCCCATCGTCCAGACCGGCATGGGTTGGGTGGCCGGGCCCCGCCTGGTGGCCGCCACCGCCGAGGCCGGCGGGCTCGGCGTCCTGGCCTCGGCCACGATGACCTTTGACGAGCTGGTCACCGCCATCGCCGAGGTGCGCTCCCGTACCGACCGGCCGTTCGGGGTCAACATGCGCACCGACGTCGCCGACGTCGGCGACCGTGTCGCCCTGATGATCGAGCACGGCGTGCGGGTGGCCAGTTTCGCCCAGGCCCCGAACCCCGAACTGGTCGAACGCTGTAAGAAGGCCGGGCTCGTGGTCATGCCGACCATCGGCGCCCGCCGCCACGCCGAGAAGGTCGCCGGGTGGGGTGTCGACGCGGTCATCGCCCAGGGTGGAGAGGGCGGCGGCCACACCGGGACGGTGCCCACCTCGCTCCTCACTCCCGCCGTGGTCGACGCCGTGGGCGACAAGGTGCTCGTGGTGGCGGCCGGTGGGTTCTTCGACGGTCGGGGCCTGGTGGCCGCGCTGGCCTACGGCGCATCCGCCATCGCCATGGGAACACGCTTCCTCCTCACCCAGGAGAGCCGGGTCCCGGACGACGTGAAGCAGGTGTACCTGCAGACACCGGTGACCGGAAC
Source organism: uncultured Acidimicrobiaceae bacterium (assembly GCA_963829265.1). Classification (GTDB taxonomy): domain Bacteria; phylum Actinomycetota; class Acidimicrobiia; order Acidimicrobiales; family RAAP-2; genus Bog-756. Next base: position 488,424 of record CAWHIB010000010.1, read on the forward strand.
CGTCGTGTCGACCGCGGTGGACGGCGCCCCGCAACGGGTGATCCGTACCGACCTCGTCGACCACCTCGAGCGTTCGGGTTGGGTACGGGCGCTGCCCCGCGCGCTCGCCAACGCCCGTGCGTTCCGCAAGGAGACCGATACCACCTTCCTCGCCCTCTTGAAGGAAGGTAGTGCCATGAAGCACGGCAACGACCTGTCGTGGCCGCAGGTGGTGATGGCCGCCAACGCGCCGATGATGACCAAGGCCGCGTTGGTGGACGGGCGCACCGACGTCGGCGTGCTGCCGACCGGGCAGGTGGTCGGCGAGATCGCCGAACTCCCGACGGTGGAGGAGCTCGTCCGTCGCATCATGGACGAGGCCGGACACGTACTCGGCCGACTCGGCGCGTAGTCCCGTACCGGACACCGGGGGCCCGTGCCACGGCGCCCCCCGGTCGGTCCGATCGGCGCAGGACCCCGCCGACCGCCCGTGGCGCCGGCCGCCCACACGCCCGTCCACGCGCCGTGGGCGCCACCCCTCCGACGACGGGCCGGGAGGCCGGGCGCGCGCCGCGCGAGTTCGGGAAATTCGGGAATATTGCCCATTGTTTCGCCTCCTGGAGTGGGCCATACTTTTGAATCAACGGTCAGTCGATACGGCACCGTCGGCGCTACCGTTGAAGCTGTACCAGTGATCTACAGAACCGGGGAGGCCAGATGTCCGACGCAGTCGACCGCTCCTCCTCGATTCGGCCTGCCCGACGCTTCGCCCCCGCCAACATCGCCGGGGTGGGCGCCGTCACCGGGTACGGGTGGGGTCGCAAGCACGTGTGGGACGGATTCCTCCTCGGTGAGAGCGCAGTCCGGCTGACCAAGGGGCTCGAGGGCTACGTCGACGGCGGCGAGGCCTACCTCGCCACCATCACCGACGAGGGCGACCGGCGCGACGGGCCGAGCCGGTTCATGCAGGCCCTGCGCTTCGCCGCCCGGGAGGCCATCACCGACGCCACCGAACGCGGATGGAAGCCGGGCAGGGTGGTCGGGGTCGTGCACTCGATCGTCCTCGGCGACGCGGAGATGTGGAGCGACTACTACCACGAGGCCCCCGAGCGGGTCCGCGTCAAGCGGTGGGTCAACATGCTCCCGTCCACGGTCATCTCGCAGTTGATGAAGGAGAACGACTTCCACGGGCCGGCCATGTCGGTGTCGGCCATGTGCGCCTCGGCCAACGCCGGCATGATCACCGCCAAGTCGTGGCTCGACTCGGGGATCGCCACCGACGTCATCCTCCTGGCCACCGACCTGTCCGGCATCCCGATCAACCTGCGCCGGTTCAAAGACCTGGGCGTGGCCGTGCTCGACACGCCACCGCTCGAGGGGTGCCGCCCGTTCCAGGAAGGCAGCCAGGGCTTCGTGGGGGGCGAGGCCGCCGTGGCCATGGTCCTCTCCACCGAGGACACCGGTGCCTACGCCTCGATCCTCGGCGGGGCCATGACCATGGACGCCTTCAACCTGGTGGCCGTCGCCCCCGACATGCACGAGCTCGAGCGCTGCTACCGCGAGGCGCTCGCCTCCTCCGGCGTGGACGCGTCCGAGGTCGCCTACGTCAACGCCCACGGGCCCGGGACCGCCCAGTGCGACGCCGCCGAGGGCAAGATGCTCGACAAGCTCTTCCCCGAGGCCGCCGGGATCTTCTCGATCAAGCCGTTGGTCGGGCACTGCCAGGCCGCGGGCGCCGCCGTCGAGGTGATGGCCACCATCTACGCATACCAGACGGGGTACATCCCCGCCCCGCCGCAGGTGGCCCCCGGGCACCCCCGGTTGGTCAACGGGCTGACCCCACGTCGGCCCGGCCCGATGCTCAAGTCCTCCATCGGTATGGGGGGCTTCAATACCGCCATCTTGCTGGGAGAACCCTCCAGCTGAAGGAGAGCCTCGGCCCACGGGCAAAGGCTAAAGATTGACATCTAGGCCGCCGATACCTAGGGCCTATGGTGACGACGAGCGAATTCGACGGCGGGCGCCGAACGGTCTCGTTCGACCGCGTCGAACTCGGTGGTGGCAACTTCCCCGAGCATCCGTTCGAACTCTCCCAGCAGATCGACCTCACCGGCGACGGACTGCCCACGGTGACCTGGATCTACGACCGGGAATGCGACGCCGTGACCTGGTCCTCCCCCATCGAGGAGTTCTTCGGGTTCCCGACCGGGATCCGCGGGTTCTCCCTTCAGCCGGGCACCCCGGACGAGCAGCCGGAGAGCCTGCGACCCCCCGCTGACTTCGGGAGCCCGACCGACATCGGCTCGGACCTGCTGGCCCCGATCCTGGCGCCCATCCGAGCCGGGGTCCTGCCCGCCGAGTTCGACCTCCACTACACGGTCACCTGTCCCGACGGGACCATCCGGGTGGCCGTCATCCGCGCCTCCCCGATGCCCACCGGCCCCGGCCGCGCCGCCGCGGCGTCCACCCCCGGGTCGATCTACACCGGCGTGGTCATCGACGTCACCGCCCAGCAGCGGTTCGAGCGGGAGTTGAGCGACCTCGTCGACCGCTACCGCCTCCTGACCGAGGTCTCTCCCGACGTGGTCATCGTCCACCAGGACGGCCTCCTGGTCTACGGGAACCGGGCGGGCGTCAAGTTGCTCGGTGCCAAGTCGATGTGGGACCACTACGGCCATCCGGTCACCGACTACGTCCACCCCAACGACATCAACGGCATGATCGAACGGCTGGCCCAGCTGACCGAGCCGGGACAGTTCTTCGAACACGGCGAGGTGCGGGTGGTGGCCCCCGACGGCACCTCCACCGTGATGGAGCTCACCAGCATCCGCACCACCTGGGGCGGCAAGCCCGCCTACCAGGTCATCATGCGCGACGTCTCCGAGCGGCGGGCCGCCGAGGCCGCCGCCCGCTACCGGGCCAGCCTGGTCGCCCACGTGTCCGACGCCATCATCGGCATCGACGCCGAGGGGCGGATCGAGAGCTGGAACGAGGCCGCCCAGCACATCTACGGATGGTCCGAGGACGAGGTGGCCGGGCTCTCCATCGGCACCGTCGTATCGGCCAACCGGACCGACAGTGCCGCCATCCTCGAGCGGGGGCAGCACGACCACCGACGCAAGGACGGCTCCTCGGTCGACGTCCTCGTCTCGATCGACCCCCTGATGGACGACGACACGCTCCCCTCGGGCTGGGTCGTCGTGTGCACCGAGCTCACCGACGCCCGCCAGGCCGAGGCCGGGAGGCGGGCCGCCGAGGAGCGCTACGAGGCGGTCGTCGCCTCGCTGAGCGAGGGCATCATCCTCTTCGACGAAGCCGGCAAGATGAGTGCCCACAACCAGGCAGCCGCCACCATCCTGGGGAACCGCCTCACCGAGGGCGACGGCCACCGCCTGTTCACCGGATCGTCCATCGCCACGTCGACCGAGGGCTTCCCCCTCACGCCGACGATGTTCCCGCACGTCAAGACCCTGGCCACCGGCGAGTCCGAGGACGGCATCATCATCGGGGTCACCGACGAGCACGGTCGTCGCCAGTGGCTGTCCATGAGCTCCCGGCTCCTGTCCGGAGCCAGCCAGACCGAGTCGCCCATGGTGGTCTGCTCGTTCACGGACGTGACCGATCGGCGGGCGGCGGAGGCGCAGCTCCACTGGCTCGCCTACCACGACTCGCTGACCGGGCTGGGCAACCGGTCCTTCTTCAACGACGAGCTCGAACGGGAGCTGTTGATGTCGATGCAGAGCGACACCAACCTGGCGGTCCTGTTCATCGACCTCGACCGGTTCAAGCTCGTCAACGACTCCTTCGGCCACTCCAGCGGCGACGAGCTGCTGCTCGAACTGGCCCGCCGCTTCAAGACGGCGGCCCGCAAGGGCGACGTCGTCAGCCGCTTCAGCGGCGACGAGTTCGTGGTGCTGAGCCCGAACGTCCGCAACGAGGCGCACGCCGTCGAACTGGCCCAGGAGTACTCGCGGGTCATCGACGCCCCGTTCCGGCTCTCGACCGGCCGGTCGGTCGTGGTGACGTGCAGCGTCGGCGTCGCCTTCGTCGAGAAGGGCCGCCAGAGCGCCCAGGACATCCTCCAGCAGGCCGACACCGCCATGTTCAAGGCCAAGGGCAAGGGTCGGTCCCGCATCGAGGTGTTCGACGAGTCGCTGCGGGTGAACTCGGTGGCCCGCCTCGAGATCTACGACGACCTGCGCCACTCGATCGAGCACGACGAGCTCGTGGTGCACTACCAGCCCATCGCCTCGGTGGCCGACGGCAACATCGTCGCCCTGGAGGCGCTCGTGCGCTGGAACCACCCGACCCGTGGCCTCCTCGGCCCGATGGAGTTCATCCCCTTCGCCGAGGAGACCGACCTCATCTTCTCGCTCGGCCGGTGGGTGCTCCGCGAGGCGTGCTCCACCATGGCCAGGTGGCGCAACGAGGTGTCCGGGGCCGAGGACGCCTACATCACGGTCAACCTGTCGGTGCACCAGCTGAGCGACACCTCGCTGCTGTCCTCGATCGCCGATGCGCTGGCCGACTCCGGCCTGCCGCCCGAGGCACTGGTGCTCGAGGTGACCGAATCCCTCCTCATGAGCGAGACCCAGGAGACGATCGACGCCCTCAGCGGGATCCACGCCATGGGGGTCGGCCTGGCCATCGACGACTTCGGCACCGGCGAGTCCTCGTTGGCCCGCCTCAAGCGGTTCCCGGTCAAGGTGCTCAAGATCGACAAGTCGTTCGTCGACGGCCTCGGGATCCTCGAGACCGACGAGGCCATCGTGGCCGCCATCGTGCAGCTCTCCAAGGCGCTGGGCCTGGTCGTCCTGGCCGAGGGGGTCGAGACCCCCGTGCAGCTCGAGCGGGTGGCCGCCCTCGGGTGTGACCTCTATCAGGGCTACCTGATGTCGCGCCCGATCAGCGCCGATCACGTCGACTTCACGAAGAAGGCCGAGACCACCCCGCAGACAGACCTCCCCGCGTAGCGGCGTGCTCCGGCACCCGCTGCGCGGGGCGGGCCCGCCGCCCGCACCGCCGTCAGCCCAGGCGCTCGATGATGGTGGCGTTGGCCTGGCCGCCGCCCTCGCACATGGTCTGCAGGCCGTAGCGGGCACCGGTCCGCTCCATCTCGTTGAGCAGCGTGGCCATCAGCCGCGCCCCCGAGCCGCCGGTCGGGTGCCCGATGGCGATGGCCCCGCCGTTGACGTTCACCCTGTCCATGTCCGGGTGGAACTCCTTCTCCCACGCCAGCACCACCGAGGCGAACGCCTCGTTGATCTCGATGAGGTCGATGTCGTCCAGCGAGAGCTTCGACTTCTCGAGCACCAGGGTGGTGGCCGGGATCGGGGCGGTCAGCATGATGACCGGGTCGTTGGCCGCCACCGCGAACGTGTGGAACCGGGCCCGGGGCGTGAGTCCGAGCTGGCTGGCCCGCTCCTCGGACATGATCAGCACGGCCGCCGCGCCGTCCGAGATCTGCGACGACGACGCCGCCGTCACCAGTCCGTCCTCCACGAAGCACGGGGGGAGGGATGCCAGCTTCTCGTAGGTGGAGCCGGCCCGGACACCCTCGTCGAAGGAGAGCGGGCCCTCGTCGGCCGGGTCGCCCTCGTCGGTGCCGGCCACCGCCACCTTGTCCTCGATCCGGGCCCGACGGGTGGCCAGCGGCAGGATCTCGTGGTCGAACCGGCCCTCGGCGATCGCCGCCGCCGCCCGCTCGTGCGACCGCAGGGCGAACCGGTCCATCTCCTCGCGGGAGATCCCCCAGCGGCGGGCGATCTCCTCGGCGCAGAGGCCCTGGTGGATGAAGTCGAACCGGCCGTGGACGGTCGGCCCGTAGGCCTCGCCCGGCCCGTGCTCGGTGGTCGATCCGATGGGCACCCGGCTCATGGCCTCGACCCCGCCGCCGATCACGATGTCCATGGCGCCGGATGCCACCGCCTGGGCGGCGAAGTGGACGGCCTGCTGGGCGGAGCCGCACTGGCGGTCGACCGTGGTGCCGGGGACCGAGTCCGGGAAGCCGGCGGCCAGGGCGGCATTGCGCCCGACGTTCATCGCCTGTTCGCCCACGGTCATGGTGCATCCGAAGATCACGTCCTCCACCAGCGCCGGGTCGAGGTCGTTGCGGGCCATCAGCGCGGCGAGGGGCTGCGCGGCCAGGTCCACCGCGTGCCACCCGGACAGACGTCCGTTCTTCCTTCCCACCGGGGTGCGGACGACGTCGACGATCACAGCGCTGGCCATGGGGACATTGTTGCCGATGGGCCACGGTTGCCGGAAATCTGAAGGTGTGTCAGATTTCCCACCGACCGTGCCGTGCGCGGAGCGCATCCGGCCGAGCGAGGGACGCCACCGATGGACCGACCGATGGACCTGCACTTCACCGACGCCCAGGAGGCGTTCCGGGCCGAGGCCCGGACCTGGCTGGCCGCACACGCACCCGCCCCCCGCTCGCTCCCCTCCCTCGACACCGCCGAGGGGTTCGAGGCCCATCGGGCCTGGGAGGCCGAATTGGCCGCCGACCGGTGGTCGGTCGTCTCCTGGCCCGAGGAGTACGGCGGCCGGGGCGTGGGCATCCTCGAGTGGCTGGTGTTCGAAGAGGAGTACTGGCGGGCCCAGGCCCCGCTGCGGGTCAGCCAGAACGGGGTCTTCCTCCTGGCCCCGACCATGTTCGAGTTCGGATCCGACGCCCAGAAGGCCCGGTTCCTGCCCCCGATGGCCTCGGCCACCGAGATCTGGTGCCAGGGCTGGTCCGAGCCCGACGCCGGCAGCGACCTGGCCGGTATCCGCAGCCGGGCGCGCCGGTCCGAGGCCGAGGGCGGCTGGATCCTGTCCGGCCAGAAGACCTGGGCGTCTCGTGGCGCCTTCGCCGAATGGTGCTTCGGCCTGTTCCGCACCGATCCGGACGCCGAGCGCCACCGGGGGCTCACCTACTTCCTCATCGACATGGCCACCCCGGGGGTGACCGTGCGCCCGATTCCCCAGATCGACGGCGAGACCGGCTTCGCCGAACTGTTCTTCGAGGATGTCCTCGTCCCGGACGACCTCGTCCTCGGTGAGGTGGGCCGGGGCTGGAACGTGGCCATGGCCACCGCCGGGTCCGAGCGGGGGTTGAGCCTGCGCAGCCCGGCCCGGTACAGCCGGGCCGCCGATCGACTGGTCGACCTCTACGCCGAGCGGCTGGCCGCCGACCCCGCCCGGGCGTCCCGCTCGGGTGACGCGGTGGCCCAGGCCTGGATGGACGCCGAGGCCTACCGCCTCAACACCCTGTGGACCGCCACCCGGGTGCTCGACGGCGGGTCGGTCGGTCCCGAGGCCAGCGCCAACAAGATCCACTGGTCCCAGACCGACCTGGCCATCCACCGGGCCGCCCTCGACCTCCTCGGTCCCGAGGCCGAGCGGCACGGCGACGGGGTCGACGCCCCGTGGCTGGACGGATACCTCTTCGCCCTGGCCGGTCCCATCTACGCCGGCACCAACGAGATCCAGCGGAACGTGGTGGCCGAGCGCCTGCTCGGGCTGCCCCGGGGCTGAGGGGACGCCATGCACTTCGCCTTCACCGACCAGCAACTCGAGTTCCGCGATGCCGTCCGCCAGGTCCTGGCCAAGGAGTGCACGACCGACGACGTCCGCGCCGCCTACGAGGCCCCGTCGGCCCGCACCGCCCGGTGGTCCACGCTGGCCGATCTCGGGGTGACCGGCCTGACCGTCCCCGAGGCCCACGGCGGCCTCGGACTGGGCCTGGTCGACCTCGTCCCCCTGGTCGAGGAGGCGGGTCGGGTCGCCCTGCCCGAGCCCTTGGCGGCGACCACCGGGATCGCCGCACCGCTGCTGGCCGACCTGGAGACCGGCGGCGGCGACCCGCGCCTGGCCACCTGGCTCGCCGCCATCGCCACCGGTGAGCTGACCGCGGCGGTGGCCGACGCCGACCGGCCCGGAGCCCCGGTGGCCGGGGCCGACGGTGCCGACCTCTGGGTGCTGGTGGCCCCGGGGCCCGACGGCCCCGAGCTGCACGGGCTCGACGCCGCGCCGTGCCCGGTGGCCGCGGTGCCGTCGCTCGACCCCACCCGCCGGCTCGGCACGCCCGAGTGGCAGCCCTCGCCGGCCACGTCTGCTGGCGTCGGGTCCCGCGGCGGCGGCCGTGCTGGCCCGCACCGCCGACCGCGCCGCGGTGGTGACCGGGGCGGAACTGCTCGGCCTGGCCGACGCCATGGTGGCGTCGACGGCCGCGTACGCGAAGGACCGCCAGCAGTTCGGCAGGCCGATCGGCAGCTTCCAGGCCGTCAAGCACCTGCTGGCCGACGCCCAGGTGGCCCTCGAGTTCGCCCGGCCCGTCGTGTACGGCGCCGCGTGGGCCCTCGACGAAGGGGTGCCCGACGCCTCACGGGCGGCTTCGGTGGCCAAGGCCTACGCGTCCGAGGCGGCCCTCGAGGCGGCCCGGGTCTCCCTACAGGTGCACGGCGCCATCGGCTACACGTGGGAGTGCGACCTCCACCTGTTCCTCAAGCGCTCCTGGGCCCTGGCCGAAGCCTGGGGCTCGGCCGGTGACCACCGGGCCCGGCTGCTGGCCCTCCTGCTCGACGAGCGCTGAGTCGAGCGCCGAGTCCGGGGCGGCGGTCCGACTCAGGCCCCGCCGGCCGGAGGATCGAGCAGTCGCTTGAACCCGACGTGGCTCGGGGTGAAGCCGTGACGCTCGTAGAACCGGTGGGCGTCGGTGCGGGCCGCGTTCGACGTGAGCTGGATCCGGTAGCAACCGGCGGCCCGGGCCATGCCCACCGCCGCCTCGAGCAGCACCCCGCCGACCCCGGTGCCCCGCAGGTCGGGACGGACGTGCATGGACTCGACCTCGGCGCAGCGGCCGCCGCGGTGCTGCAGGTGGCGGAAGACGAGCAGTTGGCAGGTGGCGACCACCTCACCGTCCCGCTCGGCCACCAGCACCTCGGCGCCCGCCGTTGCGGCGATGTCGGCCAGCGCGGACCGGTAGGGCCCGAGGTGGCCCGGATCCTCGTCGGACGGCCCGAGCGCGCCGGCTCTCAGGAGCTCGACCAGGGGGCCGGCGTCGTCCGCGGTGGCCGGCCGGACGACGGTGGCACCCGGCTCAGGGGTGGGCGAAGGCATAGACGGGCATGCCGTTGGTGGTCATCGAGTGCGACGGCAGGTACGGGCCGTTGACGATGACGGCCAGGTTGCCGACCGGTGCCGGGCCGGCGTCACCCTCGACCGTCACGATGGCCCCGTCCGGCCACACCTGCACGACCAGGCCCACGTGTTCCGAGGTGTCGGTGGACCACGGCCCGGTGCCGTACAGGACGGCGTCACCCGGCGACGGTGCGGCCCACGGGGGCAGCACACCGGTGTTGGCCCGGGCCCAGGTGTACATGTCCCCGGTGAACGCGTACGACGGGATGGGCACCCCGGCCTGCTGCCACACCCACGTGGCGAACAGCGAGCACCACGCCTCACACGGCCCGTACGGGTTGCAGAAGGATCCGGTGTCCGGGTCGGCGTTCACCTGGCTCGTGGCGGTGACCACGATCGCCGAGGCCAACGGCGACGGATTGGGGTCGGGCGGATTGGTGAAGGAGTAGTTGAACCCGTCCGGGTCGAGCAGCCAGTACCCGGTGCCGCCCTGGGCCAGGGCGATGCCCGAGACGGGCAGGATCACGTTGGGGTTCCCGTTGAGGCCGCCACCCAACGAGCCGTAGTACGGGGCGTCCCCGAAGGTGAACAGTCCGCCGTCGGTGGCGACCATGTCGTAGCCCCCGTCGTCGGACATGGCGGCCATCCCGACGACCGGGTCGTTGAGGACCGTGCCCCCGATCGAGCCGTGGAAGGCGGCGTTGCCGAACGTGAAGATGCCGCCGTCGCCGGCCACCAGCCAGTAGCCGGAGCCCTGGTGGGTGGAGGCCATGCCGGTGACGGCCGAGACCAACGGGGTGCCGCCCATCGAGCCGAGGAACGGGGCGTCGCCGAAGGCGAACACGCCGCCGTCCGAGGCCACCAGCCAGTAGCCCTTGCCGTCCGGCGTCGAGGCCATGCCGACGATCGGCTGGTTGAGCGGCGTACCCCCCATCGAGCCGAAGAACCGGGCGTCGCCGAGGGCGAACACCCCGCCGTCCAACGCGACCAGCCAGTAGCCCCCGCCGTCGGGGGTGGCCGCCATGGCCACCACAGGGCCCTGCAGGTGGAGGGCGCCCAGCGATCCGTAGTAGCCGGCATTGCCCTGGGCGTAGACGCCGCCGTCGGCGGAGGCCAACCAGTAGCCCTCGTTGTTGGCGGGGGCCACCGGGTTGGGGGCCATGGCCACCACGACGGAGTTGAGCGGGGCGACGAGGGGCGGGGCGACCTGGGGCGCACCGAAACCGAGCACCCCGCCGCCGGCGTAGATGTGGGGGGCGGCCAGCGCCTGGCCGACCGACACGGCCGCGGACGGCCCGGCCACCGCCACCAGCAGGCCGACCACGAGTCCGACGGCCGCCGTGGCTCCGGCCACGGCACGTCGCATCCCTCGCATGGGCTCCCATCGTAGGCATCCCCTCCGGCGGGCGAAAGGGGTCGATCCCGGTGGTCAAGGCCGTCACCGTCCACCCGACGCCGGGCGCAACTGACACACCGTCAGAACCGGGGATACACTCGCCCCCATGGCCGAACTGCCGATGATCATCTCCGTCGACGACCACATCGTCGAGCCCGCCGACGTCTGGACCAGCCGCATGCCGGCCAAGTTCAAGGACGCCGCACCGCACATCGTCCGCAAGGACATGCCCGATGTCACCTTCGTCGGCGGCAAGCTGACGGTGAACGAGGGCAGCGGCGGCGCACCGGCCGACTGGTGGATCTACGAGAAGCTCCAGCGGCCCCTGCTGCGGGTGGACTCGGCCGTCGGCGTACCCCGCGACGAGGTCACGATGAAGGGCATCACCTACGAGGACATGCGCCCCGGCTCGTACAGCCAGAAGGAGCGCCTCGAGGACATGGACGAGAACCACATCGAGGCCTCGCTCTGCTTCCCGACCTTCCCCCGCTTCTGTGGCCAGACGTTCTCCGAGGCCGAGGACAAGGAGCTCGCCCTCCTGTGCGTCAAGGCCTACAACGACTACCAGGTCGAGGAGTGGTGCGCCGGGACCGGCGGCCGCCTGATCCCGCTCACCATCGTCCCGCTGTGGGACGCCCACCTGGCCGCCGCGGAGGTCCGCCGCAACGCCGAGCGGGGGGTGCGGGCCGTCTGCTTCAGCGAGATCCCGGCCTACCTCGGACTGCCCTCCATCCACGACGCGGACAACTACTGGGACCCGTTCTTCGCGGCGTGCGACGAGACCTCGATGGTGGTCAACATGCACATCGGCTCGAGCTCCAAGATGCCGTCGACGTCGGCCGACGCCCCCGCCGCGGTGGGCTCGTCGCTCACCCACATCAACGCCGAGCTGTCCATGACCGACTTCCTGCTGTCGGGCCTGTTCGAGCGGTTCTCCAACCTGAAGGTCGCCTATTCCGAGGGCCAGATCGGCTGGATCCCCCACCTGATGCACCGGATGGACGTGGTGTGGGAGGACAACCGGGGCTGGGGCGGCGTGGCCGACAAGGTCCCGAACCCGCCGTCCAGCTACTTCGCCGACCACGTCTTCGGCTGCTTCTTCGACGACCCCAACGGACTGCTGCTGATCGACGAGATCGGTGAGGACAACATCACCTACGAGTCCGACTACCCGCACTCCGACTCGACGTGGCCCCGCACCCGGCAGATCGCGGAGAAGCAGATGGCCGGCCTGACCGACGAGCAGCGCTACAAGGTCGTCCGGGGCAACGCCATCAAGCTCTTCGGCCTCGACTTCAAGTGACCACCGGGCGGTAGACCACCCGTGGACCTGCGCTACTCCGACGCCGAGCAGGCGTTCCGATCCTCGCTGCGCGCCTGGCTGGAGGCGACCCTCCCCGGACTGCCCGACAAGCCGTCACCGGAGGACTGGCCGGGACGACGCGCCTACGACACCCACTGGCAGCGCCTGCTGTTCGACGCCGGCTACGCCGGGGTGGACTGGCCGGTCGAGGGTGGCGGCCGTGGTGCGTCACCGGTCGAGGAGCTGATCTTCAAAGAGGAGCTCGAGCGCGCCCACGCCCCCTACGTCGGGGTCAACTTCGTCGGGCTGCTCCATGCCGGGCCCACCGTGATCGCCGAGGGGACCCCGGAGCAGCGGGCCCGCTTCCTGCCTCCGATCCTGCGGGGCGACGAGGTGTGGTGCCAGGGCTTCTCCGAGCCCAACGCCGGGAGCGACCTGGCCTCCATGCGCACCCGCGCCGTGCGCGACGGCGACGACTACGTGATCAGCGGGCAGAAGATCTGGACCTCCCACGCCGAGGTGGCCGACTACTGCGAGCTGCTGGTCCGCACCGGGTCCGAGGACAGCCGCCACCGGGGCATCTCGTGGCTGATCCTGCCCATGGACACCCCCGGGGTCGACATCCGGCCACTCCACACCATCGCCGGGTCGACCGAGTTCGCCGAGCTGTTCCTCGACGAGGTGCGGGTCCCGGTGGCCAACCGGGTGGGCGAGGAGAACGACGGGTGGCGGGTGACCATGGTGACGCTCAGCTTCGAGCGGGGCACGGCCTTCGTGGGCGACCTGCTCGAGGCCATCGAGCTCCTCGACGCCTCGGTCGCCCTCGCCCGGCGCACCGGTGCCTGGGCCGACCCCGGGACCCGACGCCAGGCCGGGCACCTGAAGGCCGAGCTCGACGCGCTGTGGGCGCTCACCAAGCGCAACGTGTCCCAGGCCGCCCGGACCGGGATCCCGGGCGTCGGGGGCACCTACTTCAAGCTGGCCTACTCGGAGACCCGCCACAAGCTGGGCGAGTTCTCGCTGGCCCTCCTCGACCGGGCCGGGCTCGCCGCCCATGACCTCGAGGGCACCGACGGCCTCGGGCTCCTGCCGGCCGGCACCATGGTCGAGGACTGGCTGCGGGGGATCTCGCTGACCATCGCGGCGGGCACGTCGCAGATCCAGCGCAACATCGTCGGCGAGCGGATCCTGGGTCTCCCCAAGGAGCCCCAGGCCACCACGAGCGGCAAGCCGAGCTGAGGGCGGGGCGATGGACTTCGAGGTATCCGAGTTCCAGGTCGAGCTGGCCGACGGGATCCGCCGGCTGTGCGCCGGCCGGTTCCCGCTCGAGGCGATCCGGGCCGTCGAGTCGACCGATCGGGTGGTCGACCGCGCCGGCTGGCGGGAGCTCGGCGAGGCCGGGGTGTTCCACCTGTGCCTGGCCGAGGAGGCCGGAGGTGTCGGGCTCGGGTTGGCCGAGGCGGCCCTGGTGTTCGAGGAACTGGGCCGGGCCCTGATCCCGGGCCCCCTCGTCGCCTCGCACCTGGCCGCCGGCCTCGTCGACGGGGCCGACGACGGGTCGGTGGTGGTGGGCCTGGTGGAGCGGCCCGTGCCCGGCGCGGTGGGCACCGGCGTACTGCCCGTGGTGATCGAGCACCTGGCCGACCTCGACGTCCTGCTGGTCCTGTCGGCCGAGGGGATCGAGCGGCTCGACCCGACCGCGCTCGACGCCACACCGCTCCGGCGGCCCATGGACCCGCTGACCCCGGTCTGGTCGGTACCGGACCTCGCCGGGGGTGAGCCGGTGGCCGGACCCGACGTCGCCGCCTGGTGGCGGCGGGACGGTGCCGTGCTGACCGCCGCGTGCCAGGTCGGGATGGCCCAGTGGGCCTGCGACCTGGCGGTCGAGTACGCCAAGGGCCGGGTCCAGTTCGGGCGCCCGATCGGCGGGTTCCAGGCCGTCAAGCACCTGTGCGCCGACATGGCCGTCCGCGCCGAGGTGGCCCGCATCGCGGTGCAGGCGGCGGCCGTGACCGCCGACCAGCCCGAGGTCGGCGACGCCGGGCTGGCGGCGGCCGGTGCCAAGCTGCTGGCCGACGAGGCGGCGGTGACCAACGGACGGTCGTGCATCCAGGTCCATGGCGGCATGGGCTTCACCTGGGAGGTCCCCGCCCACCTGGCCTACAAGCGGGCCCGGGTGCTGGCCACCCGGTTCGGCACGGCCGACGCGTTGGCCGAGGAGCTCGCCCGATCGCTGGCCGGGTCCTAGGTACGTCGGTGCCGGTCACTCCCTGCCGCCCCCCGAACCGTCTCCCCCGATCCACGACGACACGCCCCACGACCCGTGGGCCCGAGCACGTGAGGTGCACCCCATGACCGACTCGCCCTTCGCCCCGCCCGCCGATGTGGTGACCGTGCTGCCCGCCGGGGTCACGTCGTTCGGGATGCAGCTGCCGATCCAGTCGCAGTCGACCATCTACGCCGAGCCGTGGGAGGCCGCAGCCGGACCGGACGAGCTGGCCCGGGTGGCGCTGGCCTGCGAGGCCGCCGGCTTCTTCTACGTCGGGGTGTGCGACCACACGTTCATCCCCGACCGGCTGGCCGGGGCCATGAGCACCGTCTGGTACGACACCATCGCCACCCTCGGGTGGCTGGCCGCCGTCACCTCCGAGATCCACCTCCTCTCCCACATCTACGTGGCCGCCCTGCGCCACCCGCTGCGGGCGGCCAAGGAGTTCGCCACCGTCGACGTGCTGTCGAGCGGTCGGGTCATCTGCGGCGTGGGGGCCGGGCACGTGACCGAGGAGTTCGACCTGATGGGCCCGGCCTTCGACGAGCGGGGGGCGGCGACCGACGAGGCCGTGGCCGGCCTCGCCCTCGGGCTCACCGAGGAGTTCCCCGCACTCCCCGGACCGCGCTGGCCGGCATCGGGCATGGGCCTCAAGCCCCGCCCGGTGCGCACCCCCCGGCCACCGATCTGGGTGGGCGGCTCGTCGCCGGCCGCGCTGCGGCGCACGGCGAGGTTCGCCGACGGGTGGCTGCCCCAGTCGGTCGGCCCCAACGTCGAGCTGCTGGCCACGCTGCGCGACCTGCGGGCCGAGTACCGCGACGGCGCCCCACTCGACATCGGGTCGATCGCCTACCCGATGTACCTCGGCACGCCACCGGCCGACAACGAGCTACCCCCGGGCACGGTGCGGGGCACTCCCGCGGAGTTGGCCGAGTACCTGCGGCCGTACGGGGAGGCGGGCGTCGGGCAGGTCCAGGTCCGCTTCCCGGCCCACTCCGTCGAGGAGCTGTGCGACCAGGTCGCCGCCTTCGGTGCCGAGGTCATCCCGCTGGTCAACGGCTGAACGGCCGAGCCCTGTCGTCACCCGCTCGCGTCGGCACCCGGTCGACCGACCACCGGCGCCGGGCGCCGGGCTCAGCCGACCGAGGCGTGGAACGCGTTGAGCACGGCGGCGGCCTGGGCCGGGTCCTGCAGCGCCCACCAGTGCCCGACGCCCGACAGCGTCTGCGTGGCGGGCACCCAGCATGGCGGCCACCTCCTCCGACAGGGTCGCATCGCCGTAGGGGTCGTCACTGGCGTGGAGCACCAGGCCGGGCGCCGACGTCGGGGCCAGGGAGCTGCCCCACGACGAGAAGATCCGGGGGGTGGCCGACCGGTAGAGGTCGAGGATGGACGAGGCCATCACGGTGTCGCTGAACGGGACCAGGGCGCCGATGTCGTCCGCCGGGATGCCCAGGGCCTCGTACCCCGCCGCCAGGTCGGCCATCGCCACCCCGGCCTGGCTCGCCATGAACTCCTCGCCCGCCCCGGGGGTCTGCCAGATCTGGGCGAAGTCGTGCCACTCGTAGGCCGGATGCATCACGTTGGCGACGTCGGCGGCCCACGACCGCAGGAGGTCGCCCCGGGTGGTGGCCACCCGGTAGGTGAGGGCCGCACCCCAGTCGTGGCCCACCAGGTCCACGGCGCCGCCGATCCCGTCGAGCTCGTCGATGAGCCAGTCGACGTACTCGTCCTTGGTGGCACCGAAGCCATCGGGTCGGGGGCTGGCGAAACCCGGTAGCGACAGCGCCACCGACTCGCCGTCGAGCATCCCCCGGACGTGGTCCCACAGGGCCGCCGACTCCGGTACGCCGTGCACGAGGACGATCATGGACGCACCGTACCCAGATCCTCCGGCTCCCGCCCGGGGCGACGGCTCACGGGGCGGTCGACGAGGCGGTGGTACTGGTGGCGGCCCCCGGCACGGTCGTGGTGGTGGCACCGTGCCGGCGCGGTGGTCGTGGTGGACCCGACCGGACGGGTGGTCGTGGTGGTCGTCGTCGGCCGGGTCGTCGTGGTGGTCGTGGTCGTGGTGGTCGTCGATCCGCCGGGTGGGTCGTGGTGGTCGTGGTCGACGGGTGGGTGGTCGTGGTGGTGGACGACGGGACGAACACACCGGGGATGCCCCCGGACCCGGTGGCGGGCGTCCCCGATGTCGTCGTGCTGTTCGGCGGGTAGAGGTAGCAGAGGGTGCCGAACCCCAGGAACGCGACGAGCATCAGGACCGTCGAGCGGCGGATCGGCACCGAGCGGGAGATCGGCACGGCCATGAGGCCCACCAGGCGGCTGTGGGGCACCGGCTCCTCGATCCGGGGGGTCGAGCCGGTGGTGGGCGCGTCCGTCGGCTCCCAGTCGTCGGCGCCGTCCGGGCCACCGTCGAGCCCCGAGGCGTCGTCGCTCACGGGGTGCCCCCGGTGCCGGGGGCCCCGACTCCGGGCGAGGCGATGCCGGCCGACCGCAGGGCGATCGAGGCCCGCAGCCGGATCTCCCGGGCCACCTCGAATTGGCGGCCCGGCAGGGTGCGGGCGATGAGTCGCAACTGCACGTAGCCGACGTCGATCGACTCGACCCCGGCCACCACCGGGTCCCCCAGGATGAGGCCGGACCACGCCGGGTCGGCGGCCATGGCCTCGACCACGTCCTTCAGGATCCGGGTGACCTGTTCCAGGTCCTCGGTGACCGACACGGGGATGTCGATGACCGCCCGCGACCAGTCCTTGGACAGGTTGGTGACCTGGCGCAGGGCACTGTTGGGCACCACCACCAGCTCGCCCTGCTGGGTCCGCAGCTTGGTGACCCGCAGGGTCAGCTCCTCGACCGTTCCGGTGATCCCGCTGGCCTGGCCGGGCATGGAGAGGCGGATGACGTCGCCGAAGGCGAACTGGCGCTCGGCGAACAGGAAGAAGCCGGCCAGCAGGTCCCCGACCATCTGCTGGGCGCCGAATCCCAGACCGATGCCGATGACGGTGGCCGGAGCCACCAGGGTCGTGAGCGGGATGCCCAGTCGGTCGAAGACCAGGATGGCCACGACGAAGTAGGTGAGGGCCACCACCGACCACTCGAGCGCCTCGCTGATGGCCCGGGACCGCTTGAGCGACTCGGAGGCCACCGCCCCCGACTCGATCTGACGGCGGATCTGCACGTCGATCCAACGCCGCCGGCGCTGGCCCAGCCAGTGGGCGAAGCGCACGCCGAGACCGGCCCCGAGCAGGAGGACGATGACCGGGAGGAGGTGGTTCTGGAAATCGGAGGGGTGGATCCCCGAACCTTACCGTCGGTGCCGGGACCGACCCGGACCGGGCCCGGCTCGCTGGACGGCTGTGCGTGCCATAATCTGACGCACTGTCAGTTCCGGGAGGATGCCGCGACGGGCCTCGTCGTCCGCCACGGCCGCTCCCGGCCACACCCACGCTCAGCGGGCCGCGGACGCATGCACCGGGCCTCACGAAGGGAACCGCACATGCTCGACTACGTGATCCGCAACGGCCTCGTCGTCGACGGCACCGGGGCACCCGGCTTCCGGGCCGACGTCGGGATCAGGGAAGGGATGATCGTGTCCGTCGGGACCGTCACCGAGGATGCGGCCGCCGAGCTCGACGCCGACGGCCTGGTGGTGGCGCCCGGCATCATCGACCCCCACACCCACTACGACGCCCAGCTCTTCTGGGACCCGACCGCCTCCCCGTCCAACCTCCACGGGGTGACCACGGTGATCGCCGGCAACTGCGGCTTCACCCTGGCCCCGATCAAGGCCGAGGACCACGACTACATCCGCCAGATGATGGCCAAGGTGGAGGGCATGCCCCTGGTCGCTCTCGAGAACGGCATCGACTGGACCTGGACCTCCTTCGCCGAGTACCTGGACCGGCTCGAGGGCAACCTCGGGGTCAACGCCGGTTTCCTGGTCGGCCACTGCGCCATCCGCCGTTGGGTGATGGGCGCCGACCGGGCCACCGAGGTGGCGAACGACGAGGAGCTGGCCGCCATGACCACGCTGCTGGCCGAGTCGATCGAGGCCGGTGGGCTCGGCTTCTCCTCGTCGCAGTCCCGCACCCACTCGGACGGCGACGGCAATCCGATCTCGTCCCGCTACGCCGACCGCCGCGAGATGCTGGCCTTCTGCGAGGTGGTGCGCGACCATCCCGGCACCACGCTCGAGTACATCACCAACGGCTGCCTCGACTCCTTCACCGACGAGGAGATCGACCTGATGGTGTCGATGACCACCACGGCGCGGCGCCCGCTCAACTGGAACCTGCTCACCGTCGACTCGCGCACCCCGGACAAGACCACCCGCCAGCTCGAGGCATCGGCCGCCGCCGCGGCCGCCGGGGGCCGGATCATCGCCCTGACCATGCCCACCCTGGTGCCGATGAACATGAGCTTCCGCACCCACTGCGCCCTGTTCCTGATCCCGGGCTGGGGCGACGTGATGGGCCTGCCGGCCGACGCAGCGGATCGAGCAGCTCCGCGACCCGGCCGTGCGGGCCCGGCTGGACGAGCTGGCCCACTCCGAGGACGCCGGCGTGTTCCGTCGCCTCTCCAACTGGGCCAACTACATCATCGGCGACACCTTCGCCCCCGAGAACGCCGGCTACAGCTGGCGTGACGTCGGGTCGATCGCCGCCGAGCAGGGCAAGGAGCCCTTCGACGCCCTGCTCGACCTGGTGATCGCCGACGACCTGCGCACCGTCCTGTGGCCCAAGGCCTCGGACGGCGACGCCGCCTCGTGGGAGGCGAGGGTCGACGTGTGGAAGGACCCGGGCGCACTGGTCGGCGGGTCGGACGCCGGCGCCCACCTCGACCGGATGTGCGGCTCCAACTACCCGACCTCGTTCCTCGGGGACTGCCTGCGCAACCGCAAGCTGGTCCCGATGGAGCAGGCCGTCCACTGGATGACCCAGGCCCCGGCCGACCTGTTCGGCCTGCACGATCGCGGCCGGGTGGCCGAGGGCCTGCGCGCCGACCTCTTCGTGTTCGACCCCGCGACGGTGGCGTCCGAGCCGGCCACGCTGGTCGAGGACCTGCCCGGCGGGAGCCCGCGCCTCATCGCCGACTCCATCGGCGTGGTCCGGGTCCTCGTGAACGGCATCGAGACCGTGGTCGACGGGCGCCCGACGGGCAACCTGCCCGGGACCCTGCTGCGATCCGGCACGGACACCGTCACCGTGGACACGTCGGTGGCCACCGTCTGAGGAGACGGCTCCGGACCGACACCTCCACCCCGCACCACCACTCCGCATCCAGCACTCCGCATCCCGCACCACCTCCACGAGAACAGGGGACACACCATGGGCAGCACGGTCACCAAGAACGAGACGCAGCTCCTCATCGGGGGCAAGTGGGTCGAGGCCGGCAACGGCACCTACGACATCATCAACCCCGCCACCGAGGAGGTCGTCGGCCAGGCCCCCAACGCGTCGGTGGCCGACGCCGAGGCGGCCGCCGCCGCGGCCAGGGAGGCCTTCCCGGCCTGGGCCGCCACCCCGGTCGAGGAGCGGCTGGCCCTGCTGAAGCAGGCTGCCGAGGCCATCCGGGCCAAGAACGACGAGCTGGTCCCGCTGGTGATCGCCGAGACCGGGGCCACCGCCTCGGTCGGCTCGCGCATGCAGGTGCCGATCAGCGCCGATCGCTTCGAGCGCTACAGCCGGGACATCCGCCACGTCCAGGAGTCGATGCTCCCCCCGATCGCCACCGCCGCCACCCCGCTGGCCCCGGGCGGCCTGATCAGCGCCCTCGCCTACCGCCAGCCGGTGGGCGTGGTCGCCGCCATCGCCAGCTACAACTTCCCGCTGACGAACATGGCCGGCAAGGTGGCCCCGGCGCTGGCCATGGGCAACACCGTCGTCATCAAGCCCGCACCCCAGGACCCGCTGGCCATCGTCGAGCTGGCCCGGGTGCTCGACGAGGTCGGGTTCCCGCCCGGCGTCATCAACCTGGTCAGCGCGCAGGGGCCCGATCCGGCCGCGCTGCTCACCTCGACCCCCGACGTCGACATGGTGTCGTTCACGGGATCGACCTCGGTGGGCCAGCGCATCGCCGCGGCCGGGGCGCCGACCATGAAGCGCCTGCTCATGGAGCTGGGCGGCAAGGGTGCGGCGGTGGTGTTCGAGGACGCCGACCTGAAGGCCGCCATCATGGCCATCGGGTCGACGTGGGCCTTCCACTCCGGCCAGATCTGCACCGCCCCCACCCGGGCCGTCATCCACCGGAGCATCTTCGACCAGGTGGTCGAGGGCCTCACGGCCTTCGCCGGCCGCCTCACCGTCGGTGACCCCACCGAGGCCACCACGGTGGTCGGCCCCGTCATCTCCGGTGCCCAGCAGCAGCGGATCCTGGACTACATCGAGACGGGTCGGGCCCAGGGCGAGGTCGTGGTCGGCGGGGGCAGGCCCGAGCACATGGAGCGGGGCTACTACGTCGAGCCCACCCTCATCACCGGGTCCAACGACATGACGGCGGCCCGCGAGGAGATCTTCGGACCGGTCGTCGTGGCCATCCCGTTCGACGACGACGACGAGGGCATCGCCATCGCCAACGACTCCGAGTTCGGCCTGTACGACTACGTGTTCTCGGGCGACACCGCCCGGGCGTTCCGGGTGGCGAAGCTGCTCCGGGCCGGCCACGTGGGCATCAACACGGCCCAGCGGAACATGGACGCCCCCTTCGGCGGCTTCAAGATGAGCGGGATCGGCCGCGACGGGGGCGACTACAGCCTCGAGGCCTACTCCGAGCTCCAGTCGATCATCTGGGCCGGCTGAGCGACCCCGCTAGGGACTCCGGAGCCACCGTGCCGGCCGGTGTCCCGGTCCGCCGGGCCCCCGGTCAGCCCGCGCCGACGAACGGGGCACCGTAGGCGAAGACCCCGCCGTCGCCGGCCACCAGCCAGTAGCCGTCGGTGGACCCGTCGACGGCCATGCCGACCACCGGGGCCTGCAGCGCCAACGACCCGGCGCTCCCCCGGAACGGGGCGCCCCCGAAGGCGAAGATGCCGCCGTCGCTCCCGACCAGCCAGTAGCCGTCGCCCGAGGCGTCGGTCGCCATGCCCACCACGGGGGCGTTGATGCTGGTGCCGCCGGTCGAGCCGTGGAAGGCGGCGTCGCCGAAGGCGAAGATGCCGCCGTCCCTCGCCACCAGCCAGTAGCCGTCACCCGAGGCGTCGCCGGCCAGGCCGACCACCGGGGCGTTGAGCGGCAGGCCGCCCATGGAGCCGTGGAAGGCGGCGTCACCGAAGGCGAAGATGCCGCCGTCGCTCGCCACCAGCCAGTAGCCCCTTCCGTCGGACGTGGGGGTCATGTCGACCACCGGGGCGTTGAGCGGCAGGCCGCCCATCGAGCCGTAGAACCCGGCGTCACCGAACGAGAAGATGCCGCCGTCCGCGGCGACGAGCCAGAAGCCGCCGCCCGACGGGGTCCCCACGATGTGGGTGATGGGGGACGTCAGCGACCTGCCGGCCATCGACCCGTAGGAGCCGGCCGTGCCGTGGGACGACACGGTCCCGTCGGCCTCGGCCACCCAGTACCCATGGTCACCCGACGAGGCGGCGATCCCGACGACCGGGTTGGGCGGGGGCGGGGGGGCGGCCCCGGGCTCCCCGGACACGGCCGGCACCGGATAGGGGTACGGGTACTGGCCGCCCGTCGGGGTGACCGCACCGTTCGGGCCCATGACCTGTCCGGGGCAGTAGACGGGCGCTCCGGTGTTGGTCCCGGCCACCGTCGGGCCGGCAGGGACCGGGTTGCCCTCCACCGCGTTCTGCGACGCCTGGCGGCTCTGGGCGGGGCCCAGGGTGCCGTAGACGAATCCGAAGAGGGTGACGGTCCAGGCCTGGCCGCCGCTGCAGGCCACGCCGACGCCCACGGTGTCGTACCCGGCATTGAGCAGGTTCTGGCGGTGGCCGGTCGAGGCCATGTAGCTGGCCTCCATCCCGTCCGATCCGTCCCCGGGCCAGAACCCGTTGCCGGAGCTTCCCGCGTTGCCGGCCAGCACGCAGAGCTGGCTGGGCGCCGGCGCCGGGCCGCAGCCGGCCAGCGGCGCGTCCTGCACGATCCCGGTGGCGGCGATGTGCTCGGCCCAGATCTGGGCGGCCAGGTTCAGACCGCCGTCCATCAGGAGCGGGGGTACCGGCTGGCCGGGAGCGTTGCGGGCGCTCCGTTCGGCGTTGATGCGGGCCAGGAGATCGGCGGCGTAGAGGTTCTCGACCGAGCCGAGGTCGTGGGCCACCGGCGAGGCCGACGCCCGCGCCGTGGCCAGGGGGCCCAGCGGGGCGAGGACGACGGTGGTGGCGAGGAGCGCGATCATCCATCCGCCGACCACCAGCCGGCGGAGCGGGCCGCCACGGCTCGGGCGGACCGCCCGTCGGCGGTCGGGTGCACGCGTCGTCATAGCGATCAGCTGCATCGATGAACCATCCCTGCGCGGTCGTTCGTCACCGTCTTGAGCCCCTCGAGGTTCGCGGCCGAGTCCCCCAGACGTCCGTCCGGGCCTCGACCGGGTTGCTCCTACGCCTCTCTCATCGGCACGACGGGGCGAAAACTGTTGCGCGGATCGGCTACAACAGGTGCGTGCCAGCACCGGTCCCCCCTTCCATCCCGTCGTCCTTCACCGAGATGGCCGAGCGGGTCACGAACTGGGGGCGCTGGGGGCCCGACGACCAGATCGGCACCCTCAACCTGATCGACCGGCCGGCCCGCCTCCGGGGCGTGGCCTCGGTGGTCGACGGCGTGGCCTTCCCACTCGGTATCCCGATGTCCGAGGCCGAGGGCATCCAGATGGGGTTCATCGAGGGCCGGGTCAACCCGACCCACACCATGGTCACGGTGAACGCCCCGCAGGGCGACGATCCCGGTTGGGTCGCCTTCAGCGAGGACGTGGTCACCTTCGCCATGCAGTGCGCCACCCACTGGGACGGTCTGGCCCACACCTCCTACGGGGCCGGCCCGGACGGCGGCCGCCTCTACAACGGCTACCCGGCGTCCTCGATCACGGAGGAAGGGGCCTCCCTCCTCGGGATCCAGCAGATCCGGACCCTGGTGACGCGTGGCCTGCTCCTGGACGTGGCCCGGGCCAAGGGCCTCGAGCTGCTCGAGCCCGGCTACGCCATCTCCCCCGACGACCTCGACGCCGCGTGCGAGCTGGGTGGCCTCACGGTGGAACCCGGTGACGTCGTCCTGGTCCGGACCGGGCAGGCCGCCCATCTGGCCCTGCCGGGGCGGCCGGGCATCGGGGGGAAGCCACCGGTACGCGACCTGATCGCCTACACCTGGCCGACACCGGGCCTCACCGTGGCCACCGCCGCGTGGTTCCACGACCACGACGTGGCCGCGGTGGCCATCGACACCATGGTGCTCGAGGTCTACCCGTGCGAGTCCGAGGACCTGTTCCTGCCCGTCCACCTGCTCCATCTGGTGGAGATGGGGATGACCCAGGGCCAGAACTGGTTCCTCGACGACCTGGCCGATGCCTGCGCGGCCGACGGCCGCTACACGTTCCTGCTCGACGCCACCCCGCTCCCCTTCACCGGGGCCCTGGGGTCACCGGTCAATCCGGTCGCCCTGCGCTGAGCGGGCCGGCCGGCGCCGACCGGCGGTCAGCCGTCGCGCCGCCCCCGGGACTTGGCGGTGCGGGCCGAGGCGGCCCCGCCACCCACTACCGGTCCGGTGCGCGGTGCCGCACCCTCGGACCCGGGCACCCGTGACCCGTCGGGGGCGGGTCGTCCGGTCACCGACCAGTGCAGCAGGCGGGCCTGGCTGTCGACCAGGGACGCGGTGCGGATGCCCCAGAACTCGAACCCGTAGCGGTGGCCGGCCACCTGGGCCAGCATGGCGATGAGCGTGCCGGCGGCGGCCATCGGGTCCGCACCGGCGGGCGACCCCGAGGTCGGGGCCTGGTTGGCGATCACCCGGGCCAGCGTCACGGTCACCGCGTTGAGGGCCCGGACCCGCAGGCCCTGGAACCGCAGGTCGCCCTCGACGGTGGTCAGCTCGACCACCCGGAAGACGGCCCGGTTGCGCTCCCAGTAGTCCATGAAGCCCTCGACCACGGCCACCGCGGTGTCCCACGACGCCTCCGGGGACCAGTCGCCGTCCACCGCCTCGGCCAGGACGCCCGCCCCCTCGACCAGCTCCTCGGCGAGGACGGTGATGGCCGCCTCCACGTTCTCGAAGTACTGGTAGAAGGTGGCCGGCGACGTGCCGGCCTGCCGGGCGATGTCGATGACCTTGATCGAGCGCCACGGCGTGGCCACCAGCAGCTCCGCCGTGCACTCCAGGAGCCGCTGACGGGTGGCCAGGCCCCGCCGTCCGGGGACCCGTCCGTCGGTGGTGGCGATGAGCTCCTGGTCGTCCTCGGTGGGCTCGGCGGTGGGCATGGCGGCCCATCGTACCGAGGGCCGGCCCCCGCCGACGGGCCGGCGGCGATCGCCGGTCGCCCCCCGGTGACCGGCCCGCCCCGTCCGGGCCCCGGCGTCGGTGGTCCGAGGCGGGAAAGGGTGCCCGACTAGGGTGTTCCTCCATGGCGAACGGTCCGGTGCCACGCACCTTGACGCGGGCCCAACAAGCCCGGCGACGAGCGCGTCATCGACGCCGCCATGTCCCTCGCGCTCGACGGCGGGTACGAGGCCGTCCAGATGCGCGACGTGGCCGCCCGGGCCGACGTGGCCATGGGGACCGTCTACCGCTACTTCACCAGCAAGGACCACCTGCTGGCCGCCGCCCTCGTCCACTGGGTCGAGCAGCTCGACAGTCGCCTCGCCCAGAGCCCGGCCCAGGGTGTCAGCCCGGCCGAGCGGGTCATCGACGCCCTCGACCGGGCCCTCCGGTCGATGGGCCGCCAACCGCAGCTGGTCGGCGCCGTGTTCACCGCCCTCGCCTCACCCGATCCGGCGGCCATCGAGTGCCAGCAACAGGTGTCGGTGCTCATGGAGGGGATCATCACCCGGGCCATCGGGGAGCCCCAGCCGCCGGACATCAGCGACCGCGCCCGCATCCTGGGCCACGTCTGGTACTCGGCGCTGGTGGGCTGGGTCAACGGATGGAGCAACATGAACCGGGTCCACGACGAGCTGGTCGTGGCCATCGGGCTGCTCCTGCCCATCGACGTGTACGCCGAGGTCTGACCGCCGGGGCGGCGTTCGTCCCCACGGCACCGCCCGTGCCGGCGGTCGTGCCACCCCTGGTGCCGACGACCCGGCCATGACCCGTCCCGCCGGATCCGCGGCGCTACGGTCGGGCATGACTTCCGCCATCGAGGTGCGCGGCCTCGGCAAGCAATTCGGGCCGATCCGCGCCGTGGACGAACTGTCGTTCGAGGTGGCCGAGGGCCGGGTCACCGGATTCCTCGGACCGAACGGCTCGGGCAAGACCACCACGCTGCGCATGCTGCTCGGCCTGGTGTCGATCTCCGACGGCACCGCCACCTTCGGGGGGAAGCGGTACGTCGACCTCGACCACCCGGTCCGCCACGTCGGGGCCGCCCTCGAGGCCACCAGCTTCCACCCGTCCCGTCGGGCCGAGGACCACCTGAAGACCGTGGCCCTGGCCAGCGGCATCCCCTTCGCCCGTGTGGGCGAGACGCTCGAGCTGGTCGGCCTCACCGACGTGGCCCGACGCCGGGTCGGCAAGTTCTCGCTCGGGATGCGCCAGCGCCTGCAGCTCGCCACCGCGCTGCTGGGCGAGCCGGAGATCCTCATCCTGGACGAGCCGGCCAACGGGCTCGACCCCCAGGGCATCCAGTGGCTGCGGACCTTCATCCGCCATCAGGCGTCGCTCGGTCACTCCGTGCTCGTCTCCTCGCACCTGCTGTCCGAGATGGAGGAGACCGTCGACGACGTGGTGATCATCTCGCAGGGCCGCCTGGTGCTCCAGTCCACCTTGGCCGACATGGCCGCGCAGGCGGGCACCGGCACGGGCATGCGCATCCGGACCCCCGAGATCCACCGGCTGGCCGAGGCGCTCAACGCGGTGCCGGTGGGATGGCGTCAGACGGCGTCGACACGCTCGTGATCGACGGGGCCACCCCGGAGTGGTTCGGCCCCTTCGCCGCCCAGCACCAGATCGTCCTCTACGAGCTGGTCAACGAGCGGGGCAGCCTGGAGGACGTGTTCCTGCGCCTCACCCACGGATTCGACGCCGCCCACCCGATGGGCCCGTCCAGTGGCCAGTCGGCGCCCTTCCAACAGCCCCCGACCCCGCAGCCGGAGGTGCCGTCATGATCGCCGGCGTCCGCTCGGAGCTCCTCAAGATCCGGACCACGGCGGTGCCGTGGGTGCTGGCCGGCGTGGCCGTCGTCCTCGAGGGCCTGGTGATCCTGACAGCGTTCCTCGGCGAGCGGAACCCGCGCGGCGGGTACGTCGTCCCCTCCTCCACCCAGGACCTGCGCAACCTCCTCGGTTCCGGATTCCGCGGCCAGGGATACCTGTTCGCGCTCCTGCTCGGCGTGCTCATCATCACCACCGAGTTCCGGCACAAGACCGTCACCACCTCGTTCCTGGTGACGCCCCGGCGCTGGGCCTTCGTGGCGGCCAAACTCGTCACCTCGGCACTGCTCGGCGCGCTCCTGGCCCTGCTGCTGCTGGCGGTGGCGCTGGTCGGCGGCGGGATCACCCTGTCGGCCCGGGGCGGCTCGTTCGGTGGCCTGGTCCGCCAGATCCCGGCGGTGGCGCCCGGCATGGTCCTGGTGTTCGCGCTGTTCGCCGTGCTCGGCGTCGGGCTCGGGTCGATCCTGACCAACCAGGTGGCCGCCATCATCGTCAGCCTCGGCTGGTTCATCATCGGCGAGGCGATCCTGGTGGGCCTCGTCCACTCCGCCTTCCGGTGGACCCCGACGGGGGCCGGCGACGCCGCCTCGAATCTGACCCGGGGTGACCGCGGCGGTGGGACGTTCCTCATCTTCAACTGGTGGCAGGGCACCCTGCTGATGCTGGCCTACGGCCTCGGGTTCGCCCTGATCGGCTCGTTCATCCTGAGCCGCCGCGACATCACCTGAGCGGGGACCGCCGGGCCCTCCGACCGGCACGCGGGCCCGCCGTAGGCTCGGCCCATGGCCGACTTCGCCGACAACCGACTCCCCGAGCACGGACTCGAGGCCGACGGCCGTGCTGGCCCGACTCGACGACCTGGCCGCCGACGACCGCGACTGGCGGGGCGGCCGGGTGTTCAGCCTCGTCTACAACGCGGGTGACGACGTCCTCGACCTGCTGTCTGCGGCCGCGGGCCGCTACTCGGCGGAGAACGCCCTCAACACCATGGCGTTCCCCAGCCTGGGCTGGATGCAGCACGACATCGTCACCATCACGGCCGGACTGCTCGGGGCCGACCGACGCCCGGCCGGCGCCGGCCCGGCCCGGGGCTACCTCACCTCGGGCGGCACCGAGTCGCTCCTCCAGGCGACCAAGACCGCCCGCGACTGGGGACGGGCCGAGCGGGGGGTGACCCGACCCAACATGGTGCTGGCCACCAGTGGGCACGCGGCGTTCGAGAAGGCGGCCCACTACTTCGACGTCGAGTCCCGCCGGGTGCCGGTGTCGCCCGACGGGAGTGCCGACGTCGGGGCCATGGCCGACGCCATGGACGACGACACCGTGCTGGTGGTGGGCTCGGCCCCCTCGTACCCCCAGGGGGTCATCGACCCGATCCCCGACCTCGGTGCCCTGGCCGCCGAGCGGGGCGTCCTGTGCCACGTCGACGCCTGCCTCGGCGGCTTCATCCTCCCGTTCCTCGGCACGCTCGGCCACGTCACCAAACCGTGGGACCTGTCGGTCCCCGGCGTGACCTCCATCAGCGCCGACCTCCACAAGTACGGGTACGCGTCCAAGGGGGTGTCGGTGATCCTCTACGGCGACGCCGACCTGGCCCGCCTCCAGCCCTTCATCACCTCGAACTGGCTGGGCGGCCTCTACGGCTCGCCCTCGATGGCCGGCACGCGGCCGGGTGGGCCCATCGCCGCCGGCTGGGCCGTGCTCCACTACCTCGGCGAGGACGGCTACCTGCGCCTGGCCGCCGACGCCCACGCGGCGGCCACCGCGCCTGCGGCACACCATCGACACCACGCCCGGCATCGCCGTCCGGGGCGCCCCCGACGCCACCGTGCTGGCCTTCGGCGACGACGGCACGGGGGCGGTCGACACCTTCGCCCTGGGCGACGCCCTCACCGAGCGGGGCGGCTGGTTCTTCGACCGCCAGACCCCGCCGGACAGCCTGCACGCCACCGTGCACGCCGGACACGCCGCCGTCATCGACGAGCTCTGCGCCGACCTGGCCGCAGCCGTCGCCGATCTGGCCGGCTCGGGCGCCCGGGCCGCCGACCGGGGCACCACCTACGGCACGGTCTGACCGGCCGCCGTCCGCGCGACCTCCGGACGAGGTCGCCGGGCCGGCACGCCGCCGATCCGTTGCCCGTCCCAATCGCATCGTCTATACATGCCGAAGCACCGGTCAGCGACGGCGCAGCAGGGGATCAGACGCAGCCGGCGGACTGAGGTGAGGAGAGTTTCGTGGATCGCAAGTGGTGGACCCTCATCGCCGTCTGCTTCGGGACCTTCATGCTGCTGCTCGACATCACCGTCGTCAACGTGGCGCTGCCCGACATCCAGGTGGCCCTGCACTCGACCTTCGCCGACCTCCAGTGGGTGGTCGACGCCTACGCCCTGACCCTGGCCGCCTTCCTGCTCACCGCCGGTGTCCTCGGCGACATGTACGGGCGGCGCGGGATGTTCGCCATCGGCCTCGTCCTCTTCTCCCTCGCCTCGCTCACCTGCGGCCTGGCCACCACGCCGCTCGTGCTCAACCTGTCCCGGGCCGCCCAGGGCGTCGGTGGGGCCATCATGTTCGCCACCTCGCTCGCCCTGATCGCCCAGGCCTTCGCCGGCAAGGAGCGGGGCACGGCCATCGGCGTCTACGGCGCGGTGGTCGGCGGCGCCGTGGCCATCGGCCCGCTGGTCGGCGGGGCCATCACCAGCGGCATCGGCTGGCGGTGGATCTTCTTCCTCAACATCCCGATCGGGGTGGTGGCCGTGATCATCACCCTCACCAAGGTGGAGAACGCCAAGATCCCGACCGGGCCGGAGGATCGACTGGCTGGGCTTCGTCACCTTCACCGCCTCGCTCTTCCTGCTGGTGTTCGCACTCGTCCAGGGGAACGCCAAGGGCTGGGGCAGCACCTACATCCTGTCCCTGCTCATCGGCTCGGCCGTGCTCATGGCCGTCTTCCTGGTCGGCGAGTGGCTCCAGAAGGACCCGATGCTCGACCTCGCGCCTGTTCAAGCGTCCGGCCATGGTCGGGGTGTCGCTCGGGTCGTTCACCCTGTCGGCGTCGATCTTCGCCATGTTCTTGTACCTGACCCTCTACATGCAGGAGATCCTCGGCTACGGCGCCTTCCAGGCCGGGCTCCGGTTCATGCCCCTCACCCTGCTCGCCTTCATCGTGGCCCCCGTCGCCGGCAAGCTCACCGTGCGGATCCAGACCCGGTACCTCATGAGCCTCGGGCTGGCCCTGGTGGCCATCGGCTGCCAGCTGATGACCCACGTCGGGGCCACGTCGTCCTGGCTCGTCCTGCTGCCCGGATTCCTGGTGTGCGGTGCCGGCATCGGCATCACCAACCCGGTGCTCGCCTCGGGATCGGTCTCGGTGGTGCCCCCGGAGCGCAGCGGCATGTCGACCGGAACGGCCAGCACGTTCCGCCAGGTGGGGATCGCCACCGGCATCGCCGGGCTCGGCGCCATCTTCGTGCACCAGATCAAGCCCGCCGTGGTCGCCAACCTCCAGGCCACCGGCAGCGGCCAGGCCGTCCTGGCCCACGGCGGCCAGGGGCTCGGCTCGGCCCTGGCCTCGGGCGGCGTCCGCCAGGCCGCGGCCTCGATCCCGTCGGCCTCCGGCCGTCAGGCGCTGCTGTCGGCCTACCAGGAGGGATTCGCCTCGACGTTCAACCACCTGATGGCGATCGCCGCCATCATCGCCATGGTCGGCGCCATCGGCTGCCTGTTCCTGGTCCGCCAGAAGGACTTCGTGCCGAGCGTGGCCCCCGGCGAGCAGCCGGCACCGGCGGCGGACCAGACGCCGGACCGGGCTGCGGGCGACGACGGATCGCCCGGGCTGACCCCGGCCCCCGCCGGCTGAGCCGCCGGCTCCGATGACCGGCCGGCTCCGATGACCGACGGGCTGCCGCTGGCCGACCGTGGCCCCGACGAGCCCCACCCCACCCGACTCGCCCCCGACCACCCGCGGCGAGCCGAGATCCTGGCCGCGCACCGGGCGGCCCGCCTGTCCGGTGCCACCGGCTACCCCGACCCGGCCACCGGGTACCTCGTCATGACCTCGACCTACCTGGCCGAGCGCGGCACGTGCTGCAACCAGGGGTGTCGCCACTGCCCGTACGTGGCCTGACGGACCGCCCCGCCGGCCGTCCGGCGGGGACCCTCCCCCGGGCGGACCGTGCCGCCGCTAGGGTCAGCGCCGACCCCGCCCACGAGGAGGCCCGCATGGAGACCAGACTGACCGAGCTGCTGGGCGTCGAGCACCCGGTGATGCTGGCCGGCATGGGCGGGGTCTCGTACTCCGCCCTGGTGGCCGCGGTGTCCGGGGCAGGAGGCTTCGGGTGCCTGGGCGCCTCCACCATGAACGTGGGCCGGATGGTCGACGAGATGGCCGCCGTGCGGGCGGCCACGGACCGGCCGTTCGGCGTCGACCTCCTGACCGCCATGCCCGGTGGGATGGTCGAGCAGGTGGAGCGCATCATCGAGGGCGGTGCCTCGGTCTTCGTGGCCGGCCTGGGCGTGCCGGCCGAGGTCGTCGACCTCTGCCACACGCACGGCCTCCTGGTCGTCAACATGTGCGGGAAGGTCGACCATGCACGCCGGGCGCTCGACGCCGGGTGCGACATGGTGGTGGCCCAGGGCACCGAGGCCGGTGGCCACACCGGACAGGTGGCCACCATGCCGCTCGTCCCGCAGATCGTCGACGCGGTGGGCGACGCCATCCCGGTGGTGGCGGCCGGCGGCATCGTCGACGGACGGGGACTGGCCGCCGCACTGGCGCTCGGCGCCGACGGGGTGTGGATGGGTACCCGCTTCATCGCCACCCCCGAGGCCCGCGGCGTGACCGGCTACAAGGACGCGCTCCTGCGGTCCAAGGAGGACGCCACCACCATCAGCCGGGCGTTCTCGGGCAAGACGATGCGGGTGCTCCGCAACGAGTACACCCAGTTCTTCGAGGACAACCCGGCGGAGCTCCAGCCGTTCCCGGGCCAACTCGGCCGGTCGATGCAGGACGGGGCCTGGCACCTCGGCGGCGGCATCGACACCCCGGGGGTCGATCCGTCCCGCGAGGGCTACCCGACCGGGCAGGGGGTGGGCGCCATCTCGGCCCTCGAGCCGGCCGCCGACCTGGTGCGGCGGATCGTGGCCGAGGCCGAGCAGGTCCTGGTCGGCCTGTCCCGCCTGGCCGGGCGCTGACGCCCGGGGATCAGCCGGGGGCGAGCACCGAACGGTCCCCGGCCCGGAGTCCCTCGATGATGCGGCGGTAGGTGCCGGCCGAGTCCCGGCCCATGGCGTCGGTCTCGAGCCACCCGCCCCCGGGGCCGCCCCGGTCGCGGTCCACGCCGTGGAGCCCGAAGCGCGGCTCGTAGGAGCCCCACTCGTAGTTGTCGACCAGCGACCAGTGCCAGTAGCCCTCGACGGGCACGCCGGCGTCGATGGCGTCGACCACCGCAGCCAGGTGCTCCCGCAGGTACCGGGGCCGGTCCCATCCGTCCAGCCGGCCGAACGACCGGCCCCGCCGGACCCGATTGCACATCCCGTTCTCCACCACCCACAGGGGCAGGCCCGGGGCCAGCGCGTGCTGCACGCCGAGCCACCGGGTGAGGCCGGCCGGATCCGGCGGGTCGTCCCACAGCTGGCGGGCGGGGAGGAGGCTGCGGCCTCCCGCCGTCCGATGGCCCGGTAGGCGGAAGTGCCGGGACGCCTGGGGGTCGTAGTAGTCGACCCCCAGCACGTCGAGGGTGCGTTCGTGCGGACTGGCCTCGAGGGCGTCGAGGGTCCGGCGGGGGGCGGACGACCCGGGGCCGGTCGCCCCGTAGGAGGCCAGGCGGGCGCCGGCCGCCCGCAGGACCCGTTCGCCGAGGCCCGGCGTCGGGAGCAGGGCGTAGTGGCCCCGACGGCGCTCGGCGATCCACCCGTCGAGGTCCCGGCGCTCGATGCCCTGGCTGCGGGCCAGGAGCAGGTCGACGAGGAGACGGTCGTACTCGTAGACCGACAGGCAGAAATTGTTGGTCGTCACCACCGCGTCGGGTCGCTCGGCGTGGATCACGTCGTAGCCCACCACGTGGGCGGCGAGCAGGTGGTCGAGCGCCACGGCGGCGTCGCCGAGCCCGAGCGTGCGCCCCGGCGGGAAGTCGCCGGTCACGTACGTCTGGACGGCGAAGATGTTGAGCTCGTTGAGCGTCACCCAGTGGCGCACCGACGGGGCGAGTGCGGGGACGACGATCCTCGCCCACTCGGCGAATCGGGCCGGGGCGTCGGGCCGGAGCCACAGGTCCTCGCCCAACCAGTCCGGGTGGGTGAAGTGGTGCAGGGTCACCAGCGGGGCCATCCCCCGCTCGACACAGGCCTCCACGATCGACACGTACCGGTCGAGGGCGGCCCGGTCGACCTCGTGGGCGTCGGGCACCACCCGGGCCCACTCGACGCCGAGCCGGAAGCTGTCGCACCCGAGGGCGGCCGCACGGTCGAGGGCCTCCTCGGGACGCTCCCAGAAGCCCACCGCGTCGCCGGAGGGCTCGACCCGGCCGGTCTGCTCCCAGGCCAGCCAGTTGTTGGCCGGCTCGCCCGGGCCGTTGAACCCGCCCTCGACCTGGAACCCGGCCGTGGCCACCCCGAACTGGAACCCCTCGGGCAGCAGGCCGCGACCGGTCCCCGCCGCTCGGGGTCCCGACCCGGATGACCTCGTTCTCGGCGACACGGACGCGCCCTCTCCTCGACGGTGGGCCCCGACCGACGGGGCCGCCACAGGGAGGCGATGGTAGCTTGCCGCCCCGTGAGGTCCCCGTCCCGGCGGACCCCGAGCCACCAGGACACGCCTCCATGCCGCCATCCCCACCCGACCCCGAGCGCACCCCCGTCGTCATCGCCTCGGGGCAGGCCCTCGAACGCACCGACCTGGTCAACCCGGTCGACCTCATGGTCCGGGCCTGCGAGTCGGCCCTGGCCGACGTGCCGGCGCTGCGGGACCGGATCGACCGGCTCAGCGTGGTCGACGTCATGACCAAGGTGGGCCCGGCCCCGGCCACCGAGTTGGCCACCCGACTGGGTCTCGGCCCCGACACCGCCCGGGAGGTCACCACGGTCGGCGGCAACACCCCCCAGTGGTTGGTCAACCGGGCCGCCACCGACATCGCCGCAGGCACCCTGTCGGTCACCCTCATCGCCGGAGCCGAGGCCATCCGGTCGTCACGGGCCCGGCGCCACCAGGGGCTGCCCCGTGACGAGGGGATGGCCGACCTGGCCGCCGACCCCGTGGTCGGAGACGACAAGCCCGGGTACGGGCCGGCCGAGCTGGCCATCGCCCTTCTGGCCCCGATCCACGTGTACCCGCTGTTCGAGAACGTGCTGGCCGCCCGGGCCGGCCGGAACGCACCGGCGCAGCGGGCGGCGATCGGGGAGCTGATGGCGCCGTTCACCGACGTGGCCGCCGCCCACCCCTACGCATGGTTCCCCCAGCGACGCACGGCCGCAGACATCGCCGCTCCGTCCCCCGACAACCGGATCGTGTGCGAGCCGTACACCAAGCGGATGACCGCCTTCCTGGGCTCCGACCAGGCTGCCGCCCTCGTCGTCTGCTCGCTGGCCGCCGCCCGTCGGGCCGGCGTGGCCGACCGGGCCGTGTTCGTGTGGTCCGGGGCGGAGGCCGTCGACGTGCGCTTCGTCAGCTCCCGACCCGACCCGGGGCGATCCCCCGCCATCCGGGCGGCCGGCCTCGCCCTGTTCGCGGCGGCCTCCGGGGCCGCCGGCCGGGCGGTCGGCATCGACGACATCGAGCGGATGGACCTCTACTCCTGCTTCCCCTCGGCCGTGCAGCTGTCCGCCGAGGCGCTGGGGGTGGCCACCGACGACCCCCGGGGACTGACGGTGACCGGCGGCCTCCCCTACTTCGGAGGTCCGGGCAACAACTACACCACCCACGCCATCGCCACCCTGACCGACCTGCTCCGCGCCGGCGACGGGACCGGCACCCACCTCGGGCTCGCCACCGGGCTGGGGTGGTTCGTGACCAAGCACGCCCTCGGCATCTACGGATCGACCCCGCCCCCGGCCGGGTTCCGGCGGGGCGACACCACCGCGGCGCAGTCGGCCATCGACCGCACGGCGGTCGACGTCGCCGAGGGACTGGACACCCCCGAGCCGGCCACCGTGGTGGCGGCCACCGTGTGGCGTGACAACGACGGCTCGGCCGCCGGTGCCCCGGTCATCGCCCGCCTGGCCGACGGGCGGCAGATGGCGGTGTCGCCGGCCGACGACGAGGTGGTGGCGGCCATGGGCGCCACCGACGTCCCCGGCCTCATCGGGGGCTCCGTGATCGTCCAGGCCGGCGAGCCGCGCTACCGTCTGGCGGAGCGCTGAAGCGCCTCCACAGATCTGCACCAGGGAGAACACCATGTCCGAACTGCTCCGCGAACGCCGCGGCCACATCGAGATCCTCACCATCAACCGACCCGAGGCGCGCAATGCCATCAACCTGGCCACCGCCACCGCGCTCTCGGCCGCCCTCGACGACCTCGAGGCGGACGACGACGTCCGGGTCGTGGTGCTGACGGCGGCAGGGGACAAGGCGTTCTCGGCCGGCATGGACCTCAAGGCGTTCGCCTCCGGCGAGTTCCCGATCACGGAGAAGGGCTTCGGCGGCATCACCAAGCGGGACTTCCCGAAGGCCCTCATCGCCGCCTGCAACGGCTCGGCGCTGGCCGGGGGGTGCGAGATCATGTTGAGCTGCGACCTGGTGGTGGCGGCCGACCACGCCAAGTTCGGGATCCCCGAGGTGGCCCGGGGCCTGGTGGCCGGGGCCGGCGGCCTGATCCGGCTGCCCAAGCGGATCCCGAGGGCGATCGCACTCGAACTGGCGCTCACCGGCGAGCCGATCGACGCCCCGCGCGCCCTCCAGATCGGTCTGGTCAACCGCGTGGTCCCCGGTGACCAGCTCATGGGTGAGGCCCTGGCCCTCGCCGAGCGGATCGCCAAGAACGCCCCGATGGCCGTCCGCCTGTCCAAGCAGGTCATGAAGCAGGCCGCCGAGCTCACGGAGGAAGAGGGCTGGGTCGTCAACGACGCCGTGTTCGGGGAGATCGGACGCTCGTCGGATGCCATGGAGGGGGCGATCGCCTTCGCCGAGAAGCGCGAGCCCAACTGGACCGGCAAGTAGCCCGATGCCGCTGACGTCAACAGCACTGGTGGCCGCGGCCGCACCGAGCCTGGCCCCGGGGCTGGACGGCTTCCGGCTGATCATCCACCTCCTGGCCGCCACCATCTGGGTGGGCGGGCAGTTCACCGTGGCCGGCCTCCTGCCGACCATCCGCGGGCTCGGCGACGACGCCCCGAAGAAGGTGGCCCGGGCCTTCGGGCGCCTGCTGTGGCCGGCCTACGCCGTGCTGATCGTCACCGGCTTCTGGAACATCGGCGCCGTCGACGCCAAGCACGCCTCGTCCACCTGGAACGCGGTCCTGGGGATCAAGATCGGGGTCGTCGTGCTGGCCGGAGTGGCCGTATTCCTCCACCAGCGGTCGACCTCGAAGGTCGGACTGGCCGTCTGGGGCGCCATCGGCGCCCTGGCGTCCGTCGTCGCCCTCTGCCTGGGCGTCTTCCTGGCCGGCTGACCACCATCCGGTAATCCGGCAGGCCGGTCGGCACCGTACCCTGGGCAGGTCTAACCTGGGGCCAGCACTCGACAAGGGAGCCAGACGCATGTCATTCAGCCCTCCAGCAGAACTCTTCGGTGAGCAGGGGATCATCGTCCTCATCGTGATCGCCGTCGTCCTCTTCGGGTCCACCCAGATCCCGAAGCTGGCCCGCTCGCTGGGCTCCGCCCAGAAGGAGTTCAAGAAGGGCCTCGACGAGGGCGGCAAGTCCGACCCGGCGGCCACCCCCGCCGCACCGCTGAACGAGGCCCCGCAGGCGGCGTCCGCACCGGCGCCGGCCCCCGCGCCGGCCCCTCCCGCCGCAGACGGCGCCTCGGGCACCACTTCCTGAGCACCGGTCCCCGGTGCCCTCGGACATCGGTGCGGGCGCTGCTCCCCCGGGTTCCCGCGCCCGAACGGGAACGCGGATGGCGCATCCCGTTCTGGGCCCTCCAGGTCCTGGAGCTCGGAGTCGCCTTCCTCCTCGTCACCCAGTCGGTCCACGTCGGCCACGGGGAGATCCTGGTGGGCGCGGGCGCGGCACTGGCCCTACTGGCCCTCACCGCCGACGGCCCACTCGGCATCTACCCGATCTGCCGGCAGCGGCTGCACATCACCCTCGTCATCGCCGCGGCCGTCGCCATGGCGGTCGCGGCCTGCATCCCCGCTGTCCGCCCGGACCTCGAGGGACTCCTGGTGATCGGCTTGGCCGTCGTGGCCCTGATCGTCCTCGCCTCACGGACCTCCATCAGCGGGGGCCGGAGCCGGCGTCGACGGGCCCCGGGCCGGGGGGAGGTCATCGACGCCACCGCCACCGTGGCCACCCCCGATCCGCAGACGGCTCCGCCGATGCCGACCGACGGCGGCGACTCGGCCATCCGCAAGGCCGGGCGGACCACCGGGGCCGCAGCCGCCGCCGGCAAGCGGGCGGTGGACGAGCACCGACCGGCCGTCGAGGATCAGGTGAAGCGGGGCCTGCGGGGTGCCGGGCGCCTGGCCGGTCGCCTGGCCGGACCGAAGTCGTCCCCCGACCCCCCGGCCTGAGCACGCCGGGCCGGGGGTCGGCCGTCCCCTCGGATTCGTCCGGTTTCCACGCTTGTGACCAGGGGTTTCGCCGGGTCAGCGGACCCCGGTCCTCAACTTCTCAATTTGGTCCGGACCCCACTAGTGTGACCCCCGTGAACGCCTTCACAAACGGATCTCCGACGTCCCTGACCGCACGCGACCCCTCTTCCCCCGACACCCCGGACGGGCCTTCGGCCCCGACCCGGAGGCGTCGGGGCAGGCGCCTGGCCATCGGCCTGGCCATCGGCACGCCGCTGGTGCTCGGGGGGTGCAACATGTACCCGACCTACGGCGCCAGCCGGGGGGCCACCACCCAGGGCCAGGACACCTTCAAGCTCTACTCGGGGATGATGACCACCGGCATCATCATCGGTGGCTTCGTCGGCATCTTGATCCTCTTCACCATCCTGCGGTACCGCCGCCGCTCCGACGCCATGCCGCGTCAGTTCCACGAGAGCATCCCGGTCGAGATCCTCTACACCGGGATCCCCGTGCTCGTGGTGGCCTTCCTCTTCCTGTTCACCGTGCTCACCGAGAACAACGTGGACGCCACCGTGCCCATCAACGCCCGGATCACCACCACCGGCGCACCGGTGCTCCAGGTGAAGGTCACCGCCTTCCAGTGGGGCTGGCGCTTCGACTACCCGAACAACAACGTGAGCGTCTCGGGTGACGTGACCAACGGACCCGGCGGGCTCGGGCCCCAGATGGTCCTCCCCGTCGGCGAGACGGTCCAGATCCTGCTGGTCTCCAACGACGTCATCCACGGGTTCTACGTGCGGGACTTCAACTTCAGCCGGTACGCCCTGCCCGGCGTCGAGAACCGGTTCGACCTCGACATCGTCCACACCGGGCTGTTCACCGGGCAGTGCACCCAGATCTGCGGCCTGTACCACTCCGAGATGCTGTTCACCGTGAAGGGTGTGACCCCGTCCCAGTTCCGGACGTGGACCGCCGGTGAGGTCGCCGCCGGCCACACGCTGGGGCGCAATCCGCTCCCGGCCACCAACGTGCCCCCGCCGTACACCCACGTCACCCCGTCCAACGCCCTGGCGGCCCCCTCCTCGAAGAAGGGTTCCCTGTGACCACCACCGTCGAGTCCCCCGACCTGATCGAGCCCGAGGAGCCGGGCGGCCCCGACGGCCACGGCCCCGGTGGCCACGAGGGCGAACACGCCGAACACGGGCCGTCCGGCCTGCTGAAGTGGCTCACGTCGACCGACCACAAGGTGATCGGCAAGTCGTACATGATCACGTCGCTGGTGACGTTCTTCATCTCGGGCGCCATGGCGCTGGTCATCCGGGCCCAGCTGGCCAATCCGACCTCGTCGCTGGTCAACTTCCAGACCTACAACGAGCTGTTCACCATGCACGGCAGCCTGATGCTCTACCTGTTCGCCGGGCCCTTCGCCTTCGGTGGCCTGGCCAACTACATCGTGCCGCTGCAGGTCGGCGCGCCCGACATGGCCTACCCCCGGCTCAACGCACTGTCCTACTGGCTCTACCTGGGCGGGACGTCGATGATGACGCTCAGCTTCGTGGTGGCGGGCGGGGCGGCCAGCTTCGGATGGGTGGCCTACGCCCCCCTGTCCAACTCGATCAACTCCCCCGGTGCGGGCACCGACATGTGGCTGATGTCCCTCGGCCTGACCGGATTCTCGGCCATCTTCACCGGGGTCAACCTGGTGGCCACGATCTTCTACCTCCGGGCGCCGGGCATGACGATGTTCCGGATCCCGATCTTCTCGTGGAACATGCTGGTGACCGGCATCCTGATCCTGATCGCCTTCCCGGTGCTGTTCGGTGCGGTGGTGATGCTGTTCTGTGACCGGCACTTCGGCACGCACATCTACTCGGTCCAAGGTGGTGGTGTGCCGGTGCTCTGGCAACACCTCTTCTGGTTCTTCGGTCACCCGGAGGTCTACATCCTGGCCCTGCCCTACTTCGGCATCGTGACGGACATCATCCCGGTGTTCTCACGCAAGCCGCTCTTCGGCTACCGGGGCATGGTGTTCGCCACCCTGTCGATCGCCGCCCTGTCGACCGGCGTGTGGGCCCACCACATGTTCACGACCGGCGTGGTGCTGCTGCCCTTCTTCTCCCTGCTCTCCTACCTCATCGCCGTCCCGACCGGCATCAAGTTCTTCAACTGGATCGGGACCATGTGGGGCGGCCAGCTCAGTTTCCAGACCCCGATGCTGTTCTCGATCGGCTTCCTGTTCGCCTTCCTCATGGGCGGTGTGACCGGCGTGCTCCTCGCGTCGCCCCCCGTGGACTTCATGACCCACGACACCTACTTCGTGGTCGCCCACTTCCACCAGGTGCTGATCGGGACGACGGTGTTCGCCGGATTCGCCGGGTTCTACTTCTGGTACCCGAAGATGTTCGGGCGCATGCTGAACGAGCGCCTCGGGAAGATCCACTTCTGGCTGCTCTTCGTCGGGTTCTGGGTGACCTTCATCCCCCAGTACGTGGTGGGCCTGAAGGGCATGCCGCGTCGGGTGGCCGACTACCTCACGGCGAACGGATGGACGAGCCTCAACCAGTGGTCGACCGTCGGCGCCATGATCATCGGGGCCTCGTTCCTGTTCTTCCTGGTCAACCTGGTCCAGTCCTGGCGGAAGCCGGTACCGGCCGGTGACAACCCGTGGGACGGCGGGGCACTCGAGTGGTTCACCTCGTCGCCACCCCCGCACCACAACTTCACCCACCTGCCCCCGATCCGCTCGGAACGGCCGGTGTGGGACTACAACCATCCCGAGCACCGCAAGGAAGAGTCCCACGGTGACAAGCGCCATCGGGAGCACGACCAGGAGAAGGTGGGGGCCAGCTCATGAGGGTCAGCGGATTGTTCCTCACGGCCATCGGTCTCTTCTTCGGCATCATCGCCCTCTTCTACTGGTTCACCTCCTACGAGGACGCCGGCTTCCTGA
The DNA here is from genome assembly GCA_963829265.1 of uncultured Acidimicrobiaceae bacterium. Lineage (GTDB taxonomy): Bacteria > Actinomycetota > Acidimicrobiia > Acidimicrobiales > RAAP-2 > Bog-756. Next base: position 528,410 of record CAWHIB010000010.1, read on the forward strand.
TGCTCATCGGGTCGGCCCTGCTCGGTCTGCTGCCCGGCGGCTACTACCTGTGGTGGTCGAGCCGTATGCGGCCGCTCGAGGGCGACGTGCCCGATGCCGAGGTGAGCGACGGGGCCGGTGTCATCGACGCCTTCCCGGGCTCCAGCATCTGGCCCTTCCTGTTGGGCATGGCCGCGCTGTTCGCCACGCTGACCTTCATCTTCGGCCTGTGGATGGCACCCATCGCCATCGCCCTCGGCCTGTCCGCCGTCATCGGCGGCGTGGTGGAGAGTCGCCGCGGCGGGACCGTCTGACCCGACCCGGTGCTCCGGCCCATCGGGTCGGAGCGGTGTCCGGCCCCGCGGCCGGCCCGGTGAGTCCCACCTCCGTGGACCGCAACGAGGCGGTACTGGCTGCAGTCGCGACGCGCCCGGACCCGGCGGCCGGCCCCGTGGTGCGACTCCGAGTCGTCGCCGGTCCCTGCGCCCCCTGTTGACCGCCCGCGCCCCGTCGGCCATTGGGCTGCGCGAGGATGGCCACGGGCTCCGGCGGAACTGGGTGGTGTGGATCGTGATGGCAGGGGTGGCGGTGGACGAGCACACTCCGGACACCCCCGTCGAGGAGGGGCCGCCGGACGTTCGTCGCCGACCATGGGCCCTCGTGGCCGCGGTGTGCGCCGGGGTGGTCGCGTTTGCACTGACCGTCGGCTTCGTCACGAACGACGAGATCGCCGCCAACACGCGCTTCGACCAGGCCCACCGGTCCCTGGACGCCACCAGGGGCCAACTCGGCCACGTCCGTTCCGACCTGGCCACCGTCCGTGCCGACCTGAACGGAATCGACAGGCAGGTCGCACTGGACACGACGACGCTCTCCCAGGACGTGAGCCAGCTCCAGGGCGTCGAAGCGGCACTAGTGGGCGCCCGGGCCAGCGTGTCCAACCAGACCAAGGCCATGGACGACCTCCGGACCTGCCTGGGTGGCGTCGAACAGGGACTCAATGCCCTGTCCGTCGGCGACCGGGTCCATGCCGTCAACGCCCTGAGCGCCGTGTCCACCGACTGCACCGCCGCGTACGCCGCCAGTGGCTGACCGTCGTCGGAGGATCGTGATGGGCGCGTCCGCCCTGGTCATCGTGGGCGTCCTGGCCGCGGCCGTCGTCACCGACCTGCAGGCCCAGGCCCGGACCCGCGGCGAGCTGCGCACGTTGGCCCAGACCAGGCACGACCTGTCCACCACCCGGTTCACCCTCGCCGCCACCACCTTCGCCCGGGTGCTCAGCACCAACCACCGGGAGGCCCTGAAAGGGGACATCAGCTCGACGCGGGACCAGCTGGCGGCCACGGAACAGGCGCTCACGGTCACCCACGCAGACGCCTTCCTGTTGGGGCTCGGCGTGGGGACGCTGCAGACCTGTCTCGGCGGCGTACAGGGTTCGCTCCAGGCGATCGCCGCCCACGACAACAACGGGGCGGCCCGCGACCTGTCCGCGGTGTCGTCAGCCTGCACCACGCTGACCGACGGGACGAAGGCCGGACTGGTCTATCCCTTCGACTTCCCCGATCCCACCGTGCTCCACGTCGGGAACAACTACTTCGCCTACGCCACCAACTCGGTCGAGGGCAACATCGCCATCATCAAGTCCACCGACCTGGTCACCTGGAGTGAGGTCGGGAATGCGCTTCCGAGCCTTCCGGCCTGGGTCGCCCCGGGTGCCACCTGGGCGCCCGGCGTCTTCCGGCTGGGGGGAACGTTCGCCCTGTACTACTCGGCCAAGGTGGCCGGGCCGGGGAACGGGGAGGAGTGCATCTCGGTGGCGACGGCGAACCGTCCCGAGGGCCCGTTCGTCGACACCTCTGCGGCACCACTCGAGTGCCAGGCGTCGCTGGGCGGATCCATCGACCCGTCCCCGTTCGTCGACGCCGACGGCACGCCCTACCTCCAGTGGAAGTCCATCGGGGCCGGTGGGCAGCCGGCGACGATCTGGTCCCAACAGCTCGACAGCACCGGAACCGGGTTCGCCACGACACCCGGCTCCGCGCCGGTCGCCCTGATCACGGCGGACCAGCCGTGGGAGGCGGGCGTGGTCGAGGCCCCCGACCTCGTGGTCGCCGGCGGGCGCTACTTCCTCTTCTACTCCGGCAACAACTGGAACAGCGCCGACTACGCCGTCGGGGTGGCCACGTGTGCCGGCCCCCTCGGCCCGTGCACCAAGCCGCTCTCGCAGCCGATCCTGGCCAGCGGCCCGAGCGTGCTGGGACCCGGCGGTGCGTCGGTGTTCACCGACGCCTCGGGAGCGTCCTGGATGGCCTTCGACGGCTACGCCCCCGGTGCCGTCGGCTACCCCAACAGTCGGGACCTCTACCTCCAGCACCTCGATCTCTCGGGAGCCACACCCGTCGTCACCGTGGGATCCTGAGCGGGGCCCCGGTCGCCCGGAACGGCCACGGCGACCGACGACCGGGCCCCACCGCCATGTCCGCGCCTCAGATGTGACGTCCGGCCCTACGGGGCGGTCGCGGATGTGCCTAAGTTGATTCCGATCGCGAGATGGGAGCGATGTGAGCGACTGCGCACGCGGCTTCGGATGGTGGCAGGCGGCCGACGGCAAGTGGTACCCGCCCGGATATCGGCCGCACCCCGCATCGGATCCACCGGTCCCGGTTCCGTCATCGACCCCGCCCGTCGAGGCGCCGGCACCGGAGGCGAAGGAGGACGGATCGACCGATGAGCACCCAGAGCTCCCGGCGGAGTCCTGGCGGCCTCCCGTCCGCCGGAAGCCGGCACTTCGACTCGGATCCGACCTCGACCGAGGTGTCTGGGTGTTACTGCTGGTCATCGGTGCCATCGTGTTCGTCGTTCTGATCTTCATCGTGGTTTCCCAGATTCCGTCCAGCCCGAAGAAGGGTTTCGGTGTCCGAGCGGCGACCGGGCAGGCGAGTGTGGTCCCGCCCGGGACGATCGTCCGATCGCAGCGACCATCAACGAGCGACGGACGTCTGTTCCTGATCGTCGGGGCCGGGGGCCTCACTCGAGCACGCGGCCATGGCGATCGGTGACCGAGGTGGGGGACATGGATCTCCCTGAGTACGAGAACGATCACCACACCCTCCATGCACCACTGGGCCAACACCTCATCCGGTCCGGTCTGGCGACCACTGCGCAGGTCGACACGGCACTCGAGGAGCAGCTCCGGACGGGAACGCGCCTCGGTGAGACATTGATCGCCCAAGGCGTCCTGGACGAGGTCGATCTCGCTCGCGCCCTGGCATCACTGTTCGAACTCCCGTATCGGGACTTCGTCCTGGATCCTCCGGACCCGGGCGCCCTGACATACCTCCCCAAGGCCTTCTGTCAATCGCGCGGCGTCCTCCCGGTGGAGGTCGACAACGGTGTCGTCGTGATCGCCCTCGGGGACCCGAGGGACATGCAGACCATCGATGATCTGCGGATGCTCACGGCCGGTCCCATGCGATTGGAGGTCGTCGCGCCGGGCCAGCTCCACAAGGTGATCGACCGGAGCTTCGACAACTTCGAACTCTTCGCCTCCGACGTCGACACGGTGCGGACGACCTCCGACGCGCCGCTCTCTGTCGACATCCAACCCATTCCGCCACCCGCCGGCGAATCCAAGGCTCCCGACGGTCGACCCGACACCGAAGGTCCGGTGATCACCTTCGTCAACCAATTGTTGCGGAGGGCGGTCGACGAGCGGGCATCGGACATCCATTTCGAGCCGACCGAGGGAGACCTCCGGGTGCGATTCCGCGTCGACGGCATCCTGCACGACGCAACCGCCGCGCCGGCGTCGCTCGCCCCGGACATCTTGAGCAGGGTCAAGATCATGGCCGGTATGGACATCGCCGTACGGAGGCGTCCCCAGGACGGCCGCATCTCGATCGTCGCCCACGGCCAACCGGTCGACGTCCGTGCCGCGAGTCTCCCCACGATCGACGGCGAGGCACTCGTGCTCCGCCTCCTTCAGAAGGACACGAGCCTGCTCGACATCGGAAAGCTCGGATTCCAAGCTGATGCCCTGGCCCGCTATCGGGCCGCATTCGACAAGGCATGGGGGATGGTGCTGGTGACCGGCCCGACGGGATCCGGGAAGACCACCACGCTCTACGCCACGGTAAATGCGGTCAACGACCCGGGTCGGAACATCATCACGGTCGAGGATCCGATCGAGTACCGAATTGCCGGCATCAAGCAGTCGCAGATCAGCGTGAAGGCCGGATACACGTTCGCCACCGGCCTCCGGGCTGCATTGCGGGTAGATCCGGACGTCATGTTGATCGGCGAGATCCGCGATCTCGAGACGGCCCGGATCGCGGCCGAATCAGCCCTGACCGGCCATCTGGTCCTCTCCACGCTGCATGCCAATGACGCCGCGTCGAGCACCACCCGCCTGATGGAGATGGGCCTCGAGTCCTACCTGGTGACCTCGGCGCTCGAGTGCGTGGTTGCCCAGCGCCTGCTCCGGCGCCTGTGCGCTGCCTGCACGGTGTCCGAGCCGGCATCACCGGAGGAGCTCCTGGAACTCACGGCGATGTCCCTCATCGACGGTCCCGACCAGGAACTGGTGCTCTGGCGGGCAGTGGGATGTGCCCGGTGCGGGCACCGGGGCTATATCGGCAGATTCGCGGTGCAGGAGGTCCTCGTCATGGACGACGCACTGAAGACCCTCGTGCTCGAACGGGCATCGGCCCAGCAGATCGCCGTCGCAGCGAGGTCCGGGGGTATGAAGACGTTGCTGCAGGATGCCTTCGACAAGGTCCTGCTCGGAAAGACCACCCTCGAGGAGTGTCGACGGGTCCTCCGATAGCCGGTACGGCCTCCAACCCGCGGACCGCCCTGGATCGACGCCTTCATCTCCAGCCGGCTGCCACGAGACCGAAGATCACCAGGGTGACGACCGTGAGTCCGACGATCACGCCACTTCTCCCCCGTTCCCCACGAGTTCCTCGACCGTTGACCGCCGGGGGATACCGTTACCGATCGATTCCTTGGTCGCCTGCGGGCATCGTCGTCGCTGATCAGGCCGCGCCGATGTGGTCGAGCCCGGTGGGCCAGTTCGTCAACGACGGACCGAGCGCAGGAGGCGCCACGATGACCGGGAGCGTCGACCGCCGCATCACCTGCTCGCGGGTCTTCCGTCCGGACAGGCGGTGGATCCCGCGAAGGCGGAACGATCCGAGCACGATCCCGTTGCACCACCGCTCGTCCGCCGTCTCGACGATGCATCGGGCGACCGAGGGCTCCCGGGCCGAGTAGATGATGCCGTCGGCGGGAACCCCTGCCTGGTTCAGTCGAGCGACCGACTCCTCGACCAGTGACCGCGCATGGTCGATGGACTCGAGCGGCGGCACCCGTGATGACACGGGAAGCTCGCGCACGTGCAGGACGGTCACCTGTCCGTGGGACAGCGCGGCGAAGCCGATGGTGAAGTCCACCGCGGCCTGCCCGGCCTCGGTCTCGTCGATCGCCAACAGCAACTGGTGATGTGTCATCAGACCTCCTCTTGCATCCGACATCCAGGGTACGGGACCCCGCCGTAACATGGGCGTGAAAGCTGGTGCCCTGGCGTCGGACCACCGGACTCAGCGGTCGGACCACGGTCGCCGGCGGGCGTCGGCCGACGCCGGGACCCGGGAGCGGTCCGGGCCGATCGACCGGATCCGGACGGACGGACGGCCCGTAACAATCGCGATAACAGGGGTATCGGAGGCCGACGCCGACTGCCATAGTGCATGCATGGGGACAGTCCGCGACCTCCATGACGTCGAGCGGCCGAGCGCCGCGGGAGCGGCGGCGCGGCAGGTCCGGTCGGAGGCGAACCGCGAGCGTTGGATCATGGCTGCCGCGGTGGTGGCGCCGATCGCCGCGGCGATCCTGCTGATCCCCTGGCGGGGGCACCTCGACACTGCCGACAACGCGCTCGTCCTCGTGGTCGTGATCGTCGCGGTCGCCAGCACCGGGCGACGCGTGGCCGCGGCACTCAGCGCACTCGTCTCGGCGGTGGCGTTCGACTTCTTCCTGACCCGCCCGTACTACTCACTCCGCATCACCCGGACCAGTGACCTCATCACCGAGATCCTCCTCCTCGTCGTCGGGCTGGCGGTGGGTGAGCTCGCCGCTCGGGGACGGCACCACCGTCGTGCCGCCACCACGGGTCGGGAGCAGGTGGCGCGTCCTGCACTCGGTCACCGAGATGGCCGCCACGGGACGCGATCCGCAGGAGATCGCCGCCGCTGCGTCCCGCGAGCTCGTGCAGTTGCTCTCCCTCCGCGACTGCCGGTTCTCCGCCCGGCCCGACACCGGCATCAAGGGCCAGATCCTGCCCGACGGCACCGTCCTCGTGGGAGCCATCCAGTGGGCGGCATCCGACCTGGGCCTGCCCACCCACGGTGTGGACCTGCCCGTGCGGGGGCACGGCCAGGTGGTCGGTCACTTCATCGCCACGCCGATCGTGGGAGTACCCATCCCCCATGAGAACCTGCTGGTGGCGGTGGCCATCGCCGACCAGGTCGGGTCGGCGATCGTGGCCGATGCGGTGCGGTCCGACGCCTGACCGCCTCGGGAGGGTCGCTGCACCGTGCCGACGACGGCGTGATCATGGGGCACCGCACGGGACGCCGACGGCGCGTCCGGCGGATCGTGCACCCGACCCGAGGCGGGCTGATTCCCGTCCGGCCCGACGGCCCTCCTACTGGTCGGCGTTGCCGATGTCGGCCAGCATGCCGACCATGGACTCGGTGCGGGCCCGCGACGTCCGGTAGGTCGGGCCCGTGGTCAGCCCTCCGTCCACGGCGATGGCCTGGCCGTTGACGAAGCTCGACGAGTCGCTGGCCAGCCACAGGGCGCACTCGGCGATGTCGAGCGGCTGACCGGAGCGCTTCATCGGGGCCACGTCGGACAGCACGGCCTCCATGACGGCCACCGTGGCCTGGGCCGACTGCCCGTCGAGGCCGGCACCACGGCCGAAGATCGACGTGGCGATCCCCCCGGGGCAGATGGCATTGACCCGGACCCCGTCCTCGCCCAGCTCATTGGCCGTGGTCCGGGTCAGGTGGGCGATGGCGGCCTTGCAGGCGCTGTAGTCGTGCCCGCCGTAGTTGGCCTGCAGCCCGGCCACGCTGGCCGTGTTGATGATGCTGCCGTGCCCCTGGGGCCGCATGACCCGGGCGGCGGCGCGGATGCCGAGGAACACGCCCCGCAGATGGATCCCGACCGTCCGGTCGAACAGGTCCATGTCGATGTCCTCGACCCGGCCGAGCGAGCCCGGGTTGCCGGCGTTGTTGAACACACAGTCGAGTCCGCCGAACCCGACACCGACTCGTCGATGGCGTGCTCGATGGCGCCCTCCTCGGCCACGTCCACGTGCACGTAGCGGGCCTGTGCGCCGAGCTCGGCGGTGATGGCCGTGCCCCGCTCGTCGTCGACGTCGGCCAGGACCACGGTGGCGCCCTCGGCCACGAACAGGCGGGCGGTCTGCTCGCCGATCCCGCTGGCTGCTCCGGTGATGACGGCACGGCGGCCTTCGAGGCGGGACATGGTGGGGCTCCGATCGATCGGGGGTGGGACCGGCGCATCGTGGCACGCCGGCCCCGGGGCGTCAACGTGGGCCCGGGCCCCGGCCTCAGGTCACCCCGGGTGGGAGGTAGTAGGCGTTGAGGGCCCGGTCGGGAACTCGAGGTAGGCCGTGCCCTCGCCGGACGAGTGGTGCGCCCGCGGGGCGAGCGCGTCGGCATCGTCCACCAGGGCGTCGATGCCGGTCGGGTCGAGGAAGCCGGACAGTTCGACGGCGCCGGTCCCGGCCAGCTGGGCCCGGGCGTCCTCGACCACGGACCGGAAGCCGGCACCGGCGGTGTCCAGCACCGGGTAGCGGTCGAGGTCGACGAGCCCGTCGACGGGCGTGCCCATGGCGTGGAGGCTGCCGGCCCGGCCGTCGGTGGTGCCGGTGGGGCTAGCGGATGACCCGGCGGACGCCGGCCGCGGTGGCCAGTTCCGGGTCGGTGGTGTCGATGAAGGTCGGCACCGGGATGGCGTCGAGCTCCTCGTGCCCGTCACCCGGGCGGACCTCGGACTCCACGGTCGAGTACTCACCCTCGGTCGAACGCGAGACCACCAGCGCACGCTTGCGCTTGCCGATGCCCTCGGCGCGCGATCATCTCGTGGCAGATCTTGAACGTGACGTAGTACGCCACGATCGGGGCCAGGGGCACGAAGAACCGGAAGAACCAGAGCACGTCGATGAGGGGCAGCTGGAAGAAGTTGGCCATCACGTCGGTCGACGAGGCGAAGAACACCGCGAAGAGCAGGGTCAGCATGGCCGCACCGGCCGCCGTCCGCTTGGGACGGTCCCGCGGGCGGTCGAGCAGGTTGTGGTACCGGGTGTCCTTCGTCCAGACCGACTCGATGAACGGCCAGACGATCAGGATGTTGAAGATCAGGCCCGGGAAGACGACGGCGGGCAGGAACACCTCGAGGGGGATGGTGTGGCCCCAGCCCACCCACTCCCAACTCGGCATGATCCGCAGCGCCCCGTCGAGCCAGCCCATGTACCAGTCGGGCTGCACGGCGTAGGAGATCTGGTAGGGCTCGTACTGGCCGAACTGCCAGATCGGGTTGATCTGGGCGAAGCCACCGAGGCCGAAGATGACGGCGCTCGACATGAACAGGAAGCCGGTGGTCTTGGCGATGAAGGTCGGGAACATCGGCGAGCCGACCACGTTGTGCTCGGTCTTGCCCTTCCCCGGGAACTGGGTGTGCTTCTGTTTGACCAGCAGACCCAGGTGGGCGGCCAGCAGTCCCACGATGATCGCCGGGACGATCAGCACGTGGAGCACGTAGAACCTCGGGATGATGATGCCGTTGCCCGGGTAGTTGCCCCCGAACAGGAAGAAGCCGAGGTAGGAGCCCGACGACCGGGATCGACTCGATGATGGAGTAGGCGATGCGGATACCGGTTCCCGACACCAGGTCGTCGGGGAGCGAGTAGCCGAGGAAGCCGTTGACGATGCCCAGGATGAGCATCAGGGTGCCGACGATCCAGTTGAACTCCCGGGGCTTGCGGAACGCCCCCGTGAAGAACACCCGGGCCATGTGGACGGCGATGGCGCCGAGGAAGATGTCGGCGGCCCAGTGGTGGGCCTGGCGCATCAGCAGTCCGGTGCGGACGTCGAACGAGAGGCCGACCGTGGAGGCGTAGGCCTCGGACACGCGCTGGCCCCGCAGCGGCACGTAGGAGCCGTGGTAGACGATCTCGTGGCCGGAGGGCACGAAGTACAGGGTCAGGAACACGCCCGGTGCCCAGCAGGATGATGAACGAGTACAGGGCGATCTCGCCCAGCATGAACGACCAGTGGTCGGGGAAGATCTTGTCGAGGAACGTGCGGCCGCCCTTGGCGATGCCCAGCCGGTCGTCCACCCAGTTGAGGGTCTTGTCGATCATGGGCGCTCCCAGAATCCGGGGCCGACGGCCTGGTCGAAGCCGCCGTTGGCCCGCATCTGCCCGGTGGCGTCGACCGTGAGCGGCAGCATGGGCAGCGGGCGGGGGGCGGGGCCGAACTGCGGGATGGCCCCGGCGTTCACGTTGAAGATCGACTGGTGGCACGGGCACACCAGCTGCTGGGTCTTCTCCTGGTAGAGGCCGACCGGGCAGCCGAGGTGGGTGCAGAGCTTGGAGTAGGCCACGTACCCCTGCACGCCGTACGACGTCTTGCCCGGGGGGGCGATCGGGTAGGGCGGGTCGTCGGGGCCCAGCTGGGCCAGCCGGATCAGGATGACCTGGTCGGGGGACGAGCCCTCGTAGCCCTTGGGGAACACGGTGAGCACGCCGCCGACCTCCAGGTCGTCGACCTTGACCTCGCGGCCACCCACGGTCACCAGCTTCGAGCCCTTGCGCCAGTTGGTGGTGAAGAGCGAGTCCTCGGTCGAGCCGAACGTGTCCTCGGACTTGGTCGGCTTCGGTCCGAGCGAGCGCACGCCCGGAACCAGCAGGGCCAGGGTCATGATGCCGCCGCCCACCGCGAACAGGCCCAGCAGCAGGCCCCGGCGCTTGACCTCGAGGCCCCCGCGTCCGGTGACGGCGGCGTTGAAGGCCGACCGCTCGTCGTCGGTCGAGTGGAAGTCGTGGCGCTCCTCGACGAAGGGACCCTGGGGCATCAGGTACTTGCCCCAGGCGATGGTGCCGATGCCCAGGCCGAGCATCCCGACGGTCAGCAGGGCGGCCTGCCACTGGGTGCTGGCGTCGACCCAGTAGGCCCAGATGAAGCCGACGAAGCCCACCATGCCGAGGACGATGGCCAGCGCGGCCATCGCCTGCATGCGGTCGGGGTTCTTCGTGGCGGGCTGGAGGTGGGGATCGTCGAGGGCGGCGGGCGGCAGCGGCCCGTCGGGACGGGCAGTGTGGTCGCTCACGCGCGATCTCCGATCCAGAAGCAGACCAGCATCAGGACACCGACGCCGATCAGGAGTCCGACAAAGCCCTCACCGACGGGGCCGATCCCACCCAGGCCGGCACCGCCGGCGTTGTTGGGGTGCTGGAGCACGCCGGTCACGTAGGCGGCGATGTCCCGCGCCTCGGTGTCGGTGATGTTGCCCGGGCCGAACCGGGGCATGTTGCCCGGGCCCGAGCGGATGGCCTCGACCACCTGGGTCGGGGTGGCCAGGTGCAGGCTGGGGGCCACGGCGCCCACGGCCAGGGCGTCACCCGCGCCGGAGATGGTGTGGCAGGCCGCGCAGTTGAGGGTGAAGAGGGTGTTGCCGGCCTCGAGGTCGGCGCCTGCCGTCTTGACCAGGGGGACCTGGGTGCCCACGCCCGGGGTGAGCGACTGGACCCATGCCGCGATCTCCAGCGTCTGGATCCGGTTGAACCGGGACGGCTTGCGGATGGCCTGGGTGCTGGTGTTGGCCAGCGGCATGCGGCCGGTGGACACCCAGAAGTCGACCGTGCCGGCGCCCAGGCCCTGCAGGTTGGGGGCGCCGATGTCGCTCCGGCCGTTGGCCTCGGCGCCGTGGCAGCTCGAGCAGTTGGCCTGCGAACAGGGCCTGGCCCGGGGCGATGAAGGACGCCGGCAGGTCGGTGTAGTAGATCCCGCCCTGGTTGGAGGGCGCGGTGTACTGGGCGCCGGCCGACGCCGACGGCACGGCGGTCACGGCGGTGGGCGCCTGCTGGACGGTGCCGGGCTGGGCACCGGGGAGGGTCGAGACGGTCACCGGCGCCGTGGTCGTCGGGCTGGTGTCGGCCCGGGCCGGGCCGGAGGAGAAGACGACCAGGCCGAACAGGGCCACGGCGCCCACCAGCGCGGCGGGCGCGGCGAGCCGGGCCGAGGCGGGGCGGCGGAGGGAGCGCATCATCACTTGAGCAGGAACAGGCAGCTGTAGAGGCCGACCCACACCACGTCGACGAAGTGCCAGTAGTAGCTGACGCCCTGGAAGACCGGGGTCTCGCCGGGGTCACCGGCCGGTCCCCGCAGGCGCGTGAGCAGGAAGAGCATGGCGGCCAGGCCCAGGAAGACGTGGAGGCCGTGGAGGCCCGAGGTGATGTAGAAGAGCGAGCCGTAGGCGGTCTGGGTGGGGTTGGTGGCGTGGTCCTGGGAGAGGCTCACCCACTCGAAGAACTGGTTGGCCACGAACAGGCTGCCCATGACGAAGGTGATCCAGATCCAGAGCTTGGCGCTCTTGCGCTCGCCCCGCTCCTGGTCCCACACGGCCTTCTGCATGGTGAAGCTCGAGGCCACCAGGATGATGGTGAACAGGCCGGCCCGCAGGGTGTCGAGATGGGCGCCCGGGGGAGGCCAGATGGTGGCGTGGGCACGGATGGTGAAGAAGGCGGCGAACAGGGAGCTGAAGAACATCACCTCGGAGCCGAGCCAGATGATCACGCCCACGGCGAGCATCGGGGGCCGGTCGGGGATGTGGCGCGGCGGGCGTGTCGAGATGGCCGGATCGGCGGCGAGTGCCTGGGTCACGGCGTACGTTTTAGTCGATTCGGCGCTCGGAGAGCCAACTCACGCCGCGACCCGGATCCGACCCTGCTGAACTGGGCCTTCGGCGCCCGACCGGGCGGAGCGACCGCAGCCCCGGACGCTCAGTCGGGGACGGAGAGGGCCGCCGGAGGCGTCGTCAGGGAGACCACCGTCAGGCGCTGGGTGGGCCGGGTCAGCGCCACGTAGAGGGTGCGCAGCCCCCGGGCCGTCTCGCCGGCGATGACGGCGGGCTCGACGACCACGACGGCGTCGAATTCCAGTCCGTTGGCCGAGTCGGCACCGAGCAGCACCAGCGGCTCGGACAGGCCGCCCTTGCGCATGTCCCGGGCGTCGACCACCGGGGTACCGGCCGCCTCCAGGGCGTCGGCCAGCACGGTGCGCAGGGAGTCGGGGGCGATGACCGCCACCCGTCCCGGGCGCACGGCGTCGACCTCGCCGGCCGCGGCCAGCGCCACGGCCCGGGCCAGGTCGCCCGTGGTGGCCGGTCCGCCCTAGCCGGTCACCTGCACCATCACCGGCTCCACCCCGGTGCGCCGGACCGGCTTGGGCGGGGTCGAGCTCGGGAGCGGCCACGGCCAGGACCCGGCTGGCCACGGCCAGGACCTCGGCCGGGGTCCGGTAGCTGACGGTCAGCTCGACGGTGCGCGCCGGACGGCGGCGGGGCAGGTGCTCCACGATGTCGTCCCACGAGGACGGGGCCCACGGGGCGGTGGCCTGGGCGATGTCCCCGACCACGGTCATCGAGCCGGCCAGGGAGCGACGGGTCAGCATGCGCAGCTGCATGGGGGACAGGTCCTGGACCTCGTCGACCACGATATGCCCGTACTTGCGGACCGCCTCGTCCGCGCCCCCGGCCCGTGGGCCCAGCAGGTGGCGGGCCTCGTCGACCAGGGCGGCGTCCGCCGGGGTCCAGGCCACGTCGTCGAACGAGGACGACCGGGGGCGCACGCAGGAGGGCCTGCTCCTCGGCGGACAGGATCCCCCGGGAGGCGGCGGCGATGAGCGGCGTGGCGCCGTAGAGGTCGTGGAGCAGCTCGTGGGGCGACAGGCGGGGCCACATGCGGTCGAGGGCCTCGGCCAGCTCGGGCACCCGCTTCACCTTGCGCGAGAAGTCCTCGAAGTCGAACTCGTCGTCGTCGAGCTCGGCCGGGTCCTCGTAGCCGGGAAAGGCGGTGACCGACGACGGGGTGCCGACCCCGAGCCGCTGCTGGGTCTGGCGGGCCCGGTCGGCCAGCACCTGGGCCACCGACTGCTCGACCAGGCGGCGCCGGGCGTTGTGGGTGCCCGGGCGGCGGCGGGCGCCCTCGACGATCGTGCGCGTGTCCTGCGCGGTCAGGCGCAGCACCAGGGCCCCGTAGGGGACGACGACGTCCTCGGACAGCGGGTGCTGGCGGGTGCGGACGGCCCGGGCGACGACCTTGGCCATGCGCACGTCGCCCTTGAGGCGGGCCACGTCGGCCGGGCCGTTCTCGCGGATCTTGATCTCGGGGACCAGGCCGGACACGGTCGACAGGGTGACCCCGGTCTCCCCCAGGGACGGCAGCACCTGTTCGATGTAGCGCAGGAAGAGGGGGTTGGGCCCGACGACCAGCACGCCCTGGCGCTCGAGCGGGAACCGGTGGGTGTAGAGGAGGTAGGCGGCCCGATGCAGGGCCACGGCCGTCTTGCCGGTGCCCGGACCGCCCTGGACGACGAGGACCCCGCTGAGGGGCGAGCGGATGATCTCGTCCTGCTCGGCCTGGATGGTCGACACGATGTCGGTCATGCGTCCCGACCGGGCCCGGTCGAGGGCGGCGAGGAGGGCGGCCGGCCCGCCGATGGGCAGGTCGCCGACGATCAGCTCGCCCGACGGGTCGGCGGCGTGGGGCGGCCCCTCGCCCTCGTCGACGGTGTCGGTCACCTGGCCCGGGCTGGCGAAGCGCTCGTCCTCGACGCTCACCACCGTGCGGCCCTGGAGGGCGAGGTGGCGGCGCAGGACGAGGCCGAGGGGGTCGCGACCGGTCGCCCGGTAGAACGGCTCGGCCACCGGGGCCCGCCAGTCGACCACCAGGGGCTCGTGGTCGGGCGCCGTGGATGGCCAGGCGCCCGATGTGGAAGGTCTCGGTCTCGGGGTGCGGGCGGCGCCGTCCTCGGACAGGCGGTCGATGCGCCCGAAGGTCAGCGCCTGGTCGCCGATGTCGAGCTGCTCGAGCCGGGCCAGGCTCGTGCGCACGATGACGTCGCGCTCGGTGCGGGACTGGAAGGTGCCCCCCTTGCCGAGGTCGAGCACCCCTTCGAGCATCGAGTTGGCGTCGCCCCGCATGGCGTCCAGCCGTGCGTAGGCGAGGTCGACGAAGTCCTGCTCGGCCTCCAACTCCGTCTCCACGCCCCCACCTCCTGTCTGCCCTGCGCCTGCACGGTGCCCGTACCGCCGGCACCATGTCCGGCTCAGGGGAACCCTCGATTGTATGCGCCGGGCCGGTCATCCGCTCCCGGGCCGCAGCGCGGCCCGGAGGCCCTGGCCCCTGCCTCCTAGACTCGGGCCATGTCCACCGCCGCGCCCCGTGCGCCCGGCCGGGCCGCATCCGCGCCCGGCCGCTTCGACGACGCCCCGTTCATCCGGGCCTGCCGGGGGCAGTCGGTGCCCCACGTCCCGGTGTGGTTCATGCGCCAGGCCGGGCGGTCGCTGCCGGAGTACCGGGCGGCCCGCGGACCCGGCAGCATCCTCGACGCCATCGCCCAGCCCGAGCTGGTGGCCGAGCTCACCCGGCAGCCCGTCGACCGCTACGGCACCGACGCCGCCATCTTCTTCAGCGACATCGTCGTGCCGGCGGCCGCCGTCGGCTTCGGGGTGGACGTCGCACCCGGCACCGGCCCCGTGGTGTCCGAGCCGTTCCGCTCGGCCGCCGACCTGGACCGCCTCCGGCCCCTCGAGCCCGAGATCGACACCCCCTACGTGCTCGAGGCGGTGGCACTGCTCCGGGCATCGCTCGACGTGCCCCTCATCGGCTTCGCCGGCGGACCCTTCACCGTGGCCAGCTACCTGGTGGAGGGCGGACCGTCCAAGAACTTCGCCAGGGTCAAGGCCCTCATGCACGCCGACCCGGCGCTGTGGCACGCCCTGATCGAGCGCCTGACCGACATGGCCCTGGCCTCGTTGCGGTCGCAACTGGATGCCGGCGCCTCCGCCGTGCAGGTGTTCGACAGCTGGGCCGGCATCCTCACCCCGAAGCACTACGCCGAACTCGTGCTGCCGGCCACGCAGCGGCTGTTCGCCGACCTCGAGGCATCCCATCCGGGCACCCCCACCATCCTGTTCGGCGTGGGCACGGGCGAGCTGCTCGGCCTGATGGCCACGGCCGGCACCTCGGTGGTGGGCGTCGACTGGCGGGTGCCACTGGACGAGGCCCGCGGGCGGGTCGGGCGCCGGCGTCGCCGTCCAGGGCAATCTGGACCCCGCGCTGTGCCTCGGTACGTGGGAGGTGGCGGCGGCCGAGACCCGTGAGGTCCTCGCCCGGGCCGGGACCGCACCCGGCCACGTGTTCAACCTGGGCCACGGCGTCCTGCCCGAGACGGACCCCGCCATCCTCGAGCGCGTGGTGGACCTGGTCCATTCCGAGGGCAGGGCCGGTGTCGTGCCTCCGGACCCGGATCCGGCGTGACCGGGCGCACCGGGGTGCTGGTGATGGCCCACGGGACACCCGAGACCCCCGAGGAGATCGAGCCCTTCTACACCCGCATCCGTCGCGGCCGGCCGCCCACGCCGGAGCTGCTGGCCGAGCTCACCGGCCGCTACGAGGCCATCGGCGGCACGTCGCCGCTGACCACGCGCACCGTCGCCCAGGTGGCGGGTCTGGCCGCCGCGCTCGACGCCGCCCGGCCCGGGCGCTTCGTCGTCCGCCTCGGCACCAAGTACGTCCATCCCACCATCGAGGAGGGGATGGCCGAGTTGGCCGTCGAAGGCGTCGACGAGGTGGTGGGGGTCGTCCTCACCCCGCACCAGTCGACCATGGGCTCCGGGGAGTACTTCGCCAGAGCCGAGGCGGCGGCGGCCGGGGCGGATCCGCGGCTCGCCCTCACCGTCGTCCCCTCCTGGCACCGGGCCGAGCCGTTCGCCGCCCATCCTGGCCGCCCGCACCCGGGCCGCACTCGACGGGCTGGACCCGGGCGCCCGGGACCGCACCGCGGTCTTCTTCACCGCCCACAGCCTCCCGCAGCGGGTGGTGGCCGAGGGCGATCCGTACCCGGACCAGGTGGCCGAGACCGGCGCCGCCATCGCCGCCCTGCTCGGCCTCGACGACGACCCGACGATCATCTGGGGTACGGCCTGGCAGAGCGCCGGACGGACGGCCGATCCCTGGATCGGACCGGACCTCCTGGTCGAGATGGAGCGGGTGGCGGCCGAGGGGGTGCGCGCCGTCGTGGTCTGCCCCGTCGGGTTCGTCTCCGACCACCTCGAGGTCCTGTACGACCTCGACATCGAGGCCCGGGCCAAGGCCGACGCCCTCGGGATCGCCTTCGCCCGGACCACCTCGCTCAACGACGACCCCGCCTTCACCGCCATGCTGGCCGACGTCGTCGTGTCGGCGGCGGACGCCGGATCGTGAGCGACGCGTCGGGGTCGACCGGGCCGGTGGTGGCGGTGGTCGGGGGCGGCATGGCCGGCCTGGCCGCCGCGTGGGAACTGGTCCGGTCCAGGGACGGCGCCGCCGTCCCCCGCGTCGTCGTGCTGGAGGCGGGCAGCCGACCCGGGGGCAAGGTCCGTTCCGCCGAGTTCTGCGGCCGCACCGTCGACGTGGCCGCCGACGCCTTCCTGGCCCGTCGGCCCGAGGCCACCACCCTGTGCGACGAGCTCGGCCTGACCGACGCCCTGGTGGCACCGGGCGCCAGCGGTGCGTCGGTGTGGGTGGGGGGACAGCTCCGCATGATGCCCGAAGGGGTCACCCTCGGCGTGCCGACCAAGGCCTGGCCCATGGTCCGCTCGCGCATCCTGAGCCCGGCCGGCCTGCTGCGGGCCGCCGTCGACCTGGTGACCCCCCACCGCGGCGATCCCCGGGCCACCGGCGACCGGTCGGTGGGCGACATCGTCGGGTCCCGCCTCGGCCATGAAGTGGTGGAGCGCCTCGTCGACCCGCTGATCGGTGGGATCAACGCCGGAGGCGTCGCCGACCTGAGTGCCGAGGCCACCTTCCCGCCGCTGCTGGCCGCCGACCGCCAGTCGGGGAGCCTCGTGCGCGCCCTCCGTCGTCCGCCGTCGCCGGGCCAGACCCCTCCGGCGGCACCCGCCGAACCGGGTGCGGTCCCGACGCCGGTCTTCTGGTCACTCGACGGGACCACCGCCCGCCTGCCCGCCGAACTGGCCGCCGCCCTGGCCGCACGCGGGGTCGTCGTCCACACCGGGGTCGCCGTGGAGTCGCTCGTCCGCCTGCCCCACTCGGGCACGGGACCGACCTGGCGACTCGCCCTGGCCGGTGACGCCGGCGCGGTGCCCGGCACCAAGGGGGCTTCCGACGCGGCCCGGACGCTGGACGTGGACGGTGTGGTGCTGGCCGTGCCCGCCGGTCAGGCCGCCGGGCTCCTCGGCGACCACGCCCCGCTGGCCACCTCACTGCTCGGTGCCATCGAGCACGCATCGGTGGCCGTGGTGACCCTGTCCCTGCGGGCCGGATCCATCCGGAGCCGCCTGGTCGGCACCGGGTTCCTGGTCCCCCGCACCTCGCCCGTCAACGGGCGGTCCGCCCTCATCACCGGTGGCACGTACCTCAGCCGCAAGTGGCCCGGCCTGGCCCGTCCCGAGGACGAGCTCGTCCGCCTCTCGGTCGGCCGGCACGGCGACACCCGGCCGGACTCGCTCGACGACGACGAACTCACGGCGGCCGTGGTGGCCGAGCTGTCCGCCGTGCTCGACGTCAGCGAGGGCCCCCGGGAATCGATGGTCACCCGGTGGGACGGGGCCTTCCCCCAGTACACCGTCGGCCATCTGGCCCGGGCGTCCACCATCGAGCAGGCCGTGGGCGCCCTGCCCGGCGTGGCGGTGGCCGGATCCACCTACCGGGGGGTCGGCATCCCCGCGGTCGTGGGCAGTGGCCGGACCGCGGCCCGTGCCGTCCTCCGGTCACTCGACCGCGGTGCGCCGGCCCGTCCGGGCCGATGAGCCCCGGGCCCGATGTGGCCCCCGCCCCGGTGACCGGCCCACCCCCCCGTGACGAGGCCCCGTGGCGGCAGGCCCGCCCGCGGACGACCGACCGCACCACCGACACCGTCCGACCCCGACGGGGGCGGGTGGCCGTACCGGCCCTGGTGTCCGGCGTCGGTCTGGCCCTGTCCCTCCCCCCCTGGGGCTTCTGGATCCTGGCCTTCCCGGCAGCCGGCCTGCTGTGGTGGCGACTCGGCGGACTCCGGCCGAGGGCGAGGCTGTGGGCCGGTTGGCTGGCCGGCCTGGGCTGCTACGTGCCCGGCCTGCTGTTCGCCCGGGCCTTCACCCTGGCCGGCGCCGCCGTGCTCATCGCCGTCGAGGCCCTCTTCGTCGGCGTGGCCTGCCTGGCCGTCCCCCGGGGGCCGATCGTGGCCCGGGCGCTGGCCTTCCCGGCCGCCCTGACCCTGGGCGAGGCGGCCCGTCAGACGTGGCCGTTCGGCGGCCTGCCCATCGGCGGTGTCTTCCTCGGCCAGGCCGGCGGGCCGGTACTGGGGGTGGCGCGCCTCGGCGGACCGCTCGGCCTCACGCTGGCCGTCTACGTCGGTGGGGTGGCGTGCGGTGCACTGGGCTCCGCGGCCGTGCGGGCGGTGCGCGATCGGGTCCGCATCCGCGCGTTCGAACGGGAGTCGGCCGGGTCGGGTTCGCCGACCGCGGCACCCGGCGTCGAGGTGGGTGCTCCGTCCGGGTGGAGCGGCGCGCTGGCGGGGCTGGCGACGCTCACCGTCACCGGTGTCGTCGCCCTGGTCGGCCTGGTCGGAACGACCGTGTCGGCCGCCCACGCCCCCGATGGCGGCCCGTCGGTGGGGACGGTGACGGCGGCCGCCGTCCAGGGTGGCGGGGTACGCGGCTTCCGCAAGTCCCAGGTCGACCCGGCCGTGGTGCTGGCCGCCGCCGTGGCCGCCACCGAGCCGCTCACCCACCGGGCGCCGGGCGCCGGCCCGCAGCTGGTGCTGTGGCCCGAGGACGTGGTCTCGTTGGACGGGCCCCTCGACGGTTCGGCCGAGGAGGCGGCGCTCTCCCGGCTGGCCGTCTCGTTGCACGCCACCCTGGTGGTCGGTGTGACCGAGACCCTGTCGGAACGGACGTTCCGCAACGAGGTGGTGGCGTTCGGCCCCGACGGCACGGTGGTCGGCCGCTACGAGAAGGTCCACCGCGTCCCGTTCGGGGAGTACGTGCCCTGGCGCCCGTTCTTCTCGACCCTGGGTGACCTGTCGGCCGTGCCCCGCGACGCCGTCCCCGGAACCGGGACGGGCGTGCTCACCACCCCGGTCGGCTCCCTCGGGGCGATGATCTCCTACGAGGTGTTCTACGCCGATCGGGGTCGGACGCCGGTGCGGGACGGGGCCCAGCTGCTCATCGTCCCCACCAACACCTCCTCCTACGCCTCCTCCCAGGTGCCGACCCAGGAGATCGCCGCCAGCCGGGTCCAGGCCGTGCAGCAGGGTCGGGACCTCCTCCAGGCCGCCCCGACCGGGTACTCGGCCTGGGTCACCCACCGGGGCGACGTCGTCGCCCGCTCGGTGCTGGGCGTCCGCCAGGTGGTGCCGGCCGTCCTCCACCGCCGCACCGGACTCACGGTGTACGTGCGGTGGGGTGACATGCCGGTGCTGGTGGCCTCAGGCCTGGCCCTCGCCGGCGGCTGGTGGCTGTCGATCCGTCAGCGGGGCCGCCGCTCCGGGCGGCGGGAGCCGCGTCACTCGTAGTAGCCGGAGTGGATGTAGACGCAGGGGATGCCCATGGCGTGGAACATGGCGAAGTTGTTGGGATCGTCCTCGAAGGCCAGCCGCAGGTCGAACCCGAAGTGGCGGAGTTCGTCGACCGAGTCGCGCTTGTACCAGGTCACCTGGGAGTAGTCCCCCCGGGCCCGCATCACCAGCAGGTCCCAGCGGAGGTCGTAGCGGTCCAGCCAGGCCAGGGTCTGGGGTTGCACCCGCATGGGCCGGCCCGTGAGCAGGACGATCTGGAGCTTCGGATCGAGCAGCTCCAGCACGCGGGCCAGCTCGGCGATGATGGCGTCCTCGCCGCAGGCGTCGAAGAAGGCGTCCCAGTTGCGCCGGCCCTGCTCGATGAAGTGCTGGCGCCCGACGGCGTCGGACAGCACCCCGTCCATGTCGAAGACGACCGCCTCGCCCGGGACCTCGATCCGACCGTGGTGCCAGGCCCAGTTGCCGGGGTCACCCACCCCCTACTCCTCGCCCGGCGAGGCCGCCGACAACCGTCGGATCTCCTCCACCACGGCCGGGTCGGCCAGGGTGGTGGTGTCGCCGAGGACGCGCCCCTCGGCCACGTCGCGCAGGAGTCGGCGCATGATCTTCCCGCTCCGGGTCTTCGGCAGCTCGTCGGTGAAGATGACCGTCCGCGGCCGGGCGATCGGCCCGATCTTGACGGCCACGTGGGCCCGCAACTCCTGGCCCCGTGCGTCGTCGGCCTCGCCGGCACCGGCCACCAGGGTCACGAAGGCCACGATGGCCTGCCCGGTCGTGGCGTCCGTCGCCCCGACCACGGCCGACTCGGCCACCAGGGGATGGTCGACCAGCGCCGACTCCACCTCGGTGGTGGAGATGCGGTGGCCCGACACGTTCATGACGTCGTCCACCCGGCCCAGCAGCCACAGGTAGCCGTCCTCGTCGAGCTTGGCGCCGTCCCCGGCGAAGTACCGGCCGTCGAACCGGCTCCAGTACGTGTCGCGGTAGCGCTCGGGGTCGCCGTAGATGCCCCGCAGCATCGAGGGCCACGGGGTCGTGAGGGTGAGGTACCCACCGCCCTGGTCGATCCGGTGGCCCTCCTCGTCGACCAGTTCGGCACCGATGCCGGGCAGCGGGAAGGTGGCCGACCCCGGCTTGGTGGTCGTGATGCCGGGCAGGGGGGCGATCATGATGGCCCCCGTCTCGGTCTGCCACCAGGTGTCGACGACCGGGCACCTGCCCCCGCCGATGTGGTCGGCGTACCACATCCAGGCCTCGGGGTTGATGGGCTCGCCCACCGAGCCGAGCAGGCGCAGGCTGGACAGGTCGTGCCCGGCCGGCTCCTCGGCACCCCACTTCATGAACGTGCGGATGGCCGTCGGTGCGCAGTACAGGATGGTGACCCCGTACCGCTCGATGAGCGACCACCAGCGATCGCGACCGGGCGTGTCCGGCGTCCCCTCGTACATCACCGAGGTCGCGCCGTTGGCCAACGGCCCGTAGACGATGTAGCTGTGGCCGGTGACCCAGCCGATGTCGGCCGCGCACCAGTAGACGTCCTCGTCGGGGCGCAGGTCGAAGACCACCTTGTGGGTGTAGGCCACCTGGGTCAGGTACCCGCCGGTGGTGTGCATGATCCCCTTGGGCGCCGCCGTGGTGCCCGAGGTGTAGAGGATGAAGAGGAGGTCCTCGGCCTCCATGTGCTCCGGCTCGCAGATGGCGGCCGGCTCGCCCCCCGCGGCCGGGTCCTCGCCCGTCAGCAGTTCGTGCCACCAGTGGTCCCGGCCGGCCGTCATGCCCGGGAGGCCGCCCACCGTGTCGTCACCGGTCCGGCGCACCACCACCACGTGGTCGACGCACGGCGTCTCGGACACCGCCACGTCGACGTTGCCCTTGAGCCCGACCGCCTGGCCCCGTCGCCACCCTCCGTCGGCGGTGACCACCACCCGCGCCTCGGCGTCCAGGATCCGGTCGCGCAGGGCGTCCGAGGAGAACCCACCGAACACGACCGAGTGCACGGCACCGATCCGCGTGCAGGCCAGCATGGCCACGGCGAGCTCCGGCACCATCGGCATGTACACGGCCACCCGGTCGCCCCGACCCACGCCCAGGCCGCGCAGCACGTTGGCGAACCGGCAGACCTCGGCCAGCAGGTCGGCATAGCTGATGGTCCGGGTGTCACCCGGCTCGCCCTCCCAGTGGAAGGCGACCTTGTCGCCCCGGCCGGCGGCGACGTGGCGGTCGAGGCAGTTGTAGGAGACGTTGAGGGTCCCGCCGTCGAACCACCGGGCGAACGGGAGGTCCCACGACAGCACCGTGTCCCACGGGCGGAACCAGTCGAGCACCCCGGCCTGGCGGGCCCAGAACTCGGGGCCGAGGGCCGCGGCCTCCTCGTAGATGCCGGGGTCGGAGACGACCGCCCGGGCCCGGAACTCGGGCGGCGGCGGGAAGACCCGCTCCTCGGTCAGGTAGTCCTCGATCGTCGGCTCGTGACTCGGGTCCTTGGGCACTGCTCCCCCTTCGCGGCTGGATCGTCGCTCCCGCCGGTTACGGCACCGACGACGGAGATCGTCCCAGGTCCCGACCGGTAGGACCGACGGTCCTCGATGGCCCAAGACTAACGCTGACAGGCCTTTAGACTGGCGGGGCCGTGACCGCGCCCACCCACACCGAGGACGAGGACTCGGCGGGGCCGACTCCCGTCTCCGTCGAACCGGACCCCGTCGATCTCGAGACCGCCGACTTCGATCCCGTCGGTCCCCGCCCCGACGCCTTCGACCCCGACCCGGGCGGCACCCGGGTCGACGTCCCCCTCGGGCGCCGGGTCATGGTCGTGAGCGACCTGTTGCTCACCCCGCGGGCCACGCCGTCGACGCTGGCACTGACCGCCGAGCTCGCCCGGGCCCTCGACACCTGGGACGGGCCCGGCATCCTCATCATCGCCGGGAACCTGTTCGACCTGACCGGGTGCGACGACCCCCTCGGCACGGCCGGACGGGCCATCGACGCCCACCCGGGCCTGGCCCGGTCGTTCCTCCGCTTCCTGTGCGTCGACGACCGCCGCATCCTCCGCCAGCGCGGGACCCACGAGCCCGACGCCATCGCACGCGGGCTCCGGGGCCACGTGGACGGCGCCTCGGACGTCGTGGCCAGCCTGGCGGAGGCCGGCGTCGAGCACCTCGGAGCCGTCGACCTCCACGTGCAGACCGGCACCGGCGAGCGGGTGGTCCGGGTCGAGCCCGGTACCCACGTCTACGACGCGGCCATCGAACCCACCGTGCCCACGGCCGACACCAAGCCGGGCATCAGCTCCGGCGCCGGTCGCCACTGGCACAACCTGGTCCACGAGTCGCCGGACGACTCGCCGTGGCTGGACGGCGTGCACCAGTTGAGCGACCCGTCGGCCCTGTCCCGATTCGTCGTCTCGCGGACGCTCTACCGGCGGTTCGGCCGCTACGCCTGGTGGCTCCTGGTCCCGTTCGGCGTGGCCGTCCTGCTGCGGGTGGCGGTGACCCCGTGGCTGCTCGGCCACCTCGGGACCGGCCCGGCGGCCCGGGCCCTGCGTCACGCCCACGCGGCCGACCTCAACGACCAGCTGGTGATCGCCCTGGTGGTGGCGCTCGTCGTGCTGGCCGTCCTGGCCGTTGGTGCTCGGGCTCCTCAGCCGCCGGATGTGGGCGATCCTGGGCGGCGGGACCCTGGCCGAGGTGCAGACCCGGGCCGGGGCCAACGACACGGCCCGGGACGACGCCCGGCGCCTGGTGGCCAAGGGCTATGCCGGCCTGATCACCGCGGCCACGTTCCGGTCGGAGCTGACCAATCTCGGTACCGGCTTCTACGCCAACGTGGGCGCCACCGCCGAAGTGGTGGCCGAGCACCGGGGCCGGTTCGGCCTGCCCCCCGTCTTCCTCCACAGCCAGTGGGTCAGCTGGGTCGAGATCGAGTCGGGGGCCGAGCTGCACGTGCGCATGCTGCTCGCCCACAACGAGCTCCCCTCGCCGAGCAGGCTCGAGCGGGTCATCACCCGCGGCCGGGTCGGCGGGTCCCTCCACCCGTCGTTGGTCGCCTCCTACCCGGTGGGCGACTCGTGGCCGCCGGCGCCCGACCTCCGCCAGGCCCACCGCCGGACCCGCCGGGTCCGCCGCTGGGCCGCCGCCGCCATCCTCATCACCGGGATCATCGACCTCCTGGACTCCATCACCCCGCCCCTGCACGGGCGCCTCCATGCGCTCGAGCAGTTCCTGCCGGTACGGGCCAGCGTCGCCGCCGGCGCCCTGGTGGCCCTGGCCGGCCTGGCCCTGATCGCCCTCGGACGGGGCATCCTGCGGGGCCAGCGGCGGGCCTGGCGGGTGTCGGTGGCCCTCCTCGGCGGCACCATCGTGCTCCACGTGCTGGCCGGAGCCGACATCGAGGAGTCGCTCATCACCGGGATCGTCCTGGCCTTCCTCCTGGTCAACCGCAAGGAGTTCCAGGCCGCCTCCGATGCCACGTCGATGCGCTCGGCGCTCATCGCGCTCGGCGCGGTGGCCCTCGGCATCGCGGTGGTGGCCACCGCCTCCATCGAGCTGTTCACCCACATCGGGCACCACCACAACCAGACCCTCCCGTGGTGGACCACGTTCTGGGCGGTGTCGGAGCGCTTCGCCGGCATCACCACCATCGACCTGCCCGGAACGGGCCGACCGGTTCCTGGCACCCGCCCTCCTCACCATCGGGATCTGCCTGGCGGCCGTGACCCTCTACCTGCTCACCCGACCGGTGGTCGACCGCCGCCTGGGCTCGGGCCGGGCCGCCGAGTTCCGGGCCCGGGACATCGTGCGTCGCCACGGCTCCTCGACCCTGGACTACTTCGCCCTCCGGTCGGACAAGCGGTGGTTCTTCCACCGGGACAGCCTGGTGGCCTACGCCGTCTACGGCGGGGTCTGCCTGATCTCGCCCGATCCCATCGGCCCCCGCAACGAGCGCGAGCAGGTGTGGGGCGCCTTCCGGGCCTTCGCCGACACCCACGGCTGGACCACGGCGGTCATGGGGGCGGGCGAGTCGTGGCTCCCCACCTACCGGGACTCGGGGATGCACAACATCTACCTGGGCGACGAGGCCGTGGTGAAGCTCCAGGAGTTCAGCCTGGCCGGCAAGCACATGAAGGGCCTCCGCCAGGCCCACAACCGGATCAAGAAGTACGGGTACTCGGTCACCTTCCACGACCCGTCGAAGATCGACCCCGGCCTCACCGAGGAGCTCACCTCGCTCATGCGCCTGTCCCGCCAGGGCGAGCACGAACGGGGCTTCTCCATGATGCTGGGCCGGGTCTTCGACCCCCGCGACACCGGGCTCCTGTTGACCGTGGTCCGCACCCCCGAAGGGGCCGCCGCCGCCATGTGCCAGTTCGTGCCGGCCACCGGCATCAACGGCTTCTCCCTCGACCTCATGCGCCGGGACCCGGGCGACCACCCGAACGGACTGCTCGACTTCGCCCTGTGCTCCACCATCGAGCACCTGGCCGCCCGGGGCTTCGACGGCCTGAGCCTCAACTTCGCAGCCATGCGCTCGACCCTGGCCGGCGAGAAGGGGGACGGGACGGTGCAGCGGGCCGAGCGGTGGTTCCTCAAGCGGCTGTCGAACTTCGGCCAGATCGAGTCGCTCTGGAAGTTCAACGCCAAGTACGAGCCCGAGTGGCTCCCCCGCTACGTGGTGTTCGACACCGCCGAGCACCTGGTCCCGGTCATCATGGCCATCCTGCGGGCCGAGTCCCTGTGGGAGATCCCGGTCCTCGGCCGGCTGCTGGCCGCCGGCGCCGAGAAGCGGATGGTGGCCGCCCAGCAGGACACCGACGAGTTCCTGGCCTCGATCGTCCCGTGGGACGAGGACGCGTGCGCTCGTGCCGGGAGCCGGCGGCCCGGACGCCACGCCACCCGCCGCTGAACCGGTGGACGGGCCCGCCGACGCACCCCACGCCTGAGCGGCCCCCGCCCGCCGGGGACCCGGTCAGTCCCCCCGGGCTCGGGCAGGCCCATCGGGTTCGGGTAGCGGATGACCCCTGCGGCCCGGACGGCGGCCGACACCGACGACAGCCCGGCGACGAGGGTCGCGGCGTCGCCCGGCGAGGCACGGCCGGTCACCATGCCGGCCAGGTCGTCGGTCGTCCCCTCGATCCACCGGCGGAGCCCGAGTCCCTCCGGGGTGACCCCACCGGCGTCCACCAGGCCCCTGCGGACCAGGCGGCCCCGGGCGTAGGACCACTCGTCCTCCGACCAGCCCCGCGACGTCCGCAGCAGTTCGACGGGCAGGCCCTCGGACGCCGCGAACAGCACCAGTGCCTCGCACCCGTCGAGGCCCGCCGACGTGAGGGCGGCCACGTGTCCGTCACCCCGGTGCTCGCGGAGGCAGGAGCACCAGTACCAGAGGGCCCCGACCGGATCGTCGGGCTCGCCCGTCGCCCGGGTGGCGGCGAACAGGGGTCGGCCGGCGTCGGGCACGCCGTCGAGGAGTGCCCGCAGCAGGCGGGACGACGGCCCGGGCCGTACCGACGACGGCGGGGTCCACCCGCCGCAGCACCTGGGCGGCCGAGTGGGTCCGGGTGGCCCACACGTCGGCCGGCGACGCCAGCGACCAGGCGTCGGGCAGGGCGCGCCGGGCCCGGTCGGGGTGGAAGTTGAAGAACGATGGCCGTCACCGAGGTCCGGCCCGACCGCGCCGAACGGTGCGGCCCGGCCGGCGAAGTACCCCATCCAGAAACCCCGGAGTCCGAGCGCGTCCATGGCCGCCAGGCACTCGGGGTCGAAGTAGACGACGGCGTGGATCGGCTCGAAGGCCAGCCACCAGTCGCGGGGCGTGGGCACGGTCACGGTCCCCGGTCGCGGACCGGCTCAGCCCGTGGCGGTGCCGGCGCCCACCGCCGGGCCCGGGCCGGCCCCGGTCGCATCGGTCGGTGGCCCGCCGGTGGTTCCCCGCCGTCCGCCGTAGAGGCCGACGAGCATGACCACGAACAGGGTGACCAGGACGATGACCACCGCCACCAGGACCGTCGGCTGGTTCCACAGCACCAGGACCACCAGGCCGAGCACGAGCACACCCCACTGGAAGGCCTTGCGGTGGCCGGCCACCGTGTCGTGGACGGGACCGCTGGAGAGCCATGACGGCGTCTCGCGGTCCTGCATCCAGCGGCGCACCGGTCCGAGTCCCACCACGAAGGCCACGATCGGCCACGATGGCGGCCACGATCAGGATCACCCGCACGGAGTCGAGCAGTGTGGCGTCGACGGTGTCGATCACGGCGGCGGTCGGCCGCCTTCGACTGGCCGACTTCAGCGACGACAGGTACTGGTTCCGCCCGACGTTGGCCGCGATCAACAACAGGGCCATCGACACGGCGAGGCCCGACGCGGCGTGGACCAGGCCCCGTCTCCGGTCCCGGGCCACCACGACGGCGCCGGCGAACAGCAGGATCGAGACGATCGGGAGCACCAGCGGCCAGGTGGTTGAGGAACCGGATCCACCGCTGCAGCTTGGCCAACTGGTCCGACTGGAAGAGCACGAACGGGGCGCCGGAGTAGTTCGGGAGCTTGTTGAACACCGACAGCCCGTGGGCCGACAGCTGTTGCTTGGCCGCGTTCTCGACCTGGGTCAGGTCCACGGTGACCTGGCCGTTGGTGGACTGGAGGGCGCCGACCTTGTTGCCGAGCAACAGGTTGTCGACCTGCTCGTGCGAGTTGCGCAGCGCCTGCTCCCAGAGGGTCTGGAATCGGGGGCTCTGCACCAGCTTCAGGGTGATCTGGTAGGTGGCGGTCTGGACGGCACCCGTGATCGGATTGGCCAGGAAGCCGGCCTTCTCGGGCAGGGCGTTCTTCACCCGCTGCTCGATGTCGGTCCGGGCCACCAGGCTCTCGCTGACCTTGGTGGCGACCGTCGTCTGGATCGCCTTGTCCTTGGCCAGCGGAGCCACCGTGGCCACGAACGTGTCGGTGTTGAGCAGCTCGTTGCGGGCGTAGACCACGACCACCGACAGGACGGCGAGGAGGCAGGCGAGGACGATCAGCACCCACGAGGCGATCGTCCGACCCCGGCGCTTCTTGGGCTTCGTCGTCGCCTCCACCTGGTGCCGGAGCGCCTCGTTCTCCTGTTCCAGGACCTCGACTTCGTGGTGCAGCTCGTCGGGGTCCTGGTCGTCCGCCGGGGGTTCGATCGTCACGGGCCCACTGTACCGGCGTGCCCAGCCGTCCCCAGGGACGCTCGGGCACCCGGACGCGGCGATGGCCGCCCACCGTGCACCAGGCACGGGGAGCGGCCATCCGCCGTGACGACTGGTGCGTCAGGCGAGGATCTTCGCCTTCTGGGCGTCGAACTCGGCGTCGGTGATCGCGCCCTTCTCCTTGAGGTCGGCGAGCTTGGCCAGCTCGTCGGCGCTGCTACCCGGAGGCAGCGGTCTCCTTGACGTAGGCGTCGAACGCCTTCTGCTGCTGGGCCGCCTGCTCGGCCGCACGCTCGTGCATCTTGCCGCCGCGGGCGATCAGGTACACGAGGACGCCCAGGAACGGGAGGATGATCACGAAGAGGACCCAGACGGCCTTGATCCACCCGCTGAGGTCGGAGCTCCGGAAGATGTCCATGAAGACGCTGATGAGCAGCCAGATCCAGAGGACGAACACGAAGAACATGAACATCATCCAGATGAGGCTCAGGATCGGGTAGTTGTAGGCAAGCATGTGGTGTTGCTCCTTACGAGGGATCGAAGCCGTCGTTGCGCGCCGCCGGCGGGTCCACACTATCCGGCCGGGCCGGACGCACCGGGGACCGGGTGCCGGCGGCGACCACCGTGCCCACGGACGATGGTCTCGCCGCACGCCACCTCCGGTCACCTAGTCTCGGGCCACCACCTATCCGGAGGCGGACGGCCGTGTTCTACATCCTGATCTTCGGGCTCCTGGCCGTCGTGCTGGTCGTGGCATTCGCCAAGAAGTGGAGCTCGCGCAACAAGTGGCCCGAGGATGAGTGACGCCGTCCCCGGCACCGGCCACGGCTGCCGCACCGCGATCCGGCGGAGCTGCTGAAGTCGAAGAGCTACGTGCAGCTGCTGGTGCTGGCTGCGCTGATCGGTGTCCCGATCTCCGCGGTCGCCTACTTCTACCTGGCCCTCGTCAGCCACCTCCAGACGTGGATCTTCACCACCGTCCCGAGCGCGCTCGGATTCCACGGCACACCCGTGTGGTGGCCGCTGCCGATGCTGCTGGTGGCCGCGGTGCTGGTCAGCCTCACCATCATCCACCTCCCGGGCACGTCGGGCCACGAACCGGCCGAGGGGTTCAAGACGGGTGGCACCCCGCTCCCGATCGACCTCCCGGGCATCTTCCTGGCCTCACTGGCCACCCTGGCCCTCGGGGTCGTCCTCGGGCCCGAGGCACCGCTGATCGCCATCGGCGGCGGACTGGGCGTCCTGGCCGTCCAACTGGCGGCCCGGGACGCACCGCCCATGGCGGCCACCGTGATGGCGGCGGCCGGCAGCTTCGCCGCCATCAGCACGCTGCTCGGCTCACCCATCGTCGGTGCGTTCCTCCTGATGGAGGCCTCCGGCCTCGGCGGGCCGCTGCTGGGGTTGGTGCTCGTCCCCGGGCTCCTGGCCGCCGGCATCGGGACGCTCATCTTCATCGGGCTCGACCAGCTGACCGGGCTCGGCACGTTCTCCCTGGCCATCCCGGGTCTGCCGACCTTCAGCCATCCGACCGGCGTCCTCTTCCTGTGGGCCCTGGCCATCGGGGTCCTGGCCACGTTCCTCGGGACGGCCATCCGCCTCGGCGGGCTGGCCGCCCAGTCCCTGGTCCTGAAGCACCGGTTCGCCTGGACGCTGGCGGCGGGCACGGTGGTGGCCGGCGCGGCGATCGGCTTCGCCGAGCTCACCCACAAGAGCGCCCAGAACGTCCTGTACTCGGGGCAGGACGCGCTGCCCGGGCTGGTGCTCCATGCGTCGACCTGGACCGTCGGCGCGCTCATCGTGCTCATCGTGGCCAAGTCCATCGCCTACTCCACCTCGCTGTCCGCGTTCCGGGGCGGCCCCATCTTCCCGGCCATGTTCGTCGGGGGGGCCATCGGTGTCGCCGGCTCCCATCTGCCGGGCCTGGTCCTGGTACCCGCGGTGGCCATGGGGATCGGCGCGATGACGACGGTCATGCTGCGCCTTCCCCTGACGGCGACGCTGCTCGCCGTCATGCTGGTCTCGAGCGACGCGCTGGCCGTCACCCCGTTGGTCATCGTCGCCGTCGTCGTCACCTACGTGCTGACCGCCCGGCTGCCCACAGACGCCGGCCGACCTCCTGGCCCGGCGTGCGCCACCGGTGACGCCGACCGGCACCCGCGCACCGGCCGGGGCCGGCTGATCGGTGCCCGCCGACGCGTCCCAGGTCACCCATGCGGCCGCCGCGCAGATCGCCTCGATCGCATTCGGCGCCGCGCTGGTCATGTCGGTCCTGCTGTCCGCCATCGAGACGGTGGTGCTGCCCCGGAACTCGTTCACCCGGATCACCCGGGCGACCTTCGCCGTGGCGAACCGCGTGCTCGTCCACGACGGACCGAACCGCGAGCGCTCCACCCGCCGGCGCGGCCTGTACGCACCGGTGGCCCTGGTGACCCTGCCCCTGGTGTGGATGCTGGCGGTCATCGTCGGCTTCACCTTCATCTTCTGGGGGGCCGACGCCGGCACGTGGCAGAAGTCGTTCGAGGTCAGTGGTTCGTCGGTCACCACGTTGGGGTTCTCGGCCCCGTCGGGGAGCATCCGCACCTGGATCAGCTTCGTCGAGGCCATCATCGGACTGGGGCTCGTCGCCCTCCTGATCAGCTACCTGCCCACCATCTACGCCGCCCACCACGACCGCGAGAAGGGCATCCGCACCCTGCGGCCCTTCGCCGGCACGCCGCCCTCGGGGGTCGGCGCTCCTCCGCAACCTGAGCCGGTTCCATGCGGTGGACAACCCCGACGTGTGGCGGACGGCATCGGCGTGGCTGCTCGAACTCGACCAGACCCACTGCTCGTTCCCCGCCCTCTGCTACTTCCCCGAGAGCGACGACACCCAGTCCTGGGTGGCCACGGTGGGCTCCCTCCTCGACGCCGGGGCACTCCTCCTGTCGGCCAGCCCCATCCGGTGGGGCGAGGCGGCCACGATCCAGCACCAGGGAGCGATGATCGTCCTGGCCAACGGCGTGCCGACCGTGATCGAGATCGGCCGGGCGGCCGGGCTGCCGATCGGCCAGCCCGTCCCGCTCGTCGAGCTCCTGCCCGACGGCTCCGGCGTCGCTCCGGCCATCTCGGTCACCCGGGACGAGTACCTGGCGGCCATCGGCCAGCTGACGGGCATCGTCTCGATACCCGACGGGCGAGCTCCAGGACGCCTGGCTGCGGTTCGCGGCGGTGCGGGCCGCCTACGACGAGGCGCTCCGCGGGCTGGCGGGCCTGACGCTCTCGCTGTCCGCCCCGTGGACCACCGACCGACCGGCCGTCGTCGGGCGCCCACGCCTGCTGACCACAAGCCGATCTCGGTCGACTGGTCCCTGCCCGTCCGGGGACGCCGGCGCACGCAATGGCTGAAGGGCTCGCCCCGGGCGAGGTGGCCGGTGAGATCTCGCGGCACAAGGTGCACACCGCCGCGGGCGACCATGACGACGGGACGGACGACGGGACGCGTCAGCACGACCGGACGCTCTCGATCATCGAGGCCGTCCTGCTGGCCGTCGTGGCGCTGCCTGGCCGCCTACACGGGCTACGCCTCGGCCAAGTGGGGCACCGAGTCCTCGGTGCGGCTGGCCTCGGCCTCCGCGGCGCGCACCCAGGCCAACCGGGCTGCGTTGAACGCACAGGACACCAGGAACTTCGACTCCACCACGTTCAACGCCTGGTTCACCGCCTACGTGGCCGGCAACACCCAGGCCCAGGCGGTGGCGCAGCGCCGGTTCCGCCCGCGTTCACGGTGGCGTTCAACGCGTGGATGGCCACCGACCCGTTCACCAACCCGTCCGCGCCGCCCGGCCCCACCTACATGCCCCAGTACAAGCAGCCGCAGCTGGCGGTGGCCGCCGCCCTCGATGCCAAGGCATCGGCCGAGTACCACGGCGGGCGTCCAGGCGGGCGCCAACTTCGGACAGCTACGTGCGCGACACGATCTACCTGGCCACCATCCTGTTCCTGATCGGGATCAGCGGGCACTTCCGCTTCTTCCGGATCCGCCTCGGTCTCGTACTCCTCGGCGGGCTGATGCTGGTCGTCGCCGTGGTGCAGATCGTCACCTCTCCCCCCATCCCCTGACCGGGGCGCCCTCGTCCACCGCACCCGGGGTACCGATTCCACCGCCGGCGGGCGTATCCGGGACGTTCGGGACCCGACCTGCGTTAAGTTATCGAGAGTTGCACAGATCCTCAAGGAGAACCCACCATGACCGCCTACACGTATCCGCTGGCCGACCTGTTCGGCACCATGCTCGGCATCTTCGTCTTCCTCATCTGGTTCTGGCTGCTCGTCATCATCTTCGGCGACATCTTCCGCAGCCGCGACATGGGTGGCGGCGCCAAGGCGCTGTGGGTGCTCTTCGTGATCATCCTCCCGTTCCTCGGGATCCTCGTCTACCTGATCGCCCGCGGCGGCAAGATGCACGAGCGCGCCGAGCAGGCGGCCCAGCAGCAACAGCAGGCGTTCGACTCCTACGTCAAGGAGACCGCCGGGGCCGGCAACAGCGTCGACCAGCTGGCCAAGCTCGCCGACCTCAAGCAGCAGGGCGTCATCACCGATGCCGAGTTCGAGGCGCAGAAGGCCAAGCTCCTGGCTTAGGGGCGGTGGAGGGGTGGATCACCCGTTCACCACCGTGATGCGCGCGTCCAGCGGAATGATGGCGCAGGCGCTGCAGTCGTCCGTCGACGTCGAGACCGTCACCACGCCCGGGGACTCGGCCACCAGCACCGCGGCAGGCCCGCCCTCGGGCCCGTCGACGACCACGCTGCAGCGGATCCGCAGGCCACCGCCGGCGACGTCGAACGACCCGAGGTGTCGCTGGTCGAGCTGTGCCGACAGCACGATGCTGGATCCCTCGGTCATGGAGATGGCCAGGGGCTCGGGATTCCCGATCATCGAGCCGGTGGTTTCGCGGCCGAGTGCGTAGCGCGCCGTCGGAACCGCCCCACAGTGGGTCGTCAGCGCATCGATCGGAGATCTGCCACCCGAGACCGGGTGCGGGGTGCTCGGCGTCGGCTGGACCGCCCTCGATGCACCGCACCCGCAGAGCAGGAATCCCACGGTGAGGGCGACCAGGTGGCGGCGCGTCCGCATGGAGGAACGGTACCGCTGACCGGGTCCCGGAACCCGGCCACGTGCCACCGGTGGTGCCCGCAGGGAGATCCCCCGATGCTCACGTGAGGGGGATGGGCACGTCGAGGCCGAGCCACGAGAGCGTGAGCACCGAGGCCCCGGACGGGGTCGCCGGTTCGAAGCGCTCGTTGCCGGTCATCTCGTCCGGGCGGCCACCGTGACCGGAGCCCTTCGGGACGTAGCGCGTCCCGAGGTCGTCCCGCAGCCCGAACCGGTACAGCCGCATCATGCGCAACTTCTGCCTGCCCTTGTCCCGCAATTCGGTCGCCGCCCACTCCTCCAACCCGACGACGTCGTCTTCGAGGGCCTCCATCTCCGCGCTGAACACCGCGGCGACATCGGGCTCCGGCGAGACCCGCCATCGGACGACCACCTCCGTGTCGTAGAACTCGACGGCGATCACCCGGATCCTCCCGCCGTGCAGGTCGAACTCCGCGTCGGGACCGGGTCGGGACCGGAGGAATTCCGGCGTGCTGTCGGATTGCCGCGGGGCGGCGGGGCGCTCGGCGGGATCGCCCACGGAGACGGCCTGGGCCGTACCGGGCGGAGGGGGATCCGGGGGCTCGTAGCCGAGGGCGACCAGCATCTTGGCCAACCAGAGGTGCTCCTCCTCCTGGGTCACATCCCCGACGTAGCGGAAGGCGGCCAGAACGCCGGCGAAGTGGCTGAGCTGGTTCCGCCTGGTCCCGTCGTCGTCTCGGATCCCCAGCCGACCGCGGGCATCGGAGAGGGCCTCAGCCAGGTACCACTGGGTCTCAGGCTTCACACGGCAACGGTATGCCTTCGGGCCGGATCCGACCAGACCCGCGCCGATCGCCCCCGAGCGACCCCGCTCCCCGCAGCCCGGCGGATTTCAGCGGATTCAGCCACCCCGGACGGCGCCGGGTCCGGCTAGAGGTGGCTGAAGCCGCCCGACTCCTCCGGGGTCATGGCCACCGAGACCGGGTGGCGGTCGAAGTGGCCGATGGCCTCGGCCATGTCGCTGAGCAGGAGGAAGGCCAGGTCGCGGCTGACCCCCTGGCGGACCAGGATGCGCTGGATCGAGATGTCCGCCACCGAACCCGTCAGCGGGTAGGCGGGCACCTGCCAGCCCTTCACCCGCAGCCGGTCGGCGACGTCGTACAGGGTGTAGCCCGGGTCCTCGCCCTCGATGATCCGCCACGCCACCGTCGGGATGCCGGTGAGCGGGTTCCCGTCGCACAACAGCTCGAAGGGGCCGAGCTTCACGATCTCCTGGGCCAGGAACTGGCTCGTCTGGTAGCAGGAGTCCTGCACGTCCTTGTACCCCTCACGGCCCAGGCGGACGAAGTTGTAGTACTGGGCCACGATCTGGCCGGCCGGGCGCGAGAAGTTGATCTGGAAGACGGGCATGTCGCCGCCGAGGTAGGTGACGTGGAAGATCAGGTCGTCGGGCAGGTCGTCGGTGTGGCGCCACAGCACCCAGCCCACCCCGAGCGGGGCGAGTCCGAACTTGTGGCCCGAGGTGGAGATCGACTTCACCCGCGGGATCCGGAAGTCCCACACCACGTCCGGGGCGCAGAACGGGGCGAGGAAGGCGCCGGACGCCCCGTCCACGTGCATGTCGACGTCGAGCCCGGTGTCGGCGGCGAGCTCGTCGAGGGCCTTCGAGAGTTCGAGGACGGGCTCGTAGGCTCCGGTGTAGGTGACCCCGAAGGTGGGCACCACGAAGATCGTGTTCTCGTCCACCTGGGCCAGCATCTGGTCGACGTCCATGCAGTACTTGCCCGGCGCCATGGGGATCTCCCGGATCTCCACGTCCCAGTACTTGGCGAACTTGTGCCAGACCACCTGGACCGGGCCGCACACGAAGTTCGGCGTGTCGGTCGACTTGCCCTCCGCCTTGCGCTTGGCCCGCCACCGCCACAGGGCGGCCATCCCGCCGAGCATGCACGCCTCCGACGAGCCGATGGCCGAGCAGCCCACCGCACCGCCCTCGTCGGGTGCGTTCCACAGGTCGGCCAGCATCTGGACGCACCGTCGCTCGATCTCGGCGGTCTGGGGGTACTCGTCCTTGTCGATCATGTTCTTGTTCATCGACAGGTCCATCAGCTGGTGCACCTCGTCCTCTTCCCAGGTCTGGCAGAAGGTGGCGAGGTTCTGGCGGGCGTTGCCGTCGAGCAGGAGCTCGTCGGAGATGGCCTGGAACGCGTCCTCGCTGCGCATCTCGTCCTTCGGGAAGAGGTGCGACGGCAACGTGGTCAGCAGGTCCTTGCCGCCGTAGACCGAGTCGAGCAGCTCATTGCGCAGTGATTCGTGCTTGTGGAGGGGCATGGCCCGAGTCTAGGCAAGGCAATCTTCGGTCGCCGGGGACGAACCGGGTCCCGGGCGAGGGCGGATCGCGGGCCGGAATCCTCGGCGGCGGCCCGCTCAGACGTCGCTGATGGCGTGGACCTTGTTGGTGGCGATGGCCAGCTTGAGGGCCTGGTGGTCCCGCTCGTTCTGGTCGGCGTAGGACGCGGCGAACGTGCCCATGGCCTCGTCGAACCGGGTGCCCGCCCCGAGGTACGAGCCGATGGCGATGGCGTCACCCGAGCGGGCATGACCGAGGGCCAGCACCCAGCCGCACATCTGCGCATAGATCTCGAACGTCGGGGGCTCCATGGTGTCGACGTCGGGCGACAGCTTCCAGTCCCACATCTGGCGGAAGTAGAAGTCCCGGAGGATCCCGTCGAACCCGGTCACCTCGTCCCACCCGAGGAAGATGTCACTGGCGCTCTGGACCAGTCGCTGGCCCTCGACGACCCGCTGTCCCATGTTGGCGTACTCGCTCGGCTGCAGGAAGGGCTCGGCCACGGAGTGCTCGGCCTCCTTGACCTGCAGGACCAGGGGATCGCCGTGGTCCCGGCCGATGAACAGGCCCACCCAGCACCGCGTCCCGACCGACCCGACCCCGACGACCTTTCGGGCCAGGTCCACGAACTGGTACCGGTTGAGCAGGCGCTGGCGGTCGCCGGCCAGCGTCACCCGGTAGTCGCCCAGCGCCTGGACGAGGTTCTGGATCGTGTCGGCGGCGTTGTCGGCGTCGACCAGCTGGTCCACCGGGGTGAGCAGGGGCGGATCGGCCCGGAAGCGCAGCTGCCCGTCGACCGTCTCGGTCAGCTTGGCCACGGCCCGCAGGTGGTCCTTGCCCCGGGCCTTCTGCACCCGGGACTGGAACGCCTCGATCATCTTGGTGCCGGCCTCGGACCCCCACCGGGTGAGCAGGGTGTCGGCGTCCAGCCGCAGGTACCAGACGTCCAGGTTCCGCATCCCCCCGAACTCCCGGATCGCCTCGCGGTACCCCTTGGACGACAGGCCGACCAGCTTCTTGCGCATCGGTTCGTCGAACCCCCGGCTGCGGGCCGCCACCTCGATGCTGGCCGCCAGGCGCTTGAGGTCCCACTCGAAGGGCCCGGGGATCGTCTCGTCGAAGTCGTTGACGTCGAAGATCATGTCCCGTTCGGGCGAGGCGAAGCCACCGAAGTTCACCAGGTGCGCGTCGCCGCACAGTTGGACGTCGAGGTGCGAGTGCTCCTCGTGGGCCAGGTCGGCCGCCATCACGGCGGCCGCCCCCCGGTAGAAGGCGAACGGCGACGCCGCCATCCGCCCGTACCGGATCGGCACCAGGTCGGGCACCCGCGTGGTGGCCTGGAGGGCCAGGATGTCGAGCGGGTCGGTGCGGTCGGCCGGCGGGGCCCACTCACCATGGCGTGACCGCGGGACCAGCTCCCGTGCCTGGCGTCCGTGGGCGGCACGTTCCTCTGGGGTCTGCGGGGTCATGGGACCATCATCGCACCAGTCCCGTGCACCGGCCACAGGTCCCGCCACCGGCCGATCGGGCCCCGGTCGGTGGGGTTACGGCTTCTGCTTCCGGCGTCGCTTGCCGAGGGCGATGATCAGCCGGTCGACCAGGAGCCCGAGGACGGCGGAGAGCAGGATGACCCAGACCAGGCTGGTCGAGGTGTGGAAGAAGACGAAGTTGACCTTGACGGCGTTCGAGTTCCCGATCACGAACGCGATCAGCAGGATGAGGCCGAGGCCGAAGACGACCAGGCGGACGATCTCCCGGTTGTCGCGCTTGCGTCCCCCCGGGCCGCCAGACCGTTCGGGTGTCTGTGCCATGCCGTGTTCCTCCCGGTCGGGTTGCCCGTTCGACAGTACCGCCGGGCGGCGGGCCGTGTCGGGATCCCGCGTCCCGGGGCCGCCCCCCGTGACCGGATCCGGGTAGCCGGGGTCAGCGCAGGAGCAGCAGGGTGGCCTGGTGGGCGAAGTTGATGATCGGCCCGGGCACCACACCGAACACCACGGTGAAGGCCACGCACAGGCTGATGGCCACACCGGTGAGGGCCGGGACGGGCACCGGCCCGCGGGCCGCCACGTCGGCCTCCGGGGCGTCGTCGGTCAACACCAGGATGCTGGCCGGCTGGTCGTCGTCGGACGAGTCCCGGGCCGAACCACCGGTCGGGATGTCCGTCGGGCCACCGGTCGACTCCGTGGCCGGGGCGTCGAGCAGCGGCGTGTCCCCGTCGGCGACGTCGCCCACCGCGCCCACCGGCGAGAACATGGTCACGGCCAGGCGGAGGTAGAAGAAGGCGGCGACCGCACCGGACAGCATGGCGATGACGGCCAGGGAGTAGCCCTGGTCGGCCACCGAGGCCTCGATGACCCCCAGCTTGGCCAGGAACCCGGTCGTGAAGGGCGCGCCCGCCTGCCCGAGCAGCAGCACGGCGAAGGCCAGGGCCAGCAGCGGCTGGCGCTTGGCCAGGCCGCGGTAGTCGGTGATCGACGACCGCGTGTCCCCCGGTCCGGCCACCACCGTGATCACGGCGAAGGAGCCGATCACGAGGAAGAGGTAGGTGAACACGTAGTAGAGCGAGGCCGACACGCCCCGGGCGCTGCACGCCTCGACGCCGAGGAGGATGAAGCCGACGTGGTTGATCGACGAGTAGGCCATCATCCGCTTCACGTCGCGCTGGGTCAGGGCCACCACCGCTCCCAGGACCAGGCTCAGACAGGCCAGCACCCAGATGATGGGCTGCCAGTCGGCCCGCACGGTCGGGAACGAGGTCACGAACACCCGCAACAGGGCGGCGAAGGCCCCGGCCTTGGCCACCGCGGCCATGAATCCGGCGACGGGCGACGGCGAGCCCTCGTAGACGTCGGGCGACCACATGTGGAACGGCACGGCGGCGATCTTGAACCCGAAGCCGACGAGCAGGAGGGCCAGGCCGCCCAGCAGCACCCCGTTGTGGATGATCACGTTGCGGGAGAGGTAGTCGGCGATCTGGGGCAGATTGGTCGTCCCGGTGGCCCCGTAGGTGAGGGCGATGCCGTAGACGAACACGGCCGACGAGAAGCCGCCGAGCACGAAGTACTTGAGCGCCGCCTCGCCGGACTCGGCCCGGCGGTGGTTGAAGGCGGCCAGCACGTAGAGGGCGATCGACAGGATCTCGAGTCCGAGGAACACGACGATCAGGTCGTTGGCCGCCCCCATCATCATCGCCCCCGAGGCCGACACCATGGCCAGCACGTGGAACTCGGGACCGTCGATGCCCTCGCGCTGGAGGTAGCCGTCGCCGACCAGCGCGGTCAGCAACATGGCGATCGAGACGGCGACCTGGATGAACACGTCGAATCCGTCGAAGGCGATGGCGCCGGCGATGGTCACCGACGGGCCGTGGGTCATCACGTGGTCCCACTGGAACAGCGCGGCCACCAGCGAGGCCAGCGACACCGTCACGGCCACGATCGTGCCCGGCCCGCACGCCCATGACCGACCGCAGCAGCGACGACACGAGCATCAGGGCCAGCGCCCCGCCCAGCATGATCAGCATGGGCAGGATGCTCAGGTAGTCGACGTGGGGCACGTGGATGGTGGGCGCGGCCGAGGCGAGCAGGGCGGTCACTTGGTCCCTCCCACGGCACTGTTCCGGCTCGGCGCGGCCGAGCCCGGGGTGCGGACGGCGGCCACCGGGTGGTTCCGCAGCTCGGCCGGGACCGGGGTGCGGGTGACCTGGTCGACGTGGATCACCAGCTGGTTGACCGACGGGGTGATCCGGTCGAGGACCGGCTTCGGGAACACGCCGAGCAGCACGATCGAGGATGATCAGGGGCGCCACGATCAGCCGCTCGTTGCAGGGACAGGTCGGGAGTGGCGGCGTCCTCGGCCGTGGGCTCGCCGTGGAAGACCTGCTGGTAGCCCCAGAGCAGGTAGATGGCGGCCACCACGACGCCGGCGGTGGCCGCCACCGCCCACCAGCGGTGGGCCACGAACGTGCCGAGCAGGATGAGGAACTCGCCGACGAATCCGTTGAGGCCGGGCACCCCGATGGAGGCCAGCATGGCCAGGGTGAAGACGCCGGCCAGGACCGGGGCCGGCGACTGCAGGCCCTTCAGCGAGCCGATCTGCCACGTCCGCCGGCGCTCGTAGATCCAGCCCACCAGGATGAACAGCGTGGCGATGACCAGGCCGTGGTTGACCATCTGGAGGACGCC
Organism: uncultured Acidimicrobiaceae bacterium; assembly: GCA_963829265.1. Lineage (GTDB taxonomy): Bacteria > Actinomycetota > Acidimicrobiia > Acidimicrobiales > RAAP-2 > Bog-756. Next base: position 568,076 of record CAWHIB010000010.1, read on the forward strand.
GCCGCTCAGTCCCTGGCTGTTGAGGGCGAAGGTGCCGAGCGCGATGAAGCCGATCTGGGCGAGGGAGGAGTAGGCCAGCAGGCGCTTGAGGTCCCGCTGGGCGCAGGCCACCACGGCGCCGTACACGATCCCGATGACCGCCAGGGTCAGCAGCACGGGCGCCAGCGTCCGACTGGCCTGCGGGAACAGGTTGAGGTCGAACCGGATGACCCCGTAGGTCCCGAGCTTGGCCATGATGCCGACCAGCAGGATGGCACCGGCCGTCGGGGCCTCGGAGTAGGCGTCGGGCGACCAGGTGTGGAACGGGAAGATCGGCGCCTTGACGGCGAAGGCGGCGGTGAAGGCGCAGAACAGCAGGACCCCCTCGGTGCCCGACAGGTGGGTGTGCATGAGGGCCGGGAGGTCGAAGGTGAGCACCCCGGTCTGCGACTGGTGGATGAAGGCGATCGACACGATGCCGACCAGCAGGAAGGCCGAGCCGGCGAACGTGTAGACGAAGAACTTGATCGCCGCGTAGCCGCGCCGGGCGTAGCCCCAGCCGCCGATGAGGAAGTAGGACGGGACCAGGGTCAGCTCGAAGAAGAGGAAGAACAGGATCAGGTCGAGGGAGATGAAGCTCCCCATGCAGGCCGCCTCGAGCAGGAGGACCCAGGCCACGAACGCCCGGGTGTCGCGCCGGGCCCGTGCGCCCAGCATGGTGAGGGGGAACAGCACCCCGGTCAGCACCAGGAGGAACAGGGAGATCCCGTCGACGCCCACCGACCAGTGGATGCCGAGGCCGGTGGCCCAGTTGTGCTCGCTCACCATCTGGTAGCCGGCGACGCCGGACTTGAACGTGAACAGGACGGCCGCGGACACGGCCAGGGTCAGGACGGTCACGACGACGCCCAGCGCCTCGTGGAACCAGGAGGCCACCAGCCGCTTCGGGACGGCGGCCACCACGGCGGCGCCCACGGCGGGGACCAGCACCAGGGTGGTCAGGTAGGGGAAGGAGGTCGGCGGTCATCAGCCCCACCACATCCGGGTCAGCATGAAGCCGAGCACGACCACGGTCCCGAACACGATCCCGAGCACGTAGTTGCGCACGTAGCCCGTCTGGGTGCGGCGCAGCAGCGACGCCGGTCCCCTTGAAGGCGCCGGCCACGCCGTTGACGGCGCCGTCGATGACCTTGGGGTCGACGACGTCGGCGCAGAAGGCGGCCAACCGCTCGCTCGGGCGCCCGAACACGGCGTCGTAGAGCTCGTTGATGTACCAGGCCCCCCGCAGGAAGGCGGCCTCCAGGACCGGCCGGTCCGACCGGGTCGACCACAGGCGCAGGCCGATGAGCACGAAGACGATGGCCACCAGGGCGTCGACGATGGCCAGGACCCACACGGCGGTCGTCGAGAGGTTGTTCTGGTACAGGGTCGCGCCGAACACCGGGTCCACCCAGTTGGCCAGGGAGAACCGGCTGCCCGAGATGGCCATCACGCCGGCCACGGCCGCGAAGAACGCCAGGATCCACAGGGGCACGGTCATGATCCACGGCGACTCGTGGGGCTCCGAGGAGGCTCCGTCGGCGTGGTGGGCGTGGGCCGCGTCGAGGGTGGCGGCCGTCGTCGCCCGCATCGGCCCAGCGGTCCTTGCCGAAGAAGGCCAGGCCGGTGAGGCGGCTCATGTAGTACGCGGTGAGGGCGGCGGTGACGATGCCCACCACCCACAGGGCCGGGTGGGCGGCCCAGGTGTTGTCGAGCACGTCGCCCTTGGCCCAGAAGCCGGACAGCGGCGGCACGGCGGCGATGCACAGCCAGCCGATGGCGAAGGTGATGAAGGTGATCGGCAGGTAGGCCCGGAGGTTGCCCATCCGCTTGAGGTCCTGCTCGTCGTGGAGCCCGTGGATGACCGAGCCGGCGCCCGAGGAAGAGCAGGCCCTTGAAGAAGGCGTGGGCCACCATGAGGAAGATGGCCGCCGTGTAGGCGCCGCAGCCGATGGCCAGGAACATGTAGCCGAGCTGGGACACCGTCGAGTAGGCCAGCACCTTCTTGATGTCCTGCTGGGCGCAGGCGATGGTGGCGGCCACGAAGGCGGTGGCGGCCCCCACGATGGCGATGGTCAGGGCGGCGGCGGGCGAGGCGTGGAGCAGCGGGCTGACCCGGCACAGCAGGTAGACGCCGGCGGTCACCATGGTGGCCGCGTGGATGAGGGCGGACACCGGGGTCGGGCCCTCCATGGCGTCGGCCAGCCACGGGAACAGCGGGATCTGGGCCGACTTGCCCATCACCCCGACCAGCAGGAGCAGGCAGATGGCGGTGATGTTGGCCGAGCCGATCCTGTCGATGATTGGCGAAGATCGCCTGGTAGTCGAGGGTGTGGACCCGGGAGTACACGAGGAAGATGGCGAGCAGGAAGCCGACGTCGCCGATGCGGTTGTAGACGAAGGCCTTCTTGCCGGCACTGGCCGCCGAGTCCCGGGTGAACCAGAACGAGACCAGCCAGTACGAGCAGGTGCCGACGCCCTCCCATCCGACGAAGGTGACCAGCAGGTTGCTGCCCAGGACCAGGATCAGCATCGAGGCGACGAACAGGTTCATGTAGAGGAAGAACTTGGGGTAGTCCTTGTCGCCCTTCATGTACCCGATGGAGTACAGGTGGATCAGGGTGCTGATGCCGGTGATGAACAGGACCATGGTCATCGACAGGGGGTCGACGTACAGGCCGGCGTGGACCTGCAGGCGGTCCACCGGGATCCAGGTCCACAGGTCCTGGCTGTAGGAGCGCACGGGCGCATCGACCTGGAGCAGGGACAGGTAGACGCCGACCGACACGAGGAACGAGGCGCCCACGAACGCGGTCCCCACCCAACCGGCCACCGGGTCACCCAGGCGGCGCCCGGCCGCCAGCAGGATGCCGAAGCCGACCAGGGGCAGCAGGATGATGAGGTAGGTCACATGCAGCATCTGCCCGTCAGCCCTTCATCAGATGGAGGTCGTCGGCGTTGGCGCTGGCCCGGCGCCGGAAGATGGCCACCACGATGCCCAGGCCGACCACGACCTCGGCCGCCGCCACGACCAGGACGAAGAAGACGAGGACCTGTCCCCCGATGTCGTGGAGGGTGCGGGCGAAGGTGACGAAGGCCAGGTTGGCGGCGTTGAGCATCAGCTCCACGCACATGAACATGATCAGCACGTTGCGGCGGATCAGGACCCCCAGCGCGCCGATGGAGAAGAGCACGACGCTGAGGGCGAGGTACCAGGAGGCGTTGATGCTCATGCGTCCACCTCCGTACCGGCTGCACCGGTGGCGGACGGGGCGGGGGCCGTGACGGGAGCCTCGGACGGGCTCCCGGTCGGGGTCGGTCCGGTGTCGGCCGGCGTCCCGCCCCCGTCGGCGACGACGGCGTCGGTCGGGGATCCGGCGTCGGCCGGCGCGGCGTCCACGTCCCCGACGGCCGTGGTGGCCGGCGGACGTCGGGCCAGGACCACGGCGCCGACCACGGCGATGATCAGGAGCGCCGAGGTGGCCTCGAAGGGGAACAGGTAGGTGGTGTAGAGGGACTTGCCCAACAGGTTGACGTTGGGGGCCCCGGTGTCGGTCCCGGCCACGTGCGGCTGCCCGGTCGTCCACTTGGACACCTGGCCCAGCAGGAGGAGACCCGTGGTGCCGAGTGCGACCAGCCCCACGGCCAGGGCGCGCTGGCCGCGCAGGGGTTCCTTGGCGATGTCCTCCTCGCGGTCGACCCCGAGGAACATGATGACGAACAGGAAGAGCACGACGATGGCGCCCGCGTACACGATGACCTGCACGGCGGCCAGGAAGTTGGCCTGCTGGATCACGAACAGGACGGCCACCCCGAACAGGGTCATGACCAGCATCAGGGCCGAGTGGACCGGGTTCCGGGCCACCACCACACCGATGGCGCCGGCCAGGACGATGGCGGCGGCCACCGCGAACACGCCGACGTCGGGGAGGGCCGGCCGGGTGCCCTGCACCACCAGGTTGAGCAGCACGGCGGTCATGGCTCGTCCCGCTCCCCGCCGGCCGGCTCGGCGGCCGCCGGGGCCACGACGGCCGGCGTGACCGAGCCGACCGAGTCCCGCTCGGAGTTGCCGGCCCGCTTGGCGTCGAGGTAGGCGGCGTCGGCCTGCTCCTTGTGCACCTTGGCGAATCCGGGGCGGAACCGTTCGGCCTTCTCCAGCATCCGGCCGATGGCGCCCCGGGGGCCCCGCTTGGCGGCGGGCATGTCGACGGGGCGCAGGTGGCGCTCCAGGGTCTCGCGCAGCGGGATGCTCCCCGTGGTGGCGTCGTCGCGCGTGCCGCTCTGGCCGCCCTCCGGGGCACGCACGCCGAAGCCGAGCTCACCCGACCACTGGACCTGGCCCTCGAAGGCGGCGGCACCGGCCGGCGACGTGGCCCGCATCCAACCCGAGGTGTGCAGGTCGTCGCCCTCGCGCCAGTCCTCCCAGGGCATGTGCTTCGGCTTGCCGTCGTCGTCGACCAGCAGCTCCTGCTTCGTGTAGATGGCGTCGCTGCGGTTGGTGAAGGAGAACTCCATCAGCTTCGACTCGGTGATGGCCTCGGTCGGGCACGCCTCGACGCACAGGTCGCAGTGGATGCAGCGCAGGAAGTTGATCTCGTAGACGTACCCGTACCGCTCCCCCGGCGAGACCGGGTGGTCGGGCGGATTGTCGAGGCCGCGGACGTAGATGCAGTCGGCCGGGCAGACACCGGCGCACAGCTCGCAGCCGATGCACTTCTCCATGCCGTCCTCGTAGCGGTTGAGGACGTGGCGGCCGTGCTGGCGGGGCTGCTTCGGGCGCTTCTCCTCGGGGTACTGCCGGGTGACCGGCGGACGCCCGAGGTGCTCGAGGGTCAGCTTGAATCCACCGAGGAAGTTCTGGCGTCCACTGGGCGGTTCGGGGTGCGCCATCAGCGGTCCCCTCCTTCGGTGGTGGTGGCGGGAGGTGCCGGCGTCGCCGGCTCCTGGGCCCGGGTCCACAGGCGGATCCCGACCGGCGGCAGGACGGCATTGGAGTCCTCGCGGATGGTGCCGATGGTGAAGGCCCGGGTGAGCAGCACGCTGCCGGCGATCACGGCGGCGACCATGCCGACGCCCCACCATCCGTCGATCATGAATCCGGCCACGATCAGCAGCCATCCGAGGGCCAGCGGGATGAGGCGCTTCCACCCCAGGTCCATGAGCTGGTCGTAGCGGAGCCGGGGCAGGGCGGCCCGCAGCCACACGAACACGAAGAGGAAGGCGATGGTCTTGCCCAGGAACCACAGGATGGGCCAGAGCCACTGGGTGTGGGGGATGTGGGGCACCGGACCGTCGGGTCCGCCGAAGAACAGCGTCACGGTGATGGCCGACATGGTGATGGTGTTCATGAACTCGGCCAGGAAGAACAGGGCGAACCGGATCGAGGAGTACTCGGTGTGGAAGCCGCCGACCAGCTCCTGGTCGGCCTCGACCAGGTCGAAGGGCGGGCGGTTCGTCTCGGCGACGACGGCGATGAAGAAGATCACGGCCGGGACGATGGCCAGACGGATGACGTTCCACTGCCACAGGTGCTGCGCCTGGGCGTTCACGATGTCCCGGGTGCTGAGCGATCCCGTGATCAGGACCACCATGACCACCGTCATGCCCAGGGCGGCCTCGTAGGAGATCATCTGGGCCGAGGCCCGCACGGAGCCGAGCAGCGGGTACTTGGAGCCCGACGACCAGCCGGCCAGCATGATGCCGTAGACGGCGATGGCCGACATGGCCAGCAGGAACAGGATGCCCATGGGCGGGTCGGCCAGCTGCAGCTCGAAGGTGTGCCCGAACAGGGTGACCTCTCCACCGATGGGGACGATGGCGAAGGCCAGGAACGCCGGGATGATGGTGAGGTACGGCGCCAGCTTGAAGACGAACCGGTCCGCCTTGTCGGGGATCAGGTCCTCCTTGAAGAACAGCTTGATCCCGTCGGCCAGGGTCTGGGCGATCCCGAAGGGCCCGGCCCGGTTGGGGCCGATGCGGCTCTGCATGTCCGAGATCACCTTGCGCTCGAACCAGATCATCAGCATCACGGCGACCATCAGGGCGCCGAACACCACGAGGACCTTGATCAGCACGATGACCAGGACCTCCCAGTTCAACCCGCTCGAGTAGAGCGGGTCGGTGCCGAGCAGCGGGGCGAGCGCGGCGGGGATCACGGCGTCTCCATGCGCAGGTCCACCACCGGGAAGGCCCGGTCGATGAGGTCGGCCACCGTGCCGTCGCCGAGCGGGACGTTGAAGTCGGCCGCCACCACCTTGCGGGGCAGCGAGGCGTCGGGCTCGACCGGCACGACGGCCGAGGCGGTGGCCGAGCGCAGGCGGACCTGGCCGCCGGCCACCACGCCGAGCTCGTCGAGGTCCTGGGGATTGGCCCGCACGGTGCCCGGGGCCACCAGCCCGGCCAGCGACCCGACGGTGGAGACCGCCGTCCCGCCGTCGTAGAGCACCCGGGAGGCGACCAGCCGGACCGAGTACCCGTCGGCCGGGGACACGTGGGGCACCGGGAACTCGACCAGGCCGGACAGCATGGCCGGTCGGGCCGGGCCACCGGTGTCGGTCCCGGGGAGTCCGGGTGCACCGGCTGCCGCGTTGGGCGAGGAGGCGAGCCCGGCCTGGAGGCTGGCCCCCTGGCGCTCCACCGACTCGACCCCGGGTGCGGCGATCGGGTCGAGCGGGGCGTTGCGACGGGCCAGCGCCACCTTGCCCGCCGTCAGCGGGGCGACCACACCGTCGGCCGCACCGTGGGAGTCGAGCACGGCCCGGGTGATCCCCCGGTGGGACACGGCCACCCGCTCGATCTCGTCCCACACGGTCCCGACCGAGTCGAATCCCAGGTCGTGGCCGAGGTGGACGGCGAGCTCACCGGCGATCATCCAGTCGGGCCAGGCCTGGCCCGGCGGCACCAGCTTCTGCCCCACCCGGAAGATCCGCCCCTCGAGGTTGGTGGTGGTGCCGGGACGCTCGTGGGCCTCGGCGGCGGGCAGGACCACGTCGGCGTGGTCGAGGACCGCACCCGGGGCGGAGGCCACGGCCACCACGAAGTCGGCGCTCGCGAGCGCCCGCTGGGCCAGCCGGCGGTCGGGGAAGTCGGACAGCGGATCGGCACCCAGGAGCACCAGGGCGGTGACCGCCGGTCCCTCGGCCTGGTCACCGGCCGCGGCGGCCAGGATGTCGGCCGTCCCGCGTCCCCGGCGTTCGGGCACCGAGCCCCAGGCGCCCTCGAACCAGGCCCGCCCGTCCTCGAGGCCGACCCGTCCGGGCAGGACGCCGGGGGCGAGGCCCATGTCCAGGGCACCGAGGACGTTGCCGCGGCGGAGCGCCGGCAGGAATCGGGCCGCGGGCAGGGCGGCGGCCAGCTTCTGGGCGGCGTCGGCCACCAGTTCGCCGTCCTCGGCCAGCGACGGCCGACCCACGACCACGACCACCGGTCCCTCGCCGATGAGCCGGCGGGCCCGGTCGAGCGCGGCGTGGTCGCTGGCCGCGGCCGGGGGGGTGCCCCCGGACACCAGGGCCTCCACCAGGGCGGTGGCATCGCCGGGCCCGTAGCGGAGGGAGACCTCGGCGTGGGTCGTGAGCGAGGTGGCCTGGGGTGACAGTTCGACGATGGACAGGTCGCCGTCGACGGCGGCGGCCCGGAGCCGGAGGAAGAGGACGGGCAGCTCTTCGCGCACGTCGCCGCTCAGGAGCACGACGGTCGACGCCGAGACCGCCTGGTCGATGGTGGCCCGGGGCAGGCCGAGGACCACCTCGGCCGGCAGTCCGTCGCCGAGCTGCGCGTCGACCGAGTCGGTCCCGAGGACACCCTTGGCCACCCGGGCCCAGGCATAGGCGCCCTCGTTGGTCAGGCGGGCACCGCCGACCACCCCGACCGACTCGGGCCGGTCGGCCGCGGCCTTCCGCAGTCCGGTGGCCACCACGGCCAGGGCCTCGTGCCAGGAGACGGCGACCAGCGTGCCGTCCTTGCGGACCATCGGCTCGGTGAGCCGGTCCTCCGAGTTGACGGCGTCGGCCGCGAACCGGCCCTTGTCGCACAGCCAGCCGTGGTTGACCGGCTCGATGTCGATGCCGAGGAGGCGGGTCAGCCGGTTGGACGACGACTGGACCGCCACCCGGCAGCCCACCGAGCAGGTGGTGCAGGTGGACTCGACCTGGTCGAGGTCCCACGGCCGGGCCGCGAACCGGTACGGGGTGGCGGTCAGGGCGCCGACCGGGCAGATCTGCACGGTGTTGCCCGAGAAGTACGAGGTGAACGGCAGGTCGGGGAACGTGCCCACCTGGATCTGCTCGCCCCGGCCGATGAAGTCGATCTGGGCCTCGCCCGCCACCTCGTCGGCGAAGCGCGTGCAGCGGCTGCACTGGATGCACCGCTCGCGGTCGAGCAGGACCAGCTCGGAGATGGGGATCGGCTTCTCGAAGTGGCGCTTCTCCTCGACGAAGCGGGTCTCGCCCGGGCCGTAGGCCAGGGTCTGGTCCTGGAGGGGACACTCGCCGCCCTTGTCGCACACCGGACAGTCCAAGGGGTGGTTGATGAGGAGGAACTCGAGGACGCCGTCCTGGGCCTTCTTGACCTTGTCGGAGGCGGTGACGACCTCCATGCCCGGGGCCGCCTCGATGAAGCAGCTCGGCACGAGGGTGGCGCCACGGGGCCCGCTCACCTCGACCAGGCACATGCGGCACACGCCGACCGGCTCCATGCGCGGGTGGTAGCAGAACCGGGGGATGAAGGTGCCGGCCCGCTCGGCCGCGGCGATGAGCATCTCGCCCTTGCGGGCGCGCACCGTCCGGCCGTCGAGCGTGAACTCGACCGCGTCCACCGCCGTCTCGTCGTCGGCCCCGCCGATCGGGGCGGCCTCGTCACCCATAGGGACAGCCCCCCTCCTTGATGTGGACCAGGAACTCGTCGCGGAACATGGTGATGGCCGAGCTGATCGAGGACGGGATGGACGGCCCGAGCACGCAGATGGTCGTCTGCTGCGGGGGCCAGGCCACGCCGGGCGAGATGTTGTCGCAGGCGTCGAGCAGCAGGTCGAGGTCCTCCTCGCGACCCTCGCCCCGTTCGATGCGGTCCATGATGCGCTCCAGCCAGCCCGAGCCCTCGCGGCACGGGGTGCACTGGCCGCACGACTCGCGGGAGAAGAACTTGGTGATCCGCCAGGCCGCCCGCACCGCGGAGGTGTGGTCGTCCATCACCACGACCGAACCCGAGCCCAGCATGGAGCCCGCCTCGGCCACCTCGTCCTGGCCGAGGGGCAGGTCGATCTGGTCCGGTCCGAACCACGGGGCGCTCACCCCCCCGGGGATGAAGGCCTTGAGGCCACGCCCGTGCGGGATGCCACCGCCCAGGACCGGGGCGTTGATGAGGTCGTTGAAGGTGGTCTTGACCATCTCGAGCTCGAACACGCCCGGATTGTTGACGTGTCCGGCCAGGGCGAAGAGCCGGGTGCCGGTGGAGCGCCCGCCGCCGAGGGCGGCGAACGCGGCGCCCCCGTTGATCATGATCCACGGCAGGTTCGACATGGTCTCCACGTTGTTGACCACCGTCGGGTCGCCGTACAGGCCGATGGCCGCCGGGAAGAACGGGGGCTTGATCCGCGGGAAGCCGCGCTTGCCCTCGAGGGACTCGAGGAGGGCCGTCTCCTCGCCGCAGATGTAGGCGCCGGCACCGGGGTGGACCACCACGTCGACCGAGAAGCCCGAGCCGAAGATGTCCCGACCCACGGCCCCGTGGGCGTAGGCGTCGTTGAGGGCCGCCTGCACCCGCTCGAGCCCGAGGGCGAACTCGCCGCGCAGGAAGATGAACACCCGGGTGACCTGCAGGGCGTAGGCCGCGATGACCACGCCCTCGATGAGCTGGTGGGGGTCGCGCTCCACCAGCAGGTGGTCCTTGAACGTGGCCGGCTCCGACTCGTCGCCGTTCACCACCAGGTAGGTGACCGGGTTCTGGCGGAGCATCGACCACTTGCGGCCGGCCGGGAAGCCGGCGCCGCCCCGGCCGAGCAGGCTGGCCGCGTCGACCTCGGCGGCCACCGCCTCGGGCGTCTTGGCCAGCGCGACCCGCAGGCCCTCGTAGCCGCCGGTGGCGAGGTAGCGCTCCAGGGTGTGCGAGTCGGCGTGCCCCATGCGGGCGGTCACGATCTTCGGCGGGTCGGTGATGGCCATCAGGCACCTCCCCCGTCGGTCGTGGCGGCCGCTCGGGCCGCACGGGCCTCGGCCGCCACCCGACGCTCCTCGGCCACCGCGGCCGGGTCGGCCTCGATGCCCGTCGTGCGCCGCACCCGGATCAGGGTGCCGTGCGGGGGGATGTCGCCGTCGAGGGCGCCGGCGCGGAGGTCGGCGATGAGCCGGTCGAACGATTCGGGGGTCTGGGCGCCGACGTAGCGGTGGTTGACCTGCACGCACGGGGCCCGGTCGCAGTCGGCCAGGCACTCGGCCTCCTCGAGGGTGACCGCAGCCGTCGGCCGTGGTCCCGCCGGCCCCGATGCCGAGCGATCCCTCGGCGTGCTCGAGCAGCTCGGCGGCGCCTCCGAGGAGACAGGCGATGTTGGTGCACACCGCCACCACGTGGCGGCCGACCGGCTCGGTGTGGAGCATGTCGTAGAACGACGCCGTGCCGAGGACCTCACCCGGGGTGACGCCGACCAGTCCGGCGACGTCGACCATGGCCTCGGGGGTGAGCCACCCGTCCTGCTCCTGGGCCAGGTGGCAGAGCGGGATCAGGGCCGACCGGGGCTCGGGGTAGAGGGCGATGAGCTGGCGGGCGCGGGCCAGGATGTCGGCGTTCAGGTGGGTCGGTGCGGCCGGCGCCAACGAGGCCCGGCGGGGCGGGGCGATCGGGGTGCGCTCGCTCACCGGTCCACCTCCCCCATGACCGGGTCGACCGAGGAGCAGGCGACGACGGCGTCGGCCAGGAGGCCGCCGCGCATCATGAGGGGCAGGCCCTGGAGGTTGACGAAGCTCGGACCGCGGATGTGCATCCGGTAGGGCTTGGGCGACCCGTCCGACACCAGGTAGCAGCCGAGCTCGCCCCGGGGGGACTCGGTGGCCACGTAGACCTCGCCCTCCGGCACCCGGAAGCCCTCGGTGAACACCTTGAAGTGGTGGATGAGGGCCTCCATCGACTCGTCGATGCGGCCCCGGGGCGGCGGGGTCACCTTCTTGTCCTGGACCCGGTAGTCGCCCGCCGGCATCTTCTCGATGACCTGACGGATGATCCGGATCGACTCGCGGATCTCGTTGAGGCGGATCGAGTACCGGTCGAAGTTGTCGCCGAAGGTCCCGACGATGACGTCGAACTCGACCTCGTCGTAGCGCAGGTACGGCATGGCGCGGCGCAGGTCCCACGGGACCCCGGTCGAGCGCAGGAGCGGACCGGTGAGCGAGAGGGCCAGGGCCTCCTCGGCCGACAGGTTGCCCACCCCCTCGGAGCGCTGGCGGAACAGCGGCTGGCCGGTGAGGAGCTCGTCGTACTCGTCCAACCGCGGCAGGACCGTGTCGCAGATCACGGTGACGTCGTCCTCCCAGCCGTCGGGCAGGTCGGCCGCGGTGCCCCCGGGCCGGATGAAGTTGTGGTTCATCCGCAGGCCGGTCGTCTTCTCGAAGAAGGCCAGGATCATCTCCCGCTCGCGGAAGCCGTAGATCATCATCGACGTCGACGCGTGGTCCATGCCGTTGGTGGCCATCCACATGAGGTGGGAGGAGACCCGGTTGAGCTCGACCAGCAGCATCCGGATCCAGTCCGACCGCGGCGGCATCTCCACGCCCAGCAGCGCCTCGACCGCCAGGGACAGCACCAGCTCGTTGTGGAGCGGGGACAGGTAGTCCATGCGGGTGACGTTGGTCGACCCCTGGACGTAGGTGAGCTCCTCGGCCGTCTTCTCCATGCCGGTGTGGAGGTAGCCGATGACCGGCTTGGTGCGCAGCACCGTCTCCCCGTCCAGCTCGATCATCAGGCGGAGCACCCCGTGGGTCGACGGGTGCTGGGGGCCCATGTTGATGATCATGGTCTCGTCGTCCGACTGCTCGATGTCGATGTCGTCGGCGTTGACCACCACGCCCTCGGGCAGGCGCAGCACCGCCCCCGCCTCGCGCCGCAGCTCGTCGGGCTCCGTCTCCTTGCGCGGGAAGAGCTCCTGGGCGCCCTCCGACGTCTCGACGATCAGGCCGCGCTCGGTGCCGGTGTCGGAGGCCTCGTCGTAGGCCGCACCCGACACCGGGTCGGGAAGCACGGTGTCGGTGTGGGGCACGCCGTCGGCGGCGTCGGTGGCGGGGGCGTCGCTCATCGGGGACCCGGGGCGCCCTTGAACTGCACCGGCACCCGCCCGACGCCGTAGTCCTTGCGGAGGGGGTGCCCCTCCCAGTCCTCGGGCAGGAGGATCCGGGTCATGTCCGGGTGGCCGGTGAACACGATGCCCAGCAGGTCGTAGGCCTCGCGCTCCATGGCCTCGGTGCCGGGGTAGAGGTCGAACAGGGTCGGCACCACCGCATCGGTGGCCGGCACCTGGACCCGGACCCGCACCCGGCGGACCTGGCTCAGCGACAGCAGGTTGACGACGACCTCGAACCGCTCGGCGGTGACCCCGTCGGGCAGGTGGCGGCCGGGGTGGGCGAGGTAGTCGACGGCGCACAGGTCGGCGCACATCTCGAAGCCGCCGTCGCGGAGGTCGCCCACGACCTCGAGGTACTGCTCCCGGGTCGGGAACAGGATCTCCTGGGCGGCATCGAGCCGCCGACGGGCGGCGTTGCCCCCGGATGCGGGCGCGTCGGAGGTGGCGTCCCCGTCGGTGGCCGTGGTCACAGGGGCTCACCCACGCTGCGGGCGATGATCGGGTTGCGCTTGGGCGTGCCGAGGTGGACGGCGTCGGGCCGGTCGGGGTTCCACCCGGTGGTCCCGTCCGACGGGCTGTGGGCGTCGTCGGTGTCGGCGCCCTCGTCGGACGACAGCGACCCGTCGAGGAGCACGCCACCACGGCGGGTGATGTCGTCGGACCGGACCTTCTCGTGGAGGGTCAGGATGGCGTGCATCAGGGTCTCGGGGGTGGGGGGGCAGCCGGGCGCGTACACGTCGACCGGCACGATCTGGTCGACGCCCTGGACGATGGCGTAGTTGTTGAACATGCCGCCGGTGCTGGCGCACACGCCCATCGACAGCACCCACTTGGGCTCCATCATCTGGTCGTAGACCTGACGCAGTACGGGGGCCATCTTCTGCGACACCCGGCCGGCCACGATCATGAGGTCGGCCTGGCGGGGGGAGGCCCGGAAGACCTCCATGCCGAAGCGGGCCAGGTCGAAGTCGGCGGCGCCGACCGACATCATCTCGATGGCGCAGCAGGCCAGGCCGAACGTGGCCGGCCACATCGAATAGGTGCGGGCCCACTTGACCAGGTCCTCGAGCCGACCGGTGAGGAAGTTGTGCTGGAGGTCTTCGAGGCCCACGGTCGATCCCCTCCCGGCTCAGGCGGCGCGGCCGGGGCCGGACGGCGCGGTGGCCGGGCGGTCGGTCGCGGGCTCGGTGGTCGGGGCGCCGATGCGGCCGATGGTCGAGCTCGAGGTCCGCGCCGGCATGGCACCGAGCAGCCGCTTGGACGGGCCCCAGCTCAGGGCCCCGTTGCCGACCAGGAAGACGAAGGAGATGAAGACCACGGCGGCGAAGACGAGGACCTCGATGAGGCCGAACGAGCGCAGCTGGCGGAAGATGACGGCCCACGGGTAGAGGAACACCACCTCGATGTCGAAGATGATGAAGATCATCGCCACCAGGTAGAACCGCACCGGGAACCGCGTCGGGGGGTCGATGCCGGGCACGATCCCGCATTCGTAGGGGGCGAGCTTGGCCGCCGTCGGCCGCTTCTTGGGCGCCAGCAGCGCGGACGCCACGAAGGAGAGGGACGCGAAGAGGAACCCCAGGACGATGAGGATCAGGATCGGCAGGTAGTCGGCCACAACATGTGATTTTTATCACGCACCCCTCCGGCGGGGCACATCCGCCCGGCCGGGCGCCCGGGCCGGGCCGGGGACGGACGGCGAGCGGGTGTTCGCCGGGTCCCGGGGGATCCCCGGGGGTCCGACGGGGACCCCCACGCCGGTGTGCCGACCCGGGCACCGCCCCGTAGCATGAGGTCGTGCACTCCGCGGCCCCCCACCCAGCCGACCCGACCACCACCGGCCCCCCGCCGGAGGGCCACGTCCACGACGTGCTGATCGTGGGAGGAGGGCCCTCGGGGTCGGCCTGTGCCTACTGGCTGGCCGAGGCCGGGTGGGACGTGGCCCTGGTGGAGAAGAAGGTGTTCCCGCGCGCCAAGACGTGCGGCGACGGCCTCACCCCCCGGTCGGTGCGCCAATTGGCCGACATGGGGGTCGAAGGCGCCCTGGCCGGCGCCCACCGGTACTCCGGCCTGCGGGCCCACGCATTCGGCAAGGTGCTGGACCTCCCGTGGCCGGAGCACCCCTCCTTCCCCCCGTACGGGTACGTGATCACCCGCCACGACCTGGACGCCCTGGTCAACGACCGTGCCGCCAAGGCCGGGGCCACCGTCTGGCAGGGCACCGAGGCCGTCGAGCCGATCCTGGACGCCACGACGCCGACGCCGGACGGGGCGGGGCTCCCCTCGTGTGTCGGCGCGGTGGTGAAGGACAAGGCCACCGGCGCGTCGCGCGAGGTGCGGGCCCGCTACGTGGTGGTGGCCGACGGCGCCAACTCGCGGTTCGGTCGGGCGCTCGGCACCAGCCGCGACCGGTCGCAGCCCATGGGCATGGCCCTGCGCGGGTACTACACGTCGCCCGGCCACGACCAGCCGTTCATCGAGTCCCACCTCGACATCCGGGACGGCGAGGGAAGCGTGGTGCCCGGCTACGGCTGGATCTTCCCGCTCGGTGACGGTCGGGTCAACGTCGGCGTGGGCCTGCTGTCGACCGACCGGCGGTGGAAGGGGGTCAACACCGGCACCCTCATGGAGCACTTCGTGGCCTGGGCGCCCAAGGAGTGGGAGCTGTCCCCCGCCACCTGCCTCGGGCCCCCCACCGGCGGCAAGTTGCCGATGGGGCTGGCCGTGGGCCCCCGGCTCGGGGCCACCACGCTGGTGGTGGGCGATGCGGCCGGGGCCATCAACCCGTTCAACGGCGAGGGCATCGCCTACGGCTACGAGACCGGACGCCTGGCCGCCGCGTCACTCGGTGAGGCGCTGTCCGGCGACGGGTTCGCGGCCCTGCAGCGCTACGAGGACCGCCTCGAGGAGGCCTACGGCCTCTACTACCGGGTGGCCCGGGCCTTCATCCGGGTCATCGCCAATCCGGACCTCATGAAGCTGTGCGTGGGAACCGGCATGTACTCCCAGTCCCTCATGACCTGGATCCTGCGCATCATGTCGAACCTCGTCCGACCGGACGAGACCGGCCCGGCCGAGGCCGCCTATCGGGCCCTGGCCACCATCGCCCGACTGGCCCCCGAGGGGGTCTGACCGGGACCGGCACCCGGCGGCCGGCCCCTGCTCCCCCGCCGGGGACCCCTACTTCGAGGCGCTGGCCGCCACCCGTGCGGCCACCGCGTCGTAGGCCGGTGCGAACGCACTCGACGGGATGGCCGCACCGTTGGTCGACGGCTGGATGACCGTCACCGTGCGACCGCCGAGCACGTAGGCGTCACCCACCACCTGGGTGCCGGCTCCCGGCAGCGTGTAGGTGCTGACCACGCCGTAGGACTGGACGCCGGTGGGCGCGGACAGCGTGACCGGCTGGACCTGGACCGCGGCACCGGGCACCGCCGCCTGGGCCAGCGTCTGGCGGTACTGCTGGTAGCAGAGGTCGAACTTCGGGTTGGTGAACACGGCGTTGAGGGCCTGGACCTGGCCGGGCGACGACATCGTCGTGGTCCGTGAGGCCATCTCCAACGAGGAGCCGGCTGCGCTGGCGAACATCGGCGACTGCACCAGACTGGTCTGGCCGGGCAGCGACCCGGAGTCGAACAGCCCCGAGACGACGGCGTAGCTGGTGTTGAGGCAGGACGCCATGGCGTTCGACGCCGTGGCCTGGGCCGCGGCCGGGGCCACCGGCGGCCGCACCACGGCCTGGGCGGGCGGTGCCTGGGTCCAACCGGTCGGGAGGTCGGTCAGCCGGAGGTTGATGGCCGCGGCCAACGCGGTGTCGGCGGCGCCCGCCGGCACCGTGGCCGGAGGGGCGGTCGTCGTCGTGTTGTTCTTCTTCGTGATCAGGTACCCGGCGCCGACGGCCACCACGAGGACCAGCAGGGCCACCAGGATGACGAGGTTCCGGCGGCTGGACTTCGAACCGGCGTCGGCCAGCACGACCTCGCCGGCGACCGGGGCACCGGGCGCGGGGGTCGGCTGCCCCATCGGAGCGGCGGCCGGGTCCTGGGCGGCCACCGGGGGCGGAGGCTGGACGCCGAGCGGCACCGGGTCGGACGGCGGGGCGGTCGGGGGGGCGGTCGTCGCGGCAGCGGCACCGACCACGGCCGTGCCGGCCGCCGCGGCCTCGGCGGCACGGAGCTGCTTGCGGGTGAGGGCGAACCGGGGCTTCTTCGCCTTCTTCGCCTCGGGGGCCGGGGCGGGTGCGGGCGGCGCCACGCTCGCCGGCGGTGCGGGAACCGCCGCCTGTGGGGCGGCCGACGCGGGATCGACGGTCGCGGCGGCACCGACCACGGCCGTGCCGGCCGCCGCGGCCTCGGCGGCATGGAGCTGCTTGCGGGTGAGGGCGAACCGGGGCTTCTTCGCCTTCTTCGCCGCGGGGGCGAACACGTCGGGCGCACCCTGTCCCGGGGAGGGGGCCGCCACCGGGGAAGCGGCGGGCGCCGGATCGACGGCCGCGCCGGCGGCCGCGTCGGCCTCGGCCTCGGCGGCATGCAGCTGCTTGCGGGTGAGGGCGAACCGGGGCTTCTTCGCCTTCTTCGGTTCGGCGACGGGCGCCTCGGGAGGGGCGACGCCGAGTGGCGGGTTGTCCCATGCCGTGCCGGTCGGGGCCGGCGGAGCGGGAGCAGCGACAGGCGGGGCCGGCATCACCGGTGCGGCCGGCGTTGCCGGCATGACGGGTGCGGCGGGCATGACCGGTGCGGCCGGGCGCCGGTGGCGGGGCCTGCATGGTGGGTGCCGGCATCGCCGGGGCGGCCGGGGCGGGGGGCGGGGGCGGGGGCGGCGGGGAGCCTGCATGACCGGAGCGGCCGGGGCCGGGGAGGCAGGAGGGGCCTGCATGGGCGGGGCCTGCATGGTGGGCGGTGCTGCCGCGGGTCCACCGGCGACGGCACCCTGGCCGTTGCTGGCCGACGGGTCCATCGGTTGCTCGCCGGTCAGTCCGGCCGCGGCCATGCCTGCAGCACCGAGGGCGGCGCCGGCCGTTCCGGCCGCGGCGAACGCCGGGGCCGGGGCCTCTGCGGCAACCTCGGCCTGCGTGGCGGGCTGGGTGGTGGCCGGGGCGGGGCCGGGGGCCGGCAGGGCCACGCCCACCTCCGCCTCCTGGGCGGTGGCGGCTTCGGCGCCCGGAGCCACCGGTGCACCGGCCACGGGGGCGGCACCCTTGTAGCGGACCAGCCAGGTGGGTAGGGCCTGGTCGAGGTAGGCGGCCTGACCCGGCGACACGGCGTCGCTCGGGAGCAGGAAGCGGATCGACTGGCCACCCGACGTCAGCTCCATGATGGCCGCCTCGCGGCCGTCGGGCAGTTGGATCTTCTCGCGGCACGTGGCCGAGTCGAGGGCGGACCAGACCAGCAGCCGCTCGATCTGCGGCTGGGGACCCTGTACGGTCACCCCGGCCGTCGTGAACAGGAGGCTGATGCCCTCCGTCGTCTTGGTGCCCCGGTCCGCGTCACCGGCCAGGGCAACGCCTGGGAGTTGCATGCCTTCCGGCGGTAGCTCTGTGATCCCGACGGTCATCCATCTCTCCTTCGTGGCCGGAGGCGGTTGTCGATCGGACGACGTGCGCCCGACGGCCCTTCGTCCCCTGTCGGCTCCCGGCGGGAGCCGACAGGCTGCCGGCACGCACCCGGCCGGGTGGTGTGCCGCTGCCATTCTGCCCTGTACGCAGGCATGGAGGTTGGACCGGTCCTCAGGTAATTGATTCGGCAACGGGTGGCCCGTCCTTGAGCGCCCACGGTACCCCCCTATCCGGCCAGGACCTCGGCCACGGCCTCCTCGGCGCACGACAGTGCCCGGTCATACTCCTCGCCGCCGTGGGCGAGCGAGGGGAACGCCACCTCGTAGGGGCCGGGCGCCAGGGCCACGCCCCGGTCGAGCATCGCCCGGAAGAACCGTGCGTAGAGCCCGGTGCCGGCCGAGGCCGCCGCGCCGTCGTAGTCCGAGACGTCGGGTCCGCCCTCGGGGACGAAGAACAGGCCGAGGAGCGGGCCCACGACCGGGACCCGGGCCGTCAGCCGACGGCCCTCGGCATCGGTGGTGCCGGCCTCGGCCAGGGCCGAGTCCAGGATCCCCTGCAGCGACGACCCGAACCCGGCCACCGAGGAGGACAATTCCGCGTAGGCGGCGGGGGTGAGCGTGTCGAGGACGGTGCGGCCCGCGGCCGTGGCGAGCGGGTTCCCCGAGAGGGTGCCCGCCTGGTAGACGGGACCGAGCGGGGCCAGGACGGCCAGGACGTCCTCGCGGCCGCCGAACGCGCCGACCGGCAGGCCGCCGCCGATCACCTTCCCGAAGCACCACAGGTCGGGCTGCACCCCGGTGAACGCGGCAGCCCCGCCCTCACCCAGGCGGAACCCGGTGATGACCTCGTCGAACACCAGCAGGGCGCCGGCCGCGTCACAGGCGGCCCGCAGTCCCTCGAGGAACCCCGGCGCCGGCGGGACGAGGCCCATGTTGGCGGCCACCGCCTCGACGATCACGCACGCCACCCGGTCGTCGAGTTCGGGCACCACGTTGTAGGGGGCGACCACGGTGTCGGCCACCGCGGCCCCGGGCACCCCGGCCGAGTCGGGCAGGCCGAGGGTGGCCACGCCGCTGCCCCCGCCGGCCAGGAGCCCGTCGGAGTGCCCGTGGTAGCAGCCGGCGAACTTGACGATGCGATCGCGACCGGTGAACCCGCGGGCCACGCGGATCACGCTCATGGTGGCCTCCGTGCCCGACGACACCAGACGCACCTGCCGGCATCCGGGGACCCGGTCGCGGATCGCCTCGGCCAGCAGGACCTCTCCCTCGGTCGGCGCCCCGAAGGTGGTGCCCCGTCCGGCCGCCTCGCGGACGGCGGCCACCACGGCGGGGTGGGCGTGACCGAGGATGGAGGCTCCGTAGGACTGGACGAAGTCGAGCAGCCGGTTGCCGTCGGCGTCCCAGACGTAGGCGCCTGCTCCGCGGGTCACGAAGTAGGGGTGTCCGCCGACCGAGCGGAAGGAGCGCACGGGGGAGTTGACCCCCCCGGGGATGACCCGGTTGGCCCGGGCGAAGAGTGCCTCGGAGGCCGCGTGCCCCGCTGCGACGGGGTGGACCGGCTCAGCCATGGAGGGTCTCGGCCAGCTCGCCCGCGAAGTAGGTGAGGACGAAGTCGGCGCCGGCCCGCTTGACCGCGGTGATCTGCTCCAGGGCCACCGCCGGACCGTCGATCCAGCCCCGCTCGGCGGCGGCCTTGACCATGGCGTACTCCCCACTCACGTGGTAGGCGGCCACGGGCACGTCGACCAGGGCCCGCACGTCGGCCACCACGTCGAGGTAGGTGAGCGCCGGCTTGACCATGACCATGTCGGCCCCCTCGGCCACGTCGAGGGCCACCTCGGCCAGCGCCTCGCGGCGGTTCCGGGGGTCCTGCTGGTAGCCCTTGCGGTCGCCTCCCCCGGCGATGGTCACCGCGGCCGCCTCGCGGAACGGGCCGTACAGGGCCGACGCGTACTTGGCCGCGTAGGCCAGCACGGCGGCGTCGGTGTGCCCGACGCTGTCGAGCGCGGCGCGGATGGCCGCCACCTGTCCGTCCATCATCCCGCTCGGCGCGATCACGTGGGCCCCGGCCTCGGCCTGGACGACGGCCAGGTCGGCGTAGAGCTCGATGGTGGCGTCGTTGTCGACGTCGCCGGTGTCGGGGTCGACCACGCCGCAGTGCCCATGGTCGGTGAACTCGTCGAGGCAGCAGTCGGCCATGACCACCAGGTCGTCCCCCACCGCGGTCCGCACCGCCTCGATGGCCCGTCGGGTGATCCCGTCGGGCGACAGGGATGCCGACCCGGTGGCGTCCTTGTCCTCGGGGCGCGGCAGGGGGAACAGGATCACCCCGGGCACGCCCAGGCCGGCCAGGCGCCGCGCTTCGGCCACCAGCGACTCCACCGTGTGCTGGGACACCCCGGGCAACGAGCCCACCGGGCGCGGGGCGTCGAGGCCGTCGGCCACGAACAGGGGGGCGACCAGATCGTCGACGGTCAGCGTCGTCTCGGCGACGAGGCGGCGCAGGGCCGGCGTGCGGCGCACGCGTCGCAGGCGACGGACCGGGAAACCGGAGGCGGCGGGGAGGTCGGGCACGGTCCCCCAGCCTACGGCACCGCCGTCCGACCGGGCCCCGGCGTCCGGGCGGGAGACCCCTCCGGTCGTCGATGCGACGTCCCCGCGGTCAGGACCCCTCACCGTCGGGACCGCACGACTCAGGTCAGCGCTTCGACCACGGCGGCCACCAGTCCCTCGAGGGTGTGCACGGTCGCCTCGGCGGTGACGGCCAGGCCGGCGGCCCGCGCCGCCTCCGACGTCACCGGCCCGATCGACACGACGACCGGCGGGACCCCGTCGGCGCCGAGCAGGTCGACCGTGCGCTCGACCGTCGACGACGACGTGAAGGCCACCGCGTCGGCGGCCGAGGCCCGGGCCGCGGCCTCCGGGTCGACGTCACCGGCCACGGTGCGGTAGGCGATGGCCTCGTCGACCCGCCAGCCCTTGGCCGCCAGGCCCGGGGCCACCACGGCGCGCACCCGTTCGGCCCGGACGAACAGGGCGGCCCCCCCTGCGGTGCCGCGCCCCGGACCCGCGCCGTGCGGCCGGGCCACCGGGAACACCTCCACCAGGGCGTCCGACACGGCCCGTTCGGGCACCAGGTCGGGCACCACCCCCCGCACCATCAGGGCCTTGGCCGTGGACGTGCCCACGGCGGCCCAACGGGTCGACGGCCGGTAGGGCACGTCCGCCCAGGGCGTCCACGATCCGGGCCACCGCATTGCCCGAGGTCACCACCACCCACTCGTAGTCGCCGGCCACCGCCCGGTCGGTGGCGGCGGCCAGTGCCGCGCCCCGGTCGACCGGGTCCTCGATGGCGATGACCGGCAGTTCGACGACGTCCGCCCCGAGGTCGGTCAGCCGTCGCACCAGTCCCGAGGCCTGGGCCCGGGCCCGGGTCACCACCACCGTGCGCCCCGTCAACGACCCGGGGGCCGGGGCCGGCACCGGGGGGACGGCGGGCGGCGGCACCGACCCGCCCACCGGGTGGTGCACGCCGTCACCCACCCTCTGCGGCGGCGATCGCCGCCGTCACGTCGAGGTCGGCCACCGCTCCCACCACGATGGCGGCCGGTGCCGGGAGGTCGACGGCGGCCAGGTGGGCCAGATCGGTGCGGACCACCTGCTGGCGGTCGGTCGTGCCCCAGTGGACCACGGCCACCGGCGTGGCCCCGTCCCGTCCGGCGGCCACCAGCCGTTCGGCGATGGCGGCGCGAGCGCCCATGCCCATGAGGATGACCAGGGTGCCGTCCAGGCGCCCGAGCGCCTCCCAGTCGACCCCGGGAAGTGACGGGTCCCCGGCGTGCCCGGTGACCACGGTCACCGAGGTCGACACCGTGCGATGGGTGACCGGGATGCCGGCGGCGGCCGGTGCCGCGAAGGCCGAGCTCACCCCGGGCACCACCTCCACGTCCACGCCGGCCTGGCGGAGTGCCTCGGCCTCCTCCCCACCGCGCCCGAAGACGAAGGGGTCGCCGCCCTTCAGGCGGACGACGCGCCGACCCGAGCGCCCGCGGTCGACCAGGAGCTCGTTGATGTCGGCCTGGCGCCCCGACTGACCGGGGCCCTTGCCCACGTCGATCAGCTCGGCTCCCGCCGGGGCGAGGTCGAGCAGCTCGCGGGCGATGAGCCGGTCGTACACGACGACCTCGGCCCGGGCCAGGAGTTCGGCGCCGCGACGGGTGAGCAGGCCGGGGTCGCCGGGACCGGCACCCACGAGGGCGACCGTCACGACTCCGGCCTCCAGGGCCCGAGGTCGGCGCCGCCGGCGTCGTCCAACAGGTACCTCGCCACGGCACGGCCCAGGGCGGGTCCGTCCGGTCCGGTCGCCTCGTGGCGGAGCACGACGTGGCCGTCGGCCCCGGCCATCATCCCGGTCAGGACCAGTGGCCCCGACGCCAGGCCGTCGGGTGCGGCGAGTTCGGCGTGGGCACCGACCGGGAGGGTGCAGCCGCCGCCCAACTCGGCCAGGAAGGCCCGCTCGGCCTCCACCACACGGCGGATCCGGGCGTCGTCGATGGCGGCGAGGGCACCCCGGGTGCGGTCGTCGTCGGCCCGGCACTCGACGGCCAGTGCACCTTGGGCCACCTGGGGCAGCATGACGCCGGGGGTCGAGCGTGTCGACCTCCTGGCCGACGGGCGGCGCCCACCGGAGGCGATCGAGTGCGGCCCGGGCCACCACGACGGCGGTCACCCCCTCGACCCCGGCCTTGGCCAGCCGGGTGGCCAGGTTGCCCCGCAGATCGGCGAACGTGAGGTCCGGTCGGGCGTTGGCCAGCTGCACCCGTCGCCGCGCCGACCCGGTGGCCACCGTGGCGCCGGTGGGGAGCCCGTCGAGGCTCGATCCGACCAGGACGTCCCGGGGGTCACCCCGTTCCGGGAAGGCGGCGAGCACCAGGTCGGGTGCCACCAGCTCCGGCGAAGCGGGCAGGTCCTTGGCCGAGTGCACGGCGGCGTCGGCGTCGCCCCGGGCGACGGCGGCCTGCACCTCGGTCACGAACACCCCCTGGCCGCCCAACTCCGCCAGGGACACGTCGGTGCGGCGGTCCCCCTCGGTGTCCACCACCACCAACTCGGCCTCGACGTCGACGGCGGCCAGGAGGGCGGCCACCCGCTCGGCCTGCCAACGGGCCAGGGGCGAGCCGCGGGTGGCCAGCCGGAGGCGGCCGGTCGGCGAGGTCATGCCGGACGCCCGGGCACCGGTCAGAGGTCGAACAGGGCGCGCAGGGACTCGACGAGCCGCTCCCCGCGCGGGGAGCCGGCGGCCTCCTTCAGGACGACCGTCGGCTGGTGGAGGAGTTTGGCCACCATGGCCCGGGTGACGGCGTCGACCTGCTCCCACTGGGCCTCGTCGAGATCGGAGCGCTTCGACCGCTGGCGGTCGAGCTCGGCCAGCCGCGCCTCCTCCACCCGGGAGCGCAGGGCGGACACCATGGGTGCGGCGTCGCGGGCCCGCGATGCCGCCCGGTAGCGCTCGACCTCGTCCGTGACGATCCCGGTGGCCGCCTCCACCTCTTCCTGGCGACCGGTGAGGGCGTCGGCCACCGCGGCGCGCAGGTCGTCCATGTCGAGCAGCACCAGCCCGTCGAGGGAGGTGCTCTCGGGCTCCACGTTGCGGGGCATGCCCAGGTCGACGACCAGCAGGTCGGGGCGACCGGTGCGGCGGGTCAGCGCGGCCTCGAGGTCGGCCCGGGTGACGATGGGGTGGGCGGTGCCCACCGTGGTGAAGGCCACGTCCACCTCGCCCAGCAGCGTCACCAGGTCGTCCAGGTCCCGGGTCTCCACCGTGTCGGCGGCCGAGGCCGGCAGGCCGGCCACCAGCGACTCGACCCGCTCCGCCGTGCGGTTGGCCATGATCAGGTGCTCGACCCCCCGATCGTCCAGCGCCTGGGCCACACCCTCCCCCATCTCCCCCGCGCCGATGACCGCCACCCGGGTGCCGGCCAGGCCTCCCGGCCGCCGGTCGGCGGCGAGGGCCACCGCGCCGTGTGACAGCGAGGTGATGCCGCGGGCGATGGCCGTCTCCGACCGCACCCGCTTGCCGGTCTCGACGGCGTGGCGGAAGAGGGTCCCGAGGACCGGCCCCGAGGAGTGCTCGCCCTGGGCCCGCTCCCAGGCCCGGCGGACCTGGCCCAGGACCTCGGACTCACCCAGCACCGCCGAATCCAGGCCGGCGGCCACCGAGAACAGGTGGTCCGTCACGTCGTCGTCGAAGCGGATCGTGCAGAACTCCGACAGGGCGTCGACCGAGCTTCCGCTGACCTCGGCCAGGAACTCCTGGATCTCGGCGACACCGTCGTGGAATCGCTCGACCACGGCGTACACCTCGGTGCGCAGGCAGGTGGACAGCAGGACCGCCTCGGACAGATTGGGCTGGTCACGGAGGCGTCCGAGCGCCTTCGGGGTCTCCGCCTCGGTGATGGACACCCGGTCGAGGAGTTCCAGGGGGGCCTGCTTCTGCTCCAGGCCGACGACGATCACCGACACGTGAGGACCGCCTCGGTTGGTGCCTGGTTCGCTCGGTCGGTCACTTGGTCACAGCCTCGGTGTCACGGCGTCGGTCGGATCGGATCGGCGCCACGACCGGCCTCGTCCCTCCACCCTACCGAGCGGCGGGATTCCGCCGGTCGACCGCGCCCTCTGGGTTCCCCCAGCATCGCGGCACCACGGCCGGTCCGCCAGTCGTGGGGCCGGACCGCTCCGGGGACCGGCACCGGGGTGGGTCAGGACCGGCTTCCCGGGGTGAGGCCGATCGACCGGATGATCGGCATCCGCTCGTCGGCCTCGTCGTCCAGCTGACGGGCCTGGTAGAAGCTCATGACCTGGAGCTCGATGCTCAGGTCGACGTAGCGGAGGAGCACGTCGTCCGGCACGTCGAGCACCCGGGGGGCGAAGTTGAGGAGCGACCGGACCCCGGCGTCGATGAGCAGGTCGGCCACCCGCTGGGCCACCGGCGCCGGCGTGGTGATGACCCCGATGGCCAGCGGCGTCTCGACCGCGATGGCCGGGAGGTCGTCCGGGTGGCGCACCTCGATGCCGTCGATCCGCTCGCCGATGATGGCCGGGTCGGTGTCGATGAGGGCCACCACCAGGAAGTTCCGGGCGGCGAACCCCTGGCTGCGGGCCAGGGCCCGGCCCAGGTTGCCGATACCGGCGATGGCCACCGTCCAGTCACGGTCGAGACCGAGCTGCCGGTCGATCTGCTCGACCAGGAAGGCCACGTCGTACCCGCTGCCCCGGGTCCCGAACGAGCCGAGCAGCGAGAGGTCCTTGCGCACCTTGGCCGCGTTGACCTGGGCGGCCGCGCCGAGCAGTTCGGACGAGACGGTGGAGGTCCCCGAACGCAGCAGTTCCTCGAGGATCCGCTGATAGACGGGGAGCCGGGCCACCGTGGCCTCCGGGATGCGCCGGCCGTGGGCGCCCGGAGCCGCCGGTCTGTGCTCGCCGTTCGCAGAGGGGGAGTCCGTCGCCACGGCCAGGATCGTACGACGAAGGGGGGCCGCCCGTCCTGTTGACGACCGGTCGGTGCCTCCGGGGGCCGCCCGTCAGCGGCCGAGCTGGCGGGAGCGCTCGGTGGCGGCGGCCACCGCCTCGATGAACGCCGAGCGCACCGCCTTGAACTCGAGGGTCCGCACGGCGGCTGCCGTGGTCCCGCCCGGCGACGTGACGGCGGCCCGGAGCTCGGCCGGCTCCTGGCCCGTCTCGTCGAGCATCTTCGAGGCGCCGAGGAGGGTGCCCACCACCAGCTGCCTGCTCACGTCCCGGGTGAGCCCGGCGGTGACGCCGGCCTCGATCATGGCCTCGGCCACCAGGAACACGTAGGCCGGTCCCGAGCCCGAGATGCCGGTCACCGCGTCGAGGTGGCGCTCGGGGAGCCGGACCACCCGGCCCACGGCGGAGAGGATGCCGTCGGCCCAGTCCAGGTCGGACGAGGTGGCGGCGATGCCGCCGGACAGGCCGGCCACCCCGGCGCCGACCAGGGACGGGGTGTTCGGCATGGCCCGGACGACGACCGAGCCCGGCGGGAGGGCCGCCTCGAGCCGGTCCGAGGAGATCCGGCCACGATCGAGAGGACCCGGCGGGGACCGGATGCGCCCAGGGCGCGGAGCGCGGCCTCGGCCACGTCCGGCTTGACGGCGAGCAGGACGTCGGCCGCCTCGACCGGTCCGCCCACCACGGTCAGCCCGGGATGGGCCGCCTCGAGGCGGGCCCGCTGGGCGGGGTCGGTCTCGCTCACGGCCAGGTCGCCGATGGGGGCCCAACCGGCGGCCACCAGGCCGCTGAGCAGGGCCGAGCCCATCTTTCCGCCGCCGACCAGGAGGAGCTTGGGTGCCATGCCGGAACGCTACCAGCGGCCCTCTCGGTGGCCGGGCTGGCTCAGCGTGCCGACTGCGGCTTGCGGCGGTAGCGCCCCTCGTACCCGATGGACATGGCCGTCGGGAAGCACTCGTCCGTGTAGGCCAGGGACGAGCCGATGATGCGGTCGAGTTCGTCGTCGTCGACCCGCGACACCGGCACCCGGCCCACCAGGTAGATGGCGTCCTCGGCCCCGAGGGCGAAGGCCAGGCCGATCAGGTCGGCGTTGCGCTTGAGCAGGTACTCCCACGTGGCCTCGACGTTCACCTCCGGCGCGGGCATGAACTGGGCCTCGTGGCGCAGGGTGCGCTGGCGGAGGGTCAGCCACACGGTGACGAACTCCTTCTCCTCGCCACGGAGCCGCAGGTACCACCGGGGGGCTCCGGTGACGGGGTCACCCCCGGCCTGGCGGTCGACGGCGACCAGTGCGCCGCCCTCGGCCAGCTGGCGGGCCGCCCAGTCGTCGATGCGGGCGCACACGGCCTCGCGCTCGGCGGGCTGGAGGACGCCCGCCCACTCGTCGGTCACGTGCAGTCGACCAGTCGGCCGGTGGTGAGGTCGGCGTAGATGTCGACCAGCAGGTGGGCCGCCCGGGCCCAGGTGTAGCGACGGGCCCGCAGGACCGAGCCGGTGCTCAGCCGCTCGCCCAGGAGGGGTTCGGCCAGGATCTGGCGCACCCAGGCGGCGTAGGCCTCGGGATCGGGCTCCTCCACGAGGTACCCGGTCCGCCCGTGGTCGACCAGGCTGCGCAGTCCGCCGACATCGGATGCCACCACCGGTGTCCCGCAGGCGGCCGACTCCAGGGCCACCAGTCCGAACGACTCCGACCGACTGGGGACCAGACAGACGTCGGCGGCCCGGTAGAAGGTGGAGAGGAGCTCGTGGGGCCGCGGCGGCACGAACAGGACCCTGTCGGACAGGTCGAGCGCCTCGACCAGCTCGGCGATCCGGGCCACCTCCTCGTCGCCGTGGGGCCCGCTGGGCCCACCGACCACGACCAGTCGGGAATCGGGACGGTCCCGGGCCACCGAGGCCAGCGTGGCCACCGCCACCGAGGCCCCCTTGAGTGGCTGGATCCGGCCGACGAACAACAGGAGCGGGCCGGTGGCCGGCAGGTCCAGCGCCCGTCGGGCCTGGGCCCGGTCACCGGGCCCGAAGAAGGCGTGGTCGACGCCGGGGGCGACGATGCGGATGCGGGACGGGTCGGCCCCGTACAGATCGGAGATCTGGGCCGCCTCCACCGAACAGGACGCCAGGACGGTGTCCGAGCAGCGGATGATGGCGGCCTCGGCCTCGGCCCGCAGGTGCGACGAGTCGGCCTCCACCTCTTCGGGGCTGGCCTCGGCCTTGACCCGGTCGAGGGTGTGGAACGTGGAGACGAGGGGGAGGTCCAGTTGGTGCTTGATGGTGTGGCCGGCGATCCCACTGAGCCAGTAGTTGGCGTGGACGGCGTCGAAGGGCACGTCGTCCTCGGTGCCGAGCGTGCCGGCGGTCGTCATCGACTTGAGGACCCCGTCGGCGAACTCGTCGACCACCCCGAGGAGCGCCTCCTTGGCCAGCGGGGCGGGCGGCCCGGCGGGCACGTGGTGGACCCGGAATCCGGGCTCGATGTCGAGGGTGGGGGCGAGGTCGTCCGACCAGGCCCGGGTGTACACGTCGCAGATGACGCCGGCCCGGGCCAGCGCGGAGGACAGCTCGCGCACGTAGACGTTCATGCCGCCACCGTCCCCCGTGCCGGGTTGGGCCAGGGGCGAGGTATGGAGGGATAGGACGGCGAGACGCCTCATGCCCGGACGATCCTACCGGGAGGGGCGCGTCAGCCGGCTGCCGTGGCCGGGTCCGGCTCGTCGACGGTGTCCGCACCGCCCGGCCGGGGTGCCGTGGGCACGGACGCCGGGTCGTGGCCCGGGTCGACCTGGTCCTCGTTCTCGTGCCGGAACGACAGGTAGATGCGCATCAGGGCCTGTCGCTGCTCCTCGGTGAGGTGCTGGTCGGCGAAGATGTGACGCGAGAGGTCGGTGTCGCCGTCCGGCCGCTCCAGGATCCCGGCCTGCACGTACAGGGTCTCGGCCGAGATGCGCAGGGCCTTGGCGATCTGCTGGAGGATCTCGGCGGACGGCCGCCGCAGGCCCCGCTCGATCTGGCTCAGGTACGGGTTGGAGATCCCGGCCAGCTCGGACAGCCGTCGGAGCGAGAGCCGGGCGGAGCTGCGCTGCTCACGGATGAAGGACCCGAGTTCGTTGAAGCGCTCCGGCAGCTCCTTGACGAGCCGGTCGCCGTCGTGGCCGACCGGCTCCTTCATGACAGGAGGCCGTCGACCGAGGCGCGGCCGGACTTGTGCCGCTCGACCAGCTCGGCCTGGAGGGTGTCGATCCGTTCGTGGAGGCCACGGCGCTCGGCCGACACCCGGTTCTCGAGCTCGCGGAGTCGCCCGGCCAGGTCGGCCAGCTGCCCGTCGTCGAGCTGGGCCAGGTGGCCGATCTCGTCGGCGCCGAGGAGCTCGTCGAGCTCGGTCGTGAGCCCGGCCATCTCGTCGGTGTCCGGGGTGTGGAGCACCGGGTTCCGCCCGGGACCACCGGACCGTCCGGGACCGGCCAGGATGCCGGCGAGGTTGTCGACCACACTGGACAGGTCGGGTGCCTCGGAGCCCGCAGGGCGTTCGATGTAGGCGTGCACGATGTCCATCCGACCCTGGATGAGGCGGCGCAGGTAGGAGAGGGACGCCTCCGCCTCCTGGCACTCGGCGCGCATCCGCCGGATGTCGTCGACCGACAGGCCGTCGACGCCGTCGAGGTACGTCGGGTCGAGCAGCCGGCTGAGGTTGTCCTGAGTGCTGGGCATCAGGCCCGATCGTACTCCGTGGGCCGGCCCACAGGGCCGGAGCGGCCCGGGGGGCCGTACCGGTGGACGACGCGGCCGACGACCGACGCGAGGGGCACCGCACCGAACTGACGACTGTCGGTGCTGGCGTCGGGGGAGTCGCCGTGGACCTCGATGGTGCCGTCCGGCCGGTTCACCGACGTCACCCGCTTGACCAGCACCCGGTCGGGTCGGCGCGGGTCGGGCACGGCCACGACGTCTCCCACCGCCGCCCTGACCGCGATGCCCCACGGTCGGGCGAGCACGACGAGCCGGTCGCCGTCGAGGAGGGTCGGCGACATCGAATCCCCCGACACCACCACCCGTCGCACGCACCGGGCCACGAGCGCCGCGGCCAGGAGGACGAACCCCACGGCGCCGATCACCCACGGCCCGGCGCCGCCCGCCCGGGCCCCCGAGCGACCCCGTTCCCCCGAATGACCAGGTGCGAACCTGGGTAAGGTGGCGCCGTTGGGGTCCATGCCCCACTCTGTACCAGACGGGACCGGCGCCAGCCGTGCCCGGGCCGGGCGGGCCGATCGGTCGTCCCGGACCCGCAGACCCAGCCGAATCCAGGAAAGAGGATCTCCCATGCGCATCGCAGACCACCTGCTCGCACTTGTCGACCGGGTCTCGCCCCCGGCCGTCGTCCACGCCCACTGCGACCTGCCGTGCGGGGTCTACGACCCGGCCCAGGCCCGCATCGAGGCCGAGTCGGTCAAGGCCACCATCGAGAAGGCCAACGCCTCCGACGACGAGTCGTTCAAGATCCGGGCCGCCATCATCAAAGAGGAGCGGGCCGACCTGGTCAAGCACCACCTGTGGGTGCTGTGGACCGACTACTTCAAGCCTGAGCACCTCGAGAAGTTCCCGAACCTGCACGACCTGTTCTGGAAGGCCACCAAGACGGCCGGCGAGACCAAGAAGACCAGCGACGTGGCCGTGGCCGACCGCCTGCTGAGTGAGATCGCCGCCATCGACGCCATGTTCTGGGAGTCCAAGAAGTAGCCACCGGTCCGGTCGACGGGTGAGCGGAGCGCCGGCCTCCGGGCCGGCGCTCCGTCGCGGGTGGGGCCGGCGGATACCGGACGGCCGGTGCGCACGTGAACAAACCGGGCAATGGGCACGTACTCACCGTCGCCGGGCATGCCGCGTGCCTGGCGCCGCGCCGTTGCGAGAGGATGGTCCGAGCGTTCCACGTACCCGGAAGGGAGCAACCGTGCTCCACAGCGTCACCCCCACGGCCGGCGAGCTGGCCGACGAGCAGGGCCTGACCGCGGCGTTCACCGCCCACGGGGGCGAGCTGTTCGGCTACGCCCGGCGGTCGCTCGGCGACTCCGGACTGGCCGAGGAAGCGGTGCAGGAGACGTTCGTCCGGGCCTGGCGGTCACGGGAACGGTTCGACCCGTCGCTCGGGGGGATCCGCACCTGGCTCTTCGCCATCGAGCGCCGGATCATCATCGACCTGGCCCGCAAGCGCGCCGTGCGCTCCTTCGACCGGCTCCCCCACGAGCTGCCGCCCGAGGACTCCGAACTGGACCTGGCGATGCGCGGCTGGCTGGTCGAAGAGGCGCTCCGCCGGCTCCGACCCGAGCATCGGACCGTGGTCGTCGAGATCTACTTCCGTGGGCGGCCGAGCGGCGAGGTGGCCACCCTGCTCGGCATCCCCGAGGGCACGGTCCGCAGCCGGCTCTTCTACGCGCTGAAGGCCCTCCGGCTGGCGCTCGACGAGATCGGGTGGGACGAATGACCGATCCGGGCTGCATCCGCTGGCAGGGCGATCTCGCCATGCACTCGATCGGCAAACTCGAGCCCGAGGTCGCCGTCGGCCTCCAGGCCCATCTCGACGGTTGCGCCGAGTGCCGGGAGCAGGCCGCCGAGCTCGCACCGTTGGCCGGCGCCCTCCGCTACGCCGCACCGGCGGCCGTCGAGGACCCCGAGGCGACCCGGGTCCCGCCCCGATTGCAGGAGTCCGTCCTCGACCGACTCCAGACCGAAGCTCGTGAGGCGCGCCGGCACTCCCACCGGCGCCGGGGCGTGGTCGCCGCCATGGCCGCCGGCATCGCCGCGGCCGTGGTCGTGGTGGCGTCGTTGGGCTCGGGCGCACCGACGCCGTCCGGTCGGGTCGTGGCCCTGAGCGGCGCACCCGGAACCGCGGGCACCATCGTGCTGGTCCGGTCGTCGTCCGGCACCGACGTCACGCTGCGGGAGCACGGACAGCCCGTGGGTCAGGACTTCGTGGTCACCATGCAGTCGAGCTCGGGAACGTGGTGGCAGGCCGGCAGCTACCACACGTCCGGCACCACGGCGCGGGCCCAGCTCACCTGTGCCGTCAAGCCGTACGAGATCACCCGCGTGTGGGTGCGGGACAGCACCGGCGCCACGGTACTCAGCGGCTACGCCCACTGACCGGAGCCACTGACCGGAGCCACCGGGCGGATCCGGACCTGTCCGGTCAGGCGTCCTCGAGGGCGAGGACGCCCGAACTGCACGGTCGGCACCCACGCGGCCAGTGGGTGTGCCGCCAGGTCGGTGTCGTCGATCGGGGAGCCGCAGGTCTCGCACCGTCCGTAGGTGCCGTCGTCGAGGCGGGCCAGGGCCAGCTCCACCTCGTCGAGCAGCTCGTCGACCGCATCGACCGCGGAGCGGTGTGCCTCCTCCTCGCCCTCCTGCCCATCCACGGAGGGCGAGGCCGCTCCGGACGGCACATCGGACCCGTCACCCACCGCGGACACGTCCCCCGTCACGTCTCCTGTCGCGGGCATCCGGTCGTCCGTCGGCGGGACTGCCCCCCGCCCGCCGTCGTCCACCACCGGTTCCGCCGCATCCCACCCACCGGCGCCCGGCGGTTGGTCGGGAGCGGGCACGGCATCGTCGCTCCGGTGCTCGTCGTTCCGGCCGGGGGACCACTCGGTCTGCATGCCCCGGAGCGTACCCCTGGCGTCCGGGCCATCTCGTAGGGTTGGCCCGTGGAGTCCGACACCCGAGGTACCGCCGGGTCGGCGCCCGCCGACCCATCCGCCCCGCTGACCCGGCTGGTGGGCGCCGGGCAGGTCGTCCCGTGCCTGGACGGCGTCGAGCGGGTGGCCGTGGAGCTCGACCAGGCCGCGTCCACCCAGTCCCATCCGCTGGTGGCCGACCGGGTGGCCGAGTTCCTGCCCTGGTACTCGAGCGTCCACCGGGGGGCCGGATTCCGGTCCCGGCGGGCCACCCACGCCTACGAGGAGGCCCGCCTGGCCGTCCTGGCCTTCGCCGGACGCACGAGGACGGCCCGGACGTGGCCATCTTGTGCCGCAACACGACCGAGGCCATCAACCATCTCGCCTATCGCCTGCGACTCGACCCGTCCGACGTGGTGGTCACGACCGTCGTCGAGCACCACGCCAACCTCCTGCCCTGGGGCCGGGTGGCCGAGCGGCGCTACGTCGAGTGCGGTGTGGACGGGACGTTCACCACCGAAGCGGTGGTCGCCGCCCTGGATGCCGGGCCACGGCCCCCGGCCCTGCTGGCCGTCACCGGCGCCTCCAACGTGACGGGTTGGCTCCCGCCCCTCGACGCCATCATCGATGCGGCCCATGCCCGCGGGGTGCCCGTGCTGGTCGATGCCGCCCAACTCGCCCCGCACCGTCCCCTCCCGGCCGCCGCCGACTACCTGGCCTTCAGTGGCCACAAGCTCTACGCCCCCTTCGGGACCGGAGCCCTGATCGGCCCGCGCGCGCTGTTCGAGACCGGTGATCCGTTCCTGGCCGGTGGTGGGGCGGTCGACCTGGTGGGGCTCGACGAGGTCATCTGGACCGCACCCCCCGACCGCGAGGAGGCCGGCTCACCCAACGTGGTCGGGGCAGTCGCCCTGCACGCCGCCGTCGACGCACTGTCCGCCGTCGGCTGGGACGCCGTGGCCGCCCACGAGCGGGCCCTGGCCACCCGCCTCCACCAGGGCCTCGGTGACATCGACGGTGTCCGCCTGCTCGGCCCGGTGGGTGCGCACGTGGCCGGGGCCGAGACGCTGCCGGTGGCCGCCTTCACCGTCGACGGGGTCCACCACGCGCTGGTGGCCGCCCGGTTGAGCGCCGAGTTCGGGATCGCCGTCCGCCACGGGTGCTTCTGTGCCCACCCCTACGTGGTCCGTCTGCTCGGCATGGATGCGGACGACGTCGACGCCTACCGCGCCGACGTGCTGTCCGGTGACCACCGGGGGATACCCGGTGCCGTCCGGGCCAGCGCCGGGTTGGGCACGTCGGGGGACGACATCGAGGCGCTGCTCGCCGCGGTGGCCGACCTGGCCGGCGGAGCGCCACCGCCCGTCCCCTACGAGCAGGATGCCGCCACCGGCGACTTCTTCCCGGTGACCGACGAGCCCGGCTGGCGACACGCGTCCCAGGAGCTCGGCGCCGCCTGCTCGCGGGATGACCCGGGCACCGATCGACTCCCCCTACGATCGCCCGGTGCCACAGCATCGGACCACAGCCGAGGACGCCGGACGATGACCGGGACCGGTCGACGGACCCGATGCCTCGCCGCCCCCGCCATGGTCGCGCTGGTGGCCTGCGGGCTGGCCGGGTGCTCGACCGAGACGGTGACCCCGGCGAGCTCGAGCTCCGTCGCCTACGCCGCCATCGGGGCCACGGTCGCCAACCCGGGCGACTCGGTGGCCGTCGTCGCCGATGCCACCGGCAAGCCGGGCACCCCGGTGACGGTGGGGACGCTGCCGTCCGGCCTCGCCCTCCTGGCGGGCGCCAAGGACCTGCTCGTCACCGTGAAGGCCCAGGACGAGCTCGTCGAGGTCGACACCGGCTCCGGCAAGGTGGTCAAGCGGGTCGGGGTCGGACTCGAACCCGCCGCCGTCGCCGTCACCCCGGACGGGAGCACGGCCCTCGTGGCCAACTTCGGGGACGACACGGTGTCCGTCGTTCACCTACCCGGCCTGACCGTCGGGCCCGTCGTCCACGTCGGGGGCCAACCGGTGGCGGTCGCCATCACCCCCGACGGGCACCAGGCCCTGGTGGCGAACTACCAGGACGGGACGATCACGCCGATCGCCCTGCCCTCCCTCGTCCCCGGCGCGCCCGTACCGGTCGGGGCCGGGCCGGTGGCCGTGTCCGTGCCCACGGCTACCGGGGCACTGGTGGCCGACTTCCAGGCGAGCAGCCTGACGCCGGTGAGCCTTCCCACCCTCATCCCGCAGCCCCCGATCGCCCTGGGTGCCAATCCGACCGGAATCGAACAGGGACCGGTGGCGTCGGAGGTTTGGGTCAGCGCGGGATTCGGCATCACTCCGGTCACGCTGGCCGGCGGCGCCGTCGGGAACGCCATCCCGATCGGGGCACCGGCCCAGTGCATCGCGGTGACCCACGGCCAGCGAGCCTGGGTGTGCAGTGGCGACAAGACGCTGGTCCAGGTGGACCTGCTGTCCGGCAAGGTGCTGCGCACGGTGGCCCTCGGCGGGATCCCCGCGGCCGTGGTCGTCACCGACGTCGTCGGCTCCTGACTCGGGCGGTCCTGGCTCAGCCCCGGACCGCCGGGAGCGTCGGCGTCGCCACCCCGGTGGGATCGCCCGGGGCCCGGGTGGCCACGAACCGGACGAGCCTGCGATGGGTGAAGCCCATCGCTTCGTAGAGCCGGATGGCGTCGTCGTTGTCCGCTGCCGCGTGGAGCAACGGCACCTCGCCCCGACCCACGATCCCCGAGGCCACCACCCGGACCAGGTGCTCACCCAGGCCCTGGCGCCGGTGGTCCGGATGGGTGGCCACCGCGCTGATCTCGCACCAGCCACCCGGGCGGAACCGCTGGCCGGCCATGGCCACCAGCTGCCCTTCCCGGCGCACCCCCACGTAGCCGCCGAGCTCCCACGTGCGGGGGGAGTACGGGCCGGGCCGGGCGAGCGCCACCAGGTCGACCATGTCCGCCGAGTCGGGACCGCCGAGCGGAACGACGTGGATGTCCGGCCGGAGCGCGGCCACATCGGATGGCCGGTCGCCCAGTGCCTCCCCCGTCATCTGCACGCCCGTGCCGTCGTACTCGACGCCCCAGCCGGGCGGAGGCGTGGTGAGGTGGCCCGTCAGGATGACCACGCCGCCGGGGCCGACGAGCCGCTCCATCGCCTCCCAGTGCTCCGGCCCGGGCGGCTCGGGGAAGGCCCCGAAGGGGGACACCTCGGGGAGGTACCGGGCGGCCAGGCCCCCGGACTCCGCCACCTCGCGCTGCGGCCCGTGCAGCGCGCCCCAGACCGGGTTGTCGAGTGGGTGCATCGGTGGGATCGCCTTCGGGCTCGGTCGGGCTACGTCGGATCCGAACCTAGCGGTCGCCACGTCGGCCCACGTCGAGGGCGTGACCCGCCAGGCCCGCGGAGGCGTCGAACCATCCGTCTCGCCGGTGACGACCGATCGGAGTGCCACCTTTGGCATCGGTCTTCGCCTGTTGCACAGCCCTCGGCGAACGAGCCGATACGCTCCTCGGCGGGCCGTTAGCTCATCCGGTAGAGCAGGGGACTTTTAATCCCAAGGTGGCGAGATCGAGACTCGCACGGCCCACTGGGTTAGTGGCTATTTCTGAGTTTTACACAGCTGAGAATTGGCCGGACGGGTCAAGCCGGTCTCGGTTGACATGCCGTCGGCTCAGGTGTGGAAGGACCGCCACGAGGACATCAACAGCTTCGAGCACCATCTCCACCGCAATGGCGCCCGGATCGTGAAACTCTTCCTGCACGTCTCGAAGGAGGAGCAGAAGCGCCGGTTCCTCTAGCGTCTCGACCATCTGGACAAGAACTGGAAGTTCTCGACCGCCGACCTTGCTGAGCGCCGGCACTGGGACGAGTATCGGAGCGCCTACGAGGATGTCCTGACGGCCAACTCCACCACCTGGGCCCCTGGTATGTCGTCCCGGCGGACCACAAGTACGCCCTGCGGGCCCTGGTCGGCGGCATCGTGGTCTCTGCCATCTGCCAAATGGACCTCGCACCACCGCGGTTCAACCCAGACGACCTTGACGCGTTGTCCCGATCCAAAGCGGAGCTGCTCGCCGAGTGAGCCAGTCGCTCGCACCCGGGTGCCAGTTTCGATTGGGCCTGCACCGACCTCATTCAGCCATAGCATTGAGGTGGCCCTGAGCCGCCATTCGGACAGATGTGCCTCCGTCAGGCCGCTCGCACCCGCAACCAGAATTGGACGCCTCCTCAGGGGCGTGGAAATACCACTCAATGCAGGTCGAGTCGCTCGAACGCCGGGATCGTCACCGCTACGAGGACGATGGCACATCCGGCGAGAACCGCGACCTCACTCGGGCTGATGCCCCTCGTCAGTTGGTTGTTTCCGACCGACCAGTAGAAAAGTGAGACAAATTTCATAGGTCGAATCCAATGGACGACTGGTGCCAGGGAGCTGACCAGGTACGAGATGGCCCCGATCGCACTGGCGACGCCCAGAGAGATCCCCCGACGCCCCGTGGCGGCCCCGACCAGCAATGCGATCAGTCCGAGGTCGATGCCGAGGAGTAGCACGCCGACGGATGCCCCGAGCATGTCGGCCACGCCGACCGTGATGTCGAACGCGTAGCCGATGGCGATGAAGGCGGTGGAGACGGACACGATGATGACGGCCTGGGTGGCCATCGCCAGGGACTTCTCCGCCGTGATGCGCCGACGGCGGATCGGGAGCGTCGTGACCATGGCCAGCGTGCCGTCTTCGTCTTGACCGGCGACCGCAGATGCACCGTATCCGATGGTAGCCAGCAACACCACCAGGGGGAAGAAGTTGGCATACAGGTTGACCTCCAGCCACCCGGCCGGCGACGTGATCGATCCGCTGGCGCCGAACAGAGCGGCCATCGTCGGCGAGTTCTTCGTGAGGTTGTCCAGACCTGTCGAGTGTTCGAATGCCGGATAGAGGGCGACGATGATTAGTGCATACACGGCCATGCCGAGGGTGTAGACGGCGAGGATCCGGCGCCGCATCCCGAGGTCGAGCCGGAAGACCTCAAGGTGCATGATCGTCACTTACCGAGTCCCGGTAAAACTCCAAGAAGAGCTGATCGAGGCTCGCTTCGTGGGTGACGAGGTCGATTGGATGCAGTGGCGCCGCAACTTGCAATACGGGGCCGATCGGACCGGTGACCTCGAGGGTGACGAGTGCACCCGTGGCGGTCGCGTTCTGGACGCCGTCGATGGCGAACACACCCAGATCAACCGGATCCTGGAATGAGATCTCCACGGTTCTCGGTGCCTTGGCTCTCAGGTTCTCGACAACGTCGGCGCGGATGAGGCATCCGTCCTTGATGAGTCCGACACGATCTGCCACTCGCTGCACCTCATCGAGCTCGTGGGACGAGAGGAAGACGGTCCGCCCCGATGCCGAAGTCTCGCGAAGCAGCTCTTCGAATCGGTCTTTCATGAGGGGGTCGAGTCCCGAAGTGGGCTCATCGAGGATGAGGAGCTGGGGCTCGTGCATGAATGCCAGCAGGATTCCGACCTTCTGGCGGTTTCCCTTGGAGAGTTCCTCGATACGGCGATCGATGTCCAGGTCGAATCGTTCTGCGAGGTCGCGGGCATATGAGGCGTCAGGAAGGTTCCGAGCCCGAGCCACCCAATCAAGCTGGTCACGGACTCTCATGCGTCCGATCAGGGAGAGGTCGCCCGGCAGGTAACCGACATGGCGATGGACGACCAAGCAGTCACCGTGGGCATCGAGTCCGAGCAACCGGGCCGTGCCGGCTGTCGGGCGCTGGAGGTCGAGAAGTAGCCGAATGGTCGTCGTCTTGCCAGCGCCATTCGGTCCGAGGAACCCGAAAATCTCTCCCGACTCGACCCGTAGGTCGAGATCCCGAACCGCGTGGGTCCCCCCGAACGTCTTGGTGAGGCCGGAGGTCTCGATCGCCGGTCCCGATATTGTCGTTGGCGGTGTGTCGAGCATCCAGGCCATGAGGCTAGTCGTCCAGAGCCCTCGCCCACGTGCCGAAGACGGCCATGCAGGTCCTCTGTCGTGAGACCTTCGGAAATTCAGCCCGGCGCTCCCCGCGTCATCCATGGGGTTAGGTTCGCATCAGTGTCAGGCACTGGTTCGTCCTCATCCAGACCCGATAAGCGGCAAGGGAGTCTTGGCTTGGCGAGCACCGTGGCCATCGGCATCGGTGGAATGGTGGGTGGCGGGATCTTCGCCATTCTCGGGCTGTCCATCGAGTTGGCTCGAGGTGCTGCCCCGCTCGCCTTCCTCATCGCCGGCGGTGTGACCTACCTCACGGCTCTCTCCTACGCTCGCCTGACGGTCGCATTCCCCAGCCGTGGCGGCACGGTGACGTTCTTGAACGAAGCGTTCGGGGCCGGGGTGTTCGTCGGTGGACTCAACGTGCTGTTGTGGCTCAGCTATGTCGTGATGATCTCGCTGTACGCGTCTGCGTTTGCCGGATACGCAGACAGTCTCATTCCTGGACGCCCTACCGCATTAGTCGACCATCTCCTCCTAAGTGGCATCATCGTCGCCATTGCGCTACTCAATGTCGCACGCGCCACCGTTGTCGGACGTGCTGAGGCGTGGATCGTGGCCTTCAAGATGGCCATCCTCGCCCTCGTCATCGTCACCGGATTCAGCGGCGCCCACTGGGCCCGCCTGGGACCGGGCCAGTGGGCCGACCCTCTCGCCATCGTCGGTGGCGGCATGGTCATCTTCGTGGCGTACGAGGGCTTCGAGCTCATCGCCAACTCGGCTGAAGATGTGCGTGACCCCGGTCGTACACTGCCGAGGGCGCTCTACCTCTCGGTGGGGATCGTGATCGCGACGTACGTGCTCGTGGCGGTGGTGACTGTTGGAGCACTGAGCTTTCCAGCGGCCCGGGCGGCAAGCGATCACGTGCTGGCGGCTGCAGCCCGACCTGCCCTGGGAGGAGTCGGCTTTGTGTTGGTGGCCGTGGCGGCACTCTTGTCGACCACATCGGCGATCAATGCAACGCTCTACGGAACGGCTCGGGTCTCGTGGACAATCGCCAGATCCGGCGAGCTACCCGAATTCCTCGATCAGAAGGTATGGAACCGCCCGATCGAGGGGCTACTGGTCACGACCGGGCTCACCCTTGTCGTCGCGAACGCCTTTGACCTCACGAAGATCGCCCTCATGGGGAGCGCGGCATTCCTGATCATCTTCACCGCGGTGAACGCTGCCGCCGCCAGGCTCGCTCGGCAAACGAGTCATCGTGTGATCGCAATCGGCGCCGCCGCCGCCTGCACAGCAGCGCTGGTGGCGCTACTCGTCGAAGAGGGCAGCAGATCTGCCGGGGGCATCGTCATCGTGGCAGGCCTCGTCGGTGGCTCCTTCGTCCTAGAGGTGGTCTACCGGGCATGCACGCATCGGCCACTTCCCGCCCATTTGGCCACTCTGGCGAATCCTGGGGTCGGTACCCCTGATCATGGCGAGGAGGACTGAGTAGCCCGCATCACGGGCCACCCGTGCCGGCATCGACCGAACCCGGTGGCTCTTCGACGCCATCCCCACGACGCCTGCGGACTCCAGGCTCGTTTGCACGACCAGAGGCGACCCGGCGGATGACGTCGATGTCGGTGGACTGGCCGATCAAGACCAGTTCATCACCGGCCTCCAGCAGGGTACTCCCGTCGGGGACAACGAGGTCCTGCCGTCTCTGAATGGTGGTCACAATGACGCTGATCGGGAAGGCTGAGTCGCGAATCGGGCGACCGACCAGAGGTGAGTCGGCTTCGACACACACGTTGTCGGTGCCGCCCGGTTCGCCGATGGCGTTCACCTTCTGGAGGCTTGCCAGCAGGCCCAATCGATACCCTCGGACGACATCGGAGATAGCGACCGTACCGAGCACCCTGCGTTCGGCGTCGATGACCGTGACCCAATGCTCGGCTGATGTCGTCAGGGCATCGAGGGCAACGTCGAGGTGCGATTGTGCTGCCACTGTTGGCGCCGAGACGTCGACCATCGACTCGAGCGTCCGATCGTCCCCTCGCTCGACTGCCCGGAGATCGGCGAGGGCCAGCGTTCCCTCGAAGCGGCCCTGGTCGTCGATCAGCGGAGCACCGGTGACGCCTGCCTGTTCGATCTGACGGCGAGCGGCGAGCACGGAAGTACCGCCAGTGACCACCCACGCGGCGCTGCCATGGCTTGGTCAATGGACACAATGGAGAGGATGGGCATGCCGGTCAACAGTCGTTGAGCCGGCGCATCAGCCCGGTTCTTCAGCTGGCTGCGGTAGATGGTGTCGTCACCCCGCCGGACGATGAACCAGGCCAATCCGACGGCGATCATCGCCGGCGCCAAGATCGAGAGGCTGCCGGTCATCTCCGCCACCATCAGCATGACTGCAAGTGGCGCCCTGGAGATGCTTCCGAAGCAGCACATCATGCCCACGATCACGAAGGGCGCCGGGTTGTGTCCCATCGAGGGGACGATCGGCTCGAACAGCCGCCAGACCGAGGCACCGATGAAGGCCCCGATGATCATCCCCGGGCCGAAGATGCCGCCGGATCCTCCGGAACCAATGGAGAGTCCGGTGGCCAGGATGCGGGCGAACGGCAACACGAGGACGATCCACAGGGGGAGGGTCAGGAGTTGGTGACCCAGGCCCTGTTGGATCCACCCGTACCCGGTGCCGAGGACCTCCGGGATCACGAGGCCGATAGTGCCCACGATCACCCCACCGATGGCCGGCTTGCTCCAGCGGGGGAGCTGGAGTCGGCCGAAGATGTCAGAGATCCCATAGAAGCCCTTGGCGTAGAGCAGGCCGACGAATCCGCCCAGAACACCGATCAGGGCGAACCAGAGGAGGTGGGACGGATTCGCGAAGTGGTAGCCGGCGTTGAAACCGAACAGCGGCGTATAGCCCTCGACCGCTCCGAAGATGACGTAGCCGAGGATGGAGGCCACGAAGCTCGGTAGGAGCGCTTCGGCATCGAAGTCGTCCCGATAGAGGATCTCCGTGGCTAACACCGCGCCCCCGAGCGGCGCTCCGAAGATGGCGCCGATCCCCGATCCGATCCCGGCCATCACCGCGATGCGTGCGTCAGCTGGGCTGAGGTCCAACTCCCTGGCCAGCAGCGAAGCGAAGCCGGCGCTGATCTGCCCCGTCGGACCCTCGCGGCCGCCGGAGCCACCCGATCCGATGGTGAGCGCCGAAGCGACGATCTTCACGATCACCGCTCGGAATCGGATGCCCCGGGGATTGTGGTGCACAGCAGAGATAGCCGCGTCGGTCCCATGACCTTCAGCCTCCGGAGCGAACCGGAAGACGAGGATCGCGCCCAGCAACGCTCCGAAGCCCACCACCAGCGGCAGTGCCCAGGGCCGCGAGAACGAGGCCGAGCCTGCGTGTCCGCCCTCACCCGTGGGTGTGGGTGGGTGATAGCCGGCCAGCACGCCGAGGAAGAAGTGCGTACAGGCGAGGAGCGCTTCGTAGAACACGACGGCGCCAATCCCGGCCATCATTCCGATGAGCATGCCGAGGACGACCCACTTCTGAAGGTAGGAGGCGCCACCGACCCATCGCCCGGCTCTGGTCATGATGGCGCGCCAAGGTGTGCGACCGAAGATGGTCACGAGAGCGCTCCGCCCATCTCGGTTCCCCATCCAGCCGACCAGTCCTGCTCGGGCACTTCACCTGCAGCGGCGGAGAGCCGCTGAAGGGAATCGACCATTGTCACTCGTTGGTCTGGTGGGACCGCATGAACCAACTTGACGATCTCCTTACGTCGTCGCCGGGTCACATCGTCGACCAGATCACGCCCTCGTTTCGCCAATGTGAGCCGGATTAGGCGTCGGTCTCCAGGGTCCTGGCGACGCACGATGAGGCCCTTCTTGATTAGGCGATCACACATGCGCGTGGCCGTGGGGGGTGTGACGGCTACCGCTTCGGCCAGCTCGGCGAGGCTCTGAGAACCACGGGAGGCAAGGACGACGAGGGTGCGGTATTGGGTCAGTGTTACCTCCTCGGCGATGTCCCCGAGAGAGCGAGCGGCCACCGCAACCAGTGCCCGGCTCGCGGTCAGAACGGCGTCAACGATCGCATCGCTGCCAACGACTGGAGGTGACTCGCTCAATGGCATAGGCTAATGATTGTAGTAGCTAATGATCCAAACCCCGCTCCCAATCGCTCCCGGCTGAGGAGATGGCACATTGAAGTACGGCCACGACCGACTGATCATCCCCGCAGTCGCCAGAGCACGCTTCGGCGACGCCACTGATCAGAATCGATCAGGTGAGTACTAGCGATGCCTCGCACAGCGAAGACAAAGGCGTCTGCACTCGTCGCTTCACCCTCGGAGCGACTCGCGATTTGCCGCAGGTGTGGATGGAAGCAGTCACTCGTAAGGGTGAACCAAAGTGTGATTGCCAGAAGAAACCGCTGCGGGTATCGGTGGCTCTGTAGCGACTGCCTGGCTGACCTTGCTGGATACCCAAAGGAGTCAGCGGAAACATAGATGACTGCGCCTTCTGGATTCCGGCCCCCGAAAGCTACGTGGCGTTGGGGGTGACGAGTCCATCGAGAATCTCTATGAAACCCGGGGCGGTTCACCCCCGCCGTCAATCCCCACCATCATCCGTGCGCCACTCCTCTCCGGACGGCGAACCTCCACGTTGCCGCGTCGACAGGTCCAACGGTCGGTCGCCCAACAACGGTTCGCCGACGAGTCGGCTACCACACGTCGCCACCACATCCCTCTCTGCCGCTCATCGGAGGTGGTGATGCGGTGTGTCCCGTTCCGACCAGGATCCCCTTGATCGGCGCTCCATCACGCGTCATGGTCGAGTCGTTTTCCGCCTTGTCACCGAGTTCCCGGATCTGAGATCGGTCACCATCATGTGTCCGCCATCCGATTCGATTCGGATGCAGTAGTCCGCGTGGCTACAATCCGATCGTGCCGATAGCCATGACCGCGGTCCGCCCAGATGTCCATGATGGGA
This sequence comes from uncultured Acidimicrobiaceae bacterium, assembly GCA_963829265.1. GTDB lineage: Bacteria > Actinomycetota > Acidimicrobiia > Acidimicrobiales > RAAP-2 > Bog-756. The sequence continues at coordinate 611,129 of CAWHIB010000010.1, forward strand.
TGAGAAGGCAGGAGGACCCCCGCATCAGTCACGGCGGATCGGGTCGTGAGCACAGATGAGGAACGACGACCTCGCCAAAGTGATGCACGCGCCGGAGCGCATGGACGTCTGGATCCCATTTCTCCAACAGCATCAGGTGCGGACCGTCGCAGAGCTGGGTGTCGCCCGAGGTATGTTCGCCCAGGCGCTGCTCACCAATTGTCCCGAGATCACCCGGTACTACCTCATCGACCCCTGGCGACACTTGGACGACTGGAACAAGCCGACCAACAAGGACGACGACGCCTTCGAGAAGTTCTACGAGGAAGCGTTGGACCGTACGGAGCGTTGGAGTTCGGCACGGGTGGTCCTTCGTGGACGCACCGCCGAGGTGATCCACTCGATCCCGGATGGCTCTCTGGACTTCGCCTACGTCGATGGTGACCATACGCTGCGAGGAATCACCATCGATCTCCATCGGATATGGCCAAAGGTCAAGCCCGACGGATTCATCGCCGGCGATGACTTCTGCCCGGCCTCTCAGCACAACGATTCATTCGAATCCACTCTGGTCTTTCCCTACGCCGTGTACTTCGCCGAGGCGATGGATGTTCCCATCACCGCACTGGGGCACGATCAATTCCTGATCCAGAAATCGGAGAAGGGATTCGAGTCGTGGACCAGACCGGCCTGTACGGAGATCTGACGGTCCGGGGCACGCTTCGGGCGGGGGCGTCGAAGAAGAAGGTCGGACTGCGTGATCGAATTCGCCTCCACCTGGGCACCGGCTCTCGCTGACGGACGATCCCGCAGTCAGCACCCCGATCGGGTGCTCTGCATCGAACCTGGTCCCGGGGGAACTGTCAGGCACCTGGCCGGAGGCGGACCAGCACAGACCTCGAACCGTGGACCCGATGATGCGAGCAGCAGACGAGCACTGATGGAGTCACCGGTGATCGTGCCGATGCCACCCTTGGCCGAGGGGTGCGCCCTGCCGTGGGATGCGCCCATGGTGGACCCGGTCCTCGCCCTGGGCGACGCCCAGCGGGAGCTGGGCGACACGTTCGTCGTCGACAGCGGTGAGGACCGCTATCTCTTCACCTTCTCCCCGGTCGGCGTGTCCTCGTTCTACGCGTTGCCCGAGAATGAGGCGAGCAAGGGGATCGCCGACTGGCGGATGCTCCGCCGCAAGCTCCCCGACCAGCTCTTCGTGGACAGGCGGACCCTTCCCCACCAGCTGTTCGGTCGTGAGGACGTGACCCAGTTCCTGGCCAACGTCGACCGGGCACTGGACGACACCCTGCTCGAACTCGGTGACGAGGGAGCGGTCGATGCCTTCGCGTTGACCCGACGCCTCGGGCACCGCGTGGGACTCGCCTCGTGGGGTGGCCCGGGGGCGGCCACCGGTCCTCGGTTCGAGGCCCTGGTGGCGGCACTCGACATCCTGGACGGCTCGGAGGCCTTCGTCCATCCGGACGCGATGGCCGCGGTGGCGGCCTCGGGCAAGGCGGCGGAACTCGAGGCGCTGACGTCCGTGGAGGAGCAGATCGCTCGGGCGGTCGTCGAACTCCCCGACAGCCACCGGGAACACCCGCTCTTCGGCCGTCTGGTCGCCGCGTGGGCGGACGAGCCGCCGGCGGTGGCGGCCAGGGGCGTGGCCGGCGACGTGGCCCTCATCCACGTGGCGTCGATGTCGAACCTCTTCGCCGCGCTGGGATGGGCGCTGGTCGACCTCCTCGACCACCCGGTCGCGCTGGACAGGGTGGTCGCCGGCGACCGGGCCTGGACCGAGGCGTGCGCGCTCGAGTCGGTCCGGCTGGCCCAGCGTTCGATCATGGCCCGCTACGTGGTGTCGCCCGTCGCCCTCGACGTCGGGGACGTCACGTTCCGGGTCCCCGTGGGAACGACGGTGGCCACATTGCTGCCGTTGACCAATGCGTCATCTGCCCCCGGATTCGAGGAGTGGGACCCCACCCGCTGGAAGGGACGCCGGTTGGCCGACACGTCGAACTCTGGCCGCCGTCGAGTTGGTCACCACGTTCGGCCACGGACGGCACACCTGTCCGGCCCAGCCCTTCTCGCTCGCCGCCATGACCACCTCCCTCGCCCGGCTCCTGGCGGCATGCACGTTCACCCCGGAGTGGACGGAGGCTCCCCGGCCGGTCCGGGCCCAGATCGGGGGCGTGGCCCGTGCCGGTGGCCCGTGCCCGATGACCTACCGGCGGGTCGCCGGTCCACGTGCGCACGAGGTGGCGGATCCGGGCAGGTAGCGGTCCGACCCACCGGTCGGTGCCTACGCGGGGCGCTCCTCCACCCGTCCGTCGGCGTGGCGGGCGAAGCGCCCCACGTCCCGCGGATGGACGGGGTCGTCGGTCGGCCAGGGCCAGCCCCCGAATCCGGTCGTCTGGTAGTCGACCAGGGCCTGTTCGATGCCCGCCCGATCGTTCATGACGAACGGTCCGTACTGGGCGACCGGCTCACCGATGGGCCGGCCCTGGAGGATGAGCACTTCGGCACCCGCCGGCCCGGCGGTGACGGAGACCGGATCGTCGGGGTGGACGACGACACCGGTCGATGCGCCGACCGCGTGCCCGGCCACGTCGAGGGTGCCTTCGAAGACGTAGAGGGTCCGGGTGGTGTCGGCGGAGGCCGCCGGTGGGACCACCCACCGGGCCAGCGGGTCGAGGACGAGGTGCCAGATGGCCACGTCGGAATCGGGGCGCGACGCATACGAATCAGGTGGCGCGGCCAATGGCCTGATCCCGTCGATGGCCCCGGCGATGACCGTCACCTCACCTCGACGCCCGTCGTCGTCGACCAATGCCAGGCGCGGGATGTCCTCGCCCCACTGCATGGTGAAGTAGGGATCGACCATCTTGTCCTCGGAAGGCAGGTTGAGCCAGATCTGGAACAGCTCGGTCGTGTTCGGGCCGTCGCGGTCGAGGAGCGGGAACATCTCGCAGTGGACGATGCCGGCACCGGCGGTCAGCCACTGGACGTCGCCGCGCCCGAACCGGGCCGTGGCACCGAGCGAGTCCGAATGGTCGATCAGACCCTGGCGCACATAGGTCACCGTCTCGAATCCGCGGTGGGGGTGCTGCGGGAAGCCCGGCACGATGCTGCCGTGGTACATGCTCCACCCTTCGGCACCCGAGAAGTCCATCCCGAGGTCACGGGCCTCGAGCGACGCCGCCGGGCCCAGGTGCTCGTTGGCCGCCGGATACCGGTCGAGGTGGTGGACGCAGAAGAGGAACGGGTCGGCGGTCCCCCACTGCCTGTCGAGGGGAACGGACTGGATCACCGGATCGCGCACGCGTCCGAGCATACCGATGGTGGTTCGACGTGCTCCCGGACCCGGACCCGCCGATCGGCCTCAGACCGGGACCGGGACCCCGAGAGCCGTCGCCGCGAATGCCGTGACCTCGTCCACCGTGCCCCGCGCCATCACGTAGCGGTCGGGGCGGACGACGCAGGCCTCGTTCCCGTCGAGGAGTTCGGTGACAGCCGGCGTGGCCGCTGCATCGAGCACCACGGCGCGATCGCTCCACCACCGGACGGCCGGTGACGCGCGGGTCGAGGGGCTCGGTCGTGCACACCAGGAACGCCGGTGCCGACGTGGTCGTCGAGCCGCTCGCCGAGGATCCGGGGCTGGCTGCTGAGCCTCCCGCCGCCGGGTCCGACGGCCGGTCCCTCCAGGAGCGGGGGGATCAGGTCCGGTGCCACCGACTCCCCGGCGTAGTCGGCCAGCATGGCCTCGTCGCGGGCGCGGGCCGCGTCGGGGTCGGTGAGGCAGATGAGTTGGCCGAAGCCGACGGCGGCGTCGATCACGACCTGGGCATGGGGCTGACGCTCTGGCTGATAGGTGTCGAGCAGTGCGTCGGAGGCCGTGCCGTCGCACCACCGCGGCGAGCTTCCAGGCCAGGTTGGCCGCGTCCCGCAACCCCGCGCACATCCCCTGGCCGAGGAAGGGCGGCGTCTGGTGGGCGGCGTCGCCGGCCAGCAGCACCCGCTCGGTCGCGCCACGTCGAGGCCACCAGTCCGTGGAACGTGTAGACGGCCGAGCGCTCGACCTCCGCCAGGGCGGGGTCGATCCACGACGCCATCAGCCGGTCGATGACGTCGGCCCGTCGGATCTCCTCCTCCGACTCCCCCGGCAGCAGCATGAACTCGAAGCGGAACCGGGGGGCCGGCATCGGCACCAGGGTGTGGGGTCGGGCCGGGTCGCACACCTGGAGGCACCGGGTGGGGAGGCCCGGGACCGGCTCGGACAGCAGCAGGTCGACCACCAGCCACGACTCCTCGAAGCCGGTGTCGTGGAGCGCCGTGCCGATGCGCCTTGCGGGTCATCGACCGGGCCCCGTCGCACCCGACCACGTAGCGGGCCCGGACCGTCCGAGCCGTCGGCCAGGCGCACCTCGACGCCGTCGTCGTCCTGGTCGAGGCCGGCGACCTCGACGCCGAGGCGGACGTCGGCCCCGGCCGACGACCACGGTGCGCCGGAGCACCGACTCGAACGTCGGCTGGTGGAAGAACACCGACGACGGCCAGCCGGTCGGTGCCAGCGGCGGCGACGGTGACCGAAGCAGGGTCCGGCGGTCGGCAGTCCAGGAAGGTGAGCCCGTCGTTGAGGATCGAACCGGCCAGGATCTCGTCCGCGCAGCCCGACCTCCTGCAGGATCCGGAGGCCCTCGTGGTCGATCTGGACGGCACGGGGCAGCGGGAAGACCTCGGTGTCGCGCTCCAGCACCACCACGTCCAGGCCCCGGCGGGCGCACAGCCCGGCCAGCGTCGGCACCGACCGGACCGAAGCCGATCGACGGCCACGTCGACCGTGTCGGTCCGCCCGGCTCATGACGGCCAGTGCTCCCAGCCCGTCCTGCAGGGCGTCGAGGTCGTCGGGCACGATGAACTCGACGCGGCAGGTTGGGACCCCACGAGTTGGCCACGTGCTCGAAGGCGAACTCGGTCCGTCCGTCGGCCTCCCACGCCTCGTCGTCGAGGATCTGGTCGAGGTCCGAGTAGAGCTCGATGAACGAGCCCGACGGGTCGCGCAGGTACCAGTAGAAGTTGGAGCCGGCGAAGTGCCGGCCCATCCCCCACACCTGGCGCTCGGGATCGACACGGTAGAGGGCGGTGGCGGTGTGGCCGACGTGGTCGACGTCGTCGCACTCCCACGAGTAGTGCTGCAGCAGCGGCACGGGCGACTCGACCAGCGGCGACGTTGTGGTGGTCGGTGGAGCACCGGAGGAAGGCGATCACCCCGTCGACCGAGTCGCTCACCTTGAAGCCGAGCCCGTCGGTGAGGAGGGACACGCGTGCCGGCCAGGTCCGGGCGTGCCGATGACCAGGTGGCCGAGGCGGCGGGGCGGACGGGGGCCCTCGAGGACGGTCGGGGCCCGCCGGTCGGGACGCACGACCGCCCCGGGTGCGTTGGGCACCACCAGGGTCGGCGGTGCCTGCTGCGCCGGGGCGGCGCCGGCCACCCGGACCTCGAAGCGCACCCGGGTGGCCGGGTCGACGACGGCGAGCACGCCGTCGGCGATCCGTCGCCGTCGGCCCCCCCGGCCTCCAGCCGCCCGGCGATGGCCGCCAGGTCGGACTCGTCCTGGCACCCGACCGACACCGAGTCGAGCCGGCGGAAGGGGCCTTCGGAGAGGGTCACCGACGCCCCGCCGTCGGTGCCGGTGAACCCGGACGGCGGCGTCGCCCGACAGGCCGAGCTCGGCGTAGAAGGCGGACAGTGCGCCGGGGTCGGGGACCGCGGCGTCGAACCCGAGGAGCCGGTGGAGGCTCATAGCGGCAGCGGTCCCCGGCCCGGCGACGCAGGTGTTGCGCAGCTCACCGATGCCTTCGGCCCCGGACACGATGACGTCGCCCTCCGCCAGGAAGCGGCCCCGGGCCATGCCCACCCCGTCCGGCGTCCCGGTGAAGATGAGGTCGCCGGGCTCCAGCGTGCAGATGGACGACAGGTAGGCGACCAGCGTCGGGATGGAGAAGATCAGGTTGGTCGGTCCGGCTGTCCTGCATCCGCTCGCCCGAGACGTCGCACCACAGCGCCAGGTCGTCGAGGGATCGGCCAGGCTGTCGACCGACACCACCGCCGGCCCGATGGGCGCGAAGGCCGGGAAGCTCTTGCCGAGCGAGAACTGCGGCGGCGTCCCGGTCATCTGGACCAGCGCGGTCCGAGATGTCCTGGCCCAGGGTCAGGCCGGCCACCACGTCCCAGGCGTCCTCGACCGGCGACGTGGCAGCAGGTCCGGCCGATCACCACGACGATCTCGACCTCCCAGTCGACCATCTCGCCCGACAGCGGCACGTCGGCGGTGGGCCCGGCGATCGAGCTCGGGAACTTGGTGAAGGTCAGCGGGGCCGGCGGCGCCGCCATGCCGCTCTCGGCCGCGTGGTCGGCGTAGTTGAGCCCGATGGCGAACACCTGACGGGGTCGGGGCACCGGCGCCCCGAGCACGGCGTCGGCCGCCGATCCGTCGGGCGTGGCTCGCTGCGCAGCCGGCCGACAGGGCGTGCAGCTCGTCGAACCGGGCGACCGCCGCCATCGGGTCGGCCAGGGCGGCGTCACCGGACAGACGGGCCAGGTCGTACCAGTGGCCGTCGACGTCGAGGGCGGCCCGACCGGACACGTTCAGCAATCGGAACATCGGCTCTCCTTGTTATCACTCGATAACACAGTATTATCGATCGATATGGCGCGTGCAACCCCCACCGGAGCGACCGGGGCCCGGACCCGACGCCCGTCCGACCACGTCACCCGGGACCTGCTCGACGCGGCCGCCGTCGAGTTCGCCGCCCACGGGTTCGCCGGGGCCTCCACCCGACGGATCGCCGAGCGGGCCGGCGCCCACCAGCCGCAGATCAACTACCACTTCACCTCGAAGGAGCAGCTGTGGCGGGCGACCGTCGACCACCTGTTCTCGCTCATGGACGCCGCGCTGCCCGGCCTCGGGGACGGGCCGACCACCGATGCGGCGTTCGAGGCCGTGGTGCGGAGCTTCGTCCGGTTCTCGGCCGACCGTCCCGAACTGGACCGGATCATCAATCTCGAGGCCACCGCCCCCTCCCCCGGCTCGACTGGCTGGTGGCGACCCACCTCCAGCCCCGGTTCGCCGCCGTGTCCGACGGCTGGACCGCACTCCGTGCCGCGGGCCACGGGGCCGACCTGACGGCCGGCGAGGTGTGGGAGGTCCTGACCAGCTTCGGGGCCATGCACTTCGCCAATGCGCCGATGCTCACCCTGCTCGGGATCCACGGCGGCGACGGGCGGACCGAGGCCGACGCACACGCCGAGCGGATCCTCGCCATCCTGATGCCGACCGCTCCCCGGCGCCCGCCGACCTCCGCCTGATCCGACCGCGGGCCCGGAACGGAGGGCGGAGTGCCGGCAGTACCGTGTGACCGGTGAGCGTGCTCGTCGATCTGCAGGGCGTGAGCGTCACCATGGCCGACCGCACCCTGTTCGGCGACCTGTCGGTGACCGTCCACTCGGGCGACCGGCTGGGCGTCGTCGGCATCAACGGCACCGGAAAGTCGACCCTGCTGCGGGTGCTGGCCGGCCGGCTCGACCCCGACTCCGGCGCGGTCCGCCAGGGCCGGGGCGTCCGGACGGCGTTCCTCGACCAGGCCCCCACCCTTCCCCCGGGCACCGTCCGCGACGCGGTCGGGAGCGGCTGGGAGGCGGCGGCGGCCCTCGACCGCCTGGGCATGGCCGCCCACGTCGACCGTGACGTGTCGGACCTCTCCGGTGGGCAGGCCAAGCGGGTGGCGCTGGCCCGGGTCCTGGCCGCACCCGAGCGAGCTGCTGGTGCTCGACGAGCCCACCAACCACCTCGACCTGCCCGCCGTGGCCTGGCTCGAGGACTGGCTGGCCGCCTATGCCGGCGGCCTCGTCATCGTGTCGCACGACCGCTACCTCCTCGACCGGGTCACCACCCGCATGCTCGAGCTCGACCGCGGCGCCACCTTCCTCCACGAGGGCGGCTACGGCTCCTACCTCGAGGCCAAGGCCGAGCGCGAGGAGCAGGCCGCCTCCGCCGAGGCGACCCGCCGCAACCTCGCCCGCACCGAGCTGGCGTGGCTGCGGCGCGGCGCCAAGGCCCGCAGTCGCAAGCCACAGGCCCGGGTGACCGCGGCGAAGGCACTCATCGCCCAACGGGCGGCCGAGGCGGCGCGTCCCGGTGACCTCGAGCTCGAGGTCACCATGACCCGCCTGGGCGACAAGGTGATCGAGTGCCGCCGACGTGGGCGTGACCTACGGCTCCGGTCCCCCGGTCCTGTCCGACGTCGACCTCGTCATCGGGCCCGGCGACCGCATCGGCGTCGTCGGCGCCAACGGGACCGGCAAGTCGACCCTCCTCGACGTGCTGGCCGGCGAGCTGGTGGCCACCACCGGCACCGTCGAGGTCGGCCCCACCGTGGTGGTCGGCTACTACGACCAGCACGGCACCGAGCTCGATCCCGGGGCCCGGGTGCAGGAGGTGGTGGCCGGCCCCCTGCGCACGCCGGGGTCGCTGTCGGACATCGCCCTCATGAAGCGGTTCTGGTTCACGGGGACCCTGCCGTTCACCCGGGTGGCGAACCTGTCCGGCGGCGAGCGGCGCCGGCTGCAGCTCCTGGCCGTGTTGGCCCGGCAACCCAACGTGCTCCTCCTCGACGAGCCCACCAACGACCTCGACCTCGACACCCTGCGCATCCTCGAGGACTTCCTCGACGACTGGCCGGGGACCCTGATCGTCGTGAGCCACGACCGTGCCTTCCTCGACCGCACCATCGAGACGGTCCTGGCCGTCGGCCCAACCGGCGTGGCCCCGGTTCCCGGTGGCCTGGACGCGTGGATGGCCGGGCTGTCGGCTCCGACCGAGCGGCCGACGGCACCGGCCCGCCCCTCCGGCGGAGACACCGCCCACGGCACGGCCGGACGGGCCCCCGGTCGGCCGGCTCCTGCGCGAGACCGAGAAGCAGATGGCCAGACTCGACCGGCAGCGGGACAAGGTGCACGACGCGCTCGGTGGCCACCACCGACCACGTCGAGCTCACCCGCCTCGGTGCGGAGCTCCGCGCCGTGCAGGACGAGCTCGACGCGGCCGAGGAACGGTGGCTGGCCCTGGCCGAGGAGGCCGACCGCCGGGACTGACCGGCGCAGCCATCACGGTCCGGCGGGGAGCCCGGTCAACTCGGCCAGTGTGTTGCGCAGCTCGGCGTCCGGTCCGTCGCTCGGACCCCGGCTCCGCCAGGCCACGTGCTGGTCGGGGCGGACCAGAACGGCGCCCACGTCGCCGAGTCCCGACACGGCCCCCCACCGGCCGTCCTCGTCCCCGACGTCGCGACCGACGAGGACCACCGACAGCGGCACCGGGCCGGCGGCCATCCGATCGCCTGCGCCGGCCCACGCCGGCGACGCCGTCAACAGCAGCCAACGGCCGGGGTCGACCAGGTCGAGGGTGGACACCCGTCGCCCGTCCCTGGTCACCCAGGCATGGGGCAGCCGGCCACCCGGTCGGGTGGTGGGCACGTACGTACGAACCGGGTTGTCCACCTCGGCCGGTGGCGTGCCGTCGTCGAGCACCGGGCCCGAGCCGGCGCCGTAGGTGAACCCGAGTTGCAGCCCGAGCAGGTCGAAGTGCTCCTCCTGTCCCTCGACGGCCGCCGCGATGGCCGCCCGGCCCGCAGCGCTGGCCACTGCCGCGTCGAACGCCGCCCTCGACTCCGTCGCGGTGCCGGTCGCCCCGCAGGCCACGAACACCTCGAGCAGGCGGACGGCATTCTCCAGGCTCTTGTCGGCGTTGAGCTGCGCCACCGGACGACGCTCACTGCCGTAGGTGGCGAGCAGCGCGGGTGACGCCCAGTCCTGCTCGACGGCAGCCAGCTTCCAGACCAGGTTGTGGACGTCGGCCACCCCGGTGTTGAGGCCGAGGCCCCCGGTCGGCGGGAAGCGGTGGGCCGCGTCGCCCACCAGGAAGACCCGGCCGTCCTGGTAGCGCTCGGCGATCTGGCTCGTCATGCGCCAGTGCCGGATGTGCTCGATGGTGAGCTCCAGGTCGTCCACACCTGCCGCCGCCCGGAACAGCCGGGCGCACCGCTCGGGCGTGTAGTCGTCGAACGACTCGACGGCGGGGTCCCAGTCGTGCATGAACACCCAGGTCGATCCCAGGTCGTGGGCCACGAACACGCCGCGCACGTCAGGGTCCATGGTCCAGTACAAGGTGGCCGGGTCGATCCCCCACCAGCGGTCGGAGGTCGGTGGCGGCATGGATCATGACGAAGTGCTGCAGCACGTCGGGTCCCTCCATCGGGATCCCGAGCCAGGCCCGCACCCGACTCCCGGCGCCGTCGGCCGCCAGCACGTAGTCGGAGGTCACCGTCCGCGTCCCGCCGGTGCGTACGTCGCGCACCGTGCTGGTCACCCCATCCGTGTCGGACGAGGCCCCGACCCACTCCGTCCCGTCCACCAGGTGGGCGACGTGCTCGCGCAGCACGGCCTCCAACCGGTGCTGGGAGAGGTTGCGGAGCGGGGTGGGGGTGATGTCGTCGAGCTCGTCGAGCCGGTGCTGGCGCTCGAAGGGCACCCGGCCGAGCTCGTCGCCGACCAGGGTCGTCACCCACCGCACCCAGGCGCCCTCCTCGGCGGGTGCGCAGGCGGCCAGGACCCGCTCCATGTCGACGCCGGCCGACCGCAGGATCTCGAAGGTCCGTGCACTGATCACGTGGGCCGCCGGCGCGGCCGACCCGCCGATGCGGCGCTCCACGACCACGTGGTCGACACCGAGTTGGGTGAGGAGGAGCGAGGCCACCATGCCGACCGGGCCGCCGCCCACCACCAGCACCGTGGTCCGCTCGACGCAGTCCCGCCCATCAGGCAGGTCCCTCGGTCACAGCAGGCCCTCGTAGGCGCCCCCGTCGAGCTGCAGGTTCTGGCCGGTCAGGTAGCCCGAGCCGTCGGCGCACAGGAAGGCGCAGGCGGCGCCCACCTCCTCGGCCCGACCCAGACGCCCCGCCGGGATGGTGGCGGCGATCTCGGCGTAGGCCTCGTCGAGGGTGATGCCCCGGACGGCCACGGCCAGCTCGGCCATCTGGCGCTGCCGGTCGGTGTCGATCCGCTCGGGCAGGAGGTTGTTGACGGTCACGTTGTCGACCACCACGTCGCGGGCCACCGCCTTCATGACGCCGGTCAGGCCGGCGCGGGCGCCGACCGACGGCGTCATCAGCGGGTGGGGTGACTTGACCATGGCGCTCGTGATGTTGACGATCCGCCCGAAGCGACGGGCCCGCATGCCGGGCAGGACCCCCTGGACCAGTTCGATGGCGCCCAGCATGTTGGCCTGGAGCGCCCCGGCCCACGCCTCGGCCGTCACCTCGGTGAAGACGGCCGGCGGCGGCCCCGCGTTGTTGGTGACCAGGATGTCGGGATCCGGGCAGGCCTCGAGGGCCCGACGCCGGCCGTCGGGGGTCGAGAGGTCGGCGACCACTCCCCGGGCCTCGACACCGAAGCGCCCGGCCAGGTCGTGGACCGCGGCGTCCACCGAGGTGGCGTGGCGTCCGTTCACCACCACGGCGACACCCTCGGCGGCCAGCGCCTCGGCGCAGGCCCGACCGAGCCCCCGGGTCGACGCGCACACCAGGGCGGTGCGCCCCCGGATCCCGAGGTCCACCTCAGCGTCCCGCGGCCACCCGGGCCGCGGCCAGGTCGTCGATGTCGGCGGGCAGGAAGAAGTCGGGATCGGCCGGTCCGGGCTCCCACGAGGCGATGGTGAACGGGTCCCAGTCGTCCCGGTACTCCTCGGCGTCCCACACCTCGTCGTCGGTGATCTGGTCCATGTCGGCGAACAGCTCGAACATCCCACCGGCCGGATCGAGCAGGTACCAGAAGAGATTGGCCCCGAGCACGTGCCGACCGATGCCGTAGACGGGAGACCCGGTCCCCTCGGCCAGCACCTGCATGCCGGCCAGGCCTATGGCGTCGACGTCGTCCATCTCCACTGCATAGTGGTTCATGCAGGGGACCGGCGCCGGCATGACCAGGAGGTTGTGGTGGTCGGTCGAGCACCGCAGGAAGCAGCCGATCCCCTGGTCGATGACGTCGGACACCTTGAACCCGAGCCCGTCCCGGTAGAAGGCGACGCTCCCGGCCACGTCGGGCGAGCCGAACACGACGTGGCCCACCCGGCGGGGCGGGGCCGGTCGGGACCGCACGGCTCCGGTGGAGCGGCGGTTGACCCGGGCGACGGCCCCCGGGCGGTTCACCTGGCGGAGTGGCGGCGGGGTCAGGGGACCGGCCGACCCCACCTCGACGACCACGTCGTGGTCGGCCAGCGGGTCGCGACACCGCAGCGTCCCGTCGCCCAGTGACGCGGCGACGCCCAGCCCGTCCAGCCGGTCGCGGATGGTGACCAGGTCCGACTCGTCGGTGCACCCCAGGCGCAGCTCCGACACGTGGCGGTACGGGCCTTCGGCGAGCCGCAGCTGGGACGGGCGGTCGCCGGTGCCCAGCGTGGCGTGGTCGGACCGGACCATGCCGAGGCGCTCCCAGAACGCCATCAGGGCATCGGGCTCGGGCACCGTGAGCTCGAGGTCCAGCAGATCGTGCAGCGCCATGGCCATCCTCCTCGTGACCCCAGAGAGCGATAGTTATTTTTTAGTCGTCTGTCAATCTACGCGCCGGCCGGACCGGGGTGGGTACAGTTGGCGCCGACGGCATCACCTCTGGCGGGAGAACTCGGAGCGACGACTGTGACGACACCGGCGCATCCGATCACACGGAACGAGACGCGGGGACGGCCCCGGATCCGCCAGGACGAGGAGATCCTCGACGCCGCGCTCCAGGCGTTCGCGGCCCAGGGCTACGACGCCATGTCGCTCCGCTCCCTCAATGCGCAACTGGGCCTCAGCCACGGCACCATCAGCCAGCGGTTCGGCACCAAGGAGCGGCTCTACTACGCGGCGGTCGACTTCGGGTTCACCACGTTCCTGACCGACATCGAGGAGCGCCGCCAGACGGCGTTGGCCGGCGTCGACCCCTCGGACGACCTGGCCGATCTGCGGGCCACCATCCGGTCCTTCCTCGGTGCGGCGCTCACTGCGCCCCGAGCTCGGTCGGCTCATGAACCAGGAGGGCCTCTACCGGACGCCCCGGCTGGAGTACATCATCGAGCACGTGATGCTTCCCGTGTTCGGCCGCGATCGGCGGTCAGCTCGAGCGCCTGCGGTCCTCCGGGCACATCCGACCGGTGTCGGCCCGGGCGCTCTTCTTCCTCGTGGCCCACGGGGCCGAGGCGCCCTACACGCTCACCGCGCTGTCCGGGGCGTTCGACCCGATCGACGGGCCGCTCGATCCCCATCGGCATGCCGACGAGATGACCGACCTCATCCTGCGCGGGTGATGCAGGGCCCCGACGACTGACGGCGCCACGCGCCCATCGGTCCCGACCGTCCACGCGACCGTCGCGGCTCGACGCCTTACGCGTCAGGGGTATCTAGAGTGCGGGGACCGCCTCGTCGAAGGAGCATCCCGCCATGAGCAAGACCGTGCTGATCACCGGAGCAGGATCGGGCTTCGGGAAGGGCACCGCACTGGCGCTGGCCGCCCGCGGGCACACCGTCATCGCCACCACCGAGACCGGGGCACAGGCCGACGCCCTCCGGGCCGAGGCGCCCGCAGCTGACCGTGGCCAAGCTCGACATCACCACCGATGACGTGGCCGAGGCCGCCGGGTGGGACGTCGACGTGCTCATCAACAATGCCGGAGCCGGGCAGACCGGACCGATGGCCGATGTTCCCCTCGACCGGGTCCGACACCTGTTCGACGTCAACGTGTTCGGCACCCTGGCCGTCACCCAGGCCGTCCTCCCCCGCATGGTGGCCCGGGGCTCGGGACGGATCATCATCATGTCGTCGATCTCGGGCGTGCTGTCGGCGCCGGCCTTCGGCCCGTACTCGATGACCAAGCACGCGCTGGAGGCCATGGGCAAGGCGATGCGCACCGAACTGGCCGACCAGGGCGTCGACGTCTGCCTCATCAACCCCGGCCCCTACCTCACGGGGTTCAACGACCGGATGGCCGACTCGATGTGGGAGTGGTTCGGGTCCGACGCCGTCAACGCCGGGGCCACCCCGCTGTTCGAGATGATGCGCGACTTCGTGAAGAACGACCAGCGGGACCCGGTCGAGGTGGTGGACAGGCTGGTGGAGCTCACCGAGGCCGAGACCACCGAGGAGCACAACTTCGTGCCCCCGGAACTGGTGGCCTTCCTCGGCGCCTGAGGGTCCGTCACCGCCCCCGGGGGGCCGCAGACCGGACCGACGGTCGGGACAAGAGTCCCTGGTCAGCGGCCAATTCGAGACAATTCCTCGGAATTCGCTCAAGTCCGGCTCCGATCATGCCGATACGGCGAATGGATCGGTGTCGGTGCCATGGCTGAAGTGGCGGTCCCCGTCGACGGCCGTCCGGGGCCCCCGCCCACCCGGCGCGAGTGGTCCGTCGGCCCCGTCGGGGCGAATTGCGGTCGGGACGGACCGGCGCCACCCGGTCGACCTGTCGCTTTCACGGCGCTGACCTGCAATTTCAGGAATATCCCGGAATTCTTCGAACAATCGCTCAAGGTTCGCCGCTCGCGTGCCGATACGGGGATGCGCGGTGGTCAGGTCCGGTCGTCCGGATGCACCTGGCCGTGGGAGACGTGATCGTGGGCCACGTGGTCCCGAGTCGGCTGCTGCGCAGCTCCCGGCCCGAGGCGGGCCAACGCCCGCCATCCGAGCAGGCCGAGTCCGACGAAGGCCAGGGCCACCCCGATGAAGGCGCCGGCCACGCCCTGGCCCGATACCGCCCGCAGGACCATGGCCGCGGCCACGCAGACCGGCCACACGACCACCCCCGTGGGCACCAGGGCCGCCGGTCGCCGCCAGGCCCGGGCCACCAGCCACCCGACGAGCAGGCCGACCCAGAACGGCCACACCGTGCGCAGCACGCCGGGAAGGGTCAGCCCCTCGGTGTGGGAGGTCCGGCCCAGGGCCACGAAGACGAGCAGCCAGGCCGCGTCGAGCGCGCCGGCAGCCACGGCGGGCACACGGCCCGCGGCCCGGCCCCCGGATCCGGTCGACGCCGACGAGGCGTCCGGCATCCCGTGGCCCACCGCTCCTCAGACGTCTCGCAGGGCGGGGTGCTGCTTGGCCACCACCGGCAGGAGCACCCGCCGGGGCGAGAGCCAGCCGAAGGCGGCCGACACCTTGTTGGGCAGCCCGGGGATGGCCACCGCCCGGTTGTCGTCCATCCCCCGGACCCCGACCTCGGCCACCTGCGGCGACCGGCACCCAGAACACCTTGGGCATGGCGCCGGCCATCTCTTCGGGATCGATGCCCGCCGCCTCGGCGAACCCGGTCTCGACCGGACCGGGGCACAGGGCGGTGACCGACACGCCGTGGGAGCGCAGCTCCTCGCGGATGGCGTGGCTGTAGGAGAGGACGAAGGCCTTCGACGCCCCGTAGCCGGCCTGGCCCGGAATGGGCTGGAAGGCGGCCGTCGACGCCACGTTGAGGATGCACCCGCTCCGGCGCTCCACCATGCCCGGGGTGAACAACGAGCACAGGTGGACGACCGCCTCGACGTCGGTCCGGATCATGGCCAACTCGCGGTCGGGGTCGGAACGGTAGACGGGTCCGAGGGTCGAGAAGCCGGCGTTGTTGACCAGCACGTTGACCGACAGGCCGAGCGCCTCGACCCGGGCCGGGCAGGTCGGCCCGGGCCCCGGCGTCCGTCAGGTCGGTGGGCAGGACCTCCACCCGGACCCCGTGACGGGCGACCAGCCTGTCGGCCAGGGCCCGCAGCTTGGACTCCGTGCGGGCCACCAGGGTGAGGCCCAGACCCCGTGCGGCCAGGAGGCCGGCGATCTCCTCACCGATGCCGGAGGAGGCTCCGGTCACCAGGCAGGTGCGGTCGGGGTTCGGGGCGGGCAGGCTCATGTCCAGAGCGTACGCTCCTCGTCCCCCTGCCGTTCCGGGCGGGAGCCGTCAGCGGGCGGTCAGCGCCCGGGCCCGAGCCGGAGCACGCGCCGCTCCTCGATCCCCCGCAGGTGGAGGACCCGGCGGGCGATGCGCCATCCGTGGTCGGTGGCCACGTACTCGTCGACGTAGCGCAGGTACCAGATGACGTCGACCCCTCCGTGGTCCGCCGTCGTCGCCGGCCAACAGGTGGTGGGCCACTCCGGTCACCGAACCGGTGGCCGTGCGGCCCGACACGTCGTAGGTCGACGCCCGGACTGCGTGGTGGGTGACGTGGTAGCGGGCCAGCCCCGAGGGGATCGCCGACAACTGGTCCCGACCCGCCCGTCGGATGGTCGGGGCACCGCCGGCGGCCAGGTCGGGAACCCACAGCTCGCCGTCGTCGGTGAACAGGTCGGCGAAGGCCGGGCCGTCCAATGCGTCGACGGCCGCCGCGTACCCGAGGGCGAGGGCCGACACGGCCTCGACGGCCGGCGACGGGTCGACCGGACCGGTCAGGACAGGGGTCCGAACCGGGCGGCGAAGGCGTCGACCTCGGCGGCCAGGCCGTCGAGGTCCTGGCTCATCGACGTCGAGACCAGCATCCGGTCGATGCCGGCCGCCTCGGCCGCCGACACCTCGTCCTCGGTGACCGTCGGGAGGTAGCCCGAGACGGACAGCTCGATGGCATCGGGATCCCGCCCGGCCTGCTCGGCCGCCTCGCGCATCTGCCCGATCCGCAGGGCCAGGTCGTCGGAGGACAGCCCGAGGGGCTGGAAGCCGTCGCCCAGGCGACCGGCCCGCCGGGCGGCCGCCTCGCTGTGGCCACCGATGTGGAGGGGGACGCCGCCCGGCTGCACCGGCTTGGGGAAGGAGTGGGCGTGGGAGAAGGAGACGAACCGGCCGTCGAAGGCCGCCCCCTCCGGTCCCGAGTCGGCCCACAGCACCCGCATGGCCTCGATGGTCTCGTCCATCCGTCGGCCCCGGGTGCGCGGGTCGGCGCCGGTGGCCCGCAGCTCCTCCTCCATCCACCCCACGCCCAGGCACATGCGGACCCGCCCCTTCGAGAGCACGTCCACCGTGGCGATCCGCTTGGCCAAGACCACCGGCCTGATGGTTGGGGACGACCAGTACCCCGGTGGCCAGCGTGATCCGCTCGGTCACCGCGGCCAGGAAGGCCATCAGGTCGAGTGGGTCGGGGATCCGGCAGTCGTCGGGCAGGGGCATCCGTCCGGAGGCCGCGTAGGGGTAGGTGCTGGTGTAGTCCGAGATGACCACGGCGTGCTCGACCACGACCAGGGACTCGAACCCGGCCCCCTCAACGTGCCGGGCGAAGGCGGTCATCCAGTCCGGGTCGGCGGTGGCTCCGGTGCGGAC
Source organism: uncultured Acidimicrobiaceae bacterium (assembly GCA_963829265.1). GTDB lineage: Bacteria > Actinomycetota > Acidimicrobiia > Acidimicrobiales > RAAP-2 > Bog-756. Next base: position 628,468 of record CAWHIB010000010.1, read on the forward strand.
CGGCGGGATGATTCCGAATTCCATGCCACGACTCCTCGGTACGACCAGCGACGGACGCCCGAGGTTACGTCGGACGGGCCCGACCGCCGTGCAGGACCGGTCGGGGCCGGTCGATCCTCACGTCCGGGTGGATCCGCCTGCCCCCCTGGCGGGCCACCGGGTCGCTACGCTTGGTCGTGCGCGGTTCCGGCGGCAGACCCACCACCCGGTGGTTCGAGTGCAGGGCCATCACCCTGCACCTCCCATGAGCGATCCCGGCGACACCACCCCCGACGACTCCCCCGCCGCGGCGCCCGGCGGCCAGGCCGACGGTGCCGCTGCGCCCCGTCATCGGCCACAGCCACAGCAAGCCCCCCATGAGCCGCCGCCGGTTCCTCGGATGGGCCGCAGGCGGCGCACTGGCGGCGGCCGGCGCCGTGGCCATCGCCGAGGACGCCGGGTCCGGGACGCCCCACACCGAGGCCGCCCTCCGCCGTTCCACCGGGACGACGTCGACCACGACGACCACCACGACCCGGCCGGTCGTGGCCGGCCAGAGCGTGGTGCAGGGTGTCTCGCTCCCCACCTCCCCCGCCATCATCGCCGAGAACGCCCGGCAGGGGGATGCCTGGTGGGTGACCACCCCGCAGGCCGCCGGTGACATCGAGGGATTCGCCGACAAGGTGAGCGTCCAGGTCGGAGACGTCGTCACCCTCCGGGTCAACACCAAGGCCGCCACCTTCCACGTCGAGGCCTACCGCATCGGCTTCTACCAGGGGATCGGCGCCCGGCGGGTGTGGCAGTCGGCGGAGGTCCCCGGTGTCCGCCAGCCGGCACCCACCCTGATCGCCCCCACCAACACGGTCGAGTGCCAGTGGGCGCCCTCGCTCCAGGTGGCGGTCGACCCCACCTGGCCGCCGGGCGCCTACCTCCTGAAGCTGGTCGGGGTGACCGGCGAGCAGGCGTTCGTACCGCTGTGCGTGCGGGACGACGCCTCCGGATCGGCCTTCCTCGTCCAGCACGGGGTCACCACCTGGCAGGCCTACAACCGGTGGGGCGGCTACTCGCTCTACTACGGCAACCGGGGCGGGGCACTGACCTTCACGCAGAACTCGACGGGGGGCACGTACGAGAACCGGGCCCGGATCGTCTCGTTCGACCGTCCCTACAGCCACGACTGGGCGTCCGGGGCCACCGACTTCGTCGGCAACGAGTTCCCGCTGATCTTCCAGGCCGAGCAGCTCGGCCTGGACGTCAGCTACTGGACCGACGTCGACCTGCACGAGCGGCCCGCGTTGCTGGCCAACCATCGGGCCCTGCTCACCCTCGGACACGACGAGTACTGGTCGGCCGCCATGCGCACCGGGGCCGAGACGGCCCTCCACCAGGGACTCAACATCGCCTTCCTCGGCGCCAACGCCTGCTACCGGCAGATCCGCCTGGAGCCGTCGCCGATCGGGCCCGACCGGCACGTCGTCTGCTACAAGTCGGCGGCCGAGGACCCGATGACCGGCAAGGACAATTCCCAGGTGACGGTCAACTGGGATCAGCCGCCGGTGTCGAACCCCGAGTCGTCGCTGACCGGGGGCATGTACCAGGACGTCGACGGGGACGCCGACATCGTCGTGCACGACCCGACCTCGTGGGCGCTGGCGGGTACCGGCCTGACGGCCGGCCAGCACCTCCCCAATGCCATGCGGGGGGAGTTCGACCGCTACGTGCCCGGCGGCGTGGCACCGGCCAACGTCGACATCATCACCCACTCGGTCATCCCCAACCGGCACGGCAACTACTCGGACATGACCTGGTTCACGGCGCCCGGTGGCGGTGGGGTGCTCGACGCCGGGAACGCGTCGTGGGTCGGCCAACTGGCCGACGCGCCGTTGATCCCGCCCAACGTCCTGCAGGGCCCCGTGCCCGGAGTGACCGACCACCTGCTGCGGATCATGCTGAACGTCTATTCGGTGCTGGGCACCGCACCGGCCAGCATCACCCACCCGTCGACGGGCAACTGGCGGTCGGCCTACCCGTAGGCGGACGACCGGTGGGCCACCCGGTCCGGGCCCGGGCACGCAGCGGCCCGGGGCGCCGCGTGGCGACCCGGGCCGGCAGCAGCGTCCGACGCCCCGGACCGGGACCGGCCCGGTGGCCGGGTCGGGTCCGGGCGCCGGCTGGCCGTACGACTCAGTCGCTCAGCGTGATCGGCTCGTCGTCGAGGAGCAGGTCCTCCATCGGCGGGAGGTGCTCGCCGGCCGCCTCGGCCGCCTTGGACGCATTCTGGGCGGCCAGGTGCTCGCGGATGCGCTCGTCGACCTCAGCCATGAGCTGCGGGTTCTCGGTCAGGAAGCTCTTGACGTTCTCGCGACCCTGGCCGAGCTGCTCGCCCTCGTAGGTGAACCAGGCTCCCGACTTCTTGATGAAGCCCAGCTCCACGCCGACGTCGAGCAGCGACCCCTCCCGACTGATGCCCTTGCCGAAGGCGATGTCGAACTCGGCCTGCTTGAACGGCGGGGAGCACTTGTTCTTCACGACCTTGACCCGGGTGCGGTTGCCGACCTGGTCGGCGCCGTCCTTGATGGTCTCGATACGCCGGATGTCGAGGCGCACCGACGAGTAGAACTTGAGCGCCCGGCCGCCGGGGGTCACCTCGGGCGACCCGTACATGACACCGATCTTCTCCCGGAGCTGGTTGATGAAGATGGCGATGGTCTGGGACTTCGACAGCGTGGCGGTGATCTTGCGCAGCGCCTGGGACATGAGCCGGGCCTGCAGGCCGACGTGGGAGTCCCCCATCTCGCCCTCGATCTCGGCACGGGGGGTCAGCGCGGCCACCGAGTCGATGACCAGGACGTCGAGCGCGCCCGACCGGATCAACATGTCGGCGATCTCGAGGGCCTGCTCGCCCGTGTCGGGCTGGGAGATCAGCAGGTCGTCGATGTTGACCCCGATGGCCTTGGCGTAGACGGGGTCCATGGCGTGCTCGGCATCGATGTAGGCGCAGATGCCCCCGTTGCGCTGGGCCTCGGCCACCACGTGCATGGCGAGTGTCGACTTGCCCGACGATTCGGGTCCGAAGATCTCGACGACCCGGCCCCGGGGGAGGCCACCGATGCCGAGGGCGAGGTCGAGGGCGAGTGCCCCGGTGGGGATCGACTCGATGTTCATGTGGAGGTTCTCCCCCATCCGCATGATCGAGCCCTTGCCGAACTGCTTCTCGATCTGCCCCAGGGCCATGTCGAGTGCCTTGTCACGTTCCATGTCTTGTCTGCTTCTCCTCGGTGCTGTCGTTCAGTGGACCCGGCCGACCGTACGAAAGGGGTGTGACGCCCATCCCCCGAGGGGTCCCGTGGCCTGCGCCCCGGGTCCCGATCCCCACTGGATGCGGTCCGGCCCTTCCTGCTGTGCGGCGGTTGACTGCGGTGCGACACGGTCACTCTAGACCCGAACGCATGTTCGATGTTGGACCCTCGGCCCGTCCGTGGACCCCTCCCGGCCGCACTAGCGTCGCAGCGATGCCGGACGACGAATCCACCAACCCAACGGCCTCCGGACCGGGTGCCGGCGGCGACGGGACGACCCCTCCCGACGACCCGGGGGCACCGACCATCCTGTCCCGCAAGGAGCTCCGCGACCAGCGCGGTGGCGGCTCCCGCACGAAGTGGTACGTCCTCGGCGGCGTGGCCGTCGTCCTCCTCGGCACCGTCCTCGGCATCCTGCTCACCCAGGGCACGGCGGCCAAGAAGTCGGCCTCGACCACCACCAGCCGTCCGGCCACCCCGCTGGTCACCTGTCCGCTCACCGGCACCCCGGCACCCGGCGGCACCGTCCCGGCCCGCCCGGCGCTGGCCGTCAAGATCGGCAACTACACCGACGACCGCCCGTCGGCCGGCCTCAACCAGGCCGACGTCGTCTTCGAGGAGCCGGTCGAGGGCTCCTACACCCGCCTGGTCGCCGTCTACCACTGCCAGGGCGCCGCCCTGGTCGGCGACCTGCGGTCGGCCCGGCAGCCCGACGTGGCCATCCTGTCGCAGCTGTCCAACCCGATCTTCCTGCACGCCGGAGGCATCGACCCCGTGCTCGGCCTGCTGGCCGACGCGCCGATCCAGGACAAGAACATCCTCCAGGGCGGGTTCGACTCCGTGACCATCCATCCCTCCGGCCGCTACGCCCCCTACGCCACGTTCACCGCCACCGCGCCGGCATGGGCCCTCATCCCGGGTGACGTGACGCCGCCGGCCCCCATCTTCGCCTACTCGGCCGTGCCGCCGGTCGGCTCGGTGCCCGGGTCGGGGATCGCCGTGCACATCCCCTTCTCGTCCACGTCCGACGTGACCTGGACCTGGAACCCGGCCACCTCCTCCTACCTCCGCTCCTATGCAGGGGTGCCCGACAAGCTGCTCGACGGCAGCCAGACGGCCACCCGGAACGTGGTCGTCCTCACCGTCCCCACCTTCATCGGCCCGTGGCTCGAGAACAGCGAGGGCGGGCACGAGGTGGAGGTGACGGCCACCGGCTCCGGCCCCCTGGTGGTGCTGCGCAACGGCGTCGCCATCACCGGGACGTGGACCCGACCGGACCTCACCGGGCCGACCGCCCTGGTGGCGTCCGACGGCACCCCGATCACCCTGCAGCCCGGCAACACGTGGGAGGAGCTCGCCCCGCAGGGTGTCCCGGTGACGACCACCGCCGCACCGGTTCCGCCACCGTCCACGGGTGCGGCGGGCAAGGGGACCACCACCACGACCCGGCCCTGATCCCGGCCGGTGTAGGCGGGCGCCGCGGCGACCCGTCGGCCCGTCGGCCCGTCGGCAAGTGGGTCAGGGGGTCAGTCGGTCAGAGACCGCCGGAGGAAGTCCAGGGCGGCGATCGTCGCGTACTGGCGCACGCGGGCCCGGTCTCCCGGGACGGCGAATCCGACGGCCTCGGTCTCGCGTCCGGGTCGGGCCAACCCCACGAAGACGGTGCCCACCGGCTGGCCGTCCTGCTCGGTCGGGCCGGCCACACCGGTCACCGACAGTCCGATGTCGGCACCCAGTACCCGCTGCGCCCCGTCGGCCATGGCCCGGGCCGCGTCCTCCGACACGACCGGCCCCTCGGGAACGCCCAGCACGTCGAACTTCACCCCGGACGCATAGCTGACCACCGACCCGCGGAACCACGAGCTGGCCCCCGGCACGTTGACCAGCCGGGAGGCGGCCAGGCCACCGGTGAGCGACTCGGCCAGCCCGAGGGACAGCCCGTGCGTAGCCAGCACCTTGGCCACGGCGTCCTCGATGGCCTCGTCGTCGATGCCGAACACGACGTCGCCGGCGGCCGAGGTGAGCACCGCCCGGATGCCCGCCTCGTGGTGGTCGAGCGCGGTGGCGGCCGCCCGCTCGTCGGCCGAGCGCACGGTCACCCGGACCTTGATGCCCTCGATCCCGCTGGCCAGGAAGGCGATGGTGGCGGTGGCCCCGCTCCCGTCGGCCGCCGCCTGGTCGTCGAGGCGGTCGATGTAGGGCCCGAGCGTCTCGGCCAGGCCGGACTCGCTCATGCCCCAGGTCCGGATGACGCGGCTGGCGATGGTCCCCGACGACTCGCCCCGGTCGGACATCCGCCGCACCAGGTCCGGGGCGATGGCCCGCTCGAACATGTCGGCCATCTCGTAGGGGACCCCGGGCACCGCATAGACCACCTTGTGGCCGACCGGGCAGACGAGGCCGGGCGCGGTGCCCTTGGTCTGGGGGATCAGCGTCGCCCCGTCGGGGACGTCGGCCTGGCGCAGGTTCGAGTCCGGCATCTCCCGGCCCCGGCTGGCGAACATGGTCCGGATCCTCCCGACCACCTCCTCGTCGCGGCGGAGGGGGACGTTCATCACCTCGGCCAGCGCCTCCCGGGTGATGTCGTCGTGGGTCGGCCCGAGGCCGCCGCACACGATGACCCCGTCGCTGCGGGCGAGGGCGGTCCGGAAGGCCAGCACGATGCGCTCGTGGTTGTCCCCCACCGCCTGGTGGAAGTGGGAGGCCACGCCGAGGGCGGCCAGGTGCTCACCCAGCCACTGCGCGTTGGTGTCGGCGATCTGTCCGAGCAGGAGCTCGGTGCCGACGGCGACGATCTCGACCCGCACGTGCGGTCAGCCCGCCCCGCCGGCATCGGTCGTGGCCCGCTTGACCACGTCCCCGTCGGCCGGGTCGACGCGCCCCTCTGCGGCCCGGCGTCCGTCGACGTAGTACTGCACCCCGGTGAACACGGTCAGGAAGGCGGCCACCCACATGGCGCCGTTGAGGAGCGTCCAGTGTCCGGCCAGGGGCGGAGCCAGGCACAACCCGATGGCGATGTCCTGGACCAGCGTCTTGAACTTGGCCGAGTTGCGCGCCGGGATGGAGATCCCGTGGCGGCCCGCCACCGCGCGGTAGACGCTCATGGCGACCTCGCGCACGGCGATGACGGCCACCGGGAGCCACCAGATGATCCCCTTGGCCACCAGTGCGATCAGGGCGCCGAGCACCACCGCCTTGTCGGCCAGCGGGTCGAGGAAGGCCCCCGAGCGGGTGGTGCCCTGCTTGCGGGCCACCCACCCGTCGATGCCGTCGGACATGGCCAGCAGCCCGCCGAACACGAACGTGAGCCAACTGGCGCCCCACAGCATGATCATGACGATCAGCACGGGGGTGGCCAGGAGGCGCAGCACGGTGATGGCGTTGGCCGGGGTGAGCAGCGCCGAGGGCCCGAACGTGGTGGTCGGCGTGGCGGGGGCGGCCGCACCGGTGGCCGGGATGCCCGGCCCCAGGGCCCCGTCGCTCACGCCCGTCCCCCGGTGCCGGCGGCGGCCAGCCCGAGGCCCGTCGTCTGGACCACCTCGGCCGTCAGGTCGGGCCCGTCGGCGTCGGTCACCACCACCTCGACGAACGAGCCGACCGCCAGGTGGTCCGGAACGCTCACGATCCCGTCGATCTCGGGCGCCTCGCGGTAGGTGCGGGCCTCGCCGGGCGCATCGACCAGCACCTCCACCGACTCGCCGATCAGCTCCTCGCGCTTGGCCGCGGTGATGGCGTCCTGGAGCTCGGTGCACTCGCGGATGCGCTCGGTGACGAGGGCCTCGGGCACCTGTCCGTCGAGGTCGGCGGCGTACGTGCCGGCCTCGTTGCTGAAGGGGAAGAACCCGACCCAGTCGAGCCGGGCCTCCTCGATCCAGGCCAGCAACCGGTCGTGGTCCTCCTCGGTCTCGCCCGGGTACCCGACGATGAACGAGGACCGGAACGCGGCGGTCGGCTCGGACGCCCGGATGGACCGGATCCGTTCGAGGAATCGATCGCCCTCCCCCCACCGGCGCATGCGCTTGAGCAGGGGACGGGACACGTGTTGGAGGGAGAGGTCGAAGTACGGCACGCCGGTGGCCAGTATGGCCTCCACCAGGGCGTCGTCGAGGGTGGAGGGGTACAGGTAGAGGAGCCGGGTCCACCGCACCCGCTCGGACACCGCGGCCACCAGCTCGACGATCGGGCGATGGCCACCGACGGCCGGCCCGTCGATCCGGGGCTCGGTGCGTCCCGTCGAGCGGTCGAGCGCGAACGACGAGAGGTCCTGGGCCACCAGCACCACTTCGGACAGCGTGCCCGTGGCCGCGCCGAGCTGGTCGACCTCGTCGAGGATCGAGGCCACCGTGCGCGACCGTTGCTTGCCGCGGAAGGACGGGATGGCGCAGAAGCCGCAGTTGCGGTCGCACCCCTCGGCCACCTTCACGTACGACCATGGGGCCGTGGCGTGGGGCCTGGGCAGGTTCAACAGGTCGAAGGAGGGCACCGGTGACTCGGGCTTGCGCCCCAGCACGACCGGCGTGGACCCGGCTCCGGCCGGAATCCCGGTCAGCGACGCCCCGAAGGGAGCCACCAGGTCGACCTCGGGGAGGGCCTGGGCGAGTTCCGCGCCGTAGCGCTCGGCCATGCAGCCGGTGACCACCAGCCTGGCCCCCTCGTGGCGGACGTCGGCCAGGGTCAGCACCGTGTCGATGGACTCCTGGCGGGCCGCCTCGATGAAGGCGCAGGTGTTGACCACCACCAGGTCGGCCTCCTCGGGGGAGTCGGCCGCCACGAAGCCGTCCCCGGTGAGCGTCCCGACCAATTTGTCCGAGTCGACCTGGTTCTTCGGGCAGCCCAAGGTCTCGATCCAGTACCGCTCGGCCACCGGTCCAATCTACCGGGGTCCGGGCGCGTCGGCGCTGCGGGTCGTCGGCGCGGCACGGGCCCCTCCCGGAGGAAGGGCCCGTACGACGCAGCGGAGAGGGAGGGATTTGAACCCTCGGACCCAGTTACCCAGGTCAAAGCATTAGCAGTGCTTCCGATTCGGCCGCTCTCGCACCTCTCCTTGCCCATTGCCCTCTCCGTATCCGATATCTCCACTGCGGGTTCCACGGATCAAGACGGCGAGGCGCCCCAAGGGTACAGGATCGGTTCGCCGGTGAAGCCCGGAGCCGGACCGGGGCGTCCGTGGCGCCCACCGTGAGAAGTGCCTACCGGCGCCGGGCGGCCGGGTGGAATCCGACCCGGCCGCCCCGACCAGGCACTGCTCAGCCCAGTGGGCCCCGCGACACCCGAATCGACCGACCGGACGCGGCGTCGAATCGACCCCGGATCACCGCTACGTCCTCGGGGACGGGATCGAAGGACGCCACCGATCGGTGCAGCCTCCGGCGGGTGGCCGGCGGTCGTCCGGGTCCGGACGAGTCATCGGTCAGCGGACGACGCAGCGAGGCGCGCAGACGCCAACCCGCCGCGAGGCGGCGCCGTAGGGGCGCCGCAGCTAGCTGCCCCGCTGCTGTCACCAGCGAATCCAAGTCGGCCATCAGCTTCGAGAGACGGATGACGAACGGCTCCCGGATCCGGCAGGCATCGGCTGCGTCGAATGCAAGCCGGAGGCGCCGGGCCGCCAACCGGGGAATGAGGCAACCGAGCGGATCCACCGCTCCGCACGCCTCGACGACCACCCTGGCCGCCAGGGCATCGACCATCGGGTCGTCATGACGCTGGTCGGCCGCCGCCAACGACTCGGCGCGGCGAACCGCACCACGGGCCTCAGCGGTCCTACCCATCCGTGCGGCCGTGCGCGCCCGGCGCGCCCAGGCCGCCGCGAACCCGGGGTCCGCACGAGTTGCCCGTCGGAGCAGCTGGAGCAACTCCCCTGCCTCGATCTGATCGGTGTAGACGTCTGCCAACCAACAGGCGTCGCGTGCCATGAGCGGCAGCAGGAAGGGGCGGTCCGCACCGGCCGATTCCATCCAGGTGATCGATGCCTCGATCTGGGCGTGGCTGGTGCTGTCGGGGCGCAGCTCATCACATCGCGTGACCGCGCCGCATCCGAGCATGGCTGCGAGACCGCTGAACGCGCTGCGCGACGGACCGACGATCCGGTCGCACGTCGAGAGGAGCAGCATCTCGGCGAAGGCCCGCTGAAGGGCGGTGAGTCCGTCGAAGCCCGGAAGCACCTCGTGCACCAGCCGGACGTCACCGTGGCGGGACTGCAGCCAGGCGGCGAACTGCGGGTGGTCCGAGCACAGGAGCACCGGAGAACCTTCCCGCTGACACTCGGCCAGTGCCGCGCTGAGGCAGGAGGTCGGCAGGTACTTCTCGTGCCACATCCCATTGCGCCACGGGCCGACGATCGTGTCGCCGGCCCGTGCGTGGACCCCGGTCCATTGCTCCTCCTGTGTCCATGTGGCGCAGAACTCGATGACGGGCTGAAGTCGGTCGGCCCACTGCACCTCGGAGAATGCGCGGCGGAGGCGCGCCCGCGCCAGATCCCCGTCCTCGATCTGGGCGGTGAGGATCTCGAACGGCCCGGGGACGTCCAGGTACGGCGGCCGCTCCGGGCGGGTGGCGAGCATCTGGTCGCGTACGTGCAGGGCGGCGGCCAAGTCCCCACAGGGGACGGCGGTCCGACCGTCCAGGTCGCGTTCGCTGAGCTGATGATCCGCCAGGAATGACGGAGCGAACAGCTGTAGGGGGTCGTTGATGGACTTGTCCTTGCTGTGCGGCCAGGCCAGACCGAATTGCCATCCGTACAGGTCGGCCACGGCCATGGCGTTGCACAGGGTCCCCAGTCGACCGGCCAGCTGATCGAATCGCCGGGCGACCACTTCCGGCTCGGTCACCTTTGATCGCCATGGTGTTCGCACCACTCGACGAGGTCCCGCAGGCCTGTCTCCAGAGTGGTGGTGGCGGAGAATCCGAAGGCTTCACGCGCCCGTCCCGGGTCCAATCGCCGTCGCGCCTGGCCATTCGGAAGCGAGCGGTCCCAATGAACAGCACCCGCGTAGCCGACCAACCCGGCGAGGACGTCCGCCAGCGCCCGGATCGAGATCTCGGAGCCCGAGGACACGTTGACCGGCTCGGCCCCGTCGTAGCGGGCGAGGGCCAGCCGACAGGCGCGGGCGGCATCGCGCACGTGGAGGAAGTCGCGGGTGGGACTCCCGTCACCCCAAAGCGTCACCTCTGATCGCCCTCCGTCGCGGGCTTCCCGGAAGCGTCGGATGAGCCCAGGGATGACGTGACCGGCGTCGAGGTCGAAGTTGTCACCCGGGCCGTACAGGTTGGTCGGGATCAGGTAGACGATGTTGGATCCGTACTCCTGGCGGTACGCCTGGGCCTGTACGAGCAACATGCGCTTGGCCAGGCCATAGGCCGCGTTGGTGTCTTCGGGGTAGCCGTCCCACAGCTGAGACTCCCGGGTCGGTGTCGCTGTCGTTCCGGGATAGGCGCAGGCAGTTCCGACCACGAGGACCTTGGCTACCCTCTGGCGCCGGCACGCCTCGAGCAATTCGATTCCCATTACCGCGTTGTCGTAGAAGAAGCGGCCAGGGTGTCGACGGTTTGCCCCGATACCCCCGACCACGGCCGCCAGATGCACCACGGCGTCCGGCCGGTTCCGCTCGAGGAGATCGGAGACCACTGCGGCTCGACGGAGGTCACCGTCGGCCCGACCGACGCTCACGGCATCGACACCGGCGGAAACGAGGTCGCTGACCACGTAGCGACCGAGAAAGCCGCTCCCGCCGGTCACGAGCACCCGACTGCCGTTGAGCTCCATGCGAGCACAGTACCTGGGGTCCGATCAGCAGCCCCGCAGCTCCAGACCGGCCGGATACGAGGAGTCCGATCACGTTGCACCACCTCTTGCCGCACCGCTGTTGATGGCCCGCGGGAGCGATGCGATACTCGCCCCGCGGTCGCTCGTCGGCCCAGGAGCACCCGGCGGGCCGACGCACCCTTCGTGGGCCGGGAGTGGAGAACGCAAGCCATGGGAACCGAGGCTGGCCGGACGAAGGTGGCGGTCGTCGGCGGTGGTGTCGGTGGCCTGGTGACCGCCTTCTGGTTGACCAGTACCCCCGAGCTGCGCCAGCAGTACGAGGTGACCGTCCACCAGATGGGGTGGCGGCTCGGCGGCAAGGGGGCGAGCGGCCGCAACGCCGCTCTCGGGCAGCGCATCGAGGAGCACGGCCTCCACATCTGGTTCGGTTTCTACGACAACGCCTTCTACACGATGCGCACGTGCTTCGAGGAGCTGGAGGAACTCGCACCCCGGCCACCTGGATGCCCGATCCGGACGATCGTGGAGGCCTTCACCCCGAACCCGTCCATCGGCCTCTACGAGCTGTACGACGGCAAGTGGGTCGCCCACGGGTTCAGCCCCCCCGCACGGCACCCCGTGGTGCCCCGCGAGCTCGGGACGATGGGACCGCTCCCGTCGTTGTGGCACATCGCGGCCAACGTGCTGGCCTGGACGGTCGACACGTGGACGGGGCTGCACGACGAGCTCGGACTCACCGACCACCACCTCCCCCACCAGCCGGTCCACCGGTTCCTCGGGCTGGCCGACCACTTCCACGTGGACCTCGACGAGTTCGACATCGGCGTGCGGTCCCACCTCGACGGGTGGATCCAGGACGTGGCCGGTGCCGTCGGGGGCTACGCCGTCGAGCATCCGGCGGCCGGGGCGTTCGCCGACCTCCTGAAGCAGCTGGTGATCGACCCGCTCGTGGCCTTCAAGCGGGAGCTGTGGGAGCACGTGGTGCAGTCGCGCTGCGGCGACCCGCGCCTGCGCATGTTCTTCACGACCTTCGACACCATGTGCAGCGTCCTGGTCGGCGTGCTCGACGAGGGCGTCCTGACCCAGGGCTTCCTCTCGGTCGACGACCAGGAGTTGACCGCGTTCCTGGCCAAGCACGGGGCCACGCCCTTCACCCTGGACCTCGCCCACTCTCCGTTCCTCCGCGGGTGGTACGACGCGGCATTCGCCTACGACTGCTCCGTCGACCCGCCGAAGCCGAACCTGGCGGCGGGTACCGGGACCCACGGCATCCTGCGCCTCATCGGCTCCTACCGGCAGCACATCGCCTACAAGATGGAGGCGGGCATGGGCGACACCATCTTCGCCCCGCTCTACGAGCTCCTGTCCGCGCGGGGCGTCCACTTCGCGTTCTTCCATCAGGTCACCGGGCTCGACCTCGCCGACCCGTCGGGCGACGGTGGCGTCGCCGCCGTCCGGGTCATCCGCCAGGCCGAGGTGCGAGGGGGCGGGGAGTACCGACCCCTGGTCGACGTGGCCGACCTCCCCTGTTGGCCGAGCGAGCCGCTCTGGGCCCAGTTGGTGAACGGCGGGCAACTCGCCCGCGACGGGGTGGCGTTCGAGCACGGCGGGAGTGCCGGGTCGCCGCCGGAACTCGTCCTCCGCCGCGGCGACGACTTCGACCTGGTCGTGCTGGCCGTGCCGCCGGACGCCCAGGAGGAGCTGGCCCGCCCGCTCCGGGACCGCAGTCCGGCCTACGCCGGGATGGCCGGCCACGCCAGGAGCGCCATGACCCAGGCCGGCCAGGTGTGGACCACCACCCCGCTCGACCGGCTCGGCGCCCGGTGCGGCGGCCCGGCCATCGCCACCGGCTTCGTGGAGCCGATGGACACCTACTGCGACATGTCCCACCTGCTCCGCCGTGAGGTGTGGGGCCAGGACCCCCCGCTCGGGGTCGCCTACTTCTGCGGGGTCCTCCCCGATCAACCCGACCAGGCCAGCGCCGACCGGGCGGTGGCCGACTCGATGCTGGCCCTCCTGCGCAACTACGGCACCGTCCTGTGGCCGGGGGCGGCGGACCCGGCCAAGGCCTTCGACTGGTCGCACCTCCATGCGCCCGCCACGGCCACGACGCCCGAGGCCCGCCTCGGCGCCCAGTACCTCCGGGCCAACTTCGTCCCGACCGAGCGCTACGTGCTCAGCCCGGCCGGGTCGACCGTCCACCGCCTGGCTCCCGGTGCCCTGGCCGGGGCCGCCCCGGGACCCGACCGCGTGCCCAACCTCTACCTGGCCGGCGACTGGACCCTGAACGGCATCAACGGCGGCTGCGTGGAGGCGGCCACCATGTCGGGCATGCTGGCCTCCCGGGCGATCTGCTCCGAGCCCCGGGAGGTGGCCGGCGAGAACGCCGAGTGGCTGTCGAGGATCGAGCAGTGACAAGGATCGAGCAGTGACAAGGTCCGGTGGGCCGCCCGTCCACCCCTACGTCGAGTACGGGGGCCTCACGTCGGTGCCCGGGCCGTTCCGGTGCCGCGACGCCAAGGTGGTCCTCATGCCGCTGGAGGCCGACCCGGCGGCCCTGGACCACCTGTGCTCCTCGGTCCTCTCCACCGCCGCCGGCGCCGGCGCGCCGACCTTCGAGCGGGTTGGGCGATTCGTCCTCCTGTCCTTCGGCTCGATGGCGGTCCGGTCGGAGTCGACCCGCTCGTCCCCGCTGTTCGCCACCCGCTACGCCGACATGGGGGAGTCCCCCGAGTCCCATGTGGCCGTGTGGGTGCCGGTGGTCGCACGGGGCACCGAGGGTCGGCGCGGTCCGACCGACCGGTACGCCGTCTTCATTCCGGTGATGTGGGTGGACAACCCGGTGTCGCTGGTGGGCGGACGCGAGATCTACGGATTCGCCAAGCAGTGGGGCGAGGCGACGATCAGCCGCGATCGACGCCGCTGCTCCCTCGACGTGTTCGGCGGCGCGTTCGGCACCGACCGACGTTCGGACATGCACCGCCTGGTCGACATCGTCCCCGGCGAGGGAGCCCACCAGGTGGCCATGGCCGCCGTGGCAGCCGGGCAGGCCCGGCAGCTGGTCCGCGACGGGCTGCGCCGACTGGCCGACGGGGAGGTGGACCTTCCGGACGGCGCCCTGCTCCACGCCATGGCCTCGGCCCTGGTCGACCACCGCTTCGACCAGGTCGCCGTCCGCCAGTTCCGGCTGCCGGACCGCAACGGGGCCGACGGGTGTCCGCCCGAGCTGGTGGGGATCACGACCCGGTTCCACTCCCTCGAACACGAGTTCCTCGGCCACGGCTTCCACGTCACCATCACCGAGGTCGACAGTCATCCGCTGCGCGCCATGTTCGGCATCGCCACCCAGACGGCACCGTTCGGCATCGAGGTGACGTCCGAATTCACCCTGTCGGCCCCGTAGCCCCCGACCGGGACCGACGGTCCGGCCACCACCAAAGGTCCGGCCCGCTGTGCGTCCCGAGCCCAGGCCCCGCGTCAGGCCCGTGGTTCGCTCGCGGCCAGCTCGGCGGCCCGCCGCTCCACGGTGGCGAATCCGTGTTTGCGCGCCGTCGCCACGGCCAGGCCGGCCCGTCGCACCGCCTCGCCCACGTCGCCCGGGGCGGCCCGCTCGGAGAGCACCCGGGCCAGCTCGACCTGGGAGCGGGCCTCGAAGAACGGTGCCCCCAGGGCCTCGTGCACGGCACCGCCCCGCAGCAGCAGCCGCTCGGCCTCGTCGAACCGCCCCAGCACACCCCACAGGGCCCCCCGGTAGTGGTCGAGCGAGCCGAAGATGTCCACCCCGTTGCACACCACCTGATCGGCGAAGGACGCCAGCCGGTCGAGCAGGACCTCGGCGGCCGCGATATCGCGCGGTCTGGATGGCGACCTCGGCCCACATCACGATGGTGGTGGCCGCGAGCGGGTCGAAGGGGTGGGCGAACCGCACCTCCGCCTCGCGCCCGAGCAGCGCCCGGGCATCCTCGGTACGCCCGGTGTCGGCGTAGATCCGGGCCAGTGCCGACCGGAAGCTGTCGATGTCGGGGGTCGCCTCCACCATCTGCTCGATCAGCTCGACCAGCTCGGCGTCCCGGCCCTGGTGCCACCGCAGGTCGACCAGCTGACCGCCGTAGATCGACAGGGCATCGGGCTGACCGGTGGCCGCGCCGAGTTCGAGGGCCTGGTTGGCCTGCAGCTCGGCACCCTCGAGGTCACCCTCGAGGATCCGCTGCCAGCCCTGGGCGTACGAGGTCACCCACTGGAGCATGGGCTGTCCCGTCACCCGGGCCTCCTCGGGGAACCGGCTGCGGCACTCGTCGAGCAGGGCCCGGTCTCCGGCCTCGGCGGCCACGATCGACCGGTAGAACAGGGCCCAGAAGCGGGCCACCGGATCGTCGAGGGCCTCGGCGATGGCCAGGGCCTCGGCCGACTCGGCCAGTCGCTCCCCGACGTCCTCCGGCATCCAGATCCCGATCCGCCGGAGCAGGACATCGAACAGGGTCGCCGGGTCACCGACCCGGCGGGCGATCCCCAGGGCCTCCTCGACCAGGGGACGTCGGCCTTCGGGCTCCCCGTCGTAGGAGCGGTCGACGGCCAGGTGGGCGAGGAGCATGGCCCGCTCGGGGGTGTCCTCGGTGCCGACCCGGGCGATGGCCGCCTCGATCACCTCGACCCGCTCCTGGTCGATGTTCCCGGTGGTGCTCTGGATCTGGCGGGAGTTGGCCAGGGCGGCGAACACCAGCGTGTCCACGTCGTCGGTCTCGAGGGACAGCCGGGCCGCCTCGAGCAGGGTCTCGCGGTAGGTGAGGTCGCCGGTCTGGCGGCTGTCAGATACGACAGCTGCATGTTACGGCGCACACTTTGAGTCGCGTTTTGCGCAGACCTAGACCGGCGTTGCCCGAGCCAAAGAACTGCTCGATGCGCTTGCGCACAAGTTGCACGCTGGATTATCGAGCTATCGTCGAGAAGATACTACGTGAACAAGTACTACGATGAACCAGCATAGGCCGCCGATGATCAGCAGTGCTGCTATAAACGAAGCGAGGCGATTACCGGGCTGGTGATCCAGAACGATAGTCCAGATCAGACCGGACGCGAACATTGACAGGGACAAGAATGCACCCCGCTTGATTTGCTCGCGGGTAGGTGGACGCGCCTTCGAGCGGCTTGTAGCCAGATCAATGGGGGACGATGTATTCAGCGGGGCACCGCAACCGATGCACGTCGCTGCCTTGTCACTCACTGCCCGCCCGCATTCGCTACACGCAATCAGTGTCATGGTCCGTCCCCTATTTCCTAACGTCTGCGTGGGCAGTATAGCCGGAGAATCTCTGTAGTTGAGAAGGGTCGAGAATGACCCCCGTCTTTGAAAGGTCTGGTACCGCAATGCAGATATTTCATGCCGCGGAGGAGCTGTGGGAGAGCGTGGCGGAGTCCTCGTTCGACACTATTCGTGCCAAAGATCCGCAGCGGGATGGGCGACGAGTTCGCTTGGTACAGACTCCAGACCGAGGTCTGCTAACCTCCGTCCTAGTTGCAATCCGAACATGCGTTATCGCGTCAGCCTCCGGCAACTCGCCACGCTATTCACGTCCCTGCAGAGGAATTCGTTTATAGCCATCACCAGCCGCGATGGATAAACTCTCGAGGGAAGCTCTTCGCTCCTACCGATTGCTTAGGTTTTCAGACCGACAGTTTCCCGCGGCCCTTCTTCCGCGCTACTCTGGATGAGCTAGAAATGGTGCTTTCCAACATCTGATATGGGCATCGCCGCGGGCAACGCCACCTTGGTGGAGGATCTAGCGCTCACTGACATACTCTTCGGCCGCATTCGCGATACGTAGCTCGCAACCCAGGAGAGCCAGCTGGACGTCACGAGACAATCGTGCCTCGTATGAAAAGCATCCCTCCCTCGCCGCTCCATTCCGCGCCGCTCATTTTGAAGCACTCGTTGCTCCCCGGGCCACTATCTTCGATCGAGATATATCTCCCAACCCCATTCGGCCCATTGAAAATCATCGGCAAACGAAATGCGCCACAAAACAATACATCAGTCACTCGATCGCGCCCTATCTCGGTGCGCTACCCCAACGGTGCGCACACCAGCTGGGGTAGTAACTGTCTGATACTTCTAAAATCAGCGGATGTGGCACAAAAAATGCTTTTGTTTCAGTTGGACATTTTAGATCATCTGTAAACCACGCGGGAGGGATGTCGTTCAATGAAACTAATTACCGCAATTATTAAACCATTCAAGCTTGATGACGTGCGTACTGCGATCCACGAGATCGGCGTGCAAGGCGTCACCGTTACCGACGTTCGAGGCTTCGGGCGACAGCGCGGCCACACCGAAATCTATCGGGGAGCCGAATATGCCATCGAGTTCGTACCGAAAATAAAGATCGAGATTGCCGTCGACGATTCATTGGCCGACCAAGTGACCGAGACGATAATCAAAACAGCTCAGACAGGTAAGGTAGGCGACGGGAAAATTTTTGTCTTGGATCTTGAACAAGTCATCCGCATCCGTACGAATGAGCGCGGCGCTAGCGCTATCTAAAACTACAAATTAGGGAGATTCGCGTTGAAAACTAAACTGTCTCGATTGATTCTTATCGGGTTGCTGACATTCTCCATCCCCGCTACGTGGGCTGACGATGCACCCAGTTCAGCAGCATCCACGGCGCAGCCGGCGCCGGCCGAGGCTGCAACGCCGGCGGCCCCCGCCGCAGCACCCGCACCCACCGAGCCCACGCTGGTGGGCTTTGACAAGATCAACTCCGGCGATACCGCCTGGATGTTGAGCTCCATGGCGTTGGTGCTGCTCATGACCATTCCGGGACTCGCGCTCTTCTATGGCGGTATGGTACGCAAGAAAAATGTACTCGCAACGCTCATGCAGAGCTTCGCCATCACGTGCGTGGTCACAATCCTCTGGTGGCTAATCGGCTATTCATGGGCATTCACTCCAGGAACGAATCCGTACCTGGTGGGAGGTTCAACACGATTCTTGCTCAACGGCATGCTCTACCAGCATGACGCCATGAAGCTGACGGTCTCGCATCTCGGCATTGACGATTCCCGAAACCGTGTACTGCATGTTCCAGCTGACCTTCGCAATCATCACCCCGGCGCTGATCGCGGGTTCCTTTGCCGACCGGATGAAGTTCTCGTCGATGTTGATCTTCATGTCAGCGTGGTCACTCATCGTGTATTGCCCGATCGCCCACTGGGTATGGGAACCTTCGGGCTGGCTTGCGGTCAAGGGCGTTCTCGACTTCGCTGGCGGTACCGTCGTGCACATCAATGCGGGCATCGCGGGTCTTGCGAGCTGCCTGGTGCTCGGCAAACGCCTGGGATATGGCAAGGAAGCCGATGCCGCCCCACAACCTGACATTGACGCTGATCGGCGCATCGCTCTTGTGGGTGGGTTGGTTCGGCTTCAACGCGGGTTCCGCAGTCGCTGCGGATGGCCGCGCGGGTATGGCCATGGCCGCGACACAGATCGCAACGGCCGCGGCCGCGCTTGGTTGGATGTTCGCCGAATGGCTCATGAAGGGCAAACCCAGCGTCTTGGGCATCGCATCGGGCGCCGTCGCCGGCTTAGTTGCGATTACACCGGCTTCTGGATTCGTGGGTCCGACGCCCGCCGTGGTAATCGGCATAGTCGCCGGTGTCGTTTGTTTCCTTGCGGCGACTTCGCTTAAGAGTGCGATGGGTTATGACGACTCGCTCGACGCGTTTGGCGTGCATTGTATCGGCGGCATCATCGGCGCGTTACTCACGGGCGTTTTCGCCAGCAAGGAAATCAGCGGCTCGGACGGTTCCGTGCTGACGCAGCTATGGGGCGTGGGCACGACGCTCATCTACGGCTTCACCGCCAGCTTCATCATATTGAAAGTCATCGACATGACCATCGGCCTACGTGTCTCCGAGGAACAGGAGCGCGAAGGCTTGGACATTTCTCTCCACGGAGAACGAGTGGAGTAATTAACTGCTCGGGCCTAAAGCCCGGTGGCGGCCTGCGCGCCACCGGGTCCAGGACAGGCGGATTTGTCAATTCACAATATTAAAAGCATGAGGGATGAAAGGACATGAGAAAGACAGGAAAGCTAGTTGTCGCAGCGGTAGCGCTGCTATATTTTTCAATACATGGTCCGGCATTGGCGGATGAGCCCGCTGAGCCGGCCAAACCTACGATCCCAGCGCTGTCCGATATGCTGACCGCCTGGGGACTCACCGAGAGCGGGTATGTTGCCGCGTCTTACTACCACTCGAATGGCTACAACACCGATCACCAGTTCGACAACAAGCACGACACCTTTCAGCTCGACCAGGCCGCACTGACGCTCGCCTACCAGCCCAAGGAAGGATTCGGCGCCCTGGTGGACGTCGCTGCCGGTGAGGACATGAAGATCCTGAACGCCGCAGAGGGAAGCAACCCCAACACCTTCGATATCGTTCAGGGATTCATGCAATATGCCACCGGCCCGCTCACTCTCATCGGCGGCAAATTCGTGACGCTTGCGGGTGCGGAGGTCATCGCTCCAACGGGCAATACGAATTTCTCCCGATCCTTCCTCTTTTATGCCGAGCCTTTGACGCATACCGGCGTTCGCGCGACATATGCCGCGAGCGATACGTTCAGCGTGATCGTTGGCGTCAACAATGGATGGAACTATTCATCCCTGAGCACCTCCGGATCGAAGACCGGCGAGTTCGGCCTTGCATGGACTCCGAGCAAAGCGTTCTCGATCACGCTCCAAGGGTACGCCGGAAAAGATCCGACCTACGATGCTCCGAGGACGTTCATCGACGCCGTCGCCACCTACAATGCCACCGACGCGCTGACCTTTATTCTGAGCTACGACTGGGGCCAGCAGAAGCAGCAACCGGCCGGCGATCCCAGTCTTGACTGGAATGGAGCCGCTTTCTATACGAACTACGCGCTCAATGATCATTGGCGCGTGTCGCTCCGAGTAGAGTACTTGGACGACAAGAACGGTTTCGTTACCGGCACGGGCATTGCACAGACTTTAAAAGAAGGCACGCTCACTTTCGGCTATGATCCGATCAAGAATTTTGAGCTGAGGATCGAAGGCCGCTACGATAAGTCTACCCAGGCGCCTTTCTTGAGGACAATCTCGCAAAGCGGCGCGGCGTACAACACCTTCGCGGACAATCAGAGCG
Source organism: uncultured Acidimicrobiaceae bacterium (assembly GCA_963829265.1). Taxonomy (GTDB): domain Bacteria; phylum Actinomycetota; class Acidimicrobiia; order Acidimicrobiales; family RAAP-2; genus Bog-756. The sequence goes on from CAWHIB010000010.1 coordinate 648,676, forward strand.
AATTTGCGCTGCAAGGCGTATACAAGTTTTGAGCAATGCTGGAGAGAACGCACATGACACCTGCTGATGTACTCAAGTTGATCAAAGACAAGGAAGCCAAGTTCGCCGATCTGCGCTTTACCGACACAATTGGTAAGGAACAGCACGTGACGGTTCCGACGCGGCTGGTGAATGAGGGGTTTTTCACCGACGGCAAGATGTTCGACGGCTCATCGATTGCCGGTTGGAAGGGAATCAACGAGTCGGACATGATCCTGATGCCCGACCCGGCCACCGCCGTCATTGATCCGTTCTACGAGGAAACGACCGTCAATCTGCGCTGCGACGTCATCGAGCCGATGACCATGCAGGGCTACGAGCGCGATCCGCGCTCCTTGGCGAAACGCGCCGAGGCGCTATCTGAAATCCTCCGGGATTGCCGACTCGGCGCTGTTCGGTCCCGAAAATGAATTCTTCATCTTCGACAAGGTGCACGTCAGTTCGAGCATGAACGGCTGCTCCTACGAGGTGGACTCGTACGAGGGGGCCTGGAACTCGGGAAAGGACTACGAAGACGGCAACAAGGGGCACCGCCCGGGCGTCAAGGGCGGCTACTTTCCCGTACCTCCCGTGGATTCCCAGCAGGACATTCGAACCGCCATGTCGTTGGCCTGCGAGGAGATGGGTCTGAAGTTCGAAGTGCACCACCACGAGGTCGCGACCGCCGGCCAGGGCGAGATCAACGTCGCGGCCAATACGCTGACGAAGAAAGCCGACGAAGTGCAGATTCTCAAGTACGCGCTGCAAAACGTCGCGCATGGCTACGGCAAGACGCTGACGTTCATGCCCAAACCCATCGTCGGCGACAACGGCAATGGCATGCACGTGCACCAATCGCTGCAAAAGGAAGGCAAGGCGCTGTTCGCAGGCGACAAATACGGCGGCCTGTCGGACACCGCGCTCTATTATATCGGCGGCATCATCAAGCATGCGCGCGCCATCAATGCCTTCACCAATGCGAGCACCAACAGCTACAAGCGCCTGGTGCCGGGTTTCGAGGCGCCGGTGAAGCTCGCCTACTCGGCGCGCAATCGTTCCGCTTCGATCCGCATTCCCTGGATCTCCAATCCCAAGGGTCGCCGCATCGAGGTCCGCTTCCCGGACGCGACCGCCAATCCCTACTTCGCCTTTTCGGCGATGCTGCTGGCAGGGCTCGACGGCATTCAAAACAAGATTCATCCCGGCGACCCCGCCGACAAGGATCTGTACGATCTCGCAGCCCGAGGAGGACAAGAAGATCCCCACGGTCTGTCATTCGCTCGACATGGCGCTCGACTATTTGGACAAGGACCGCGCGTTTCTCAAGGCGGGCGGCGTGTTCACCGACGATTTGATCGACGCGTACATCGAATTGAAGATGAAGGAAGTGACGCGCCTGCGCATGACCACCCATCCGATCGAAGTGGAGATGTACTACAGCTTATGAGGTGCAGCGATCTTAATGAGACGGCGGTCAACTCCGCCGTAACCTCGGACTGCACGCCTTGTATCGAACTTACTGCCTAATCGATGACGACGCTCGAACGAATGGCAGATCTGTTCGTCGCTAGTCGCTAGCTTAGCTACTTTCCGGCGCAAAAATGATGTGCTTGACCGCGGGGGTTTCGACCGCCGCGGGAGTATTTCCTGCGTGATCGTACCGGATTGGCGCGGTGGCGCGCGGCAAGATCACGGCTGCGTTGGTGAGGCTGCTGCATCGATGAGTCGCTCAGTTTCGCTCTCCCAGCCGCGTAGGAGCTTCTTGAGCCTGCGGTAGTTGGCGATCGCTTGACGCAACACCTCGGCCTGTTCGGCCGAGATAACGCGGTGGACAAGCTTGCCGGCGCGCATGTGGCCCCACTCGTAATACGGTCCATGACGCGCGGTCGGATCGTGTGCACAGCGGCAGTTAGGTGAGCCGCAGGTCTTCATGCGCTTCAGCAGCGTTCCCGAACACAAAAGCTCGATGTCGCCGAGTTCATGGCGTATCTGTGCGATGCGGCCATGCGTGACCAGCATAAGCGAGTTGGCCGGCTCGAGGCGAGATGATCGAGCTCTCCCGGGCGCAGATTTCCTTCGCCGAAGGCCTGATCGAGGAGGAAGTCGGCTCGCTCTGGGAGCCGTGGATGCGCCAGGTCGATGAGTTGCTTGCCGATCGCGAGCTGTTGCAGATCGTCTACGCGGCGCTCGCACGGCGCTCACCGAAGAGCCGCACCCGCGGGCGGCCCGGGACGCCCGCCGAGGTGGTACTGGCGCGGATCGGTGCCGTCGGAACACGCGCCGATCGCATCGAGCAGCGCCAGAGGCCGGGGAATGCTCCCGATGGTTCTGTAGATATTTCCATTGTTAGCGCAAGTGGCGGGTACTGATGATACGGTCTGTTAGCTCTCGCGGATATGCGAGTGAATCTTGCAGATTCTAGATCAGCGAATCGCCGATGAGGATGGCATTATCGAGTAGCCGCTCAGAGCGCAACGGTACCGCGCGCCGACGACGCCCGGCGCGTTCCTTGAGTTGATATACCTGCAACCATCCGCCCCGCTCAAATTTCCACTCAGCCACTCCGGCATTGGTGTCGAGTCTGGTGGACATTGAAATTTGTCTGTGAAAAAAGCGATCTGACCAATTGGCTCCTCCTGAAGGATAAGTCCCCCAGACCTAAGCTTCCTCAATTTTCACAAGTTTTTTACACGCGCATCGCTAAAGTGCTCCTCGCCAAAGCTGCGGAGATTCGAACCATGGACGCTATTTATCTGCTGATGCTGGCCGGTCTGTATGTGGTTACCCACGGCCTCGTGTTGGCGCTCAATCGCCTAGGAAAGACCTCATGAGCATCATGTATTGGTTGGGGGCTGCGCTTGCGCTGTTCTTGCTGGGCTACCTACTGTACGCCCTTCTTAAGGCGGAGCAATTCTGATGGACGCCAACATAATGTTTGGTGTGCTGCTGGTGGCGTTCCTCGGCATTCTCGTGCTGTGCGTTAAGCCGCTCGGCAGTTACATCGCCGATGTCATGGAAGGCCGACCCAATTTCGCTTTGCGCATCGGCGGTCGCGTCGAAGGTCTTTTGTATCGCCTTTGCGGGGTCGATTCCCGCGAGGAGATGTCTTGGAAGCAATACGCGATCGCGTTACTGCTCTTCAACGTGTTGGGCGCCCTTATCGTCTATGGGTTGCAGCGCCTGCAGCTCTTCCTGCCCTTGAACCCGCAGAAGCTCGCGGCGGTGAGCCCCGACTCATCGTTCAACACGGCCGTCAGCTTCGTCACCAACACGAACTGGCAGGGTTACTCCGGCGAGTCGACGATGGGGTACCTCGTACAGATGGCGGGCCTCGCGGTCCAGAACTTCCTGTCCGCAGCCACCGGTATCGTGGTTGCCATCGCGCTGATCCGCGGCTTCGCCCGCCACACGGTTAAGACGATCGGTAACTTCTGGGTCGACATCACGCGCTCGACACTGTACGTGCTCGTGCCGCTTGCTGCTGTGCTCGCCTTAGTCCTTGTGAGCCAAGGCGTCATCCAGAACTTCGACGGCTACAAGGACGCGACCACGGTTGAAAAGATCACCTACCAGAACCCGAAGACCGACGCCGAAGGTAACCCGATCAAGGACGCGGCCGGCAACCCCGTGACGGAGACAGCGACAACGCAGACCCAGACTCTGCCGATGGGCCCGATCGCGTCGCAGGAGTCCATCAAAGAGCTCGGCACCAACGGCGGCGGCTTCCTGAACGCGAATTCGTCTCATCCGTACGAGAACCCAACGCCGCTGACGAACTTCCTCGAGATGCTGGCGATCTTCCTGATCCCGCTCGCCCTGACCTACACGTTCGGCAAGATGGTCGGGGACACCCGGCAGGGCTGGGTGGTTCTAGCCGCCATGCTGATTCTATTCGTGCCGCTGGTGATAATGGCTTTCCACAGCGAGCAGCATGGCAACCCGCTCATCGCGAAGCAGGGCATCGAGCAGATCGCGAGTGCGGTGCAGCCCGGCGGCAATATGGAGGGCAAGGAGACCCGCTTCGGCATCGCCGCCTCCGCGCTCTTTGCGGCAGTCACGACCGCAACCTCCTGCGGTGCGGTCAACTCGATGCACGATTCGATGACGCCGCTCGGAGGCTTCGTCCCGCTGTTCCTGATCGAGCTCGGCGAGGTGGCGCCGGGCGGTGTCGGGACCGGCATGTACTCGATCCTGATGTTCGCCATTCTGGGCGTATTCATCGCCGGACTCATGATCGGCCGGACCCCGGAGTACATCGGCAAGAAGATCGAGGCCCTGGAGATGAAGCTGGCCTCGGTCTTCATCCTGACGACCCCGTTCGTCGTGCTCATCGGTACGGCGGTCGCCGTCTCGACGGTCGCCGGCAAGGCCGGAGTCGCGAATCCTGGCGCGCACGGCTTCAGTGAAATCCTCTATGCATTCAGCTCTGCCGCCAATAACAACGGCAGTGCGTTCGCCGGCATTTCAGCGAATACGGTCTTCTATAACGTCGCCACCGGCCTTGCGATGTTCATCGCGCGTTTCTGGCCGATCGTCGCGGCCCTCGCCATCGCCGGGTCGCTGGCCGCGAAGAAACGGGTTCCGGTCACCGAAGGCACCATGCCGACGCATGGGCCGCTATTCGTGACGCTGCTCATCGGTTCGATCCTGTTGATCGGTGTCCTAACCTACGTCCCGGCACTGGCGCTGGGGCCGGTCGTCGAGCACTTCATGCTCGCGGCTGCTGCCAAGTAACGAGTTCCTTACTATGTCACGGCAACAACTATCGCTCTTTGATCGCAAACTCATCGGACCGGCGCTGCTCGGGTCTGTGAAGAAGCTCGACCCACGCACCCAATGGCGCAATCCGGTGATGTTCGTGGTTTACATCGGCACGATCGTGACAGCGATCCTCTATGGCCAGGCACTCGCGGGCCACGGAGAAGCCCCTGGCGGCTTCATTCTGGCCATCACCATCTGGCTGCTGTTCACCGTTTTGTTCGCCAATTTCGCCGAAGCGCTCGCCGAAGGCCGCAGCCGGGCACAGGCCTCCGCACTGCGCAACATGCGCCAAACCGTGATGGCCAAACGCATTGTCCAGAACACACCGGGGGCCCGCCAGACGACACTCATCAAGGCGGAGGACTTGAGGAAAGGCGATATGGTCCTGGTCGAGACTCATGACACCATCCCCGCAGACGGCGAAGTCATTGAGGGCGTCGCTTCGGTCGACGAAAGCTCGATCACCGGAGAGTCGGCGCCGGTGATTCGCGAATCGGGCGGCGACTTCTCGTCGGTGACCGGCGGCACCCGAGTGCTTTCGGATTGGATCGTGGTGCGGGTGTCGGTCAATCCCGGCGAAACCTTTCTCGACCGGATGATCTCCATGGTCGAAGCGGCGAAACGCCAGAAGACTCCGAACGAGATCGCTCTGACCATCTTGCTGGTGGCGCTGACACTGGTATTTCTGGTCGTAATCGTCACGCTCTTACCGTTCTCGCTGTTCGCCGTCGAGGTCAGCAAGGTCGGGAGTCCGGTCACGATGACGGCACTCGTAGCGCTGCTGGTCTGCCTCATCCCCACGACGATTGGCGGCCTGTTGTCGGCGATCGGCGTAGCCGGAATGAGCCGGATGATGCAGGCAAACGTCATCGCGACCTCCGGTCGCGCTGTAGAGGCAGCTGGTGACGTCGATGTGCTGCTACTCGATAAGACGGGCACCATTACCTTAGGCAATCGACAAGCGGCGGTATTCCTGCCGGCGCCCGGCGTAACGGAGCAGCAACTGGCCGATGCCGCTCAACTCGCCTCGCTCGCTGACGAGACCCCGGAAGGGCGCAGTATCGTCGTACTAGCGAAGCAGCGCTTCAATCTGCGTGAGCGCGACTTAGGCACGCTCGGCGCGAGTTTCGTGCCGTTCTCGGCCCACACGCGGATGAGCGGCGTCGACATCGGCGAGCGTCAGATTCGCAAGGGTGCTCCGGATGCGATCGCCAAATACGTCGGTGCGCTCGGAAGGCAATTCCCACAACCGGTCGAGGAGGCTGTGCAGCGCGTCGCGCGCCTAGGCAGTACTCCGCTGGTCGTCGCCGATGGTGGCCGCGTGCTCGGCGTCATCGAGCTCAAGGACATCATCAAGGGCGGCATCAAGGAACGATTCGCAGACCTGCGGCGCATGGGCATCAAGACGATCATGATCACCGGCGACAATCGCCTCACCGCGGCGGCGATCGCCGCTGAGGCCGGGGTCGATGATTTTCTCGCTGAAGCGACACCGGAAGCCAAACTCAAACTGATCCGCGAATATCAAGCACAAGGACGCCTCGTCGCCATGACCGGCGATGGGACCAACGACGCGCCGGCACTCGCGCAGTCGGATGTCGCGGTTGCGATGAACACCGGCACGCAGGCGGCCAAGGAAGCCGGCAACATGGTCGATCTCGACTCGAATCCGACCAAGCTCATCGAGATCGTGGAGACGGGTAAGCAGATGCTGATGACGCGCGGTGCGCTGACGACCTTCTCGATCGCCAATGACGTCGCGAAGTACTTCGCGATCATCCCGGCGGCGTTCGCGATGACCTACCCGGAACTCGGTGCGCTCAACATCATGCATCTGGCGACACCCAACTCCGCAATCCTGTCGGCGGTGATCTTCAACGCCCTCGTTATCGTCGTCTTGATTCCGCTCGCCATCAAGGGCGTGAAGTACCGGGCGCTGGGCGCAGGTCCTCTGTTGCGGCGGAATCTGCTCATCTATGGCCTGGGCGGCATCATCGTGCCGTTCCCCGGGATCAAACTGATCGACATGCTCTTGTCGGCGGCCGGCTGGGCATAAGGAGAGTAACCATGTTCGTGCGACTCATTCGGCCGGCAGTCAGTCTCCTCGTCCTGATGACGATCCTCCTCGGGATCGTGTATCCGCTCATCATCACCGGCGTGGCGAAAGTGGCCTTCCCGCGCCAGGCAGATGGCAGCCTGATCTACATGGATGGCAAGCTCGTCGGATCGACCTTGATCGGCCAGAGTTTCTCGGATCCCAAATACTTCTGGGGCCGGCCGTCCGCCACCAGCCCTCAGCCCTACAACGGCGTGGCCTCGTCGGGCTCGAACTTGGGCCCGCTGAACCCCGCATTGCTCGATGCGGTCAAGGCGAACGCCAAAGCCCTGCATGAGGCAGACCCCGACAACCGTCAGCCGATTCCGGTCGAGCTCGTGACCGCCTCGGCGAGCGGTCTCGACCCGGAAATTAGCCCGGCAGCTGCGCATTATCAGGCCGCCCGGGTGGCCCGCGCGCGGAATCTTCCGCTCGCGCAGGTTGAGGCACTGATCAGGGCGCACGAGCAGGGCGCGCCTCTTGGGCTTCATCGGCGAGCGGCGAATCAACGTTCTCAACCTCAATCTCGCGCTCGATCGGATGCGCTGATCGCGCTCGGGCAAAGCTGCCCGTTGCAGGGGCGCGCCGTGACGGCTACGCGAGTGGATGGCGATTCAGATCCTTCTGGATTGCCGGAAGAATACTTAAAGGAATCCTCATGAAAAAAACCATCATCTCTGGTGTTGTCTGCTCGGTGCTCGGTGCCGGTTCCATGACTATATGGGCTGATGACCAACCGGCCACTGTTACGCCTGCGGCTCCCGCGGGGCCGACGGCTATGTCAACGCCGTCGATGACTTTTCCTCTCGTAGCCAACCCAAATCCCCTTTCTCTCGATGCGGGCCCGCTCGGAAAGGTATACATCACCGGGTGCTCTTACAGCTCTTGGACTCACCCAGAATAATGCGGGTCCCCCCACTTGCAACAGCTGCGATAAGAGCTCGGTCGTGGACATTAGCAATGGTCAGATATTTATCCAGAAAACAACCGGGTTGGTGCAATTTTTCCTCGAGGGCGGCGGCTATTCATTCCCGACAATAGGTCAACCCTACGTGCGTTCGGGCGATGCGACCAATGATACCTTCGGGATTTTTCCGGTGGGTTACCTCAAACTGGCTCCGGGCAATGGCAGTTTCTCGATTGAGGCCGGAAAACTTCCGACGCTGTTCGGGGCAGAGTACTCATTTACGTTCGAAAACCCGAACATCGAACGTGGGTTGCTCTGGAATCAAGAGAATATTGTAACTCGCGGCTTGCAGGCTAACTATACCGCGGGCCCGCTCGCCTTCTCGCTTTCATGGAACGATGGCTATTACACCAAGAGATACAATTGGGTCACGGGCTCAGCTGCTTGGACGATCAATAGCGCCAACACACTGAGTTTTGTTGCCGGCGGCAATACCGGGACAACTAGCCTCAAAGACGACAGCAGTGTTCCGTTGGCCCAGGATAACGGATCCATGTACAACTTGATCTATACGCATACCGCTGGCGCCTGGACCATAGAGCCCTACCTGCAATATCAAAGCACCCCGAGCAACGAGTCGATTGGCATTGCCAGCAGCGCACACGCGTGGGGCGGCGCTTTGCTCGTGAATTACGCTGTCAATTCCAAATTTAGCGTACCCGCTCGATTGGAGTACCTGGGTAGCAGTGGCGGGACTAACTTGCTCTACGGTGCGGGCAGTAAAGCCTGGTCGGTGACGGTCACGCCAACCTACCAGGAAAAAATCTTCTTCGCGCGTCTGGAGCTTTCGTATATTGCGGCCAACAGCTCGACGTCGGGATTTGTCTTCGGCGAGACCGGCACGAGTACCTCGCAGGCCCGCGCGATGATTGAAACGGGTGTCATCTTCTAGGTTGCCGGACTAATGCCGACGTGCTAACAGTGAACCGCGTGATCGGCGCACGAAAGCAGCGAAAGCTGCCGAGAAACAATGACCGAGACTGAGCGCCGCAATCCGGACGAAATACTGGCGGACGTCCAGCGAGAGGAAGCGCGAGCGCAGCGCGGACGACTGAGGATCTTCTTTGGCGCCTCGGCCGGGGTGGGTAAGACTTACTCGATGCTCGAAGCGGCCCGGGCCGCGCGCGCCGGCGGCACGGATATCGTCGTCGGTTACGTCGAACCTCACGGCCGCGTCGAGACCGAGCGCCTGCTCGAGGGACTCGAGCAACTGCCTTTCCTGGAAGTGTGCTACCGCGGTATCACGCGGCGCGAGTTCGATCTTGACGCCGCGCTGCATCGGGCGCCGGCAACCGTCCTAGTCGACGAGCTTGCACACTCCAATGTCACCGACGGTGAGCCGAGGCCGAGGCATGCCAAACGCTGGCAAGACGTCGAGGAGCTGCTCGATGCCGGGATCAGCGTCTGGACCACGCTCAACGTGCAGCACCTGGAGAGCTTGAACGATGTCGTGGCTGGCATCACCGGTGTGCGCCAGCAGGAGACCGTTCCGGATCGGATCTACGACGAGGCCAACGAAGTCGAACTCATCGACCTAACGCCCGACGAATTGTTGGCCCGCCTAAAAGCAGGCAAGGTGTATGTCTCCGACCAGCTGGGCACGGCGACGGAGCGGTTCTTCCGCATCCCCAATCTGCTCGCGTTGCGCGAGCTTGCGCTGCGTCGCACCGCCGACCGAGTCGACGCGGCGGCGCAAGAGTATCAGGGCAAGGAACGCGTCTCGCGGCCGTGGCTGGCGCGGGATCGGTTCCTGATTGCGGTGGCCCCCGACGACCAGGCCGAACAGCTCGTGCGCTTCGGCAAGCGCTTTGCGGATGCGCTCGACGCGGAGTGGCTCGTAGTGTCGGTCGAGACGCCGCAGCTTCTCAAGCTATCCGAGCGCGAACGCAACCGGCGCATCGACGTGCTACGACTTGCCGAGTCGCTCGGCGCCGAAACCGTCACGCTCGGTGGCCCGTCGGCCGCCGACGCGCTGATCGAATATGCTCGCCTGCGCAACATCACGCGCGTCGTGGTCGGCGAAGTGAAACGTGCAGGCTGGCGCGCTTGGTTGCGTCGTTCGACGGCAATCGAGCTCGTGCGGCGCGCGCGCGGTTTCGACGTCTCTGTGATTGCGCGTCAAGACGCACAAGCGACCCGGCGACGCAACTTGCCGGATAGTGGCCCCACGGAGATTCGCTGGAACAGGTATTGGGCGGCGCTTTTAATCACGGCTTCCTGCACCGGCCTTGCAGCGCTGATGTACCCATACTTCGCATTGACGAATCTCGTCATGGTGTACCTCCTTGGGGCAACCGTCGCCGGCTTGCGGCTGGGGCGCGGCCCCGCCGGCCTCACCTCGATCGCAAACGTCATCGCGTTCGATTTCTTCTTCGTGCCGCCGCGGTTTAGTTTCGCGGTAACCGACTTTGAATACATCATCACTTTCGCGGTCATGTTGGTGGTGGCGCTCCTCATCTCGAGCCTGGTCGCAAGCGTTCGCGCCCAAACGCGGGTCGCCGGTGCCCGCGAACGGCGCACCTCGTCGCTCTATGCGATGAGCCGCGAACTCGCAGCTACGCGCAGCTTCGACAATCTGGCGCGGGTCGCCATCAAGCACTTGGCCGAGACCTTTGCGAGCCACGCAGTCGTACTGATGCCCGACGCGAATGGGCGCCTGCATCACCCGCAAGGCGCGGCGCCCGCGGCGGCGCTCCAAGGCGCCGACCTGTCGGTCGCCCAATGGGTGTTCGACCATGGGCGGCCGGCGGGACTCGGCACCGATACGCTCCCCGCCGCCACCGCCCAATACCTGCCGCTGAGGGGCACTCGCCGCACGCTCGGCGTGCTCGCGGTCTGGCCAACCCAGCGGCGCCGTTTGCTGCTACCCGAACAGCGCCACCTCCTCGAGACCTTCGCCGGCCAGATTGCCCTAGCGGTCGAACGTTCCCAATTGGCGGAGGAGGCTGAGATCACGCGTGTCGCCGTAGAGACGGAAAGGCTGCGCAACACGCTGCTTGCGTCAATCTCCCATGATCTGCGCACTCCCCTCGCCGTGATTACGGGGGCAAGCAGCGCGCTCAATGACCCCAACGTCGAACTCGAACCCAAAGCGCGCACACAACTGGTCCAATCCATCGATGCTAAGGCCCACGAGATGTCCGAGCTCATCTCGAACGTCCTCGACCTCATGCGCTTCGAGACCGGTGAGGTGCACCTGCGACGCGACTGGCAAACCGTCGACGATCTGGTCGGCACCGCGCTCGCGCAGCTCGACGGGCGCTTCGGCGACCGCTCGATCGACGTGGTGCTGCCGACCGAACTGCCGCCGGTACACGTCGATGCTCCGCTCATCACTCAAGTTATCGTCAATCTCCTCGAGAACGCCGTCAAGCACACGCCGCCGGGGACGCGGATCAGCGCTTCAGCAGAACTTGAGGGTGAGGCTGTTCGCGTCACGGTCGAGGATACGGGGCCCGGACTGCCGCCGGGCGACCCGGAGCGGCTATTTGCGAAATTTCAGCGTGGCCGCGAAGAGAGCAACGCCGGCGGCGCCGGTTTGGGGCTTGCGATCTGCAGGGCTATCATCAATGCGCACGGGGGACGCATCTCCGCGATGCAGCGCCCGGGCGGCGGCGCGCGCTTTGTATTCACGCTGCCGACCGCGGAGCCTGCGCCGTGACTGAGGCGATGTTCCTCGTGCTGATCATCGAGGACGACGCTGGCATCCGCGACATGCTCAGGGTGCTTCTCGAGTCACAGCACTACCGGGTGGTCGAAGCCGAAACCGCTGCACGCGGAACTATCGAGGCGCGCAACCATCGGCCGGATCTCGTCATCGTCGATCTCGGCCTGCCTGACCGGGACGGGCTGTCCGTGATTCGAGATATGCGCCGCTTCTCGCCGATGCCCATCCTCGTACTGTCGGCTCGCACGATGGAGATGGACAAGATCGATGCGCTTGACGCCGGTGCAGACGACTACGTCGCCAAACCGTTCAGCTCGCCAGAATTGTTGGCGAGGGTGCGCGCTGCGCTTCGACGCAACAAGCGCGGCGGAGCACAATTGCCGCTGCTTCGGCTCGGAGAAGTGACGGTCGATCTGACCAAGCGCAGTGCTCAAGGTCCGGATGGCGTGCTGCACCTGACGCCGCTCGAATTTCGCGTCATGGACGCCCTCGCGCGCAACGCCGGAATGATCGTGACCCAAGCGCAGCTGATTCGCGAAGCCTGGGGACCCGACCGCCTCGGCGACACCCGCGGCCTGCGCTCCTATATCAAGATGCTGCGGCAGAAGCTCGAACCAGACCCGACTCAGCCTCGGTACCTGATCACCGAGACGGGGGTCGGTTATCGACTGATGGTCGATAACGATGAAAACTACGCAATAAAAGCTGCCATCACCGACGAGAGCGGGTAGGACCAGCAAAACGCCCAAGGTATAAGTGGCACAATTTAATTCTTCCACGTTAAAAAACGGGGCCGTCCGATTGATCGGCTCAATCGGACTCGCGTTGGCGTACGAGTTTCTTCCGCTATCGATGTCGACGTACGGTCCTCCTGCAATTACTAAACTCTGCCGCTTCAGTGGATGTGTAACGCTGTTGGGCGTTATGCGAATCGGCTTAAGTGGGCCAGCGCCCCGCAGCCCGTATTACTCTGTGCTCCTTATCATCGCGCTGTTTCTGCTCGCTGTCGCGCTTGGCAATATCGTCAAGGAAATCGCTTTTGCACTGTGTGCACAGCTATCGAATTGGGCAGGATTTAATTTCCGCAGGACCGGACGGACACTCGGTGGCACGCCGTTTCGCGAACTTCGACGCTCTGACGGTACGTGGCGACACTTAGAGCGGAGAGAGAGAGAAATTGTTGTCGAATGGACAACTCGAGACGGCGCATGCCGCAAACGGGTGTTTAGGCGAGCATAGCACCTCGACATCCGTATGGCGCCGATGATACAAGCCTGTAACCCGGATGCCCGGCGCGGCCTCATGGATGACTTCAATCTGGTACATACGAACCAGGTGGCAATGGTTTTCTGTCGCGAAGGGGCGCGAAATCGAAGTAACGAGCAGTGCTGTACGCTCGTCGTGCCGATTTGGACTCTTACGTAGTGAGCGTTCGAGCACAGATTTCGGATAGAACGTACTGCCGTGGCTTGTCGGCGAGGGGATTGGCGGGGTGCGAAATGATGACAAACGTGCGGCGGCGCGCAATCTCGCGCGCGAGTTCCGGATGGAGGGCATTCATTGCTTGGTGTCGGCGATCAAAATTCGACGCAGTACCGCGGCATCCTCGCGGCCGGCGGCGGCCTGGTAGTAGCCCTTGCGCACGCCCACCTGCTCGAAACCCAGCGAACGATACAGCCGTGACGGCCGCGGTATTCGAGGGCCGAACCTCGAGGAAGGCCTCGTACATCCCCGCGGTCCGTGCCCGATCCAGGAGGTACAGGAGAATCTTGCGGGCGAAGCCCGCGGCAGCGGTATTCCTCGCGAATGCAGACATTGAGGATATGCGCCTCGCCGGCGCCCACCGACATGATGCCGTATCCCGCCATGTCGCCATCCACCTCGACCACCCGGCACACGTAGCCCACCCGCAGGCAGTCGCGAAAAATCCCTTCGCTCCAGGGGAACTGATAGCCGGCCCGCTCGATCGCCCCGATCACGGGAATGTCCAGTTCGTGCATCGGGCCGGATATCGGCGCGCCGGCAGTTCGCGCTCGCGCTTAACGCTGGACACGGGCACACACCTCGCGCGCGAATTTCAGATCCTCCCACGCCTTGCGCTTGTCGCGCCGGCGTTCGCAGCAGATAGGCCGGATGATACGTGACGACCAGCGGCACCCGCGATGCGCCGAACGAGTGCACCTGCTGCCTGAGGCGCGCGAGCGGCGCATCGGTCTGGAGCAGGTTTTGCGCGGCGATGCGGCCGACGGCGAGCATGATCTTGGGCCGCAGCAACTCGATTTGCCGCTCGAGATACGGCAGACATTCGGCGCTCTCGGCCGGCGCCGGATCGCGATTGTCCCGGCGGCCGGCACTTCAGCACATTGGCGATATAGACCTGTTCGCGGGCGAGGCCGATGGCGCGCAGCATGGAGTTGAGCAGCTGTCCGGCGCGGCCCGACGAACGGCTCGCCGCGCCGGTCCTCCTCCGCGCCCGGGCGCTTCACCGACGATGAGCCAGTCGGCCTGCGGGTTGCCGACGCCGAACACGGTTTGAGTGCGCGTCTTGCTGAGCGCGCAGCGCGTGCAGGCGGCGACCCGCGCGCGCAATTGCTCCCAGTCGAGCCGCCTCGCGCGGCACGCGACCGGCGCCGCACCGGCCCGGAGTGCGGCGGCCGCGGGCGGGACGGCTGGCGGCCGAGCTCAGGGTGGCAACCGAGCTCGGCCGGCGGCTCGCAGCACCCAGGACGTGAGGCCCATCGCCGTCGAGATATTCCTTGCGCAGGCCGATTCATGCGGCGGTGGGCGGCTGCGCGAGCGCCGGCGAAACAGCTTGCGGTACATCCACACCGTCGGCGCGGACAACGCATAGTCCCGAAAATCAGCAGCAAGGTGATCGCGGGTACAGGAAGATAAAGACGAAGGCGAGCGGCACCAGCACGAACTGCGTGAAGCGCACCCGGGCTCCGGCATCGACGTGCTTGAAGCTGTAGAACGCGAAGCGGCTGATCATCAGTGCCCCGGCGCAGGCGGTGACCAGGAAGGCCACGATCAGCCCCGGCAAACCGATATTGACCTTGTCGCTCGCCAGCCAGATCAACGCGGCGACGATGGCCGCCGCCGACGGGCTCGGCAGCCCCTCGAAATAATGCTTGTCCTGGACCGCGGAGCGGGAATTGAATCGCGCCAGCCGGAGGCCCGCCGCCGCCGCATAGAAAAAGCACACCAGCCAGCCGAGCCGCCGCCACAGCGGGCCGTATTCGGCGATCCGCGCCACGCCCCACTGATAGGTCACGATGGCGGGCGCCAGCCCGAAGGACACCATGTCGGACAGGCTGTCGTATTCCTTGCCGAAGGCGCTTTCGGTATGGGTCCAGCGGGCAACCCGGCCGTCGAGCCCGTCGAACACCATGGCGACGAAACCGCGACGCCCGCATGGTCGAAGCGCCAATCGATTGCGGCGACGATGGCATAGAAGCCGGCGAACAGTGCCCCGGTGGTGAGCAGGTTCGGCAGCCAGAACACCCCGCGGGGCCGGCGCCTCTCGATCCTCGACTGTCGCTCATGGGCCGCATGATACAGGGTGTAAGATACCCGCCCATGCGCTTATCCCAGTACCCGATCGCGACGCTCGAGACGTGCCCGCCGACGCCGAAGTCATCAGTCATCAGCTCATGCTGCGCGCCGGCATGATCCGCCGCCTGGCCGCCGGGCTCTATTCGTGGCTGCCGTGGGCCTGCAAGACCCTGAAGAAGGTGGAACGGATCATCCGCGAGGAGATGGACCGGGCCGGGGCGCTCGGAGCTGTGCATGCCGACGCTGCAGCCGGCCGAGCTGTGGAAGGAATCGGGCCGCTGGAGCAAGTACGGGCCGGAACTGCTGCGCTTCAAGGACCGGCATGAGCGCGAATTCGCCTATGGTCCGACCCACGAGGAAGTCATCACGGACATCGCCCGCCGCGAGCTGCGCAGCTACAAGCAGCTGCCGGTGAACTTCTACCAGATCCAGTCGAAGTTCCGCGACGAGATCCGCCCGCGCTTCGGCGTGATGCGCGCGCGCGAGTTCCTGATGAAGGACGCCTATTCGTTCCACATCGATGAGGCCAGCCTCGCGCAGGGCTACCGCATCATGTTCGAGGCCTACACGCGCATATTCACGCGCATCGGGCCTCGAGTTTCGCGCCGTGCAGGCCGACGGCGGCAACATCGGCGGCAGCGTCTCCCAGGAATTCCACGTGCTGGCCGACTCCGGCGAGGACGCGATCGTGTTCTCCACCGCCGGCGACTACGCCTCCAACATCGAGACGGCGGCGACGCTGCGCCCCTCGGCACCGCGCCCGGCCGCCGACGCAGCCGCTCGCCAAGGTATCGACGCCGGGCGCGCACACCATCGCCGAACTGGCGGCCTTCCTCGGCGTGGACGCCGACGCAGCCGTCAAGACCCTGATGGTGGACGGCAGCGAAGGCGATGTGGTCGCGCTCGTGCTGCGCGGCGATCACGAACTCAACGCGGTCAAAGCGCAGAAACTGCCCGGGGTCGCGAGTCCGCTGCGCATGGCGAGCGCCGACGCGGGTGCGCGAGGCGACCGGCAGCGAGCCCGGCTCGATCGGGCCCATCGGCCTCACCGGCAAGGTCTACGTCGATCATGCCGCCGCGCAGCTTGCCGATTTCGTCTGCGGCGCCAACGAGAACGACATGCACTTCACCGGCGTGAACTGGGGCCGCGACTGCCCGGAGCCCGCGCTCGCAGCGATATGCGCAACGTGCTGCCGGGCGACCCGAGCCCCGCGCGGCGAGGGCACGCTCGAAATCGCGCGCGGCATCGAGGTCGGCCACATTTTCCAGCTCGGGCAGCTGTACAGCGAGGCCATGCACGCCACGGTGCTCGACGAGGCAGGGCAAGTCGCGTCACCATGTTCATGGGCTGCTACGGCATCGGCGTCACGCGCGTGGTCGCCGCGGCCATCGAGCAGAATCACGACGCCAACGGCATCATCTGGCCGGAGCCGCATCGCGCCGTTCAACGTCGTGCTGGTGCCGATCAACTACCAGAAGTCCGAGCAGGTACGCATCGCGGCCGATCGGCTCTACGAGGAATTCGTCGCGGCCGGCATCGATGTGCTGCTCGACGACCGCGACGCGCGCCCGGGAGTGAAGTTCGCGGATGCCGAGCTCATCGGCATTCCGCACCGCATCGTCATCGGCGATCGCGACGCTGGCGCGGGCAAGCTCGAATATCGTCACCGCCGCGCGACCGAATCCACGGAAATTCCCGCCGCGGATGCGGTAGCCTATATTCGAGGATCAGCTCAGACCCCTGAGGAGTGCCGCGTGCGGCGGCTCGCTGTCGCGATTACTCGCGCCTCGCCGTCGCGCTGCTCGCGTGGCTGCGCGCTGCCGGCGCCGCGCGCGCCGACCAGCAGCGCGATCCGGAATTCAAGGACTCTGCTGCAGAGGATCATCGGCAACCGCGACTGCTTCGTCGACAAGTACGAGTCCGAGGTCTGGTACAAGACCATGGAGCCGCGGCTCGCAGGCATACGTCGCCTTCGCACGAGGAGCGCATCAGCATCCTCGACCACGTGTACTGCGAGGCCAAGCGCGACCCGACTCTGGAGCTG
This sequence comes from uncultured Acidimicrobiaceae bacterium, assembly GCA_963829265.1. Classification (GTDB taxonomy): domain Bacteria; phylum Actinomycetota; class Acidimicrobiia; order Acidimicrobiales; family RAAP-2; genus Bog-756. The sequence goes on from CAWHIB010000010.1 coordinate 665,784, forward strand.
CCGCCCGATCTGGTGCTCGCCCTGATCGAGGTGGAGAGCCGGTTCGATCCCTGGGCTGTTTCGCCTGCCGGTGCCGTCGGCCTGATGCAGGTCATGCCGTTCTGGCCGCGCGAGCTCGGGGTGCAGAACCAATTGGTGCGCGTCGCGCCCAACATCCGCATGGGCTGCGAGATCCTGCGCTTCTACCTGCGCGCAGGAACACCGCAATTGGTCGCGCGCGCTCGCCCGCTACAACGGCAGCGTCGGCCGCAACACCTACCCTGCGCTCGTGATGCAGCGCTGGCAGCGCGGCTGGCGCTTCTGAGCCCGGCTCCAAGCTCGGGCCGGCTACAGAATCTCGAATCGGTCCGGACGCCTGCCCTTCCTCGTCGGGCTCGAGCTCGGACACGCTCTCGACGCGCGCCATCGGCGGACCGCGATGCAGCCACGCTCGAAGTTCCTCAATCGCGGCGCCGGAGCCGTGAGCCAGGACTTCCACCGATCCATCCGGCAGATTTCGGGCGAAACCGCGAATTGCGCGCCGCTCGGCTTCGAGCGCGCGTGCTGTGCCGGAAGTACACGCCTTGAACCTTGCCGGTGATTCGGAAACGGCGGCTCACTCGTTTCAACGGAGTGCAGTCCGACTCAGGGCACCGGTGCATCGGCATGCGATTCTCGGCACGTTGCGCCTCTTGAGAGCCGCCGCGGCATGGCGCTTCGCCTCGCTGTGCCGCCAAGCGAGCGCGTACGTACTCCTGCGCCTCGAGATGGCGCTCGGCGCGCACGATCGCCGCTTGCGCGGCATACAGATCGGGTGAAGTCACTCGGTCGCACCCGCCGCCCGGGCGGCTGCGATGGCCTGCCGCGCATCGCTCATCTCCTGTACGGGCGGGCCGTTCCGCAGCCCATGAGGCAAGCAACTCCCAAAAAAACTGCAATCAGGCGCAACATAACGGTCACGGACACTAACAACAGCCGGCAAGGCCGTCAAACCACCGCCGTTATACAATACGTGGTTTGGGTGCCGATAATCCGTTGCGCCGGCGCAGCACGCGACGCGATATCGAGGATGATTTCCCCCAGGAAGCAACCGATGAATGAAATATTGGTCTTGTATTATTCCCGCCAAGGAAGCACGGCTGCACTGGCGCGCCAGGTGTGCCGCGGCGTCGAATCGATCGCCGGCATGCATGCCAGACTGCGCACCGTGCCCGCCTCACCACCAGCACCGAGCGCATCGAGCCCGCCGTACCGGATGATGGCCCACCGTACGCAACCCACGAGGATCTCGCCGACATGCAGCGGCTTGATTCTCGGCAGCCCGACCCGCTTCGGCAACATGGCGGCCCCGTTGAAATTCTTTTTGGACGGCACCAGTGCGCTGTGGCTCAGCGGCGCGCTGGCGGGCAAACCCGCGGCTGTCTTCACCTCCACTCAAACCTTGCACGGCGGCCAGGAATCGACCTTGCTCTCCATGATGCTGCCCCTGCTACATCACGGAATGTTTCTGCTCGGCCTGCCGTACACGGAAGCGGGCCTCACCGACACCCGCAGCGGCGGCACGCCCTACGGGGCGAGCCACGTCGCGACCTTGAGCGGCCACGGCGAGTTGTCCGAGATCGAGCGGGACCTCGCGCAAGCGCTCGGCGCGCGGGTGGCCGCATTGGCCTCGCGGCTCCTGAAGTGTCCTTGAGCGCGGCGGGCAAAGCGCGTGCACTGACGATTTGGCTGTGGGCCGCGGTCGCCCTGAGCTTGTTGTCCTGGATTGCAGTCGGCTATCCCTGGCCGATTTGCGTGCTGGCTGCCGCGCCGCTCCTCGCCCCGCTGCAGGTCTGTGGCGCGGCCGGCGCTATACCTACGCCTGGGCCACCTGTTCGCCATTCCGTATCTCATATTTGCTTTCACCGAGCTGTTGGTGAATCCGGCCGCGCGCTGGGTGGCCGCCTGCAGCCTTCTCCTGGTGTTCGGCTGGTTCTGCACTATGGTTTTTTTCCTGCGTGCGTCTCGAGCGCGGCGCGAATGAAAGGAATGGTGAGCCGGCGCTGCGCAGCCAGGGAAGCCTCGTCCAGCCGATCGAGAATCTCGAACAGAGAGCGCAGATCGCGCGGCATGCGCTTCAGCAGATAATCGACCGTTTCCTCCGGCAACTGCAGGCCGCGTTGCGCGGCCCGCAGCTTCAGCGCCTCGGCACGCCCGCGCTCATCGAGTTCACGCACCTGGTAGACCACGCATGCGGCCGCCCGAGACCGCCAATCCTCCAGCCGCCAGCTGATCTGGCGCGGCGCGGAGCGTGAGGCAAAAATCAGCCGCGACTGCAATTCGCCCGCCTCGTTGAACAGGCGGAAGAGCGTCTTCTCCCACACGACATCCCCCGCCACTGCCTCGACATCGTCCACGCACAGAACGCGGCAGCGTTCGAACCCCGCCATCGCCGCCGGCGGCAGCGCCAATGAGCGGTCCAACGGAAAGTACGCTGACGTTTCGGGCGGTTGCAGGTCGCCCGCCGCCGCACACACGGCCTGCAGCAAATGAGTCTTGCCGCTGCCGCTGCTTCCCCATAGCCAGAGCGGGTCGCGACTCTGCCCGCGCAGGGCCGACAATACCTCGAGATTCGTTCCCGCCGAGAAATTGGCGAATACCGCGTCGCTGCGCAGCCGGACACCGAGCGCAAGCTGCTTCAAGTGAGCCTCGATCCGCGACCCGGACCATGGCGCGGCGGGCCCTGGCCTCGGCGATGGCCTCTCCCCCATAGCGCAGCACGTAATCGATACCGCTGATCACGACCGTCACGAACATCAAGGCGCCGAGCACCACGACCACCCACCGGTCCGGAGAGTCGAATTGCGCCCTGCCGATGACGGCAAGGATGAATACGGCCTGACACGCCGTATTGAGTTTACTGATGATCGAGGGCTTGCCTCGACAGGACCGATGTAAGCCCGATACGCGATCGCACCGAGGACGATGATCAATCGCGCGCCACCGCTGCCGCCATCAACCAGAGCGGCACGAGCCGGAGAGCCGCCAGCGTGACGAAAACCGTCGCCAACAACAGCTTGTCCGCCGCCGGGTCGAGCACCGCACCGAGGCGGGTCTGCCAGCCGAAGCGCTTGGCGAGAAAGCCGTCGGCCGCGTCGGAGACCGCCGCCGCGCCGAACAGCGCCAGGGTGGCCACGTACTGATGGTGCACGAGGGTCATCGCGATCGGTATCGCCAGCAGGATCCTCATGTGAACTGACGACGTTCGGAATTTGGCGCAGCCAGCGGTCCACGCCGCATTACCGGCGCAATTGGAAGCGCGGGACCCCGCCGTCGCCCGCGGCGATCGGCTGCAACCGTCCGTTCAGGGCGAGCACGTGCTGCAAAGCCTCGGCACCACCGCGCGTCGCGAGCCGGAACCGCACGGTGTCGCCGCTGAACCCCTCCACCCCCACGTGGCTGACAGTACGCCAGCGACTCGAGATAAGCCTCCAAGCGCGCATATTCTCGCAGGTCGTTGATACCGGCGACTTCGATGTCGACGGGGGCGGAACTGCCGCTCACGGCAAACAGACCCGCATAACTGTCGGCGGCGCGATTGATTCCGTCCGCAGCGGCACCCGAAAACTCCCCGCTTCGATCCTGAAACAAGAAACTCCAGCGAATCCCCGCTGCCTGGCTCGAATTGGTGGCGCGGCCGATGAGGACGCCTTCGGCCCCCAGACGATGCGCGAGGTCCACGAGCGAGGCTGCGGAGGCGCTGCTCAGGCTGGAATAATCCAGGTGGTTTCGCTGCAGGTCGGAGGCACTCGGCCACTGCAGCGGCAGACCGCGTGCGGCTGCGGCCGCGTCGACGGCGGACTTGAGCTCGGAGGTATCCTCGGCCGTGACCACGGTGCCGGACTGGCCGCTCGAGGGCACGGTCATCCAGACGAACGTGGTCGGCCGCTCGTGGCCCCAGAGCGGCTGGCCGTTCTGCGTGAGCCACCGCTCGATGGCGGAGCCGTCGAACGCGACCCAAAGTTGATTGTCGGGGGCGCTCCGGTACTGCTGCACATAGCGGCGCGCATTGGTGATCAGCGGCCCGAGCGCCGGATCTTCATCGGCGGTACGACGCCCCGTGACCTTCACCAGAACCATTTTCATCGCCTCTTGGAAGGCCGCCGACTGCGCCGCTTCCGATCGGTCGGCAACGGAGCCGTAGCCTGGTAGAGTTCCGCGCGGGTGAGCGCACGGCTGGCGTCGGCCCAGCACAGGCACGTGGCGCTCAAGCACAAAAACACTCCAAGACGCAAATATCGAACGCAAATGTCGCTGTAACGCTGTGCCATGTGTAATCACGTAAGCCCTTCAGTTCACTGATGTAAAATACCACAGCTGGCCGGCCGGTCGTGTCGGCCCAATCCGACATGAGGGAATCGAATGACTGAGCGCGCACCCATCACCTATCGCGAAGCCGGCGTCGACATCGACGCCGGTGATGAACTGGTTGAGCGGATCAAACCGGGAGTCAGGCGCTCGATGCGTCCCGAGGTATTGGGTGGCATCGGCGGCTTCGGCGCGCTGGTGGAAGTGCCGCTCGACCGTTACCGCAAACCCGTCCTGGTGTCGGGGACCGACGGGGTGGGCACCAAGCTGCGGCTCGCAATCGACAGCGGGCGGCACGATACGGTGGGCATCGATCTCGTCGCGATGTGCGTGAACGACGTCGTCGTGCAGGGCGCGGAGCCGGTATATTTTCTCGATTATTTTGCGACCGGCAAACTCGATGTCGACGTCGGTGAGCGGGTCATCGCGGGTATCGTCGAGGGCTGCGTGCAGGCGGGCTGCGCCCTGGTGGGCGGAGAAACGGCCGAAATGCCCGGCATGTACCATGGCGAGGATTACGATCTGGCCGGGTTTTGCGTCGGCATCGTGGAAAAAGAGCACATCATCGACGGCTCGAAGACCGCCGCGGGCGACGTTGTCCTCGGCCTGCCCTCCTCCGGACCTCATTCGAATGGCTTTTCCCTGATACGGAAAATCCTGCAGGTGAGCGCAGTCGGACCTCATGAGCAAGGTGGACGGCACTGCGCTCATCGACCGGCTGATGGCGCCGACCCGCATCTACGTCAAACCGCTTCTCGCGTTGCTGAGCCAGGTGACCGTGCATGGACTTTCGCACATCACGGGGGGCGGACTTCTCGACAACATTCCGCGCGTCATACCGCAGGGCCTGGAAGTCGTTCTACAACGCGATTCGTGGCCGCGCGACCCGGTGTTCGAGTGGCTGCAGTCGCAGGGCAGAATTCCCGATTCTCATATGTACCGGGTATTCAACTGCGGCATCGGCATGACGGTTCAGGTCGCGGCACGCGATGCGGACCGGGCGGTCGCAGCGCTGCGCGATGCCGGACAGCCCGCGCTGCGGATCGGCGAGGTCCGCAGCGGCGGTTCTGGTGTCGTCATTGCTTGAAAACGAACGTCACCGCAAACGGATCGTCGTGCTCATCTCGGGACGCGGCAGTAACATGCGTGCGCTCGTGGAGAGCAGCCGCGATGCGGCCATGGGGTACGATGTGGCCGCGGTCCTGTCGGACCAACCCGCCGCGCCCGGCTTGGCTCTTGCGCGCGATCTCGGCATCCCCTCACAGGCGATTGTGCCACCTGTCGGCGTCCCGCGCGCCGATGGCGATCGCGAGATGGCAGCCGCCGTCGATGCCTATGCACCCTCGCTCATCGTGCTTGCGGGGTACATGCGCATTTTATCCGCGCCTTTCGTCGCGCACCATGCGGGACGAATCCTGAATATTCACCCGTCGCTGCTGCCGAAATTCCCGGGCCTGCACACCCACCGGCGCGTCCTCGAAGCGCACGAGCCGCAGCACGGCGCGACCGTGCATTTCGTGACCGAACACCTCGATGCCGGACCCGCCATCATTCAGGCACGGATCAACGTCGATCCGGACGATGACGAAGAGAGCTTGGCGGCGCGTGTGCAGGCGCAAGAGCACCGCATCTACCCGCTGGCGGTGCACTGGTATTGCGAAGGCAGACTGCGCTACGCGCAAGAGCGCGCGTGGCTCGACGGTAGAGCGCTCGCCGGCCCGGTACAGTATGCCGAGAACGCAACAACCGGGAGTCAATGATGCCGCTACGAACGGTGTGCGCCGCCTGCTTGACCCTCGGTTTGCCCGGATGGACGGCCGTACAGGCGGCCGAGGTGCCGCAAGATGCCGGCATCGCGCCCTTCTCGGCGCATTACGTGGCGGAATGGAAGGGCATCACCGTGGGGAGCAGCGATCTGCAGCTGGAGCGAGACGGCCCGGATCGCTACCTTTACAAATGGACGATCAGCGCCCGGGGCATCTTTCGCATCGTGTATTCCAGCGACTTGACGCAGAAAAGCTGGTTCAGCGTGGTCGCGGATCACGTGCGCCCCGATCGGTACCTCGCCGAAGAAGGCGCATCGAGCGTCAGCCTCGCCTTCGACTGGGATACGGGTCATGCGCGGGGCATGTCGGAAAACAAGCCCGTGGATCTGCAGCTCAAGGAGGGAGCGCAAGACCTGATGTCGATTCAAATCGAAGTGATGCTGGATTTGAAAAACGACAACTTACCCGGGCTGTTTCACATCGTCGACAAGGATCAATTGAAGGACTTCGCCTACTCGCGCGAAGGCACGGCGACGATCCGGACCGCGCTCGGGCAGCTCGACACCGTGATCGTTGCCAGCCGGCGCACCGGCAACGATCGCATCTTGCGCATGTGGTTCGCGCCATCGCTCGGCTTCGTACCGGTGCAGGCCGAACGCTCGCGCGACGGCAAAATCGAATTTGCCATGCGCATCAGGAGCATCAAGCGCTAGCAGCGATTCCGGGACTTGCGGTTCAGGTTTTCGGCAACGTGACGCCGCGCTGGCCCTGGTATTTCCCGCCGCGATCCCGGTAGGAGGTCTCGCAGACCTCGTCGGACTCGAAGAACAGCATTTGCGCCACGCCCTCGTTGGCATAGATCTTCGCCGGCAGCGGTGTCGTGTTCGAAAACTCGAGCGTCACGTGTCCCTCCCACTCGGGCTCGAGCGGGGTTACATTCACAATAATTCCGCAATTGTGGACGAAAACACCCGCCTGCAGAGCGAAATTGCCGGCCTCGGGGACCGTCAAACAATATACGTCGTGCTCGCCCGCGAGCTCCCGCACGGCCACAACCTTGTGATTTCGGTAAGCCGGCGTACCCCTGAACTGCGCGACTACCTCCGGAAAGCGTCGAAACACGGAACGGTCGCAGTTGAGCAACGCGGCTGCCCCACGAATCGATCCGGTATAATCGAGCGCGCGCCGAACAACATCCGTCGAAATTTCGCCCCGCAGTCGTATGCGTCGAGCCACCTCTGCCTGCGCCCGCCGACGCTGCCCATTGTCCCTCGACCATGCTTCGATCATCAGGCGCGAATGTCGCGCCCGCTCTCGCGGATCGGAATAGCGCTTGAGCGTAGCTCGCCGATGCGCATCGCGAGTCGCTTCTGTCGGATTTCTCCGCGCTTCTACGATCCGCCTGCGCATTTCCTCATACTGATCGGCTTGCCAGAATGTCGCGGCTCTGCGCGATTGAATGCGGGAGAAATGTTCGCGCCACCCAGGATCTTGCGCTCTTTTCAGCAAGGCCTCCTTAATTGCCAAACCATGTTCCGCACGATCAAAACCGTCACCGTAACTTTCCCCGTTGTGCAGACGAATATGTTGCGAGGCCAGCATCCTCTCGATATTGGTTGGGCGGTTGTTACGACGATCGAAATCCAGGTGATGACGATGCGTCCCCGGAATCTCGGCGTAGATCTTATGCCTGAGATTCCACTCATCCGCGAGTCGATGCGTCGCACACAGATGACCATCGATCGGTTGGTACACCACTTCGTAGCCGCGAAATAGATCGCGATACAGCGGCATCAACGCGTCCCTTGGGCGCAGGTTTTCGGCCACAGTCATACGCCCGTCACGTCTCATGAACTGATGATCTGGCGTGACCTGAATTCGCTGGCCATTGTCCAGTTCGATCTCGAGCAGCGAGTCGCGGCCGATGAACCTGGGCGTGTCCAGCAGACTGACAATGAGGCGGCCGTTCTGGCCGATGCTATAGCCCCAAAACAGCTCCCCCGAAGCATGCCGCCGGCTCATCTCCTCCAGGGTCGGCGCCGTTCCGTCGACGAGTGCCACCCGAGTATCGCCGCGGAAGCAACGTGCATACGTCGAATTGTGGACGATGAAATCGTTGGCCACGAAATTGTGCAGCGTCGGCACGGTGATGTCGAAGACTTCCTCGACCCCTGCCGGCTCGATCCGTTCGACCTCATCCCATACCGGTCCATCGACGAGCGGGCTCACGTAGGGATCACCCGTCACGAGGGCGACCTGCGCTGCAGCGGACATCGGCATGGATTGGTTCGGTGAGGTGTGGATGTCGAGCGAGTTCAAGCTCAGCCCGCCAACCCGCACCGCGGCGGCGGCGAGCACCCAGGCTTCCTTGGGCAGCGTATCGAAGTTGCTCTTGCGCCTCGGTTGCGCGGCGATCATCGGAAGCACGGTCGCCTCCAGCAGGCGCTGTTTTACCGAGCCGGGCGAAAAGCCGACCCTCTGTGCAAAACGCAGGATTTGATCCTTGTCCGTGATCTGTATCTTGCAGGCCAGAGTGCCGATCGCGGTGGTCTTTTCGCGGATCAACGAGAAGATGCCGAATCGCAGCAGGAGATGGTGCACATCCTCGATGAGCCGCCGCGACTTCGAGTAGTACTCGAGGAAGAGGCCGGCATCGGAATGATAAATGCTGCCGTCGCCACTGAAGAGTGCCTGCAAGAACAGGCGGACCGAGGGCTCGGGCGCCGTAAAGATGGTCTGCGGCACGAACTTCTCGCCCGCACCGACGTTGAGTTCAAGCTTTTGCTGGCCGGAGGCCGCCATCGCGGACTCGAGCAGAGCGACCATTGCCGGATCCGCCGTCGTGTAGGTCGGGCTGTGACCGGGCGTATCGCACTGCCCTTCTGAGATCATCAAGCCGAGAAGGGTCGCCTCCCATTCGGGGATGGGCGTCTTTCCGAACAAGGGAATCTCGCGGGCGACTGCAATGCGATCGCCGGGGCGCAATTCGCTCAGCGGCGCCCACCGATCGAGCATTCGAAACGGGTGATTGGCCGTCGCCCGAATGCGCAAGCCCGTCCGTGTGTGCAGTTCGAAGATCTCTCGCTTGCCCTGCGGCATGAAGGCCGACACCTTCGCCGGTTTCAGGCGCCAGCCGTCCCAGGCCATCGTGCGCTTGCCCCACTGCATCTGCGTGATCGCTACATAGGCGCCGGTATCGGCGTCGACGACCCGAGTATCACCGGTGACGCATTTTCCCAGACAAACCATCAACACCGTGCGCGGAATCCTGAAGTACTCCACCGTACTCGCAAGCGCGAACGAGTTCGGCGGAATGATGCACACCGGCCCCTTGAAGTCGACAAAGGAGCTCTCATCGAAGCTCTTCGGATCGACGATGGTGGAATTGATGTTGGTGAAGATCTTGAACTCATCGGCGCAGCGCACGTCGTAGCCGTAGCTCGAGGTGCCGTAGGAGACGATCTTATGGCCGTTCGCGACCCGCACCTGCTCCGCGCGAGAACGGCTCGATCATGCCGTGCTCGGCCGCCATGCGCCGGATCCACCGGTCGCTCTTGATGCTCACGTCGCTTCAACCGTGATCTTGGGAAACACCGAGCTGTAATCCTTGTTCAAGGTCGCGAGCCGCGCGGCCGCGCGCCGCGCCATGCTGCCGGTAGGCGCGCGCGCGCTCGCTGCCGGGATCGGCCACCACCGTGGGCGAGCCGCCGTCGGCCTCCTCGCGGATGCGGATATCGAGCGGCAGCTCGCCGAGCAGCTGCACGCCATATTGCTCCGCCATGCGCGCGCCGCCGCCGCTGCCGAAGATGTGTTCGGCATGACCGCAGTTGCTGCAGACGTGGACGCTCATGTTCTCCACCACGCCGAGCACGCGCACCTCCACCTTCTCGAACATCTTGAGGCCCTTACGCGCATCGAGCAGGGCGATGTCCTGGGGCGTGGTGACGATGATGGCGCCGCTCACGGGCACCCGCTGCGCGAGCGTCAGCTGGATGTCGCCCGTGCCGGGCGGCATGTCGACCACCAGGTAGTCGAGCTCGCCCCAGGTGGTGTCGCCGAGCAGCTGGGTCAGCGCCTGGGTCACCATCGGACCGCGCCAGGCCATCGGCTGCTCGGCGTCGATCAGGAAGCCGATCGACATGACCTCGACCCCGTGGGCCCGCAGCGGCATGATGTGCTTGCCGTCCGTGGTTTGCGGCTTCGCGCCGGAGATACCCATCATCTGCGGCTGGCTGGGCCCGTAGATGTCGGCATCCAACAGCCCGACGCGGGCGCCCTGCGCGGCCCAGGCGAGCGCCAGGTTCGCCGCCGTGGTGGACTTGCCGACCCCGCCCTTGCCCGAGGCCACGGCCACGATATTCTTGACCTGGGCGAGCGGCTTGAGGTACGCTGTACCGCGTGCGCCGTGATCTCCGACTTGAGCTCCAGCTCGAGCGTGGAGCCGGCCGAGCACCGGCGCCAGGAAGCTCTGCAGTGCGGGCGGCAGTTCCGGCGGCATAGTCGGCGCACGGGAAGCCGAATTTGAGCTCGATCCGCGCGCCACCGGCTGCGATCGAGACGGATTCGATGGCATTGGCCTGGCCGAGCGACTGGCCGAGATAGGGGTCGACGATAGGTCCGACAGCTTGTCGCGGATCGCAGCCGTGTCGTCTGGATGGGGCTTCATCGCGCTATTCTAGCGCAGGCGGCCATCGACGTGCGTATGGCATAATTCACAAATTGAGAAGCAAACCCGCGGTCGGCGTGCAGATGGAGTGAAAATGGACGTTAGGGTTACAGACCAAGGCAGCGAATGAGTTTATTCGCCAACTACCGAGCTGATCGGCTCATCGCCGACATCAGGTCCAGCGGCAATCCAGGAGGTCCCGCGGCGCAAAAAGCCCTGGAGAAACTGGTCGCGCTGGGTCCGAGCGCCATCGATTCGCTGGTCGCCGCGCTCAGCAACGCCGAGAAGAAGGAGACGATGGCCTACGTGGAGGCTCTCTCCAAGCTGATCGACTCCAAGACGCCTGCCGCACGTCCTCAAACTCATGGCCGAGTCGAACGGCCGGGTGGTCTCGGGCATCGCCTGGGCGCTGTCCTCGAGCCGCAGCTATCCGCCGAGCGCGCTGCTCGATGCGCTCAGCAAGGCGGACATGCCCAAGCCCGCCATACTCGATGTGATCGCCTCGCAGAAGACCCGCTTCACGGTGCGGGATCTGCTGAATGCCGCCTATCAGCAGGAACCCACCGAGCGCTCGGGGCTCTTCAAGATCATCGGCGAAATCGCCGACGAATCCTCGATCGACGATCTGATCGCGCGCATCGAGGGCAAGGATCCGCTCGCGCGGCTGCACATCATCCAAGTGCTGTCGCGGTTCAACCGCCCCGACGTGCAACAGGCGATGCAGAAGCAGCTCAAGGACAACAGCAAGCTGATCCGCTCGGCGGCGCTGTCCGCCCTCGCCCGCATGGACGGCCCGGTCGACATGGCCATGATCGCCGGCATGCTGCGCGACCCCGAGATCGAGGTGCAGAACAAGGCCGTCGACCTGGTGGTGCAAGGCCAATCATCCCGATACGGTCAAGCACCTGGTCGAGGTGCTCAAGGATGAGAACGAGTACGCGCGCCGCGCCGCGGTCGAGGTGCTGAACGCGGTCGGCAACTCCAAGTCGGTCAAGTATCTGCTGGAGGTCATCGCCGACAGCGACTGGTGGGTCCGAACGCGCGCCGCGGACGCGCTCGGCAAGATCGGCGGCCCGCGCGTGGTCGATGCGGTGCATGACGCCTCATCAAGGACGAGAACCAGGACATCCGCCGCGCCGCCATCGAGATTCTCAACCAGACCAAGGACGAGCGCGCGGTCGCGCAGCTGATCGAGGCGACCCGGGACAGGGATTGGTGGGTCAGCGAGCGCGCCGTGGACGCGCTCGCCGAGATCGGCAGCGCCAAGGCTCTGCCCCGCTTCATCGAGATGCTGCAGGGCGCGGAGCCGAAGTCGCTGCCGACGGTGGTCCGCGCCATCGGCAAGGTCGGCGACACAAGAACATCGAGCACCTGCTGCCGCTGCTGCAGCGGCCGGAGAACGAGATCAAGATGGAGGCCATCGCGGCGCTCGCCAAGCTCGCGGACGAGCGGCGCGCGGAAACCATTCGCGTGCGGCTCCAGGCGCTCGCCGGAGGCGACGGGACCATCAGCCAGGCGGTGACGCGCGCGATGACCGAGCTCGACAACCGGTTCTCGAGCACCCAGATCGCCGCCAACCAGCGCGCCGCGCAGATGCAGGAGCCGTCGAAGACGCTGCTCATCGACAACGAGGAGTTGGCCGAGGTCATCAAGGAGACCGAGACGCCAGGCGCAGAGCGCGAAACTCGACATCGCGACCTTGAAGCCGGGCGATGTGATCGAGGGACGCTACAAGTTCATCGAGAAGATCGGCAAGGGCGCGTTCGGCACCGTGCTGCTCATGGAGGACACCGTCGTCGAGGAGCGCCTGATCCTGAAGTTCCTGAATCCGAACGTCTCCTCCGACGAGGAGATGATGAAGCGCTTCGTGCACGAATTGCGCTACAGCCGCAAGATCACGCACAAGAACGTCATCCGCATCTACGATTTCCTGTACATCCGCGGCAACTACGCGATCTCGATGGAGTATTTCCCCTCGCACACGCTCGGCGGGGAGATCGTCAACGAGAAGCCGGTCGAGCTCAAGCGCGCCGTGAAATTCGGCATCGACATCGCCACCGGCATGGCGGTGGCGCACCAGGCGGGAATCGTGCATCGCGACTTGAAGCCTGCGAACGTGCTGATCGACAACTCCGGGCTGCTCAAGATCGTGGACTTCGGCGTCGCGGCCGCCCAGAGCCAGAGCGACACGCAGCTCACCAAGACGGGTTACGTCATCGGCTCGCCCAAATACATGGCACCCGAACAGATCCTCGGCAAGAAAGTCGACGAGCGCGCCGACATCTACAGCCTCGGGCGTCATTCTCTACGAGCTGTTCTCCGGGGTCCCGCCCTATTCGCGCGGCGACCACATGTCGGTCATGTACCAGCACGTGCAGGGCAAGGCGCGGCCGCCCATCGAGATCAACAAGGCCCTGCCGGTGGAGCTCAGCAACCTGGTCATGAAGTGCATGTCCATGGACAAGACCAAACGCGCGCAGTCGATGGACGAGCTGCGCCTGTGCGCTCGAGAAGTTCCTCTAGCGCCTTCCCGGCCGGAACCTCCCCCGGCCGCCCCCGGCCGGCCGTTGGAGCCCGCCTAGACGCAGCTCACGTTTATCGCGTCTGGAGCGGCGAAAAACTCGTAAATCCAAGCGCTTATGGGTAGCCTTCGCGTTATGGCAAGAATCGACGCCTTCCTCAAGCTGGGTGTCGCCCAGGGCTGCTCCGATCTGCATCTCGCGGTCGGGGTGCCGCCCATGCTGCGGCTGCATGGCGACCTCGTGCCGATCAAATTCCGCGACCTGGGCGATGCCGAGCTCGAGAGCTACATCACCGAGGTGCTGACGCAATCCCAGCTGAAGACCCTGCGCGAGGGCCATGATCTCGACTTCTCCTACGTCTCGGCCGACGGCGGCCGCTTCCGCGTCAACGTATTTCGCAAGGAGACCGGCATCGGCGCGGCCTTTCGCGCGATCCCGACGCTGATGCCGAGCATCGACGTGCTGGGGCTGCCGCCGATCGTCAAGAAGCTCTGCGATCACCATCAGGGCATGATCCTCGTGACCGGCTCGACCGGCACGGGCAAGACCACGACTCTCGCCTCGATGATCGATTACCTGAACGCCACGCCGCAACCTCAACATCATCAGCCTCGAGGATCCGATCGAATTCGTTCATCGCAGCAAATCGAGCCAGGTCATCCAGCGCGAGCTCGGCACCCATCTGCCCTCCTTCGCCGAGGGGGTCCGCGCCGCGATGCGCGAGGATCCGGACGTGATCCTGGTCGGCGAAATGCGCGATGCGGAGACCATATCCATGGCCATGACGGCCGCCGAGACCGGCCACCTGGTGCTCGGCACCCTGCACACCACGAGCGCCACCAAGACCATCGACCGCATCATCGACGCCCTGCCGGTCGAGGAGCGCGAGCAGACCAAGAGCTTCCTGGCCTCGAGCCTGATCGCCGTCATCACGCAGGTCCTGCTGAAGACGCCCGACCAGCGCGCACGCCGCGCCGTCTGCGAGGTCATGGTGCTGACCAAGGCGATCGGCAAGCTCATCATGACCGATCAATCGCACCAGATCCCGAGCCAGCTGCAGATGGGCAACGAATACGGCATGCAGCTGCTCGACCAGGCGCTGCTCGCCGCAATCCAGGCGAAGGAGGTGGACCCCGAGCAGGCCTACCTCTACGCGAACGACAAGCGGCAATTCCAGCGCTTCGTCACCGACATGAGCGGCGCGCCGCCGCCCGAACCGAGCGCCACTGACGCCCATGGCCGCCATCGACGCGTTCCTGACCCAGGTGCTCGAGCGCGACGGCTCGGATCTGCACTTTCTCGCCGGGGACATGCCCCGCGTGCGCCAGTACGGCGAGCTGAGGCCCCTGCGGCCCGAACCGCTCGATGCGGAGATGGTCAAGACCACCCTCTACGAGATCATGCCGAAGCTCGCCGTGGAGCGCTTCGAGGCCAAGGACGGCACCGACTTCGCGCACAGCATCCCCGGCGTGGCGCGCTTCCGCGTCAACGTCATGCGCCAGCTGAACGGCATGGGCGCGGTGTTCCGCGTCATCCCCTCCACGGCCAAGAGCGCGGAGGAGCTGAAGCTGCCGCGCGCGGTGCTCGATTTGTGCAAGATGAACAACGGCCTGATCCTGGTCACGGGCAAGACGGGCTCGGGCAAGTCGACCACGCTCGCCGCCATGATCGACGACATCAACACCCGCGAGAAGGGCCACATCCTGACCATCGAGGATCCGATCGAGTTCGTTCACAAGCGCAAGAACTGCCTGATCAGCCAGCGCGAGATCGGCGTGCATGCCACGAGCTTCTCGAGTGCGCTGCTGTCCGCGCTGCGCGAGGATCCGGACGTCATCCTGGTCGGCGAGCTGCGCGATCTGGAGACCATGAGCATCGCCGTGACCGCGGCCGAGACGGGCATCCTGGTCATGGGCACGCTGCACACCAACGGCGCGGCGGCCACGGTCGACCGGCTGATCAACGCGTTTCCGGCGGACAAGCAGCCGCACGTGCGCACCATGCTCTCGACCAGCCTGCGCGGGGTCGTCTCGCAGCAGCTGATCCCGAAGGCCGACAAGAAGGGCCGCGTCGCGGCGCTCGAGATCCTGATCAACACGCCCGCGATCGCGAACCTGATCCGCCAGGGCAAGATGGATCAGCTCGAGAACGGCATGCAGACCGGCGCCGCCGCCGGGATGCGGCTGATGGATGCGGCGATCCAGACGCTGCTCGATCAGCGCATCATCACCGGCAAGGAGGCCTACAAGAAGGCCATCAACAAGGCTCGATTCGAGCCTATGCGCGAGGCCGGTTAGGACCCCGCGGCCGCATTGCGGCGCCCCTGAACGGACGCGGCGGCGTGGCATAATTTTCGGATGTCGCCAAACGCATTCTGGTCACCAGCGCGCTGCCCTACGCCAACGGCCCGCTTCATCTCGGGCTACATGCTGGAGGTCGTCCAGACCGACATCTGGGTGCGCTTCCAGGAATCCTGCGGCACGAGTGCACTACGTCGGCGCCGACGACACGCACGGCACGCCGATCATGCTCAAGGCGCAGGCGGAGAACATCTCTCCCGAGGAACTGGTTGCGCGCATCGTCGCGGATCGGCCGAGATACCTCGAGGGCTTTCATATCGGCTTCGATCATTGGTATTCGACCGACTCCCCGGAGAATACGGCGCTTTCGCAGGACATCTACCGTCGTCTGAAAGCGGCCGGGCTCATCTACGTGAAGGCGGTCGAGCAATTCTACGATCCCGTGAAGGGCATGTTCCTGGCGGACCGCTACATCAAGGGCGAGTGCCCCAATTGTCACGCGAAGGACCAGTACGCCGACGCGTGCGAGGTGTGCGGCATCGTCAATTCGCCCACCGCGCTGATCGCTCCGTACTCGACACTGTCGGGCGCCAAACCGCTGGTAAAAACGTCGGATCATTATTTCTTCAGGCTCTCGGATCCAGGTGCGTCGAATTTCTCATTGCATGGCTCGATGCACCGGGACGGCTCCAGCCGCAGGTGGTCAACAAGGCGCGCGAGTGGCTCTCCGGATCGGGAGAGGAGGCGCTCGGCGACTGGGATATTTCCCGCGACGCACCCTACTTCGGGATTCCGATCCCGGACGCGCCCGGCAAGTTCTTCTACGTGTGGCTCGACGCCCCGGTCGGCTATCTCGCGGCACTCAAGAACTACTTCGATACCGGCAAGGCCGCCGCCCGCGGCGAGTCGCGCACGTTCGAGCAATTTCTCGAAGGCAGCGACACCGAGCAGCTGCATTTCATCGGCAAGGACATCATCTACTTCCACACCCTGTTCTGGCCCGCGATGCTGAAGTTCGCAGGCCCCCGTATAAGGTGCCCGATCACGTCTACGCCCACGGTTTCATCACCGTGTCCGGCGAGAAGATGTCCAAGTCCCGCGGGACCGGCATCAGCCCTTTGCGCTATCTCGAGATCGGGATGAATCCGGAGTGGTTGCGCTATTACATCGGCGCCAAGCTCAATGCGAACATCGAGGATCTGGACTTCAACCGCGACGACTTCATTGCGCGGGTGAACAGCGATCTCATCGGCAAATACGTCAACATCGCGAGCAGGGCCGCGAACTTCATCACCAGGCATTTTGGCGGCGAGCTCGATTACGGCGACGACAGCGCGCTGCTCGCGGACCAGGCCCGCGAGCTCGCCTCGGTGGTCGCCGAGCATTACGAAACACGCGAGCTCGGCAAGGCGATGCGCGAGATCATGGCCCACGCGGATCGACTGAATAAAGACTTCGATGCGCATCAGCCATGGGTGCTCGCAAAAGATGCGCAGAGGCGTGCGGAGCTGCAAGCCGTGTGCTCGCGGGCGTTGGCGGGTTTCAAGCTGCTGAGCGTCCTCATTGCGCCCGTGCTGCCCGAGCTCGCGGCGCGCGTTGCACGCGAGCTCTTCGGGCTCGATCGGCCCTTCGCGTGGAGCGATGCGAGTGTCCCACCCGCGCGGGCCAACGCGTATCAACACTTGATGACTCGGGTCGAGCCCAAACAGCTCGACGCGCTGTTCGAGACGGACAAGGAGACCGCGCCCGTGAAGACGCCGGGGGGGAAGCGCCAAAGCGGGCAAAACGGCATCGCCGTCACCGTTACCGTCGCCGTCACCGGCGGCGCAGCCCTCCGTTGCGGCCGTGGCGGCGGCCGCGCACCCCCTCGACGGCAACCCGATCTCCATCGATGAGTTCCTGCGCGTTGACCTGCGCGTCGCGAAGGTGCTCGAGGCGGATTTCATCGCGGGCGCGGACAAGCTCCTCAGATTGCGCCTCGATGTGGGCGATCTCGGCGAGCGCCAGATCTTTGCCGGCATTCGCGCCGCCTACGACCCGGCCTCGCTGCCGGGCCGTCTGATCGTCATCGTCGCGAATCTAGAGCCGCGTAAAATGCGCTTCGGAACGTCCGCGGGGATGATGTTGGCGGCGGGTCCCGGCGGCGCGGAGATTTTCTTACTATCGCCGGACTCCGGTGCCGTTCCCGGCATGCGTGTCAAGTAACCGCCGTGCAATCGCCTGCCTCATCCAGCGACGTTGCACGTATCGACGCGTTGCTGCCGCAGACACAGTGCACCCGTTGCGGCTATCCGGGATGCCGTCCCTATGCAGCCGCCATTGCCGACGGCGTAGCGCTGATCAATCAATGCCCGCCGGGCGGCAGCGCGACGATTCACGCGCTCGCGACCTTGTTGGGTCGAGAGTTCCTGCCGTTGAACCCTGCGAACGGCGTGGAAGCGCCGCCACGCATCGCATGGGTCGATGAATCGCGCTGCATCGGCTGCGCACGGTGTCTGCCGCCCTGTCCGGTAGACGCGATCGTCGGAGCAGCGAAATTTGCGCACACGGTGCTCGTGGACCGCTGCACCGGGTGCGAACTGTGCCTCGCCCCCTGCCCCGTCGATTGCATCGAGATGCGCCCCGGGCCGGTGCCCGCGGCCCTTCAGCCGGAGCTCAACCGCCAACGCCACGACGCGCACGTGCTGCGCCTCGAGCAGCAGGCGCAGGAGCGGCAGCGCGAGCTCGACGCCAAGAAAGCTGCGGCGTTGAGCGGCGCGCCGATCGTCTCGTGAGCGGCACGACATGAACGCCGAGAAGCGCCGTGCCATCTTTGAACGACTGCGGAAGGAAAATCCCGCGCCAAAGACCGAACTGGTCTACAGCTCCCCCTTCGAGTTGTTGGTCGCGGTGATTCTCTCTGCTCAAGCCACCGACAAGAGCGTGAACAAGGCCACCGCGCAACTATTCCGGGTTGCCAACACGCCGGCGGCCATCGCAGCGCTCGGAGTGTCGGGCCTCACGCCGTTCATCAAATCCATCGGTCTATTCAACAGCAAGGCGAAGAACATCATCGCTGCCTGCCGGACTTTGCTCGCCGAGCACGGCGGTCAGGTCCCGAACAGCCGCGAGGCCCTCGAGCGCCTTCCGGGGGTGGGGCGCAAGACGGCGAACGTCGTCATGAACGTCGCCTTCGGCGCGGCCACCATGCCGGTCGATACGCACATTTTCCGCGTCGCCAACCGCACGGGTCTCGCGCGTGGCACCACCGTGCGCGCCGTGGAGGACAAGCTGTTGAAGCTCGTGCCACCCGAATATCTGAGCAAGGCGCATCATTGGTTGATTCTGCACGGCCGCTATGTATGTACGGCACGCCGTCCGGCCTGCCCGCGCTGCCAGATCGCGGATCTGTGCGAGTATCGTCACAAGACGAAAGCCCCGCCGCCATGACGAATGCCGGCCCTTCGACAACCGTCGGCGGTTATACCCGCGAGGAATTGCGCCAAAGCTACTCCGACGCCTGGCGAAAGCATCGCGCGCGTACGCCGCTCACGCCGCTCGAGGCGATGATCGTCGAGGTGATCGAACGGCATCCGCAGTATCAAACTCTCATCGCGGATCCGCAGGAGGCCCTCGCCTTCGAGTCCGTCGCCGCAGGCTCGGAAGAGAATCCGTTTTTACATATGGGGCTGCACCTCGCCGTCCGCGAACAAGTCGCGATCGATCGACCGCCCGGAATCCGCGAGCTGCGGCGCTCCCTCGAAGCGCGTCTCGGCGACCTGCACGGCGCCGAGCATGCTCTGATGGAGGCGCTGGCCGAGACCCTCTGGGAGGCGCAACGCAGCGGAAAAGCGCCGGATGAAGCCCACTACTTGGAGCTGTCGCGCCGGCGCCTGGAGGCGGCCCGCTCCCGGTGAGGCTTTCAAGGTTAAGGAACTTTCATGCGCGCGTCATCGGCCGCGCGCGCGGCGGGCGCTATTCTCGCAAGTAACTTTCGAGGGTGTTCCATGCGCTCCGTCCTTCCGGCAATCGCCGTCCTCCTCGTCCTCTTGTCGATTGCCGCGAATTCGGTGACAGATTCGAGCGCGCCTCAGCCGAGTCCGCCGGCGAACACTCCCGCGTCCGCCTCGCCCGCCTCGCCCGCCTCGGCGCCTGCTGCGGAAGGGGATGCGGCCGCCAAGCATGCCAAGCGAACCGCGTGCATCAAAAGCGCGAAGGCGAAAAAACTCGTGGGCGCACAAAAGACCGCGTTCATCAAGGAGTGCGTGGCTGCGCCCTGAGCGGCGCGGACGCCTTCGGCACCGCACTCGTCGGCCTGCAGGCGGTGCAGGCCGCCGCCGCTATCGCTTCGGTACGTAAAGATCGGTGAGCGTGCCTTCGAAGGCCTCCGCGGCGAATGCCACGGTCTCCGATAGCGTCGGGTGGGCGTGTATCGTCAGACCGATATCGGCTGCGTCCGCCCCCATTTCGATAGCGAGGCCCACCTCCGCAATCAAGTCACCCGCGTTCGTGCCGACGATGCCGCCGCCGATGACGCGGTGCGTTTTCGGGTCGAACAGCAGCTTCGTGAAACCCTCGTCCCGATTGATCGCAAGCGAGCGACCACTGGCCGCCCACGGAACGTGCCCTTGCCGAACTCGATGCCGCGCGCCTTCGCCTCGGTTTCGGTGACTCCGACCCAGGCTATTTCCGGATCGGTATACGCCACGGAGGGTATGCAGCGCGCGTCGAACGCGGCCTTGTGGCCTGCGGCAACTTCCGCCGCCACCTTGGCCTCATGAGTCGCCTTGTGCGCGAGCATCGGAGCCCCGGCGACGTCGCCGATGGCGAATATATGCGGCACATTGGTACGCATCTGCTTGTCGACCGCGATGATGCCGCGCGCATCACGGCGACACCTGCCGCCGCCGCATCGATGGCGTTGCCGTTGGCGCTTGTCCCACGGCGACGAGTACCCGATCGAACGCCTCTGGTTCCGGCGCATTCGGTCCCTCGAAGGTGGCGCGCAACGCGTCCGGGCCCGCTTCGAGCTTCGACACCCGCGTTTTGAGCAAAATCCGTTGGTAGCGTTTTTCGATTCGCTTTTGTAGCGGCCGGACCAAGTCGCGATCGGTACCTGGCATCAAGCCATCGCTCAATTCGACCACGGTCACGGTCGCCCCAAGCGCATCGTACACGCACGCCATCTCGAGCCCGATGATACCGCCGCCGATGACCAGCAGACGCTTGCAGTCGGGCGGCAATTCCAGCGCACCGGTCGAATCGATGATACGCGGATCGTCGGGAAACCCTGGCAAGCGCACCGATTCGGATCCCGCCGCGATGATGCACTGCTTGAAGTCCACCCGCCGTGCACCCTCCGGTGTCGCCACTTGCAGCGCATAT
>CAWHIB010000011.1:0-526033 GCA_963829265.1 uncultured Acidimicrobiaceae bacterium
AGAG
The DNA here is from genome assembly GCA_963829265.1 of uncultured Acidimicrobiaceae bacterium. GTDB lineage: Bacteria > Actinomycetota > Acidimicrobiia > Acidimicrobiales > RAAP-2 > Bog-756. The sequence goes on from CAWHIB010000011.1 coordinate 5, forward strand.
CTCGTTCAACAACACGATCATCTCGATCGCCGACCCCGAGGGCAATGTCCTCGCCTGGGCGTCGGCCGGCAACGTCGGCTTCAAGGGCTCGCGCAAGTCGACCCCGTTCGCCGCCCAGCTGGCCGCCGAGCAGTGCGCCAAGCGGGCCATGGAGCACGGCGTGCGCCGCGTCGACGTGCTCGTCCGCGGTCCGGGCTCGGGCCGCGAGACCGCCATCCGCTCGCTCGCCGCCGCCGGCATCGAGGTCGCCGGCATCAAGGACGTCACCCCCATCCCGCACAACGGCTGCCGCCCCAAGAAGCGGCGGCGGGTGTAGGGACGGGTACGAAGGGAACCAGGGAACTAATGGCTCGATACACCGGACCCGTCTGCCGGCTCTGCCGCCGGGAGCGCACCAAGCTCTTCTTGAAGGGCGAGCGCTGCTATTCGATGAAGTGCCCCGTCTCCGAGGCGGTCACCGACCGCCACAGCCGGGCCTACCCGCCCGGCGAGCACGGACGCGACCGCATGCGCCAGGGGTCCGAGTACCTCGGCCAGCTGCGCGAGAAGCAGAAGGCCCGCCGCATCTACGGACTGCTCGAGAAGCAGTTCCACAACCTCTACGTCGAGGCCAGCCGGGCGCCGGGCATCACCGGTGAGAACCTGCTGGTCATGCTGGAGCTCCGGCTCGACAACGTGGCCTTCCGGGCCGGGTGGGGCGCCAGCCGCTCCCAGGCCCGCCAGTTCGTCCGCCACGGCCACGTCCTGGTCAACGGCAAGCGGGTCACCATCCCCAGCTACCGGCTGCGCCAGGGCGACACCATCGCCCTGAAGCCGGCCTCGCGGGAGCTCTTCCACGTCCGCCGCAACATGGACACGCTCGACCGTCCGCTCCCGCCGTGGCTCGAGACGGTGGGGGACCGCTTCGAGGTCAAGGTGTTCTCGTTGCCGCTGCGCGAGCACATCGACGAGCCCGTCCAGGAGCAGCTCATCGTGGAGCTCTACTCCAAGTAGCCCGGACCGGCCCCGCCGACCGCGCACCACCCGACCCACGTAGACACCGACCCAGACCGAACCTGCGCACCACCTGCCGAGGAGCCATACACGCATGCTCATCATCCAGCGACCCACCGTCGAAGCAATCGGCGAAGAAGAGGACAACCGTCAGAAGTTCGCGGTCGGTCCGCTCGACCCGGGCTTCGGCCACACGCTCGGCAACTCGCTGCGGCGGACCCTGCTGTCGTCGATCCCCGGCGCGGCCATCACCCAGGTCCGCTTCGACGAGGCCCTCCACGAGTTCACGACCCTGCCGGGCGTGAAGGAGGACGTCACCGACATCATCTTGAACCTGAAGGACCTGCTGTTCACAGGTCCACAGCGACGAGCCGGTGACCATCCGCCTCGACAAGCGGGGCCCGGGCGCGGCCACCGCCGGCGACATCCAGCTCACCTCCGACGTCGAGGTCCTCAGCCCCGACCAGCACATCGCCTCCCTCAACTCCAAGGGCCACATCGCCGTGGACCTGACCGTCGAGCGTGGCCGCGGCTACCTGTCGGCCGACAAGAACAAGGGCACCGGCGCCATCGGCGTCATCCCGGTCGACGCCATCTTCTCGCCCGTGCGCCGGGTGGCCTTCACCGTCGAGCCGGTGCGGGTCGAGCAGTCCACCGACTTCGACCGCCTGGTCATCGAGATCGAGACCGACGGCTCCCTCACCCCCCGCGAGGCCGCTGGCCTCGGCGGGCGACACCCTCCGCACCCTGGTCGGCCTGGTGGCCGACCTCGAGGAGGAGCCCATGGGCCTCGAGCTGAGCGTCCCCGGTACCCAGTCGTCGGGCTCGCCCGACCTCGACCTGCGCATCGAGGACCTCGACCTCACCGAGCGTCCCCGCAACTGCCTCAAGCGGGCGCAGATCAACACCATCGGCGAGCTGGTCGACCGGACCCTCGACGATCTCCTCAACATCACCAACTTCGGGCAGAAGTCGCTCGACGAGGTGCTCCAGAAGCTCGACGAGCGGGGCCTGGCCCTGCGTGTCAAGGACTGAGGTTCCCCCATGCTCGGAACTCCCAAGAAGGGCCGTCGCTTCGGCGGCAGCGCCGCGCACCAGAAGGCCATGATGGGCAACCTCGTCGCCTCGCTGATCGCCGCCGAGTACCTGGTCACCACCGAGGCCAAGGCCAAGGCCCTGCGCCCGGTGGCCGAGAAGGTCATCACCGCGGCCGCCAAGGGCGGCGTCGCCCGCCAGCGCCACGTGGTCGCCTTCATCCGGGACAAGGACATGGCCCACAAGCTGTTCGCCGAGATCGGTCCCCGCTACGCGGAGCGCCCGGGTGGCTACACCCGCATCCTCAAGCTGGGCAACCGTCAGGGCGACAACGCCCCGATGGCCCGCATCGAATTGGTGTGAGCACGCCCCCCGATCCCGGGGGGACGTGACCGAGCGGACCGTCCGGTGGCGCCTCCGGGTGGCCTACGACGGCACCGGCTTCCACGGCTTCGCCGCCCAGGAGGGGTTGACGACCGTCGCCGGCGCGCTGACCGGGGCGCTGTCCAAGGTCGCCCGCACGCCCGTCACCCTGACCTGCGCCGGCCGCACCGACGCCGGCGTGCACGCCCTCGACCAGGTGGTCCACTTCGACCTGCCGGCCGAGCGCTCGGCCGCCCTCGAGCCGGCCGCCGTGGTCAAGTCGTGCAACAGCCAGCTCGGCCCGTCCATCGTGGTCCGCTCGGCCGAGATCGCCCCCGAGGGCTTCGACGCCCGCCACTCGGCCACCGCCCGCCGCTACCGCTACCTGGTGGTCAACGCCCCGGTGGCCGACCCGCTGCTGGCCGGCCTGACCTGGCACGTCCCCGACGCCCTCGACCTGCGGGCCATGGCCGCGGCGGCCGACGCCCTGCTGGGCGAACACGACTTCCGGGCGTTCTGCCGCCGGGTCCCGGGCACCACGGCCGACGACCCGATCCCGCGGCGGGTGCTCGACGCCCGCTGGACCAGGCTGGACGGACGCCCCACCTCGGCCCGGACGGCCGGGACCTCGGACGTCGGCGCGGCCGAGCGGGGCTCCACCACCGGCGCCTCGCTGGCCCCGGTGGTGGGGGACCTGCTGGCCTTCGAGATCGAGGCCAACGCCTTCTGCCACCAGATGGTCCGCTCGCTGGTCGGAACCCTGGTGGAGGTGGGCCGGGGCCGGCAAGCGGCCCTCGGACATGCTCCACATCCTGCGCTCGGCCGACCGGGCCCAGGCCGGCCAGCCCGCCCCGCCCCAGGGCCTGACCCTCATGGCCGTCCGCTACTGAACCCGCGCCCGCCCGGCCCGCCCGCGGCTTGCCCGCCGGGCCCCATCCGACCTAGTGTGGGAGGTCGCCGGGTCGGGCCCCGGCCGTTGGAGAGCGGGCTCCCGCCCCCACCGGCCCGCCCACTCCCGAGGCCCCGCACCAGCAGGTGCCCGGACACCCGACACCATCGAACAAGGATCCCCGTTGCGCACGTACTCACCGAAGCCCGATGACATCACCCGCGCCTGGCACATCGTCGACGCCGACGGACTGGTGCTCGGCCGCCTGGCCACCGAGGTGGCGGCCGTGCTGCGCGGCAAGCACAAGCCGACCTTCGCCCCCCACGTCGACACCGGGGACCATGTCATCGTGATCAACGCCGACAAGGTCGTCCTGACCTCGGGCAAGGCCGACCTCAAGATGGCCTACCGCCACTCGGGCTATCCGGGCGGCCTGACGGCCACCAGCTACGCCGACCTGATGGTCGACCGGGCCGACGACGTCGTGCGCGACGCCATCCGGGGCATGCTCCCGAAGAACCGGCTCGGTCGCCAGATGGGCACCAAGCTCAAGGTCTACCGCGGCGAGGAGCACCCCCACACCGCCCAGGCCCCCACGCCGATGGAGATCCCCGGGGCACGCCGCACGGCGTCCGCCCGCAGCGGCGCGTAAGCGACGCCGGACCACCCACTACCGCACGAAGCGAAGGAACCACCAGTGACTGCCCCCATCTGCCAGACGACCGGACGCCGCAAGCAGGCCGTGGCCCGGGTGCGCATCCGCCCCGGCCAGGGTGCCATCACCTGCAACGGCCACACGTTCGAGGAGTACTTCACCTCGGCCACCCACCGGATGATCGTGACCGAGCCGCTGCGCCTGACCGAGACCACCGAGTCGTGGGACATCGACGTCACCATCGACGGCGGCGGGGTGTCCGGCCAGGCCGGCGCCTTCCGGCTCGGCATCGCCCGGGCCCTGTGCGAGCTCGACCCCGAGCTGCGCGGCGCCCTCAAGAAGGCTGGCTTCCTCACCCGTGACGCACGGGAGAAGGAGTCCAAGAAGTACGGCCTGAAGAAGGCCCGCAAGGCCCCCCAGTACTCGAAGCGGTAGTCCGGTGGCCCGAACCTGGTTCGGCACCGACGGGGTCCGAGGGAGTGCGAACACCGAGCTCACGCCCGAGCTGGTCCTGGCCCTCGGACGCGCCGTCGCCCGGACCATCACCGCCACCACCTTCCTGATCGGCCGCGACACCCGCAAGTCCGGCCCCATGCTGCAGGCCGCCCTCGGGGCCGGCCTGGCCAGCGAGGGGGCCGACGTGGTCGACGTGGGCGTCCTGCCGACCCCGGCCCTGGCCTGGCTGTCGGTCAAGCGGGACCTCCCGGCCGTGGTGATCTCGGCCTCCCACAACCCCTTCGGCGACAACGGCATCAAGCTCTTCGGGGCCGGCGGCACCAAGCTCAGCCGAGGAGCTCGAGGTGGCCATCGAGGAGGAGCTCCACCGGGTGCTCGACCCGACGGTCAAGGGCCCCCGGCCGCTCGAGGGCCACGGGGTCGGGACCATCCGGACCGAGCCCGACCTCGGGGCCGCCTACGTGGAGTACCTGGCGGGGGCGCTCGACGGCCGCCGGCTCGACGGGCTCCGGGTGGTCGTCGACAGCGCCAACGGCAGCGCGCTCCGACCTGGCCGCCGCCGCCTTCGAGCAGCTGGGCGCCGAGGTGGTGGCCATCGGGTGCGACCCGGACGGCACCAACATCAACGCCGGCTGCGGGTCGACGTCCACCGAGCTGTTGAGCCGGGCCGTCGTGGAGCACGGGGCCGCACCTGGGCCTGGCCCTCGACGGCGACGCCGACCGGCTCCTCGCCGTGGACGAGACCGGCGCCCTGGTCGACGGCGACTCGCTCCTGGCCCTGTTCGCCCGGGACCTGGCCGACCGGGGCCAGCTGGCCGGCAACACCGTGGTGGTCACCGTCATGACCAACCTCGGGTTCCGCCGGGCCATGGAGCAGCGGGGGATCCAGCGTCAAGGAGACCGACGTCGGCGACCGGCACGTGCTGGCCGCCATCGACAACGAGGGCTTCTCCCTCGGGGGCGAGCAGTCGGGCCACCTCATCTTCCGCCGCCTGGCCACCACCGGCGACGGCCTGCTGACCGGCCTCGTCCTGGCCGACCTGCTGGTCCGCACCGGCTCGTCGCTGTCGGGCCTGCTCGACGGCTTCATCGAGGCCGTGCCCCAGACCCTGGTCAACGTGCGGGGGGTCGACACCTCGCTGTACGGCGAGGTCGGGGCCATCGCCATGGCCGTCGAGCAGGAGCGGTCCGCCATGGGGGACACCGGTCGGGTCCTGGTCCGACCGAGCGGGACCGAGCCGGTGGTCCGGGTCATGGTGGAGAGCACCGAGCCCGGGGTGGCCGAGGCCACCGCCGCGCGGCTGCACACCCTCATCGAGCACGAGCTGCTGGAGGCGGCCCGGGCCCGGGACGAGGCCCGGGTGGCCGCCGAGGCCGAGGCGCTCGGCGTGGGGCTGGACTCGGCCGTCTGACGGCCCCGGGGCGACCGCCCGGCGCACTCCGGGGTCGCAACGGTGGGGCGGTGCCCGGCTCGCCGGGGCCTGTCGGAGGCCACGCGGCGGCAGGTAGCGTGGCCATCCATGTGCGGCATCATCGGCATCACCAGGCGCCCGGGGCCGGACGGGACGGACGAGCCGGTCCTGGACGTCCTGGTCGAGGGCCTGGCCCGGCTCGAGTACCGCGGCTACGACTCGGCCGGCCTGGCGCTGGTCGGCCCGGCGGCCGCCGACGGGATGTGGCGGGTGCGGGCCGCCAACGGCACCCGCTCCCTCGACGACCTGGTCAAGCGGACCGAGGACGCGCCGGCGCCACCCGTCGGCCGGCATCGGCCACACCCGGTGGGCCACCCACGGCCGCCCGAACGAGGGCAACGCCCATCCCCACGCCGACTGCACGGGTGACCTGGCCCTCGTGCACAACGGCATCATCGAGAACCACGTCGAGCTGTCCGACCGGCTCATCGCCGACGGCCACCATCTCGAGTCGGAGACCGACACCGAGGTGCTGGCCCACCTGATCGAGGCCCACCTCGGCGCCCACCCCGACGGCGGCCTGGTGGGCGCGGTCCGGGCCGCCCTGGGCGAGGTGCGGGGTGCCTTCGCCCTCGCCGTCGTCCACGCCCGGGACCCCGAGGTGATCGTGGCCGCCCGCCGGGTCTCGCCGCTCATCATGGGGGTGACCGACCGGGCCGCCTTCCTGGCCTCGGACATCCCGGCCATCCTCGGACTCACCCACGACTTCTTCATCCTGGACGACGACCGGGTCGCCGAGCTGCGCCCCGGGTCCATCTCGGTGACCACGGTCGAGGGCGCACCGGTCGAGCCCGCCCCGCTGCACGTCGACTGGGACCTCGACGCCGCCCGCAAGGACGGCTACGACGACTTCATGGCCAAGGAGATGCACGAGCAGCCCAAGGCCGTGGCCGACACGCTGCTCGACCGGGTCCTGCCCGACGGCACCCTGGTGCTCGACGAGGTCCACCTCACCAACGAGGAGTTCCGGGCCATCACCAAGGTCTTCGTGGTGGCCTGCGGCTCGAGCTACCACGCCGGCCTCATGGCCAAGTACGCCATCGAGCACTGGGCCCGACTGCCGGTGGAGATCGACATCGCCTCCGAGTTCCGGTACCGGAACCCGGTGGTCGACGAGCACACCCTCATCATCGGGGTCAGCCAGTCCGGCGAGACGGTCGACACCTTCCAGGCCATCCGCGAGGCCAAGGCGCTGGGGGCCAAGGTCCTCGTCATCTCCAACGTCGTCGACTCCTCGATGGCCCGGGACGCCGACGCCGTCCTCTACACCCGGGCCGGTCCCGAGATCGGCGTGGCCGCCACCAAGACCCACCTGGCCCAGATCACCGCCCTCGAGATCCTGGCCCTCTACCTGGCCCAGGTCCGCCAGACCCTGTCCCCGGCCGAGGCGCGGGGCCTGCTGGGCGCCATGGGCTCGCTGCCCGACAAGGTGGCCCAGGCCATGGAGCGGGCCGACGCCGTGCACGCGGTGGCCGAGCGACTACCGGGACTCCCCGTCGTTCATCTTCCTGGGCCGCCACGTCGGCTACCCGGTGGCCCTCGAGGGGGCGCTCAAGCTGAAGGAGCTCTCCTACCTGCGGGCCGAGGGCTTCCCGGCCGGCGAGCTGAAGCACGGTCCCATCGCCCTGGTGGAGCCGGGCACGGTGGTGGTCGGCGTGGCCACCCGCACCCCGACCTGGGAGAAGATGATCGCCAACATCGCCGAGGTGCAAGAGCCGGGGGGCATCGGTGGTGCTGGTGGCCGACGACGGCGACGAGGAGACGGCCCGCCACGCCGACCACGTCCTGTGGGTGCCCGCCACCGAGCACCTGTTCGCGCCGGTCATCGACGTCGTGCCGTTGCAGCTGTTCGCCCACTCCATGGCCCGCCTCCACGGCCTCGACGTCGACCGCCCCCGCAACCTGGCCAAGACGGTCACCGTCGAGTGAGCGCGACGGTCACCGTCACGTGACCCGGACGCCGGGCGCCGACCTGGTCGCCGGGGCGGCCGAGCGGTTGGTCGCCACGGTGGGCGGGGGCGTGGTCGGTGTCGGCATCGACGCGGTGGACATCGACCGACTGCGGACCGTGCTGGGCCGCCGCCGGCACCTGGCCGGGCGGCTGTTCACCTCGCAGGAGCGGGCCTACGCCGCGCTCGCCCCCGATCCCGTCCCCCGGCTGGCCACCCGCTTCGCCACCAAGGAGGCGGTGATGAAGGCCCTGGGCGTCGGCCTCGGGGCGTTCGGGTTCCACGACGTCGAGGTGGTCCGGGACGGACTCGACGCCCCCCGCCTCGCCCTCCACGGGACGGCGGCCGACCTGGCCCGGGCCGCCGGTGCCGTGCGGTGGCACCTGTCGCTCACCCACACCGACGCACTGGCCCTGGCCGTGGTGGTGGCCGACGGGGCACCCCGTCGTCGGGCCGCCCCGGGGGTCGGACGACGGGGTGACGTAGGTTCGTGGTGTGCAGCCGGTCCTGACCATCTCCCAGATGCAGGCGGTCGACGCCCGGGCGGTGGCGACCACGCCGCTCGAGGAACTGGTGGAGCGGGCCGGCACCGCGGTCGCCGGGGCCGCCCTCGACCTGATGGGCGGGGCCTACGGCCGGCGTGCCGTGCTCGATCTGCGGCAAGGGGAACAACGGGGCCGACGGGCGGGTGGCCGCCCGGCTGCTGGCCCGGCGCGGGGTGCGGGTCACGGTGGTGTCCCCCGGTGCGGTCGACGCCATCGGCGAGGAGGGGCCTCCGGTCGACCTGGTGGTCGACGCCGCCTTCGGCACCGGCTTCGCCGGCACCTACGACGCCCCGCGGGTGGCCCCCGGCATCCCGGTCCTGGCCGTCGACATCCCGTCGGGGGTGGAGGGCGACACCGGCCGGGCCACCGGCTCGGTGCTCCGGGCCACGGCCACCGTCACCTTCGTGGCCCGCAAGCCCGGACTGGTCCAGGGGGACGGCGCCGCCCTGGCCGGCGAGGTCCGGGTGGTCGACATCGGCCTGCCGATCGACGGGTACGACGTCGCCGTGGTCGACGACGGGGACATCGGCGCCCTGGTCCCGCCCCGTGGCGCGTGCCGGCAACAAGTGGGTGGCCGCCGTGCTGGTGGTGGCCGGGTCGCCGGGCATGACCGGGGCCGCCGCCCTGTCGGCCCGTGCCGCCTACCGGTCGGGCGCCGGCATGGTCCGGCTGGGGGTGCCCGGGGGCGACCCGGCCGCACTGGCGGCCGGGGAGGCGGTGGGCATCGACCTCGGGGCGGAGCAGTGGGCCGACGCCGCCCTCGAGGCGGCCGGACGGTGCCACGCCGTGGTGGTCGGGCCCGGACTGGGCCGGGCCGACGGGGACGGCCGACCAGGTGCGACGCCTCGTCGCCGCGTCGCCCGTGCCGGTGGTGGTCGACGCCGACGGCCTCCACGCCCTCGGCCGGCATCGACGCGCCCCTGGCGTCCCGGTCGCCCGTGGTCCTCACCCCCCACGACGGCGAGTACGCCCGGCTGACCGGCGGGGCCCCCGGGCCCGACCGGATCGCCGCCGCCCGCCACCTGGCCGCGGCCTCCGGCGCCGTGGCCCTCCTCAAGGGACCCACCACCGCGGTGGCCGACCCGGCCGGCCGGGTCCTGTTGGCCATGGCCGGCACCCCGTCGCTGGCCACCGCCGGCACCGGCGACGTCCTGTCCGGCGTGATCGGGGCCCTCCTGGCCCGGGGGATGCCCCCGCTCGAGGCGGCCGCCCTGGGGGCCCACCTCCACGGCCGGGCCGGGGCGCTCGGCCACCGGTCGGGCCTCGTGGCCGGCGATCTCCCCGACCTGGTGGCCCGGGTCCTGGACGCCGCCGACCGGGGCTGACGGCTCCGTCCGACCACCGGTCGACCCGGGGGCGGGCGGTACGATGCCGCCGTGGCCACCGGAACTCGACTCGCCGAGCTCGCCGCCGTCGCCGCCGGTTGCACCAGGTGCCCGCTGGCGGCCACCCGCACCCAGGTGGTCTTCGGGGTCGGCGATCCCGACGCCGACCTGCTGTTCGTCGGGGAGGCCCCCGGACGCGACGAGGACCTCCAGGGCGTCCCGTTCGTGGGGCGGTCCGGCCAGCTGCTCGACCGCCTGCTGGCCGAGGAGCTGGGCATCACCCGCGACCAGGTGTACATCGCCAACGTGGTCAAGTGCCGCCCGCCGGACAACCGGGACCCCAAGCCCGACGAGATCGCCTCGTGCCGCCCCTACCTGGAGGAGCAGGTGACCCTCATCGCCCCGAAGGTGGTGGTCACCCTGGGCAACTTCGCCACCAAGCTGCTGCTCGACACCGACCAGGGCATCACCAAGCTCCGCGGTGCCGTGTACCCCGTGGGCGGGGTCCAGCTGGTCCCGACCTTCCACCCGGCCGCCGCCCTGCGGGGCGGCGGCGTGGTCCTGGCCCAGATGCGGGCCGACCTGGTGCGGGCCAAGCAGCTGATCGGCCCGGCCTCGTGACGGACCCCTTGGTGCTCGTCACCACGTCGCGCCGAGGCCACCCGGGCCGTGGCGGCCGCGCTGGCCGCCCGCTGCGTCCCCGGGGACGTGCTGCTGCTGTCGGGCGACCTCGGAGCCGGCAAGACCACCTTCGCCCAGGGATTCGGCCGGGCGGTCGGCGTCGACGAGCCGGTGACCAGCCCCACGTTCACCCTGGTCCGCCAGTACGAGGTGCCGGCCGGCCCGACCGGGGTGCGCACGCTGCTGCACGCCGACGTCTACCGGCTGGACCACCTGGGCGAGATCGCCGACCTCGGTCTGGGGCAGCTGGTGGAGGACGGGGGTGTGGCCCTGGTCGAGTGGGGCGAGGCGGCCGAGCCGGTGCTCGGGAGCGGTGCGCTGGTCGCTGTCGCTGGTGGCCGATCCGGACGACGAGTCCCGGCGGACGATCACCGTCACGGCTGCGGGGTCCTCGTGGGCCGACCGGTGGGACGATCTCGTGTCGGACCTCGCCCCCTGGACGGCGGCGCCGTGAGGCTGCTGGCCATCGAGACCGCCACCGACCTCGTCGGGGCCGCGGTGGTGTCCGACGACGGCGGCGTGGTGGAGCGCTCCCACCTGGGGGTCGGGCCCACGCCGAACTGCTGGCCCCCGCCATCGAGGAGGTCTGCTCGCTGGCCGGGTGCACGCTGGGCGACCTCGACGGCCTGGCCGTCGACGTCGGGCCCGGGCTGTTCACCGGGCTGCGGGTGGGGGTGGCCACGGCCAAGGCCCTCGGCCAGGCGCTCGGCCTCGGGGTGGTGGGGGTGACCAGCCTCGACGTGCTGGCCGCCGGGGCCCGCGAGGCGGCCGGCCACGACCGGGCCGACCGGGTGGTGGCCGTGGTCGACGCCCGGCGGGGCGAGGTGTTCGCCGCCGCCTACGACTTCACCCGGGGGACGGCGGGGGCGGACCCCGACCCGGCGGCCGTGCGCCACGACCGGCCGGAGGCGCTCACGCCCGAGGACCTGGCGGCGTGGCTGGACGGCCTGGCGTCGGCCGGTCCGCTGCTGGTGGTGGGCGACGGCGCCGTCCGCCACCTCGAGCGTCCTCGCCCCCCGGGCCGGCCTCGACCTGGGCCTGGCCGGGACGGTGGCCGCGCCGTCGCCCGGCGGTGCTGGCCCGCCTGGCCGCCCGGCGCCTGGCCGCCGGGGCGAAACCGGTGGCCGGCGGGCGACGTGGTGCCCGACTACCGCCGCCACGCCGACGCCAAGATCAACTGGGAGGAGCGGGCGCCCCAGCGCACGGCGGCGCCCCCGGCGCCCCGCCGGCCGTGACCGTGCCCCATCGGCCGGCTCCGGGCGGGTCGACCCCGGACGGGCGACTCGCGGGTGGTGGTGGCCCCGCTGCGCACGCGGGACCTGAAGGCCGTCCTGCGGATCGAGCACGAGGTCTTCGACGAGGCCGTGGTCGCGACGGCTGTTCGAGGAGGAGCTGGCCCAGCGCACGTCCCGGGCCTACCGGGCGGCCTGGGTCGGCACCGAGCTGGTCGGCTACGCCGGCCAGATGTCGGTGGACGACGAGGCCCACGTCAACAACATCGCCGTGGCCCCGGCCTGGACGGGCCGGCGACTGGGCACGGTGCTCATGGCCGACCTGGTCCGTACCGCCCTGGCCCGGGGCTCGGCCCACCTGACCCTCGAGGTGGCCGTGGGCAACGAGCCGGCCCAGGCCCTCTACCGGCGCTTCGGCCTGGCCCCGGTCGGTGTCCGGCCGAACTACTACGCCGAAGGGGGCGACGCCCTGATCATGTGGGTCCGGGACATCGACAGCGGGGACGTACGCCGAGCGGCTGGCCGCCATCGAGGCCGCACTGGCCCGGGACGTCGAGGTCGAGCGGCGGGGCGTGAGCGGCGCCGGGATGAGCGGCGGCGAGGGCCGGGTAGCTTGGCGGCATGCTCGACCACGTGGCCATCCAGTGCAGCGACGCCGGAGCCAGCGCCGCGTTCTACGACGCCGTGCTCGCCCCGCTCGGGATCACCCGGGTGATGGACTTCGGTCCGGTCGTCGGGTTCGGCGCGGCGGGCAAGCCCGACTTCTGGATCGGGCCCGAGTGAGACCGGCGGAGCGTTCCGCGAGTCCCACCTGGCCTTCGCCGCCGCCGATCGTGACGCGGTGCGGGCCTTCTTCGACGCCGCCGTGGCCCGGGGGGCCGAGGTGCTGCACGAGCCCCGGGTCTGGCCCGAGTACCACCCGGACTACTTCGGGGCGTTCGTGCGCGACCCGGACGGCAACAACGTCGAAGCCGTCTGCCACACCCCCGGGTGAGGCCGGCACCGGCACCGCTCCGCCCTCGCCCGCTGGGTAGGGTCGTCGCCATGTCCGACCACCGCCACCCCGGACGGCCCGATCGTGCGGGTGCTGGGCATCGAGACCTCGTGCGACGAGACGGCCGCCTCCGTGGTCGACGGCGGCACGACCATCGTGTCGTCCGTGGTCAGCAGCCAGATCGACCTGCACGCCCGCTACGGCGGCGTCGTCCCCGAGCTGGCCAGCCGGGCCCACGTGGAGCTGCTGACCCCCGTCCTGGCCGACGCCCTCGAGCAGGCCGGCTCCGACCACACCGGCCGGGGCATCGACGGCATCGCCGTGACCCACGGTCCGGGCCTGATCGGCTCGCTGCTGGTCGGCGTGGCCGAGGCCAAGGCCCTGTCCATGGCCTGGGGTGTCCCCCTGGTCGGGGTCAACCACCTGGAGGCCCACCTGTTCGCCTCGCTCCTCGAACAGCCCGACCTGGGCTGGCCGCTGGTGGTGCTCCTGGTGTCGGGCGGCCACACCCTGCTGATCGAGGTCACCGCCCCGGGCGCCTACCGGCTGATGGGCGGCACCATCGACGACGCCGCCGGCGAGGCGTTCGACAAGGTGGCCCGGTTCATCGGGCTCGGCTACCCGGGCGGCCCGGCCATCGACCGGCTCGCCCCCGAGGGCGACCCCCGTGCCTTCGCCTTCCCCCGCTCGCTGCCCGGTGACGGCTACGACTTCAGCTTCAGCGGGCTGAAGACCTCGGTGGTCAACCGGGTGCGCAAGGAGCCCGACGCCTCGACGGCCGACGTGGCGGCGTCGTTCCAGGAGGCGGTGGTCGACGTCCTGGTCACCCGGGCCCGCCGGGCCGCGGCCGACGTGGGGGCCCGGGCGCTGTGCCTGGCCGGTGGGGTGGCGGCCAACTCGCTGCTGCGGGCCCGGGTCGAGCAGGCCTGCGCGGAGGACGGCATCGGGGCGTTCCTGCCGTCGCCGCGCCCTGTGCACGGACAATGCGGCCATGGTGGCCGCCGCCGGGCACTGGCGCCTCGACCCGGGGGGACCGCAGCCGCCTCGACCTCGCGCGCCGACCCCAACCTCCGGCTGGTCTCGACCGTCTGACGCCCGTCGGCGGCCGCCGGTGCAGCTGGCACTCGGGGGGCGCGGTTGCCAAGCCGGGTCGGGCCGGGTATCGTTGGCACTCTCAACCTTCGACTGCTAACCGTGCCACAGGAGGCCCGAACCATGAGTCTGCACCCCCTCGACGACCGCATCGTCGTCCAGCCCGGCGAGTCCGAGGAGACCACCGCTTCCGGTCTGGTCATCCCCGACACCGCCAAGGAGAAGCCCCAGCAGGGTGAGGTCCTGGCCGTCGGCCCCGGCCGTCGCTCGGAGACCACCGGCGAGCTCATCCCCCTCGACATCGCGGTCGGCGACACCGTCGTCTACTCCAAGTACGGCGGCACCGAGATCAGCGCCGACGGCAAGGACCTGCTGATCCTGTCGAGCCGCGACATCCTGGCCAAGGTGACCAAGTAATGCCCAAGATCCTCAAGTTCGACGAGTCCGCCCGCCGCGGGCTCGAGGCCGGCGTCAACAAGCTGGCCGACGTGGTCAAGGTCACCCTCGGCCCGAAGGGCCGCAACGTCGTCATCGAGAAGAAGTTCGGTGCGCCCACCATCACCAACGACGGCGTCTCGATCGCCCGTGAGGTGGAGCTCGAGGACGTCTTCGAGAACATGGGCGCCCAGCTGGTGAAGGAGGTCGCCACCAAGACGAACGACGTCGCCGGTGACGGCACCACCACCGCCACCGTGCTGGCCCAGGCCCTGATCCGCCAGGGGCTGCGCAACGTGGCCGCCGGCGCCAACCCGCTCGGCCTCCGCAAGGGGATCGACAAGGCCGTGGCCGCCGCCGTGGACTCGATCGAGAAGCAGTCCGACAAGATCGTCTCGAAGACGCAGATCGCCCAGGTGGCCTCCATCTCCGCGGCCGACAACGCCATCGGCGAGGTCCTGGCCGACGCCATCGACCGGGTCGGCAAGGACGGCACCGTGACCGTCGAGGAGTCCAACACGTTCGGCATCGAGCTCGAGTTCACCGAGGGCATGCAGTTCGACAAGGGCTACCTGTCGCCGTACTTCGTGACCGACGCCGAGCGCCAGGAGGCCGTCCTCGACGACCCGCTGATCATCTTCGTCAACGGCAAGATCAGCGCCGTCCACGACCTCGTGCCCGTGCTCGAGAAGGTCATGCAGACCGGCAAGCCGCTGCTGATCGTCGCCGAGGACGTCGAGGGCGAGGCCCTGGCCACCCTGGTCGTCAACAAGATCCGTGGCACCTTCACCTCGGTGGCCGTCAAGGCCCCCGGCTTCGGTGAGCGCCGCAAGGCGATGCTCCAGGACATGGCCGTGCTGTCGGGCGCCCAGGTGATCTCCGAGGAGATCGGCCTCAAGCTCGACACCACCACCATCGACCTGCTGGGCAGCGCCCGTCGGGTCATCGTGACCAAGGACAACACCACCATCGTCGAGGGTGGCGGGTCCACCGAGGACGTGAAGGGTCGCATCGCCCAGATCAAGCGGGAGATCGACGACACGGACTCCGACTGGGACCGCGAGAAGCTGCAGGAGCGGCTGGCCAAGCTGGCCGGCGGCGTGGCCGTCGTCAAGGTCGGCGCCGCCACCGAGGTGGAGCTCAAGGAGAAGAAGCACCGCATCGAGGATGCGCTCTCCGCCACCCGGGCCGCCGTCGAGGAGGGCATCGTGGCCGGTGGCGGTACCGCACTGGTCCGCTCCCGTTCCGCCGTGCAGGCCGTCATCGACTCCCTCGAGGGGGACGAGGCCACCGGTGCCACCATCGTGCTGAAGGCCCTGGCCGCCCCGTTGGAGGCCATCGCCAACAACGCCGGACTCGAGGGCTCGGTGTACGTCAAGGAGGTGGAGGGCAAGAAGGGCCACATCGGCCTCAACGCCGCCACCGGCGAGCTCGAGGACCTGGTCAAGGCCGGCGTCATCGACCCGGCCAAGGTGACCCGTTCCGCGCTGCAGAACGCCGCCTCCATCGCCGGACTGCTGCTCACCACCGAGGCGCTCGTGGCCGACAAGCCCGAGAAGGCCGACGCCGGTGCCGCCGCAGCCGCGGCTGCCGCCATGGGCGGCGGCATGGGCGGTATGGGTGGCATGGGCGGGATGATGTAGTCCTGCCGCCGGTCCGCAGTCGGGGTCGGCACGCCGCGCCAGCGGCACCACGTGTGAACGGAGGTCGGGCCCCCGGGCCCGGCCTCCGTCGCGTCCGGTGGGCGGAACTGGCCGGGCGGAACGGTCGGTGAACTGGCCGGCGCTCTGGTGGTCGGGTCGTCAGCCCTGCTGCTCGGGCACGTAGTGGCGCTCGCCGGCCCGGTCCATCCAGACCCGCATGGTCCGGTTCGTGCCCGGGTCCCTGAACAGCTCGTCGGTCGGGGTCCACCCGGCCTGGGGCTGGTCGGACTCGCCGTGGCGGCGGACGAAGAGGCTGATCACGACGGCCGACGACGACGGCCACCCCCAACAGGGCGAAGACGATCACCACGGCCGGCCACCCGGTGCCGGTCGCCCCGGTCACTGCTTGGCGCCGACGACCACGGCGGTGCCGTAGGCGACGATCTCGGTGAGCGACTGGCCGATCTCCGACGAGTCGAAGCGGAACTGGATCACGGCGTTGGCCCCCATGACCTGGGCGTTCTCGATCATCCGGTCGAGGGCGTGGCGGCGGGTGTCCTCCAGCAGCTTGGTGTACTGCTTGACCTCGCCCCCGGCCAGGGCCTTGAACCCGGCGGTGAAGCCCTTGGCCGCCCCCATGGAGCGGACCACCAGGCCGAAGACCAGGCCGAGGTTGTGCTCGACCGTCCACTCGGGGAACTCGAGGGCCGTGGTGATCGGGAACTGCGGAGCGGCACTGGCCTCGGACATCGGTCGCCTCCTGTCTGCACGCCCGTGAGCGGGCACGCCGTCGTGTCGTCCCGATGGTACCCAGCCGTCGCCGGACGACCCTGGATGGCGCGCGGGCGCGGGTCCGACCGCGGACTCCGCCGGCACCGTCCGGCACCGTCCGACCGCACCGGCCCCTAGTGTCGTCCCCGATGTCGTCTCCGCAGTCGTCCGCCGAGCCCAAGCACCGCACCGGGCCCCAGGTCATCCCCCGGCCGCCGAGCCACCGGCCGGGCGGGCCCGGCCCCCTGGGCCCACCTGCCCGCCGAGCGGCGCGGGCCATCGCTGCCCCTGGCCACCGTGGTCGACGCCGTGGCGCGCCGCGACCGGACGGCGCGACGCGCGACGTCACGGCGGCCGAGGTGTCCGAGTTCTCACGCTCGTTCGCCGACGTCTTCCCCGACGCCAACCCGGCGGCCGTGCTGGTGGCCCTGTTCGAGGAGGCGGGCGAGGCCCGGGTGCTGCTGACCGTGCGGTCGTCCCGGCTGCGGTCCCACCAGGGCGAGGTGGCCTTCCCGGGGGGCAAGCTCGACCCCGACGAGGGGATCGAGGAGGGCGCCCGTCGCGAGGCCGAGGAGGAGGTGGGCCTCGACCCGGCGGCCGTCACCGTGGTCGGCCACCTCACGGCCATGCCCACCGTCTCCTCCAACACCCTGATGACCCCGGTGGTGGCCGTCCTGTCCGGCCGGCCGGTCACCGTGCCCGGCTCCCGACGAGGTGGCCCGGGTG
Source organism: uncultured Acidimicrobiaceae bacterium (assembly GCA_963829265.1). GTDB lineage: Bacteria > Actinomycetota > Acidimicrobiia > Acidimicrobiales > RAAP-2 > Bog-756. The sequence goes on from CAWHIB010000011.1 coordinate 17,261, forward strand.
TTCGACGTGGCCCTGGCCGACCTCCTGGCCGACGGGGTCTGGGCCGAGGAGCTGTGGGCCGTCCCGGGCCGCCAGGGGAGGGACGGCCGGACCGGGGGCGAGTTCCCGGTCTGGTTCTTCACCGTGGCCGGCGAGACCGTGTGGGGGGCGACCGCCCGGGTCCTGACCGAGCTGCTCTGCCTGGTCCTCGGGGTGCCGGGACCGACTGGTCGCCCACCGACGCTGATCCGGGCCGCGCGGCCGGCCCGGATCGCTCCCGCAGCGGGATACGGCCCCGCTGCCCAGGCGGTATCGTTGGGGGTAGGTCGGTCGGCGCAGTGTCGGAGCTGCCACCGCCCCGGAGGTACGTCCAACTGCAACCAGGGTCCGGAGGGCAATTCAGTGGCTGAGCTAGAGATCGGCATCTTCAAGTCGGGGCGGAGGGCCTACGGGTTCGATGACATCGCCATCGTCCCCAGCCGGCGGACCCGCGACCCCGAGGATGTCGACATCAGCTGGCAGATCGACGCCTACCAGTTCGAGCTGCCCCTGCTGGCCTCGGCCATGGACGGGGTGGTGAGCCCCACCACCGCCATCGAGATCGGGCGCCTCGGCGGCCTCGGGGTCCTCAACCTCGAGGGACTGTGGACCCGCTACGAGGACCCGACCCCGCTCTTCGACGAGATCCGCGAGCTGCCGACCGAGAAGGCCACCGCCCGGATGCAGCAGATGTACTCCGAGCCGGTCCAGCTCGACCTCGTCACCCAGCGCATCAAGGAGATGAAGGCCGCCGGCATCACCACCGCCGCCTCCGTGACCCCGCAGAAGACCCGCAGTTCGCCCCCGCCCTCCTCGAGGCCGAGCTCGACATCCTGGTCATCCAGGGCACCGTGGTGTCGGCCGAGCACGTGTCGAAGACGGTCGAGCCCCTCAACCTGAAGCGCTTCATCCGCGAGTTCGAGGTCCCCGTCATCGTCGGCGGCTGCGCCTCGTACCAGGCCGCCCTCCACCTGATGCGCACCGGCGCCGTCGGCGTGCTCGTCGGCGTGGGCCCCGGCAACGCCTGCACGACCCGCGGTGTCCTCGGGATCGGCGTGCCCCAGGCCACGGCCATCGCCGACGTGGCCGGCGCCCGCATGCGCCACCTCGACGAGACGGGCGTCTACTGCCACGTGATCGCCGACGGCGGCATGTCCAAGGGCGGCGACATCGCCAAGGCCGTGGCCTGCGGTGCCGACGCCGTCATGCTCGGCTCGCCGCTCTCCTCGGCCGTCGAGGCCCCGGCCCGCGGCTTCCACTGGGGCATGGCCACCTTCCACCCGACCCTGCCCCGGGGCGCCCGGGTCAAGACCACGACCCGGGGCACGCTCCAGGAGATCCTGCTCGGCCCCGCCCATGAGAACGACGGCCGCATGAACCTGTTCGGTGCCCTGCGCACGGCCATGGCCACCTGCGGGTACCAGACCGTCAAGGAGTTCCAGAAGGCCGAGGTCATGGTGGCCCCGGCGCTCCAGACCGAGGGCAAGGACCTGCAGCGCTCGCAGGGCGTCGGCATGGGCCATTGAGCCCGTCCGTGCCCACGGACGACCCCCGTGAGGGGCCGGTCCTGGTCGTCGACTTCGGCGCCCAGTACGCCCAGCTGATCGCCCGCCGGGTCCGCGAGGCCCACGTCTACTCCGAGATCGTCCCGCACACCGCGTCGGCCGCCGACCTGGCCGCCCGCCGGCCCGCCGGGCATCATCCTCTCGGGCGGGCCCAAGTCGGTCAACGAGACTCCGGCGCCCGTCCATCGACCCGGCCGTCTACGACCTCGGGGTCCCGATCCTGGGCATCTGCTACGGCGCCCAGCTGCTCACCCAGCAGCTGGGCGGCGTGGTCGACCGCACCGGTCGGGGCGAGTACGGCCGGACGCCGCTGACCGTCACCGCGGCGTCGCCCGCTCTTCCAGGACTGGCCCGAGGCGGCCGAGGTGTGGATGAGCCACGGGGACGCCATCACCGAGGTGCCGACCGGCTTCGTGGCCACCGCCACCAGCCCGGACGCCCCGGTGGCCGCCCTCCACGACCCCGACCGCGGCATCTTCGGGGTGCAGTTCCATCCCGAGGTGGTCCACACCGAGCACGGGCGCGACCTGCTCGAGCGCTTCCTCTACGACATCTGCCACTGCCCGCCGTCGTGGACCCACACCTCGATCATCGAGAGCCAGGTGGCCGCGGTGCGGGCCCAGGTCGGGACGTCGCCCGTGCTGTGCGCCCTGTCCGGCGGGGTCGACTCGGCCGTGGCCGCCGCCCTGGTCCACAAGGCCATCGGCGACCAGCTGACGTGCGTCTACGTCGACACCGGCCTGATGCGGGCCAACGAGTCCGAACAGGTGGAGGAGACGTTCCGCCGCCAGTTCCACGTCGACCTGGTCCACGTGAAGGCGGCCGACCGCTTCTTCGAGGCCCTGGCCGGGGTGACCGACCCCGAGACCAAGCGAAAGATCATCGGGGAGCTGTTCATCCGCATCTTCGAGGAGGTCGCCCGCGACCTCGTCGTGGAGAAGGGCCGCCTCGAGGAGGGCCCCGACGACGAGCCGGCCGGCTACCTGGTCCAGGGCACCCTGTACCCGGACGTGATCGAGTCCGGCTCGGGCACGGCGGCCACCATCAAGTCGCACCACAACGTGGGCGGCCTGCCCGAGGACCTGGCCTTCGACCTGGTCGAGCCCCTGCGCCTGCTGTTCAAGGACGAGGTGCGGGCCGTCGGCGAGGAGCTGGGCCTGCCCCACGAGATCGTCTGGCGCCAGCCGTTCCCGGGCCCGGGCCTGGCCGTCCGGATCGTCGGGGAGGTGACCCCCGAGCGGGCCGGCATCCTGCGGGCCGCCGACGCCATCGTCGTCGAGGAGGTCCGCAAGGCCGGCCTCTACCGCGACCTGTGGCAGAGCTTCGCCGTCCTGCCCGCCGTGCGCACCGTCGGGGTGATGGGCGACGGCCGCACCTACGCCTACCCGGTGGTCATCCGGGCCGTCACCTCCGACGACGCCATGACCGCCGACTGGGCCCGACTGCCCTACGACCTCCTCGAGCGACTGAGCTCGCGGATCATCAACGAGGTGGAGGGCGTCAACCGGGTGGCCCTGGACATCACGTCCAAGCCGCCCGGCACCATCGAGTGGGAATGACCGCGTGGGGCGGGGGCCCGGACGACCACCCCGACGACGGGCGGCTGGCCCTCGATGCCACCCCGCGCTTCGTGGCCGTCGGTGCCGAGGAGCTCCTCGAGGGCCTGACCCCGTCCCAGGCGGCCTCCGTCACCCACCGGGGCGGCCCCCTGCTGATCGTGGCCGGAGCCGGCTCCGGCAAGACGCGGGTGCTCACCCGCCGGATCGCCCACCTCATCGCCACCGGTGACGCCGCTCCGTGGCAGATCCTGGCCATCACCTTCACCAACAAGGCCGCCGGCGAGATGCGGTCACGGGTGGCCGACCTCGTCGGCCCCCGGGCCGAGCGCATGTGGGTCTCGACCTTCCACTCGGCGTGCGTGCGGATCCTGCGCGCCCACGGCGACCGGCTCGGCTACAAGGGCTCGTTCACCATCTACGACGACGCCGATTCCCGCCGACTCGATCGAGATCATCGCCCGCGAGCTCGACATCGACACCAAGAAGCTGTCGCCCCGCTCGATGCTCGGCCAGATCAGCCAGGCCAAGTCCCGCCAGCAGGGCCCGGCCGAGTTCCGGGCCGCCGCCATCTCCATCTTCGACCGCCGCATCGCCGACGTCTTCGACCTCTACCAGCGGCGCATGCTGGCGGCCAACGCCATGGACTTCGACGACCTGCTGCTGAACGCCGTCCGCCTCTTCGACGAGCACCCCGACGTCCTCGAGCACTACCGCAACCGCTTCACCCACGTCCTGATCGACGAGTACCAGGACACCAACGCCGTGCAGAACGCGCTGGCCGTCCAGCTGGCCGGCGGCCACCGCAACATCGTGGTGGTGGGGGACAGCGACCAGTCGGTCTACCGATTCCGGGGCGCCGACATCTCGAACATCCTCGACTTCGAGAAGGCCTTTCCGGACGCCACCGCCATCACCCTCGACCAGAACTTCCGCTCGACCCAGACCATCCTCGACGCCGCCAACGCCGTCATCACCAACAACGTCTCCCGGAAGCCGAAGGCGCTCTGGACCGACCAGGGCGCCGGCGACCAGATCGTCCGCTACCGGGCCGAGGACGAGCACGACGAGGCCGAGTGGGTGGCCCACGAGATCATCCGCCTGCGCAGCGACAAGGGCCTGCGGTGGGGTGACGTCGCCATCTTCTACCGGACCAACGCCCAGAGCCGGGCCCTCGAGGAGGCCATGGTCCGCGGCGAGGTCCCCTACAAGGTGGTGGGCGGCACCAAGTTCTACGACCGCAAGGAGGTCAAGGACGTCCTCGCCTACCTGCGGGTGCTGGTCAACCCCGACGACGAGGTCAGCTGGCGGCGCATCGTCAACGTGCCCAAGCGCGGCGTGGGCGACACCTCGGTGGCCAAGCTGTCCGGCTTCGCCGGCCGACGCGGGGTCTCCTTCGGCGACGCGGTGGCCGAGGCCGGGGAGGCCGGCATCGGCGGCAAGGCGGGCAAGGCGCTGGAGGACCTGGCCGACCTGTTGGCCGAGCTGCGTACGCAGATGGCCGTGCCGGACCTGGTGGACGGCGACGGGGACGCCCTGGCACCGGGGCTCCCGACGGAGCTCGTGCCGGTGGCCGGCGGATGGACGCGCCGGGGCCGGTCGACGACGGCGGCGACGGCGGCGCCGGCCGGCCCCCACACCGCTCGGTCCCGGCGAACTGGTCACCGCCGTGGTGGAGCGCACCGGCTACCGGAGCGAACTGCTGTCCGAGGGGACCATCGAGGCCCTGGGCCGGGTGGAGAACGTGGACGAGCTCGTCGGGGTGGCCGACGAGTACCGCACCCTGGCCGAGTTCCTCGAGGCCGCCGCGCTGGTGGCCGACTCCGACCAACTCGACGGCGACGGCACCAAGGTGTCGCTGATGACCATGCACATCGCCAAGGGGCTCGAGTTCCCGGCGGTGTTCCTGGTCGGCATGGAGGACGGGATCTTCCCCCACCTGCGCTCCCTGGGCGACCCGGTCGAGCTCGAGGAGGAGCGCCGCCTCTGCTACGTGGGCATCACCCGGGCCGAGCGCCACCTCTACGTGTCCCACGCCTGGAGCCGGATGCTGTGGGGCAACACCAGCTCCAACATCCCGAGCCGGTTCCTCAACGAGATCCCGACCGAGCTGGTCACCGACGTGGCCGTCGAGCGGGGCTGGGGGTCGTCCGGCTCGGGCACCGGGGCCCGCGGCTCCGTCGGCGACTTCGGGCGTCGTGCGGGCGCCGAGGAGCGCATGGGGACGCCGGGGCGCTCGGTCTTCGGCAGCGGGATCTCGCCGGCCGAGGGGGCGTTCGACGCCAACGGTCGACGCAAGCGGGCGTCCGCCGGCACCGGCGCCGAGCTGCTGGGGCTCGACGTGGGCGACGTGGTGGTCCACGGGCAGTGGGGCGAGGGGCGGGTCGTCTCGACCGGGGGAGCGGGTGACGATGCCGAGGCCGAGGTCATCTTCACCGCCGTCGGCCGCAAGAAGCTGCTCCTGCGGATGGCCCCGATCAAGCGGGCGTGAGCCGGCCCGCGCCCCTCCCGTCGGGCTCCCGTCATCCGGGCGTCAGGTGGGGCCCGTACCCTGCCCCGATGCGGCCCGCCCCGACGCGACCACCCGTGGCCTCCGGCCCGGGCTCCCGGTTCCCCCGCTCCGCCCACGGCGGGGCCGAATGGCTGTTGACCAGGGGGTTTGTCGGGCCCACCGGGGCGCTCCCTCCCGTCCGGCCGGGCATGGGAAACTGGTGGCACGCGACGCTCCCGCCGGAGGCCGAGGCCTGATGGCGCCAGGAGAACGCACCATCGGCGACGAACAACGAGGTCTCGCGAGCACCGTGTCCGGCAACATCATCTTCGATCAGGACGACCCGCCCGTCGACGACGCGGTGGGCCTGCCCTCGATCGACTCGACCCCGCCGCGAGCCCTGGTCACGGGCACCCCCCGGCACGTCCACGCCCTGGCCAAGCCGAGCCGGCGCGAGCGGCGGGCGCTCAAGAAGCAGAAGCGCCGGGAGCGTGCGACCGTCGTCGGACGCCATCCGAAGACCTCGATCCTCCTGATCCTCCTGGTGCTGCTCACCCCGTTGTGGTGGTCGCTCGGAAGCGCGGCCACCGACGCGTCGCTCGGGCCCACGGTCGGCAGCCGGCTCACCGAATGGGTGCGCGACCACGGCGGTGGCGGCATCGTCACGTGGGCCGAGACCACCTGGTACACCTGGCACGCCCCGCCCAAGGGCGGCAAGCCGGCCCCCGGCGCCATCCCGAGGCCCACGGCCACGTCGACCACCGTCCCGGTCCCCACCGGGCCACCCCACCTCGCCCCGCCGGCCGCCATGGTGCCCTTCGTGTCGACTCCCACCCCGGGTGAGGGCCAGTGGCACGTCATCGGCCGGGCGGTCGACGGCATCCCCACCACCTACGCCGCCTTCCTCCGGCCCAACGCCGTCAACACCAGCCTGGTGACCGGAGTGGCCTGGATGGACACCAAGCTCCTCAGCGCCCAGCTCTACGCCGGATCGTCCATCCCGGGCACCGGGCAGACCTTCGCCGCCGAGGCACCCATCACCGGGGCCGCGCTGACCACCCTGGACGCCGCCTTCAACTCGGGCTTCCGGATGAAGGACGCCAACGGCGGGTTCTACCTCGACGGGACCACCGCCGTGCCCCTGCGGCCCGGTGCCGCCTCCCTGGTCATCGACAACGCCGGCAACATCGACATCGGCGCCTGGGGCACCGACGTGACCATGACCCCGTCCACCGTGGCCGTGCGACAGAACCTGGACCTGATCGTCAACAACGGCGCGCCGGTGCCCGGGCTCGACGCCAACGACAACATCCGGTGGGGAGCCACCCTGGGCGGCAACGTCCGCGTGTGGAGGTCCGGACTCGGGGTGACCGCCGACGGGGCCCTGGTCTTCGTGGGCGGGTCCGGCCTCTCCATCGTCGACCTGGCCAACCTGCTGGCCCGGGCCGGCTCGGTGCGGGCCATGGAGATGGACATCAACACGGCCTGGGTGAACTACTCGAGCTGGGCCCTCCCCACGGGCGTGCCGGCCACGGCCGCCAACGGGACCCTGCTCACCTACGACCAGAACACGTCGCCCAGCCGGTACTTCTCGACCCTGTCCCGCGACTTCATCACCATGTCGGTCCGTCCCTACACGCCGCCCGCCATCCGGTCGCACGCCTCCAAGTAGCGTCGTTCCCGTCCCGGTCGCGGGGCACCGGCGTACGAGGAGGTGGCCGTGGGGCGGAGCATGCCGAAGCAGCGGTACGAGGCGGAGCTGCTGCGCCTCCAGGCCGAGCTCACCACCATGACCGAGTGGATCCGGGAGACCGGCGCCCGGGTGGTGGTCATCTTCGAGGGACGCGACGCGGCCGGCAAGGGCGGCGTGATCAAGCGGATCTCCGAGTACCTCCCGCCCCGGGTGGCCCGGACCGTGGCCCTGCCGGCCCCGACCGAGCGCGAGCGCTCCCAGTGGTACTTCCAGCGCTACGTGGCCCAGCTGCCGTCGGCCGGTGAGCTCACCCTGTTCGACCGCAGCTGGTACAACCGGGCCGGCGTCGAGCACGTCATGGGCTTCTGCACCTCCGAGGAGTACCAGCGGTTCCTCCGTCAGTGCCCGGTCTTCGAGCACCAGCTGATCGAGGACGGGATCGTCCTCGTCAAGTACTGGTTCTCGGTGAGCGACGACGAACAGGAGCGTCGGTTCCAGAGCCGCATCGACGACCCGCTCCGCCGCTGGAAGCTCAGCGCCATCGACCTCGAGGCCCGGCAGCGCTGGTCGGACTACTCGCGGGCCAAGGACGCCATGTTCCTCCACACCGACACCCCCGAGTCGCCCTGGTTCGTGGTCGACGCCGAGGACAAGCGGACGGCGCGGATCAACTGCATCGCCCACCTGCTGTCCCAGGTGCCCTACCACCTGGTGGACGAGGCCCGGCTCAAGCTCCCCAAGCGCATCCGCGACGACGGCTACCACCGGCCGCCCCGCGACCTCTACACCTACGTGCCGGACTACGCCTCGACCCTCGTCGACTGACGGAGCCCCGTCGGCGGGGCCCGGTGGGCCGGTCAGCCCGGCATGCGGCGCCAGACGGCGCGGGGCAGCTGGCGCATCACGGCGAACACCCAGCGCAGGACGGGTGGGGCGTAGACCACCTCGGCGCCCGACTCGATGCCCTTCACGACGGCCTCGGCCACGGCCGACGGGTCCGTCGAGAACGGAGCGGGGTCCATGCCCTCGGTCATCCGGCCGACCACGAATCCCGGCCGCACGATGGTGACGCCCACCCCGGTCCCGACCAGCGAGTCGCCGAGGCCCTGGGCGAAGGCGTCCAGGCCCGACTTGGTGGAGCCGTAGATGAAGTTGGCCTTCCGGGCCCGATCGCCGGCCACCGAGGAGATGACCACCAGGCGCCCGTGGCCCTGGGCCCGCATCCGGCCGGCCGCGGCCAGCAGGCGCGGCGGCCAGACCGGTGAAGTTCGTGGTGATGAGTTCGGCCGCCGCCACCGGGTCGGCCTCCAGCTCGGTCTGGTCGCCGAGCGCGCCGGCCGCGGCCAGCACCAGGTCGATGTCGCCGTAGGTGTCGAAGACGCTGTCGACGGCCTTCGGGCATCCGGCCAGGTCGGTGGTGTCGAAGGCCACCGTCTCGACCACGTCGGCGCCGGCGGACCGGGCCGCCTCGGCCGCCGCCTCGAGCCGCTCGCTCGGCCGGCCGGCCAGGACCACGGTGCGGCATCGGCCGGGGACGAGCCCGGCCACGATGGCCTGGGCGATCTCGGAGGCTCCTCCGAGTACGAGCACTGACTGGGGGCGCCCGGTGGCGTCGATCATGGTGGGGTCCGTCTTTCGTGGTGAGGGGGTCGGGTCAGGCGTGGGGCTGGGGGTCGGCGTCGGAGCAGAGCCCGAGCCGGCGCCCGAGGTCGGAGCGCAGGACCCCGTCGGGGTCCACCTTCCGCTTGACCTCGAGGAACGGGTCGACGCCCGGGTACATGGCCCGGAACGTATCGGGGGCCAGGCGCGAGTCCTTGGCCAGGTAGATCCGGCCGCCGGCCTCCAGGACGAGCTCGTCGAACCCGTCGAGCAGCGGGCCGAGCTCGGGGCTGCCGACGAGCAGGTCGAGGGCGAGGGTCCAGCCGGGCATGGGGAACGAGAGGGGGCCCGGATCGCCCGGGCCGAAGCGCTTGAGCACGTTGACGAACGCGGCCAGCTTCACCTTGGTGAGCCGCTCGATGACCTGGCGCACGGTCTCGCCGGCGGCGTCGGGCACCACGAACTGGTACTGCAGGAAGCCGCGGCGGCCGTAGAAGCGGTTCCACTCGCCGATCCCGTCGAGGGGATGGAAGAAGCCGGTCATGTGGTGGGGCCGGCCGAGCTGCGGTCTCCGGGGCGCCTTGCGGAACCAGAACTCGTTGATGGCGCCGACGCTCGCCGGGTTGAGCAGGCCGCTCGGCGGGGTGAGCGGGATCCGGGCCAGCTGGCGGGGCACGAAGGCCCGGGCCCGGTCCGGATCGCCGGCCAGGCGGGCCGGGAGGTCGGCGAGGCGGGCGTGGTCGCCCCGGGTGAGCACGGAACGGCCGAGGCGGCTGCCGGTCGACTGGCAGTCGATCCAGGCCACCGAGTAGCGGTAGTCGTCGTCGCCCGACCGCATCTTGTCCATGATGTCGTCGAGGTCGTCGGCCCGCTCGGTGTCGACCAGCAGGTAGCTGGTCTCGACCGGGATCAGCTGGAGGGTGGCGTCGATGACGATTCCGGTGAGGCCCATGCCCCCGGCCGTCGCCCAGAAGAGGTCGGGGTCCGAGTCGGGGGTGACGGTGTGGGTCCCGGTGGGGGTGACCAGCGTCATCGACAGCACGTGGGCGCAGAAGCTGCCGTCGACGTGGTGGTTCTTGCCGTGGATGTCGGCGGCGATGGCCCCGCCGACGGTCACCAGGCGGGTGCCCGGGGTGACGGGCACGAACCACCCGAGCGGCACGAACCGCTCCATCAGGGTCTGCAGGCTCACGCCGGCGCCGACCGTGACCCGGCCGGTGTCGAGGTCGACGGCGTGCACGGCGTCGAGCCACGTGGCATCGACCACGGTGCCGCCGGCGTTCTGGGCGGCGTCGCCGTAGCTGCGTCCCAGGCCGCGGGCCACCAGGCCCCGCCCGCCACCGCCGATGGCTGCGCCGGAACGCGACGCGGCCATGGCCTCGTCGACGATGCCCGGGTGGACGGCGTGGACCACGTCGGCCGACGTCGGCGCGGTGCGGCCCCAGCCGGTCAGCAGGGAGCGCCGGGAACGGGGCCCGCTCATGCCGCGTAGGCCCCGATGGCGAACAGGGCCACCCAGCACAGGCCGTAGACCTGGAGGCGGTGGTCCTTCAGGGCCAGCTCCTCGGGTGCCGCACCGGCCCCGGAGTCGAGCAGCCGGAGCACGTGGAGGAGGGCGATGACGAACGGGATGATGGTCAGCTGGAACCAGACCGGGTCCCGGCCGGGGTGGACCTGGCTGGCCCGCTCGAAGGCCCACAGGCAGTAGGCGCTGACCGTCACCGCGGCCGACAGGGTGCGCACGGAGCGGAGGAACGACGGCGTGTAGAGCCCGAGGGTCTGGCGGATGGCGCTGTCGTCGACGGCCCCGTCCTCCAGCAGTCGCTTCTCCCCCGAGCGCTTGCCCGTCACCACCAGGAGCGAGCCGAACGACACCACGATCAGGAACCAGTTCGACAGCGGCACCGAGGTGGCCACGCCACCGGCCACCGCCCGCAGGATGAACCCGGCGCTCACGCAGGCCAGGTCGAGGATGGGCTCGTTCTTCAGACCGAAGGAGTAGGCCAGCTGCACCGCCACGTACGTGCCCATGACCAGGCTGAGGTGCCAACCGGCCAACCAGGCCGCCAGCCCGATCGACGCGGCCATCAGGGCCACCCCGAGGGCGATGGCGACCGCGGCGGGGACGACTCCGGCCGCCACCGGCCGGTTGCGCTTGGTCGGGTGCTCCCGGTCGGCGGCCGCGTCGAGGGCGTCGTTCAGGTAGTAGGTGCCGGTGGCGGCCATGCAGAAGATGCCGAAGGCGGCCGCCGCGTGCCACAGGACGGTGCTGTGGAGGAGGACGCCGGCCGCGCCGGGCGCCACGAAGACCAGGAGGTTCTTGATCCACTGCCGGGGACGGGCCAGCCGGACGAGACCGTGCACCAGCGACTCCGGCTTGGCGGGAGGTGGCGTGGGGTGCTCGTCGGGTCTGTCCACAGCCTCGGCCGGAGTCGTCAACGGGTCCTCGTGGATGGTCGGTGTCGTGCCCCCGGATCCTGGCGACCGGGTCTCCCGGGTCGCCCCTGGGGCACCACCAGGGTAGGGCCTGGGGGAGGGCCCGGTGGACTATGGGGACGATGTTCCGGGCCGGGCCGCCGTCGGCCGCGGTCCCGGATGGGCCTGACGGTCCGTCAGCGCCTAGTATCTGCCGCCGTGAAGCGCCCCTATCGAGTGGTAGTCGCCAAACCCGGCCTGGACGGGCACGATCGCGGGGCCAAGGTGATCGCCCGGGCCCTGCGCGACGCCGGCTTCGAGGTCATCTACACCGGACTCCACCAGACGGCCGACCAGGTCGTCCAGGCCGTCATCCAGGAGGATGCCGACGCCGTCGGCCTCTCCCTGCTCTCCGGGGCCCACCTGACCCTGGTCCCCCGGGTGATCGACGGACTGAAGGAGCAGGGACGGGACGACGTCCTGGTCCTCGTCGGGGGGATCATCCCCGAGGACGACATCCCGGTGTTGAAGAAGATGGGCGTGGCCGAGGTCTTCACCCCGGGGGCGCCACTCCCCGCCATCGGCGCCTGGCTCGGCGAGGCGCTCGACGAACGGGAGCGTGGCGAGGACGCCTGAACCCAGCCCGACGCCGGGGCGCCCCCCGTGGGCCGACCCGGGTCCCCGTCGCACCCCACCCACGCCGGGCCCGTCCGGCCCGGCGCTCCACCAGGAGCGCCCCCGGCCGCACCGTGCCCGGCGGGTCGGACCGCAGCACCCAGCAGTCACCGTCAGCCAGTCGATACACGAACCAGCCAAGCAGGCAGAGAGGAACGGATCCGGTGGATCTCTTCGAATACCAGGGGAAGCAGTACTTCGCCCGGTTCGGCATCCCCATCTCCAAGGGAGGGGTGGCCGACACCGTCGACCAGGCCGTGGCCCAGGCGGAGGAGTCGGGCTACCCGGTCGTCGTCAAGGCCCAGGTCAAGGTAGGTGGCCGCGGCAAGGCCGGCGGCGTCAAGCTGGCCGGTGACGCCGACGAGGTGCGCCTGCACGCCGGCAACATCCTCGGACTGGACATCAAGGGCCACGTGGTCAAGCGGCTGTGGGTCGAGCACGCCTCGGACATCGCCAAGGAGTACTACGCCAGCTTCACCCTGGACCGCAGCGCCAAGAAGCACCTCGGCATGCTGTCGGCCGAGGGCGGCGTGGAGATCGAGGAGGTGGCGGTGACCAATCCCGACGCCATCGCCCTCATCCACATCGACCCCGTCGACGGCCTCAGCCTCGAGGCCGCCACCGAGTGGGTGGCCCGGGCCGAGCTGGACGAGGAGGCACGGGAGCAGGCCGCCGAGCTGCTGGTCAAGCTGTACGCCTGCTACACCGAGGGTGACTGCGACCTGGCCGAGATCAACCCGTTGATCCTCACTCCCGAGGGCCGGGTCCACGCACTCGACGCCAAGGTGACCCTGGACGACAACGCCGCCTACCGCCACCCCGAGTGGGAGGAGTTCGCCGGCAGCGACGTCGAGGACGAGCGCGAGACCCGGGCCAAGGAGCGCGGGCTCAACTACATCGGGCTGTCCGGTTCGGTGGGGATCATCGCCAACGGGGCCGGCCTGGCCATGAGCACGCTCGACGTGGTCAACCAGTGCGGGGGATCCGCCGCCAACTTCCTCGACATCGGCGGCGGCGCCAACGCCGACGTCATGGCCGCCGCCCTCGAGGTCATCAACTCCGATCCGGCGGTGAAGTCGATCTTCGTGAACATCTTCGGCGGGATCACCCGGGTCGACGAGGTGGCCAAGGGCGTGCTCGAGGCCCTGGAGCGGGTCGAGATCAGCTCGCCCATCGTCCTCCGCCTCGACGGCACCAACGCGGTGGCCGGTCGGGAGATCCTGTCCGAACACCTGTCCGATCGCCTGGTCGCCGAGCCGACCATGCTCGATGCCGCCCGCCGGGCGGTCGCCCTTGCTGGAGGCCAGTCGTGAGCATCTTCGTAGACGAGAACACCAAGGTCGTGGTGCAGGGCATCAGCCCCACCAGCCAGGGCCTGTACCACGGGCTCCGCAACCGGGCCTACGGCACCCAGGTGGTGGCGGGCACCAACCCGAAGCGCGGGGGCGAGGAGATCGAGGGCATCCCGGTGTACGCCACGGTGGCCGAGGCCGTCGAGGCGACCGGGGCCAACGCCTCGTTCATCTCGGTGCCGCCCAAGTTCGCCGCCGAGGCCATCGTCGAGGCCGCCGCCGCCGGCGTGCCCTTCGTGGTGTGCATCACCGAGGGGATCCCGGCCCAGGACGAGGCACTGGCCTTCAACCGGCTGCTCCGCGACTACCCGGGCACCCGCCTGCTCGGGCCCAACTGCCCCGGCATCATCTCCCCCGGCAAGTGCAACATCGGGATCACCTCGGGCGACATCGCCATGGCCGGCGGTCCGGTGGGCATCGTGAGCCGCTCCGGCACGCTCACCTACCAGGCGCTCCACGAGCTGAGCCAGCAGGGCGTCGGCCAGACCACCTGCGTGGGCATCGGCGGCGACCCGGTCCCCGGGACCAGCTTCATCGACTGCCTGACCGCCTTCGAGGCCGATCCGGACACCAGGGCGATCATGATGATCGGCGAGATCGGCGGGTCGGCCGAGGAGGAGGCCGCCGAGTTCATCGCCTCGTCCGTCTCCAAGCCGGTCGTCTCCTACGTGGCCGGGGTCACCGCGCCCCCCGGACGGAAGATGGGCCACGCCGGCGCCATCATCTCGGGGTCCAAGGGGACCGCGCAGGCCAAGATGGACGCCCTGTCGGCCGCCGGGGTCACCGTCGCCCTCAACCCGACCGAGGCCGGCGAGGCCATGGTCGACGTCGTGCGGAAGCTGGGCTGACGACCACGCCGGACCCCACCCACCCCCCGGCCGGAGTCCCGTCGGCCGACGCGCACCTCGGACAGCCGGTGGGTGCGGTGGTGTTCGACCTCGACGGCCTGCTGATCGACTCGGAGCCGTTCTGGCGCCGGGCCGAGATCGAGGTCTTCGCCACGGTGGGGCTCCACCTGTCCGAGACCGACGTGCGCCAGACCATGGGCCTCCGCATCGACGACGCGGTGCGCCACTGGTGGGAACGCCACCCGTGGGAGGGCATGGCCCCGGTCGAGGTGGAGCGGGCCGTCACCGCCCGGGTGGCCGAGCTGATCGAGTCCGAGGGACGGCCCATGGCCGGTGCGCGTGCGGTCATCGAGCTGTGCCGGCGCCGGTCGATCCCCATGGCCGTCTGCTCGGGCTCCTACGCCATGGTCATCGAGGCCGCACTCGACCGGCTCGGCATCACCGACGCCATGTCGGCGTGGCACTCGGCCGAGTGGGAACCACTGGGCAAGCCCCACCCCGGCTCCTACCTGACCACGGCGGCCAAACTCGGCGTCGACCCCACATCCTGCGTGGCCTTCGAGGACTCCTTCAACGGGGCCATCTCGGCCAAGGCGGCCCGCATGCGGGTGGTGGCCGTGCCCGAGCCGGGGCGCGCCCCTCGCCCCGGTGGGGCTTCTGCGATCTGGTGCTCGACTCGCTGACCGACTTCGACGAGGCCGCCCTGGCGACACTCGAGGGCGGGACCACCGGCACCTGACGGGGGGAGGGTCGGGCCGTAGGGACCTTGGTCACCGTTCGGTTGCGGACGGTTGCAAAACGGCGATGCGGCTTCAATTGCGGCGCGGCGGCGCCGATGGAGTCCACACGAGGGGCGTTCCCCAGGGCAGGGGGGCCGGGTGGTGTCGGACCCGATCCGGTGGGCAGGCCGGACGGGCGACATCACCCGGGCGTCTCGTACCGAGCCAGGCAACGGAGGGCCCGCACCAGCGGGCCCTCCGGCTTGGACTGCACCCCGGGAGGCGCTGGTAGCGTGCGCCCGTGGCCCCCGGATCGACACGTGACCCCGTGACGACACCGGTCCGGATCGGCGTGCTGGTGTCGGGGAGCGGCACCATCCTGGAGGCCATCCTGGCCACCGACCTGCCGGTCCGCCTGGTGGCGGCCGACCGCCCGTGCCGGGCCCTCGAGGTGGCCGACGGCGCCTCGGTCCCGACGGTCCTGGTCGACCGGGCCGCGTTCGGCGGCTTCGGCCCCGGATTCGACCGCCTGGCCTACACCCGGGCGGTGGCCGACGCCCTGGTGGCGGCCGACGTCGACGTGGTGGTCATGGCCGGGTTCGGCACCGTCCTGGCCCAGCCGGTCCACGACGCCTTCCCGGGCCGCATCCTCAATACGCACCCGGCCCTCCTGCCGGCCTTCCCGGGGTGGCACGCCGTGCGTGACGCGCTGGCCGCCGGCGTGCCCGAGACGGGCACCACCGTGCACGTCGCCCTCCTGGAGATGGACACGGGCCCGATCCTGGCCCAGGCCACGGTGGCCATCCTGGCCGACGACACCGAGCACACGCTGCACGAACGCATCAAGGCCGTCGAGCGCACGCTCTACCCGGCCACCATCCGCACCTTCATCGACGACCTGGCGTCCCAGGCCGTGGGTGGGGGGCCGTCACCTGAGGAGGTCACCGAATGAAGGCACTGCTGTCCGTCTACGACAAGACCGGCATCGAGGAGTTCGCCCGTGGGCTGTCCGCCCTGGGTTGGGAGCTGATCTCGAGCGGCGGCACCTCGGCCGCCCTGACGGCCGGGGGCATCGACCACGTCGAGGTGGCCGACCTCACCGGCGCCCCCGAGATGCTGGGCGGCCGGGTCAAGACGCTGCATCCCGTCATCCACGGCGGGATCCTGGCCGACCGCTCGAAGCCGGACCACCTCGACGCCCTCGACCGGCTGGGCATCGGCCTCATCGACCTGGTGGTCTGCAACCTCTACCCGTTCACCTCCGATCCGTCGATCGAGCTCATCGACGTGGGCGGGCCGACCATGGTGCGGGCCGCGGCCAAGAACCACGACCACGTGGCCGTGGTGGTCGACCCGGCCGACTATCCCCACGTCCTCGAGGAGCTGCGGACCGACGGGTCGATCTCCCTCGACACCCGGCGAAAGCTGGCCCGCCAGGCCTTCGCCCACACCGCCGGCTACGACGCCGCCATCGTGGCGTGGCTGGACGAGCGGGAACAGGCCTCGCGGGCCCGGGGCGGCGCCGGGGCGACCGCCCTCGAGGTGGCGGCCCTCCTGCCCGACACCATCCACCTGACCCTCGAGCGGGCCGGCTCCCTCCGCTACGGCGAGAACCCGCACCAGCACGGTGCCCGGTACCGGGTGGTCGGCCACGAGTCCTGGTGGGACCAGGTGGTGCAGCACGGCGGCAAGGACCTCTCGTACCTCAACGTGTTCGACACCGACGCCGCCTGGCGCCTCGTCCACGAGCTCGCCCCGGGCCCGGCCGACCGGGCGGTGGCCATCATCAAGCACGCCAACCCGTGCGGGGCGGCACGCGACGCCGACCTGGTCCGGGCCTACGAGCGGGCCCTCGAGTGCGACCCCCAATCGGCCTTCGGCGGGATCGTGGCCATCGGCGGCCCGGTGACGGTGGCCGTGGCCGAGGCCATCGCCGCCGGCCCCCAGGCCGACGTCATCATCGCCCCCTCCTACGACGACGAGGCACTGGCCCAGCTGGCCGCCAAGCGCAAGGCCACCCGGCTGCTGTCGGCCCCGGCACCCGAGGCGCTGGTCCGCCAGTACCGCTTCCTCGGGGCGAGCGTCCTGGTCCAGGAGGCGGACCGGTTCCTGGTCGACCCCGCCACCTGGGAGGTGGCCACCGAGCGCCGGCCGACCGAGGCCGAGTGGCAGGACCTCCGCATGGCCTGGACGGTCTGTGCCCGCACCACCTCCAATGCCATCGCCATCGTGACCGCCGGCCAGGCCGTCGGGGTCGGCGCCGGTCAGCAGTCGCGGGTGGTGGCGGCCCAGATCGCCGTGCAGAAGGCGGAGGCCCGGGCCCTGGGCGGGGCGGCCGCGTCCGACGCCTTCTTCCCCTTCCCCGACGGGATGCAGGTCCTGGCCGACGCCGGGTGTGGCGGCCGTGGTCCAGCCCGGCGGCTCCATCCGTGACGACGAGGTGATTGCCGCAGCCGATGCGGCGGGGATCGCTATGGTCATGGCGGGCGGCGAGCGGCACTTCCGCCACTGATCCACCGGACCGGGACGGCCCGGTGCCGCCCCCTGCGACCGACGGAGACGGGACGACCGAGTGAGGGGACCAGCAGTGGGGACACGACGATGACGGCGACGCTGCTCGACGGCGAACTGCTGGCCGCCCGTGTCCGGGCCGAGGTCACCGACCGGGTCGCCCGACTGCGTGGCGAGGGTGTCACGGTCGGCCTCGGGACCATCCTGGTGGGCGACGACGGGCCGAGTGCCCGCTACGTGGCCATGAAGCACGCCGACTGCGACGAGGTGGGGATCGCCTCGGCCCACGCCCACCTCCCGGCCGACGTGTCCCAGGAGGAGCTCGACGCCACCGTGGCCCGGTTCAACGCCGACCCGGCCGTCCACGCCTACCTGGTCCAACTGCCGCTGCCCGCCGGCCTCGACGAGGAGCGGACGCTCCTGGGGGTCGACCCGGACAAGGACGTCGACGGGCTCCACCCGGTCAACCTGGGGCGCCTGGTCATGGGGGCGAACGGCCCCCTGCCGTGCACGCCGGCCGGCATCGTGGAGCTCCTCCACGCCAACGACGTGCCCGTCGAGGGCAGGCACGTGGTGGTCATCGGCCGGGGTCTCACCATCGGGAGGCCGCTGGCCCTGCTGCTGGCCATGAAGCGTCCCGGGTGCAACGCGGCGGTGACCGTCGTCCACACCGGGGTCGACGACATGGCCGGCCTGGTCCGCCAGGGCGACGTGGTGGTGGCGGCGGCCGGACGGGCCGGCCTGGTGACCGCCGACATGATCAAGCCGGGTGCCGCGGTGGTCGGCGCCGGCACCTCGTGGGAAGGGAAGAAGCTCTTGTCCGACGTCGACGAAGGAGTGGCCGAGGTCGCCGGGTGGATCACCCCGCGCCTCGGCGGGGTCGGTCCGATGACCCGGGCCATGCTGTTGCGCAATGCCGTGCGTGCCGCCGAGCGTGCGTCATGAGTGACGGCACCACGCCGGCCGGCCCCGAGACCGACCAGCGGCCCTGGGGCAGCTACACCGTGCTCGACGACGAGGCCACCTTCAAGGTCAAGCGGATCGAGGTCCTGCCCGGCAAGCGCCTGAGCTACCAACGCCACGCCCGGCGGTCCGAGCACTGGTTCATCGTCCACGGGACGGCCGTCGTGACCCTCGACGGCGAGCGCCGCGAGGTCTCGCCGGGGGACGCCGTCGACATTCCCGTCGGCACCGACCACCGCATCGAGAACGCCGGCGAGCAGGTGGTCGTGTTCGTCGAGGTGCAGCACGGCGACTACTTCGGGGAGGACGACATCGTCCGCCTCGAGGACGACTACGGGAGGAGCGACCGGTGAGGCCGCACGCCGCGGCCCGGGTCGGCCACCTGGCGACCGCCGTCGCCGTCACCGCCACGTTGAGCCTGGCCGGCCACGCCGCCACGGCCGCCGGTGTCGCCCCGACCGGGCCCACCGCGGTCCTGGTCGCCACCACGACGACGGTGCCGGACACCACGACCACGACGGTGGCCCCGACCACCACCACGACCTCGTCGACCACCACCACGACGACCTCGACGACCACCACCACGTCGACCACCACCACGACCCACCCGACCACCACCACGACCACCGTGCCGGTGGCCACGACGTCCTCCAAGACGCCCTGGGGCCTCATCGCCGTCATCGTGGTCCTGGTGCTCCTCATCGGCCTGGTCATCCTCTTGATGGTCTCCCGCAACAGGAAGTCGGCCCTGGACGCCTGGCGCCGCCGGACGCTGCCGGCGCTGAGCGACGCCAAGCTGGCCCGCGAGGCGCTCCTGTCGCCGACCGCCGTGTCCGACGACGCCGAACTGCGGGGCGCGGTCGCCGTGCAGGTCGACAAGGCCGCCACCGCCCTCGAGCGGGCCGGGTCCACGGCCCCCGACCCGGCGGCCGGGGGCTCGGCCACCACGGCGGCCGGCTCGCTGCGGGGCCTGGCCTTCGCCATCGAGGCCGACCGGCTGCTCCGCCACGGGGCCGGCGCGCCCACGGGGGTGCAGCTCGCCCAGGCCGACCAGGCCCGACGGGACCGGGACGCCGAGCTCCAGGGTGCCCTGGGGCGCCTCCAGGCCCACGTCGTGCCCCCCGACACCAAGGGCTGAGCCCCCGCCGCCGAGGCGACCCCTGGTCCGGAACAGGTGCCCGGAAGTAGGCTGGTCCGACCATGACCCGCATTGGCGACCTGCTCGACAAGGGCAAGACGTACTCGTTCGAGTTCTTCCCGCCGAAGAACGATGCCGAGCAGGCCACCCTGGTCACCACGCTGCGCGAGCTCGAGCCGCTCAATCCCTCGTTCGTCTCGGTCACCTACCGGGGCGGCGCCGAGTCGCGGCAAGCGGACCGTCGACCTGGTCACCGGGATGCTGCGGACCACCAACCTCGTCCCCATGGCCCACCTCATCTGCGTGGCCCACACCCGCCTCGAGCTGGCCGAGATCCTGGTCGACCTGCGCAAGGCCGGCGTGGAGAACCTGATGGCCCTCGGCGGGGACCCGCCCACCGACCCGGAGGCCGGCGTGGGCGAGTTCGCCCACGCCTCCGAGCTGGTCGAGCTGGCCCGGGCCATCGGCGGCTTCTCGATCGGCGTGGCCGCCCAGCCGAGCGGGCACCCCCTCTCGTCCGATCTGGCCACCGACCGCGACCACCTGGCGGCCAAGCTGGCCCTGGCCGACTTCGCGGTCACGCAGTTCTTCTTCGAGGCGCACGAGTACACGTCCCTGGTGGCCGACCTGGCCGAGCGGGGGGTGACCAAGCCGGTGCTGCCGGGCATCATGCCGGTCGAGCGGCTCAGCTCGGTACCGGGGATGGCCCGGATGGGGGCGGCGGTGCCGGCGTGGATGGTCGGACGCCTCGAGGCGGCCGACGCCCGGGGCGGGGCCGAGGCGGTGCGGAGCGAGGGCATCGCCTGCGCCACCGAGCTGTGCGAGCAGCTGCTGGAGGCCGGTGTGCCGGGCCTGCACTTCTACACGCTCAACCGGTCGAAGGCGACCCGTGAGATCTACTCCGCCCTGGGCCTCGGCCAGAACTGACCCCGGTTCGACCGCCTCTCCCGAGCCGGATTAGCCTGCCGTCCATGGCAGCCAAGAACCCCATCCACGTCACCGTCACGGGCGCCGCCGGCCAGATCGGCTATGCCCTGCTCTTCCGCATCGCCTCGGGCGCCCTGTTCGGTCCCGACCAGCCGGTGGTGCTGCGCCTGCTCGAGATCGAGCCCGGCATGAAGGCCCTCGAGGGCGTGGTGATGGAGCTCGACGACTGTGCGTTCCCCCTGGTCAGCGACATCGTGACCACCACGGACCTGAACACCGCCTTCGACGGCACCTCCTGGGCGCTGCTGGTCGGCTCGATCCCCCGCAAGGCCGGCATGGAGCGGGGCGACCTGCTGACCGTCAACGGCGGGATCTTCGGCCCCCAGGGCCAGGCCATCGCGGCGAACGCCGCCACCGACGTGCGCGTCCTGGTGGTCGGGAACCCGTGCAACACCAACTGCCTGATCGCCCGGTCGAACGCCCCCGAGGTCCCGGCCGACCGGTGGTTCGCCATGACCCGGCTGGACGAGAACCGGGCCAAGCGGCAGCTCGCCCACAAGGCCGGCGTGCCGGTGGCCTCGGTCAGCAATCTGGCCATCTGGGGCAACCACTCGGCCACCCAATTCCCCGACTTCGCCAACGCCCGCATCGACGGCAAGCCGGCCGCCGAGGTCATCGACGACACGGCCTGGCTGCAGGGCGACTTCCTCACCACGG
The DNA here is from genome assembly GCA_963829265.1 of uncultured Acidimicrobiaceae bacterium. Lineage (GTDB taxonomy): Bacteria > Actinomycetota > Acidimicrobiia > Acidimicrobiales > RAAP-2 > Bog-756. The sequence continues at coordinate 38,448 of CAWHIB010000011.1, forward strand.
TGCAGAAGCGCGGCGCCGCCGTCATCGAGGCCCGGGGACTGTCGTCCGCCGCCTCGGCCGCCAACGCGGCCATCGACTCGGTGGCGGCCATCCACAACGGCACCCGCGGCGACGACTGGACCTCGTTGGCCGTGGTGTCCAACGGCGAGTACGGAGTGCCCCAGGGGCTCCAGTTCGGGTATCCCGTGCGGGCCAACGGCCAGGGCGGCTGGACCGTGGTCGAGGGCCTGTCCCACGACGAGTTCGCCACCGAGCGGATCCGGGTCACCACCGAGGAGCTGTTGGCCGAGCGGGCCGACGTGGAGAACCTCCTCCCCTGAGCGGCTCCGCCACGGGGGACGGAGTCCGGTAGCCCACTAGCCACCGGACGCGCCGTCACGCTCCGTGGTGGTCGTTGAGCCGAGGGCCGCGGCCGTACCAGGCGGACGTCGCATGAGCCCCCGAACACGGAACGTGACCGGGTTGCGGACGAGGACGGGGTTCATCATGCGACCGAGGGGCACTACCGTTGAGGGACGGGTCGGCGGACCGGGATCCCGAGGAGGGACGATGCCGCTATCTCGTCACGAATTGCCGGTAGCGCCGCGGTCGGCCGTCGACGGCCGCGGCATGACCGCAGCGGCGGGACCGGCCGCTGCGGGAACCGGGGGCGGTGGACCGGCCCGGACCCTCGTCGTCGCGCACCGCGGCCATCGGCGTCGAACGCGGCGGGCCGGCGCCACCGCGCCCTACACGACGATCGGTGCCGCCGTCGCGGCGGCCAAGCCGGGAGACACGGTCCTCGTCTGCCCGGGCACCTATCCCGAGGACGTGTGGGTCGGCAAGTCGATCTCCCTGGTGGGCACAAGCCGACCATCGATGCCACCGGGCTCCTCAACGGGATCCTGATCTCGAGCTCGCACGTCGCGGTCAGACGGCTTCACGGACACGGGAGCGCTCACGGAGGGGATCCTGGCCGAGCCCTACGTGGCCTCTCAATTGGCCGCACCCGACCCCGATCACCGAGGCGGGCAGGCGCCTGCGTCCCGATCACCAATGTGTCGATCGAGCACAACATCGTCAATGCCAACGACCAGGGTGGCGATCCGGTCACCCACCAGTGCGCCTCCGCTCTACGAGGGTGACTGTGGTGGCGGGGTGCACCTCAACACGTGGCGAACTCGTTCGTCAGCGGAACGTCGTGATCAACAACGACGACGGCATCCTGGTGACCGACGACGTGGGGCCGACCCACGGCAACGCGATCGCGGACAACTACGTGGCCCACAACATCTACGAATGCGGGATCGTGCTCGCGTCGCACAATCCGTTCTCCGTGACGGCGACGCCAGAACGGAGATCACCTACACGGTGGGTGCACGCTGACTACGGCAACGGAGGAGTCTACGGCAACCTGGTAGATCCACAACACGGCGATCGACAACGGCACGGTGATCGTCTCGCTGTTCGGTGGGAGAGGGATCCGACGTCGGCGATGTTCGCTCTGATGCGCCGGGCCGGCCGCCTATGAGAACAGCGTCGGCCGGCAACGTGATCCCGGGAGCGGTCACGCCGGATTCACGATCCATGCCCACTACACGGGGGGCGAGGACGTGAGCGGCAACCAGGTGCGTCGACAACGACGTTCGGGACGAACAACAACGGGGGTGACGGGCTCGACGGTCCGGGTACCGACCCGGACTTCGTGACCACCGCGGTCCTCGTCTTCTCGGCCGAGCCGGCGACCATCACCATCGCCGGGAACAAGATCCAGGGCGACCACACGGGGGTGTGGCTGTCGGCGAACATCGCTCGCCGCCGGACTGGGCACCAACGTCGATCACCGGAGCGGCGCGCCGGTATATGTCTCCCATGTGCCCTACGCCTTCTCCAAGCCGATCGACACCACGGCGGCCACGGCCACGCTCGGGGTCCTGGTCGTCCCCAACGGGCTGCCCACGCGGTACTTCGTGGAGTACGGGACGGCCACACGCTCTACTCGATGACCACGCCGCTGGTGACGGGCCTCACCGGGTCCGCACCCGTGCTGGCGCTCGTGCAACCTGCCGGGCCTGGTGACGGCGCACGACGTACCACTTCCAGGTCGTCGCCACCAACGGGGCCGGGACGACCCAGAGCGGGGACCAGATGTTCACCGCGGCCTAGGGGAGCGCTGACCCGATCTCGACGACGGGTGTCACCGCCGCTCGCACCGTACCGGCGCGGCACCGGACGACCTAGGGTGACGGCATGCACGACTCCGTGACGGTCCACATGCAGGCCACCCCCGACCAGGTCTGGGCCCTGGTCAGCGACGTCACCCGGATCGGGAGCTACAGCCCGGAGACGTTCGAGGCCGAGTGGATCGACGGTGCCACCGGTCCCGCGGTCGGGGCCAAGTTCCGCGGCCATGTGAAGCGCAACGGCAAGGGGCCCATCTACTGGACGACCTGCGTGGTCAGCGCCTGCGTGCCCGGGTCGGTGTTCGGGTTCGACGTGCTCACCGGGGGCAAGGCCCTCAACACCTGGACCTACCGGATCGAGCCGTCCGGCGACGGCTCGGACGTCACCGAGTCGTTCAAGCTGGCCGAGACCTGGTCCCTCAAGCTGTACTGGGCGCTGCTCGGGTGGGCCCGGGGCAGGACCAACCACAACGGCATGCTGGCCACGCTCGAGGCCATCAAGGCGGAAGTGGAACAGCCCGCCTCCTGAGCGGGGCGGAGTCGGACCGTCCGGTCAGGCCGGGAGCAGTTCGATGCGGTTGCCGAACGGGTCGTCGACATACCACTGGGGCGTGCCGGGGACGTCCTCGGTGCGGCGGACCGGATGGCCGGCCGCCTCGAGCAGCGCGCACAGCTCCTCCAGCCCGGACACCGCCAGTGCCGGGTGGGCCTTCCTGGCCGGGCGGAAGTCGTCCTCCACGCCGAGGTGGACCCGCAGGCCGGCGCGCTCGAACCAGCACCCACCCCGGACGGCGAGCTCGGGCGGCTTGGCCACACGGGGGATGCCGAGGAGCCCGTCGTAGAAGGCGGCGGCCCGCTCCTCCTCGCCGGCCGGCATGGCCAGCTGCACGTGGTCGATGTGCTCCACCCGGGGCGTCGGGGCCATGTCGGGCAACCTACCCCGGGATATCCGGTGCCGTCCGCGTGTCCCGGCGCAGCGGGTGGTCGGCCGGCACCTCGACCAGGTGGATGCGCACCCCGTCGGGATCGTCCACCCAGGCCTCGAGGAGCCCCCACGGCTCGAGCACCGGTGGCCGGGCGAGGGCGATGCCCCGGCGGGCGAGCTCGTCGACGGTGTCGGCCATTGCCCGGACCTGGAGCCACAGTTCGACGCCCGGGCGCCCGGGCGGTGGTCCGGTCCCCACCACCTCGAGGAATCCGCCACCGGCGAAGAACACCACCCCCCGGTGGTCCCCCGACCCGAACTCGCGGGCCACGGCGAGGCCCAGGCCGTCGCGGTAGAAGGCGAGGGTGGTGTCGAGGTCGGCGGGGTGGAGGAGGGTCCGGCTGCCCAGGATGTCCACGAAGTCCCTCCAGTCGGGGTGTCCCTAGTAGGTGGTGTCGGTGTCGAGGACCCGGGTGTGTGCGCGGGCCGCCACCAGGAGCTCCTGGCCGGCGGCCAGCACCGACAGGTCGCCCCGCACCCGGATCCGCCCGGCGTTGAGGGCCTCGGCCGGGGACAGCGCGCCGGTGGCCAGTGCGGCGGCATCCTCGTACCCGAGTGCGATGGTCACGTCGGCGCTCTCGTCGGCCCCGCGCCCGGGGCCCTCGAGCGGTTCGATCTCCAGGGTGAGCGTCCCGCCGTCGGCCCGGAGCAGCAGCCGGAGGTCACCGTCGGGGCCGCCCCGGACCTCCTGGGCCATCGTGAAGTGCCCGTCGGCCGCGGCGAGGCCGGCCCCGGGGCCGGGCAGCGGGAGCACGACGCCCTCGAGGGCGGCATTGAACCCCGTGACCCAGTCGGGGGTCAGGAAGCGGGGCACGGACGCCTCCCCGCTCCGCTGCTCACGCCTGGGCGTCGCCGGCCGGCGGGCCCGGTGGGGGGGCGGTCGGCGCGGCGGGTGCCGACGCGGCGAAGACCGGGATCCCCGCGTCGTGCGGCTGGGGGATGCCGTGCACCCCGCCCGGCGGCAGGACGGCGGCGGGTCCGCTGGACGGAGCCTCGGCGGCCGCCTCCTCGGCGGTGCGCTTGGTCCGGTTGCGGATCTTGCGGCCCAGCCAGGCCACCGGGTCGTACTTGGCGTCGACCACCCGCTCCTTCAGGGGGATGATGGCGTTGTCGGTGATCTTGATGTGCTCGGGGCACACCTCGGTGCAGCACTTGGTGATGTTGCACTTGCCCAGGCCCTGCTCCTCCTGGAGCAGCTGGCGCCGGTCGTTGGTGTCGAGCGGGTGCATCTCGAGCTCGGCCGAGCGGATGAAGAACCGGGGTCCGGCGTAGGCCGTCTTGTTCTCCTCGTGGTCGCGGACCACGTGGCACACGTCCTGGCACAGGAAGCACTCGATGCACTTGCGGAACTCCTGGCTCCGCTCCACGTCGATCTGGGCCATGCGGTAGCCGCCGGCCTCCTCCTCGTCCGGGGTCTTGGCCCGGGCGCTGAGCGGCGGGATCCGCTTGGCCACCTCGTAGTTGTAGGACACGTCGGTCACCAGGTCACGGATGACCGGGAAGGCCCGCATGGGGGCAACGGTGACCGTCTCGCCCACCGGGAGGGTGTCCATGCGGGTCATGCACATGAGCGAGGGGCGCCCGTTGATCTCGGCCGAGCACGAGCCGCACTTGCCGGCCTTGCAGTTCCAGCGGCAGGCCAGGTCGGGGGCCTCGGAGGCCTGCACGCGGTGGATGACGTCGAGGACGACCTCGCCCTCCTGGGCCGGCATCACGTACTCGACGAACTCGCCGCCGTCCTCGTCACCCCGCCAGACGCGCATGGTCACCTCGCCGCTCTGGTCGCTGCGGATGATCTCCTCGGCCATCAGTTCGCCTCCTCGAGTAGGGCCCGTAGCTCGTCCGGCATCACCGGGACCGGCTCGGGCTGACTGGTGATCGAACGGACCGACGGGGTGCCGCCGACGCCGGGTGCGGCACTCGACGGATCGGCGATGCGCTCGACGAAGTTGACCTTGCCCATCTCGGGATCGGCGGCCGGGAAGTCGTCGCGGGTCTGCCCGCCACGGCTCTCCTTGCGGTTGAGCGCCCCCATGGCGGTGCACCGCGACACGGTGAGCATGGAGGGGAGGTCGGTGGCGAGGTTCCAGCCCGGGTTGTACTTGGTGCCGCCGGTGAGGGCCAGGTTGGACGCCCGCTCCTCGAGCTCCTCGATCTTGACGAGGGCCTCCTCGAGCTCGCTCCCGGTCCGGATGATCCCCACCAGGCTCTGCATGGTCTCCTGCAGGGCCTGCTGGATGTCGTACGGGTTCTCGCCGTCCGCGCGCCCGAACGGGGCGACGGCGGCGTCGATGGTCGACTGGATCTGGGCCTCGTCGAGGGAGATGTCCCCCGACCGGCCCGAGGCGAACTCGGCGGCGCCGATGCCGGCGCGACGGCCGAACACCAGGAGGTCGGAGAGCGAGTTGCCGCCGAGGCGGTTGGCGCCGTGCATGCCGCCGGCGACCTCACCCGCCGCGAACAGGCCGGGGACGGTGGCCGCGGTGGAGTCGGCGTCCACCCGGACGCCGCCCATGATGTAGTGGCAGGTCGGGCCGACCTCCATGGCCTCGGCGGTGATGTCCACGCCGGCCAGCTCCTTGAACTGGTGGTACATCGAGGGCAGGCGGCGGCGGATGTCCTCCGCCGTGCGCCGGCTGGCGATGTCGAGGAAGACGCCGCCGTGCGGGCTGCCCCGACCGGCCTTGACCTCGGAGTTGATCGAGCGGGCCACCTCGTCGCGGGGGAGCAGCTCGGGGGGCCGACGACCGGCGGTGTGGTCGTCGTACCACTTGTCGGCCTCGTCCTCGGAGTCGGCCGTCTCGGCCCGGAACATGTCGGGCACGTAGTCGAACATGAAGCGGTCGCCCTCCGAGTTGCGGAGCACACCGCCGTCGCCCCGGACCCCCTCGGTCACGAGGATGCCGCGCACCGACAGGGGCCAGACCATGCCGGTCGGGTGGAACTGGACGCACTCCATGTCGATGAGGTCGGCGCCGGCCCACAGCGCCATGGCGTGCCCGTCACCGGTCGACTCCCAGGAGTTCGACGTGTACATCCAGCTCTTGCCCACGCCGCCCGTGGCCAGCACGACGGCCTTGGCCTTGAGGACGACGAACTCGCCGGTCGGCCGCCAGTAGCCGACCAGGCCGGAGACGGCACCGTCGGCGTCGTGCAGGAGGCGGAGCACCTTCAGCTCCATGAAGACCTCCATGCCGTCGGCCACCGCCTTCTGCTGCATGGTGCGGATGAGCTCGAGGCCGGTCCGGTCGCCCACGTGGGCCAGCCGGGCGTAGCGGTGCCCGCCGAAGTCGCGCTGGAGGATGAGGCCGTCCTCGGTGCGGTCGAACAGCGCTCCCCATGCCTCGAGCTCGCGCACCCGGTCGGGTGCCTCCTGGGCGTGGAGCTGGGCCATGCGCCAGTTGTTGAGGAGCTTGCCCCCGCGCATCGTGTCGCGGAAGTGGACCTTCCAGTTGTCCTCGGAGTAGACGTTGCCCATGGCCGCGGCCATGCCGCCCTCGGCCATGACGGTGTGCGCCTTGCCCAGCAGGGACTTGCACACCACCGCGGTGCGCAGGCCCATGGCCTGGGCTTCGACGGCGGCCCGCAGGCCGGCACCGCCCGCCCCGATGATGATGACGTCGTAGTCGTGGCTCTCGTATTCGCTCATGTGATCGTCGCCTTTAGAAGTGGAAGCCGTAGTCGTGGATGGTCCCGCTGGCCACCAGACGCACGTACAGGTCGGTGAAGGCCACGAAGACCAGGCTCATCCAGGCGAACAGCATGTGCTTCCCGTTGAGCGGGGTGAGGGCCTTCCAGATCTTGTGCCGGATCGGCGCCTTGGAGAACTGCTTGACGCCGCCGCCGCACAGGTGGCGGCAGGCATGGCAGCTGAGGGAGTAGAGCCACAGGAGGGTGGCGTTGACCAGCAGGACGACGGTGCCGACGCTGATGCCGATGCCGCTCGGCGTACCGGGCTGCTGGAAGGCCACGATGGCGTCGATGGTCAAGATGACGTTGAAGACGAGCCCGAAGTAGAAGAAGTAGCGGTGGGCGTTCTGGAGGAGGAGCGGGAACCGGGACTCACCGGTGTACGCGCCGTGGGCGTCGGACACGGCGCAGGCCGGTGGAGCCAGCCAGAACGACCGGTAGTAGGCCTTGCGGTAGTAGTAGCAGGTCATCCGGAACCCGAGCGGGAAGATCAGGATGAGCAGCGCGGGGGAGATGGTCCACCAGGAGAGGGTCGGCCCGTGGCTGGCGCCCGGGACGCAGCTGGCCGTCAGGCAGGGGGAGTAGAAGGGCGAGATCAGGTTGCGGTGGAACGAGGCGCCCACGAAGTAGTTCTTGTTCACGAAGGCGGCCCAGCTGGCGTAGCCCACGAAGGCGGTGAGCACCGCGAACGTGACCACCGGTTGGACCCAGTAGCGGTCCGTGCGGAGGGTGGCGACGTCGGGCCCGCCCCGAGCCCCGCCCAGCACGACCGGGGTTACTGCTGCGTCCTCCAACGTCGTCAATGTCTTCTCCCTCATCGGGCCGTGCCCGGCCAATGTATGTGGCCGTACCCGGCCTTCGTCCGTGGGGCGGACCGTGCCCCGACGCGCGCGCAGGCCCAAGGGCCTGTTTGCTGACTGACCGTTATCTTTCCACCCCGGGGCCGACCGTGCGAAACAACCCCCGGATCGGTGCCTGCCCCCGCCCCGCCGGGCACGGGGCCCGCCGACGCTCCACGTCGGCACCGCCACGCGTAGGCTCGTCCCATGACTACCCCGGAGCCCTCGCCGCGGTCCGCCGACCGCGCGCCCACCGACCTCGCCACCCGCCTGACGCCCCCGCCCGACATCACCACGCTGGGCGCCCTGCGCCAGGCCGGCTGGGCCCCGATGACGGTGGCCGCCGAGATCCGGCGCAACGCCTCGGCCCGGATCGCGGCGGGCGAACCGCTGGTCACCGGGGTCCTGGGCTTCGAGGACACGGTCCTCCCGCAGTTGGAGAACGCCGTCCTGGCCGGCCACGACATCATCCTGCTGGGTGAGCGGGGCCAGGCCAAGACACGGATCATCCGCTCGATGGTCGGGTTGCTCGACGAGTGGCTTCCGGTGGTGGCCCACTCGGAGATCAACGACGACCCGTTCCACCCGATCTCCCGGTTCGCCAAGGACCTGCTGGCCGAGACGGGCGAGGACCTGCCGATCTCCTGGGTGCACCGCAGCGACCGCTACGGCGAGAAGTTGGCGACCCCCGACACCTCGATCGCCGACCTCATCGGCGAGGTCGACCCGATCCGGGTGGCCGAGGGCCGGTACCTGTCCGACGAACTCACCATCCACTACGGGCTCGTCCCCCGGCTGAACCGCGGCATCTTCGCGGTCAACGAGCTCCCGGACCTCGCCGAGCGCATCCAGGTGGGCCTGCTCAACGTCCTGGAGGAGCGCGACGTCCAGATCCGGGGCCACCGGGTGCGCCTACCGCTCGACATCGTGCTGGTGGCCACGGCCAACCCCGAGGACTACACCAACCGCGGCCGGATCATCACCCCGCTGAAGGACCGCTTCGGCGCCCAGATCCGCACCCACTACCCGCCCGATGCCGCCACCGAGCTGCGCATCGCCGAGCTCGAGGCCGATCTGCCGGGCCGCGGGCAGCGCCGAGGGCGCGGGCAGTGTGGGCGAACCCCGTGTCGAGGTGCCGGAGTTCATGGCCGAGGTGGTGGCCGAGTTCAGCCAGCTGGCCCGCCAGAGCCCCCACCTCAACCAGCGCTCCGGGGTGTCGGTCCGCCTCACCATCGCCAACTACGAGACGCTGGTGGCCAACGCCGCCCGACGGGCGCTGCGCAACGGCGAGTCGGCGGCCGTGCCCCGGGTGTCGGACCTCCAGTCGCTCATCGCCTCGACCCAGGGCAAGGTGGAGATCGAGTCGCTCGAGGAGGGTCGGGAGGAGGCCATCCTCTCCCAGATCATCAACGCCGCCGTCCTGCTGGTCTTCCGTCGCCGGGTCCACCTGACCGATCCGCAGGCGCTGGTCGGCGCCTTCACCGAGGAGACCGTCGTCCACGCGGGGGACGACCTGGCCTCGACCGCCTACGCCGAGACCCTGGAGCTGGTGCCGGCCCTGGCCGGACCCGTCCTGTCGTTGACCGGCGGCTCCGAGGACCCGGCCATGGTGGCCAGCGCCACCGAGTTCATCCTCGAGGGGCTGCACCTGACCAAACGCCTCAACAAGGAGGCGGCGGGCTCCCGTGCCACCTATCGGGGTCGGGGATGACCTGGCGGTACGACTACCGGCGCTGGGACGGCTCCCAGGAGTCGTCGGTCGACGACGCCGATGCCGTCCTGAAGCAGCTGACCGACGACCTGCTGGCCAACGGCGACCTCCACGAGGCCCTCCAGCGGATGCTCAACCGCGGCTGGCAGACGCCCGACGGCGAGCAGGTCCAGGGCCTGCGCGACCTCCTCGACCAGCTGCGCATGGAGCGCGAGGACCTGCTCGAGCAGGGGGACCTCGGCGGCGCCTACTCCGAGATCGCGGAGGAGCTGCAGGACGTGCTCCGCCAGGAGCGCCTCGGCATCGAACAGCTCGAGTCCGACGCCCGCGACTCGGGCGACCAGCGCCGCCGGGAGGTCACCGACCAGGTGGCCGCCGAGCGCCGCATGGAGCTGGACCTCCTCCCCAACGACCTGGCCGGGCAGGTGCGCAGCCTGCAGCACTACGAGTTCGTCTCCTCCGAGGCCCGGGAGCACTTCGAGGAGTTGATGGAGCGCCTCCGCGAGGAGGTGGCGAAGACCTACTTCGACCAGATGTCCGAGGCCCTGTCCAACCCGGACCCGGCCCAGCTCGAGCACATGCGCCAGGCCTTCGACGCCCTCAACCGGATGGTCGAACAACGCGAGGCGGGCGAGGAGATCGATCCGAGCTTCGAGTCGTTCATGGAGCGGTTCGGCGACCTCTTCCCGGGAGACCCGAAGGACCTCGACGAGCTGCTGGAGCAGCTGGCGGCCCGGATGGCCGCGGCCCAGGCGATGTGGAACTCGATGTCGCCCGAGCAGCGGTCCCAGCTCCAGGGCCTGGCCGAGTCCCTGCTCGAGGACATGGACCTGCGGTGGCAGGTGGACCGGCTCGCCCAGAACCTGCAGAAGGCGTTTCCGGATGCCGGATGGGAGAACCGCTTCCGGTTCCGGGGTGACGACCCGATGGGCATGGGGGAGGCCACCGATGCGGCCGGCCGGCTACGCGACCTCGACGAGCTCGAGGGGTTCCTGCGCTCGGCCAACTCGCCGGCCGCCCTGTCCGAGGTCGACCTCGACAAGGTGGCCAAGAGCCTGGGCGAGGACGCCGCCAAGTCGCTCGACCGCCTGTCCAAACTGGCCAAGCAGCTCGAGGAGGCCGGACTGATCGACCAGCGCGAGGGACGCTTCGAACTGACCCCGAAGGGGACGAGGCGGATCGGCCAGCAGGCGCTCTCCGACCTGTTCGGCCAGCTCACCAAGGACCGGGTCGGGAACCCACGCCACCACCTGGACGGGCACCGGCCACGACCGTGAGGAGACGACCAAGCCCTACGAGTTCGGCGACCCGTTCAATCTCGACCTGTCCCGGACCGTCCACAATGCCGTCCGCCGGGCGGGCAGTGGTGTGCCCGTGCAGCTGCACCCCGACGACTTCGAGGTCATCGAGACCGAGGCCCTCACCCGGTCGGCGACCGTGCTGCTGCTCGACCTGTCGCTGTCCATGCCCATGCGCGACAACTTCGTGCCGGCCAAGAAGATGGCCATGGCCCTCCACTCCCTCATCGCCTCCAAGTTCCCGAGGGACTACCTGGGCCTGGTCGGGTTCTCCGAGGTGGCCCGGGAGATCGAGCCCGAGGATCTGCCCACGGTGAGCTGGGACTACGTCTACGGGACGAACCTCCAGCACGGGCTGATCCTGGCCCGCAAGATGCTGGCCCATCAGCAGGGGACCAAGCAGATCATCCTGGTGACCGACGGCGAGCCGACCGCCCACATCGTGCCCATCGCCGGCGGGCTCGACTACCACGTCGACTTCAACTACCCGCCGACCCCGGAGACCCTGGAGCTGACGCTGGCCGAGGTCATGCGGTGCACGAAGGCGGGCATCACCATCAACACGTTCCTGCTCGATCCCGACCGGGGCCTGTGGGGCTTCGTCGATCAGCTGAGCCGGATCAACCGGGGCCGCACGTTCGCCACCACCCCGGGCGAGCTCGGCGACTACGTCCTGGTGGACTTCCTCAACCACAAGACGACGGTCCGCTCCCGGGGGCGCCGCGCCGGCTGAGTGTCGGGCGCGGGACGGTTCAGCTGGCGGCGCGGGTCGGTGCGTCCCCGCCGCGGATGTCGCGTTGCACCCGTCGCATCTGCGAGCGCAGCACCAGTCGCCTGACCTCGGCGACGTCGGTGCCGAGGTAGCCGGCGACCGCGGGCAGCCGGTCCGCTGCGGGGGTCTCGCGATCAGCCGGCCCACCGCTCGACCTCACCGGGTGTCACCCCGAGCGCACCGGCCGCGTCGGCCACCGTGTGGCCCCGGTCCCGCATGCGGTCCCCGAGCCTGTCTCCCAGTGTCGGCGGTCTCGCCATGCGGCACTCCTGTCCGTCCCGACCGTGCGGACCCCGGTGTCCGACGGCCCCTGCGCGGAGCGGGGTGGCGCCGGGCGACACGGGCCCAGGGGTACAACGATAAATGGACCGGGCCCGAAACAGGGTCAATCAGGGGCCCGTCCCGGGGCTGTTCGGGTCAGATGGGTCGCGCGGTGGACCGGATCGACCGGCCGGCGTGGACCGGCTCGTGTCGACCGGGGCGCCGTGCGGGACCGCTGCGGGAGCCGTGCGTGGCGGCGCGTCCCGTCCCCGCCGTGCCCCGGCCCGACCGGCCCGGGAAGTTTTTCTTGCGTTTCCGCCGATTGTGCGGAAGGATTACAGGCCTGTAGTTACATCCGTGCTATGCGGCTTCTCGCGAAGTCGCATGGATGAGTGGGAGGGAGGTCTGGCGATGGACATGGTGTCGTTGATGTATGGGCCCCAGGAACGGACATGGCAGACCAAAGCGAACTGCATGGGGGTCGATCCTGACCTCTTCTTTCCCGAGCGGGGTGCGTCCACCCGTGAGGCGAAGGAAGTGTGCCGAGGATGCGTCGTCCGGGAGGACTGCCTCGAGTACGCACTGGCCAATGGCGAGAAGTTCGGCATCTGGGGCGGTCTGTCCGAGCGTGAGCGGCGGCGCCTGCGCCGTCAGCGGGCGATGCAGCGTCGGGCGGCGACCGCTTCCTGAGTGACCGGCACCGCGTGGGGGGCTGACCGGCGGACGGTCAGCCCCGACGGGTGCCCAACCGGAACTCGATGGTGTCCCCGGCCCGAGGCCGAGGTCGTCCCACCGGGACTCGGGAACGGCGGCGAGGGCCGGACCGGGGGAGGAGCCCGACGAGCTCGCCCCGCCACACGGTGCACCCGTGTGCGGCGGCGCCCGCGGCCACGCCGTCGTAGACATCGGTGAGCGTGACCAGTCCGGGGTCGACCACGTTGCAGCTGACCTGGGCGCCGCCGCCGACGGCCAGCCCGAGGGTCCGCAGCCCCGGGCGACGGAGCTGCCCGGCCAGGCGCCTGGCCACGGCCACCACCTCGTCGGCGGCGACCCGTCGCCGTCCGGGTCCGCACCGATCCACACGTTGTAGGCGATGAGCACGTCGCGGGCACCCACCGCGGCGGCACCGGCCGTGGGATGGGGTGCCGGTGGACCGGTGTCCGGGGTGAGGGTGGTGAATGCGCCCCGGCGCACATCGGGCAGCGAGCGCTCGGGACCGTAGAGGAAGCAGGGGACGCCGAGCGAGGCGGCGAACCAGTCGGCGAAGGCGTCGCGGGCGGCCAGGACCGCGGACCACGGGGTGGCCGTCCCGTCCGGGTCGACCAGGGGGACGAAGGGGACGACGTCGACGGCACCGAGCCGCGGGTGGACCCCGTGGTGGGACGAGAGGTCGATGGCCGGCCACGGCCGCCTCGGCCACCCGACGTGCCGCCGACTCGACGGCGCGCAGGTCGCCCGCCAGGGTCAGGACCGACCGGTGGTGCACCGGGTCGGAGTGGACGTCGAGCAGCTGGTCGCCACCGGCGGCGGCCACCGAGTCGATGACGGCCCGGTCACGCCCCTCGCTGATGTTGAGGACGCACTCGGCCGGGCCGGACGTGCCCGCCGGGGCCACGCCCAGGGTCAGGCGCCGACGCCGACGACGCTCAGGCCGACCCGGCGGCGACGCAGGATGCGGCGCCGCTCGCGCTCGGACTTGCCGCCCCACACGCCGTGGTCGACGCGCTCGACGAGGGCGTACTCGAGGCAGGCCTCGGCGACGGGGCACTCGGCGCAGATGCGCTGGGCCTCCTGCACGCCGACGCCGTCACTCGGGAAGAAGATGGACGGTGACAGGTCCTTGCACTTCCCCACTTCCATCCAGTCCGTGTCCATGGATCCTCCAAGATCCTCGGGGATCGTCCGGCGCTCCTGGTGGGCTTCGTGCCCGTTGGCCGGTACGTCCGTTGCCCAGCCAGTGTCGCGCCCCGCCTCCGGCAACGGTGCGAAATCGGGCGGGTTCTGCAGCATTCCTCACCGGATTCTTATGTGTGACCTGGGCCTTCTTATGAAGGCCCTGACCGGCGGGTCGCGGGAGGCACCGACCGGCCGGCCTGCCCGCGGTCGCACCGACGCGGCGAGGCGTCCGGGCGGCGGTAGGCTCTCAGGACTGCCGTCCCAGGAGGAACCACTGCCATGACCCCGGTCACCGAAGACCCGACCCTCCCCGACGAGGACGCCGAACCGCTGCCCCCGGTCGGCCACGTGCGGATCGTCTACCTCGGCCCGGTCGCCCCGCACTGGGAGGTCCGCTCCGACTTCGGCGACCCCGCCCTCATCGAGGAGTTCCGCCGGCGCACCAACGCCCGCCTGGTCCTCCTGCCCCCGCACGACCCGCAGTACCGGCGCAACCGTGAGCGGGTCATCCGGGACGCCGAGCGCGAGAACATCCTGATCGAGTGGGACCTCGGGCTACCCGAGGAGGAGCCGGCGGCACCCGCGGCCGAGGCCCCGACCGGGCCGGCGGCCGACACACCGGCCTGAGTCGCCCCGCCGTCGGCGGGCCGGGACGTCGAGCGTGCCGTCCGGTCGCGCGGGCCGGTCAGTCGCCCGGGGCGTCGAGCTCCGGCAGGTCGATCCGCTCGAGCCACAGCCCGGGCGCGTCGACCTCGGCCGGGGTCGGGAGGTTGCGCACCGGCTCCCACAGCCGGGCCAGCCCGTCCTCGCCCGCCCGCTCGATGACGCCGGCCACGAAGGCCCGGCCCCGGTCGACCTGGGCCTGCTCGAGGTCGAGGCCGAACAGGGCGCCGGCCGCCTCCTCGCCCTTGCCCCGCTCGGTGCGCCGCCGGTACCAGGCCTCGGCGAGCTGGGAGTGGGCCCCGACCAGCTTGGCGCCCACCACGGTGGCGATGTGGTCGGCGTAGGCGTCGACCACGACGGCCAGTGCGGTCAGCTGGTCCGACGTGCGCCGCGACTCGGGGGTGAGCAGGTCGCCCAGCAGGGCCTCGGGGTCGCCGAACATCCCCTGCAGCGACTCGAGGTCCATGCCCGCACCCGAGTGCCGCGTCCGATCCGTCGCCGCCGGTCAGGCCGAGGAGGCGTCCGGCCAGGTCCTGCTGGGCGGCGGCCTGCGACTCGGCGTAGGCCAGGAGGAGCTCCTCGACATGGGTCCGCACGGCCGGCCGGCTGAGCACCGAGTTCGACGCCAGCTCCCGGGCGCACACCCACAGCAGGGCCTCCTCCTCGGGCAGGCTCCAGTCCGAGGCGAACTCGGCGATGTTGGCCGTGACCAGCAGCAGCTCGTCCGACGGTGCCCACGGGAGGGCCAGCGGGTACTGGCCGAGGGTGCGCTGGGCCAGGTGGCCGACGACCGAGCCGATCTGGAGTCCGAAGAACATCGGCCCGATGGTGGAGGCCATCTGTCCGAGCATGGCGGCCATCCCCCCGGTGGGGTCGTCGCCCAGCGGGTCGAGGCCCGGTGTGCCGGTCGGGGTGCCGGCCGGGCTGGCGACCGGCGCGGCCCGGGCGGCGGTGCGGCCATGGCCTGGAGGACGGCCCGCCACGACTCGAGGGCCCGGACCGTCCAGTCGCCCCGACCGACGGGCACGCACGTCAGGCGCCGGCCGTCCGGGGTGACCGGCATGCCGGTGGCCTCGATCACGTTCAGCTCGGCCACCCGGGACAGCTGCTCGACCTGGATGCGCTGGAGGGGCTCGACGTTCGCCTCGGGGGTGCCCCCGGTGGCCACGTTGAGGGCGAAGGCCCGGGTCATCTCCCACTGGTCGGGCCCGTTGGACCCGAGCATGTTCATCAGGTCGCCGAGCAGTGACTGGAACGGGTTGGCGGCGTCCCCGGGGTCGGGCGGTGTCATGGGCCCATGCTACGGCGCCCACCCCCACCACGGGACGGCGGGCCGCCGGCAGGGGCCCGGTCCGTCCCGGTCAGCCCTGGGTCAGGACGACCATCGTGTGGACGGTGGTCCCGTCCCGCACCACGGCGAGGCGGAGCTCGGCCCCCGGCGGCTCGCCGTAGAGGCGGGTGGCCAGCTCGGCCACCGACCGCACGAACTGACCGTCCACGCCGACGACGACGTCGCCGACCCGGAGTCCGGCCTGGGCCGCCGGCCCCGCCGGACGTCACCGACTCGACCGCGGCGCCGCCGCCGACTCCCGCCACGACCGGGGCGTCGGTCGACGTCGAGGCCCGAGCGAGCCGTGGGCGACCGAGCCGTGGGTGACGATCTGGGCGGCCACGTCGCGCACCAGCTCGGCCGGGAGGAACACCGACGTCCGCTGGCTGCCGGACCCGATCGACGGCGTCGAGGATCCCGCTGACGGCGCCGGACGGCGTCGACCAGCGGGCTGCCCAGGTCGGCGGACGGACAGCGGGGCGGCGACGCCGGTGGCGCAGAACCCCGTGCCCTGCCAGGTGCCGGTGGCGACCCCGGCGTAGAGCACGGTGCCGGCGTACAGGCGCAGCTCCGGTGTGTCCGCGGGCGGACGTCCGGGGCTCCATGGCCATGGCCACGACCACCGATCCGGTGGCCGGGTCGGTGTCGGTGAACTCGGCGGCCGGCAGGTCGTCGGCGATGCGCAGGACGGTGATCCCGGTGGTGGCGTCGGTGCCCACCCGGGCGGCCGGCTGGCGGGTGCCGTCCGGCTCGACCACGGTGATGGCCGCGGGCGCCGGCCACGGTCGGCTGGAGGACCACGATGATCCCGCCGGCCTCGGCGACCACGCCGGTCGACGATCGAGGGGCCGGAGCCCCGGTCCACGACGAGGGCCACGGTCGAGTCGTGGGCCGACGTGGCCACGGTGGTCATCCGCTTCACGTCGGTCAGCTGGCTGAGGTCGGCCTCGGTGGTGGGCACGCCCGACACCCAGGTGCCCGACGGTGCGCTGGCGTCGCGGATGCCGTCGGCGGTGGCGAGGACCATGGACCACCAGCACCACGGTGAGGACCACGCCGGCGGTCATCCCGCCGATCATCCACCGGCCTCCCGGTGCCCGGACCGGTGCGCGGGGTCGGGCGGACGCGCCGATCCGGCCGAGGCCCGCTCCGAGGGGTGGAGCCACAGGCGGTCGTCCGGGGGGACCCATCCGCGCAGGGGCCCGTCGTCGTCCGACGCGTCGTCGGGGTGTGCGGCGAAGTCGTCTGGTGGGTCCCCGTGCACGTTGCGAAGGTTACCGACCGTGGGGTCCGAAGGGACGGCGCCTCGCGTCCGGCGGACGCCGGAACGGGCCCGGCCCGGGGACACCGGTGCCCGCCCTACGATGACGGGGTGGCCCGGGACCTCGCGATCGACCTCGGGACCTCCAACACCCAGGTGTTCGCCAGGGGCAGGGGGGTCATCCTCGAGGAGCCGACCGTGATCGCCCTCAACACCCGCACCCACGAGGTCCTCGCCGTGGGCGACGAGGCCTGGCAGCTGATCGGGCGCACCCCCGGGTACATCGTGGCCGTCCGCCCGCTGCGCGAGGGGGCCATCACCGACTTCGGCATCACCGAGCGGACGATCCGGCTGCTGCTCCGGCGGGCCGGGGTGACCAAGCTCAACCGGCCCCGGGTCCTGCTCTGCGTGCCGTCGGCCATCACCTCGGTCGAGCGCCGGGCGGTCAAGGAGGCGGCCCGCCGGGCCGGGGCGTCGGCCGCCCACCTGATCGAGCAGCCCATGGCCGCGGCCATCGGCGCCGGGCTCGACATCCACGAGCCGGTGGGCAACATGGTCGTCGACGTCGGGGGCGGCACCACCGAGACGGCGGTGATCTCGTTGGGCGGGATCGTGGCCTACCGGGCCGTGCGGTGCGGGGGCTTCGACATGGACGCCGCCATCCAGGAGTACGTCCGCCAGAAGCACGGCGTCGCCATCAGCGACCGGACCGGCGAGGAGCTGAAGATCGCCATCGGCTCGGCCCTCCCCTACGAGGGCGAGATGCGGGCCGAGGTGCGGGGCCGTGAGGTCACGACCGGCCGACCCCGCGCACGGTCGTGCTGACCCCCGAGGAGATCCGGCACGCGCTGAGCGAGCAGGTCGAACTGGTCATCGACACGGTGCTCGGCTGCCTGGCCGATGCGCCGCCCGAGCTGGCCCAGGACATCATCTACGAGGGCATCCACCTGCTGGGGGGCGGGGCCAGGCTCCGCGGCCTGGCCGAGCGGCTGGCCCAGGAGACCGACGTCCCGGTCCACCTGGTTCCGGACCCGCTGGAGTGCGTCGTCCGGGGCGCCGGCCTCTGCCTCGACTCGTTCGACAGCCTCCGCCCGATCTTCGCCGCCGCCGAGTCCTGATCCCGGCCGCGGCCCGGTCGGCCGGTCCGGGCGACGGCGAGCCGCTCAGTCGACGGCCAGCAGGTCCTCGGCCACCTGGCGGACCTGCCAGTCCGCGGTCGTCGAGGCACCGGCGGAGCGCGGCCTCGACCTCGGGCCCCTCGAAGGCGGCGAGGGCCACCGCGGCCCGGCGCCGGATGGCCGGCTTGTCGTCGAGGGCGGCCAGCACGGCCGGCAGGCCGGCCGGGTCGCCGATGGCCCCGAGGGCGGCGACCGCGGCCTCCCGGCACAGCGGGTCGGCGTGTCCGGCCGTCGCCCGTGGCCAGGCGGGCGAGCCGGCCGACGGCCGCCGACCTCCTCCCGCTCGCCGGTCGCCCACGCCGCCATCTCGACCACCGAGGGGTCGGGGTCGTCGAGCAGCGCCGGGACCAGCGTCACGCCGGGCTGGGTGGCGGCCAACTCGGCGGCCCGGCGGCGCACCGACGGGTCGCCGTCGGCCAGGCGCGACGGACAGGTCGTCGTCGGCCAGCGTCGCCCAGGCGCTCGAGCGCGCCGAGCGCGGTCGAGCGCACGGTGGCCGCCGGATCGGACAGGCCGGCCCGGGCCGTGGGCGTGTCCCCGATGTGGCCGGCCCGCGCCACGGCGCGCCGCCGTCCGGTGACCGACGCCGTCGTCCGGTTCCGTGGCAGGCTGCACGGCACCACTATGACCGACGACGAGCACCCGACCACGCCCGACGCACCGGCGGACGGGACCGGGCGGGGGTCGGTCCCGACGGCCCGTGCCGCCGTGCCCTCCGGCCCCGCGTCGACGCCGCGGCCGGCGCCACCTACGGACCTCCGTCCCGCACCGGTGGGCGACCACCGGCCACGGCTGTCGCCGGATCCGCCCGGCGCCGAAGCACCGATCCCGCGTCCGGTGGGTGGTGTGGGCGGTGGTCGGCGTCCTCGTGCTCGCCGGTGTCATCGTCGTCGCAGATCAACCTCGACTACTACGCCATCCAGCCGGGCACGGCCCAGTCGGTGCAGCCGTTCATCACCGTCCCGCCGGGCAAGGCCCACCACGTGGTCGAGCCGGTGCTGCTGACCGACGTCGCAGGAGGCCCGGGTGACCGCCCTCAGCTATCTGTTCTTCAAGCTGCAGTCGAACACCTCGCTGTATCCGGTGCCCGACGTGACCGGCGGCACCGTCGCCCTCCGAGCTCGACGCCCAGGGCGACCTCCAGATGTCCCAGGCCGAGGCGTCGGCCAAGACCGCCGCCCTCCGCCACCTCGGCTACACGGTCACCGCCACCCCGGTCGGCGCGGTGATCGCCGGGACCTTCGCGGGGACCCCCGCCTACGGCGTGCTGAACGTCGGCGACGTCGTCACGGCGCTCGACGGCGACGCCGACGCCGACCGCCCTGGCCCTGACCCAGGCGCTCGCGCCGCATCACTCCGGCCAGACGGTCACCTTCACCGTCCGCAAGGGCGGGACGGCGCCCCCGGGTCCGGTCCCGCTGACGCTCAAGCGGACGCACGGTGCAGATCGGGGGCCGGACGGCCACGCTCGACGTGGGGATCAGCCCCAGGACCAGGTCGACTACACCTATCCCTTCCCCATCTCGATCGACGTCGACCAACATCGGCGGACCGTCGGCCGGCCTGGCCATGACCCTCGGGGTCATCGACACCCTCAGCGGGGGCCAGCTCACGGGCGGCCACACGGTGGCCGCCACCGGGACCATGGACCCGGACGGCCAGGTGGGCGACGTGGGCGGCGTGGCCCAGAAGACGGTCGCCGTCGAGAACGCCGGGGCCACCATCTTCCTGGTTCCGCCGGGGGAGTACGCCGACGCCAAGTCGAAGCAGCCGCCCGGGCCTGAAGATCTACGCGGTGTCGACGCTCGACCAGGCGCTGCGGGTGCTGGCCGCCAACGGGGGCCACGTGCCCACCGCCGCACTGGTCGGCCGCCACCAGCGACGCCGCAGGATGAGCCGATTGGCCCGACGGGCGGTCGTAGGCTCTCCGCCATGCCTGAGGAACGCCGGTTGACCATCACCTCGTCGCCCCACCTGGCCCCCGACGACGTGGCCCGGCACACCTTCGCCTCCGTCCGCCGGGGCTTCGACCCGGCCGAGGTGCGCGACTACCTCGAGTCGCTGGCCACCGGGCTGCGGGCCCTGGCCGAACGCGAGCAGGAGCTGCTCGCCGCCCTGGCCGAAGCCGAGGAGCGGGCCGCCAACCCGGTCATCGACGACTCCATGCTGACCACCGCGGTGGGCAAGGAGACGGCCCGGGTCCTCCAGAGCGCCCACGACGCCGCCGGCCGAGATGGTGGCCAATGCCGAGGCCGAGGCGGCCCGCCTGCTGGCCGAGGCGCAGGCCGAGTCCGAGCGCCTGCTGGCCGAGGCGACCGAGTCAACGACCAGGCCCAGTCCCGGGCCGACGCGCTGCTGGCCGAGCGGACGGCCGAGGCCGAGGCCGCGGCGGCGTCGCTGCGGGAGCGGACCGAGCAGCAGGTGGCCGCCGCCCTCGACAAGGTGCGGGCCGACGCCGAGGAGCTGACCGAGCGGGCCCGGGCCGAGGGCCGGGTCATGGTCGAGGAGGCCCAGCAGCTCCGGGCCCGGGTGCTCGCCGACCTGTCCCGTCGCCGCAAGGTGCTCCACGCCCAGATCGAGCAGCTCCGGGCCGGGCGCGAGCGCCTGGCCGAGACGATCACCGACGTGCGCCGCGCCGGTCGACGCCATCGCCGAGGACCTCTTCAACGCCGAGAACGAGGCCCGGCTGGCCGCCGAGGTGGCCGGCCGGGAGGCGGCCAACCGGCCCGACGACGGGACGCCCGAGGAGCTCGCGGCCGCGCTGCTGGCCGAGGAGGCCGCCGACGCCGAGGCGCTGGCCGAGTCCGCACCGGGCGAACCGGGCGCGACGCGGACGGGCGACGGGACGAGCCGGCCACCGGCGTCGCCCCCGTCGAGCAGGTCGACGCACTGTTCGCCAAGCTGCGGGCCGCCCAGGGCGACGAGGCGCCGGGGCCCGGGTCGACGGGCGACGGGACCACGGCCGACGGCTCCGCCGACGCGGCCCCGGCCGGCGCGGGAGCCCCGGAGCCAGCCGAGGCCGCCGCGGACGGTGCGGCTGACGCCGCGGGCACGGATGGCGGCCGGCGGACGCGGACGAGGGACCGCCCGAGGCCCGCCACCCGCTCGCCGTCCAGCGCGACGAGCTGGTGGCCCCGATCATCACCGGCCTGTCCCGCCGGCTCAAGCGCTCCCTCCAGGACAGCCAGAACGAGCTGCTCGACAAGCTGCGGGCCAAGGGGACCACCTGGTCGACCGGACCTCCTGCCCGACGAGACCGAGCACGTCGACTCGTTCGCCACCTCGGCCCTGCCCTTCCTGGAGGAGGCGGCCGACGCCGGCGCCGACCTGGTCGGGAACTCGGAGGAGCGGCCGTCGGCCGATGCCCTGCTGGGATCGCCCACGAGCTGGCCGAGTCGCATCGTCGCCCCGCTGCGCCGCCGCCTGGCCGAAGGCGGACGGCCTCGACGGGGCCGAGGAGTCGGTGGTCACCGAGCACGTCGGCTCGGCCTTCCGGGAGTGGAAGGGCGAGCGCATCGAGGGGCTGGCCGGGGACCACGTGGTGGCCGCCCTCTCGCTCGGGACGCATGGCCGTCGCCGGCGAAGGGCGGCGTCGAGTGGGTGGCCGTGGCCGCGGCCGGGCGAGTCGCCGTGCCCCGACTGCGAGGACAACGGGCTCAACGGGGCCCAGGCGGCCGGCGAGGAGTTCCCCACCGGGCACGCGCACCCGCCGGCCCACCCGGGCTGTCGATGCCTGCTCGCTCCCGGCACCCCCTAGGCTGCTGCCGTGCGCACACCGAGTGACATGCCCGCGGCCACCGGACGACCGAGCCACCGTGGCCGCCGTTGGATCATCGTGGCCGTCGTCCTCGCTCGTCGTCCTCTTCGCCTCGCTGCACACGTTCGCCGTCTTCTACACCGACGCGCTCTGGTTCTCGTCGCTCAACCTGCACTCGCGTCTGGCTGAAGCTGTTCGAGGTCAAGGCCGGCCTGATGCTGGTCTTCAGCGCCATCTTCGCGGTGCTGCTCCTGGTCAGCCTCATCGTCGCCGAGCGGCTGGCCCCGAAGGGCCCGTCGATGGACGCCGAGGACGAGTTCGTCAAGCGCTACCGCGAGGTCATCGGCCCCTACGCCCGGTGGCTGCGGGCCGTCGTCGTGGTGGTGCTGTCGCTCATCGTCGGGTCCCAGGCCCTCGGGCAGTGGCAGAACTGGCTCCTCTTCCGCAACAGCACGCCGTTCAACGCCACCGACCCGCAGTTCCACCGGAACGTCGGCTACTTCGTCTTCACCCTGCCGTTCCAGCAGTTCGTCATCCACTGGACGCTGGTCGCCCTCGTCGTGGTGCTCCTGGTCACCGCGCTCAGCCACTACCTGAACGGCGGCATCCGCATGCAGGGCCCCCGGCCCCGGGTGCGCCCGGCGGTCAAGGCCCACCTGTCGGTCATCCTCGGCCTCATCGCCCTGACCAAGGCCGTCGGCTACTACCTGGCCCGATTCAACCTCGACCTCTCGTCCAACGGCTACGTGCAGGGCGCCGGGTACACCGACGTCCACGCCCGCCTGCCCGCCCTCGAGCTGCTGATCCTGGTGTCGCTGGCCGCGGCCGCGCTCCTCATCTACAACATCCGCCGGCAGGGCTGGGCCCTCCCCATCCTGGGCGTCGGCCTCTGGTTCCTGGTGGCCCTGACCGCCGGCACCATCTACCCGGCGGCGGTCCAGGCCCTCAAGGTCAACCCGGCCCAGAACACCCTCGAGCGCCCCTACATCCAGCGCAACATCGACGCCACCCGGGCCGCCATGGGCATCGACACGTGACGAGCACGCCGTACCCGGCGTCGCCCAGTCTGACGGCCGCCCAGGTGTCGGCCAACAGCGACACCCTGGCCAACATCCGGCTGTGGGACCCGCTCCAGACGCAGCCCACCTACGACAAGCTGCAGGACACGCGAAGTCGTACTACCAGTTCAACAGCCTGCCCATCGACCGGTACAAGGTGGACGGGGCCGAGGCGCCGACCGTGGTCGGCGTCCGCGAGATCAACGCCCAGGACCTGCCGTCGACGTCCTGGGTGAACACCACCCTCCAGTACACCCACGGCTACGGCATGATCGTGTCGCCGACCAACGTCGCCACGACGCAACGGCACCACCGCCGCCGGCGACCCGCGTTCGCGGTGGGCTACGTGCCGCCGGTGTCGACCAACGGGCTGCCGACCATCACCCAGCCGTCGGTCTACTTCGGCCTCAACAACACCGGCTACGTGGTGGCCAACACCAAGCAGCCCGAGATCGACTACCAGCTGACCAACGGCAGCAACGTCGAGACCCACTACAAGGGCGACGGCGGCGTCCAGCTCTCGTCGTTCTTCAAGCAGGTGATGTTCGCCGTCCGCTTCAACGACCTCAACCTCCTCATCTCGAGCCAGATCACCAACGACTCGCGGCTCATGTTCGACCGGGGCGTGCAGGCCCGGGTGTCGAAGGCGGCACCGTTCCTGAACCTCGACGCCGACCCCTACCCGGTCCTCATCAACGGGCACATCGAGTGGGTCCAGGACGCCTACACGACCTCGGACAACTACCCCTACGCCCAGAACGCCGACACCGGTGCCGTGGCCTCGGGCAGCGGGCTGTCGGGCACGTTCAACTACGTCCGCAACTCGGTCAAGGTGGTCATCGACGCCTACACCGGCAAGATGACCTTCTACGTGATGGACCCGCACGACCCGATCATCCAGACGTACGAGAAGGCGTTCCCGGGGATGTTCACGCCGTCGTCCAAGATGTCGCCCGAACTGCGCGACCACCTCCGCTATCCCGAGGACATCTTCACCGTCCAGGCCACGATGTACGGCAAGTACCACATCATCCGGGCGGCCAAGCTTCTACAGCGCCGCCGACGCCTGGGCGCTGTCGCCCGACCCCGGGGCCGGGCTCGCCGTCCCAGGCCCTCGCCACCACCCAGACCGTCAACGCCCAGGGCCAGGTGGTCTCGACGGGCCAGCTGGTGCGGATGTCGCCGATCTACCAGGTGATGCGCGTCCCCGGCGAGACCCAGCAGTCGTTCACCCTGCTCGACGCGTTCGTCCCGGTGTCGTCGTCGAGCCAGATCCAGAACCTGTCCGGCTTCATGATCGCCGGGTCCGACCCGGGCCACTACGGCGAGCTCAAGATGTTCGTGACCCCGCGGGACAACCCGCCCAACGGCCCGGCCATCGTGGCGGCCAAGATCGACGCGCAGCCGAACATCTCCAGCCAGATCTCGCTCCTGAACCAGAACGGGTCGTCGGTGCTGCTCGGCAACCTGCTGCAGATTCCGGTGGCCGGCTCGCTGCTGTACATCCAGCCGCTGTACGTCGAGTCGTCGAGGAACCCCTTCCCCGAGCTGCAACGGGTCATCGCCCAGTACGGCAACCAGCCGGCCACCATCGCCAACACCCTGTCGACCGCGCTGACCACCCTGTTCGCCGCGCCGGTCCAGACCAGCCCGACCGGCGGGGGCGGTACGTCGACGACCCTGTCGCCGCAGGCCCAGGCGCTGCTGGCCCAGGCCCAGGCCTCCTACAGCAGGCCCAGGCCGACCTGAAGGCCGGCAACCTCGGCGCCTACCAGAACGACATCAATGCGCTCGAGTCGGCTCTCCAGGCCGTCCAGGCCCTGACCGGTGGCCCGGTGGCCAGCACCACGACGACCACCACCACCAACCCGGGCTCGGCCGCCGCCGCGGCCCTGTCCAACTGACCGGACGGCCGCCCGGACCGTCCCGCGCCGCTGGACGACGCCCCTCGGGGGAGTGGTACTGTGTCCCTCCACGACGCGGGGTGGAGCAGTCTGGTAGCTCGTCGGGCTCATAACCCGAAGGTCGCAGGTTCAAATCCTGCCCCCGCCACCAAGTAACGGTCCCAAGTCAAAGGGGTCGGGCCACTCGGTCCGGCCCCTTTTTCCATGGAGAAGCGCATCTGAAGGGTGCCCCTGCGTCCGGCGGCGTTGTGGAAGGCGGAGGTGCAAGCTGGGTAGCCTTTCCTTGTGGCCAATCGCATTCGACTAGCTGTCGCTGCACTCCTGGTCCTCACGCTCGGACTTCCGTTCGCCTACGTGGACGCGTGGGAGCACGTAAACAGCATCCCGTGGAGCCAACTCATCCTGCTGGTCGCACTCCCGCCCGTCGTGTCCATGACGCTGGCGGCACTGTCGGTGGTCCCGAGTCGAACCCGGCCGCACTCGAGTCGGGGTGACCTGCTCGGGGTCGCCGTGGGTTCACTGAGCCTCTGGGCACTTGTCGGGAGTATCGCCCTGGTCGGAACTGCTGCAGCTATCTAGGGACGCACTGGATTCGAAGGGTGCGGGTCCCGCAGTCCTGTCGGAGTGGTAACTCGGGCAATGCCAGGAAGGTCTGCTCCGGGCGAGGGAGTACTCCGCTCATCCGGCTGCCTCGTGGCCCCCGTCGGCGGAGGAGGTTCACCGACGATCGTCGGCCGCTCGCTGACTTGGCGAAATGGTGCGATCAGATCGAGCTGGCCGGCGCCAGCCGCGCGGAGACGGAACCATCGGTGTCGCTCCGGCCAATGTGCTGACCGAACCGGGCACCGACCACCGAGGCCGTGCAGGCGACGAGATTTGCGCCGAACACGACGCAGTAGTGGGCGGCGCCAATGGCCGACGATGACCCGGAGTCCGGCCACGCCTTCGTCTGCACGGCCCACCAGATGATCAGGACCCCGGGAACGAGGACCTGCTGCCACGTGATGCGCCTGCTCTCCAGGATCCGTGAGATCCACAACCACAAGACCGGCAAGCAGTACAGGGTGTAGGCCAGGTGAGACACCGGAAGCAGCAGGACGATGCAGAACGTCACGTTCCACGCGCACATGACCTTGTCGCCGGAGGTGCGGAGGGCGAGCACCAGGAGGCCGACGACCCAAAGCGACAGCGCGGCCGTAGCGAGCACGTGGAGCGGGGGAGAAACGATGACCGGGTGCGCCAGTCCGCTGTTCGAGAAGAGCAGATCCGGTGCTCCCCATACGGAGTCACTGACGAGATGCTGACTTCTGGCCGAGACGACCGACTTGACGAAGTCGACGAGGCCCGATCCGCCTCCGAGGACGAGTGCCAGCACGGGCGCAATCATGATTGTCGCCACGAATGCCGCCGCCGCTCGCAACCGACGTTCGGTTCCCTTCTGGCACAGTGACACGGCGACGGCTGCCGGCCACGTCTTGAGCAGCCCCGAGATCCCGATCAACACACCCCGGGTGGCCGGCCAGTCACGACTGGCTGCCCATGCGGACAGCATCAGTGCGGCGAATACGAAGGCATCGGCCTGACCAAGGAACAGACCGAGGGTGAGCGGCCAGAAATGGAAGACCGTCACGGCGCAGACGATGAACAGCAGCGGCCGAATCCAGGCTCTCAGCTTCGGCGCCTCGATGGCGACGAATGCTCCTATCCCGACGATCAGTGCAGCCAGCTCGAGCATCGTCCAGACACGAAACACGTGCACCGGAGCGGCATGGACGAATGGCACGAGGGCCAGCGCGAGCGTGGGTGGGTAGACGAATGCGTCATTGCCTTGATACGGACTGTGACCCGCCGCCACCAGGTGGGCCGCGTGCAGGTAGATCTTGAAATCGGCGCCGACGCTGCCGGCTACCGCTCCTCGGTAGCGCTGATGGATGAGTACGACCGTAACGAGGAGGGCAAGACCCCAAAGCGCCACGAGTACGACTGTGGGGCCGAGTTGCCGCGGCTGCCTTGGCCGGGCCGGATCACGATCGGCCGCCGATGAGGCGTCCAACGAGTCATCGCTGACGACGGTGTCCACTGTCAACCGCTCCTCGCTGCAGCATTCTCGGGATTCGAATCCGCCGATGCGAAATTCCTGTTCCCGTGCATCTTCGCATTCATCGGTTCCCATGCTGGACAGCTTGAGAACCATCATTCGCTCGCGGCGGCAACAATCAAGAAGCTGGACTCACGGAGCGCGACCGAAAAGGGCGGCGTCGACAGGTCAGATCAGGCTCATGGCCCGAAGGTCGCAGGTTCCAGACCTGCCCCCGCCACCAATTGGTGGTCGCGTAAGCGGCACCGTCGGAGTATCGGATGTCCCGGCCTCCCTTGCGGAGGCCGGGACGTTCCGCGTTCGGGGGGTCGATGAGCGCACGGCACGACCGCGCCGCGGCTGGAGCGGAACTCGTGACTCGTTGCCCGAGGGAACGGACCGTCACCAGCGACGGCAACCGGGCCGTCCGTTGGCACGACGAGCCCGCCCATGGGCGGGAGACCCGTGCTTGCTCAGGTCGGATCCGCCGCCCGACGCCGGTTGTAGAGGCGGATGGCCCAGAGGTAGGAGGCGAGGGCGATGCCGACGCTCCAGGCCACGGCGATGACGGCGTGGTTTCCGACCGGACCATTGGTGAGCAGCCCACGCACGGTGTCGACCATCGGAGAGAACGGCTGGTACTCGGCGAACTGACGCAGCCCGTCGGGCATCGTCTGGGTGCGCACGAACCCGCTACTGAGGAAGACGAGCAGGAACAGGATCATCGGCGTGTTGCTGGCGGTCTCGACGCTCTTGGCAGCCAGGCCGAGTGCCACGGCCAGCCAGATCAAGGCGAAGGCGAACAAGGCGAGGAGTCCGATCCCGGCGAGCCACTCGAGCGGGCCCCCGGCGGAGCGGAACCCGAGAGCGAAGGCGACCCCGATGAGGACGCCCAGTGCGGCCAGCGTCTGGATCAAACTCCCGAGCACGTGGCCCGTGAGGACCGAGGCGCGTGCGATGGCCATGGTGCGGAAGCGGTCGATGATGCCGCCGGTCATGTCCATGGCGACCATGATCGACGTGCCCTGCACGGCTGCGGCCACCGTCACCAGCATGAGCCCCGGTACGACGTAGTCGAGGTAGGCGCCGCGGCCCAGGTGCGAGCCGAGGCCGGCGCCGAGCTGGCCGCCGAAGACGTAGACGAACAGCAGCAGCAGGACGATGGGCATGCCGATGAGCATCAGTGTCATCGACGGGTACCGCAGCTGGTGCTTGAGGTTCCGGCGCAGCATGACCCGTGAGTCGCTGATCGTGTAGGCGAGCGTCGTCATCGTGCCGCAGCTCCTTCGGAGGTCGATCCGACATCGGGATCGCCGGCCGTCGGCACCGGCGGTGACGTGGCTGCCGGTGACGGCGAGGAACACGTCGTCCAGGTCCGAGGTGTGGATCGACACACGCTCGACGGCGACGTCTTCCCGGTGCAGCTCGTCGAGCAGCTCACGGAGGGAGTCCACGGTGCCGTCGGCCGGGACCTGCAGGACCAGGTGGTCGTCGTCCGCGGCCGACGTCGGGAGCAGCCCGACCGCCTTCCGCAACTGGTCGGGTCCGGCGAAGTGGAGTCGGACGTGGCCGCCCGGGATCCGGTTCTTCAACTCGTCGGGGGTCCCCTCGGCGACGATCCGGCCCTGGTCGAGCACCGCGATCCGGTCGGCCAACTGGTCCGCCTCGTCGAGGTTCTGGGTGGTGAGGAGGATGGTGACCCCTGCTGCGGCCAGCTGGCGGATGATCCCCCACATGGTGAGGCGGCTGCGCGGGTCCAGGCCGGTGGTGGGCTCGTCCAGGAAGATCACCCGGGGCTCGCCGACCAGGGTCATCGCCAGATCGAGTCGCCGGCGCATTCCGCCCGAGTAGCTCGACAGCAGCTTGTCGGCGGCATCGGTGAGGTCGAACTGTGCCAACAACTCGGCCACCCGCCGTCTGCCGGCTTGGGGGCCGAGGTGCCGGAGGTCGGCCATCAGCTGCAGGTTCTCGGTCCCCGTCAGCAGGTTGTCCACCGCCGAGAACTGGCCGGTGACCCCGATGACGGCACGCACCCCGTCCGGATCGGTGACCACGTCGTGACCGGCGACGCACATGGCGCCGGAGTCGGCCTGGATCAGGGTGGAGAGGATGCGGACGATCGTGGTCTTGCCGGCC
The DNA here is from genome assembly GCA_963829265.1 of uncultured Acidimicrobiaceae bacterium. Taxonomy (GTDB): domain Bacteria; phylum Actinomycetota; class Acidimicrobiia; order Acidimicrobiales; family RAAP-2; genus Bog-756. The sequence continues at coordinate 67,426 of CAWHIB010000011.1, forward strand.
CCGTTCGGCCCGAGCAGCGCGAGGATCGTGCCCTCCTCCGCGGCCAGGCTGACCCGGTCGAGCACCAGATGGCTCCCGAACGACTTGGACACGTCCGTGGCCACGATCCCCGGTCCGCCGACGGGGCCGGTCATCACGAGCCCCCCTGCTGGGTATCCGGGGAGTCGGGGAGCTCGCCGGCGGCGCGCAGGGCCTCGCGCCGGTCCTTCCACTCCTGTTCGAGCACGGGAAGGCGCTCGACCAGGAAGTCGGAGAACGCCGCCCACTCCAGCAGACTCGCTCGGCGCTCGGGAGGTGTTCCGGCCAGCAGGCGCAGTCCCTCTCGTGCCAGCTCGCCCTGTTCCTCGTACTCGGAGAGGTCGAAGCCCGTCGCCCGTTGCGACGACATGTCGATGCACACCCGGTCCATCCGCTCGCCCGCCGACCGGGACCGCCGGATGAGTCCGAGGTTCTCCAGCGTGCTCACGGCGCCGGCGATGGCGCTGCGGCTGGCCAGGAGGGCGTCGGCCAGCTCTGCGATGCTCTGCTCGCGGGGATCGCAGACGGCCAGGTATCCCAGGAGGCGGCCGACCATCGGGGCCATCGCGTAGCGACGGGAGTAGAACCGGCCGGCGTGGTCGGCGAACGTGATCTCACCATCCGTGGGCATCTCCCCATAGTACGGAAATGGTTGAGATAACACAAATCTGTGTCATTCGAGGAACCGAACGATCCCCGGTCGTGTGAGGGTGTTCTGCGCAGTCCACGACCCACCCGGTGGAGCGGATCAGCGCCGCGGCCGACGTGCGGCCTAGTTCGTGGGGACGACCGAGGTGGCGGGATCCGTCTCCTTGACCGACTTCGTCGTATGGGCCATGAGCGCCTCGACCATGCCCGGCTCGACGGGCTTGGAGAACATGAAGCCCTGACCGGTCTGGCAGTTGTTCTCCCGGAGGCACGCCAACTGGTGCTCCTCCTCGATGCCTTCGGCCAGCGTCGTCAGCCCCAGTGCCCGTCCGAGCTCCACCATGGTCCTGATCAAGGTGAGGGAGTCCTCGGATCCGTCCATGCTGGAGATGAACGAACGGTCGATCTTGAGCACGTCGACCGGGAACTGTCGCAGATAGGACAGCGAGGAGTACCCGGTCCCGAAGTCGTCGATGGCGATCTTCACGCCGATCTGCTTGAGCTGCACGAGGCGCGAGACGGTTGACTCCGCGTCCTTCATCAGCGCCGTCTCGGTGACCTCGATGACCAGCGAGCCCGGGTCGAGACGGTTGATCGCAAGTGCCCGCACCACGTCGTCCACCAGCGAGTCGGACTCGAGCTGTCGCATCGACACGTTGACCGACATCGTCGCCGAGTAGCCGCGGTCGCGCCACTCACCGGCTTGCGCGCAGGCGGTGTCGAGTACCCAGCGACCGACCTCGACGATCAGTCCGCAGTCCTCGAGGATGGGAATGAAGTCGTTGGGCGGTATCACCCCCCGCGTCGGGTGCCGCCAGCGGATCAGGGCCTCGACGCCCCGGATGTTCGTGCTGTCCAGATCGACGATCGGCTGATAGAGCAGGAAGAACTCGTCCCTGGCCAGGGCGGAATCGATGTCGGATCGGAGTTCGAGTCGACCGGTGACCGCCTCCTGCATGGCCGGCTCGAAGACGATCGACTGATCGCGCCCGGCGGCCTTGCAGCGATACAGGGCGATGTCCGCGTCGCGAAGCAGCTCCTGGGCGGTGGAGCGGTCACCGATGGCGACCCCGATGCTCGCCGTCACGCGCACCAGGATCCCGTCGAAGCCCTCGATGGCGAAGGGCTCCCGCAACACCTCGCGGATCCGGTCAGCGAGGGCATCCGGTCCGTCGGTGATCGAGATGCCTTCGGCGAGGATCACGAACTCGTCGCCCCCCAGTCTGCCCACGGTGTCACTCGATCGAAGGATTGATTCGAGTCGCTTGCGCGACGGCTTGGAGCAGGCGGTCACCGGCTTCGTGGCCGAGCGAGTCGTTGGCGTCCTTGAAGTTGTCGAGATCGATGAAGAAGGCGGCGATCGGATCGAAAGTGCGTCTGGATCGGGCGATCATCTGCTCCGCCCGGTCGAGGATGAGCTGCCGGTTGGCCAGGCCGGTGAGGGAGTCGTGGAGGGCCCGGTGGGCCAGGAGCGCTTCGAACTCCTTGCGCTCGGTGATGTCGCGGAGGTGGGCCACGTAGCCGGCGATCGACGGCCGATCCAGTTGGTTGGTCACCACGGCCTCGACCTCACACCAGCTGCCGTCCTTGCGACCCATGCGAAACTGCAGCGTCGAGGCGCCCGGCAGGGCCTGAAGCTCATCGGTCAATCGGGCGGCGGCCCGCTCCCGGTCATCAGGGTGGATGAGATCGGTGGCGATGCGCCCCACGATTTCGCCCGGTGAGAACCCGAGCAGCAGCCGGCTGGCCGGGCTCACGTACGTGCAGATTCCCATCCTGCTCATGACCATCGTGATGTCGGACGAGTCCTGGATGAGGGAGCGGAAGCGGTCCTCGCTGAGGCTCATCTGCAGCTCGGCCGACTCCTTCTTGCGCATGGTGACTCCGGCCATCCAGATCACGAAGATGAGGACGAACGCCCCCATGATGGCCAGCGCATTCCCTTCGGCGATGGTCAGCCTGGTGGGCATCACCCCCTCGGCGATCAGGACCTGTCCGGCTCCGATGGCCACCAGGCTCCAGAACGCGGTGATCCTCCAGGACCTCGAACCGTCGTTGGAGACGTTCTCGAGGGCGACGAAGGCGAAGGCACCCCACAGGACCGGTCCCCAGCCGGTGAGGTAGATCACGGCGGCGACCGCGGCCGCGTGCATCGCCACCCGCAGGTTCAACGTCAGGGACGACGGATGGGCCCGGTACCGGGCGTCGGCCAGAAGCGACGAGAGGGGAATGGCGACGAAGACACCGACCCAGATCCAGGCGGGCTCACGGACGATGGCACCGAAGTGCATGAGCAGGAGGACGACCACCAGGGCGACGGGCCCGATGAGATAGGCGAGGTAGGTCGGGGCGAGGTCGTTCCGCCCCGTGGGATCGCTGGGCAGGTCGGAGTCATCGACGGCGAGAGGTGCAGCGCCCTCCTGTGGTGCGTCTGCGGTGGACATCTCGGGCCTGCTTCCAGAGTCGACGGTCGATCTGCGTGACTCCGTTATCGTCAGTGTTCACGGGCAACTTGAACCACGGGTGACCTCGACGGGTGGAAATCGACGGGGATGCTCAGTGCCGGAAGAGGACCGGCCTGGGGGTCCGCCGGGGTTTCGTAGGCGCCGTCAACGAAACCCGCGCGGCACCGGGCCCGGCCCGGCGGGGGTCTCAAGCACCACCGGCCAGCGGTCGATAGTGCACCGTGGGCCATGATCTGGGTGATCTCCCCAATGATGAACGACGGCCGGTTCCGGTAGCCGAGGCCACGATCGAGGCGAGGGCGATTGCCCTGGCCGATCAGTCCGTGGGCTCGAGTCCTTCGCCCAGGGCCTTCGTCTACGCAGTGGCCGCCATGGCGATGGTCGTGCTCGTGCTGTTCCGCCAGCTCGGCTTCGTCGCCCGTCTGCCGGTGTGGGTGTACGTAGCCGCCATCATCGGGTCGAGCATCAGTTCGCTCCTGGTCGAGCCGTGGGGCGGGGCCCCGATCGGCTCCGTCCGGCTCCATGTGCGCCTGAACGCCCACCTGGCGGCGGTCACCGTGGTGATCTACATGTCCGGATGGGGCCCGGCGCTCGGAATGGCATTCGTCTTCGTCGCGCTCGGGGAGCTGGGTCAGTGGGGATCCGCGCTCTGGCGGCCGCTGATGGTCTGGTCGCTCCTCGACATCGCCATTGCGCAGGGCCTGATCTGGTTCGGTCTGATACCGTCATTCCTCGACCGCAACGACGCGATGGCGATCGGCGCACTGGGCGCGATCGTACTGGCCATCATCATCCGCATGGCCGGCGCGACGGATGCGAAGAAGGAGCGGGCCGAGGCGCTCCTCGCCCACCAGGCGCTGCACGACAAGCTCACCGGACTACCGAATCGGGCCTACTTCTACGAGCGGACGAACGAGGCGTTGGCGCAGGCCGCCGTGGGCGGCAAAGTCTGTGCGGTCATGCTCTTCGACCTGGACCGCTTCAAGGAGATCAACGACGCGATGGGTCACACCATCGGGGACCGGGTCCTCATCGAGGTCGGACCGAGAGTGAAGACCGTGCTGCGGGCCGACGAGATGGTGGCTCGCCTCGGCGGCGACGAGTTCTGCATCCTCCTGCCCTGGGTGGACGGCCACGAGGACGCACTCCGGGTGGCCAAGCGGATCATCGCCGTGCTCCGTGAGCCGTTCGAGGTCGACGGCATCAGCCTCGCCATCGAAGCGAGCTGTGGCATCTCCCTCTCGCCGGCGGACGGCACCAGTGCCGGCCTGCTCCTCCAGAGGGCGGACGTGGCCATGTACGCCTCGAAGGACTCGCGGACCGACGCCGTGCTCTATCACGAGGAACTGGACGTGAACACCCCGGCCCACCTGGCCCTCCTGGGCGACCTGCACAACGCCATCGCCCGCCAGGAGTTGGTGATGTACTACCAGCCCAAGGCCAAGGTCGGATCCCGGCACGTCTACGGAGTCGAAGCCCTCATCCGCTGGCAGCACCCGACACTCGGCCTTCTCTCACCGGACGACTTCATCCCGGAGGCCGAGCACACCGGACTGATCGAGCCGATCACCGCATGGGTACTCGACGAAACGCTGCGCCAGTGCCGACACTGGCTCGACGATGTGGGCCGGTCGCGTTCGAGTGCGAAGTCGGTCGCGGTGAACCTGTCGGCCCGGAGCCTCCTGGACAACTCGCTTCCCGAAGAGGTACAGGCCGCGCTCACGAAATGGAACCTGCCGCCCGGCCTGCTCGTCCTCGAGATCACCGAGACGATGATCATGACGGATCCCATCCGAGCCCGCCTCGTCCTGAACGAACTGGCCAGCATGGGAGTGATCCTGTCGATCGACGACTTCGGAACCGGGTATTCGTCGCTCGCCTACCTGAGGGACCTGCCGGTACACGAACTCAAGATCGACCGGTCCTTCGTGCAGGACATGGTGCACAACACGCACAATGCGGCCCTCGTGCAGTTGGTGATCGACCTGGCCCACAACCTGGGACTGCAGACGATCGCCGAAGGGGTAGAGGACGAATCGACGTGGGAGGCGCTCGACGCGCTGGGCTGTGACCATGCGCAGGGCTACCACCTGGCACGACCGATGCCGGCGGACGAGCTCGCCGCGTGGACGAGCGACCACGCCCATCGGACCGCCGAGCTGGTCGACTGTCGCCGACCGGAGCGGGAAAGCAGCTGCGATGTCGCCGCGGACCTCGCCGAGGTGGCACCGCAACGCTGAGTGCGGAACGGCACGGCGGTCACCGGTGTGCTCGTGGGATCCAGGTGCGCGATTGGAGGCGGCGGAGCGCGGGATGCCGATGTTCCGCCCGCGCCAGCTCCGGAGCGGGGTGTCGGTGGCCCGACGCCGCGGGCCCCGGCACCGTCACGATGGGCTCGTCCCCCACCTTGGAGCCGTTTCCTCGGTTCCGCCTGTCGGCATCACCGCACCTCAAGCGACAGACGCCACATACCGACACTTGGCCTGTGGTTGATCACGGTGGAGGGCAGCGGTGTGGGGGATCGATTCCCATCGGACATGATGAAGCCGTGATCACTCGGGAACAGCGCGGCGCGTCACCTGTGACGAGCCGAGCTCCTGGGACGGTCACGTGATGGCGAGTTCGTGGTCGTCATCCGGGGACATCGAACTTTCTGAGTGGCTTCTCCCCGGAGAGCGCATTCACTGGATCGGCAAGTCCGCTCGGCCCGAACTGCCCTGGGGGCGGGTGATCGGGTCCGTCCTTGGCGTCAGCGTGCTCGGTGCGCTGGGCCTTGCGTTCTTCGTCCACAGCGCGCCGGGCACTCCTGGTGTGCTCTTTGCTGCCCTCGTTCTTGCGTTCTATCTGGGTGCCGTGGTCTACGGCGTATGGGCGGCCAAGCGCGACAAGGTCTCGAATCGCTACGTCCTCACCGATAGGCGGGCTGCGGTGTTCCGCGTGCCGAACCGGCTGGTCGGACAAGTTGCTGTCCAGGGGGACGAGTTCGAGGTGGTTCATAGGTCGAATGCAGCGGTGGGCACGTTGCGATGGGGAATCTCGGATCCGTTGCCCGGAACCGCGAGGTGGGGCGGCAGCTCACTGTTCACGATGGTCGGTCCCCTGATGGGTGGAACCCGTGCCGAGCGGGTCGAGTTCACCGATGCGGGGGACTTCGGCCGCCTGATGGGCCAGGCTGCGGCCGTGCGGGCCGCGTGGGGCGCATCGATGCCGGATGAAACGGCACAAAAGCGACGGGGTGCGGCACCCGGGCCGCTCGGCTTCCTCGACACCCGGGGTGCGGGGATCATCAATCGGTTCGCCCTCGTCATTGGGAGCATTGCACTGGTAGCCGCAGTGGTGCTCCTGCTGCTCACGCTGGTGGGTGGCGCCCCATGGTTCGACATGGGTGTGGTCGCACCGCTGTTCGTGCTGATATTCCCCCTCTTCTTCTGGGCGGTGCTCATGGCCAGCCAGGGGCGCCAGCAGCGCCGCGGTGAGCCGCTGCTCCAAGTCGGCACCCGCTCGGGTCGGAGGCGACCGCAACGGTTCCCGCTCGAGTACCTGCCGAAGAGCGCGCTGGTGGCGGTGGGCGTGCTCGTCGTCGCTGCCTGGATCTCGATGGCCCTCGTGTTCAGCTCCAAGGCATTGCCGGGTCAGCCGGCCTACAACCCCGTGACCCACTCCTACACGGCGGACAACCACGGGGAGCTCATCCCACTCACCGAGTCCCAGTACAACACGGCCACGAAGGCACAGAGCCGGCTCTTCCTGTCCGGAACGGTGGCATTCATCACCTTGGCTGTGGCGATGGCAGCGGACGAGACGATCCGACGCCGGCGGAGCCCGTACGTGGAGGGCCACCGCCCATCGGCGTAGCTCAAGCAGCGGAACGACGCCGCAGGCAGCGAGCCATTGGGTTGGCCTGCGACTGGGAGACTGGGCCGCATTCGATCGTCCGGTAGTCGGACCACCGGGACAGGACCAGTAGCCCAGTCGGTGCCGTGATCCGCACCACCTCAGTGGGTCAGGGTGACGATGAGGACGTCGGGTCCCGACAGTTCAGGCGGCAATCCGGTGGTGACGACGACGACCCGGTACCGCCCGACCGGCAGGGGAGGGGGGACGTTGGCCACACACCGGGGAACGGAAGGGTCGGAGGACGAGTCACCGGGCGGGGCGCAGCCGTTGTACGAGGTGAGGACCGTCACCGGCAGCCGGGTGGACCCCGGCCGGAGTTGCACCGTGGGGAGGCACGCGATCTGGATGTGGGCCGGGGCGAAGGTGACGCCGTGCCCGGTGAGACCCACGTCGAGCCAACCGTCGGCGGCGCACGTCTCGACCGTGATGTCCTCCGTGGTGGTGTTGACCAGGGTGACCTCGCCCTTGATCGACGTGCCGGCCTTCACCGTCGTGTGATCGAGCGTGACCCGCAGGCGGAGCGGGCTCCGGGTGGCGGTCTCGGCCGGGGTGGCCCGCCGGATCGTGTGCAGGACCCTGTCGACCACGGTGCCGGTCGACGTGCCGACGGCGCCGCTGTCGCTGGTGGTGGCGACCGCCTGGCTCCCGAGGGCCGGGATCGTCCACGTGGTGAGCCCACCGGTGTTGCGCGTCCGTTCACACGGACCGACGAGGACCCGCAGGCGGTTCACCGTGATCGGATCGCAGTCGTCCGGTTGCGCCGGCCCGGTCTGGAGCCCCGGCATCCCCAGGTTCGTGACCGTGACCGTGGGCCCCGACGACCGCGCCGCGGGGCAGAAGAGCCCCGGATCCCGGGGGCTACCCAGGAAGAGCGTCCCGGCCTGGGTGGGTGCCGGGCAGTTGGCGTCGAGCACGACGGACCACGTGGCCGGGACGGAGATGGCGGCCTTGCCGTACACGTAGGTCGACCATCCGGTCGGCACCTGGACCGGCTCCGTGGTGGCGACCGTCGTCTGCCCGGTGGATGCCGGGCCCGAGCACCCCGTCCCGGCCAGGCCGGCACCGATCACGACGGCCATGACGGCCAGGAGGGATGCGCCGACGCCGCCGGGACGGGTCACTGGCGACACGCAGCCAGTGCCTGGCCTACGTAGGGCGTCAGCCCGACGGCACCGGACGGACTGATCCAACCGGCGGACCCGCCGGCACCGAGGCGTATCCACACGAAGAAGTCCGGGGACGGACTGGGTGGGGGCAACTCGGACACCCACTGCCTGCCGTCGAAGGTCACGAGACCGCTGCACGTGCCGGGCATGGTGAAGGCGTAGTACCGGTCGGGAACGACGCCGCGACCACAGGGCGGTACCGTCTCGGCACCCGTGCACGACCCGTTCGGCCCGGATCCGTTGCCGGGGTCGGGGGACGGGCCACAGAACCGGCCGCCGGCGGTCGACGGGGTCGCCTGGTGGGCCGGACACGGCTGCGGATCCGGTGGCGGCCGGCCCCCTTCGGCTCGGCCGAACGACTGTCCCGATGCGGTCGAGAGGCTCTGGGACGTCGACCCGGGGATCGTCGAGGTCGGTGACGGCCGTGCCGGGACCGATCGACCGTTCGCCCGCAGCTGCGGCCCCGCCTCGGCGGCGTAGCCGGCCACGGCGAGTCCACCCAGCAGGACCACCACCGAGGCACCGATGGACTCGCGGACACGTCGCCTGCGGCGCCGGGCCCGGCGCTCGACGTCGGGGAGGACACCGGAACCGGGGACATCGGGTGCCACGTCGTGCATCGCACTCCGGAGCCGCGCCTCGAAGGGATCGCCGGTGGGGAACGGTTCGTCAGGCATCGTGGACCTCCCCGGGCTCGAGCACCTGGGCCAGCGTGGCCCGGGCGCGACTCAACAGGGTCTTGACCGTGCCGTCCGACACCCGCATGGCCTGGGCCGTCTCGCCGACACTCAGGCCCAGGCGGTAGTAGAGGGCCACCGCTTCGCGCTCGGCGCCGGGTGAGCCCGGCGATCGCCACCCGGAGATCCAACAGTTCGTCGACGTCATCCGACGCGGCGCCGAGGGACGGGTCGGTCGCCCTGCGGGTGGCGCGTCGTTCCCGGGTCAGGGATCGCCACCGGTTCCGGAGCAGGTTGAGGGCGACCACTCGGACCCATGCCGGCAGGGACTCGATCGTGGTGCCCTTCCGCATGGCGATGAGGGCTCGGGCCAGTGCCTCCTGGACGGCGTCCTCCGCCGCCCCACGGTCACCGCACACCAGTCCGAGGGCGGCCACCAGCCCGCCGTAGTCGGCCCGGACGAACCGGGCCAGCTGGTCTTCGTCCACCCCCACCGGCACCGTCCGTTCGATCATCGCCATGGTCATCAGGGAGATGACACCGCGCCCGCCTCCCAGGTTGACACGGCCACCCCGAAATCTTGGACCGGATCGCGCACCGCGATCCGGGAGTGCTCCATCGGGAGATGGTCGGGGCCCGGCGGCCACCGGTCGTCGTGGGCGAAGCGGGTGCCGGACGCACGGGGTCGACCGCCGGAGGGTAGGCAACGTGGCGATGCCGTCGAGGGCCCGGGGGATGGACCCGCCACCCACCTGATCGACAGGCCGCCGGCGGCCCTCCTACGATTCCCCCGGAGCTGCGAGCGACGGAGCACCAGCGAGGCCGCCATGCCCGAGCCAGATGTCAGCGAGCTGCTTGCCGGCACGGCCGCGGTGCCGATCGTCTCGGCGCCGATGGCCGGCGGCCCGGGTGGTCCGGGGCTGGTGGCTGCGGTGGCCCGGGCCGGTGCCCTCGGCTTCCTCGCCGCCGGCTACAAGTCGGCCGAGGGGATGGCGGCCGAAGTCGCCACCACCCGGGGGCTGACGGACGCGCCGTTCGGCGTCAACGTGTTCGCGCCGAGCCCGTCGGAGGTCGACGAACCGGCCCTCGTCGCCTACCTCGACGAACTGGTTCCCGACGCCGAGCGGCTCGGGGTGCCGTTGGGGGTGCCACGGCGCGACGACGACGGCTATGCGGCGAAGCTCGACGTACTCGAGGCGGACCCGGTGGCGGTCGTCTCGTTCACCTTCGGCGCCCCGGACGCCTCGACGGTGCGCCGCCTCCACGCCGTCGGGACCCGGGTGGTGGTGACCGTGACCGGCCCGGACGAAGCGGCCCTGGCCACGGCGGCCGGGGCCGACGCACTCTGCGTCCAGGGTGCGGAAGCGGGCGGCCATCACAGCCGGTTCCGCAACGACGACGCGGCGCTGTCCCCGATTCCCCTGTTGGACGCCCTGGCGGCCGTGGGAGGTGCCACCTCCCTCCCGATGCTGGCGGCCGGCGGAATCGCCACCGGTCGCGCGGATGGCGGCCGTGCTCGACGCCGGCGCGGTGGCGGTACAGATCGGCACCGCCCTCCTGGCCGCCACGGAGGCCGGGACGAATGCCACCCACCGGGGAGCGCTCACCGACCCGGGATTCACCGGGACCATGCTCACCCGGGCCTTCACCGGTCGCCCGGCCCGGGGGATCCGGAACCGCTTCATGGTCGACCATCCGACCGCGCCGGCCGCGTACCCGCAGATCCACCACGCCACGCGTGCCCTCCGGGCGGCCGCGGCGGAGCGGGGCATCGCCGATGCGCTGCATCTGTGGGCAGGTGTCGAGTACCACCGGGCCCGGGCCGAGCCGGCCGGCGTGATCCTCGGGCAACTGCTGGAGGAGTGGCGGGCGACGAGGAGCCCGTCGACGGGTGGCGATCGATGACCGCGCCCCCGGCGGGAACGACCGGCGCGGTGATCGAGGTCGAGGACCTGGACGACCCCCGGCTCGCCGGGTACCGGGACCTCAACGACCCCGCGGCCCGCCGCCGACTCGAGGCGGAGCTCGGCATCATCGTGGTCGAGGGGCGGGTGGCCGTCCGCCAACTGCTCGACTCGGGCCTGGCCGTGCGGTCGCCTCGCTGGTCGACGACCACCAGGTGAACCTGGCCGCCGACCTGGTCGACGCCGTGCGCGGTACGGGGGCGCCGGTCTACGTGGTGCCCCGTGCCCGGATGGCGTCGCTCGTCGGGTTCCGGCTCCACCGTGGCGTGGTGGCCGTGGCCGACCGCCCGCCCGACGCCGACCCGGACCGGGTCCTGGCCGAGGCGGCCCGTGGCACCGGCCTCCACGGCGGCCCGCCGCTGGTGGCGGTCCTGGAGGGCCTGAACGACCCCGAGAACATCGGCGCCCTGTTCCGCAACGCCGCCGCCTTCGGGGTGGCCGCCGTCCTCCTCGACCCGACCTGCGGCGACCCGCTCTACCGACGGGCCGTCCGGGTGTCGGTGGGCCACGCGCTCCATCTGCCCTTCGCCCGGCTGGACCCGTGGCCGGACGGACTCGACCGGGTCCGGGCCGCCGGCTTCGTGGTGTGCGCACTGGCCCCGCACCCGGACGGCCGGCACCCGGTGACCCGTCCACGCGTCTGCGCGACCGCCTGTCGGCCCGGGCGCCGGGTGCCGCCGGCGTGGCGCTGCTGGTCGGGGCGGAGGGCCCGGGACTGTCGGCGGCCGCGCTGGCGGCCGCCGACGAGGTGGTGACCATCCCGATGGCGGCCGGGGTCGACTCGCTCAACGTGGCGACCGCCGCCGCGGTGGCCTTCGACCGCCTGTCCGGGCCGTACGGGCGGACCCGGTCGGCCCTCCGGAGCACCTGATCCGGGCCGTCTATCGTTGGGGCGACCCTGACCGCCCACCGACGACGGAGCGCGCGTGACCGAATCGACCATCATCTACACCCACACCGACGAGGCCCCGCTGCTGGCCACGTACTCCCTGCTCCCCGTGGTGCAGGCCTACGCCGCCCAGGCGGGCGTGGCGGTCGTCACCCGGGACATCTCGCTGGCCGGGCGCATCCTGGCCGAGCTTCCCCGAACGGCTGCGTGAGGACCAGCAGGTGGAGGACGCCCTGGCCGAGCTCGGCCGCGACGTGCTGACCCCCGAGGCCAACATCATCAAGCTGCCGAACATCTCGGCCTCCGTCCCCCAGCTGAAGGCGGCGATCGCCGAACTGCAGGCCAAGGGCTTCGACATCCCCGACTTCCCCGAGGACCCGACGGATCGGACGCGGACCGCGACGCGCTGGCCCGCTACCGCAAGGTGCTCGGGAGCGCCGTCAACCCCGTCCTCCGCCAGGGCAACTCCGACCGTCGGGCCCCGGCCTCGGTCAAGCACTACGCCCGGACCCATCCCCACCGGATGGGCGCGTGGTCGCCGGAGTCGAGGACCAACGTGGCCCACATGGACGGCGGCGACTTCTGCTCCAACGAGCGGTCGGCCGTCATGGCGGCCGACGGCACGCTGCGGGTCGAGCTGGTGGCCGCCGACGGCACGCACCACCGAGCTGCGGCCGCCCGATCCCGGTGCTGGCCGGCGAGGTGGTCGACGCCACGGTCATGCAGGTGGCCGAACTGCGGGCCTTCCTCGACCGCCAGATCGCCCGGGCCAAGGCCGAGGGCGTGCTCTTCTCGGTCCACCTGAAGGCCACCATGATGAAGGTCTCGGACCCGATCATCTTCGGCCACGTGGTGCGGGCCTTCTTCCCGAAGACGTTCGCCACCTACGGCGACACCCTGGCCGCCGCCGGCCTCAGCCCCAACGACGGGTGGGGCGCCATCCTGGACGGGCTGGGCGGGCTGCCCGACGGCGCGGCCATCCGGGCGTCGTTCGACGCCGAGCTGGCCGACGGCCCCGACCTCGCCATGGTCGACTCCGACCGCGGCATCACCAACCTCCACGTGCCGAGCGACGTCATCGTCGACGCCTCGATGCCGGCCATGATCCGCACCTCGGGCCACATGTGGGGCCCGGACGGCGCCGAGGCCGACACCCTGGCCGTCATCCCCGACGCCAGCTACGCCGGCGTCTACCAGGTGGTCATCGACGACTGCCGGGCCAACGGCGCCTTCGACCCGGCCACCATGGGCTCGGTGCCCAACGTCGGCCTCATGGCCCAGGCGGCCGAGGAGTACGGCAGCCACGACAAGACGTTCGAGATCCCGACCGACGGGACGGTCCGGGTGACCGACGCAGTCCGGCGACGGTGGTCTTCGAGGTGCCCGTCGTCGGCCGGCGACATCTTCCGCATGTGCCAGACCAAGGACATCCCGATCCGGGACTGGGTGAAGCTGGCCGTGACCCGGGCCCGGGCCACCGGCGACCCGGCCATCTTCTGGCTCGACGAGGGTCGGGCCCACGACGCCAACCTCATCGCCAAGGTCCGCGCCTACCTGCCCGAGCACGACACCGAGGGGCTGCAGATCGAGATCCTGGCCCCGGAGCGAGGCGACCGCCCGCTCCCTCGAGCGCATCCGTCGGGGGGAGAACACCATCTCGGTGACCGGCAACGTGCTGCGCGACTACCTCACCGACCTCTTCCCGATCATGGAGCTGGGCACCAGCGCCAAGATGCTGTCGGTGGTCCCGCTGATCAACGGTGGCGGGCTGTTCGAGACGGGCGCCGGCGGCTCGGCGCCCAAGCACGTCCAGCAGCTCCTGGCCGAGGACTACCTGCGGTGGGACAGCCTGGGCGAGTTCCTGGCCCTGGCCGTGAGCTTCGAGCACCTGGCCCAGACGCACCGGCAACGCGCGGGCCCAGGTCCTGGCCGACACCCTCGACCGGGCCACGGGCACCCTGCTCGACGAGGACCGGTCACCCAGCCGCAAGCTCGGCGGCATCGACAACCGGGGCAGCCACTTCTACCTGGCCCTCTACTGGGCCCGCGAGCTGGCCGCCCAGACCGCCGACGCCGGACTGGCCGCCGCCTTCGCCCCGCTGGCCGAGCGCCTGACGGCCGACGAGGAGGCCATCGTGGCCGAGCTGCTGGCCGTCCAGGGGTCGCCGACCGACATCGGTGGCTACTACCGGCCCGACGACGCCATGGCCGAGGCGGTCATGCGCCCGTCGGCGACCTTCAACGACGGCCCTGGACACGCCTGGGCTGAGCCGCCGACCGGGCTACCGGTCGCCGTCGGCCCGCTGCCGAGTTCGTCGAGCCGGTCCGGCAGGAACTCCCGCTCGACGGCGTTGTCGGTCAGGTCGAGCGCCCGGCGGTAGGCGGCGCCGGCCTCGTCGGTCCGCCCGAGGCGGCGGAGGAGGTCGGCCCGGGCCGACGGCAGGTAGGCGTAGGACGCCGAGCTGGGGTTCGTCGGCCAGCCCGTCGAGGGCCTTCGAGGCCGGCCTCCGGCCCGTCGGCGAACCCGACGGCCACGGCGCGGTTGAGCGCCACCACGGGCGACGGCCAGATGACGACGAGCAGGTCGTAGAGGCCGACGAGCTCGGCCCAGTCGGTGGCCGACCACGTCGGGGCCTCGGCGTGGACGGCGGCGATGGCCGCCATCAGGGCGAACCGGCCCGGGCGGCCGCCGCTGCAGCGCCTCGCGCACCAGGGCCGAGGCCCTCGGCGATCTCGGCGGCGTCCCACCGGCTCCGGTCCTGCTCCGACAGGAGCGACGAGCGAGCCGTCCGGCGGCCAGGCGCGTGGTCCGGCGGGCGTGGGTCAGCAGGATGAGGCCGAGCAGGCCGGCCACGTCGGCGTCGTCGGGCAGCAGCGTCCGCAGCATCCGGGCCAGGTAGAGGGCCTGGGTCGACCAGGTCGGTGCGGACGAGATCGCTCCCGACCGGTGCGGTGTGGCCGGTGGTGAACACCAGGTGCACGACGGTCGAGCACGGCGTCGATGCGCTCGGGCAGCTCGGCTCGAGCGCGGGCACCCGGTAGGGGATGCGGGCGGCGGCGATCTTCTTCTTGGCCCGGGTGATCCGTGCCGCCATGGTCGACTCCTGGACGAGGAACATCCGGGCGACCTCGGCCGGTGGTCAGGCCGCAGACCAGGCGCAGGGTGAGGGCCACCTGGGCCTCGGGGGCCAGGGCCGGGTGACAGCAGGTGAAGATCAGGCGGAGCCGGTCGTCGGGGATCTCGGGGAGCCCGTCGACCGCGGCGTCACGAGTCGTCGTCGACTCCGCCTCGAGCCGGCCAGCTCGGGCAGGACCGGTCGTGGGTGGTCGCGGCGCCGCAGCACGTCGATGCGCCCGCCGTCGGGCCACGGTGGTGAGCCATGCCGCCGGACGGACCGGGATCCCCTGGGTCGGCCAGGTGGTCAGGGCCCTGGCGTAGGCGTCCTGGACGCACTCCTCGGCCAGGTCGATGTCGCCCGGCGACGCGCACCGTCGCGGCGAGCACGAAGGCCCACTCACGACGGTGCGCGTCGGCGACCGCGGCCTCGACGGAGACGTCCACCGGCCGACCCGGCCTCACATCGGGCGGATCGGGCGGACCTCGACCCCGCCGGACGGCGCCGGGATCTCCTTGGCCATGGCGATGGCCTCGTCGAGGTCGGCGGCCTCCACCAGGTAGTAGCCACCGAGCGCCTCCTTGGTCTCGGCGAAGGCCCCGTCGGTGATGGTGAACCCGCCGGATCCGTCGCTCCGGATGGACGTGGCCGTGCCCGACGGCTGGAGGGCGTTGCCGCCGCGGAGGGCGCCGCCGTTCTGCTCGCCGAAGCGGATGTGTCCCGCCATCATCTGCTCCCGCACGGCGGCGTCGGTGTTGGCGGACTCGTCTTGGTAGATGAGGACCAGGTACTCGGCCATGGTGGCTCCCTTCGGTGGACCCGCCGATCGGGTCGCACTGCCACTACGACGAACAGGCATAGTCCGAATCGACAACCCCGCGCCGACGGGCGACGGGCGGCCACGGGATCAGCGGATTCCGGCCCGACGGGTCGGGGCCGTGCGGCACCGTCAGTCCGTCTGTCCGAGGACCTCCAGGACGAGTGCCACCAGATCGTCGGGATCGGTGGCGTGGAGCTCGTCGAACCATCCGAGCGACCGCCCGAGGCCCACACCCAGCAGGGCCGCCACCGCCACCTGGGCCCGCAACGCCGGTCGATCGGCGCCGTCCGCCACGAATTGGGCCGCCACGGGATCCACCATCCGTCGGGCGATGCGGGCCCGGGCGGCCTGGCGGATCTCGGGCGAGGCGTCGTCGCGCACCAGCGCCTGGAGGATCGGTCCCGGGCCCGCGGCGTGCCGTGCGCCGCAGGACCACCTCGACCACCTGTTCGAGATCGGCGAACGGGGCGCTGTCGGCGACCGGCCCGGCCCGTTCGTCGTCGTCCAGCCGCTCGGCCGCCACCGCCGCCAGGTAGAGATCGGCCTTGGACCCGAAGTACCGGGCGATCAACGCCGGATCGACGCCGGCGGCCTCGCCGATCTCGCGGGTGGTCGTCCGCTCGTAGCCCTTGCGGCCGAAGCCCTCCTGGGCCGCGGCCAGCAGCGCCTCCCGGGTGGCCCGGGCGTTGCGGGCCCGACGCGGGGAGCGGTCGTCGGGGGAGAGGCCGGGGGAGCGTCGGTGGAGTCCGTCACGTCGTGCCCCGCTCCGTCGTGCCCCGCCCGGTGTCGAGGTCGCGCTCGTCCAAGAGCATGGCGCCGGCCGCCTCGAGCAGCGCCTCCTCCTCCATCCGGGTCTCGACGGCGTCGTGGTCCGCCCCCCGGGTGCGGGGGCCCGGGCCCGGCTCGTGGCGCCCGGGCAGGACGAAGGCGAGCACGGCTGTCACCAGGCCGAGCCCCGCCGAGATCAGGAGCGCCACCCGGAAGCCGTCGAGGTCGGGGTAGGTGGCACCGCGGGCGGGTGTAGGCCAGCAGCACGGCGGCCCCGAAGGCACTGCCCACCGACAGGCCGATGTTCCGCAGGACCTGGTAGAAGCCGGTGGCACTGCCCGTCTCGGAGGCGGGGACGGCGCGGATGATGAATCCGGGCATGGCGGCGAAGGTGAACCCGATGCCCAGGCCGACGATGCCCATGGTGACGAACGCCTGCCACAGCGAGCCGTGGTCGAGGGCGAAGTAGGCGGACGAGGCGGCGAAGACGAGCGCGCCCAGCGGGATCATGCTCCGCACCCCGAACCGGCGCTCGTAGGGGACGAGCAGGCGACTGGCCAGGAACGTCCCGATCGACAGGGGGACGAGGACGAGGCCCGACACGATCACCGAGGCGCCGAACCCGAACCCGGTCGACGGTGGGATCTGGATGAACTCCACCACGATGGGCACCACCAGGTACATCGACACGCACATGAGGAACCCGGCCACGTCGGCCATGAGCACCGACCGGTCGGCCAGGTGGTGGAGGTTGACCAGGGGATGGGGGGACCGGAGCTCGTGGGGCACCCAGACGGCCAGCGCCACGAGGCTTCCCACGGTGATGATCACGGTGCGAGGTGACGTCCAGCCCCAGTTGCCGGCTTCGCTCAACACGACGGACACGCCGGTCACGGCCAGACTGAGCAGGACGGCGCCCGACGTGTCGAAGGCCAGCGGGGCGGCGGGTGTCCTCGGCGGCAGCACCAGCACGGAGCAGGCCAGCGCGGCGGCCACCACGATGGCGCCGAACCAGTAGGCGGCGTGCACGTTCGCCAGCTGGGCGACCATCGCCGTGATCGGGTAGCCGAGCCCGGCGCCGATGGCCGTCGACACCGACAGGGTGGCGATGGCCCGTGCGGCCGGCACCGGATCGAGGTTGCGCCGGGCGATGGCCATGTTGACCGGGAGCAGTCCGAGGCCCACCCCCTGCAGCCCGCGGCCCACCACCAGCACCGCGAACGAGGTGGCCACGGCCGACAGGACGCAGCCGATCAGGACCACGCCGAGGGTGAGCAGGATGACGTCGCGCTGTCTGGCCCCGTCGGCCAGCCGGCCCATCACCGGGGTGGCCAGGGCACCGGTCAGCAGCGCCGCGGTCAGGACCCACTGGGCGGTGCTCAGGGGCACGTGGTAGGTGCCGGCGATGGTCGGGACCAGGGGGGCACCCAGGCTGCTCACGATGGCGACGAGGAGGCCGACGAACACCAGCGTGGGGAGGAGCAGCGCGGTGCGGCGGTCGTAAGTCATCATCCGATGACATCGTAGCGGCCCGGCCGCGGCCCCGCGTCAGGATCGGAGGCGCGGCCCCGCGTCCGGCCGGCCGGCGACGCTCAGGCGGGTGTGACCACCGGGGCGGCGGCCGGGGCCGGGTTGGACAGCGCCAGGGCGTCGTCGACCTTGGCGAAGCGCAGCAGCCAGGTGTCGCGCAGGTAGTTCTGGTGGAGGCGCCACGGCGTGGTGGCCCCCTGCTTCGGGAGGTCGGCCGCCGCCCGGGTCACGTACCCCGAGGAGAAGTCGATGAACGGCTCGGTCGGGCAGCGCCGGGTCCGGCGGCAGCGGGGTGCACTGGCGCATGCCCCGCTCGTCCATCAGGTCGAGCAGGCGGCACACGTACTCGGCCGTGAGGTCGGCCTTCAGCGTCCACGACGCGTTGGTGTACCCGAACGTGGTGGCCAGGTTCGGCACGCCGCACAGCATGATCCCCTTGTAGGCCACCGACTCGCCCGGCACGACCTTGGTGCCGTCGACGTCGAGCGTGATGCCCCCGAGCAGCTGCATGGCCAGGCCGGTGGCCGTCACCACGATGTCGGCCTCGAGCTCGATGCCCGACGCGAGGCGGATCCCGGTCTCGGTGAAGGTCTCGATGGTGTCGGTCACCACGTCGGCCCGCCCCGCGCTGATGGCCGCGAACAGGTCGCCGTCGGGCACCAGGCAGAGCCGCTGGTCCCACGGGTCGTAGCGGGGGGTGAAGTCGGTGTCGACGTCGTAGCCGGCCGGCAGCGCCTCGGTCACCCCCTTGCGGATCCCCTTCTTCACCAGCTCGGGGGCCCGTCGGCTGAGGGCGAAGCTGAACTGGGTGAGCAGCACGTTCTTCCACCGGATGACGGCGTGGGCCGACCTTGGCCGGCAGGTGGCGCCGCAGCGAGTCGGCCATCCTGTCCTCGCCCGGGCCGGGCCACGATGTAGGTCGGCGAGCGCTGCAGCATGGTGACGTGGGCGGCCCGCTTCGGCCAGGGCGGGCACCAGGGTCACCGCGGTGGCGCCGCTCCCGATCACCACGATCCGCCGGCCCGCCCACTCGAGGTCCTCGGGCCAGTGCTGGGGGTGGACGATGCGTGCCGCCGAAGCGGTCCTCCCCCGGGAAGTCGGGCCGGTACCCCTGGTCGTAGCGGTAGTAGCCGGTGTTGCCCCACAGGAAGCCGCAGGTCGATCTGCTCCCGCTCGCCGGTGTCGGTGCGCTCGACGTCGACGGTCCACCGGGCCTCGGCGGTCGACCACGAGGCGGCGACGGCCCGTCGGTGGAAGCGGACCTTGTCCTCGATCCCGTGGGTGCGGGCCGTGCGTCCGGATGTACTCGAGGATCGAGGGGCCGTCGGCGATGGCCTTGTCGCCGACCCACGGCTCGAACGAGTAGCCCGAGCGTGAACATGTCGGAGTCCGACCGGACGCCCGGGGTAGCGGAACAGGTCCCACGTCCCGCCGATGGCGTCGCGGGCCTCGAGGATGGCGTAGGTCGTGCCGGGCCGCCTGGCCTCGAGGTGGCAGGCGCTGCCGACGCCCGACAGGCCGGCCCCCAGGATCAAGACGTCGACGTGGTCCACGGGGGGAGTCTAGGCAGCGCCTCCGCGCCGGCGACCGGCCGGTGGTCGTCGACGGCCCGGACTGCAAGAGTGGGAGGCGTGAACGTCCTCTTCGTCACCCTGGACCAGTTCCGCGCCGACTGCCTGTCGGCGGCCGGGCACCCGGTGGTCGAGACGCCCAACCTCGACCGGCTGGCCGCGGCCGGGGTGCGCTTCGCCTCCCACTACAGCCAGGCCGCGCCGTGCGCGCCCGGTCGGGCCTCGCTCTACACGGGGACCTACCAGATGAACCACCGGGTGGTGGCCAACGGATCGCCCCTCGAGGACCGCTTCGACAACGTGGCCCGGCTGGCCCGGCGGGCCGGGTACGCGCCGGCGCTGTTCGGCTACACCGACCAGGGGGTCGACCCGTCGGTCGTGGGCGACCCGGCGGACCCGCGCCTCGACACCTACGAGGGGCTGCTGCCCGGCTTCGACCCGAACTGGCGCTCGACGGCCGGATGGTCCCGTGGCTGGCCTGGCTGGAGTCGCTCGGATTCGGCTCCCTCGGCGCCGACCAGGCACTGGCCACCGAGCCCGACCGCCCGGCCGAGGCCAGCGCCTCGGCCTTCCTGTCCGACGCGCTCATCTCCTGGATCGACCGCCAGGACGGGCCGTGGTTCGCCCATGCCAGCTATCTCCGCCCGCATCCGCCGTATGCGGCGGCCGGGCGGTGGTCGACCCGGTACGCCCCCGACGACGGTGGGCGACCCCGCTGGCCGTCGACCCGGGCGTCCACCCGCTGGTGGACCTGGCCCGCACGCTCCCGGTCTGCTGCGGCGCCGACGGACCCGGCGGACATGGCCCGTCTCCGGTCCCAGTACTTCGGGATGGTGTCCGAGGTGGACGACCAGTTCGGCCGGGTGCTCGACCACCTGGAGGCGACCGGCCGGGACGGCGACACCCTGGTGGTGGTCACCGCCGACCACGGCGAGCAGCTCGGCGACCACGGGCTCATCCAGAAGCTCGGCTTCTACGAGTCGAGCTACGCCATCCCCTGCATCGTGCGGGCCCCCGGCCGGTCGCGAACCGCCGGGTCGGTCGTCGACGCGTTCACCGAGGCGCGTCGACGTGCTCCCCACCATCGCCGAACTGCTCGGCCAGGAGGTGCCGGTCCAGTGCGACGGCACCTCGCTGGTCCCGTTCCTCGACGGGAGGCGAGCCGCGACCGGTGGCGGACGGCGACCCACTGGGAGTGGGACTGGCGGGACATGGTGATGGGGCCCCACCGGACCGACGGGGGGACCGATCCCCGGCTCGAGCGGACCAACCTGGCCGTCGAGCGGACCGCCACCCACGCCTACGTGCAGTTCGCCGACGGGTCGTGGCTCTGCTTCGACCTGGCCGCCGATCCCGGTTGGCACACGACCACCGACGGACCCGCCGTGGTGCTCCCGCTGGCCCAGTCGATGCTGACGTGGCGGTCCGACCCACCTGGGTGGCACCTACACCCAGCGGCTGCTCGGCCCCGAGCGTCGGGGCCTGTGGCCGGAGCTGCGCTCGGCCTGACGAACCCGGTGGCCGTCCCGCGTCCCCGCCTCAGGCGAGGCCGGCGGCCACCGACACCCGGGCCACCACCGGGTCGGGGTCGTCGACCGTCAGCACCCAGCGCTCGAACTCCTGGCCCGCGAACTCGACGACCACGCCCGGGCCCTTGCCGTGGACGGCGGCGAAGTCCTTGCCGAACGACCCCCGCCGGGTGCCCGACGGCCACGACACCGGGAAGGCCGGTGCCGGGCGCCCGGAGCCCCCGCAGCTCGGGCCACGGGTCCTGCGACGGCCCGCACCGCGGTGACCGACGACAGCGGCGCGCGCAGGTCGCCGCCGGAACCCCTCGAGGCTGCTCGAGCCGCGACAGGGCCAGCGTGAGGGTGCCGTCGTGCGACGATCGAGCTCGGCCATGGCCGCCACCGTACAAGTGGCGCCGGGGAGGCGCGGCCGCCGTCGACCGGTGGCGCCCTCAGCCGCCCTGCAGGTCCCGGCGGGTCAGGCAGCACGCACGCCGGCGACGGACCCGACGATCCCCGATCAGCCACCAGGCACGCCGATGGCCGGCCAGTTCGGGCGGCACGGCGGGAGCCGCCGCCATCTGGTGGAACACCGACGTGTCGGCCACCCAGTGGTCGAGCGCGCCGATGCCGCCGACCAGGTCGATGAGCACCGACCACGTGACCAGGCCGTAGACGACGAACGAGGCGGCCCGGGGCGCGATGCCGTAGGCGAGGGCGCCGAGCCCGAGGACGCACACGGCCGGGGGCACCGTGTTGAGCCCGGCGCCGACCACCGCGCCGGCGTCCACCGGCGCACCGCCGCCGACGGCGCCGAGCAGCGTGGCCAGGCCGCCGACGAGGCCGCACGCCAGCCAGGGCGGCCGCGGCCACGACGAGCCGGGCGCCGAACCAGGCCGGCCCGGGACACCGGTCGGGTGAGCAGGGGATCGAGCCGTCCCTCGAGCTCCTCGGACCGGGCCGCCGCACCAGGCCGGCCGCCACGAAGGCCGAGGAGGATGGCGACGATCAGGAAGTCGACGCCAGGTAGGCGGCCGTACCGGCCCCGGGCGCCCCGAGCCGGGCGAGGACGTCCCGGACCGACGACCCGGAGATCGATCGCGGCCGCGGCGTGGGCCACGAAGCCCAACGAGCAGGCCGGTGACCGCCACGGCGACGGCCCAGGCCACCACGGTCGGCCGCACCAGGCGGACGGGAGAGCCCGGCTGGCCGCCGAGCAGGCGCAGCCGGGGCTGCGGCCCGGTCCCGGTCCGGGATGGTGCTCGACGCCGACGTCCCGGGAGGCCGCCAGGCGGACGGTCACGAGGCCGACGACCACCGTGCACGCGACGATCGGGACCAGGGGCCACGGTCGGGGTGCCGTCAGCGGCTGGAGGCTCTCCACCCAGCCCAGGGGGGTGAGCCAGATGAGTCCGTGGAGCCCGGCGCCCGAGTCGGCGACCATCCGCAGGGCGTAGCTGGCGCCGAGGACCGCGCCGGCGTACCCGGCCGCCCGGCGGCGGGTGGCGCCGAGCTGGCTGCACAGCGCCCCGACGGCCGTGAACATCAGCGCGCCGGACACCAGGGCGACGGCGAAGAACAGGCCGGCCCCGGGCGAGATGGCGACCCGGGACGACCGGCCGGCGACCACGATGATCGGCGGCGGTCACGGCCCACAGCACGACGACGCCCGCCACCAGGCCGCACAGCGGCCTGGGCGGTGGCCCGCCCGCGGGTGGTGGCGCCGGTCGAGGAGGAGCTCCCACCGGCCGGCGTCCTCCTCGCCGCGCAGCAGCCGGGTGCCGGTCAGCAGTCCCCAGACGGCCCCGATGATGCTGAGGGTGAGGAACGTCTTGAGCACGGTGAACCCGGCGATCGGTCTGCAGCATGGGGCGCGGGCCCGAAGAGGGCGATGGTGGCCCGGTTCGAGCCGAAGGCGGCGGCCAGGGCGTCGCGCTGGCGCCGGGTCCGGTAGATGCGACGAGTAGCTCCACGCCGTCGACGACCACGAACGGCGCCGAACACGTAGCCCCACAGGGCCCCGGAGCGGGCGGCGCGGCGGGCCGTGCGCCGCAGGACGACGGTCCGGGGTGAGCGCCGCGGTGGGGACGGAGGGTCGACCGGGCGGCGCCGTCAGCCGGCACGGGCGACACCGGTCGTCCCCGTCGCCGTACAGGGTGAGGAAGAGCTCCTCCAGCGACGGCTCCCGGCTCCGGAGCTCGCTCGACCCCGGCAGCCGGCCAGCACGCTGCAGCAGCGGCCCCATCGGGCCCGCGCACCTGGAGGGTGGCCTGGCGGCCGTGGACGGTCACGCCGCAGGACGCCGTCGACCGCGGCCAGGTCGGGCACGGCGCCCTCGAACGTCACCTCGACGGTGACTGGCCGACAGGTGGCGCATCTCGGCCAGGGTCCCGACCTCGATGAGCCGGCCCTCCCGGAGGATCGCCGACCCGGTCGCACAGGGCCTCGACCTCGCCGAGGACGTGGGACGAGAGGAAGACCGTCTGGCCGCGCTCCCGGGCCTCGGCCACGCAGCGGCGGAACTCGTGCTCCTTCAGCGGGTCGAGCCCGGACGGTCGGCTCGTCGAGGACCAGCAGGTCGGGCCGGCACATGAGGGCGGCGATCAGCGCCACCTTCTGCCGGTTGCCCTTGGAGTAGGCCCGGACCTTCTTCGACGGGTCGAGGTCGAACCGCTCGACGAGCTCGTCGCGGTAGGCGGCGTCGACCTGCCCGTGGACCTGACCCAGCAGGTGGAGGGTCTCGGCGCCGGTGAGGCCGGGCCACAGCGGCTGCGTCCGCCGCCCACCGAGGCCAGCCGGCGGTGGACGGCCACCACGTCGCGCTGGCTGTCGAGGCCGAACAGCTCGGCGGTCCCCGAGGTCGGGCGGATCAGGCCGAGCAGGAGGCGGATCGTCGTCGTCTTCCCGGCGCCGTTGGGCCCGAGGAACCCCATGACCTCCCCGGCGCCGACCTCGAGGTCGAGGTCGACGAGCGCATCGGTCCCCCGGTACCGCTTGGTCAGCGCCCGGGTGCGGACGACCGGCGGCGCCGTCACGCCGCCCGGGCCGGCGGATGTCCCGGATGACGAGGACCGGGCAGTGGGCGTGGGCCGCGCAGTGCTCGCTCACCGAGCCGAGGAGGAGCCCGGCCACCTCGCCGTGGCCCCGGGTGCCGAGCGCCAGCAGGTCGGCACCGGCGAGGCGTCGACCAGCACCGTGGCGGCGTGTCCCTCGACCACGACGGGCACGAACTCGACGTCGGGATGACGGCTCCGGGCCTCCGTCGCACGGCCCGGGCCACCATGCCCGCCGGCGTCACCGGCCGGGTCGTAGTCGGACGGGATGACGAGCGAGGCACCGTAGCCGGACGGCCACGCCCACGTGGCCACCACCTCGACGACGGCCCCGGTCGACGCGGCGATGGTCGGCCGCCCAGTCGAGGGCGGCCGTCGCCGCCTCCGATCCGTCGAATCCCACCACCATCCGGCGGACCGGCTGCGTCGCGGCATGCGCCATGCCGACTCCTCTCCGCCGGGTCGTCCCACCCGGCACCGCGTCCCAGCACCTAGGGAGGGATGCCCCGGTCACCCAGGGCAATTGGTCCCGTCCTGGATCGACCGTCAGTGCGTCGGCCCGCCCGACGCCGGTCCGAGAGCACCGGGACCTGCCAGACGATCGTGGTCCCGCCCGCCTCGGGCTGGATCACCTCGAAGGTGCCGCCGAGGCCCTCGGCCCGCTTGCGCATGTTGGCGAGTCCGAGGCCCCCGGCCGACGGTGGCCCGGCTCGCGAATCCCTGGCCGTTGTCGGTGATCTCGATCCGGCACCGGTGTCCGATGATCGACAGGCGGACCCGGGCCCGGGTGGCGCCGGCGTGGCGGCCGATGTTGGTGAGCGCCTCGCGCAGGGTGGGCAGCAGCTGGTCGGCCACCGGGTCGCTCACCGCGGTGTCGACCGGGCCGTTGAACTCGACCGGGACGTCGAAGCCGACCACCGGACGCAGCTCCTCGGCCAGGGCCGCCACGCGGGCCCGGATGCCCCGGCCGCCGCCGGCCCGCCGAGCTCGAAGATGGTGGCCCGGACCTGGCGGATGGTCTCGTCGATGTCGGCCACGGCCGCGGACAGGCGTCGGCCACGTCCCGGCCGGCAGGGCTCGCCGACAGGCCCTGGAGCGACAGCCCGATGGCGAAGAGCCGCTGGATGACCCCGTCGTGGAGGTCCCGGGCCATGCGGTCCCGGTCCTCGTACACGGCGACGTCGCCGGCCCGCTGGTGCAGCCGGGCGTTCTCGACGGCGATGCCGGCGGCCAGGGCCAGGGCCTCGATGACCGCCTCGTCGTCGGGGGTGAACTCGTCGGCCCCGATCTTGTCGGTCAGGTACAGGTTGCCGTAGACCCGGTCCTGGACCCGGATCGGGGCCCCGAGGAACGAGGTCATGGGCGGGTGGCCGGGCGGGAACCCGGTGCTCGCCGGGTGGTCGCCGAGCACGGCGATGCGGATGGGGCGGGGGTCCTTGATCAGCACGCCCAGGACGCCCTTGCCGGTGGGCAGCGGACCCTCGAGCAGGCGCGCCTCGACGTCGACGGGCAGTCCCGACGTCAGGAAGTCGACCGTGGCCGTCCCCTGCTCGTCGAGCACGCCCAGTGCCCCGTAGCGGGCGTTGGCCAGCGACCGGGCCTCGCCGACGATGTGGGTGAGGAGGTCGGCGAGGTCGAGGTTGGCCTCCAGGAGCAGCGTGGCCTCGAGGACCCGGCGGAGCGTCACCGGATCCTCGAGCGAGTCGAAGGCCGCTCGTTTGCGCGGCGTATCGTCCGGCACAGGGGCCAAGGTTAGGGCACGCGGACCGGCGACTCACCCACGGGACGGCCCCGACGTGGTCAAATGGTCGATGATGACGATCCGCGTGTTCCTCCTCGACGACCATGAGATCGTCCGCACCGGGCTGCGCTCGCTGCTCGAATCGACCGACGACCTCGAGGTGGTGGGGGAGGCCGGCACCGTGGCCGAGGCCCTGAGCCGGATCCCCGCCCTCCGTCCCGACGTGGCCATCCTCGACGTGCGGCTGCCCGACGGCAGCGGGGTGGAGGTGTGCCGCGACATCCGGGCCCAGATGCCGACGACGGCCTGCATCATGCTCACGTCGTACGCCGACGACGAGGCCCTGTTCGCCTCGATCATGGCGGGGTCGTCGGGCTACGTCCTGAAGCAGGTGGGCGGGAACAGCCTCGTCGACGACGTGCGCCGGGTCGCCGGCGGCGAGTCGCTCCTCGACCCGGCGCTGACCGATCGCGTCCTCCGTCGCCTGCGCGAGGGACCCGAGGAGGAGCCGCTGCTCGCCAGCCTCACCCGCCAGGAACGGCGCATCCTCGACCTCATCGCCGAGGGGAAGACCAACCGCCAGATCGCCGAGGACATGTACCTGGCCGAGAAGACCGTCAAGAACTACGTGTCGAACCTGCTCACCAAGCTCGGCATGGAGCGCCGCACCCAGGCCGCCTCCTACGCCACCCGGATCCACGAGCGCACCGAGCGCGATCGGAACACGGACGCGTCGGGCACCTGAGCGCCGGGCGGCGGATGTCCGCGGTGGGCCCGGTCACCCGGGTGGCGGCTCCGTGGTCCGGCTCGGCCACGACCCGCGGCGGCAGGTTCACCCCTTTGGCGACGAGGGCGTCCTCCAGTGCGGTCCGGCCCCGCTCGGGGTTGTCGAAGTCCTCCGGCGCCGATCGGGATCCCCCGCTTGCGGGCCAGTCGGATCAGCGCCGCGTCGTAGGCCAGCTGGTCGGCCACGGCCTGCAGCGCCCAGCCGGGGTCGGTCCGGGCCGCGTGGCGCTCCAAGGTGTGCCGCAGCCGGACCACATCGGCCAGCGGGCCCTGCGACCGCGGCTGGGTGTCGGGATCGGCCTCGTAGGCGAGCACCGCCTCCAACAGCTGTGTGTACATGGCGTTCACCTGTGCATCCTCGGTCCCCCGTGGCTACTCGGGCCGGGGCAGGTGCGGATCACCGGCACCGTCCCCGGTGGCCCCGAGCGGCCCTACTCGCTCCGACCCCGTCGGATCGCGGCCTCCGCGGACTGGTACGCCTGGCGCAGGTCGTCGAGCAGCCGCTCGACGCCGCTGCGCAGCGACCCCAGGTTGGACCCGGCATCCTTCGGGATCTGGCGGAGCTGGTTCTTGGCCGCCAGGTAGGCGTTCTGTGCGGCGGTGGCCCGGTCCCGGACCTCCCCCGAGACATCCTTCGAGGCCAGGTCGACCTGGACCAGGAGCTCGTCGATCTTGCCCCGCCACTCCTCGAGGAGCTGTTCGAGGCGCTCGACGGTGTCGACGTCGTGGGTGGTGGACTGTTCTTCGGCGGTGGGCATGGTCGCTCCTCGGTAGTGGCCGGATCGTTGTCGTCACCCCCAACGATGGCCGTTCCGCCAGGACCTCGGTAGGGCCGAACGTCCCGACGACCTGCGGGTTCGCCCGACCCGGACGATGCGGTCACGACCGGTGTCCCCCGTCGGGTGAACTCCCTCTACGATTGGGTCGGCAGCACGGATCCGGGGTCAGCGGCGTGGAGTCCGCGTCGGCCCGATAGGGCGAGCCTGCTGCGGGTGCACCGAGCGGAGGTGGTGGCCATGATCGTCGAGCGGACCCGATCAGCAGGAGCCGGGATCGACCCCGAGCGGGCGCGGCCGGCACAACCCCAGGTGGGACTCGGTCGGCCCATGGGACTGGCCGACTGGCGGGGCGACGTGGCCCTCGAACTGTGGGTCGAAGTCGACGTCGTACCGGTGCGGATCCGACTGGCCGGGCGGCTCGACGCCACCACGGCGGCCAACCTCGATGAGGTCGTGCGCGAGCTGCTGGCCGACGGCACGCGGGAGATCGAGCTGTGCACCGACGGCCTGCGGGTCGTGGACGCGTCGGCCATCGGCACCCTGGCCGATGTCGAGCGACGGGTGCGACTGGACGGCGGGACCCTCATCCGGGTGGCCCCGGCCAGCGGGCCGTTCACCCGCACCCGGCTCGGGCGGCGCCCCGGCGCCCGGGCGCCGGTAGCCGGCGGCGCACCCGGCACCGAGCACCCCAGGGCCTAGCATCGGCGTGATGCCCGACCGAGCGAGCGGCAGGCCGCTGTCCGTCGCCGGGGAGTATCCGGCGGGACTCGACGCCGACGAGCGGCTGCGGGACGGGACGCACGTGCGGTTCCGTCCCATCCGCGACACCGACGGCGCGGCCATGGAGGCCTTCCACGAGAGCCTGTCGCCCCGTTCCGTGTACCGGCGGTTCTTCTTCGCCCACCCCCGGCTCTCGCCCGGCGAGGTGGAGCGGTTCACCCACGTCGACTACGTCGACCGGATGGCCTTCGTCGTCGTCGACGGGGACCGGATCGTCGGGGTGGGCCGCTACGAGCGGCTCGAGGGGACCGACGAGGCCGAGGTCGCCTTCGTGGTGACCGACGCCTACCAGCGACGGGGGATCGGCGGCCTGCTGCTCGACCACCTCGTCGGCGTGGCCCGGAGCCACGGCATCCACCGGTTCATGGCCCAGACCCTGTCGGAGAACCGGGACATGCTGGGCGTCTTCCTGTCCTCGGGATTCCCGGTGGCGACGTCGTCCGACGGGGGGACGGTCACCGTCCGCTTCCCGATCGCCCCGTGCGACGACTACGTCCGCGCCCGGGCGGGACGGGCGTCGCGCTCGGCCACCGGGGCGCCGGATGATCCGTCCGGACCGCCGGGTCCGGACGGGGAGCCCGGCCGGTAGGAGGCGACCACCCGGCCGGCGTCGACCACCACCACCTCGTCGAACCGGGCCAGCTCCTCGTCCCGGTGGGTGACGTAGAGCACGGTGGAGCCGTCCGACGCCGTCACGACGTCGTCGACCAGTCGCCGGGCGGTGGCCCGGTCGAGTCCGGCCGTCGGCTCGTCGAGTACCAGCACCGGGGCCCCGGCCAGCAACGCGCGGGCCAGGGCCACCCGTTGCCGCTGCCCGCCGGACAGGCGGCCCCCCTGTTCTCCCACCGGGGTCTCCATGCCCTGGGGAAGGCTGTCGATCCAGGGGCCGAGCTGGGCCCGGCGGGCCGCCGCGGCCAACTCGTCCGACGTCGCCTCCGGTCGGGCCACCGCCAGGTTGGCGCCGATGGTGGTGGGGAACAGGTGGGCGTCCTGGCCGACCCAGGCGATGCGCCGGCGCACGGCGTCCTGGGTCAGGTCGGCCAGCGCGGTCCCGCCGAGACGGGCGGTTCCGGACTCGAGCTCCCAGAAGCGGAGGAGGACGTTGACGATGCTGCTCTTCCCGGCTCCGCTGGGTCCCACCAGCGCCGACCGACGCCCTTCGGGCACGCGGAGGGACAGCCCGTCCAGGACCGTCGGTCCGTCGGCGTCGTAGCGGAGCACCGCGTCCTCGAGGGAGACGTCGGACCCCGGCGGCGTCGGGGCGGGGACGAGCGGATCCTGCACGGGAACGGGGAGGTCGGCCACGGCCACGAGTCGATCGGCCGCCTCCCGGTGGTCGGCCAGTCGGGCCACGGCGTCGGCCGCCGGGGCCACCACCTCGAAGGCCCCCATAGCGGCGAGGGGGAGGACGGCGATCATGAACCCCGGCAGCCGGTGGGCCGTGATCGCCTGGGTCGAGGTGACGAGGAGCCCGATGACGGCGGCCCCCGTGCATCCGGTGACGAGGGCCGACACCGCCCCGTCCGACCAGGCGCGGCTCCTGGCCCTGCTCCCGAGCGCGGTGTCCGACGCCAGCGCCCGCTCCAGGTACTCGGTGTCCCGGTCCATGGCCACCAGGTCCGGAGCGGCGGCCAGCAGCTCGACGACGTCGGCCCCGAGCTCCCCGCGCAGGGCGCCCTCCCCCGGGCCGATCCGGCGTTGGCGGACCCAGGCGAGGACCGCGGCCGCCGTGCCGCCGCCGAGCAGGCACCCGGCGAGCACCAGCCCACCCGACGGGAGCACGAGGTAGACCGCCGCCACCGTGAGCGTGGTGGTGACCCCGGCGACGACCACCGGGGCGACGCCGCGCAGGTAGAGGTCCTGGAGCAGGTCGACGTCGGCGGTGGCCCGGGCCAGGAGGTCACCGTTGCGCCACCCGGCGACCGCGGCCGGCGACCGGGGGGCGATCTGGTCGTAGACCCACAGGCGCACCCGACCGAGTGCGCCGAGCGCGGCGTCGTGGGCCACCAGTCGTTCCGCGTAGCGCAGCGGGCCGCGACCCAGGGCCAGCAGCTGCACGGCGGCCATCAGCAGCGTCAGCGTGTACAGCGGCGGGCGCAGCGCCGCCTTGTCGATCAGGGCGCCGGAGCAGGCCAGGAGGCCCACCGTGCACAGCGACGCGGTCACCCCGAGGGCGGTGCTCAACGCGAACCTGCCCCGGTCGGGTGCCCCGACACGGAGGACGCGGGTGAGCGGCCCCGGGCCACGGGACTCCCGCCTGCTCCACGACCGGGCGGTCATCGACCCGACTCCGCGGGAGTCGAGCACCACGGGTCGCCCGGCCACCAGGGTCACGGTCCGGTCGACCCGGGCCACCAGACCACCGCGGTGGGCCGCCATGATCACGGTGCGGCCCTCCAGCCAGGGCTCGAGGGCGGCCCGCAACGCGTCCTCCCGGGCCTGGTCGAGATGGGCCGTGGGCTCGTCCAACAGCACGACCGGCACGTCGCGGAGGACGGCACGTCCGATGGCGATGCGCTGGCGCTCGCCGGCACTGAGGGTCAGGCCCCCCTCGCCGACGGGCGTGTCCAGGCCCTTCGGCAGGCGACCCACCAGTCCGTCCAGGCCGCAACGCTCGACGGCCCGGGACACCTCGGCGTCGGAGGCGTCGCCGTTCCCCAGGCGCAGGTTGTCCCCGAGTGACCCCCTCACCAGGGAGGGCCGCTGCGGTACCCACGCCACCTGGCGGCGCCACGCACGGGCCGAGCAGTCGCGGAGTCGCTCGGCGCCGATCCACACGGTCCCGTCGTCCGGCTCGGTGAACCCCAGGAGCACCGACAGCAGGGTCGACTTGCCCGAGCCGGACTCGCCCACGACGGCCAGGTGCTGGCCCGGCTCCACGGTGAGGTCCACGCCGTCGAGCACGGGAAGGCTCCGGCCCGGGTAGCGGACCCGGATCCGGTCGAGTCGGATCGGCTGCACACGCGGGTCGGGCACCGGGCGGGCCGCCGTGGTGCGGGCCGCGGCGACGGGCCCGTCGGCGTCGTCGGCCTCGTCGAGGATGTCGAGGATCCGCCCTGCCGCGGCGCGGCCCGCGGCGCTGGCGTGGAACTCGGCACCGGCCCGCCTCAGGGGGAGGTAGACCTCGGGCGCCAGCACCAGGACGGCCAGGGCGGTGCCGAGGGGGAGGGTGCCGTGGAGGAGGCGCAGGCCGAGGAACAGGGCCACCAGGGCGGTGCCCACCGACGCCATCGTCTCCAGGGCGAGGGACGAGAGGAACGCCACCTTCAGCGTGGACATCGTCTCGGCGCGGAGCTCGGCGTCGGCCCGCTCGAGCGTCCGGCGGCCGTCGTCGACACGACCGAAGGCCCGCAGGGTGGGGAGGCCCTGGAGGAGGTCGTAGAAGGTGGCGGCCAGTCCGGAGAGGCGCGTCCACTGCCGCTCCGCATTGCGGGTGGCCTCCAGTCCGAGGAGGATCATGAACAGGGGGATGACGGCCACCGTCACGAGCAGGATCACCGCCGAGAACCAGTCCGACACGACCACGCAGGCCAGGAGCACCAGCGGGGTGAGGGCGGCCAGGACGGCCGTCGGCAGGTAGCGGGCGAAGTAGCCGTCGAGGGCGTCGATCCCCTGGGTGACCGATGCGGTCAGTTCGCCGGTCCGCTCGCCGGACAGCCAGGAGGGGCCGAGGGCGATGGCCCGGGTCAGGAGTTGGCGCCGGAGGGTCGAGGTCACCCGGGCCGAGGTGCGGTGGGCCGCCACCTCGCCGGCCCACGCGGCCGCCGCCCGGACGGCGAAGGCGACGCCCAGGCCGACCAGCAGCGGCACGGTCCGGGCCACGTCGGCGTGCGTGCAGGAGGACCCGGTCGACGATGGCGCCGAGGAGCACGGCCTGGACCACGAGGGCGGCGGTGCCCACCAGGCCGACGGCCACCGCGCCGATCAGGTAGTGCCGGGTGGCGCGGGCCCGGCCGATGAGCCGCGGATCGACCGGCCTGGCCGAGGTCGGTGCGCCGTCGCTCAGGGCGGGCCGCCCGTCGTGGCGTCGCCCGTCGTCGGGCCGTGTGCAGCCGGGACGGTGGAGCCGGCGGTGGCCGTCGACGGCGCGTCCGACGGCGGCTGCGTCCGACACCGGAGCGGCGTCCTGCGGGTCACCGGGGCGACGCACCCGCGCCCGGAAGACCCAGTACGACCACCCCTGGTAGACGAGGACGAGTGGGGTGAAGACCAGGGCCACGACCGTCATCACCTTCAGCGTGTACGGCGCCGACGCCGAGTTCCCGATGGTGAGGTTGAACGCCGGCGAGATGCTCGAGACCATGACCCGCGGGTAGAGGTTCAAGAAGATGGTCGCCACCAGCCCGACCAGGGCCACGGCATTGGCGACGAAGGCCCAACCCGCCATCCGCTCCCGCAGCAGCCAGCCCACGACGGCCACGGCGGCGACGGCCAGGATCGGCACGAACGGCGGGACGATGCCGACGTCGTGGGCATTGCGGGCGTTCACGTAGGTCCACGAGAGGAATCCGAGCAGGGCGATCGTGGCCGCCGGGGCGAGGACCTTGGCCGTCCGCTCGGCCCGCTCCTTCAGCCCGTCGGTGGTCTTGAGCGTGAGGAAGACGCTGCCGTGGAGGGCGAAGAGCAGGAGGGTGGTCACCCCACCCAGCAGGCTGTAGACGTTGAGCAGGTTGAAGAACGAGCCCAGGTAGATCCCGTGGGGTCCGATGGGGGTCCCGCGCAGGATGTTGGCGAAGGCGACGCCCCACAGCAGCGAGGGGATCAGGCTCCCCCAGAAGATGGCGTGGTCCCAGGCCAGCCGCCACTGGGGCATGACCCGCTTGGAGCGGAACTCGAAGGCGACCCCACGGAAGATGAGTGCGGCCAGGATCAGGAACAGCGGGAGGTAGAAGCCGCTGAACAACGTGGCGTACCAGTCGGGGAACGCCGCGAAGGTGGCACCGCCGGCCACCAGCAGCCAGACTTCGTTGCCGTCCCAGACGGGGCCGATGGTGTTCACCATCACCCGCCGGTCGAGGTCGTCGTTGCCCACGACCGGGAGCAGCATCCCGACCCCGAAGTCGAAGCCCTCCAGGACGAAGTAGCCCACCCAGAGCACGGCGATGACCAGGAACCAGAAGATCTCGAGCCCGGTGTAGGCCGGCGTCACGGTCGCCATCAAGGACATGGTCGTTCTCCCCGTCGCTCAGTAGATGAGGGCCGGAGCCCGCTCGTCGTCGGCACCGCGGGGCCGCCGCCGTCTTCGTCGTCCTCCCGGCGCCGGGCGCCGGCCGTGCTCGCCGTGCTCGTCGGCCACCTCGGCGTCGAACCTGGCGTAGCGGGCCATCAGCCCGAAGTCGATGATGGCGAGCAGCGAATAGATGGCGGTGAATCCGACCAGGGTGGTGACGACGTACCCGGTGCCGACCGGGGACACGCCGCGCGCCGTCTTCAGCAGTCCGTAGACCACCCAGGGCTGGCGACCCATCTCGGTGAAGATCCATCCGGTGGCGTTGGCCACGAACGGGAGCAGGAGCGCGGGGACGGCCAGGCGCAGGAACCACTTCGACGGTGTCGATCTTGCGCCGGTACAGCAGCCACATGCCCCAGGCCAGTCCGAGGAACATGGCGATGCCGCAGCCGACCATGATGCGGAAGGTCCAGTAGGTGACCCACAGCACCGGGACGTAGCTGCCGTGGCCGTAGGTGGCCGCCTCCTTGGCCTGGATCTGGTTGATGCCCTGGACCGGGCCGTCCCAGCTGTTGGTGGCCAGGACCGACAGGGCGTGGGGCATGCGGATCTGGAAGATGGGGTCGCCGGAGAGGTTGCCGATGGTCAGGAGGGAGAAGCTCGCCCCGTTCTGCGTGTTGTACTGCGCCTCGGCTGCGGCCATCTTCATCGGCTGCTGGGTCTCCATCAGCCGGGCCTGGTTGTCGCCGAAGAACATCGTGGCGACCACGGCGACGACGCCCACGATGAGGGCCAGCTTGGCCGAGGCCGAGAACACCGGGTGGGGAGCGTCGCCCGCCTTCTGGGACTTGCCGGAGGTGCCACGCGCTGACGCCGAGCATCAACATGGCGGCGGTGACCAGTGCCGCGGTGAACACGTGGAGGAAGGAGCTGATCAGGGTGCTGTTGGTCATGACGGCCCAGAAGTTGGTCATGACCGCCCGGTTGCCCTCGATCTTGTAGCCCACCGGGTGCTGCATCCAGGCGTTGGCGGCCAGGATGAAGTACGCCGACAGCATCGTCCCGATGCTCACCAGCCAGATGGAGGCGAGGTGGACGCGGTCGGACACGCGGCCCTTGCCGAAGATCCAGATCCCGAGGAACGTCGACTCGAGGAAGAAGGCGAGCAGTGCCTCGACGGCCAACGGGGCGCCGAAGACGCTGCCCACGTAGCGCGAGTACTCGGACCAGTTCATGCCGAACTGGAACTCCTGGACGATTCCGGTGACCACGCCGATGGCGAAGTTGATCAGGAACAGCCGACGCCAGAAGCGGGTCATGCCCTCCCACTTCGCCTGCTTCGCCGCATCCCCCCGGGACCGGTAGGCCGCGGTCTGCATGATGGCCAGCATCAGCGCCAGGCCGATGGTGAGCGGCACGAAGATGAAGTGGAACACGGTCGTGATGCCGAACTGCCAACGGGAGAGGAGGAGAGTCATCACCGATGATGAAACCAGGCCGGTGCCACGACAACCTAGGGCCGAAGGTCCCGTTGTGAACGCGGGCACAAGCGCGCCCCCGCCCCTCGGTCCGTCCGCGTGCCAGGTCGGGACACCTCCCGGCGGCCACCGTGGGTGCGCTCGCGGATGGTCAGCCGGGACCCTCCCGGCGGCCCCGATCGGCGGCCCGGACTACCGGACCAGGCGGCGGGACGCTGCGGTCAGACCAGGTACCACTCCTCGTCCCCGCCGTCGGACGGGTCGCCCCTCCGACCCGCCGGACGGAGCCGCGACCCCGTGGGTGTCGGACCAGGGTGGCGGGAGGCCCACCATCCGCCCCATCTCGAGCAGGGCCCGCTCGAACACCGGGGTGACGTCGTCGATGACCTGGTGGAACTGGCCGAAGAGCTCGAACGAGATGATCCCGAACAGCTGGGTCCACGCCGCCACGGCCCGCACGGCCGCATCGGCCGACGTGTGGGGGAGGGCCAGGTCGACCAGCGTCCGGACGGAGTCCGCCACGTCGACCCCCGGCGCGAGGGGCGTCGCCCACGGCGGGTCGTCGAGCACTCCGGCCCGGGCCGCACCGTCGACGATGCCGGGCCATGGCCAGGGTCACCCGGCTGGCCGGGCCGACGGTGTCCTGCGGGGCGCGGTAGCCCGGGCACGGGTGAGCCGTAGACCAGGGCGTACTGGTGGGGATTGGCCAGGGACCACGACCGCACGGCCATGCCGACCGCCCGCCACCGACCGCCGAAGTCATCGGGCGGGCAGCCGGCGTCGGCCTCCTCGGCGGCGGCACCGATGGCGTCGTAGGCGTCGACGATCAACGCCGTGAGCAGGTCGTCCCGGGTCGGGAAGTAGCGGTAGATGGCCGAGGACGCCATCCCCAGTGACCGGGTCACCGCACGCAGCGAGAGGCCGGGCGCCCCCTCCACGGCCATCTGTCGGCGGGCCTCCTCCTTGATCTCGGCGGTCAACTCGGCCCGCATGCGGGCCCGGAGTCCGGTGGTGGGGGGCATGCCCCCAGCCTGCCACACCAAGAGCGGTAGATCAATAACAGAGCAATGCTCTTGCAATTTCGCCGAGAATGGGTGAATACTGATCAATGAACAAGAGCAGTGATCACAACAAGGAGGATAGGACCATGGCCAGGCACGTCATCGTCGGATCAGGTGCAGTGGGGACGGCCACCGCGCTGGCCCTCGTCGACGCGCGGGCACGAGGTGGCGATCGTCACCCGGTCCGGGTCGGGTCCCGCGCACCCCGGGATCACCAGGGTGGCGGCGGACGCCTCCGACCCGTTCGCGCTGGCCGCCGCCGTCGACGGGGCCGACGCCCTCTACAACTGCGCCAACCCCCCGTACCACCGGTGGCCCGAGCTGTGGCCCCCCATGGCGGCGTCGATGCTGGAGGTCGCCGCCCGCTCCGGGGCCGTGCTGGTCACGATGGGCAACCTCTACGGCTACGGCCCGGTCGACCACCCGATGACCGAGGACGACCCGTTGGCCTCGACCGGTACCAAGGGACGGATCCGGACCGCCATGTGGGAGGACGCCCTGGCCGCCCACCGGTCGGGACGGGCCCGGGTCACCGAGGCCCGGGCCTCGGACTTCTTCGGCCCCGGTGTGGTGGAGACGAGCTTCTTCGGTCGCAACGTCGACCGTCTGCTGGCCGGGAAGAAGGTCCGGGTGCTGGGCGATCCCGACGTGCTGCACTCGGCGACCTACGTGCCCGACGTCGGGCGCACCCTGGCCGTGCTCGGCACCGACGAGCGGGCCTGGGGGCGGGCCTGGCACGTCCCGACCGGCCCGGCCCTGACCCAGCGTCAGTTGTCCACCCGGTTCTGCGAGGTCGCCGGTGCACCGACGCCGTCGGTGGGCGCCTACCCGGCGGCCGCCCTGTCGGTGGCCGGGCTGTTCTCCCCCGATCTGCGCGAGCTGAAGGAGACCCGGTACCAGTTCGACCGGCCCTTCGTCCTCGACTCGTCGGCCTGCACGGAGACGTTCGGGATCGAGCCCACGCCGCTCGACGAGGCGCTCGCGCGCCGTGGCCGATCACGCCCGGGGCGGGGCACTGTCCGCCGCGGCGTGATCGGGGCCCGACCGGCGCGCCACGGGCCCGACGGGAGGGGCCCTTCCGCCGGCCCCGCCCGCGTCGCTAGGGTCGGGCCCACCTATGGAGGACCCCCGACGCCTGCGCACCCGACCGACCGCGTGGTCCTGGTCGCGCCGGGCCGCGCCGGGGGTCGGGGCCGCCGCTGCTGACGGCCGGACTGGCCGGATGCGGGGTGCTCGCCACCCCCGGCTCGCCGACGGTGCCGGGGGCGAGGCCGGCATCGGCCGGGCCGGTCGGCTACGTCGTGTGCCCGACCGCCGTCACCCCGATCGAGCTGGCCACCCACACCGCCGAGGCGCCCATCGCGCTGCCCGTCCGCGGCACGCCGCCGCTCGGTGACTTCGCCGTCGACCCGTCGCCGGACGGCAGATGGGCGTTCGTGGTCACCCAGTCGACACCCCCCGGTGGGGCGCCGACCAACGTCCTGGTGCCCGTCGACCTCGCCACCCAGCGGGCCCGGCCCCCCATCGTCCTCCCCGGGCACGGCGCCACCAGCGCGGTCGTGGTCATGCACGGCGGTCGGACGGTCCTGGCCGCCAGCGGGACGACGGTCGTTCCGGTCGACGTGGCCACCCGGGCGGTCGGGACACCGCTCGACCTCGGGACGAGGGCGCACGGTGGCCGGCATGGCCCTCAGCCCGACGACCCCCATCCTCTACGTCCTGGTCGCCGGGGGCGTCGTCCCGGTCGACACGGCGACCGCCACGGCCGGCCCACCCATCCTCACCGGCCTGACGGTGTCGTCGGTGTCGTCACCGCACGGGCTCGTCGTCTCGGCCGACGGCTCGACGCTCTACGTGGGGGGGCAGGGCCCACCCGACTACGGCGGTCGGGTGGTGGCCGTCAGCGTGGCCACGGGAGCGGTCACCGCATCGACCGGCTTCGACCGGTTCGGGATCTCCGACCCGGCCGCGCTGGCCCTCACCCCCGACGGCTCCCAGCTCCTGGTGGCCGACTCGGCCGACAACTGGATCGACACCGTGCCGGTGGCCGACTTCGCCAACCCGCTGGCACCGGTGCGCCTGCCGGGAGGGGCGGCGTCGGGCACCGACCACCCCACCGACATCGTGACCGGGCCCGGCACCACCGGGGCCTTCGTGGTGACCGGCCTCGGGTCCGTCCTCCCCTACGACCCCGTCCACCAGACCTTCGGCCGGGCCATCCGGGTGTGCTCGGGCGCGTCGTCCCTGTCCGCCGGCGGCACCCCCTAGCGGGACCCGCCGGTCGGGGTGGACGAGGACCTCACGCGTCGTCGGGAGGAACGCCCAGGTGGGCGGCGGCGACGGCGTCGGAGGCCGGACGTCGAGCGGAACTCGGCCGGGGCGAGACCGCTCGGCCTCCAGGAGCTCGTCGAGGGCGAGTGGGATGTCGGCGGCCAGCTGCCACACCTTGGGCATCGTCTCGGGGCAGGAGATGATGCCCCAGTAGAGGGTGCCCCGGTAGCTCATGATGGTGATGTTGACGCCCAGCCCGTCGATGACCGGGCCCAGCGGGAACCCGGCCACCATCTCGGCCCCGGCCAGGTACAGCGGGAAGTCGGGGCCGGGCACGTTGGAGATGATCAGGTTGGCCACCGGTCGGTGCCGATCGGCCAGGCGCATCCGGCTGTAGAGCCGTGCGGCGGCCGCGAAGGTGTTGGGGGTGGCGTGCTCGGCCCAGTTGACGAGCATGTCGGCACCGAGCGCGTTGTGCTCCTCCTTCGCCCCCTTGGTGCCCTGGTGGATGGCCTCGAGGCGCTCGAGCGGGTCCTCGATCTGGGCCGGGAGCTGGACGAACATCGAGGACACCTTGTTGGAGCCGTAGGGTGCGTCGACGTCGGGCTGGACCGACACCGGCAC
The DNA here is from genome assembly GCA_963829265.1 of uncultured Acidimicrobiaceae bacterium. GTDB lineage: Bacteria > Actinomycetota > Acidimicrobiia > Acidimicrobiales > RAAP-2 > Bog-756. The sequence continues at coordinate 106,206 of CAWHIB010000011.1, forward strand.
CACGGCCACCAGCGGCTTGTCGGGCAGCTCGCCACCCTCGACGAGGAAGCGGCGGAGGGCACCGGTGCACACGGCCAGCACCACGTCGTTGACCGTCACCCCGGTGGCGTTCTTGAGTCGCTTGACGTCGGCCAGTCCGATGGCCGAGAGGGCCACCTGGCGGCGCCGGGTCAGCGTGCCGTTGAACGAGGTCCGGGGGGCGGACAGGGGGAGGGCCGCCTTGGCCTGGGGGGCGCGGTGTTCGGGCTCGTTGCGGACCCGGCGCACGTTGAGCAGGCGCTGGCCGGTGCGCAGGATGTCGCGGGTCAGTTCGAAGGGCCGGAAGACCCGGGCGGCCACCGCCTCGCTGATCAGCTCGGCGCTCGACGGGATGTGGGAGTCGCCGACCGTCTCGGGCGGCTCGGGCTCGGGACCGGGGTCGACCTCCAGGTCGAACAGGACGGAGAGGAGCGCGGCGCCGGACATCCCGTCGACCGTGGAGTGGTGCATCTTGGCGATGACGGCGATCTGCCCGTCCTCCAGCGCCTCGACGATCCAGATCTCCCACAGCGGCTTGGACCGGTCGAGCTGGCGGCTGGCGATGTCCCCGGCCAGGTCGGCGAGTTCGAGCAGGCCGCCCGGGCGAGGGGACCGCCGTCCGCCGGACGTGGTAGTCGATGTCGAAGTGCGGGTCGTCGACCCAGACCGGATGGCCCAACCGGAACGGGACCTCCACCAGGAGTCGGCGGAAGACGGGCGCCTGGTGGGTGCGGGAGGCGATCTGGGCCTGCAACTTGGCGAACGAGTAGCCGCCCGGCACGGTCGTCGGGTCGAACACGGCGACCATCTCCACGTGCATGTGGAGGGTGGGCGTCTCGAGGTAGAGGAAGCTGGCGTCGAGGCCGCTCAGTGGTTCCATGGCCCGCCCTCCTCGCTCGCCCGGTTCGACTCGTACGCCCGGTGCCGCCGCAACGTGGCACCGGCGCCGGCACGCCCCACCGGTCGGCGGGGACCCGTCCGGACACGTCTCGGGCCCGCGGCCGGACCCCGATGATGCCCCACCGGGGCCGGGCGATCCACAGCCGGTTACCGCTCCGGTCGGCGGACGGTGTTTGATGGGGGGGTGATCTGGGCATTCCTGGCGTTCACCGCGGTGGCCACCCTCGCCTCCGTCCTGGCCTTCGCGCCGGTCCGCCGCGAGCCGTTCTCGGTGTTCTCGTTCGCCATGGGGTGGATCGTCGCCGAGGTGCCGGTGCACACGGCGGTGGTCGTCCTGGCCGGGACCGTCGTCCTCGGCGCGGGCACGCCCGCCCACGGGTGGGTCTGGTGGCTCGCCGTTGCCCTGGGCATCGTGGCGACGGTGGTCTGCGTCGTGCTCGGCGTGGTGGCCCACCGGTCGGCCGGACTCGTCGACGAGGCGTTGGACTCGGCCACCGGCGGGCCCATCGTGGCCGAGGGGGTCGACCTGGCACCGGCGTGGGCTCACCTGGTGGCGGGTGGTCCTGGCCGTCCCGATCCGGTTCGTCCAAGATCCGCCGCATCCGCAACATCGACTACGTCGGCGACGGGATCTATCGGCACAAGCTCGACGTCCTGGTCCGTCGGGCCGACCCGCCGGCCGGCGCCCCGGTGCTGGTCTACATCCACGGGGGCGCCTGGATCATCGGGGACAAGCGCGAGCAGGGCGTCCCGATGATGCACGAGCTGGCCATGCGCGGGCTGGGTGTGCGTGGCCATCAACTACCGACTCAGCCCCAAGGCCACGTGGCCGGACCACATCGTCGACTGCAAACGGGCGCTGGCCTGGGTGCAGGGACCACATCGCCGAGTACGGCGGCGACCCGTCGTTCGTGGCCGTGTCGGGCGGCTCGGCCGGCGGCCACCTGTCGGCGCTGGCCGCCCTCACCCCCGACGTGCCCGAGTGGCAGCCCGGGTTCGAGGACGCCGACACGTCGGTCGACGCCTGCATCCCGTTCTACGGCGTGCACGACATGACCGGCGACCCCGAGGCCGAAGGTGCCTACGGCCACGGCCTGATCGAGCTCCTGGAGAAGCGGGTGATGAAGCTGCCCTACGTCGACAACACGCCCGTGTATGCGGCGGCCTCGCCCGACCAGCGCGTCACGCCGTCGGCCCCGCCGTTCTTCGTCGTCCAGGGGACCAACGACACCCTGGTGCCGCCCCAGGTCGGCCGCCGGTTCGCCGAGCGGCTGCGGGAGGGGTCCGGGTCGCCGGTCGCCTACCTCGAGCTGCCCCGGGCCCAGCACGCGTTCGACATCCTGGTCTCGATCCGGTCCCGGAACACGACGCTCGGTGTGGTGCGCTTCCTCGAGGGGGTCCGGGCCCGGGCACGCGAGGCGCGGCCGTCGTCCGGGCGCGCGGACAGCGGCACCGGCACTCACTAGATTCCGGACCCGCGGCCGTGCCCCGCGCCGGCCGCGGATCCACCGGGGGCGTCTGGACACGGGGCCGAGTTTCTGACGTAGAGTCACATATCCGTTTCGGCCGGTCCTGCTCAGGGGCACGTGCCGACCGTCCGCACACGCATGAAGAATTTAGGGGGAGCCTTGCGCTCAGGTTCCTGGAAGAGTCGATCGACCGCGCTGACGATGGTCCTGGCGGTCGGGCTGGGCGCGGCAGCCTGTACCTCCACCAGCTCGTCGTCGACCACGACGACCGGAGGGTCGTCGACCGCCGGGACCGCCTCCCGCCCGATCCCGTCGAGCGCCTTCTCCGATCACACGGGCGTGACGGCTACCTCGGTGCAGGTCGGCAACGTCTCGACGCTCTCGCTCGGGCTCTTCAAGGGCGCCCAGGTCGGCACCCAGGCCTACTTCGACTACGTCAACTCGACCGGCGGGGTGAACGGCCGCAAGCTGGTGCTCAACAACGCCGACGACGGATTCACCGGGGCCAGCAACAAGCAGGCCACGCAGAACGCCGTGCAGAACGACTTCGCCATGGTCGGCAACTTCTCGCTGGAGGACAGCTTCGGCGGCGCGGTGCTGGCCGCCAACCCGGGCTTCCCCGACGTGTCCCAGGTCCTGGACAACGCCACCAACAAGCTGCCCAACGTCTACAGCCCGATCCCGCTGGCCGACGGCTGGGCCTCGGGTCCGATGACCTACTACCACAACAAGTTCACCGCGGACGCCAGCCACGCCGGGGCGTTCCTGGCCGACTCGCCGTCGGCCGCCCAGACCTGGGCGGGGGAGAAGTACGTGGCCGAGCGGGCCGGGTTCACGTTCGTGTCGGAGCAGACCTACGCCACCACCCAGACGGACTTCAACCAGCAGGTCATCGCCATGAAGAACGCCGGCGTGAAGATCATCTTCATGGACCAGATGCCCTCCAACTACGCCTCGTCCGTGCTGAAGGCCCTGGCCCAGCAGGACTTCCATCCCCAGGTCCTGCTGGGCGCGGCCACCTACTCGAACCAGCTGGTGACCCAGTCCGGTGGCGCGGCCAACGTGAACGGCGCCTACCTGTCGCAGAACCTCGCCCTCTACCTGGGCACGGACCAGACGGCCGTTCCGGCCGTGGGCACCTTCCTGCACTGGGTCCAGGAGGCCTCGCCCGGGTTCAACCCGGACCTGTTCACCGCCTACGGCTGGCTCTCGGCCAACCTCTTCGTCCAGGGCCTGAAGAACGCCGGGTCGAACCCCAGCCGGGGCTCGCTGCTGCAGTCGCTGTCCAAGGTGACCTCGTTCAACGGCAGCGGCTTCAACGCCCCGTCCAACCCGTCGGCCAAGACGCCGCCCAACTGCTACCTGATCGCCACCGTGACCAACGGGCAGTTCGTGCGGTCGCCGGACAACCCGCCGACCACCGGCAGCACCGGCGGGTTCCGGTGCGACGGCTCGTACATCGTCAAGCCCGGCACCTGAGCGCCCGGTACGTCGACAAGGACTCGATGAGATGGTCCGGGGGGAGGTCTCGAGCGAGATGAAGGGGATGGGATGAGCAACTTTCTCCAGTTCACGGTATTCGGGGTGATGCTCGGCGCCGGCTACGCCATCGCGGCCACCGGCCTGGTGGTGACCTACACCACCTCGGGCGTCTTCAACTTCGCGCAGGGGGCGGTCGGGATGATCGCCGCCTTCGGCTACTGGGAGCTGGTCTCCGACCACAACCAGCCCACCTGGGCCGCGCTGCTGATCGTCCTGATCCTCGGAGCGTCGATCTCCGGGGCGTTCGTCGAACGGGTGCTCATGCGGCGGCTCCACGGCGCGTCGGCGGAACGGCCGGTGATGGTGACCCTCGGCCTGATGGTGATCCTCACGGGCATGGCCACCGTGGTCTGGTCGCCCACCGTGCAGCGCACGGTCAACCCGCAGATCAACGGTCAGTTCCGGCTGGTCGGCATCAACATCCAGTACCAGTACGTCCTCATCATCGGCGTGGCCATCGCCGTGGCCGTCGGGCTGCGCCTGCTCTTCTACTCGACCCGCACCGGGTACGCCCTGCGCGCCGTGGTCGACGACCCCGAGCTCCTGGGGATGGCCGGGGTCTCGCCCCACCGGATGAGCCAGTACGGCTGGATGCTGGGCTTCTTCATGGCCGCCCTGTCCGGCGTCCTCCTGGCCCCGACCCAGCAGACCGGGATCAGCATCGAGTCGTTCACCCTGCTGGTGGTGAGCGGCTACGCGGCGGCCATCGTCGGGCGCCTGCGCAACATCCCGGTCACGTTCGCCGCCGCCATCGCCATCGGCCTCGCCGAGAACTACATCCTCAACTACATCGAGCCCCACCTCTCGTCGGACCTCCAGCGGGACGTGGACACGGCCCTGCCGATGATCTTCCTGTTCGTCGCCCTGGTCACCCTGCCGTCGGTGCGCCTGCGGGCCGTGGGTCGGCTCACCTCGATGCGGGCCCCCAGGGTGGCCGGCGGGAGGGAGTCCCTCATCGGCGGCGCGGTCTTCCTGGTGGTCGCCGTGGTGGTGGGACTCGGATTCGCCAACACCGACATCAACGGCACCACGTTGGGCAAGCTCGGCGGCATGGTGATGTGCCTGGCCATCGTCGGCCTCTCGCTGGTCCTGGTGACCGGCTACTCCGGCCAGGTCTCGCTCTGCCAATTCTCCTTCATGGGGATCGGCGCCTTCATCATGGGCAAGGTGGCCGGCGGCGGCTCGCTGATGGGGCTGCTGGTCGCCACCGCCATCTGCGCGGGGGTCGGAGCGCTGATCGCCCTTCCCACCATCCGCCTGTCCGACCTCTACCTGGCGCTGGCCACGTTCGCCTTCGCCGACGCCGTGGCCCAGGGGTTCTTCAACGACGGCCGGATCTACGGTTCCGGGGGACTCCAGATCGCCCGCATCACCCTCGGCAGCGTGTCGTTCGAGGGCGACACCGCCGAGTTCCTGCTCGTCACCGTGTTCTTCGTCCTCGCGGCGTGGCTGGTCCTGGCCATCCGGCGCAGCCTGTTCGGCCGACGGCTGGTGGCGGTCAACGATTCGCCGGCCGCCTACGCCACCGTCGGCCTCAACATCGGCTTCACCAAGGTCGCCGTGTTCGCCATCGCCGCCGGCATGGCCGGCATGGCCGGCGCCCTCTACGGCACGGTGCAGGGGGTCGTGGGCACCACCGACTTCGACATCTTCCCGGGCATCATCTTCGTGCTGTTCGTGACCATCTGGGGCATCCGCACGGTGTCCGGCGCCTTCCTGGCCGCGCTCACCTTCGTCGGCCTCAACCAGATCTGGCCCAGCAGCGTCGGCATCTTCGCCGGCCTGGGCGTCATCCTCATCGGCCGGGCGGCCAACGGGATCCTCGGCATCGAGGCGCTCCACGTCCGGCTGCCGTGGGTGAAGCCGGGCAACGGGAAGCCCGGCGACGGGGTCGCCGCCACGCCGGCCGCGTCCTTCGGAGCCAGGGCACTCGAGGGGGAGGGCTCCCGTGCCGCAGGCTGACACCACCGTCGACACGGACGGCGCGGCGGCGACGGTCGACGTCCTGACGGTCGAGAGCGTGGCCGTCCGCTTCGGCGGCGTGGCCGCCCTCAGCGACGCCAACCTGACCGTCCGGGCCGGCACCGTCACGGGGCTGATCGGCCCGAACGGCGCCGGCAAGACCACCCTGTTCAACGTGATCAGCGGGCTGCAGACCCCGGACCGGGGGACGGTCAAGCTCTTCGAGACCGACATCACCAGGATGAAGCCGCACCGGCGCGCCCGCCTCGGCCTGGCCCGCACCTTCCAGCGCCTGGAGCTGTTCGGCACCCTGTCGGCCGGGGAGAACGTCCAGGTCGGCCTGGAGTCGTCGGTCAAGTGGTGGCAGTGGCGCCACGTGAAGCGCTCGTTCCCCTGGGTGAAGTCGGGCGTGCCCACCGTCGACGGGGTGCCCGAGGGCGAGCCCACCGGACCGGGGTCGATCGCCGTGGTCACCTCCGACCGGCTGCTCGAGGGTGTCGGACTCGGCGGGCTCGGCAGCGACCAGGCCAGTGCCATGCCGACCGGTCAGGCCCGGATGGTCGAGCTGGCCCGGGCCCTGGCCATGGCCCCGAAGATCCTCCTGCTCGACGAGCCCGGCTCGGGGCTCGACGACGCCGAGTCGCAGGCCCTGGGCGAGCTGCTGACCACCTTGGCCAAGGGGGGGATGGGCGTGCTGCTGGTCGAGCACGACATGGAGCTCGTCATGCGGATCTGCGACTACATCTACGTGCTCGACTTCGGCGACGTGATCGCGGCGGGCACCCCCGAGGAGATCCGGAAGGACCCGATGGTCCAGGCCGCCTACCTGGGCACGGTCGGCGAGACCGAGGCCGACGGGGCCGTCCCGGGCCAGGGGGGCGACGGCGTGGACGGCACCACACCGGGCGCCGTGGCCGACGACGACGAGGTGGCCGAGGCATGAGCGACCAGACGACGAACGCGCCGGCCGGGGCCACCACCACGGTGTTGCCGCCGGGTATCACCGTGCGCGGGCTGCGGGCCTCCTACGGACGGATCGAGGTGCTCCACGGCGTCGACCTCGAGGTGCCGGCCGGGAGCGTCTTCGCCCTGCTCGGCCCCAACGGCGCCGGGAAGTCGACGTTGCTCAAGGTCATGAGCGGCCGGATGCGGCCCACGGCCGGCGACGTGCTGATCGGCGACACCCCGGTCGGCAAGACCCCGGCCGAGAAGCTCGCCCGCCAGGGCGTGTGCGCCGTCCCCGAGGGCCGGGGCATCTTCCCCAACCTGACCGTGCGCGAGAACCTGCGCATCTGGACCTACCGGGGCGGGATCTCGATGAAGCAGGTCGAGGACCGCACCTACGAGACGTTCCCCGTCCTGAAGGACCGCCGCCGTCAGATGGCCGGCACCATGTCGGGAGGCGAGCAGCAGATGCTCGCCATCTCGCGGGCACTGGTGACCGATCCCCGGGTGCTCTACCTCGACGAGCTGTCGATGGGGCTGGCCCCGCTGATCGTCGCCGAACTGTATGAGCTGGTCGGGCAGCTGGCCCGCCAGGGGATGACGATCGTCCTGGTCGAGCAGTTCGTCACCACGGCACTGGCCGTGGCCGACCACGCGGCGATCATGGTCCACGGCCGTGTCGAGCAGCAGGGCACGCCCTCCGAGATGGCCGACGCCGCCCTCAGCATCTACCTGGCCTAGCCATCCGGCCGGCGGGTCCGGCCCGTCCGACCGGTGCACCGCACGATGATCCCGGACGGTGGGACCTACTCCTCGGCCAGCTCGACCTCGACGCCGGCCTCGTCGCCCACCCGGGTGACCAGCTCGACCACCCCGCCGGCGTCGCGCACGTCGCCCTCGGCCGCGGCCAGTGCCGCCAGGCGCGCCGGCGTGTCCGTCACCGTGAGCAGGGCCACCGGCGCCCGCATCGAGCGCTTGGCCGTCGTCTTGGCCCGTCGGACCAGGCCGAGCACCTCGGCGGCCATCTCGAGGACGGCGTCGGTCGCCGGGTCCACCGCACCGTCGGAGCCGGCACCGGGCCCCGTGTCGGCGACCGTCGGCCACGCGGCGGCGTGGATCGAGCCGACCTGCCACCACGACCACACCTCCTCGGTCACGAACGGGAGCACCGGGGCCAGCAGGCGGAGCAGGACCGACAGGGCGCCGGCCAGGGCGGCCCGGGCCGACGCGGTGCCCGGGTCGTCGGCCTCGCCGTAGGCGCGGGTCTTGACCAGTTCCAGGTAGTCGTCGCAGAAGGCCCAGAAGAAGGACTCCGTGCGCTCGAGGGCACGGGCGTAGTCGTAGGCCTCGAAGGCGGCCGTGGCCTCGGCCACCACCACGGCCAGGCGGCCGAGCATGGCCCGGTCGATCGGGTCGCTGACCGCAGCGAGGGGCGGCACCACCAGCGTGCCGTCCGCGTCGGCCAGGCGGCCGAGGGCGAAGCGCGAGGCGTTGAGCACCTTCATGGCCAGTCGCCGGCCGACCTTCATCTGCCCCTCGTCGACCGCGGTGTCGGTGCCGGGCCGGCCGCTGGCCGCCCAGTAGCGCACGGCGTCGGCACCGTGCTGCTCGAGCAGGGGCAGGGGGGTGACCACGTTCCCCTTCGACTTGGACATCTTCTTGCGGTCGGGGTCGAGCACCCAGCCGCTGATGGCCACGTCCGACCAGGGCAGCGCCCCGTGCTCCAGCTCGGAGCGGACCACGGTGGAGAACAGCCAGGTGCGGATGATGTCGTGGGCCTGGGGCCGCAGGTCCATCGGGAAGACCCGTGCGAACAGGTCGGGGTCGTCCTCCCACCCACCGGCGATCTGCGGGGTGAGCGACGACGTGGCCCAGGTGTCCATGACGTCGGGGTCGCCCACGAACCCGCCGGGCACCCCGCGCTGGTCGGCCGAGTAGCCCTCGGGCACGTCGGTCGACGGGTCGACCGGCAGCCGGTCCTCGTCGGCCAGGAGCGGCTCGGCGAAGTCGACCTCGCCGTCGGCGTCGACCCGGTACCAGACGGGCAGCGGCACGCCGAAGAAGCGCTGACGGCTGATGTTCCAGTCGCTGCTCAGCCCTTCCACCCACGCCTTGTACCGGTGGGCCATGTACGGCGGGTGCCACTGCAGCGCCTCCCCCCGGGCCAGCAGGGCGGCGCGGTGGGGGAGGGTCTCGACGAACCACTGCCGCGACGACACGATCTCCAGCGGGCGGTCGCCCTTCTCGAAGAACTTGACCGGGTGGGTGATGGGCCGCGGCTCGCCGATCAGGTCGCCCGACGCAGCCAGGAGCTCGACGATGCGGGCCTGGGCCTGCTTGACCGTCTTGCCGGCCAGCTCGGCGTAGGCGGCGCCGGCCGCCTCCGGGTCGTCGGAGGCCCAGCCCTCGGTGCCGAACTCGACCGGCAGCAGGCGCCCGTCGCGGCCGACCACGGTCCGGGTGGGCAGGGACAGCTCGCGCCACCACACCACGTCGGTGGTGTCGCCGAAGGTGCAGATCATGGCGATGCCGGAGCCCTTCTCGGGGTCGGCCAGCTCGTGGGCGACGACCGGCACGCGGACGCCGAACAGGGGCGTGGACACCGAGGTTCCGAACAGGGGCCGGTAGCGCTCGTCGTCGGGGTGGGCGACCAGGGCCACGCAGGCCGGGAGCAGCTCGGGCCGGGTCGTCTCGATCTCGACCCCGCCCTCGGCGTCGACCCGGGGGAAGCGGAGCCGGTGGTAGGCCCCGGGGCGGTCGCGGTCCTCGAGCTCGGCCTGGCTGACCGCCGTCCGGAAGTCGACGTCCCACAGGGTGGGGGCCGTGCGCTGGACGACCTGGCCCCGCCGGGCCAGGCGCAGGAAGCCGCGCTGGGAGACGCGCCGGGCCCGCTCGCCGATGGTGGCGTAGGTGTGGGTCCAGTCGACCGACAGGCCGAGGGTGCGCCACAGGTGCTCGAAGACCTGCTCGTCCTCCAGGGTGAGCTGGTGGCAGAGGGCCACGAAGTTGGGCCGGGAGATGGCCACCGGGTCCTTGGGCGGCTCGGCCGGCGGCACGTAGTCGGGGTCGAAGGGGAGGCTCGGGTCGCAGCGCACCCCGAAGTAGTTCTGCACCCGGCGCTCGGTGGGCAGGCCGTTGTCGTCCCACCCCATGGGGTAGAAGACCTGGCGGCCGCGCATGCGCTGGAAGCGGGCCACCGCGTCGGTGTGGGTGTAGGAGAACACGTGCCCGATGTGGAGCGAGCCGGAGACGGTGGGCGGTGGCGTGTCGATCGAGAACACCTGGTCCCGGGTGGCGGTGCGGTCGAAGGCGTAGACGCCCTCGGCCTCCCACCGGGCGGACCAGGACGCCTCGAGGCCCTCGAGGCCGGGCTTGTCGGGGATGCCCCGCCCGCGCGCCGGCCCACCGGGGGACGCGTCGCTGGTGGGTCCGTTCGTCTGCTCCGACATGATCGGGTTACCGTACCCTGCGTGCTCACGCTCCACGACACCGCGACCGGCGAGGTGGCCCCGCTCCGCCTCCGCCAGCCCGGCAAGGTCTCGCTCTACGTCTGCGGTCCCACGGTCGACGGGGTGCCCCACCTCGGGCACGGGCGGTTCTCGCTGGTGTTCGACGTGCTGCGCCGGTACCTCCTGTTCAGCGGGCTCGACGTGACCTACGTCTCGAACATCACCGACATCGAGGACAAGATCATCGACCGGGCGGCCGAGCGGGGGATCCCCATCGCCGAGTTCACCGCGGCCAACGAGGCCCTGTGGTGGGAGATCATGGACGCCCTCGGGGTGCTCCGCCCCGACGAGACGCCCCACGCCACCGCCTACGTCGACCGGATGATCGACCTCATCGAGGACCTGGTGGGACGGGGCGTGGCCTACGAGACGGCCACCGGTGTCTACCTGTCGGTGCTCGACGTCCCCGGCTACGGCCTGCTGGCCCGCCAGCCCCTCGACACGCTGCGGGCCGGGGCCCGGATCGAGGCCGACGAGGAGAAGCGGTCGCCCCTCGACTTCGTGCTGTGGAAGAAGGCCAAGCCGGGGGAGCCCAGCTGGGACGCACCGTGGGGTGCCGGGCGGCCGGGCTGGCACACCGAGTGCGTGGTCATGTCCCTCGACCTGCTGGGCGAGGGCTTCGAGCTGCACGGTGGCGGCCAGGACCTGATGTTCCCCCACCACGAGAACGAGCGGGCCCAGGCCGTGGCCGACGGCAAGGAGTTCGCCCGCCACTGGATGCACAACGGCTGGGTGACGGTCGGAGGGGAGAAGATGTCGAAGTCGCTCGGCAACTTCACCTCGCTGGCCGACCTCCTGGACCGCAGCGACGCCCGCGCCTACCGCCTGCTCGTCCTGCGCTCCCACTACCGCTCGCCCATCGAGGTGACCCCGGAGACCATCGCCCAGGCGGAGGCCGGACTGGCCCGACTGGACGAGCTGGCCCGCCGGTTCTCGCTGGCCGACCCGCTGGCCGACGGGCCCCTCACCGGGGTCGGTCGTGCGACGGGCGACGTCGACGACGAGGCGGTGGCCGCCTTCGTGGCCGCCATGGACAGCGACCTCGACACCCCGGGGGCGCTGGCCACCGTGTTCGACCTGGCCCGGCGGGCCAACGCCGCGGCCGACGCCGGCGACGACGCCGGGGCGGGCACGGCCGCCCGGACCGCCGCGCTGCTCGCCGCGGCCCTCGGCCTCCGTCTCCGTGGGGACGGAGGGACCGTCGACGACGCCGCGGCCGACCTGGTGCGCCGACGGGACGAGGCCCGGGCGGGCAAGGACTGGGCCCGGGCCGACGCGCTCCGCGCCGACCTCGAGGCGGCGGGGTGGCTGGTGGAGGACGGCGCCGAGGGCACCCGGATCCGTCGCCGGTAGGGGGCCCGGCCCCGGCCGCGGTGGCCGGTCATGAACGCCGTGTGAACACACCCGTTCCGGGCCAATTCTCCTCCGGTCGCCAGAGCGCGACTGCTAGCGTTTTCTGCGTCGGAGAGTCCCCGTCGGTGGGTGGCAGTCGGCCCGTCCCTCCGGGGACGGTCGTCCCCGGTACCGGTGGGAGCTCCCTGAGCACCATGCAGGTGGAGGAAAGGGGAACGCCGCCGTGGCTTCCGGAACAGTCAAGTGGTTCAACGCCGAGAAGGGCTTCGGGTTCATCTCCCAGCCCGACGGGGGTGCCGACGTGTTCGTGCACCACACCGCCATCCAGATGAACGGATTCCGCTCCCTCGAGGAGGGCCAGGCCGTCGAATTCGACCTGCAGGAGGGCCCGAAGGGCCTCCAGGCCGTCGACGTGCGCGCCGTCCAGGTGTAGCCCCTCACCCCTGCGGCAGGACCGGCCCGACCGGGCCCGCACCCCGTCCACCTGCGTGGACGCTGCTCCCACCGACGCGGGACCCGGTCCGGCGCGCCCGACGACCGGCATGACGGGGTGGTTGCCCATGGCGCGCATTGTTGGTTACTATTGAGTAACTACCAGAGACCCGCCGGGGACGGTGCGGGTGCGGCCACAGCGCCGACACCGGTCGAAGCAGTGCATGAGGGGCCCCCGGGCCAGAACGGAGCAGTGCACCATGTCTGAATTCTCCCTGGACCTCGACGAGGATCAGCTGCAACTCCAGAAGTGGGTCCACGACTTCGCGGAGAACGTCGTCCGCCCCGCCGGCCACGAGTGGGACGAGCGTGAGGAGACCCCCTGGCCCATCATCCAGGAGGCGGCCAACATCGGCCTGTACTCGTTCGAGTTCATCGCCAACGCCTTCATGGACAAGAGCGGCCTGCTCATGCCCATCGCCGCCGAGGAGCTGGCGTGGGGCGACGCCGGCATCGCCCTGGCCATCCTGGGCAGCACCCTGGGCCTGGCCGGCATCGCCGGCAACGGCACCCCGGAGCAGCTGATGGAGTGGGGGCCCCAGTGCTTCGGCACCCCCGAGAAGATCCAGACGGCGGCCTTCGCCGTGTCGGAGCCCGACGCCGGTTCGGACGTCTCCTCGCTGCGCACCAAGGCCGTCTACGACGAGGCCAAGGACGAGTGGGTCCTGAACGGCACCAAGACGTGGATCACCAACGGCGGGATGGCCGACATCCACGTGGTCGTGGCCTCGGTCGACTCCTCGCTCGGCTCCCGCGGGCAGGCCAGCTTCATCGTGCCGCCCAACACCCCGGGCCTCTCGCAGGGCCAGAAGTTCCAGAAGATGGGCATCCGGGCCTCCCACACCGCCGAGGTCGTCCTCGAGGACTGCCGGGTGCCGGGCCACTGCCTGCTCGGCGGCAAGGAGAAGCTCGACGAGAAGATCGCCCGGGCCAAGGAGGGCAAGAAGAGCGGTGGCCAGGCGGCCATGAAGACCTTCGAGGGCTCCCGCCCGACGGTCGGGGCCCAGGCCCTCGGCATCGCCCGCGCCGCCTACGAGTACTCGCTCGACTATGCCAAGGAGCGCAAGGCCTTCGGCCGGGCCATCATCGAGAACCAGGCCATCGCCTTCAAGCTGGCCGACATGAAGACCCGCATCGACGCCTCCCGCCTGTTGGTGTGGCGGGCCTCGTGGATGGGCGCCAACGGCAAGGAGTTCACGTCGGGCGAGGGCTCGATGTCCAAGCTCTACGCCGGCGAGACCGCCGTGTACGTGACCGAGGAGGCCATCCAGATCCTGGGCGGCTACGGCTACGTGCGCGAGTACCCGGTCGAGCGCTGGCACCGCGACTCGAAGATCTTCACCATCTTCGAGGGCACCAGCGAGATCCAGCGGCTGATCATCTCCCGGGCCATCTCCGGCGTCCACATCAAGTAGTACCCCGGGCCGGGCGACGGCCGACCCCACCATCGGGGTCGGCCCGCCCGCCCGTCCCGTCATGACGCCTCCTCCCCCCACCCACCGGCCCGCGGCCCCGTGCTCGTCACCCTCTGCACCGGCAACGCGGCGCGATCGGTGATGGCCGGCGCCATGCTGCGGGCTGCACCGCTGCCCGTCGTGACGGCCGGCACCCACGTGATCGAGGGCCAACCGATGAGCCGCCGCACCCGCGCCGCCCTCGAGGCGGTGGCCCACAACGCCGACGGCCACCGCAGCCACCAGATCACCGAGGCCGACATCGACGACTCGGTGCTGATCCTGGCCATGGCCGCCGAGCACGTGGCCTACATCCGCCGCAAGCACCCCGAGGCCGCCCACCGGACGGCCTCCATCAAGCGACTGGTCCGCGACCTGCCCCCCGGACCCGCACCCCTGGCCGACCGGCTGGCGGCACTGGGGTTGGCCGATGTCGAGCTCGGGTCGTGGGAGGACGTGGAGGACCCGGCCGGGGGTGAGGACGCCGTCTACGTGTCGTGCGCGCGAGGAGCTGGCCGACCTCTGTGCCCGGCTCCTCCCCCTGCTCGACTGAGGACGTCGGTCACCCGGCCGGATCGGGGCGTCGGTCGGATCGGGGCGTCGTCCGGCGGGTGCCTTGGTAGCGTCGTCCGGTGGACACGGAACCGTCCGTCCCGACCTCCGGCGGGCCGCCGCCGGCGCACGGCTCGCTGCGGGACTGGTGGGCCGGGCGCGACCCCGGCCTGCGGGCCACCAAGCGGTCGGTCCGTGCCGCGGTGCTCGTCCCGGCCGTCTTCGCCATGGCCCAGTTCGGCGTGGGCGACCCCCAGACGTCCCTCTTCGCCGTGTTCGGCTCGGTGGCGCTCCTGCTGTTCGTGGACTTCGCCGGCCCGGCCCCGTCCCGGATCCGGTCGTACGGCGGACTGTGGGCCGTCGGGGCCGTCCTCATCACGGTGGCCACCCTGTGCTCGACCCACGCCGTCCTGGCGGTGGTGGCCATGGGCGCGGTCGGCTTCGCCGTCCTGTTCGCCGGCATCGTCACCCCCCGTGCCGTCACCGGGTCGACCGCCCTCCTCCTGACGTTCGTGCTGCCGGTGGCCGAGCCGGCGCCGGCCTCGGCCATCGGCCACCGCCTCCTCGGCTGGGCCCTGGCCGGCGCCGTGTGCATCCCGGCCGCCCTGGTCGTGTGGACGGAACGGTGGCACGACCGGCTGCGGCTCCGCCTGGCCGACGCGGCCGACGCGGTGGCCGGGCTCCTCGACGCCCTGTCCACCCCGGCCACCGCCGCCGACTGCGACGGTGCCCGCCACCGGATGGAAGGTGCGCTGCAGGCGCTGCGGGCCCAGTACGAGGCCACCCCCTATCGGCCGACGGGAGCCGGCACCACCGACGTCGCCCTCACCAACCTGGTCTCGCAGCTCGAATGGGTGGGCGCCCGCGCCGGGGACATCCGACCGGCGACGACCCCGTCCGCCCTGGTCGCCGTCGGTGGCCGACGTGGAGACGGCGGCGGCCGAGGTGCTCCGCCAGGTTGCCGCCCCCGTCCGGGCCGGGGCCTCCGGGTCGGCCACCGACGGGTCGGCGGCGCTGGCCGGCGCGGTCGCACGGCTGGTGGTCGCCCGGGAGGCGGCCACCGAAGGCGCCCTGGCCGATCTCGCGGACGGACCCGGGCCCCCGGCGTCGCCGTCGGTGGATGCCGCCGACGACCGCCCGGTGGGCTCGGTCCGCGACATCGATCCGACCATTCCGGTCCGGATGGTGGCGTTCGCCGACAGAGGACCTGGCCGATGTCGCCCTCGCCGCACTGGGCACGACGCGGCGACGCCTCGGCACCGCAGCGCTGGTCGGAGACGGTGCGGTCCTACGCCCGGGTGGCGGCCGGGCACCTCGGCCCGGGGTCGGTCTGGTTCCGCAACAGCGTGCGCGGTGCGGTGGCACTGGCCGTGGCCGTGGCGGTGGTCGAGACCACCACGGTGCAGCACGGGTTCTGGGTCGTGCTCGGGACCCTCTCCGTCCTGCGGTCGAACGCGTTGGGCACCGGGTCGACCGCAGTGCGGGCGGTGGTCGGCACCGCCCTCGGCTTCGTCGTCGGATCGGTCGTCCTGGTGGTGCTCGGCCACCACGACGCGCTCCTGTGGGCCGTACTGCCGGTGGCCGTCCTGGTGGCCGGTGTCGCCCCGTCGGCGATCTCGTTCGTCGCCGGACAGGCGGGCTTCACCGTCATGGTGGTGGTGATCTTCAACATCATCGTCCCCGTCGGATCGTCCGTCGGCCTGGTCCGGGTGGTGGACGTCGCCATCGGGACCATGGTGAGCGTCGTGGTCGGGCTGCTGTTCTGGCCCCGGGGTGCCGCCGCCGAGCTGGCCCGGGCCCTCACCCAGGGCTACGTTGCGGCCACCGCCTGGCTGGTCGCCGCCATCGACCAGGTCGGTCGGGAGGGCCCGGCGGGCCGCGGGTCGCCCGAGCGGACGCGGGCCATGGCGGCGGCCCGACGGCTGGACGACGCCTACCGGCAGTTCCTGTCCGAGCGGGGGGCCAAACAGGTGCCGCTCCCCACGGTGACGGGCCTCCTCACCGGGTGCGGGTCGATCCGGCTGACGGCGCGGACACTGGAGGGACTGCCGGTGCTGGCCGGCCCGGGCGCGCCGCCGCCGATCCACGAGGTCGTGGTGGCCCGCACCGCCGTCACCGAGTCGTGCCGTTCGATGGAGCGGTGGTTCTGTGACGTGGCCCGGAACCTGGACGACCCGCCACACGTCCCGGACCCGCCCGCGCCGGGCGACGCACGGCTGCCCCGCGAGCTGGTCGACGCCTGGTCGGCCGTGCGCCGGGCCGGCACCCGTCAGGGGGTGTTCGCCGTCCTGCGCCTGCTGTGGGTGGCCGACCGGCTGGACGGCCTCCGCCACCTCCAGGTCGAGCTGGCCGGCACGGCGTCGCTCCTCCCCTGAACGGTCAGCGCTCCAGGCCCGTGGCCGCCCGGCGCCCGGTCAGCGGGTGACCGCGTCGGACAGCTGGGGATGGCGCCGGGTGAGGTCGGCGCACTCCTCGCACACCGACTCGGGGATGACCCCGGCCCGCATGAGCAGCGAGAAGACCTTGCAGCCCAGGCAGACCCCGAAGGCCGCCTCCAGGAAGGCGGCACAGACCAGCAGGGCGAGGACCGCCCAGGCGGCGGTGGTCTGGCCGAATCCGAAGGCCAGGACGAGCGCGGTCGTGGAGAAGACGACGCCTATGCCCTGGGCGAACCGCTTGGGTGGGCCGGGGACGGGCTTGGGGGGCCGGCCGAGCCACGGGACGACCACCCGGGAGGCCAGGAGGGCCAGGGGGCTGAAGCGGGGACCGGCCAGCACGCGGGCCCAGAACCCGTAGGTGATCGGGATCAGGATCCACGGCTGGTCGAGGGCGATGGCGGCCACGCTCATGACCACGACGCCGGTGGCGACGGCGCGGCCGACGTTGTCGTTGACGGGGTTCGGGTACGAGAACACGCCAATACCTTACCTGATGGGTCGGGTTTCCGACACGGGGCCGGCGGGCCCGGGACGGGGGCACCGGGAGGTGGGAACCGGGTGCGTGCCGTCATCCGAGCCGATCGGCGGCTCCGAATAGGGTCTGTGCTGATGGACGTGGAGCAGTCGAGCGACGCCAACCTGGTGGTCGCCGTCGGCCGCTGGCACGAGCCCGCCCTCGCCGAGGTCTACCGCCGCCACGGCGGCGCCGTGCACGCCCTGGCCCGCCGGATCCTGCGGTCCGACCCTCCGGCCGAGGAGGTCACCCAGGAGGTCTTCCTCGATCTGTGGCGGAGTCCCGAGAAGTTCGACGCCCAGCGGGGCACGTTGCGGTCGTTCCTCCTGGCCCGGACCCACGGCAAGTCGGTCGACGTGGTGCGCTCCGAGGAGGCCCGCAAGCGCCGGGAGGAGCGGACCACCCGCGAGGCGGCCACCGCCGCCTACGACATCGACCGTGAGGTGTGGGACATGACGGTGGCCGAGCAGGTGAAGGACGCCCTCGGCGCGCTCCCCGACGACCTGCGCCGGCCCATCGAGCTCGCCTACTTCGGTGGACGGACGTACCAGGAGGTGGCGGTCATGCTCGACCAGCCGGAGGGCACGATCAAGAGCCGGATCCGGTCCGGGCTCGGGCGGCTGCGGGTCACCCTGATGGAGCGCGGCGTCGAACCGGCCGGGGCGGGGCTGTGACCGTGCCGGCGCCCCTGAGCCACGCCGAGATCGAGGAGCTGCTGGGCGCCTACGCCCTGGACGCCGTCGACCCCGGGACGGCGGCCCTCGTCGAGCAGCACCTCGACGGGTGCGTCCGCTGTGCGGCCGAGGTGGCCCAGCACCATGCGGTGGCCGGCCTGTTGGCCAACTCCGGCGGCGCCCCCCCGACCGCCCTGTGGGACGGCATCGCCGGTCGTCTCGGCGGGACGTCCGACGACTCCTGGGACCGGTTGGCCGCCCGGCTGGACGCGCCCGACGACGGCGCCGCCCGGGGTGGGGGCGACGTGGTGCCCCTCGACCAGTCCCGGCGCCGGTCCCGCCGGGTGACGGCCGGAGCCGGCCTGGTGGCCGCGGCCGCGGCGGCCGTCGCCCTGACCCTCGGCGTGCAGGTCGACCACCTGCACTCCCAGGTCAGCGCCCTCCAGGCCGCGCCGCAGCTGTCCGCCGCCGAGCGGGCCGCCCTGGCCGCCCGGGGCACCGAGCGGATCACCCTGACCGACCCGGCCCGTCCCGGCGCACACGCCACCCCGGCCACCATCGTCCTGACGGCGTCCGGGACCGGGTTCGTGGTCAACGACCGCGGCGACGGGCTGGCCCCCCTGGCGTCGGACCGGACCTACCAGCTGTGGGGTGTGGTCGGGTCCCGGACGATCTCGCTGGGACTGCTCGGCACCCATCCGGGCATCGTCCCCTTCAGCGTGGCCGGATCGCCCGGGGTGACCGCATTCGCCATCACCGACGAGGTGGCGGGTGGCGTGGTCAAGTCGGCCAATCAGCCGGTGGCCGTGGGCACCGTCCGGGTCTGACGGCCGGCACCGTCCGTCAGATGCGGTGGACCTGGCGGAGGCCGGCCCAGGCGAAGTCGGCCAGCTGCGCGGCCAGGCGGGACGCCTCGGCCGCCCGGTCCAGCTGCGTCCCGGGACCGTCGGCCCCGGCGGTGCCGTCGGTGCTGCCGCCGTGGGCGTCCAGCCAGTGGCGGCTGGCCCCCTCGGCCATCCCGACGACGGCATGGGCCAGCAGCAGCCGGTGCTCGGGGTCGAGGCCGGCGTCGATGAGCGGGTCGATGGCCTGGGCGATGGTCTCCTCCACCCGGTGCAGCGCGGCGCCCAGCTCGGCGTCGTCGGGGGCGTCCCGACCGTAGAGGAGGCGGAAGGCCAGCTCGTTGTCGACCATCAGCTCGAAGTACCCGGCGAACCCGAACTCGACCTGTTGGCGGGGCCCCTCGGCCGCGGCCGTCGACTGGACGATCCGGTCGATCAGTCCGTGGGAGACCACGTCGAGCAGTTCGAGGTAGAGGGCCCGCTTCGACTCGAAGTGCTGGTAGACGAGGGGCTTGGTCACCCCGGCCGCCTCGGCGATGTCGTCCATGGTGGTGGCCGAGTAGCCGTGTTCCGCGAACAGCGAGAGTGCCACGTCGAACAGCTGGCGGCGCCGGGCGTCGGCGGTGAGCCGGCGGACCGGACGGGTCGTCCGCGGCCGCGCCCAGTCCGTCCTGGCCCGTGGCGGCGGTGGTCGACATGGCGGTCATGGTAGCGCCCGGGCCGAAACACCCCTTGTCCAGGTGATTTGCCCCGGGAATTCCGGCCGTGACCCCGGCGCGACGGCGCGTCACAGCGGAGGCAGGACGGCCCCGATCCGGTCGGCCAGGTCATCCAGCGAGAAGTGCGCGCGGGCCACCGCCAGGTTGCGCTCGAGCAGGCCGGGATCCGGGTCGGTGAGCCAGTCGTCGAGCTTGGCCATGGCGTCGGGTGGGAACCACTCGAAGCCGAAGGCGGCCAGCTCCTCGGCCACCGGGTAGCGACCGATGACCAGCGGCCGGCGGTGGGTCACCGACTCCAGGCTCGGGTTGCCGAACCCCTCCCAGGTGGACGGGAGCACCACCACGTCGCAGGCCTGGTAGGCGTCGTCGATGTGCATGGCGCCCCCCGGCCCACTCCCGGCGGTCAGGTCCGGGACGCCCTGGACCACCGGGCACGGTGCGGTCGCCACCAGCCTGTCGAGCTCGGGGCCGTAGCCGTCCTCGGCCGGACCGAGCAGCCAGTAGGTGGCGTCCAGGTTGGTGGCGGCCGTCAGGCCCCCGGCCACGTTCTTGCGGGCCAGTGCCCGGGTCGGCTGGAGGACCAGCCGGTCGTCGGTGCCGATCCCGAGGGCGTGGCGGACGGCCAGGCCGGCGGCGGTGCGAGCGGGGTAGGGCCCGTCGGGCGCCGTGTCGGCACCGGGCACGGCGAACGAGTTGTAGATGGTCCGGGCCCCGATGCCCCGGCGCACGAGCTCCCGGCGGCTGAGCTCGTTGATGGTCACGTGGCGCCAACGGGGGTCCTGCGGCGGGCCGGGGTGGTCGAGGAACTGGGGTCGCTGCCAGGGCAGGTCGTGGTGGTGGAGGACGGCGGGCCGGCCGGCGAGCGCCTCGGCCACCACCTCCCACGCCGGGCGGTTGAGCGGGAGGGAGAGGAGGTTCTCGACCACCACCAGGTCGGCCTGGGACAGGGCGTCGTCGACGGCGCCACGGGTGGGCGGCTCGGCGGCGTCGATGGCGAGCCCCGGTACCGGCTCGTCGACCGGGCCCTCGCCGGCCACCGTGTAGGTGGAGAATCCCAGCTCGCCCAAGGCGCGTTGCCACTTGGCCGACTCGATGGCCACGCCGTCGGAGCCGCCGAGGCGGAAGGAGAGGATCGCGGTCGTGGGGATGGGGTCACCGTAGTGGGGGCGCTCGCGGAAGCGACCGTCCGGCCGCCACCGGGGTACCGTCGGTGCGTGCCCGACGACACCGCGACGCCACCGGAGACCACCGACGACCTGCTGGCCGTGCGCCACGGCCCGGTGCTCACCTTGACCATCAACCGGCCCGAGCGGCGCAACGCCATGACCTGGGACGTCATCGCCGGATTGCGCCGCGAGCTGGCCAGGGCCAAGGTCGACCCGGCCGTCCGGGTGGTGGTCCTGGCCGGGGCCGGCGACCAGGCCTTCTGCGCCGGCGCCGACCTGTCGGGCATGGTGCCGGCCGATCCGGGTGGGACCTCGGACGAGTACTTCGACCACCACCTGGCCCGGGGCTGGCTGGCCCAGCTGTTCGAGGAGATGTGGCAGCTCGGCAAGCCGACCATCGCCCGGGTCCAGGGCTGGGCCATGGCCGGGGGGTTCGGGCTGGCGCTGGCCTGCGACATGGTCATCGCCGTCCGAGAGCGCCCGCTTCGGGGCGCCGGAGCTGAACGTGGGCCTGTGGCCCTACATGGTGACCGTCTCCCTCCTGCGCTCCATGCCCCCGAAGAAGGCCCTGGAGCTGATGCTGACGAGCCGGGTGGTGGGCGCCGAGGAGGCCGACCGCATCGGCTTCGTCACCCGGGTGGTGCCCGACGACGGGCTCGACGACGCGGTGGCCGAGCTGGCCGCCGTCCTGGCCTCCAAGCCCCCCGGGGTGACCAGGCTGGGCCGCGATTCGTTCTACGCTGTCATCGATTCAGCGGCATCCGAGGCCCTTCCCTACCTCCACGCCATGCTGACGGTGACCAGTCAGACGGCGGAGGCCCGGGAGGGGATCACCGCATTCGCGGAGAAGCGCCCCCCGTCGTGGCAGGTGACGACGGACGACGGCTCGGCCTGACCGGCACCACGTACCCACACCCCAGATCCTGAGGAGCACCCACAGCATGGCGAAACGAGCACTGATCACCGGCGTCACCGGTCAGGACGGCTCCTACCTGGCGGAGCTCCTGCTCGACGAGGGCTATGAGGTCAGTGGCATGGTGCGGCGGTCGAGCACGATCAACTTCGAGCGGATCGCCCACATCCAGGACCGGATCAACCTGGTGGCCGGCGACCTCCTGGACGAGGTCTCCATGATCAACATCCTGAAGGAGGTGCGGCCCCACGAGGTCTACAACCTGGCCGCCCAGTCCTTCGTGCAGACCTCGTGGAACCAGCCCGTGCTGACCGGCGAGACGACCGCCCTCGGGGTGACCCGGGTGCTCGACGCCGTCCGCACCGTCGACCCGGAGATCCGCTTCTACCAGGCCAGCTCGTCGGAGATGTTCGGCAAGGTCCAGGAGGTCCCCCAGGTGGAGACCACCCCCTTCTATCCCCGCAGCCCGTACGGGGTGGCCAAGGTCTACGGCCACTGGATCACCGTCAACTACCGCGAGAGCTACGACCTCCACGCCTCGTCGGGCATCCTCTTCAACCACGAGTCCCCCCGCCGCGGCCTCGAGTTCGTGACCCGCAAGGTCACCCACGGCGTGGCCCGGATCGCCGCCGGCATCGACAAGAACCTGGCCCTCGGCAATCTCGACGCCCAGCGGGACTGGGGCTTCGCCGCCGACTACGTGCGGGCCATGTGGCTGATGCTCCAGCAGGACCACCCGGACGACTACGTGGTGGCGACCGGCGAGACCCACTCGGTCAAGGAGCTGGTGGAGCTGTCGTTCGCCGCCGCCGACCTCGACTGGGAGAAGTACGTGGTCATCGACGAGCGCTTCCTGCGCCCGGCCGAGGTGGACCTCCTGGTGGGCGACCCGGCCAAGGCCGAGAAGGCCCTCGGGTGGCACCGTGACGTCGAGTTCGCCCAGCTGGTCCAGATGATGGTCGAGGCCGACCTGGCCCTGGTCAAGAGCCAGCAGGCGTAGCGGTTGGTCATGGCCGGACTGGCGGCGATCCACGCCGACCCGCTCGGCCTCCTGGTGGCCTTCGGCGCCGGGATGCTCTCGTTCCTGTCGCCGTGCGTCCTGCCGCTGGTGCCGGCCTACCTGTCGATGGTCTCCGGGCTGACGGCGGCCGAGCTGTCGGCGCTGGGCAACGACCCGACCCCGTCGACGGTCCCCGTCGCCCGACCGGTGACGGTGGGCGGGGCGTGATCCGGCCACCGGGGCGAGTGGCCACCGCGGACCGGGCGGCGGATGCCGCGGGGGCCGTGGCGCCGGCCGGCCCCGGACCCGAGGAGCTCCGGGTCCAGCGCAGCCGGCTGCTCCGGGGCATCCTGGCCTTCATCGCCGGGTTCACCGTGGTGTTCACCATCCTCGGTGCGTCCGCCTCGTCGATCGGCCGCCTGTTCCTCACCCATCAGCACGTCCTCGAGGTGGTCTCCGGTGTCCTCATCGTGGCGTTCGGTGCCGTCCTGGTGGCCATGGCCGCCGGGGTGACCCTGCCCATGGCCCTGGCCGGCGAGAAGCGGTTCCTGGTGCGGCCGTCGGTGCTCGGTGCCTGGGCCCCTCCGGTCATGGGCATGGCCTTCGCCTTCGCCTGGACCCCGTGCATCGGCCCGGTGCTGGGGAGCGTCCTGGCCCTGGCGGCCGGCACCGGTGGCTCGGCCACGGGGGGCATCGCCCTCCTGCTGGCCTACTCCCTCGGTCTCGGCGTGCCGTTCCTGCTCTGTGGCGTGGCCTTCGGCCGGATGACCGACCTCCTGGCCCGGGTCAAGGGCCGCCTGCGGATCGTCGACCTGGTCGGCGGGGTGATCCTGATCGCCTTCGGGATCCTGCTCCTGACCGGCAACGTGGACGTCCTGTCGGCCCACATCTCCACCTGGCTGCGGGACCTGCACCTGAACCGCCTGTCGACCAGCTGAGTCGGCCCGGGCGGGCTGGCGGGAGGGGACCTGGGCCCCGTCTGGCTCCCGGCTCCCGGCCCCCGTAGCATTGACGCCAAGCCCATGGCCCCCGCAGCTCTCCCCTCCTCTGCAGTCTCCCTCCGCGACGCGGTCGCGCTCTCGGGTCGGTTCCCGCTCCTGGCCGGGGTCGACCTCGAGGTGGCCGTGGGGGAGACCGTCCTGGTGGAGGGCCCCAACGGCGCCGGCAAGACCAGCCTGCTGCGGGTGTGCGCCGGTTTGGTGCCCCTCGCCTCGGGCCACCTGTCGGTGCTCGGCCTCGACCCGGCCCGGAACCGGACGCACCTGCGGCGCCGGGTCGGCCTGCTGTCCCACGCCTCCCACCTCTACGACGACCTCACCGTCCGCGAGAACATCCGGTTCGCCGTGCGGGCCGCAGGGGGCGACGTCGCCCGCATCGACCCGGCGTGCGAGCGCTGGGGCCTGGTCGGCCGGCTGGCCAAGACATCGGCCGGCAAGCTCTCGGCCGGCCAGCGCCGCCGGGTGGCCCTGGCCGTGCTCACGGCCCGGTGGCCCGAGCTCTGGCTCCTCGACGAGCCCCACGCCGGCCTCGACGCCTCGGCGCGCGCCCTGCTCGACGCGGCCGTCGTCGAGGCGGCCGCCTCCGGGGTCACCGTGCTCATCGCCAGCCACGAGTCGGGGCCGGTCGAGGACCTGGCCTCCCGGGCCGTCACGGTGACGGGCGGGCGGGTGACCGGGGAGCGGTCGCTGACGGCGCCCTCGCAGGCCGTCCCGGCCGGGACGCACGCGGCCCCGACGTGGTCGCCGGAGCGCCGGTCGCCGCACCCCAGCAGGGACGGGTGGCCCATGTGGCGTGACGCGGCCCTGGTGGCCGGCAAGGACCTCCGCATCGAGGGGCGCTCGCGGGTGGGGCTGTCCCAGGTGGCGCCGTTCGGGATCGTGGCCCTGGTCCTGTTCGCCTTCGCCCTGGGTCCGGACCGTCGACTGATGGTCAGGGGCGCCCCCGGGCTCTTCTGGGTGGCGGTGCTGTTCTGCACCGTGCTGGCCATCCAGCGCAGCGTGTCGGTGGAGTCCTCCGACGGCGCCCGCGACGGGCTCCGCCTCTCGGGCATCGACCCGGCCGGCCTCTACCTCGGCAAGGCGGTGGCGGTGGCCGCCCAGCTGATCGTCCTCGAGCTCCTCCTGGCCGTCGGCGTCGTCCTCCTCTACGGGGCCCGGATCGAGGTGCCGTGGATGATCGTGGTGTCGTGCCTGCTGGGCACGATCGGACTGGCGGCCACCGGCACCCTGTACGGCGCACTGTCCGCCGGACTCCGGGTCCGCGAGACCCTGCTGCCGTTCCTCCTCCTCCCCATCGCGGCCCCGGTGCTGCTGGCCGGGACCCGGATCTGGCAGGCCGCCATGGCCGGCGGCACCCCGGCCACCGGCATGCAGTGGCTGCGGCTGCTGGTGGTGTTCGACGCCGTCTACCTGGCCATCGGCGTCGTCCTCTTCGGCCCCATCCAGGAGACCGCATGACCAACGACCTGACCGCTGCGCCGGTCATTCATCCACCGGCTGTCGCCGCATCGAACACCGAAGTGACCCAGCGGCCTGTCAACCCGCCGCCCGTCCAGTCCTCCCGGTCCAAGACGGCCGAGCGGGTCATCGGCATCCTGGCCCTGGTGGGCACGGCGGCCACGGTGTGGCTCGGCCTGTGGGTCACGCCGCCCGACAAGCACCAGGGCGACCTGGTGCGCCTCGTCTACATCCACCCGGGCGTGGCCTGGGTCGCCCTCTATCTGGCGTTCGGCATCGCCGCCGTGTCGAGCCTCCTCTATCTGTGGCCGCGCACTCGCTCACTGTTCTGGGACCGCCTGGCCGCGGCCGCGGTCGAAGTCGGCGTGGTCTTCAACGTCTGCACGCTGGTGTCGGGCTCCATCTGGGGCAAGCCGACGTGGGGCGTGTGGTGGGCGTGGGACGCCCGTCTCACCCTGACCGCCGTCCTCCTCGTCCTGTTCCTCGGCTACATGGCCCTGCGGCGGATCCCCGCCGAACCTGAGGTCCGGGCTCGACGGAGCGCCTTCGTGGCCCTGTTCGCGGCGATCGACGTCCCGCTCGTCCATTTCTCGGTCAACTGGTGGAACACCCTCCACCAGGGGGCCACGGTGCTCAACCCTGGGCTCCACCTGAAGATCCACGGGTCCATGGCCTGGACCCTGCTACTCGGCTTCGTCGCCCTGACACTGGCCTTCGTGTGGATGCTGCTCGTCCGCTATCGGATCGGCGTGCTCGAGGACTGGCTGGACGCCAACGAGTTGGACCTCGCCCTGGCCGAACGCAACTCCGAGGGCGCCGGGCCGATCGGCCGTCCCGTCGACGACCGGGTGGGGGCAGCCTGATGCGCTACATCCTGGCCGGCTACATCTTCGTGCTCGCGGTCCTGGCCCTCTACGCCGTCCAACTGTTGTGGCGCCGTCGCCGCCTGTCCCGGGCCGTCGCCCGGGTCGTCTCCGGGGCTTCGGCCACCACACCGACCTCGGAGCACGCCCAGTGACCACCGCCCCTCCCGCCAGCCCGCCGACGATCGGCGGCCAGCCCGATGCCGGCCCGCCGCGGGCACCTCGTGCCGCCACAGCGGGCAAGCGTCACACGCTGCGCTACGTGGTGGTGGGAGTCGTGCTGGTCGGTGCGCTGGCGTTCCTCCTCGTCAAGGGCCTGGGCTCGGCGCTCAACTTCTACCTGCCGGCCGACCAGGCCGTCGCCCAGAAGGCCACGCTGGGGGACAAGACCTTCAACCTGGAAGGCGTGGTCGCCCCCGGGTCGATCCACTCCACCACCGACGGCGTGAACTTCGTGGTCACCTCCGGTGCCGTCCATGTGGCCGTGCACAACAACTCGAGCCCGCCCGAGCTGTTCCAGCCCAACATCCCGGTCATCGCCGTCGGCCACTTCCACGGCGACGTCTTCGTGTCCGACCAGATCCTGGTCAAGCACACCTCGTCCTACATCGCCGCCCACCCGTCGCGGGTCGAGGCTCCGAACGGCAGCAAGCGGTGACGGCCGGCACGCCACCGCCCGCACCCGGCCGCGGTCCGCGGTGAACGGCACCCTCGGCCACACCGGCGTACTGCTGGGCTTCGCCGCCGCGGTCGTCGGGATCGTCGTCCTGATCGTCGGGCTGGTGCGCGGGCGGCCCGACCAGCTCCGGCAGGGACGCCTCTACGCCCCGGTCATCCTCCTCGGTGGGATCATCGCCGTGGTGGCCATGCAGCGGGCGCTCGTCACCCACGACTTCTCCCTCAGCTACGTGGCCGACAACAACAGCCGGTCGACCCCGCTCCTCTACTCCATCACCGGCATGTGGTCGGCCCTGGCCGGCTCGATCCTGCTGTGGGGGATCACCCTCGGGCTCTACGTGACGGCGATGGTGTGGCGCTTCCGGGCCCGGTCCGACGACCAGCTGGTGGCCTGGGCCACGTTGGTCATGTTCGTGGTGTGCGCCTTCTTCTTCGGGCTGATGCTCGGGCCGGCCGACCCGTTCGCCCACGTGTCGGGGACCATCCCGCCCGACGGGCTGGGTCCCAACGTCCTGCTCCAGGACAACCCGCTGGTGCTCTTCCATCCGCCCATGCTCTACCTGGGCCTGGTCGGGTTCACCCTCCCCTTCGCCTTCGCCGTGGCCTCGTTGGTCACCGGACGGGTCGACGAGGACTGGCAGGGCGAGACCCGACGATGGACGCTGTTCGCCTGGACGTTCCTGACCATCGGCATCGTGCTCGGCGCCTGGTGGTCCTACCAGGTGCTCGGGTGGGGGGGCTTCTGGGCGTGGGACCCGGTGGAGAACGCGTCGTTGCTGCCGTGGCTGGTCGGCACCGCCTACCTCCACTCGGTGATGGTCCAGCAGCGCCGCGGCCTGCTGCGGGTGTGGAACCTGTCCCTGGTCATCGCCACGTTCAGCCTCACCATCCTCGGGACCTTCATCACACGCTCGGGGGTATTCCAGTCGGTCCACGCCTTCTCCACCTCGGTCATCGGTCCGCTGCTGCTCGGGTTCTTCGGCCTGGTCATCGTGGTCGGGGTCGGGCTGATCGCCTGGCGCGGCGACCGGCTGCGGTCGCCGGGTGGCATCGACTCACCCTTCAGTCGCGAGGGTGCCTTCCTGGCCAACAACCTGCTCTTCGTCCTGTTCACCTTCGTGGTGCTGCTCGGCACCGTGTTCCCCGTCCTCTACGAGGCGCTCAACAGCGGCTCGCAGGTGTCGGTCGGTGCCCCCTACTTCAACCGGTTGGTCATCCCCCTGGGCCTCGGGCTCCTCTTCCTCATGGCCGTGGCCCCGGCCCTGCCCTGGCGCAAGTCGTCGGCCGCGGTGATGCGCGGCCGCCTGGCCGTCCCCGCCTCCATCGGCGTGGCCGTGGTGGTCGGCTGCGTGCTCGGGGGCATCACGGGGGTCGAGCCGTTGTTGGCCTTCGGGCTCGGGGCGTTCGCCGCCGCCTCGGCCGGCCGGGCCCTGGTGCTGTCGGTCAAGGGCGCCTGGCGCTCGGCCCGCACGGCCGGCGCACCGCCGGCCCGGGCCGCACTGGCCGGCTGGCGTGGCCTGGTGGGTCGGGCCAACGGGGGCATGATCGTCCACATCGGCGTGGTGGTGCTCGCCGTCGGGCTGACGGCCGCCACCGCCTTCGGGCAGCGGGGGACCGTGGTGCTGGCCCACGGGCAGACCGGCACGTTCGCCGGCCACACCGTGGAGTTCGTCGGGACCAGGGTGATCCGGACGCCGTCCCACGTCAGCCAACAGGCCCTCCTGCGGGTCGACGGCGGTGCGGTGTTCACCCCGGCCATCAGCCAGTTCGGGACGGGCACCACGCCCGTCGGGTCGCCGGCCGTCGACTCCACCATCACCTCCGACGTGTACCTGACCATCAACTCGGTGCCCGACCGCGGCGGTGCGTGGACGTTCGGAGTGGTCGTCCAACCGATGGTCATGTGGCTGTGGATCGGCGGGACCCTGATCGTGATCGGATCGGTCCTGTCGGCCATTCCGGGCAGACGGCGCCGTCCCACCGACCCGGTGTCGGCACCCGTGGCCGGTGCCGCACCACCCGCCCGTGGCCGACCTCGGGCCCGAGGTCGTCCCGCCGGCCGAGGTGGCCGGCGAGCGCCAGCCCGTCGGGGCGGGTGAGGTCCCATGACCGACGTGATCGTCCGCCAGGCGGTGCCCCACCCCCGGCCCACCCCGGCCCCCGACGCGCCACACGGCCCGCTGGGTGGGCGTGGCCGTCCTGGTGATCGCGGCCGGGCTCATCGCCGTCCTGGCCACCCGGCCGCCGGCCACCGCCACCGAGGTGCAGAGCCCGCTCCTCGGCCACCCCGCGCCACCGCGTCAGCGGGGTGACGGTCGACGGCAAGGCGTTCGCCCTGCCCCGTGTCCCGGGCGCCTTCGTGGTGGTCAACTTCTTCGCCAGCTGGTGCGTGCCCTGCCAGACCGAGGGCCCCGACCTCGTGCAGTTCGCCTCCGAGCACCAGGCGTCCGGTGACGCCCGACTCGTGAGTGTGGTGTTCACCGACAGCCCCTCGGCCGCCCGCACCTACCAGGCGAGCCTGGGGGCCACCTGGCCCACCCTGGCCGACCGGAGCGGCGACCTGGCCCTCAGCTTCGGTGTCCGGGCCCCACCCTCGACGTTCCTCATCGCCCCCGACGGCCGGGTCGTGGCCTACCTGGTGGCCCCGGTCACGGCCGCCGACCTCGACCAGCTCATCGCCCGGTCCAAGGCGGCCGGCCTGTGAGGTCCCGGCACTTCCCCCTGTGGACCCTGCTCGGCGTGGTCCTGGTCGTCGCCCTGCTGATCGGCGGCGGCGTGTTCTCGTCGTCGCCTCCGACCAACGCCCAGCGCGCCGCCGCCATCGAGTCGGTCATCCGGTGCCCGAGCTGTGAGGACCTGTCCGTGGCGGTGTCCACCGCCCCGACCGCCGTCACCGTCCGGGCCACCGTCCGCCAGCTGGTCGACCAGGGGCGCAGCGACCAGCAGATCAAGGACTACCTGGCCGCCCGCTACGGATCTGCGATCGTGCTCGAGCCACCGACCAGCGGGTGGTCGGCGTTGGTGTGGGCGCTGCCCATCGCCGCGGGCCTGGCCGGTCTGGCCGTCCTGGTGGTCGTGCTGGTCCGTCGACGCCGCAGAGGCCCCGGCGCCCTCGACGCCGACGTGCGGGGCCCGATGGTCGACCCGGCCGTGCTCGAGGAACGACGGCGCTTCCTCACCCAGTCCCTGGCCGACGCCGATGCCGAGTACCTGGCCGGCGACCTGTCCGACGCCGACTACCTGGGCCTGCGCCAGCGCGACCTGGCCCGCCTGGCCGCGCTGGGAGACGCCGACCCCCCGACCGACGATCCGGGAACCGGCCCGGGCATCGCCGCACCGGCCGTGCCCGCCCCCCGGTCGGGATCGACGGTCGGTGCGCCCACGGGACCGGCCACCGCCACGCTGCTGGTCGACCGTCCGACGGAGGGCGTGGCGGCGTCGGAGGAGGCGACGACCCGGCGCCGGCGCCGGAACCGGTGGTTCCTCATCGGGTCCATCGGCTGTTTCGCGGCCGCCCTCATCGTCGCCGTGCCGGTCTTCTCGTCCGGGCGCCTGCCCGGCCAGACGGCGACCGGATCGGTGAGCCTGAGCCCGAGTCAACAGGTGGCGCGATCGCTCGACCAGGCGGCGGCCGTCGAGGACCAGGGGCAGCTCGGCCTGGCGGCCCAGCTCTACCAGACGGTCCTGGACGCCCACCCGGACAACGAGGTGGCCCTCGCCCAACTCGGGTGGCTGGAGTACCGGATCGGGCAGCAGGGGTCGAGCGCCACGTTGATCAGCGACGCCCGGGCCAAGCTGCACCAGGCCGCCGTCCTCGACCCGGGTGACTACGCCGTGCACCTCTACCAGGGGACGCTGGACCTGCAGCTCGACAAGAACGCCCCGGGGGCGGTGGGTGAGTTCGCCCTGTTCCTGGCGGCCAGGCCGCCGGCCACCGTGGTGTCCCAGGCCGCTCCGGTCCTGCGCCAGGCCTATGCGGCCGCCGGGACGCCCCTACCGGCCGGGGTCCCGAGCGGCTGAACCACGCGCTGCCTCGGGATCCGGGGATGGCGCCCCCGGGGCCTCTGTCCTCTCCATTGTCGGGGTAGTCCCGGTGCTTCGGGACGGCACCGTGCCCGCGGGCGTCGCCTGCGCCCACATCGGGGGCAGTTCTCACTACCTCTCGGGTATCGGTGGCTATTGACTGACCTTGGGCGTAGGTTGAACCCAGACTTCCGGTGTGGTGGCGCGCGGAGCTGGCGTTCGTAAGCTGCTGCGTGTCTCGCCATCTCCTGGATCTGTCGCCCGAAGTCGAACGGAGTCGTTCCATGTCCCACTGTCTTCCCCTGGCCGAATGCGGTGCCGCTCGTCCATGGGCAACTGCATCGAATCAACTGTCGAGAACGGCCCAGTAGTGCCGCTTCGATCGGTGTCCGACCCAGCGAAGCTGAGGCGAATCATCGCGGCGATGCTCCTCATCGAGGAGAACATCTCCCTTGATGACGTGCTCCGAAAGGTCGTCGACGAGGCGAGGTCGATCACCGGTGCCCGCTACGGTGCCCTCGGGGTCGTCAACGATGATCGGACCTCACTGGCCAGGTTCATCACCTCCGGCATGACTGCGGAAACGGAGGCAGAGATCGGCGACCGTCCGAAGGGCCTGGGTGTGTTGGGACTCCTGATCGCGGAGCCGGAGTCACTCCGGATCCCCGACCTCAGCGCCCACCGCGAGACGGTCGGATTCCCGCCGGGTCACCCACCGATGTCGTCGTTCCTCGGTGTTCCGATCACCATCAGGGGAGAGACCTACGGCAACCTCTACCTGACGGACAAGATCGGCTGGACCGAGTTCACCGAGGACGATCTCGCCCTTACCGAGGCATTGGCCGTGGCCGCGGGGACCGCAATCCAGAATGTCCAACTCCACTCCCTCCGAGAAGCCGCCGTCGTGCACGAGGATCGGGAGCGGCTTGCACGGGATCTCCACGATCGGGTGATTCAGCGGATCTTCGGCGCGGGGTTGATGCTGCAAGGCATGAGCAGCGGGGTGGCACCTGAGGCGCTACCTGAGCGGCTGACGGCAGTCATCGAGCAACTCGACGAAGGGATCAAGGAACTCCGCTCGACCATCTTCGATCTGGCATTGGGCGGCAGCGACCGAGGTATCCGCTTCCAGCTCGCCGAACTCGTACGCGATCTCCATGAGATCGTCAGCTTCGAGATCACGTTGCGCTTCGACGGACCAGTTGACACCGCTATTTCGCCCATCGTGTCCGAACACATCGTGGCGGTCGTCCGGGAGTCGTTGACCAATATCGAGAAGCATGCCCATGCCACCGAGACCACCATCTTCCTGTCTGCTCACGGGGCACTGTGCCGCCTCCAGGTCAGCGACAACGGACGCGGACTACCCAGGGACTGGCAGTCGACCGGTGGCCGGGGTCTGGTCAACATCGAAGGCCGCGCCAACGGCTTGGATGGGACACTCGGTGTCCTGAGCGCAGCGGACGGCGGCACCATCCTGAACTGGCAGGTGCCGATCCAGTAACCGCGTCCTCGCGTTGGCCGGTGCGGAGCAGGGCCGGAACCGGCGCCCGAGATTCGCCAGGCGGGCGGACCCACCGACGTCAGTGAACCATCGGCAATCCGACAGTACGTCGGCGCGTGCGATGACCGGATCGCCTCTTGTCGATGACACGATCCTCGACGTGGCAGCTACCTCGGGTTGACCTCGAACGGCCCCCGGGCCGTTCACTCGGGAGGCCAGCGATCTGTCGTACTTCCTGGGCCGCCGTTCCCGCCGGAATGGAGAATCGTCACGCTCTGGACGTTCCATGCCGCCCGTCTTCAGGCCACGTCGTGATCCTGTCTCATCGACGAGCCGACCTCGTGCACATCCAACTGGGGTCTGATCCAGAAGTGCCGTTGGTTCGGATTGCACGTTGACGCGTGGCCATCGCCGTACCAGCGAACGATGAATGGCGGACCTCCGTCTTCTCCGTTGACCTGGGTCACCACTCCCACGATCTCACCACGTCCTGATGTTCGACCCGCTCGAACGAGCTGGTCTCCGACCTGCGCCCTCAACATCTTGTCAGTCCTCCTATCGGCGCCCCTCGATTCCATGGTCCACCTCAGCGATTCGGCGGACCAGCTGCACACGGCACCCCGTCTGACGGTCGTGCCACTGGCCACCCCCCGTCGCCGCTGGCGAGCGGATGATCCCGTGAGGCTCCCTTCCGTTCGTGGACGGACTCGCTGCGGACGCGTGGCCAACCCGTGGCCGGAAGATCCCGAAGGCCTGCGGCAGGCAAGCGACCTGAGACCCATCGCGGGCCATCGACCAGTCCGACGCAGAACGAGATTCCGAAGCAACGAGTCGGTCTATGGACTCGAGCCGCTCCAGTTCGATGGGGGCCTCACGTCGGAGGAAGTCAAGAACGGCATCTTCGGACTCCCGGTTGCTCATTCGCACTGCTCCGCCTCGTCGTCTGATCGGCTCCAACGGACTGGCACGAAGTGCCCCCGGTGCCGGGGGGATGGCGCCGGGGGTACTTCGTGCCCTGCCTCCGACGTTCCCCGGCTGGCGGATGGTCCGAAGTCCGCTCTCTGCGGACCATCCGCCAGCCGGGCACGTGCGGCCCGCCCAGTGTGACCTGGAGTCCAACGCCTGGATAAGGGCCAAAGGTCCCAATCACCCCTGCACCCGGTGTCTTGGGGGCATCACCGAACCTGGCCGGCACCGAAGGAGTCCGATTCCTCCTCGGGAGGTCCCCGGTGTCGGGGCCACCAAGCCGAACGCACCGCCCATCCGGGGCGCACGGCCCCTCCGTGTCGCGAGCGTGCTCTCGGGACGTTGGCCCCTACTGGCAACACTGCTTGCCCCGTAGATTTGGGGACAGACGACAATTAAGGGGAATGCCCAGTGCCGATGCAGGAAGTGGAGAGGGCCGGGCATGACCTGGCTGTGTCGATCGAGCGATTGACCGATGCCCTTGATGCCGTCGGCGACGACCGCCGTGCGTGCCGGTACGTCCCCTTCAAGGCCTGGTACTCGCTGGGGCGGTTGTCCCGCAGATTGAGCTCGGCACAGGAGTTCTCCTGGACGGGGGATGAGATCGCTCCCACAGCTCACCGGCTCACAACCGGACAGGGGATTAGTTTGAACAGTGGTTGAACAAGCGCAACAGGAAGGCTGACGCGAGGCTGTGGACACGGAAGCGAAGCCCCCGACGATGAAGTGCCGTGAGATCAGCTTCTTCATCGAGCCCGAACTCCTCGAGGCATCGATGGGTCGGGTGGCGGATGAGGTGCTGCCCCAGTTCCTCGAGCTTCCACATTTCCGGGGATACGTCGCCCTCGAATCCGACCACGGACTGCGGCGGCAAGTGCGTGTGCTGTCATTCTGGGATGACCACATGGCCGAGTCGGAGGGCGCATCGCAAGCCTTCATCGAAGCCATCTACGCCATCGTCGGAAGCAACCCTTCTCGTGAGGTGTTCGACATCCGAAGAGCGATGCTGATCGACCACGAGGGAGTGAGCCACATCGAGATCCCCTAGGAATCGATGTGTACCCTGACCGTTGATCTGTTCCTGATCGCCTGAAATCGCCCCGGGGACGGGTCACGCAGCGGGTGGCGCGACGGCGAGCATCTCCTTCAGCAGATCCTCCCAAGGGACCGAACCCCAGTCCGACGAAGCGGCCACCGACTTGGCCATGGCGACCGCATCGTCCACCCACTGGATCTCGGCGTCCTGACCCGGGCCGACATGGTCTCCCGGCTTCATCCCGAACTCGACACCGAAGATGGTGTCCTTCCAGAGCGTGTGCTCCTCATGGAGCCGCTCGTGGACCCTGTGCTCTTGGCTCTCGGGAGTCTTCCGGTCGAGTTCCAGGGCCCAGTCGGCGCAGCGCCACGCCCTCCGGAAGTCTCCGTGGTGCGTCGTCCGGGCGATGGCGTCGCCGTAGCCGTCCAGTTTCGCCCGCTCGTCGTCGGGCAGGCTCCCCGACAGCTCTCGGACGAAGTAGTCGATGATCGGCGATGGGGACGTTGACTGAGCCATTGCTCAACGCTAGCTGTTCGGCATTGCGATGGACTCCGCTCGGCCGGACGGCGACCCGGACCCGCTCGTCGCTGCACCCTTGCGCTGCAGCGGGAGTCGACGTGGTGGCCGACCGCTGTTCAGGGGACGAGGACGACCTTGCCGGTCACGGTGCGGTCGATGAGGCCGGCCATGACGTCGGCCGCCTCCTCGAGGGGCCGGGTGGCGGGCTCGGTCGGGTGGAGCCGACCGTCGGCCACCATCCCCATCAGCTCGTCGATGAGGGCCCGGTTGCCGAAGGGATCCTTGAACGTCCACCCGCCCCAGTCCACGCCCACCATGGTGCGGTTGTTGAGGAGGACCTGGTTGATCGGGATCGAGGGGATCGGCCCCGAGGCGAACCCGATGACGCAGTAGCGCCCGAGGTGACGGGTGGCCCGCAGGGCCGGCTCGGCGTGGCGGCCGCCGACCGGGTCGACGACCACGTCCACCCCGCCTCCCGACAGCTCGCGGGCCCGGGTCTTCAGGTCCTCCTCCTCGTAGGCGATGGAGGCCTCGGCTCCCATGGCCAGGGCCGCCTCCACCTTGTCCGGGGTGGAGGCGGCCGCGATGACACGGGCACCGAGGGCGGTGGCCACGTCGACGGCGGCCAGTCCGATGCCACCACCGGCCCCCAGCACCAGCACCCACTCGCCGGGCGCCACCGTCGTCCGGCGGGTCAGGGTGAAGAGCATGGTGCAGTAGCTCTGGATGAGCGCCGCCGCCTGGGCCAGGTCGATGGCCTCGGGCACGGCCACCAACGACAGCGCCGGGACCACCACCTGGCTGGCGAACCCGCCGAACCCGCAGAACACCAGCACCCGGTCGCCCACCGACCAGTCGGTGACACCGGGGCCCACGGCGGCGATGGTGCCGGCCACCTCACTGCCCGGGACGAACGGGGTCGGCGGCTTCAGCTGGTAGCGGCCCTGGCAGATCAGTCCGTCCACGAAGTTGACCCCGGCGGCGGCCACGTCGACGACCACCATCCCCTCGGACGGTTCGGGGACGGGTCGGTCCTCCACCACCAGGGTGTCGAGGGGACCGAACTCGTTGCAGACGACGGCGCGCATGCCCGTCAACCTACCGGTGGCGCCCCGGGCGCAACCAGGTCGCCGGCGAGCGGGCGTCGGTCAGGACCGTAGGCCGCGGAGGCGCCCGACCACGCCGGCGAACGCCTCGCGTGAAGGCCTCGACGTCGCCGTCCGTGGTCGACCAGCCGACCGACAGCCGCAGCGACCGCTCGCCGTCGACGCCCATGGCCTCGAGGACCGGCGAGGGCTCGAGGGACTCCGACGAGCAGGAGGAGCCCGAGTGGACGGCCACCCCGGCCTGGTCCAGACCCAGCAGGACCGGCTCGGCCTCCACGCCGTCGATGCCCAGGCACACGATGTGGGGCACCCGCCGGTCGGGGTCGCCGTACGGGTGGACGCCCTCGACCGCGGTGGCGGCCTGCAGCAGACGGTCGGTGTGCCGGCGGGCGGCCGTGGCCTCGGCGTCGATCCGGCCCGGCCCGGCCAGGACGGCCGCCGCGGCGCCGAACCCGATGGCGCCGGCCACGTCCTCCAGACCGGCCCGACGTCCCCGTTCCTGCTCGCCCCCCACGAGCAGGGGGTCGATCCGGAGGCCCCGGCGCACGATCAAGGCGCCCATGCCCGCCGGGCCACCGAGCTTGTGGGCCGACACCGACACCAGGTCGGCGCCGAGGCCCTCGAGGTCGAGCGGGACGTGGCCGGCCGCGGCCACGGCGTCCACGTGGACGACCACGCCCCGGTCCCGGCACAGGCCCGCCACGTCGGCCACGTCCTGGAGGGTGCCGACTTCGTGGTTGGCCGCCTGGCAGTGCACGAGCTCCGCCGTCCGGCCGTGCTCGGCCAGGCCCCGCTCCAGCGCCTCGGTGACGGCGGCCGCGGTGATGCGCCCGAGTCGGTCGACGGCCACGTCGACGACGGTGCCGAGGCGGGCCGAGGCGTCCCGCACGGCCGAGTGCTCGACGGCGGCGCAGGCCACCGGGCGCGCCGCGTCCGGCGGGGCCCAGCACTCCCCAGACGGCGGCGTTCACCGCCTCGGTCCCCCCGGAGGTGAGCACCACCTGGCGGGGCCGGACCGCGAACAGGGCGGCCACCTGGTCCCGGGCGTCCTCGAGGGCGGCCCGGACCATGCGCCCCTCGGTGTGGACACGGCCGGGGTCGGCGGTGACGCCTCGGTCGGCCCACTCGGCCATGGCGGACCGGGCCTCGGGACGCAGCGGGGTGGTGGAGGCGTGGTCGAGGTAGTGCCGGGCCACGGTCGCCGGTCAGACCACGGCGCTGCAGGCGTCGTCGCCCCGGGCCCGGGACGACGACAGGACGACCGGCACGGCGCCGGGATCGTCCCCGCACAGGCCGGCCAGCAGGCCCTTGACCATGCCCCGGTCGACGGCGCACAGCACCGGGTACTGGGCCGCCGCGTCACCGAACGGGCAGTTGTCGGCGACCACCGCGGTGGCCGTCCCCTGGTCCTCGGCATGGGCGGCGAACCCGTGGGCGGTGAGGGTGTCGGCGATGGCGTGCATGGCCGTCCGCAGTGAGCGCTGGCCGTCTCCCGGCGACATCTGCCCGGCGAGCTGGCGCCCGTAGGTCTCGCCGACCCGCTCGGCCATGCCCTCGGCGGCCTGGGGTCCGAGCATCTGCAGGGCCTCCTGGAGGAGGAGGACCAGGAGGTCGTCCCGTCTGGTCAACAGGTCGAGGGTGGGATCGGGACCGATGGCCCGGAAGCGCTTGGACGGTCGACCGGCGCCGCCCCCGTCGGCCCGCTCCATGGTGATCTCCACGTAGCCGCCGGCGGCCAGGCGCTCGAGGTGGTGCCGGGCCACGTTGGGGTGGAGGGAGAAGCGGGCGGCCACCTCGGTGGCCGTCGCCCCCGGGTTGGACCGCACGAACAGGTAGATCTCCCGCCGGGTGGGATCACCGAACGCCGAGGTGACCGCGGTCACCGCCGCGGCGAACTGGGCGTCGGCGTCCGAGGTGGCCAGGGCCACCTGGCTGTCCGGGTCGGGCTGCACGTCCCCTAGTGTACCGGTGACGCCGATTTCCCTTCAGGAGAACCCCCATGTCCATCGACGAGTCCCAGGTCACGGCAGCGGTCGCCCATGTGGACGACCCGGAACTGCGTCGTCCGCTGGGGGAGTTGGGCATGGTCGGCGCGGTCCGCACCCGGCGCCGGAAGGCCACCGTCGAGCTCACCCTCCCGGTGGCCCACTACCCCCAGGTGGACGAGCTGGTGGCCCGCGTGCCGGGCCGCGGTCGCCCGGGTGGACGGGGTGGACGAGGTCCTCGTCGACACCGCCGTGATGGACGAGGAGACCCGGGCCCGGCTGCGGATGCTGCTGCGGGGCGACGCCGTCGACGGGGGCACCATGCACGCCCCCGACGACGGACACGGTCACGACCACGGCGCCGCCCTCGGCCACGAGGAGGGCCGGCCCAACAAGTTCATGGAGCCCCGGTCGAAGACCCGGATCCTCGGGATCTCGTCAGGCAAGGGTGGCGTCGGCAAGTCGTCGGTGACGGTCAACCTGGCCGTGGCCCTGGCCCGGGCCGGGTACGACGTGGGCATCCTCGACGCCGACGTCTACGGGTTCTCCGTCCCGAAGATGCTGGGCATCACCACCGACCCCCTCATCATCGGCGACCTGGTGGTCCCGCCCACGGCCAACGGGGTGCGGTGCCTGTCGATGGGCTTCTTCGTGGCCGACGACACCCCGGTCATCTGGCGGGGCCCGATGCTGCACAAGGCGCTCGAGCAGTTCCTGGTGGACGCCTACTGGGGCGAGCCCGACTTCCTCCTGATCGACATGCCCCCCGGGACCGGTGACGTGACCCTCTCCCTCGGCCAGTACCTGACCAAGACCGAGGTCTTCGTCGTGACCACGCCCCAGCCGGCGGCCCAACGGGTGGCCCAGCGTTCGGCCTACGCGGCGCGCAAGCTGAAGTTGGCGGTGCGAGGGGTGATCGAGAACATGAGCTGGTTCACCGGCGACGACGGCACCCGCTACGAGCTGTTCGGGGCCGGTGGCGGCCAGCAGTTGGCCGACGACCTGGGCGTGCCGCTGCTCGGATCGATCCCGTTGGTTCCGGCCCTGCGCGAAGGGGGCGACGAGGGCGTGCCCGTGGTGGTGGCCGATCCCGACGGCGAGGCCGCCGCGGTGTTCGCCCGGTTGGCCGAGTCCATCGCCTCGCTCGGGCCCGCCCGCGTCTACCGCCGGGAGCTCACCGTCCGGTAGCGGTGGTCACGCGGGGACCGGGCGGCGGCCCAGGAACGCCGCCAGCCGGTCGTAGACGGGCGCCGAACCGGGCACCTCGACCACCGGGCCGAACCCCATCGCCTCGCTGCGCCCCTCGGCCGGGACGTACTGCTGCACCACCGGGAGGATCACCTCGGCCAGGGCCGGATCGAGCGAGTCCCGCTGCCCGGTCGCCACGGCCAGGTCCCATGCGTGGGTCACCTGCTCCTCCACGTAGATGAGCGCCACCATGGGGGCCGGGAACGTGCCGAACGGCACGACGATCTCCCCGTCGAGCGCGTCGTCTGCGGACCAGGCCGAGATCGCCGACCCCATGGCGGACCCGAAGGCCTCGGGCCAGCCGGCGTCGTCCACCCCGGTGACCACCGTGGGCTCGTCGACGATGGTCTCCCGCCGGCCGGCCTTGGCCAGGCGTCCGGCGGCGAAGGTCATGTGGCCGACGAGGGCGCGGACCGCGAAGTCGCCGCACGGGGTCGGGCCGCCGAACCCGTCGACGGGGACGCCGGCGATCAGGTGGCTCGACTGGTCGAGGGAGCGGCGGATGAGCGCACGGGTGTCGATGGCGTCGGTCATGGCAGCTCCTCGTGGTGGTCGGGCTCCTCCATCATGCCCGGTCAGTGCCACTCGTCCCGGGTCCGCGGCATGCCGCTCGTCCCGTCGGGACCCGGGAGGACCCCGAGCACCTGGTGGAGCGAGATCCCGCCGTCCTCGAAGCCGATGGCCGAGGCGGCCATGTAGAGGCGCCAGATGTCGGCCCGGGCCCGGCCGACCAGGCCCACGGCGTCGTCCCATCGGGACTCCAGGTTGGCCACCCAGCACCGCAGGGTCCGGGCGTAGTGCTCGCGGAGGGACTCGACGTCGCGGACCTCGAATCCGGCGCGCTCCATGGCGAGCACGACCTCGCCCACGTCGATGAGCTCGCCGTCGGGGAAGACGTAGCGGCCGATGAACGTCCGGTGGCCGAGGCGCGACCCGCCGGCCGACGAGATGGCGTGGTTGAGCAGTCGACCGGTCGGGGCCAACAGGTTCCGGAGGGTGGCGAAGTACCGGGCCGTGCGGGCCGTGCCGACGTGCTCGAACATCCCGATCGAGGAGATGGCGTCGAACCGCTCGCCGGCCAGGTCTCGGTAGTCCTGGTAGCGGATCTCCACCCGATCCTCCAGCCCGGCCCCGAGGACCCGCTCCCGCGCCTTGGCCACCTGCTCGCGGCTGAGGGCGATGCCCACCACCCGGGCGCCGTGGTGACGGGCCGCATGGATGGCCATGGACCCCCAGCCGCAGCCGACGTCGAGCAGGCGGGCGTCGGGCCTGCGGTCGATGCCGAGCTTGCGGCAGATCAGCTCGTACTTGGCCGCCTGGGCCTCCTCCAGGGTGGTGGCCGGGGTGACGAACCGGGCACACGAGTAGGTCCAACTGGGGCCCAGCACCAACTCGTAGAAGTCGTTGCCCACGTCGTAGTGGTGGCTGATGGCCCGGGCGTCGCGGGCCGGTGAATGGATCCGCCCCCCCGGACGGCTCTCCTCCCGGGGGGGCGGCGGTGGCAGGCCGAGGGCACCGATCCGCCCGGCCGCCCGGACGGTGGTCGCCAGGGTGCGGGCGTCGATCCGCCGGAGCTCCCGCGGCGTGGCGTCGCGCAGAGCCGCCAGCACCTCGAAGAGGTCCCCGTCGATCGCCAGGTCGCCGGCCACGAAGGCGCGGGCGAGCCCCAGCTCACCGGGGGCCCAGACGATGCGCCGGAGCGCGTCGGGCGAGCGCACGTCGATGGTGCCGACCGCAGGGTCGGGTCCGAGCGTGCTCCCGTCCCAGAAGCGGAAGCCGACCCGTGCGCGGCTGTCCACCAGGGACGTGATCACCGGGGCGAAGGCGGCGGCGACGCCACCGGGTGGTCCGCCCCCGCCGTGCGTCACGGCACTGCCCGAGGGGACGGACGACTGGCGTGGTGCTGCTTCCCGGGTGACCATGAGGACCTCCTGGATCGGTGGTGGCGTTCCGATGCCCCCGATCGTAGGAGGCGCGGCCGGTGGTCCGTCCGGTGGGCGGGTGCCGACGGTCCGCGGGCCGGGCGGTGGCAAGCTGGGGTGCGTGAAGACGATCCTCAACGTGCTGTGGCTGGTGCTGTGCGGCCTCTGGCTGGCCATCGGCTACACGGTGGCCGGGATCATCATGTGCGTGCTGATCATCACCATCCCCTTCGGGATCGCCAGCTTCCGCTTGGCCGCCTTCACCCTGTGGCCGTTCGGCCGGACCCTGGTCCCCCGTGCCGACGCCGGAGCCGGGTCGTTCATCGGCAACGTGCTGTGGTTCCTACTGGCCGGACTGTGGATGGCCATCGCCCACGTGGTGACCGGCGTGCTGCTGTGCCTCACCATCATCGGGATCCCGCTGGGCATCGCCGACTTCAAGCTGGCCGGGGCCGCCATCGCTCCGCTGGGCAAGGAGATCGTGCCCACCGACGATCCCCGGGCGTTCGCCCCTTCCTGACCCGTCCCGTGCGACACCGGGTGCGCCTCGACGAGTAACGCATCCGGCCGGTCGGTCGTTGAATTCGAGGAGGGGACGCATCCCCCCTCCGACCAGCCCGTTGAGGCTGGGCAGCTGCTACCACTGGTGACGCCGGGGCTCAGTGCTCCGGGCCGCGGTGGCCAGTATCGATGAGGCGGGGCCCGGGCCCCGCCTCATCCGCGGTCGGGGGCCCACTGCAGGCGTGCGCAGGCCGGGG
The DNA here is from genome assembly GCA_963829265.1 of uncultured Acidimicrobiaceae bacterium. Taxonomy (GTDB): domain Bacteria; phylum Actinomycetota; class Acidimicrobiia; order Acidimicrobiales; family RAAP-2; genus Bog-756. The sequence continues at coordinate 147,732 of CAWHIB010000011.1, forward strand.
TCGACGCCCCGGTAACGGAACGTGGTCGTCGTTCGTTCTTCCTGGTGTGGCCTGAGGCCCGGTCGGCCCGCGCCCCGTAGTATTCCGGCACGCCGATCAGTCGGGGAGCGAACGGGGCGGGGCGATGCCGGATCGTCCTCAGGGCAGGGCATCATGACTGGACCGATTCCAGCGGAAGTGTGGGGCATGGGTGAGCTAGCGGATCGACAGCAGGCCGGACCGGCCGGGGCAATCGTCCGGACGCCGGGCGGGCTCCCGGGACCCGACGGGCGCGGCCCGATCACGCACGGCACCCGGTGTTGCCGTCGCGACAGCCGGCGACCGGCCCACCCGCCGTACGGTGTCGCCATGATCCGTCGGGCGTCGGCACGCGAGGGATGCGGAGCACGACTGGCACTGGTCGGCCTGGCGTTCGGCCTCATGGTCATGCCGGTCGTGGCCGGTCCCGTCGTCGGCGCGGCCCCCGCCGCTCCCCGGTCGGGCGCCCCGTCGACCACGGCCAGGGCGACGTTCGAGGGATCGGCCGGCAAGCACGGACCGGCGCTCTCCCTCGACTGGGCGGGCTACTCGGCCACCGGCCCGCCCATCACCACCGTGTCGGGCAGCTGGACCCAGCCGGCGGCCATCTGCTCGAGCCCGAAGGCCAGCCAGTCGGCCTACTGGGTGGGCATCGACGGCTTCGCGCCGACCGACACGACGGTCCAGCAGGTGGGGACGGACGCGGACTGCTCCAAGGGCACGAAGAAGGTGCCGAGCAAGGCCAGCTACTACGCCTGGTACGAGATGTACCCGGGGCCCCTCGTGGTCCTGAACACGGCCAGCTTCCCGGTGGCGCCCACCGACGTCCTGACCGCCAGCGTCACCCAGGTCGGTGCCGCCTACCAGCTGGTCCTCAGCAACGCGGGGCACTGGTCGTTCTCGACACTCCAGGCCGTGTCGACGACCCCGCTCAATGCCTCGGGGGAGTGGATCGTGGAGGCGCCCACCACGTGCAAGGGATCGAAGTGCAAGCCCGTCCCCCTGACCGACTTCGGGTCGGTGGCCTTCACCGGGGCGACGGCCAACGGCCAACCGGTCGACGGCACCGGATTCACCCCCCACCAGATCACCATGACCAAGAACAAGAAGGGCACCATCGTGAAGGCGTCCACCTCGACGCTCTCGTCGGGTGGGACGGCGTTCGGCGTCACGTGGGTGAGCAGCTGACGACAGCCGGCCCCCGGCCCCTGGCCGGGCCGCCCGCCTAGAAGCGTCCGGTGACCCCGATGCCCACCGGCAGGTCGTCGGGGTCCCACCCGAGCAGGGCCACGGCCTGGCTGAAGGCGAACCGGTCGGTCATGCCGGCCACGTAGGCGACCGCGGCATGGATCGCCCCCGGCTCGCCCCCGGTCAGCCCGAGGTCCTCCTGGCCGGTCGGGAGGAGGTGGGGCCGGTCGCCGAAGTGCTCGACCAGGGCCTGCAGCACCGCCACCACCGCCTCGCCCTGGGACACCGAGCTCGGCCGGAGGTAGATGTGCTCGTAGTTGCTGGCCCGGAACGCGGCCAGCGCCTCGGCCTGGGCATCGGCCATGCCGATGCGACCGGTGCGCAGGATGGTCTCGACCATCGAGTCGATGAACGTGCCGAGCTGGCGGCCCCGACGGTCACCGCACCGCTCCCGCACGACGGCGGGCAGGGCGGCCGGGGTGACGATGCCGCTGCGGACCGCGTCCTCGAAGTCGTGGCACACGTAGGCGATCCGGTCGGCCCAGCTGACCACCTCGCCCTCGGGGGTGGACGGTGCCGGCCGGGACCAGGAGTGGTTGCGGATACCGTCGAGCGTCTCCTCGCACAGGTTGAGCGAGGCCAGTGAGACGTCGGCTCCCCACGGCGCGTGGTCGTAGCCGCCGTCGACGTACGGGGAGAGGGCGTCCTCGCTGGCGTGGCCGCCCGGGACCGTGACCGCAGTCGTGCCCGAGGGCGATGGCCTCGGTGAGGGCCACGTTCAGCCGGCAGGCCCGGGCGATGCCGGTGGCGACCTGGGCGACCTCGAGGGCGTGGGTGAGGCGGGTCCGCTGATGGTCGTCGGGGAAGACGAACACCTGGGTCTTGCCGGCCAGTCGGCGGAACGAGGGCGCGTGCAGGATGCGGTCGCGGTCGCGCTCGAAGCAGGTCCGCCACGGGTCGGGCTCCTCGGGCCGGACCCGGTCGCCGGAGCCGGCGGCGTGCGTCGCCCCGGGGGCGAGCAGCTCCGCCTCGAGCTCCTCACGTGCCTCCCGGTCGAATCCGGGGGTGGGGAGCCCGGCCCCGGTGGCGGCGCGGCTGTCTCGGTGGGCGAAGGTGACCCCCTCCTCCCCGTGGCCGGCCATGGTGGCGGCCCAGCGCCGGCTGCGCTCGGTCTCGACCGGCCGTGCCGTCGCCCCGGCCGGGGGTGTCTCACCGTCCATCCCGCCAGTGTGCCCCATCGTCGCGACGGTGGGGCGTTGGGGAGGGACCCCTCCGGGCACCGGGCAGGGACGGCCCCACCCCGGGGGGTTGTATCGTCGGGGTCACCGGATGGTCCCACCGACCGCCGGGCTGAGAGGAGCGTGCCAGGTGGACGTACGTATCGGGATCGTGCAGTCGATGAAGGAGCTCGACATCGAGCTGCCGGACGACGCTGACCGAGACAAGGTCCTGGCCGACATCGAGGACGCCATGGGCGAGGAGGGCAAGATCCTCTGGCTCACCGACCGCAAGGGCCGCCAGGTCGGGGTCCCGGTGGGCAAGGTCGCCTACATCGAGCTGGACCCCCCGGCCTCCGACCGTCGGGTCGGATTCGGGATCTCCTGATCCGACGGCGCCACCTCCGCCCGCGTCGTGCGCCCGTCACCGGGACGTGCCGTGGCCGCTGACCCGATGACGCCGCTGCTGGAGCGCAAGCTGGTCTTCGTGACCGGCAAGGGTGGCACCGGCAAGACGACGGTCGCCTCGGCGCTGGCGCTGTTGGCCGCCTCCCAGGGCAAGAAGGTCCTCATCTGCGAGGTCGACGCCAAGGGGGAGCTGGCCGGCTACTACGAGTCACCGCCCACCGCGTTCAAGGAGCGGGAGGTCCAGCCCGGCCTCTTCGCCATGACCATGGACACCGAGGCGTCGCTGCGGGAGTACCTGAAGCTCCAGCTGCACATCCCGATCGTCGGGCGGATCGGACCGGTGGCCAAGGCCTTCGACTTCCTGGCCACGGCCGCCCCCGGGGTCCGCGAGATCATGACGGTGGGCAAGCTCTGCTTCGAGGTCCGCAGCGGCGACTGGGACATGGTGGTGGTGGACGCCCCGGCCACCGGCCACATCGTCGGCCAGCTGGCCGCCCCCCAGGCCGTCAACGGGTTGGTCAAGGTGGGCCTCATCCGGACCCAGACCGACTGGATGCTCGACATGCTCTCCGACCCGGCAGATCACCGGTCTCCTGGCCGTGTGCACCCCCGAGGAGATGCCGGTCACCGAGACGATCGAGCTGGCCGACCGGGTGCGGGAGGAGACGACGGTGCAGCTGGCCGCGGTGGTGGTCAACCGGGTGCTGCCCGAGCTGTTCGGACGCCAGGAGGAGGCGGTGTTCGACGCGCTCACCGCCCCGGGACCGCTGGCCGAGCTGGACGGACTGGTCCACGGGAAAGCCGGTCCGGTCCTGGAGGCGGCCCGCCTGGCCGTGACCATGCGGCGGACCCGGTCGACCCACCTGGAGCGCCTGCGCGAAGGCATCGATCCCGACGTCCCGCTCCTCTACCTCCCCTACCTCTTCTCGCGGTCGCACGGGCTGCGCACCACCAAGCAGGTGGCCGGATCGCTGGGCGAGGAGCTGGGCCTGTGACGGCCGCCCGCGCCCCCGCGCGACCAAGCGCAAGGCGGACGCCGACGCGCCGGTCCTGACGATGGACAGCCTGCTGGCCACCAAGGAGATCGTCGTCGCCTGCGGGCCCGGCGGGGTGGGCAAGACCACCACCGCGGCCGCCTCGGCCCTGATGGCGGCGATCAACCACGGATCCAAGGTGCTGGTGCTGACGGTCGACCCGGCCAAGCGACTGGCCAACGCACTGGGGCTCGACGGCATCGGCAACACGGAGCACCGCGTGCCGGACGCGGCGTTCAAGGCGGCGGGGGTGAAGCCCCGGGGAGAGCTGTGGGCGGCCATGCTCGACACCAAGGAGTCGTGGGACTCCCTCATCCGCCAGCATGCGCCCGACGAGCAGACCCGTGACGAGATCCTGGCCAACCCGCTCTACCAGAACATCGCCGGACGCTTCATCCAGAGCCACGACTACATCGCCATGGAGCGGCTCTACGAGATCCACTCGACCGGCGAGTACGACCTGATCGTGGTGGACACCCCGCCGACCCGGAACGCCCTCGACTTCCTCGACGCACCCGAGCGGCTGGCCGACTTCTTCTCGTCGCGCCTGCTGCGGTGGCTGATCGTGCCCTACCGCTCGAAGCTCATCAACGTGGCCACCAAGCCCTTCTACCAGATCTCCGACCGGATCCTCGGGCACGGAATTCATGGGGGACATCTCCGAGTTCTTCATCCTGTTCCAGTCCATGTACGACGGGTTCGTCGAGCGGTCGAAGTCCGTCGGCCGCCTGTTGTCGGACCGCCGCACCACCTTCGTGGTCGTCTCGACCCTGGAGGCCACGCCACTCCGCGAGGCCGAGTTCTTCGCCGAGCAGCTGACCGAGCGCAAGCTCCACCTCGGGGCCATCGTGCTCAACAAGGTGCTGCCCGACTACCTCCAGGGCCGGGCCGGCACCAAGGTCGCCGAGGCCATGAAGGACCGGGCCGAGGACCTGGCCGCCTCCCTCGCCCCGGGCCTGGCCGGTGTGGACGCCGCGCTGGGTGACCCGACCCAGATCGCGCGGGTGCTCACCGAGGTGGCCGACAGCTACCTCAACTTCCAGGTGGTCGCCCTCCGCGAGATGGAGGAGCGGGCGTCCCTGGCCGTGGCGCCCGACGTCCTCGCCACCGTCCCGTTCTTCGACACGGACATCTACGACCTGTCGGGCCTGCTCCGCCTGGGCGAGCAGATCTGGACCTGACCCGGGCGCCCGGCCGGGCCCGGCCACGCCTCTCCCCGGCGGGCCGTACGATGCGGGGGTGACTGACATCGTCGACCCGACGCTCGAGGCCTACGCCACCGAGCACACCACCGCCCCGCCGGCGCACCTCGAGGCCCTGGCGGCCGACCTGGTCGAGACCCTCGACTTCCCCCACATGATGGTGGGCCGCCTCGAGGGCCGGTACCTCGAGATGCTGACCTTCGCCCTGTCGGCCACCTCGGTGCTCGAGGTGGGCACCTTCGGCGGCTACTCGGCCCTGGCCATGGCGGCCGGCCTCGCCCCGGGCGGTCGCATCGTCACCTGCGAGCTCTCCCCGGAGCACGCCGCCTTCGCCCGCCGCCACATCGCCGCCAGCCCCTACGCCGACCGCATCGACGTGGTCGAGGGACCGGCCATCGAGACGATCGCCACCCTGTCGGGCCCGTTCGACCTCGTCTTCCTCGACGCCGACAAGGCCGGCTACCTGGCCTACTACGAGGCCGTGCTGGCCAAGCTGGCGCCGAGGGGGATCATCGCCGCCGACAACACGCTGTGGTCCGGCCGCATCCTCGACCCGGCCGACACCACGCCGGACACGGTGGCCCTCCGGGCGTTCAACGAGTTCGTGGCGACCGATCCCCGGGTCGTCGCCGTGCAGACCACCGTCCGCGACGGGGTCACCCTGATCCGCCGGGCCGACTGAGCCCGGCACCCCCACCGCCCGCGCCACGACCGCCCGCCGCCCGTCCGGCAGGCACCGAAAGGACCGACCACCAGCGTGCTGGACTACCACCTCCACCTGTGGCCCCACAGCCAGAGTGACGCCCAGACCACCGTCGACCAGGTGGCCGCCTACTGCGAGCGGGCCACCGCCCACGGAGTCACCGAGATCGCCGTCACCGAGCACCTGTTCCGGTTCACCCAGGCCAAGGACCGCCTGGGCGGATTCTGGGACGACCTGCCCGGCGACGAGCTGCGCCCCGGCATGGCCGCCTACTGGGACCACCACGCACGGGTCGACCTCGACGAGTACGTCGAGGTGGTGGAGGCGGTCAAGGCCGCCGGCCTGCCCGTCGTGCTCGGCCTCGAGGTCGACTACTACCAGGACCGGATGGACGACGTGGCCGACCTCCTGGCCGGCTACCCCTTCGACGTGCTGCTCGGCTCGGTGCACTGGCTGGGCACGTGGCGGTTCGACGTCCTGAGCGACCCCCAGGTGCTGGCCGAGTGGGATCACCGCGACATCGACGCGGTGTGGGAGGAGTACACGCGGGCCATGGAGGAGCTGGGCGCCTCCGGGGTGTGCGACGTGTTCGCCCACCCGGACCTGGTCAAGATCGCCGGACGTGTCCCCGGGGTGCCGGACGAGTTCTACGACCGCATCACCGAGGCCGCGGTGCGCTCGGGCATGGCCGCCGAGGTGTCGTCGGCCGGCTGGCGCAAGCCGGTGGGCGAGGAGTACCCGGCACCCCCGTTGCTCAAGCGCTTCGTCGACCACGGGGTCCCGCTCACCACGGCCTCGGACGCCCACACCCTGCCCGACGTGGCCGAGCGGGCCGACGACCTGCGCGAGCTCCTGACCGATGCCGGGGTGCACACCCTGCGCGGCTTCCGGGGGCGCCGACCCCACGAGATCGCCGTGTCGGCACCCTCGGCCGCCGCCGGGCACCCGGGATCCGGGCGGGGCTGACCGATGGCCACCCCGGCCGAGCTGGCCTTCGAGCGCACCAACCTGGACGAGGACCAGCTCGCCCACCTCCAGCGCCTCCTCGGCACCTGGGGCATCCTGGCCGACCTCTCCTTCTCCGACCTGGTGCTGATGGCACCGATGGCCCCCGAGCCCACCGACCCCCGACGGGGTGGCCTCGAGCTGGTGATCCTGGGGCAGATGCGCCCGTCCAACAGCTCGACGGTGATCGAGCACGACCTGGTGGGACAGACGGTCGACGCCGAGGTCTGGCCGCTGGTCGTCCTGACCTTCGAGTCCGGCGAGTCGGCGCGGGGGGAGATGGTCCTCGAGCCCGGGGCCGAGCCGGTGCGGCTCCACTGCATCCCGGTCCGCTGCCAGGGGGAGACCGTCGCCGTGCTGGCCCGGATGTCGGCCGGGGCGGGGCGGCGGCCGGGCCACCTCGAGCGCACCTATCGGGACGTGTTCAACCGGTTCGCCGTCATGCTGTCCGAGGGGACCTTCCCGTTCCCGAGCGAGGAGGTGGCGACCGAGGAGGCACCCCGGGTCGGCGACGGCGTCGTCCTGGTCGACGAGGAGGGGCGGGTGCGTTACGCCTCGCCGAACGCGACCAACGCCCTCCACCGGATGGGCATGTACTCGCAGATCGAAGGGCGCCGGCTCACCGACCTCGGGATCGAGGAGTCGGCCATCGAGTGGGCGCTGGCCTCGGCCCTGCCGGTGGTGGAGGAGGTGGAGCGTCGTCCCGACGTCACCGTCCTGCTCCACTGCATCCCCCTGATCCAGAGCGACGACGTGACCGGGTGCATCGTGCTGCTCCGTGACGTCACCGACCTGCGTCGCCTCGACCGCCTGCTCCTGTCGAAGGACGCGGCCATCCGCGAGGTGCACCACCGGGTCAAGAACAACCTGCAGACGATCTCGGCCCTGCTGCGCCTGCAGGCCCGGCGGCTGCCACCGGGCGGCGGACGGGTGGCGCTGTTCGAGGCCGAGCGGCGGGTCCGGTCGATCGCCATCGTCCACGAGATCCTGTCCCGCGAGCCGAGCGACCAGGTGCCCTTCGACGAGATCGTCACCTCGTTGATCCGGATGGCCAAGGACTCGGTCGTGTCCCGCCACCTGACGTTCGAGGTCAACGGCGGGCTCGGCGAGGTGCCCGCCGACGTGGCGACCCCGTTGGCCGTGGTCCTGGCCGAACTGGTGCAGAACGCCATCGAGCACGCGTTCCTGGACTTCGAGGCGGAAGAGGACGGCGACGGGGACGACGACGCCGACCGGGACACCACCGGGACGATCCGGGTGGACCTGTCGGCCGAGGGCGGTGTGCTCCGGGTCGAGGTCCTGGACGACGGGTCGGGACTGCCCGACGGGTTCGACATCGACGAGACCCAGAGCCTCGGCCTGTCGATCGTGCGGGACCTGGTGCGCAGTCAGCTCGACGGCACCATCACCATGCGGAACCGGGCGGTGACGGGAATCGGACCGAGCGCGGCACGCTCGTGGTCATCGAGCTGCCGGCCCGTGACCCGCAGCCCATCGGGCAGTAGCGGCGCCGGCGGGCGGCGGGCGGGCGTGGCTCAGGAGGCCCGGCGGCGGGCGGCCAGCCAGGCCTTGCGGAGCTTGCGGCGCTCCTCTTCGGAGGTGGCGCCCCAGACACCCGACTCCTGGTTGGTGGCCAGGGCGAAGTCGAGGCAGGTCTCCTGGACCTCGCAACTGCGGCACACCCGCTTGGCCGACTCGATCTGGTCGACGGCGGGCCCCGTGGTGCCGATGGGGAAGAACAGATCGGGCTCGGTGCTGCGACAGGCAGCGAACTGCCTCCAGTCACCTTCGTCCCACTCGACCGTGCGATTCCACATGAGGGCCACGCTGATTCCTCCACTCATCAGTCCGGATTACCCTCTTGTGATTTGATTCACATAGCTCGGCGCTAACGGTGTCACCGGCCGTTCAGGGTTCGTTCACTAGAGTATCCAGCGGCATCCACGCTTGCAAGCAGTTTTGGGGCTTCCACGTGGGATTTGACACAGATTTCCCGATGTCGCGTCATGTGTTGGGGGGAGTACGCAGCGTGGCTACACCGACCGCAGTCCAGGCGCACCGGGGGAGCCCCGATCCGGCCTCGGGCATCCGGGAGAACACCCTGGACGCCTTCGCCCGGGCCCGGGCGCTGGGGGCCGACGGCGTCGAGCTGGACGTCCGCCTGACGGCCGACGGCGGATTGGCCGTGCACCACGACCCGGTCGTCGACGGGGTGGGCGCCATCTGCGACCTCGGCACGGCGGCGCTCCCCGCCGACGTCCCCCTGCTGGCCGACGCGCTGGAGGCCTGTGCCGGCATGGTCGTCAACATCGAGATCAAGAACCAGCCCCACGAGCCTGGGTTCGACCCCACCGACCGGGCCTCCGGCGAGGTGGTGTCCCTGGTCGAGTCCATGGGCCGGACCGGGTCGGTGGTGGTCTCCTCGTTCTGGTCCGGGGCCCTGGCCGCCGTGCGGTCGGCCGGTTCGGCCGTGCCCACCGGGCTCCTGGTGGTGTCCTCCTTCGACCCGCTGGCCAGCATCGCGGCGGCCGCCGACCTGGGCTGCGCCGCCGTCCACCTGCCGGTGGGGCTGGTCGACGGGCCGACCGTGGCCACGGCCCACGCCGCCGGCCTGGAGGTGGCCGCCTGGACGGTGGCCGACCAGGCCACCCTGGCCGCCGTCCTGGCGGCCGGCGTGGACACGGTCATCACCGATGACGTGGCCATGGCCCGCCGGGCCGTCGACCGGGGCTGACCGCCGGGCCGTGGGCCCCCGGGACGCCGTGCACGGGGTGCCCCCTGACCTGGGATGAGGCCCCGATTGGTCGGAGGGGTCGGTTTTCGTCAACAATGCACGGTCATGAACGTCGTCGTCTGTGTGAAGCAGATCCCCGATCCCGCCGCTCCGCCGGCGCTCGATGCGGGGACGAAGAACCTTGTCCGTGACGGGAAGCTGATCCTGGACGATTCCGATGCCTACGGCGTCGAGATGGCCCTGCAGCTGGCCGATGCCGCCGGTGGGGGTGAGGTGACCCTGGTCTCGATGGCCCCCAACGGGGAGGTGTCGGGCCTGCGCACCGCACTGGCCATGGGCGCCGCCAAGGCCATCCTGGTCAGCGACCCGGCCCTGGCCGGAACCGACGCCCTCGGGACCGCCAAGGTGCTGGCCGCCGCCATCAAGCGGGCCGAGCCCGACCTGATCCTGGCCGCCACCGAGTCGACCGACGGCTACACCGGGACCACCCCGGTCCAGATCGCCGAGCTCCTCGGCCTGCCCTCGGTCACCTTCGCCAAGAAGGTCGAGGTGACCGGCAGCGTCCGTCAAGGTCGAGCGCCAGACCGAGGCCGGCTACGACGAGGTCGAGTGCCCGCTGCCCGCCGTGGTCACCGTGACCGCCGGCGTGGTCGAGCCCCGCTACCCCTCCTTCAAGGGGATCATGGCCGCCAAGTCCAAGCCGGTCGAGAACCTCACCGTCGCCGACCTCGGCATCGATGCCGGACAGGTCGGGGCCGCAGGCGCCCGCCAGGAGATCACCGACGTCGTCCCGGCCGAGGCCCGGGCCGCCGGTGAGATCGTCGTCGACGAGGGCGAGGGTCACCTGCGGGTGATCGAGTTCCTCGAGCAGCTCAAGGTCATCTAGGGCCGGGTACAGGAGAACACGAACATGACCATCGCCAAGATCTGGGTCGTCGCCGAAATCGTCGACGGCGCCCCCACCACCACCTCGCTCGAGCTGGTCAGCCACGCCCGCACCCTGGCCGACACGGTCGAGGCCGTCGTCTGGGACGGCGGCGCCGGCTGCCGCCGGCACGCTCGGCGAGTACGGCGCCACCACCGTCCACGACGTGGGCGACCTCGGCGGCGCGCTGCCCGGCGCACCGGTGGCCGCGGCCATCGCCGCAGCCGTCGCCGCCGGCACCGGCCCCGACGCCGTCCTGCTGCCCGCCACCTACGACGGCCGCGACATCGCCGGCCGCCTGTCGGTCAAGCTCGACCGTCCGGTCCTGACCAACGTGGTCGGCCTGACCGAGGCCGACGGCGGACTGGCCAGCCAGCACGCCATCTTCGGCGGCGCCGAGATCCTCACCGCCAAGTTCACCGCCGAGGGTCCCGGGATCTTCGTCATCCGGGCCAAGTCGTTCGCGGCCGAGCCCTCGGGCGGCGCCGCCGCCGCCGTGGTGCCCGCCGCCGCCCCCGACACCGGGGCGTCGAATGCGGCCCGCATCGTGGCCCGCCACGTCGAGGAGCGCACCGGTCCGAAGCTGGACGAGGCCGACGTGGTCGTCTCCGGTGGCCGCGGCCTGGGCGAGAAGGAGCAGTACGTCCTCATCGAGCAGCTCGCCGGGCTCCTCCACGGCGCCGCCGGGCGCCAGCCGCGCCATCGTCGACGCCGGATGGGTCCCGTACTCCCACCAGGTCGGCCAGACGGGCAAGACGGTGAAGCCCACCGTCTACATGGCCTGCGGGATCTCGGGTGCCACCCAGCACATGGTGGGCATGAAGAACTCGAAGAACATCGTCGCCATCAACAAGGACCAGGACGCCCCGATCTTCCAGGTGGCCGACCTCGGCATCGTCGGTGACGTGCACAAGGTCATCCCGAAGCTCATCGAGGCGCTGCAGGCCCGGGGCTGAGCCCCGCGGCCGTCCCCCGACACCCGGGGCTGGTCCGTGACGAACGACGACGTGACGACCTGCGGCTCCGGCCGCAGGTCGTTGCGCGTCGCTGGTCGCGTGGTCGACGGATCGTCCGCGGCGCGGCCTACGGACGGGTCGGGACGCCGACCGGTCGGGGCGGCCGGGGGCCCGCGAACCGGGCGCGGTCATCACCGGGGGCCGAGGACCCACCGGGTAGTGTCCGCAGCGGTGCCACCACCCGGCGGCCGACGGGCGTCCACCCCCTGTCCGAACGACGGTCACGTGCTCTTTCCCACCATCGACTTCGCCATCTTCTTCGCCGTGGTCTTCACGGTGCAGTGGCTGCTCGTCCCCTATGCCGGGGCGTGGAAGGCGTTCATGGTGGTGGCCAGCTACGTGTTCTACGCCTGGTGGGACTGGCGGTTCATCTTCCTCCTGGCCGCGTCCACCGGCATCGCCTACGATCGGGGGCCGCCTCGTCCACCCGGCCACGGGCACCCGACGGCGGGTGATGCTCTGGACCACGCTCGCCCTCCTCCTCGGCCTGCTCGGGTGGTTCAAGTACTTCGGGTTCGTGGCCGTCAACATCGACAACGTGACCCATGCCCTCGGCCTCGGGCGGCCGCTCCCGCTGGTGACCGTCACCCTGCCGGTCGGGATCTCGTTCTTCACCTTCATGGCCATCAGCTACGTGGTGGACATCTACCGGGGCGTGCTGCGGCCGGCCCGCGGCATCGACGTGACCGTCTACCTGGCCTTCTTCCCCCACCTCATCGCCGGGCCGATCGTGCGCGGCACCGAGCTGCTGCCCCAGATCCGCTCGCATGCGCGACCCCGACGACGTCCACTACGTCGAGGCCTTCTGGCTGATCTCCGCCGGGCTGGCCAAGAAGGTCGTGCTGTCCTCCTACCTGTCGGCCTACGTGGTCGACCCGGTGTTCGCCGACCCCCACCAGCACTCCGCGCTCGAGGTGCTGTTCGCCATCTGGGGCTACGCCGTCCAGATCTACGCCGACTTCAGCGGCTACACGGACATCGCCATCGGCCTGGCCCTGCTGATGGGCTTCCGGTTCCCGGTCAACTTCAAGCGCCCCTACACGGCCATCGACCTGCAGGACTTCTGGCGCCGGTGGCACATCACCCTGTCGTTCTGGCTGCGCGACTACCTCTACATCCCGCTGGGCGGCAACCGCGGGTCCGGAGTGGCGCATCTCGGTCAACATCCTGGTCACCATGCTGCTCGGCGGCCTGTGGCACGGCGCGTCCTGGACCTTCGTCTTCTGGGGCGCCTACCACGGGGTCGGCCAGATCATCGGCCGCCGCCGCCGGGCGGCGCGGGTGGCCCAGGGCCTGCCGGCCGAGCCCGAGGGCCGGGGCCGGGTGGCCTGGGCGCGCTTCGTCACCTTCCAGGTGGTCTGCCTCGGGTGGCTCTTCTTCCGGTCGGACACACTCGGCAACGCCTTCGCCATGCTCAGCCGGCTGGTGGTCGGGTGGGGCCCGTCGCCCGCTCGTCACCCCGCTGGCCCTGGTCGCCATCGTCGCCGGCATCGCCAGTCAGTACCTGCCCGACGACTGGCTGAACCAGGGGCCTGACGGTCTTCGCCGACCGCCGCCCGGTGGTGCAGGGCGGCATACTTGGCCTGGTGCTCCTGGCCATCACCACCCTCGGTCCACAGGGCGTCGCCCCCTTCATCTACTACCGGTTCTGACGATGCCCACCGTCCCGCCCCCCGACCCACCGCCAGGCAAGGACGAGGGTGTCGCGGCCTACGACTGGTCGCGACCCCGACGCCTACCGCCCGCCGGCTCCGGCGCCGTCGGTCCGGCGTCGCCGCCGGTCACGGCGACTTCGGCGACCACGCCTTCTGGGAGCGCCTCCCGTTCCGCGGCGTCCCCTGGACCCGGGTCCTGGTCGTCGGCGTCGTCTGCTTCGGCCTGTGGTTCCTCCTCGACGCCCCGAGCCTCCAGCACTCGGCCCAGGTGTCGCCGCTCGGCACCCGCCGGACCGTCTCGCTCGACGTGGTCGGGCCGGTGGCCGCCCTCAGCCGCACCCTGGGCGTCTCGTCGGTGGTGGGCGTCGACCGACCGGGCGCTCGGCCGGACGCCGGGCGGGGGACCGGCGCTGGCCGTCCCCATCCGCCGGCCCCGACCCAAGCCGACCCCGCCCGACGACCGTGGGCGGCACCCCGACCACGACGACCACGCTGCCGCCGCTCGACTACCACCCCACCCCGGCCGCGCCGCTCAAGGTGCTGATCGTCGGCGACTCGGTCGGCCTCGACCTCGGGTCAGCCGCTGGTCAACACGCTCGCCGCCTACGGCGACGTCACCACCTACCTCGACGGCCGCATCGACACCGGGCTGACCCGGCCCGACTACTTCAACTGGCCGGCCGAGCTGCAGATCGACCTCACCAACCAGCAGCCCAATCTGGTGGTGGTGATGATCGGGGCCAACGACCCCCAGGGGCTCGTGACCCCGGACGGGAGCCTGCGGTTCGGGCAGCCCGGGTGGGACGAGGCCTACTCCGCCCGGGTGGCCGCCTTCATCGCCGAGGCCAACGCCGCCGGGGCCCACGTGCTGTGGGTCGGGATGCCGCCCATGCAGGACCCGGGCCTGGACGCCGCGCTCAAGCACCTCAACGGCCTGGTCGCAGGCCCAGGTGACGCCGGACCAGGACGGCGGCGCCAGCTACCTGTCGTCGGTGCCGTCGCTCGGCGACCAGAACGGGGCCTTCGCCGCCTTCCTGCCCGACGCCTCGGGTGCCGAGGTCAACGTGCGGACCCCCGACGGCATCCACCTGACCCCCGGCGGCGGTGCCCGCCTGGCCGCCGCGGTGGCCTCGGCCATGCAGACCCAGCTCCACGTGCAACTGGTCTCCCGGCGACGCCCGAGGACCGGGACGCCGGCACCTGATCCTGCGTCGGCCGGGGGCCGCCCGGGCCGACCACCCGTCCGGTCAGACGAGCGGCCACGGATAGGGCGGACGGTCGCCCATGGGCTCGGGGAAGACCCCGTCGGCGGCCAGGCGGGCCGCCCGGTCGAGCACCGCCTCGGCCTCGGCCGGCGACAGCAGCGCGGCGAGGTCGTCCGGCAGTCCGTCGGTCACCAGCCGCTCGAGGTCGTCGACGATCCAGCGCGGCACCTCCTCGTCGGCGAAGTCCCAGATGACGGTGCGCAGCTTGTGCTGGACGTGGAAGCACAGCCCGTGGTCGATGCCCCACAGCCGGCCGTCGGCCGCCGCCAGGACGTGGCCGCTCTTGCGGTCGGCGTTGTTGGCCACCACGTCGAAGGCACAGAACGCCTGGAGCTCGCCCTCCCGGCCCCCGTCCTCGAGGAGCGTGAAGTAGTGCGCGCTCGTAGTCGGCGGCGATGAACAGCTGCACCGAGCCGGGCCCGAACGGGGCGTCGTCGCGCAGCGACCGTCGGGGGGCACGAGCCCCCAGCCCAGCGCCTCGGACAGCCGGTAGGCGGCGACCTCCCGGCGGTAGAGGCCGTCGGGGAAGTCCCACAGCGACTGCTCGCCCTGGTGGGGCTTGTAGACGGCCTGGACCGGGTGGCGTCCGTCGCCGGCGTCGCGTCCCTCCGTACCGTCGGCGGTGTCGGCGGTGCCCTCCAGGCGTGACCAGGAAGGTCAGGTTGGAGCTCCAGGGCAGGCGGCCCTCGACGACCAGCTCACGGGTGGCCAGCAGCTCGGCGGCCTCCTCCAGTGACGGACCGGTCCCGGGCCGCCACCCGCTCACACGGCCGGTGGACGGTGGCCGTTGGTCCGCGGGCATTCGTGTCCGGAGGGGTCGAGCGGGGAGCCGCACAGCGGGCAGGGGGGCCGACCGGACTCGACCAGTCGGGTGGCCTGGATGGAGAAGGCGGCCGCCTGCTCGCGGGTGATCGTCACCCGGGCGATGGCACCCACCTCGCCCTCGGGGACGAGCTCCTCGATGACCAGGACCACCCGGTCCTCGGCCTCGTCGAACGAGACCCCGATGGTGCCGACCGCCCAGGCCGGCTCCGCCGGCTCCTCGAGGGGCTGGTCGTCGGGCAGGTGGCCCGGCCGCTGCTGGTCCTTGACCACCTGGGCCAGGGTCCCGGCCATGGCGGCCACCTGGAGCTTCTCGATCTTCAGGGTCAACAGGGTCTCCCCCTCGCGGCACTGGAGCAGGAACAGTCGGCTCCCGACGGGGCCGACGGTGCCGACGCACAGGCGCTCGGCGGACAGGTCGTAGGCCTCGGTCACGGGTGGACGCTCCTCACGGTCGGGCCCCTCATGCGATGGCCAGCGCCTGCAACGAGGCGGTGGAGTTGACGGTCAGCACGAACGGGCCGCCGCCGGTGTAGGCGATGGCCGACACCGAGCACGGGGCCACGGTCAGGCGCTGGAACAGGTCGAGCGGCGTGCCCGCCGCCTGGGCCACGACCGCCTTGATCGGGTCGGCGTGGGACACCGCCACCACGGTCTGCCCCGGGTGGTGGGCGGCCAGGCGGGCGAGGGCCGAGGTCATCCGGGTCTGCATCTCGAGGAACGACTCGCCGCCGGGGAAGCGGAACCCGCTCGGGTTGCGCTGGACGGTGGCCCACTCCGGCTTCTTGGCCAGGTCGGACAGCTTGGCTCCGGTCCACTCGCCGAAGTCGCACTCGAGCAGGCCCCGGTCGGAGCGGACCCGCAGGCCGAGCCGCCTGGCGATGGGCCGGGCCGTCTCGCGGGTGCGCTCGAGCGGGGACGCGTAGACGGCCACCGGACCGCCGCGCTCGCCGTCGGCCAGGGCGCCGATGCGCCCGGCCACCTCCTCGGCCTGGGCCAGGCCCTCCTCGGACAGGTGGAGCCCCTTGGCCCTCCCGGGGAGCACCTGGCCGGTGGTCGGTGTCCGGCCATGGCGGACCAGCAGGACCACCGTGGGTCGCTCAGAGGGTTTGGGTCGGCTGGCCACGCCCGCTCACCGTACTCGGTTCGCAGGCGCCCTCGACCGTCCGGTGACCCCGGCGTTCGGACCGCCGCGGGCCACTCGGGACCGGGGAGCAGGGTGCCGTGGTCGCGGTCCTCCTTCGACAGGGCCGACGGCCACCAGTTCCACCGGCCGAGCAGCACGGCGATCGAGGGGACCAGCAGGGTCCGGACGAAGAAGGTGTCGAGCAGGATGCCGGCGGCGAGGCCGACGCCGATCTCCACGATCTGGGTGTCCCCGGTGACGGTCAGCACCCCGAACGTCCCGGCCAGGATCAGCCCGGCCGACGTGACGGTGGTGCCGGTCGCCTCGACGGCGTGGCGCACGGCCAACCGGATCGGGGCGAAGTGGGCCTCCTCGCGGATCCGGGTCATGACCAGGATGTTGTAGTCCTGCCCCAGGGCCATGATGAAGATGAACATGAAGAAGGGCAGGACGAAGTTGATCCCGTCCTGGCCGCCGATGACCACGAAGACCAGCACCGCGAAGCCGAGCGAGGCCAGGTAGGAGAGGGCGACGGTGGCCACCAGGTAGAGCGGGGCGATCGAGGCTGCGCAGCACGACGGCCAGGAGCAGGGCCGAGGACCAGCATCACGATGGGGATGATCCGCAGCAGGTCGTGCATGGACAGGGACCCGACGTCGGCGGCCAGGGCCGCGTAGCCGTCGACCCCGGACGACGTGGCCCCGATCGACCGCGCCACCGAGGCCACGGCCAGCGCGCACGTCGGGGATGGCCGCCGCCGCCGCCGTGCTGGTGGAGGATCCGGCGGCCAGCGACGTCGGGAACAGCAGGGTGCGGCCGTCGGCGCTGATGAACTGGGACGACGGCCTTGTAGGCGGCGTAGGTGGTGAGCGACCCGGTGTAGCCGGGCGGCGGAACCACGGGCAGGTTCTCGGGCGGGCCGTAGGCCGCCAGCTCGCGGTGGGCGTTGGCCAGGTCGGCCGCCGTCACCGTCGCGCCGTTGGAGTCGAGGGCGGAGGCCACCGAGGAGAACTGCCCCGACGCCCGCAGGCCGTGGGTGGCGGTGGCCAGGGCCTCGGGGTGGTCCCACACCGGGGCCGGCAGGGCGAACAGGACGTCGGTCGGATCCGAGTCGGCCATCGGGTAGTGGGCCGCCAGCAGGGTCTGGCCCCGGGCCGAGTCGGCACGCCGGGGGGACCGACCGGTTGTCGAACCCGGTGGGGGAGTAGGCCAGCATGGCCATGGCCAGGCCGCCGAGGATGACGAGCCCGAGGACCAGGGTCCGCACCGGATGGCCCACGACCCTGGCGGCGATGCCGCCCCACCGTCCCCGCTTGACCTGCGCCGGCGACCGGGATCCGGGGCCAGAACACGGCGCGGCCGCAGATGGCCAGCAGGGCCGGCAGCAGGGTGAGGTTGGCGAACAGGGCCATGGCGATCCCGATGGCCAGTGCCGGGCCGAACCCCTTGTAGAGCCCGAAGGTGGCGATGACGACGGTGGACAGGGCGGCGATCACGGTGAGTCCCGAGAAGGTGATCGACTCGCCCACCTTGGCCAACGAGAACGCCACGGCATCGTGGGGGGCCAGCCCCCGCCGGATCTCCTCGCGGAACCGGAAGATCAGGAAGAGCCCGTAGTCGGTGCCGGCCCCGAGCATCACCACCACCAGGAGGACCGGGGTGAGGTCGGAGACCTGCACCCCGAGGTGGGTGGACGCGGCGATGAGCGGCTCGGCGGCGATCAGGGCGACGGCGGACGGGAGCAGCGCCACGAACGGGGCCAGCAGGGCCCGGAAGGTGAACAGGAGCAGGAGCAGGATGAACAGCACCGAGAGGATCTCGGTGATCTTCTGGGTCTTGCCCTGCTGGTTCTGCCGGTCGACGGCCTGGGCGGCCGCACCGGTCAGGTGGACGGCCAGTCCGGACGGCAGGTCGGCGGTCGGGAACGTGGCCCGGATGTCGGCCATGGTCCGGGTGGCCAGCGGACCGGTGGAACCGGGGGGGACGGCCAGGGTGACGACGGCCTGGCGGGCCCGGCCGTCGGCCGAGGTGCCCTGGTCGTGGACGGAGATGACCTGGGGGATGGTGCCGATGGCGCTCTCGACCCGGTCGATGGCGGCGATGTCGGACCCCGAGAGCCGGCCGGAGTTGGTGGCGGCGACCAGGACGGCCTCGGACGTCGTCCCCGACCGGAACGGGGCCGCCAGCCGGGCCGCCTGCTCGCTCGGCATGGTGGCGGGGAGGAACTGGGAGTTGCTGCTCTTCTCGACGCTGGAGATCCCGGGGAGCCCGAGCGCAGCGCGACGGTGCCGACGATCCAGGCGACGACCACCAGCCAACGGAAGCGGACGACGAAGCGTCCGAGGGCGGAGAAGAAGCGATCGGCCGGCAAGTGTCCACCCTACGTCCGGGTCAATCGGCTGTAAGAGGGTAATTGGTCCTTAGTGTCGTCCCCCGGGCCACCGATCGGGGAGCGGCTCAGGTGGCGGCCGGCATCCGGCGGGGCATGGGGACGGCGGTCTCCGGCCAACGCCTGCGGCTCACCCTGGCCAACCGGTGGAGGAGGGCGATGGCCCCGGGGTCGTCGTCGCCCGGACGGGTCTCGACCGCCCCGTCGTCGATCATCCCCTGCAGCAGCTCGCGGCCCTTGTCGGTGCGCACGATGGTGAGGGTCCAGTCGTTGAAGGCCCCGATGCCGCCGGTCGAGATGTCGGCGTGCTCGGCGGCGAAGTCGGGGCACGTGGTGCATCCCTCACGGGTCCAGGCATGGGCCTCCTTGAGCGGGATCTCGTGGAACCCGCCGTCCTTGGTCCAGACCTGGAAGACGCCCTTGATGTTCATCTTGGCGATGTCGGCCCGGGCGATCCCGTACTTGGCCTCGAACAGCTCGGGGAAGATGGCGTCGTCGAACGTCTTCGAGCACAGGAGGCCGATGGTCAGCGACAGCCGCCGGGCGATCTTGCCGGCCTTGCGGGCCTGCATCACCGGCGGGGCCGAGGCCTGGCAGCCCATGCCGACCAGGGCGATCCGCTCGGCCCCGGCCTCGATGGCCAGGGGGTAGGCCAGGGTGTTGGCCGAGTACGTGTAGCGGGACCCGGCGGCAGCCAGGACCTGTTCCCGGGTGGTGGCCACCGTGGGCTTGGCCTTCCAGGTGGAGCCGTCGCCCTCGAGGTCGGACACCAGGGCGGCGTCGATGACGTCGTGCTCGAGTGCCCAGATCAGCATGGCCGAGACCAGGCCGCCGTCCTGGCCGGCCGTGTGCACCTCGGGATCGGTGGCCCGGACCAGCAGGACGTCCGACGAGATGCCGGCCACCTCCTCGTCGGTCCGCTCGCGACCGTGGAGGTGGGTGTCGATCTCCGTCTCCCACAGGCGGAAGCGGGGGCAGGCCCGGGTGCACATGGTGCAGCCCTTCACCCCGTGGGTGCAGCTGTCGGGACCGCCCTCGGCGTCGATGTGGAACGGCTTGTACCGGCCGCCGGTGTCGTCGTAGGAGAGGACGTCGTAGGGACAGGCCACCACGCACGCCGCGCAGCCGGTGCACAGTCCGGACGTCACGACCTCGTTGAGCAGTTCTGTCCAGTGCGGCTTCTCGGGCGGCATGGAGGACACCCTACCGTCCACCCCCCGATCGGTCGGGTCCGGTCCGCCCTGTCGCTGGGTACCCTCGGACCGTGCCCGAACTGGTCGAAGTGGAGCGCTACCGGACCCTGGCCGAACGGGCGCTCGACCGCGACGTGACGGCCGTCCGGTGTCCCGATCCCTGGTTCGTCAAGGGAGCCGCGTCGGGCCCGTCGCTGACCTCGGCCCTCGTGGGCCGGCACTTCACCCGGGCCCGCCGGATCGGCAAGCTCCTGCTCCTCGACGTCGCCGACGGTCCCGTGGTCGGCGTGCGGTTCGGGATGACGGGATCCCTGCTCGTCGACGGCGACGACGCCGTGGGCCGCCTCCTCTACTCCTCGACCCGGTACGACGCCAGGTGGGACCGGTGGTCGGTGACCTTCGCCGACGGCGGCCGGCTGGTGGTCCACGACCCCCGTCGGCTCGGCGGCGTCACCCTGGATCCCGACGTCTCCCGACTCGGGCCCGATGCGGCCTCGCTCGGCCCCGCCGGCCTGGCCCGGGCCCTGGCCGGGTCGTCGGCCCCGCTGAAGGCCCGTCTGCTCGACCAGGCCCGGGTGGCCGGCATCGGCAACCTGATCGCCGACGAGGTCCTGTGGCGGGCGGGCCTGTCCCCGGCCCGCCCGGCCGCGTCGGTGACGCCGGCCGAGGTGAGGCGCCTGCACCGGCACCTGGTCCGGACCCTCGACGACCTGGCCGAGCGGGGTGGCTCCCACCTCGGGGACCTGATGGACGAGCGCCACCCCGGTGGCCTGTGCCCGAAGGACGGGTGCCCGCTGGAGCGGGCGACGGTGGGAGGCCGGACCTCGTGGTGGTGCCCGGCCCACCAGGTCTGACCGGGACCGCTGCGGACCCGTCGCCGCTTGCCATTCCGGGCCGAGGGGAAGGAGTGGGTCTGAGTCGGGCCCTGCCTACGCCCCTCCCTCCGCCCGTGCCGGTCCGTCCCTGCCGGTCCGCCCACCGTGGCCCGTCAGCCCTTGAGCTGCTTGAGCTCCTCCAGGACCTTGGCGGCGTGGCCGTCGGCCTTCACGTGGTACCAGGGCCGGGCGATGGTGCCGTCGGCGGCGACGAGGAAGGTGGACCGGATGACCCCGATCACCTTCTTCCCGTACATGGTCTTCTCCCCCCAGGCGCCGTAGGCGTCACCGACCGCGTGGTCGGCGTCGGTCAGCAGGGGGAACTTGAGGCCGTACTTCTCACGGAACTTCTGGTGCTTGGCCGCGGTGTCGGCCGAGATCCCGAGCACGGGGACCTTCGCCCTCTTGAAGGCGGACAGGTTGTCGTTGAACTGGCAGGCCTCCTTGGTGCAGCCGGGCGTGTCGTCCCTCGGGTAGAAGTAGACGACCACCTGGCGCCCGGCGAAGTCCTCGAGGGAGACCGGCTTGCCGTCCTGGTCGGGCAGCGTGAATCCGGGGGCCATGTCCCCGACGGCGAGTGTTCCCATGGTGGTTCCTTTCGGTCGGCGTGGGACCCGACCCGGGCAGGGGTGCGGGCCGCACGGTCCGGTGGACGGGACCGCTTAACTGGTGGTCAGGCCCCCACGATGGCACAGTCCGGATGAACCCGGGCGGGCATCGTGGGAGACTCGTGCAGCGATCCGTTCGAAGGGACCACCATGACCGACGAGACGACACCACCCGACCCCGCCACCACCGCCGCCCTGCCGGCCCACAACCGCACCAAGGTGTACGTGGACGGTGCCGGACGGCGTCCGCGTGCCCTTCCTCGAGGTCGGCCTGTCCGACTCGCCGGCCCGCGACGGGGCCACCCCGAACCAGCCGGTGCGCCTGTACGACACGTCGGGCCCGGGGTCGGTCCCGACGGTCGGCCTGCCCCTCCTGCGCCGGCCGTGGATCACCGCCCGGGACGACGTCGCCGAGTACGAGGGCCGACCGGTCAACCGCCGCGACGACGGGCGGGCCGCCGTGCGGCGCGACGGCGACGGGCCCGTCGCCTTCCCGACCGACGGGCGCCGGCCGCTGCGCTCGACCGGCGACGCCGGTGACCCAGCTCCACTACGCCCGCCGGGGCGAGATCACCCCCGAGATGCAGTTCGTCGCCACCCGCGAGGGCGTGCCCGCCGAACTGGTCCGGGACGAGATCGCCGCCGGCCGGGCCATCCTCCCGGCCAACGTGAACCACCCCGAGTCCGAGCCGATGGTCATCGGGTCGCGGTTCCTGGTCAAGGTCAACGCCAACATCGGCAACTCGGCCGTGTCCTCCTCGATCGAGGAGGAGGTCCAGAAGCTGACCTGGGCCACCCGGTGGGGGGCCGACACGGTCATGGACCTGTCGACCGGCCCGGACATCCACACCACCCGCGAGTGGATCCTGCGGAACGCGCCGGTGCCCATCGGCACCGTGCCGATCTACCAGGCGCTGGAGAAGGTGGACGGCGCCCCCGAGGAGCTGACCTGGGAGCTCTACCGCGACACGCTGATCGAGCAGGCCGAGCAGGGGGTGGACTACTTCACCATCCACGCCGGCGTGCTGCTCCGCTACGTGCCGATGACGGCCAAGCGGATGACCGGCATCGTCAGCCGCGGCGGGTCGATCATGGCGGCCTGGTGCCTGGCCCACCACACCGAGAACTTCCTCTACACCCGGTTCGAGGAGATCTGCGAGATCATGGCCGCCTACGACGTGGCCTTCTCCCTCGGCGACGGCCTCCGTCCCGGGTCCATCGCCGACGCCAACGACGAGGCCCAGTTCGCCGAGCTGTCGACCCTGGGCGAGCTCACCGAGATCGCCTGGCGCCACGACGTGCAGGTCATGATCGAGGGCCCGGGCCACGTGCCCGCTGCACAAGATCGTGGAGAACGTCACGCTCCAGAAGGAGGTCTGCCACGACGCGCCCTTCTACACCCTCGGCCCGCTGACCATCGACGTGGCGCCCGGCTACGACCACATCACCTCGGCCATCGGCGCCGCCGTGATCGGCATGGCCGGCACCGCCATGCTCTGCTACGTGACCCCGAAGGAGCACCTCGGCCTCCCGAACCTGGAGGACGTCAAGCAGGGGATGATCGCCTACAAGATCGCCGCCCACGCCGCCGACCTGGCCAAGGGCCACCCGGGCGCCCAGGCCTGGGACGACGCCCTGTCGAAGGCCCGGTTCGAGTTCCGGTGGGAGGACCAGTTCAACCTGGCCATGGACCCCGAGACGGCCCGGTCGTACCACGACGAGACCCTGCCGGCCGCTCCGGCCAAGACGGCCCACTTCTGCTCGATGTGCGGCCCGAAGTTCTGCTCCATGCGGATCAGCCAGGACGTGCGGGACTACGCCGAGCAGAAGGGCATGGACCTCGCCACCGCCGTGGAGATCGGCCTGAAGGAGAAGTCGGCCGAGTTCCGCCAGGCGGGCGCCGAGGTCTACCGGGAGCCGTCGGCCACCTGAGCTCGGCGTCCGGTCGCTCCGGATCGACGCCCGCCAACGCCGGACCGAGGCGAGCGACGCCGAAGAGCAGGAGGGCAGCGGCCACCGAGTAGATCAGCGCCTCCCGCCACTGCAGCGCCCAGTAGTGGGAATCCGGCTGGAACGAACTCTCCCGGGACGATCCCGTACCGTTCGAAGCAGCGCCGACCCCGTTCGGCGCGTTCTCGCACCGGTGGCCGAGCGGTGTCAGCCGACGGTCGAGGCCGGATGGGCGGTACCCGGGCAGGAACTCGTACCCGAGCTCGAGGAACCAGGTTGCCTGCGCCGTCGGGATCACGAAGCCGGCAGTGTTCTCGGTGGGCCATGGGGTCGGGATGAACGTCCTGGGGGGCCAGGATCGGTCGGATCGTCGAGACCATCACCAGGGCGACGATGCCGTAGATGACGAAGGTGCCGATGGCGGCCAACGACACCCGCCGCAGGAGGGCGCCGAGGGCCGTGCCGAGGGCGAAGGCGAACAACGTGTAGGCGATCGGCGTCACCCCGGTGGTCGAGAACAACTGGGGGTCGATCCGGGAGTTTCCGGGACTGAGGGAGTTCCAGAACAGTCCGTCCCCAGCCCCCGACCGCCACGACGTGGTGGGACCACCACTGGGCGAGGAGGGCGAGGAGCCAGCCGAGCACGACGATCGGGATCCCGACCACCGCACCACTTGGTGACCAACCACCGCGTCCGGGTGATCCCCTGGGTCCAGGCCAGCCGGTTTGTCGCGCCCGTCCAGCTCCCCGGCCACCAGCGGTACTCCGAGGAGCGCACCCGCCATCGCCGGGAATGCCAGAAGGAGGTAGAGTGATGGCGTCCGCCTGGTAGGGGAGGCGCAGGATGGGCGGTCCCTGGAAGTAGTCCCGCCTTCGGAACGACCGCCCCGCCGGGGACGACGGTCGTCTTCACGGGAGCCGTGTCGAACCCGTGGGCCACGAGGACCATCCACAGACCGAGACCGAGCGTCAGTCCGAGGAGGATCAGGAGGTTGGTCCGGTGACGCCGGAAGGCGAGCCAGTCATGCCTGGACCCCCGGATCGGTGCCCCCGCCGCTTGCGGTCACCATGCCGTTTCCCGCTCCCGGGTTGGCCAGGTACCCGAGGACGATCTCCTCCAACTGGGCTCGAGCACCTGCCATCCGGCCCCGAGGTCCGGAGGCTCGCCCCGGACCAGCAGCGTCGACTGCCGGGCCGTCGCGGTCGAGGACACGATGTCGGCACCGGACGGGTCGACGTCGATCCGCGGGCCGACGAGGAGCGGTGGCCGGCCAGGAGTCCCGTCGATGGTGCCGCTGGTCTGGACCCTGGCGGCCGACAGGATGATCAGCTCGTCGCACACCGGCTCGAGCTCGCTGACGATGTGGGACGACAGGAACACCGTGGTGCCCCGATCGGCCACGGTGCCGAGGAGGGTCTGGAGCAGCTGGCGGCGGGCCAGCGGATCGAGGGAGGCCACCGGCTCGTCGAGCAGGAGCAGGTCGGGACGCTTGCCCAGGCACACGGCCAGGGCCACCTGGGCCTGCTGGCCGAGGGAGAGCCGCTTCACCTTGGCGTCGAGGGGGATGTCGAACTCGGCCAGCCAGCCGCGGGCCGCCTCGTCGTCCCATGAGGCGTTGAGCCTCCGTCCGAAGGACAGCATCTCCGCGACCCGGAAGGTCCCGTACAACGGACGCACCTGGTCGAAGTAGCCGATGCGGGCCAGGTGGGCCGTCCCGTTCGGGTCGACCTCCTCGCCGAAGATCCGCACCGAGCCGGCGGAAGGCCGGGACAGCCCGGCGGCCAGCCGGAGGAGTGTCGACTTGCCGGCACCGTTCGGGCCGACGAGGCCGGTGATCGACCCTTCCCTGATGGTGAGGCTGCAGTCGCGCAGTCCCCAGTTCGACCGGTACTTCCGGCCGAGGCCGGTGGTCTCCAGCGCGTCGGTCATCGCGGACCCTCCCTCTTCGTCGTGCGCATTGCTTCCGCCACCAGCGCGGCGATTCCCTCGTCGTCGAGCCCGGCCGCCCGGGCGTCGCGTATCCACGACTCGATGGATCGCTGCAGTCCGACCCGCTCGGTCGGGCGCGGCGTCGAGGGACCGCTTCACGAAGGTGCCGCTGCCCGGCCGCCCCTCGGTCAGTCCCTGCTGCTCGAGCTCGCGGTAGGCGCGGTGGACGGTGTTGGGGTTGATGGCGATCTGGCGGACCACGTCCCGCACGGTGGGGAGCTGGTCGCCGGGACGGAGGATCCCGAGTTGGAGGGCCTGGCGGACCTGGTCGACGAGCTGGCGGTAGGCGGGCACTCCCGAGGTGCGGTCGAGGCGGAACTCGATCGTCGGCTCGGGACTCATCGTCTTAATGTACTAATACATTAGTACAAATGCAAGTGCCGGCCAGCGGGTGCGGCCGGGCCATCGTCCCTGCTCATCGTGCCAATGATCGGCCGGACGTGGGGTTGGCTGAGTACACTGGGTGTCGTGGTCGGGCGAGTGCCCGCCACCGGGGTCTTCCTCATCCTGTTCTTCCGGCCTTCTCCATCGGCCTGAATGATGGCCCGAGGCGGGCCCGCACGCAGCCGTGACTCGCACGGCGCTGACGGTCGGCTCCGGCCGTCGATGAACGATGAGAGAGAGCTTCTGAACCCCATGACCACCATCACCGATCCGTCGGATCGCGCCTTGGAGAACGCCGTCGGGACCGATCCCGACGCACTGGCACCCGATCAGCAGAAGTCCTTCGCCGAGCTCGGCGTGGACCCGGCCATCGTCGGGGCCCTCGAGGCCCAGGGCATCCACGCCCCCTTCGCCATCCAGGCCATGACGGTCGAGGACGCGCTGGCCGGCCGCGACGTCTGCGGCAAGGCCAAGACCGGCTCGGGCAAGACCCTGGCCTTCGGCGTGCCGCTCCTGCAGCGCACCATGGCCTCGCCGTCGACCGAGCCGGGCCGCCCGAAGGCGCTCGTCCTCGTCCCGACCCGTGAGCTCGCCGTCCAGGTGAGCGAGGTGTTCGAGCCGCTGGCCGAGGCCGCCGGCCTCCAGACCGTCGCCGTCTACGGCGGCGCCGACATCGAGCGCCAGATCAAGAAGCTGCGCCGGGGCGTCGACGTGATCATCGCCACGCCGGGCCGCCTCATCGACCTCGGCGACCGGGGCGAGCTGTCCGTGGCCGATCTCGAGACGCTGGTACTCGACGAGGCCGACCGGATGGCCGACATGGGCTTCATGCCCCAGGTCGAGTGGGTGCTGCGGCGCCTCGAGCGGGCGCACCAGACCCTCCTGTTCTCGGCCACCCTGGACGGGGCCGTCGACCGCCTGGTCAGCCGCTACATGAACGACCCCGTGCTCCACGAGGTGGCGTCGCCGACCAACACCGTCGATGCCATGGAGCATCGCTTCCTCGAGGTCCACCAGATGGACCGGGTCAAGGTGTGCGCCGCCGTCTGCCGCAGCGCCGACAAGGCCCTGGTCTTCGTGCGCACCAAGCACGGGTGCGACCGCCTGGTCGAACAGCTGGGCAAGGAGGGCGTCCGGGCCGGCGCCATCCACGGCGACCTGCGCCAGGCGAACCGGGAGCGCACCCTGAAGGACTTCACCGAGGGCAAGCTCCACGTGCTGGTGGCCACCGACGTCGCCGCCCGCGGGCTGCACATCGACGCCGTCGACATCGTCGTCCACTTCGACCCGCCCGAGGACCACAAGGCCTACCTGCACCGTTCCGGTCGCACGGCCCGTGCCGGTTCCGCCGGTCTGGTCGTCTCGCTCGTCCAGTGGAACCAGATCCTGGAGATCGAGCGGATCCAGACCCGCCTCGGACTGCGCATGCCGATCGTGGAGATGTTCTCCAACGACCCCCGGCTGGCCGACCTGGTCGCCTGGACCCCCGAGCAGTCCTGACCCCACCCGCACCGGAGGGCTCCGGTGGCCGGACCCGGCCACCCGGTCGCCGTCCCCGCCACCACCGAGGAGCACCGAGTGTCCGATCGAGCTGAGCCACTGACCGTCGACGACGGGTCGGACGACGTCGAACGGATCCTGGTCGTCACCGCCCATCCCGACGACGTCGACTTCGGGGCCGCCGGCTCGGTGGCCACCTGGACCGGGCGGGGCATCGAGGTGGCCTACTGCATCGCCACCGACGGCGACGCCGGTGGTTCCGACCACTCGATCACCCGGCCCGAGATGGCCGC
Organism: uncultured Acidimicrobiaceae bacterium; assembly: GCA_963829265.1. GTDB lineage: Bacteria > Actinomycetota > Acidimicrobiia > Acidimicrobiales > RAAP-2 > Bog-756. The sequence continues at coordinate 175,232 of CAWHIB010000011.1, forward strand.
CATCCGGCGTGAGGAGCAGCTGGCCGCGGCACGGGCGGTCGGCGTCACCGACGTGACCTTCCTCGGGTTCGCCGACGGGCGGGTGACCGCCAGCCTCGAGCTGCGGGCCGCCATCTCCCGGGTCATCCGCCTGGTGCGACCCGACCGCGTGGTGTGCCAGTCGCCCGAGCGGAACTGGGAGCGCATCTACGCCAGCCATCCGGACCACCTGGCCACCGCCGAGGCGGCGGCCTGTGCGGTCTACCCCGACTCCCGCAACCCGTTCGCCTTCCCCGAGCTGCTGGAGGAGGGGCTGGAGGAGCACACCGTGCCCGAGATGTGGATCATGGCGACCGAGCGGGCCAACCGGGTGGTCGACGCCACCGAGGTCTACGGGCAGAAGCTGGCCGCCCTCAAGTCCCACAAGAGCCAGGTGGGCGACGGCGAGCACCTCGACGAGCTGCTCCGGAACTGGATGGGCGGCACGGCCCTGGCCGCCGGCCTCCCCGAGGGGCGCCTGGCCGAGGCCTTCCACGTGGTGAACACGGCCTAGTGGCCCCCGCCCCGCCCCGACCGGCGGGACGCCCGTGGGCGGTCCTCCAGCACGTGGCCCACGAGGGCCCCGGGTCGATCGCCGGGGCCCTGGACGACGCCGGCATCGACGTGGCCGTGGTCCGCCTCGACCGGGGCGATCCCGTGCCGTCGGTCGATGCCCTCGGTGGCCTGGTGGTCATGGGTGGCCCGATGGGCGTCGGGGACGGCGACGCCCACCCCTGGCTGGCCCCTGAGCGGGACCTCCTCCGCGCCGCCGTCGGCCGCGACCTCCCGGTGCTCGGCGTGTGCCTCGGAGCACAGCAGCTGGCCGCGGCGCTCGGTGCCGAGGTGACCACCGGCCCCGAGGACGAGGTGGGTGCCGGTCGGGTCGACCTGACCGACCGCGGGCGACGCGACCCGGTGTTCGGGCCCGAGTACCACGGCCTGTCGGGCACCACGGTGCCCTGCGTCCACTGGCACCGGGACACCTTCGCCCTCCCCGAGGGCTCCGTGCACCTGGCCGCCACCCGGCGCTACCCCCACCAGGCGTTCCGGGTCGGGACCCGCGCCTACGGCCTCCAGTTCCACGTCGAGGTCGACACCGGCCTGGCCGCAGCCTGGCGTCCCCTGCTGCCCGACGGGGTCACGCTGACCGACGCCGACGTCGCCGGGGTCGAGGCGAGCCGGGCGCCGCCTCCTGAGGCGCTTCGTCGAGGTGGCCGTGCGGGACGCCGGACGGACGGTCGGCGTGAGCCCGGACGCAAGCATCGATCAGACCGCCGTCGACGACGAGGAGGCTGCAGGACCGGTCAAGCCGAAGCTGCGTGGCGTCCTGCACGAGGTCGCCTTCTTCGTCTCCCTCGTCTCGGGGGCGTGGCTGGTGTGGGACGCGCCGACCACCTCGTCGAAGCTGATCTGCCTGGTCTACGCCTGCGCCATCTCGCTCCTGTTCGGGGTCAGCGCGCTCTTCCACCGTCACACCTGGGGCCCGGTGGGACGCCGTCGGATGCGCCGGGCCGACCACTCGACCATCTTCATCGCCATCGCCGGGTCCTACACCGCGGTGGCCGGCATCGCCCTCACCGGGTGGGCCCGGACGGCGGTGCTCCTGATCGTGTGGATCGGCGCCATCGTCGGGATCACCCTCCGCCAGGTCTGGTTGGACGCACCCAAGTGGGTCATCGCCCTGCCCTACGTGGTCGTCGGCTGGGCGGCGGTCGCCGTCCTGCCCCAGCTCTACCGGGCCCTCGGTCCCACCGGGTTCGTGCTGCTGCTGATCGGAGGGCTGGCCTACTCCACGGGAGCCGTGGTCTACGCGCTGAAGAAGCCGAACCCGGTGCCCGGGGTCTTCGGCTACCACGAGGTGTTCCACGCCTGCACCATCGTGGGGGCGGTGTTCCACTTCATCGTGATCGCCGTGTTCGTCCTGCCCCTGGCCGCCTGACCGTCCCGTCCGGCCCGCCAGGCCGGCCCGACCGGTGCCTACGATTCGGTCATGGCACTCACCCTCTTCGGCGTCGTCGCCCTGACCTTCATGATGACCATGTACGCCCTGGAGCGACGGGGGAACGCCTTCGTCCTGGCCTTCGCCGTCGGGTGCGCCCTGTCGTCCGCCTACGGCTTCGCCTCGGGGGCCTGGCCCTTCGGGGTGGTGGAGGCCATCTGGACGGGCATCGCCCTGCGTCGTTGGTGGGCGGTCGACCACCCGGAGCCGGCGGCCTGACGTCCAGTCGGCCGGCCACCCCGTCGGCTGGCCCGTCCCCGGCATCCGTGAGACTGTGGGTGCGATGACCGAGCACGCACAGCTGGTGGTCTGCGAGGGGGACGAGACGGGACAGGAGCTCCTCGACGAGGCGCTGCGGGTGCTCGACCCCTCCGTCATCGGGATCCCCCTGGAGCTGATCCGGTTCGACCTGTCGCTGGAGCACCGGCGGAGGACGAGGAACGCCGTGGTGTCCGAGGCGGCCGAGGCCATGGTCGCGGTCGGCCTCGGCCTGAAGGCGGCCACCATCACCCCGCCGGAGACCGGTGACGTCGGCTCGCCCAACCGGATCCTGCGCGAGGGGGTGGGCGGCTCGGTGATCGTCCGCACCGGCCGCCGGATACCCGGCGTCGTCCCGCTGGCCCCGGTGGTCCATCCCATCGTGGTGGTCCGGATGGCCGTGGGTGACGCCTACGGTGCCGACGAAGGCCGGACGGGGACCACCGGAGGGGCGGACGAGCAGGCGTGGCGGACCGAGCGGATCGACCGGTCGGTGTGCCGCTCGGTGGCCGAGTACTCCTTCCGGGCCGCCGACGGGCTCGGGGCCTGTGTCTACGGCGGACCGAAGTGGACGGTGTCGACCGTCTACGAGGGGATGTTGAAAGAGGAGATGGACCTGGCCGCCGACCGCCACCCGGGTGTCCCCTACCGGCCCACGCTCATCGACGCCGCCTACGCCGGCCTGCTCACCGAGTCCGACGACCAGTCCCTGGTCATCCCGGCCCTCAACCGCGACGGCGACTGCCTGTCCGACCTCGTCCTCGCCCTCTTCGGCTCCATCGCCGGTGCCGAGTCGGTCCTGCTGGCCCTCGACGACGACCTGCGCCCGACGGTGGCCATGGCCGAGGCGCCCCACGGGACGGCGCCGTCGCTGCAGGGCAAGAACGTGGCCAACCCGATGGCCATGCTGCTCGCCTGCGCGGCCGCCCTCGACCACGCGTCGGTGGTCCAGGGCCACGCCGTGTCCGACGCGGCCGGGGCCATCCGCGAGGCCACCCTGGGGGCGGCGGCCGACGGGATCCGCACCTTCGACCTCGGGGGTGGGGCCTCGACCAGCGGTGTCGTCGACGAGGTCATCCGCCGGATCCGGGCCCGCCCGACCTCCTGAACCGGGTACGACCGGGACGGGCACCGGTCGGGGTGCACCCCCGGCGGGAGCCGGCGACCCCTGCCTCTCTGCGGCCGGCATGTGATCCCAAGAACTTGCACTTGTCGGTTGCAATTGGGGTGATCACGGAGGAGGGTGGCTGAGGCGGGATTCACCCGTGCACCGTGCGGACAAGGAGAACTACCGATGATTCTGATCACGACGTGGAAGAGCCGTCCCCTCAACCCCGAGCAGTTCAACCGGCTGATGAACGTGTGGGGGAAGCTCGAGCAGAAGACGGCGGCCGACTCGAGCACCGAGCGCATCTGCTGGTACTCCTACAGCGACGGCACGGGTGGCCTCACCATCGACAAGGTGGCCGACGTCGAGGCCGCGCTGGCGCTCGGACTCGAGCAGTCGCTCAGCCTCGGCGAGTTCATCGAACTCGACACCAAGATCGGCATCGACCTCGATGCGGCGCTGCCCCAGATCATCAAGGCCCAGGAGAACGCCAACGGCTGATCCGGCGGGACAGGTGGGCGCGATCGCCCGGTGAGGTGTCCGGGCGATCGCGCCCCGGGGTGTGCGGATCCCGTGGTGGGACGGCAGCCGTCGTCGGCCGACCGGTCGTGACGGCCGGCCCGTGCGGGCGGCACGTGGCCCGGCCGTTGCTACCATCGCCGCCATGTCCACCCGAGCCGTCGTCTTCGACCTCGACGACACGCTCATCGTCGAGGTGTCCTACGCCATGGCCTCGCTCCGCGAGGCGCTCGGCACCCTGCCCGGCGTCGACCCGGTGGCCGACGAGCAGACCGCGCTCGAGGCCGTCCGCTCGGTGTGGACCCGGGGTCCCGACTACGAGCGGTGCGTGGCGCTGGGCTTCGCCTCGTGGGAGGGGCTGTGGTCGTCCTTCGAGGGCAACCACCACTCGGTGGCCGGCCTGGTCGGGTGGGCCCCCACCTACCGGGACGAGGCGTGGCGAGCGGTGGGGACGGTCCTCGGCGTCGACGACCCCGAGGCCCTGGCCGACGCGGCCCAGCGCTTCGAGGACGCCCAGCGGCGGGGGCACCCGGTCATCGAGGGCATGCACGATGCCGTCGCCGGGGTCGGTGCCCGCCACCCGATGGGCCTGATCACCAACGGCCCGTCGGACATCCAGCACCTGAAGCTCGAGCAGGCCGGTCTGGCCGGCACGTTCGCCGTCGAGGTCATCTCGGGCGAGCTCGGTGTCGGCAAGCCCGAGCCCGCGGTCTTCCTCGGCCTCCTCGACGCGCTCGGCGCGGCACCCGAGGCGTCGATCATGGTGGGGGACAGCTGGGAGCGGGACGTCGAGGGCGCGCTGGCCGCCGGGATGTCGGCGGTGTGGATCGCCGACGGGCGCACCCCGCCGGACGACCGTCCCCGGGTGACGGTGGTCGACTCGGTGGTCGAGCTGGTCGGAGCTCCTGGACTGAGGCGGTCACCGGTCCCGGCTCCGGGACCGGCCGGGATCAGCCCGCCATCTGGCGCAGCATGTAGGGGAGGATCCCGCCGTGGCGGTAGTACTGGGCCTCCATCGGGGTGTCGATCCGCAGCCGGGCCTCGAACTCGACGGTGCGGTCGCCGTCGACGGCCGTGACGGCCACCGTCTTCGGGCTGACCCCGTCGTTGAGCGGGCCGATCCCGGTGATCGAGAACACCTCGTGGCCGGTCAGGCCCAGCGAGTCGGCGTTCTGCCCGTCCGCGTACTGCAGCGGCAGCACGCCCATGCCGATGAGGTTCGACCGGTGGATGCGCTCGTAGGACTCGGCGATGACGGCCCGCACGCCCAGCAGCCGGGTGCCCTTGGCCGCCCAGTCCCGTGACGAACCCGACCCGTACTCCTTGCCGGCCAGCACCACCAGCGGGACGCCGTCCGCCTGGTACCGCTCGGAGGCCTCGAAGATGCTGGTCTCCTCGCCGTCGGGCAGGTGCAGGGTGATCCCGCCCTCGGTGCCCGGGGCCAGCTGGTTGCGGAGGCGGATGTTGGCGAACGTGCCCCGCACCATGACCTCGTGGTTGCCCCGCCGGGTCCCGTAGGAGTTGAAGTCGACCTGGGCGACGCCGTGCTCGAGGAGGTAGCGGCCGGCCGGCGTGGTCGGCTTGATGTTCCCGGCCGGGGAGATGTGGTCGGTGGTCACGCTGTCGCCGAGCTTGGCCAGCACCCGGGCGCCCTCGACGTCGGACACCGGGGTCGGGCGTCATGGACAGGCCCTGGAGGAACGTGGGGCGCAGCACGTAGGTCGACGAGGTGTCCCACGCGAAGGTGTCGCCGGTGGCCGTCTCGATGGCCCGCCACCGCTCGTCGCCCTCGAAGACCGAGCCGTAGCGCTGGCGGAACATGTCCGAGGTGAGCGAGGTGCGGATGGCCTCGGTCACCTCGTCGGGGGTCGGCCACAGGTCGGCCAGCAGGACCGGCCGGCCGTCCCGGTCGGTGCCGATCGGCTCCGTCGTGAGGTCGAGGTCCATCGTGCCGGCCAGCGCGTAGGCGACGACCAGCGGCGGGGACGCCAGGTAGTTCATCCGGACGTCGGGATGGATCCGGCCCTCGAAGTTGCGGTTGCCCGACAGCACCGAGGTGACCGACAGGTCGCCGGCCTGGACGGCCTCGGACACCCCGGCCAGGAGCGGGCCGGAGTTGCCGATGCAGGTGGTGCAGCCGTAGCCGACGAGGTCGAACCCGATGGCGGCCAGCGGCTCGGTCAGCCCGGCCCGGTCGAGGTAGTCCATGACCACCCGCGACCCGGGGGCCAGGGTGGTCTTGACCCACGGCCTGGCGGTGAGGCCCCGGGCCACGGCGTTGCGGGCCACCAGGCCCGGCCGCCACCATGACCTGGGGGTTGGAGGTGTTGGTGCACGAGGTGATGGCCGCCACCACCACGTGGCCGTCGGCGGATCTCCGCCTCACCGCCGCCGTCGAGGGAGGCGGTGTGGGTCCTCGGCGCCCGGTCGAGGGCGGTGCGGAACGAGCCGGCGGCCACGTCGAGGGCCACCAGGTCCTGGGGGCGGGACGGCCCGGCGATGCTCGGGACCACCGTGGCCAGGTCGAGCTCGACCACCTGGGAGTAGACCGGCTCCGGGCTGTCGGCGGTCCAGAACATGCCCTGGGCCTTGGCGTACGCCTCGACCAGGTCGACGTGGTGGTCGTCGCGACCCGAGAAGCGCAGGTAGTCGAGCGTGACCTCGTCGATGGGGAACATGGCGCAGGTGGCGCCGTACTCGGGCGACATGTTGCCGATGGTGGCCCGGTTGGCCAGCGGAACCGAGGCGACGCCCGGTCCGAAGAACTCGACGAACTTGCCGACCACACCCACCTTGCGGAGGACGTTGGTGATGGTGAGCACCAGGTCGGTGGCCGTGGTGCCGGCCGGGGCTGCTCGCCGGTCAGGCGGAAGCCGACCACGGGGGGCAGGAGCAGCGAGAGGGGCTGGCCGAGCATGGCCGCCTCGGCCTCGATGCCGCCCACGCCCCAGCCGAGGACGCCGAGGCCGTTGACCATGGTGGTGTGGGAGTCGGTGCCCACCAGGGTGTCGCAGTAGGCGCGGCCGTCCTCGGTGGCGAAGACGACCCGCGACAGGTACTCGAGGTTGACCTGGTGGCAGATGCCCATGCCCGGCGGGACGACCCGGAAGCCGTCGAAGGCCTGTTGGGCCCAGCGCAGGAGCTGGTACCGCTCGATGTTGCGGTGGTACTCGATGTCGACGTTCTCGTCGTAGGCGGTCGCCGTACCCGAGGCCTCGGCGATGACCGAGTGGTCGACGACCATCTCGACGGGCACCAGCGGGTTGATCTGGGCCGGGTCGCCACCCAGTTCGCGCAGCGCGTCGCGCATGGCCGCCAGGTCCACCACACCGGGCACCCCGGTCAGGTCCTGCATGAGCACCCGCTCCGGGGTCAGGGCGATCTCGGCGGAGTCCGAACCGCCCACCCCGTGGCGCTCGGGACTGATCCCCCAGCCGGCCACGGCCTCGATGTCGGACGCGGTGACGGCCAGGCCGTCCTCGTGGCGCAGCAGGTTCTCCAGGATGACCTTGATGGAGTACGGCAGGCGGTCCACCGTCGAACCGGTCGGCGAGGGCCCCGATCCGGAAGATCTCGTAGGTGGCGTCGCCGACCGTGAGGTCGCCTCGGGCGCCGAAGGAGTCGGGGGAGGAAGGGGAGTGTTCCATGCCCCTATTCTGCCCCGTCACGGCCCGGCGGAATTCAGCGGGGGCTCAGGTGCGGGTGCGGTACCGGCGGATGGCCAGGGGGATGAGGACGATGAGGAAGGCGAACGACCAGAACAGCGACCGCGACGTCCAGAACCACGTCGACTGCCCCGGTGACCTGGGCACCCACCATGAGGGCGCGGCAGGCGCTGACGGTCACCGACACGGGCTGGTAGGTGGCGAAGCCCTGCAGCCAGCTCGGCATCGACTGGACGGGGACGAATGCCGCCGAGATGAAGGTGAGCGGGAAGAGGATCGGGAACGACATGACCTGGGCCGTCTCGGAGTTCGGCGCCGACAGTCCGATCGACCGCGAACCCCCACGACAGGGCGTAGGCGAACAGCAGGATCAGCAGGATGGCCGCGGTGTAGGAGAGCGACCCCGGTCGGTCGGGCCGGAAGCCGACGGCCAGGCCGACCCCGGTGATGATGATGACCACGAAGACGTTGCGGACCACGTCCGCGGTGGTGCGACCGGTCAGGACCGCGCCCCGGGACATCGGCAGGGCCCGGAACCGTTCGATGAGGCCCTTCTGCAGGTCCTCGGCCAGGCCGATGCTGGTGCTGACGGCGCCGAACGCCACCGTCTGCACGAAGATGCCGGGCATCAGGTAGTCGACGTAGGGCAGGCCGCCGGGCACTGTTGATGGCGCCGCCGAACACGTAGCGGAACAGCAGCACGAACATGATCGGCTGGATCGTCGAGAAGAAGAGCGCCTCGGGGATCCGGGTGATGGCCAGCAGGTTGCGCCGGGTCAGCGTCAGGGTGTCCGAGACGACCCAGCGGGTCCTGGAGATGACGCCCGAGGCGTGCGGCGCCCCGGGCACGGTCGGTGCGGCGACGGCGGCGGTGGTCATGCGAGCTCCCCGGTGGCCACGGGCATGGCCTGCTCGCGCCTGGCGCATGCGCCGGCGCTGCGCTTCCGGCGTCTGCGTGTCGTCGTCGGTCGGGCTCCTCGTCGCTCCTCGGTGCGGTGGCCGGTGAGGGAAAGGAAGACGTCGTCGAGGCTCGGCTCGCGGAGGTTGAACGTGGTCGGGGTGGATGCCTTCGCCGTCCAGCGTCCGCAGGGCCAGCATGGCGGCCTGCGGCCCGTTGTCCACGGTGACCTCGACCAGGGTGCCGTTGACCAGCGCGGAGTGGGGCCCGAGGGCGTCGAGGATGGCGCCGGTGCGGCGGGCGTCGTCGAGGGAGGGCAGGCCGACCTCGAGGACGGTGGCGCCGAGGTCGGCCTTCATCGACGCCGGCGTCCCCTCGGCGATGACCCGGCCGTGGTCGAGCACGGCCAGACGGCTGGCCAGGCGGTCGGCCTCCTCGAGGTACTGGGTGGTGAGGAGGACGGTCGTGCCCCCGTCCGACCAGCTGCTCGATGACCTCCCACAGGTCGTTGCGGCTCTGCGGGTCGAGCCCGGTGGTGGGCTCGTCGAGGAACAGCACCGTCGGCCGGGCCACCAGGGCGGCGGCCAGGTCGAGGCGACGGCGCATCCCGCCCGAGTAGGTCTTGAGCGGCCGGTCGCCGGCCTCGGTCAGGTTGAACTGGTCGGAGCAGATCGACGGCGCGCTGGGCCACGACAGCTGCGTTCGCAGGTGGTTGAGGTTGCCGACCATCTGGATGTTCTCGCGGCCGGTCAGGTTCTCGTCGACGGCTGCGTACTGTCCGGCCAGGCCGATGAGCGTGCGGACCAGCGCCGGCCTTCTTCTGCACGTCGTTGCCCAGCACCCGGGCCGAGCCGCCGTCGGGCCGGAGGATGGTGGTGAGCACCCGGACCGCGGTGGTCTTGCCCGAGCCGTTGGGACCGAGGAGGCCGAACACGGTGCCCTCCTCGACGGCGAAGCTGACCCCGTCGAGGGCGCGGACCTCCCGCTTGCCCTTGAAGGTCTTCTGCAGGTTGTCGGCTTCGATGGCGAATGGTCATGGCGGTGGTCCCGTCTGGTGGCGGTGTGGGCGGTGGCGGGGTCGGTGGGTTGCCGGCGGCGCAGTCGACCTGTCGGGACGCTCACGTGCAATCACGATATATCGCAATGTACCGACAGTCAACGGATCGGCCGGCAACGGCCGGTCGACGGCCAGAGCATACGAGGCCGGGACGCGGCGGCCAGGTCGACCGCGGAGTCGGCGGACGGGCCGCGGGACGCTCCGGGATGGCCCGACCGGCGCCGCTAGCCTCGCTGCATGGACAAAGGCGACCTGGCACCCGACTTCGAACTCCCCGACGAGGACGGCGTCCCCCGCAGGCTCAGCGAGCTGGCCGCGTCCGGCCCGGTGGTGCTGTTCTTCTACCCGGCGGCCATGACCCCGGGCTGCACCCTCGAGAGCTGCCACTTCCGGGACATGAAGGCGGAGTTCGAGGCGGTGGGCGCCCAGCGGGTCGGCATCAGCGCCGACGAGGTCGAGAAGCAGAAGCGGTTCTCGGACAAGCACGAGTTCGACTACCCGCTGCTGTCGCGACCCCGACGGGGCGGTGGCCACCCAGTTCGGCGTGCGCCGCGGGTTCACCAAGCTGTCGCCCACCAAGCGGGCCACCTTCGTGATCGGCACCGATCTGCGTGTGCTCGAGGTGATCCAGAGCGAGGTGCGGATGAACGTCCACGCCGACAAGGCGCTCGAGGCCCTGAAGGCCGCCGCCCACTGAGCGCCTGAGCGTCCCGGGCGCCGCGTCGGTCCCATCGGGAGTCCCCGACTCCGGCGCCGGCCGATGCGAAGCTGGGAGCATGGACCCGACCGCCCGGCGAGGCACGCCGTGAGCCCGCTGCCCGGGTGCGGGCCGGATGGAGCAGCTGGTCGAGTCGATCGCCGAGCGGGTGGTCAACCTGGTGCTCGACGCCATCGACATCGACGCCCTCGTCTCCCAAGGTGGACGTCGACGCCCTCGTGGACCGGGTGGACGTCGAGAAGATCATCGACCGGGTCGACGTGCAGAAGATCATCGACCGGGTCGACGTCGACCAGATCGTGGCCCGGGTGGACGTGCAGGCGATCATCCAACGGGTCGACATCGACTCGCTGGTCGAGCAGACCGAGCTCGGCACGATCATCGCCCATTCCACCAGCGGAGTGGCGTCCGAGGTGCTCGACGTCGTGCGGGCCCAGGGTGTCGGCCTCGACGACTTCGTGGCCCGGTGGGTCAACCGGATCCTCCGCCGGTCGCCCGAGGACTGGCCGCCCGGTCCGGCCAAGCTGCTGGCCCCCGTCCCCGCCGAGGTGCCGAGCCTGGAGGCGGCCGGATGACGTCGCCTCCCGCGGTCGTCCGCTCCTCCCGAGGCCGGACGGCTGGGCAACTACGCCGGCGGGGTGACCCGTCTCGTGGCCTTCGCCGCCGACGTCGGCATCTCCTGGGGCCTGTTCACCCTGGGGTTGGCGGGCCTGACCTTCGCCATCAACCTGGTGACCGGGAAGCAGGTGGACCTGGGCAGCCGTCAGATCCTCGCCCTCGTCGCCATCATCATCTGGGAGTTCGTCTACTTCGCCTACCAGTGGTCGCTCGGGGGCAAGACCATGGGCATGGCCCTGCTCGGGATCCGCGTGGTGGCGACCGACGGGGATCCGATCACGCCCCGCCAGGCCGTGGTCCGCACGCTCACCCTGCCGCTGAGCTTCCTGATCCTCGGGCTCGGGTTCATCGGCATCCTGCTCAACAAGGACCGTCACGCCCTCCACGACCGGCTGGCCAAGACGGTGGTCGTCTACTCCTGGGACGCCCGGGCCGCGCGCTTGCGGTGGCTGGCCAAGCAGGAGCCCACGACGCCGGCCTGATCCGGTGGTCGACCGCCTCCTGCCGCGTGGGCCCGAGGCACCCGTGCCCGGCCTGGTGCTCCTGCCCGGCTGGATGGACGCCGACCTGCGGGTGGAGCTGGTGGCCCGGTGCCGGGCCTGGAGCGAGGCGTCGGGCGGCGCCCGTCCGCCGCGCATGCGCAACGGGTCCCTGATGTCGGTGGCCATGGTCGGCCTGGGGTGGCACTGGTCGCCCTACCGGTACTCGAGGACCCGGGACGATGCCGACGGCGGCCCCGCCCTCCCGTTCCCGTCCTGGTTGGGGGACCTGGCCGTGCGGGCCGTGGCCGATGCGGTGGCCGTCGACCCGACGGTGGCCGTCGACCCGCGACGGCGTTCGCCCCCGACGTGGCCCTGGTCAACTGGTACGGGCCGGGGGCCAAGATGGGGATGCACGTCGACCGCGACGAGGTGGTGGCCGCCCCGGTCGTCTCCTTCAGCGTCGGGACGACCGGTGTCTTCCGGTTCGGGAACCGCGCCGGACGCGGGCGTCCGTGGACCGACGTCCCGCTCGAGTCGGGCGACGTGGTGGTGTTCGGCGGACCGGGTCGACTGGCCTACCACGGGGTGCCCCGCCTGCTGCGAGGGCACCGATGACCCGGCGGTCGGGGAGTTGCCGGGTCGCCTCAACGTGACGGTGCGCCAGACCGGGCTGACCGCCTGACCCCCCGAACCCGGTGGAAGCCGGTCACCGGCCGTGACCGGGGGATGCGTCCGCGGCGGCCGATCGTCCGAGGGCGAGGCGGCCACCGCCCACTCTCCGTAGTCGTCGGCATGGCCAAGCCCCGTGGGAAACAGGGTGTCCACTAGGTTCGCCAGGTATGGGACGGGGCCGCATGCGCGTACGGTGTGCGGTCTGGGGAGGTGTCTCCCTGGGGATCGGCACCCTGGCCTATGCCCTGTGCAGCCCGTCGTCGGCCGGGTGCTCCACCAACCTCGTCGTCCTGACCCATGGTGCGGTGACGGCCCGGGGGTGTGCGGCCTACTCCACGATCGCCCGGGTCGGGATCGGCCTCATGGTGCTCGGCGCCGTCCTGTTGCTGGGCTCGTTCATCCTGGCCGTCCGGTTCCGCCGCCAGGCCGGGCCGGCGGTCGCCTCGGCCGAGGTGGCCCCGTCCCCACCGGTTGCGGGGCCGGTCCCGTCCGACACGGTCGCCCCGCAGTCGGCCGGAGCGCCCGCACCCCCGGTGCCGGCCCCGGTCGAGGACGTGCCCCGTCGCCGCCCTCCCGTACGGGTCGGACCGATCCCGCCGGGGGAGGACGGCCCGGACCGGGACGAGCCGGCCTCGGACCGACCGGTGGTGCTCCCTCCCGGGTGGTACGGCAACCCGGGGAACCCGGACAGGCCGGTGCAGTGGTGGGACGGGACCCGGCTCACCGACCGCCCGTCACCGGGCGGCCGCTGAGCCCACCGCTTCCTAGGGTCCGGTGACGGTGAAGTTGGCCTTGGTCTGCGTCCCGGCCGCCACCGTCACCTGCTGTGTGGGTGACGTGAGCGTCTCCGACGTGAAGCCGGAGTACACGTACGTCACGCCCTGGATCCACCAATTGCCCGGGGACAACTGCAGCTGGTAGGTCCCGTCCGCGGCCGGATAGGCGTCCACCTCGCCGGAGCAGACCCCGGCCACCGGCGCCGAGGCGCACGCTTGGACGATCGAGTTGGACGACCCCGGGATCGAGACGACGGTCAACGATCCCTTGACGATGCCGATGGCGGGCACCTGGTAGGGGATCTTCACCTTGGCCGTGGTGGTCTTGCCGGCCGCGATGTTCACGATCGTGTCGTTCTGCGGGTAGAAGTAGCCGAACGGGGTGGTGTAGCTGACCTGGATGTCCCACAGGCCGGGGGTCAGGGTCGGGAGGTTGAACGTGTTGATCTTGACGCCGGCGGCCATCGGCAGGGTGCCCCGGTGCGCCGCCTTGCCGAGCCGCCTGGTGTTGGCGGCCCCGTAGAGGAATCCGCCCGAGCCCGAGGTCTCGCTCACGCACGAGAGGAACGAGAACGGGTTCTGGCCGCCGGTACCGAGCGGGCAGGCGTAGATCGAGTAGCTCGTGGCGTGCACCCCGGCCGGCATGCCGGTGATGTGGATCGTCCCGGATGCCGTGCCCAGTACCTGGTACGGGACGTTGAGGGCGACCGTCGTGGTCCGTCCCCCCTGGATGAGGACGTTCGTGCGTCTGACCGGTGACGGCATTGCCGAAGGGCGACACGGTGTAATAGGCGGTCACCGTCCAGATCCCGTCACCGAGGAACATCGTCGCCGGGCCGCTGAGTCCGGAGAACCCCGTGCACGAGGAGCCGTACAGGGCGACCTGGCACGCCATGAAGCCCACCGGATCGTTGAATCCGGCGGGTGCGCCGCTGACCGACACGGTGGTGGTCAGCTTCCCTTCCGGAGGCACCAGGTACGGGGTGGTCAGGACGATCCGTTGGGTGCCACCGGCGACGGTCGTCACCGGCTTGCCCGCGTTCGGATTGGTCACACAGCCGAATTCCGTGCAGTAGCCGGGGTAGGCGATCCACTTCCCGGCCGGCAGCCCGGTCAGGACGAAGGAGCCCGGGGTGGGGGAGGGCGGGTACGTGTTGTTGCCGTTCTGGACGCAGGGCAGCGGGACGGTCACCCCGTCGTAGGGGAGGGTCGACGGACAGAGGACGACCGACGCGCTGGACAGGGTGACGCCGGCCGGCATCCCGGTCACATGGACGGTGACGCCGAGGGTGGCGGGCGCGGCGTACGGCACGGTGGCATTGACCACCAGGTTGGCTCCCGATTCGATCGTCACGACATGGGGGCTCCCGAGGAAGGCCCCGCCGAGGAGCGTGTTCTCGTAGAAGGCGTAGAGGACCCAGGTGCCCGGCGAGAGCGAGAGGGTGTACCCCGAGCCGAAGCTGGTCAGGCCGAGTTGCGGGAAGGCACAGAGCGGCTGGCCGGGAGCGACGAAGGGGCAGGCGCCGGCGCCGAGGACCCCGGGGGTGAAGCCGATCGGGGCGCCGGTCACGGCGACCTTGCCGGTGACCGTTCCCGGGCCGGTGACGCACCCGCTCGACCCCGAGCTGCCGCTCGACCCCGAGCTACCCGAGCAGCACGAGCCGGAGCCGCCCGACGAGCCCGAGCTACCCGACGAGCCGGAGCTGCCCGAACAGGTCGTCGTGGCGTCGAGGCGGTTGGCCAGTCCACCGAGCCCGATGCCCGAGGCGACCTGGGGCAGGACGGTGACGAGGAGCACGAAGCCCGCCACCGCGATCATCACGAACCGGATCTGCTTCCGCCAGCGAGTCATGGCACGCCCCTCTTCCCCGGCGGGGGCCGCTGCCCCGCTCTGGGCGCAAACGCTACCCAAGGTGTCCCGGGGATGCCGGATTCGCCGAAACAGGGGTTGCGCGCCTGGTCAGCGCCCCGGACGGGTCACGATCGGGCGAGGTAGGGGCCCTGTGCCGTGAATCCGAGCCGGGCCATGACCACCGGCCGGGGGATCACCGGGCCGGGATCGTTGGCGTGGAACGGGTTGTAGAGGATCGAGACGGCACCGTCGCGGGAGAACAGCGACGACTCGCCGGGACCGGGACCCTGCAGGTTGGAGCCGAGGAAGGGGGTGGGGCTGGGGTCCGTGCACGGCCCGAACGGGCTCTGGCAGGCGGCCACACCGATCCCGTACTGCGGCGACGAGTACCAGTTGCCACTGAAGAACAGCCACCAGGTTCCCCACGCCTCGACCATGTCCGGTGCCTCCACGATGGTCCCCTCCCACGGCTCGGACGGGCCGAGGATCTTGGTCGCGGGGCCGACGAGGGCCCGCCCGTCGGCGCTCAGGTGCTGGGCGTAGATCCCGGTGGGTCCGTTCTGGTCGGGTCCGGGCACGTACGGGTTGGCGTTGTCCTCGGACTTGAACAGGATGACCAGGTGTCCGCCGGGGGTGTCGATGACCCGTGCGTCGATGGTGCCGCGGTGGTCCAGCTGGCAGATGAACGGCGCCCGGGTGGCGACGAACGGGCCGGACGGACCGGGCGCGAAGGCCGCGCCGATGCAGTGGGTCGGCGGATCGATCCCCTTCACCAGGGCGGTGAAGTACGAGGGCCCAGCCACCGGCCACCCGGTGCACGTCCGGTGCCCAGGTGAGACCACCCGCGACCCAGGCGGGGAGGACCGGCATCACGTCGACCGGCGCGCTCCATCGACCGGGCCGCGTACCGGTCCGCAGCGGGACGTTGAGCGTGCTCGTCCCCTGACTCGTGTACAGGAGGTAGCGCCCGTCGACCGTGATCATGAACGGGTCGGTCGGGTCCGGCCCGGTCAGGATCTGACGCCCCGGGGCGGAGGTGTCGATCAGGTGGGGGGGCTCGGTGACGACCGCCCTCGTCGCCCCTCCGGCCGGTCGGGAGTCCCCGGCCAGGGCCTGGGCGCCGACCACGGCCACCACGATCAGCGTCCAGGCCACGGCGGCCGACACCTGGGCCCGGAGCCGGAGGTGGGCCGGGACCGGATGGTCGTCGCCGGCGGACCCCGGCTCGGAGGTGCCGGCCGAGGCGGACCCGCGCCGCGGGCGGACGACGGGCAGGGCGGCCAGTCCGGCGACGCTGCCGCCGAGCAGGGCGATGGCGGGGAGCTGCCAGGCGAAGTCCACGCACCCGGCCACCGCGAAGGCCACGGTGGCGGCCGCCGCGCACGAGGTCAGCAGGTCGCGGCGTCGGATCGACGCGGCCACGACGGCTCCGGACGCCAGGAGCAGGACGGCGGCGATCACCCCGCCGTCGGCCCCGGCGTCCAGGTAGCTGTCGGGCACCAACCCGGGGTAGGTCCCGACGGCACCCCCGGTCGTGTGGATGCTGTGCGGCCCGTTCCCGGTGACGGGGGACGACCGCCAGGTGTCGACCGAGGACGACCACGCCACTGTCTGGCTCTGCCCGGCGGGTGGTGGTGATCCGGTGGTCGGCAGGTGGAGCACGGCCATCGCCGTCCCGGCCGCCAGGACGACGACGGCGATGGTGGCGGCCCGCCGTGCCCACCGGGCATCGGGGAGGCGGACCGGAGCCATGGACGCGGCCAGGGCCCCGAGGGTCACCACCCAGGCGACCGCACCGGCGGTGGGACCGGTCGACGAGGCCACGACGGTCGCTCCGGCCCCCGCGCCGCAGGCCAGGGGCCACACGGCGTCGGCCCACCGGTGCCGGGGCACGACCAGGGCACCGGCGGCCAGGGCGACCAGCTCCCAGTGGGTCTGGGTGGCCAGCAGGCCGGCCACCCCGGCGGCGGTGGCCAACCGGACCGGCGGGGACCGCAGGTCGCAGGCCAGCGCCACGAGCACGGCCACGATGCACACGACGGCGGTGGCGCCCCCGTAGGTCACCGTGGTCGACGCTCGCCAGGTACCGCCCACGTGCTGGGCCAGGCCGCCCCACCGTCCGAGGACGCCGGCGATCCCGGACGCGCCGACGAGCCCCCCCACGGCGACCAGGGCCAGGGCCGTCCTACCCCGGTCGGCACCGCCGAGTGCCCGGATCACCAGGTAGGCGGCCAGGAAGGCGAGGATCGAGGCCCCGAACGGGAAGAAGGCGGCCGGGGTGTGCTCGAAGACGGCGCGGGCGAACCACCAGGCGGCCAGCGCGCCGACGGCCACGGTGACGGACACTCCGTGGTGGTCGCGGTTCGAGGCCACCCCGGCCGCGATGAGCCCGAGGGCCAGCACCGCCATCCCGAAGGCGTCGACCGGGTAGAAGGCGCCCTGGAGGTAGAGGGCCCCGGCCAGGACGCCGACCACCACCGTGGCCAGCGTGGCCGCCCCCGGCGGTGATGCCGATGCCGACCGGGCGGCCTGGTCGAGCGGCGCGGCCGCCGAGTCGATCTCGTCCACGAGTGTCATGCGGCGGTCCCGACCCGGAGGCCGACGGCGATGGTCACGGGTGACGCGTGGCGGCGCCGGGTCGGTGATCGGTGGTGTGCACGGTGCCTCCTCGACGGAAAGCTTGGCACAGGCCCCCCACCCGGGCGTCGCCGGCACCGGTAGGGTGACCCGACCGACCCGAGGCGTGGAGGAGGGCGATGGGGGAGACGTCGGAGCGGACGGACGACGGATCCGGCCGACCCGCAGGCACCGCCCCGGTGCACGCCGACCGTCCCCACCTGGTGGTCACGCTGGTGCTGCTCCTGGCCGCGGCCGCCTGCTACGCCGGCATCGTCGCCATCCGGCTCGGTCCGCCGCCCGGTGGGGACACCGTGCCGCTGACCTCGGTGACCACGGCCCTGGCCCACGGTGACCTGCGCGCCGCCGCCTCGGCGGCATCGCTCCCGAACCCGCCGGGCTATCCGTTGCTGGCCGCTCCGTTCGTGGCGGCGCTCCCGTCGGCCGTCGGCTCGCCGACCTGGTGCACGCCCTCGGGTCGGGTGCACACCGGGGCCGGGGTCCGGCGCGGGTCGGACGCCGTGCCCACGGGTGTCGTGGAGTGCGGGGCGCAGGGCGCCGGTGCCGGACTCCCGCCCTGGTACCGGGCCCAGGGCCTGCTCGGGGTGGCCTCGTGGCTGGTCCTGGCGGTGGGCGCCCTGGCGGTGCTGCGGGCGGCCCGGGCGGACTCGGTCGCCCGCCAGGCCGGGCTCCTCGTCTTCCTGGCGTTCCTGCCGGCCGCCAGCAGCGCCATCGTGCAGCTGTACCACCCCCAGGACGTGGTCAGTCTCGGCCTGTCCCTGGCCGGCCTCGCCCTGGCCCTGCAGCGTCGATGGCTGCTGGCCGGCATCGTGTTCGGGGTGGCGGTGCTGACCAAGCAGTTCGCCGTGCTCCTGCTCCTGCCCGCGCTGGTGGCCGCGCCGGACCGACGGTCGCGGCTGTGGTTGGGCGGCGCGGCGGTCGCCGTGTTCGCCGCCGGCATCCTCCCGTTCCTGGTGGCCGACCCCCGGGCCACCCTGGAGAACCTGAGCGGGTTCAGCGCCGGCGGCGCGGCGGCCGGCCAGACGGTGCTGACGCTCGCCGGGGTGCGCGGCACGGTGGCCTCGGCGGTGGCCCGGGACGCACCGCTGGTGTTCGCCGTGGTGGTGTGCGTGTGGGCCCGCCGGCGCCCGGGCATCCACGTCGGACGGCCGGACACCCTGGTGGCCCTGGCCCTCGTGTGCACCGGGAGTCGCCTGGTCTTCGAGTCGGTGGTGTTCCCCTACTACCTGCTGGCGGCCAGCGTCCTGGTGCTGCTCCTCGACCTGGTGGCCCGCCGATCGCCCCACTGGTCGCTGACGTGGTGCGCGGCCGCCGCCTTCTTCGTCGCATTGCACCCGGGCAACCGGGCGGTGGCCGCCCTCGGCACCCTGGTCCTGGCCGTCGCCGTGGTCACGCTCGGCTTCCTCGAGTTGCTGGCGGGCGACGAACTGCCGTCCGGCGGGGGCCCGGCGGCCACGGGGTAGGGGCGAGCAGGCGCACGCCGCCGGAACCCGAGGCGGCCGGCGATGCGGTTCGCGGCGATTCTCCCGGGCCGTCGCCCCTGCAGGTCCTCAGCCGGATGGACGGCCGTCCCGCCACCCGGCCTGCGTGCACCAGTCGCCAGAACGTGACCTAATGACGAGGTGAGTTCGACCGCCGACCCCGAGCGACTGCGCAGGCGGGGGATCCGCCTCGAGTGGGCGACGAACGGCTGGAACCTCATGGAGGTCGTGGTCACGATCGGCCTGGGCGTTCAGGCCCGGTCGCTCGCACTGGTGGCGTTCGGACTCGACTCCGTCGTCGAGATCTTCGCCTCGACCGTCGTGATCCGCAACCTCTCGGACAAGAGGCCGGATCCGAACGATCGGCGGATCCACCGGTCCCTCCGCCTCATCTCGGTCGCCTTCTGGGTCCTGGCCGCGTTCCTCTGTGCCGCGAGCATCCGTGGTCTCGTCCTCGCCAGTCGACCGGCGAGCTCTCCGCTCGGCATCGCCTATCTCGCCGTCACCGCCGTGGCCATGTTCTCGCTCGCCGTACTGAAGCGGAGGACGGCCGACCAGATGGCGAGCGAGACGCTCTCGGCCGAGGCGTCGATGACGTTCCTCGACGGATGCCTCAGCTCGAGCATCCTCGTCGCCCTGGTCTTGAACACCACCCTGGGTTGGTGGTGGACCGATGCCCTCGCGGCCCTGGCCGTCGCCGGGTTCGCCGTGTCCGAGGGCGTAGGGCACTGGCGGGAGTCGGCACCGCACCGCTGACGGGCAGGCGGGCGATCGCCGGACGGGTGCCAGGGCGCCGGCCCGCCGGTGTGGATCCCTCGACCGGGGGAGCGGGTTCCTCACGGGGCAGTTCCGGTCGATCGGCGCATACGGGGGGCCGGGTAGAACTGGGTGTCGACGATCCGGTGTTCCGTGAATCCCATGTGCTCGTAGAACGCCATGGCGTGGGGGTTGGCCGTCACCTCGAGCACCTCGACGCGTTGCTCGTCCAACCGTGCCGCAACGTCGAGCACCAACGCCTCCCCTATGCCGTGCCGCATCCAGTCGGGGTCGACGAAGAGGTCTTCGAGTTCTGCCACGCCACCGGCGACCAGATAGGTGGCGAAGCCGAGCACGGCGCCGGCATCCCCGACGGCGACTCTCGTCCGTCCCTCCCGGACGCCGTCGTCCGGGAGCACGAGCCACTCGGGGTGCTCGAGCAGCGGTCCCCGGTCGCGCTCGTTCGACAGCGACGCCCTCCGGAACACCCTCCGAAGATCCTCCAGGTCAGCGGGCCTGGCGTCGCGGATCGAGAACGACATCTCTGCAGTATGGCCGGAGGCTCCCCGAACCCGCGGGGTCCCGGACACCGGGTCGCCAGGTGGGGCACGGCCTCGCCGGGCAACGGCCGCGTGCCCGCCTACAGGCTGTGCGAACCTCCCTACCGGTGGGACTCAGGGCCCCAACCATTGGATGAGATGGGCGTAGCTCTCCAGGTGTTCGTCACCGACGAAGTGGTCGAGCACGTGTTGGCGGGCCTGCACACCGAGCTGGGCGATCTCGTCGGGATCCGCCAGCAGGCGGGTGAGCGTCCGCGCGAACCCGACCAGGTCGGCGCCGTCGTCGAGGAGGATGCCGGTTCCGGGAGCCACCTGGTCGATGATCCCGCCGACCCGGGACGCCACGACGGCCCGACCCTTCCACATGCCCTCGGCGACGGTCAGGCCGAATCCCTCCATGAGGCTCTTCTGCACGATGACGGTGGCGTGCCGCTGGAGGGCGTTCACCATCGCCGCGTTCTCGTCGACATCGTCCATGGGCAGGGTGACCAGGTGCACCCGGCGCCTCGACTCGCTGGGCAGCGACCTCCCAGGCGGACACGCACTCGGCGAACACCTCGGTGCCTTCCGGGTCGTCGGACACGCCATCCACCTGGGGACCGACCAGGGCCAGGTGTGCGTCGTCCAGTCCGGGCATCGCCAGCGCGAAGCCCTCCATGACGCCCCTCATGTCCTTCAGCCGGTCCCAACGGGAGACCTGGATCACCAGCCGGTCGTCAGGTTGCAACGGCGGACCGTCGTGGACCATCGTGGCGCGGCGCTCGATCACCCCCGGACTGCCGTCGCTGCGGACGAAGGTGCCCGGGGGCGATGCCCCGACCTGCGGCAACAGGCCGATCCCCCGGAGCGAGCGGACCACCTCGACACCGGACATCTCCTGGTTCTTCGGCGAGAACGGATCGATGGACGGAGGGATGATGCGGACCCGCGAAGCGTCCATCCACGCAGGGACGTACTGGGATCGCGAGAAGACGTAGGCCTCGCAGGCGGCCAGGTGGGGACGGAGGAACGACCAGGCCTCGTCCGTCAGGTGGTTGGATCCCTCACGTCCGATGTGGCACCGCCACACGACACGGGCCCCGGTCCCGGCAAGTACGGAGGCCATCCCGACTGCCTGGGGATCGTGCAGGAGCACCACGTCGTCCCTCTGCACGAGGTCCCGTGCGCTCCTGGCGTTCGCCGCCGTCACCGACGCATAGTGCTCGGCCTCCGTCGTCCCGAGTCCGCCCGTGTCGCCGGACACCCCGTGGAGTCGGTTGTGGATGCGCTTGGTGATCGAGAAGAACGAGGGGTCGCCGTCCATGACGTGCCAGCGGATGTCGACACCGACGTCCTTGATGTACCCGACGAGTGCCGAGAGCATCTCGGCCACCCCACCGCCGGAGGCCGTCGAGTTGAAGTTCCAGACGGTGCGACGCGTGAGGCGCTCGCGGGCGTCCTCCGCCGTACGCCGGAGTTCCGCGTACCGGTCGAACCCGATGAGCGGTTCGAACCGCGACAGGTTCCGGACCGGGACGTCGACCTCTCGAACGACGTACTCGCGTGGCTCGCGTATCGCGGCAGGCACGTCACAGATCCTTCCAGAACGGGTTTCCGGTCATGGGGACAGGTCCGGGACGGCATCCGAGCCCCTGGCAAGTGTGCCCCTGGCAGGAATCGAACCTGCGCTTTCGCCTCCGGAGGGCGACGCTCTATCCGCTGAGCTACAGGGGCTTGTGCGGACCGGGCCCGGCCGATGCGGCCGGTCATCCGTTCCACCGAGGAGGCAACTCTAGTGCCAACGCCGCGGGGCGGAGTCCTCCCCTCACGGGAGGTGGCCCGGGACCGCGTATCCTCAGGTCACGATGTCCGCGCCCGAACCACCCGCTCCGTCCGACTACCGGCCGATCCGCGACCGCCTGGCCGTCGCGGTGGCCGGTGCGGTGGCCGCGGTCGCAGCCGACCAGGGCCTCGACCTGGATGTGGACCCGGCCACGGTCCACCTGGAGCGCCCGGCGCGGCGCGAACACGGGGACTGGTCGACCAACATCGCCATGGTCACGGCCAAGCGGGCGGGCACCAATCCCCGTGCCCTCGCCACCGCCGTGGTCGAGGCGCTCGAGCGCTCGATGCCCGACCACGTCGTGGGCATCGACCTGGCCGGACCCGGCTTCATCAATTTCCGCCTGGACGACGGCTGGCTGCACGAGGCGCTCGCCGCCGTGCTCGCCGGGGGCGAGGACGACTACGCCCGCCCCGACGTCGGTCACGGTGAGACGGTCCAGATCGAGTTCATCTCGGCCAATCCGACCGGTCCGATCCACGTGGGCAACGGGTGGTGGGGCAGCTACGGCGACTCGCTGGCCCGCATCCTGGCCCGGAGCGGCCACCGGGTCTCACGCGAGTACTACGTCAACGACACCGGTGGCCAGATCCGCACCCTCGGCTCGAGCCTGCTGGCCCGCGCCAAGGGGGAGGAGGTCCCCGAAGGCGGGTACCAGGGGCAGTACGTGACCGACCTGGCGGCCGAGTACGACGGTCCGGCCGACGTCACCACGGCCGGGCGGTGGGCCGCCGACCGCATCCTCGAGAAGATCAGGGCCACGCTGGCCTCGGTGGGCATCGTCTTCGACGAGTGGTACTCCCAGGCCTCCATCGAGGAGAGCGGTGCGGTGGACGAGACGATCGCCCTGCTCGAGGCCAAGGGACTCGTCTACGAGCAGGACGGTGCCACCTGGTTCCGGTCCGAGCAGCTGGGCGACGTCCGCGACCGTGTGCTCCGCAAGGCGAACGGGGACGCCACCTACCTGGCCGGCGATCTCGCGTACCACCGGGACAAGTTCCTCGTGCGCGGCTTCGATCGGGTCATCGACGTGTTCGGGGCCGACCACCACGGACAGGTGGCCAGCCTCCTGGCCGGCGTCGAGGCCCTGGGCGTGGACCCGGGTCGCCTCGAGGTCAAGCTGGGGCAGATGGTCTCCCTCGTCGACGGTGACGAGGCCGTCAAGATGGGCAAGCGGGCCGGCAACGCCATCGACCTCGACACGGTCATCGCCGACATCGGGCCGGACGCCACCCGCATCCTCAGCCTCATGAGCTCCCTCGACCAGGCCGCCACCTTCGACCTGGCCACCGTGCGCGAGCAGTCGGCCGAGAACCCGGTGTTCTACGTGCAGATGGCCAGTGCCCGCATCGGTGGGGTGGGCCGCAAGGCGGCCGAGCGGGGAGTCGTGCGCACCCCGGTCGCCGAGGTGGACCTCTCCCTCCTCACCCATCCGCGTGAGCTCGAGGTGCTGCGCTGCCTGGAGGAGCTGCCCGAGGTGGTGGCCGACGCGGCGGTCGACCGGGCACCCACCAAGGTGACCACCTGGGTGCGGCGCCTGGCCTCGACCTTCCACGGCTTCTACCACGACTGTCCGATCCTGGCCGACGACGTCGACCCGGCGGTGGCCCAGGCCCGCCTCTGGCTGGTCGAAGGATCACGGATCGGTCTGGCCATCGGCCTCGGCCTGCTCGGGCGTGTCGGCCCCGGAGGCCATGTGAGCCCGGTCCCGACCGGGCCGGTCGACCGCTCGCTGCTGCCGGGGACGGCCCGCACCGCCGACGACGGGCGCCTGTCCATCGGCGGCTGTGACCTCATCGATCTGGCTGCCACCTTCGGCACCCCGCTGTTCGTCTACGACGAGGCCCACCTCCGGTCCGCCTGCCGCGAGGCGGTCGAGGCCTGGGGCGACGGGGTGGCCTATGCCACCAAGGCCTTCCTGTGCGTGGCCATGGCCCGCCTCGCCCATGAGGAGGGGATGTGCCTCGACGTCTCCACCGGGGGCGAACTGCACGTGGCCCTGACCGCCGGCGTGCCGGCCGAGCGGCTCGTGCTCCACGGCAACAACAAGTCGACCGAGGAGCTGGCCGCCGCCCTGTCGGTCGGCGTGGGGCGGATCGTCGTCGACTCGTTCGACGAGATCGACCGGATCGAGCGCCTGGTGGCCGACCCGCCGGCCCTGACCGGCGGTCCCGAGGAC
Source organism: uncultured Acidimicrobiaceae bacterium (assembly GCA_963829265.1). Lineage (GTDB taxonomy): Bacteria > Actinomycetota > Acidimicrobiia > Acidimicrobiales > RAAP-2 > Bog-756. The sequence continues at coordinate 199,307 of CAWHIB010000011.1, forward strand.
GCGGAGCCGGAGGTCCGGTGGCGCCCGAAGGTACTGGCCCGCATCACCCCGGGGGTCGAGGTCCACACCCACGAGTTCGTCCGCACCGGCCAGGAGGACTCCAAGTTCGGCTTCGGCCTGACCTCGGGTGCCGCGTCCCGGGCCGTGGAGCGCCTCGCCGCGCTGGACGCCGCCGGTGTCGTGGAGTTCGTCGGCATCCATGCCCACCTCGGCAGCCAGGTCTTCGCCCTCGAGCCCTTCGCCCAGGCCATCGACGTGCTGGCCGAGTTCTTCGCTCCGTTGGGACTGCCCGAGCTGGTGGTCGGGGGAGGGCTGGGTGTCGCCTACGTGAACGGCGAAGAGGCCCCGCCCATGGCCCAGTGGGCCGGCTCGGTCCGACGGGCGTGCCGCAAGGCCGGCATCCCGACGACGGTCCGGGTCACCGCCGAGCCCGGCCGGTCGATCGTGGCCGCCGCCGGGGTGACCCTCTACCGGGTGGGCACGATCAAGGACGTGCCCGGGCACCGGACCTACGTGTCGGTCGACGGGGGGATGAGCGACAACCCCCGTCCGGTGCTCTACGGCAGCGGCTACGAGGCGTTCCTCCCCCGCGAGACCGGAGCCGATCGCCCGGTCCCGATCCGACTGGTGGGCAAGCACTGCGAGACGGGGGACGTGGTGGTCGCCGAGGGCTTCGTGCCCGACGACCTGGCGGTGGGCGATGTGCTGTGCACGCCGGTCACCGGGGCCTACGGGCACTCCATGGCCTCCAACTACAACAAGGTCCCCCGCCCGGCCGTCGTCTTCGTCGCCGACGGCGAGGCCCGCACCGTGGTCCGCCGGGAGACCCTCGACGACCTGGTCCGCTTCGACGTCTGACCCCGCCGACCGGGACCGACGGCGCGCCGCGGAAGGACCGGGACCCCGGTCCCGAGGCGGTAGCGTGACCGGGTGACCTCGGCACCGTCCACAGACCGGCACCTGCGCGTCGCGGTCCTCGGCTGTGGCAACGTCGGCGCCGCCCTGGTGGGGATCCTCCAGAGCCGGGCCGGTGCGCTGGCCGTGCAGTCCGGCGCCGTGTTCGACATCGCCGGGATCGCCGTCCACGACCTCGACGCCCCCCGTCCCGACCACGTGCCCCGTGCGCTGCTGACCACCGACGCCGCCGCCCTGGTGGCCGACCCGGACGTCGACATCGTGGTGGAGCTGATCGGTGGGCTCGAGCCGGCCGGCGCGCTGGTACGCGCCGCCCTCGATGCCGGGCGCCCCGTGGTCACGGCCAACAAGGCGCTGCTGGCGTCCCACGACGGGGTGGCCCTGCGCACCCTCGCCCGCGAGCGTGGCGTGGACCTGTTGTACGAGGCGGCGGTGGCCGGTGCCATCCCCCTGGTGCGCGCGCTGCGCGAGTCGCTGACCGGCGAACGCATCCACCGGGTCATGGGGATCGTCAACGGGACCACCAACTTCATCCTCACCAAGATGGGGGAGCAGGGGGCCGACTACCCGTCGGTGCTGGCCGAGGCCCAGTCCCTCGGGCTGGCCGAGCGCGACCCGACCGCCGATGTCGAAGGGTTCGACGCCGCGGCCAAGGCGGCCATCCTCGCCGGGGTGGCGTTCGGCTACGACGTGTCCGACGACGCCGTGCTGCGCGAGGGGATCACCGCCATCACCGCCGACGACGTCGACTTCGCCCGCCGGGCCGGGTTCGTCATCAAGTTGCTCGCCATCGTGGAACGATCCGGTGAGGAGGGTCTCTCGGTCCGGGTGCATCCCGGCCCTGGTGCCGTCGGCCCACCCCCTGGCCGGCGTGCGCGACGCCTTCAACGCGGTGTTCATCGAGGGCGAGGCGGCCGGCGAGCTCATGCTCTACGGCCAGGGTGCCGGGGGCCTGCCGACGGCCAGTGCGGTGGTCGGCGACCTGATCGACGCCTCGCGCAACCTCCTGGCCCACACCACCGCCCCGGCCCCCGACCGCCAGCCCGCCCACCTGGTGCCCGAGGCCGACCTCGAGGCCGGCTTCTACATCAGCCTCGACGTGGCCGACCGCCCGGGCGTCCTCGGCGCGGTCACCACCGCCTTCGGCACCCACGGGGTGTCGATCCGCTCGGTGGAGCAGGAGGACGGTGACGACGGGGCCCGCCTGGTGTTCGTGACCCACCTGGCCCGGGAGGGCGACGTGCGGGCGACCTTGGCCGACCTCGCCGGCCTCGACGTGGTGGAGCGGATCGGAGGCGTGATGCGGATCGTGGGTGCGACGTGACCGACCGGAACCGGGCGCTGGCGTGGCGTGGCGTCATCGAGGAGTACCGGGAGTTCCTGCCGGTCACGGCCGACACCCCGGTCGTGTCGCTGCTCGAGGGGGGCACGCCCCTGCTCGAGGCGCCGCGGCTGTCGGCCCGGGTGGGCGCGCGGGTCCTGCTCAAGATCGAGGGCGCCAATCCCACCGGCTCGTTCAAGGACCGGGGCATGACCATGGCCATCTCCAAGGCGGTCGAGGAGGGCGCCAAGGCGGTGGTGTGCGCCTCGACGGGGAACACCTCGGCCTCGGCCGCCGCGTTCAGCGCCCGGGCCGGGCTGACCTGTGCGGTGCTCATCCCGGAAGGGCACATCGCCCTGGGCAAGCTGGCCCAGGCCCTCATCCACGGGGCCAAGGTGCTCCAGCTCCGGGGCAACTTCGACCAGGCCCTCGAGATCGTCCGCGACCTCGGGGACAAGGCCCCGGTCACCGTGGTCAACTCGGTGAACCCCTACCGGATCGAGGGCCAGAAGTCCGGGGCGTTCGAGATCGTCGACCAGCTCGGCGACGCCCCCGACGTGCACTGCATCCCGGTCGGCAACGCCGGGAACATCACCGCCTACTGGAAGGGGTACCTCGAGTTCAAGCAGGCCGGTCGGTCGACCCGCCTGCCCCGGATGCTCGGCTTCCAGGCGGCCGGCGCGGCCCCCATCGTGGCCGGCCACCCGATCGAACACCCCGACACCGTGGCGACGGCCATCCGGATCGGCAATCCGGCCAGTTGGTACGGGGCGACCTCGGCCGCCTCGGAGTCGGGTGGGGGCATCGCCGCGGTCACCGACGACGAGATCCTCGACGCGTACAAGTTCCTGGCCACCGAGGAGTCCGTCTTCTGCGAGCCGGCCTCGGCCGCCTCGGTGGCCGGTCTGCTCACCCACGGTCTGCCCGACGACCTCGGACCAACGGCCACGGTGGTCTGCGTGCTGACCGGTCACGGTCTGAAGGACCCCGACATCGCCATCAGCCAGATCAGCGTGCCGACGGTGGTCGACGCCGACCTGGGCGCGGTGCTCCGCGAACTGGAGCTCTGACCAGGACCGGAGGGCGGTACCGCCGACCGTGGTGGGTGGTTGCCGCTGTCACCCGGGAACCTGTATGCTGGGTGCACCTTCGCTTCCGCAGTACGCCCGTTCGGGCCTGCGGGCGGGAACTCCTGGTTCGACATCCTCGACCAGCCCGTGCACGGCGTCGGGGGGAGATGCGTCCGGGACCCGTCCTGGGATTCCCACCTCCCCACCCCCTATTTCCCTGGCTGGGGGATCCTTCCCACCCGCCAACGAGGACATGCTGAAACGAGGAAGCCGATGACTGCCGAACAGCAGCTCGAGCGCTCGGTGTTGGAGAGCAAGGAGCGCGACGAGCTCCATGCGATCGCACAGGCCCTGTCTGTGAAGACCACCACCCGCACCAAGAAGGCCGACATCATCGACGGCATCCTGAAGGCGACCGGCGTGCACGTCGACGAGGCCCCGGCCCAGCCATCCGGGCGCACCCCGCGTGCCCCCCGCAACCGGGGCGCGGACGGGTCCGACGCCCCGGCGGCGACCAACGGCGATCATGCCGACCCCGATGTGCCGGCCGAGACGGCCCGCCGGGCCCCGGCCGTGCTGTCCTTCAGCCCGGACGACGACACGCCCGGCACCGATGTGGCGGCCGAGCTCGACTACGACTTCGACGACCTGCCCACCGGCCGCCCGGCCGGGGCGGGGGCGACCAACGGCTCCACCGACGAGTCCGGGGGCGGCGACGACTCCGGGCGCGGCCAGCAGGGGGGCACCCAGGGCCGACAGAACAACCAGGGTGGCCAGAACAACCAGGGCGGTCAGGGCAACAACCAGAACCAGGGCACCGCAGAACAACCAGGGCAACCGGAACCAGGGCCGGCAGAACAACCCGGGCGGCCAGGGCAACAACCAGAACCAGGGCAACCGCAACAACCAGAACCAGGGCAACCGCAACAACCAGAACCAGGGCGGCGGCAACGACGACATCGGCAACCGCCGGTCCAACCGCCGGCGTCGCGGGCGGGACCGCCAGGGCGGCCAAGAGGGCGACCTGCAGGGTGGCGGCAACCAGGAGCAGCAGTACCAGGGTGAGCTCATCCCGGTGAGCGGCCTGCTCGACCTGCGCGACGAGGGCTACGGCTTCCTGCGCTGCGAGGGCTACCTGGCCTCGCCCAAGGACATCTACGTGTCGATCAGCCAGGCCCGCCGCTTCGCCCTCCGCAAGGGCGACAGCGTCGAGGGCTTCTGCCGGCCTGCCGGCTCGACCGAGAAGTTCCCGGCCCTGCTCCAGATCGACAAGGTCTCGGGCATGGACCCCGAGGTGGCGAGGCTGCGCCCCCGGTTCGAGGACCTGACCCCACTGTTCCCGGACGAGAAGCTGCACCTCGAGATGCCGGGCGACAAGGAGAACATGACGGCCCGGATCGTCGACCTCCTGTCGCCGATCGGCAAGGGCCAGCGCGGCCTCATCGTCTCGCCCCCGAAGGCGGGCAAGACCACGGTGATGAAGCACATCGCCCACTCCATCGAGGCCAACAACCCCGACGTCCACCTGATGGTCCTCCTGGTCGACGAACGGCCCGAAGAGGTCACCGACATGCGTCGTTCGGTCAAGGGCGAGGTCGTGGCCTCGACCTTCGACCGTCCCTCCGAGGAGCACACCGCCGTGGCCGAGCTGGCCATCGAGCGGGCCAAGCGCCTGGTCGAGGCGGGCCGTGACGTGGTCATCATCCTCGACGGCATCACCCGCCTGGCCCGCGCCTACAACCTGGCCCAGCCGGCCACCGGCCGGATCATGTCCGGTGGCGTGGACTCCGGCGCGCTGTACCCGCCGAAGCGGTTCTTCGGCGCCGCCCGGAACATCGAGGAGGGCGGCTCGCTGACCATCCTCGCCACCGCTCTGGTGGAGACCGGGTCCAAGATGGACGAGGTCATCTTCGAGGAGTTCAAGGGCACCGGCAACATGGAGCTCCGGCTCGACCGGCGCCTGGCCGAGCGCCGGCTCTACCCGTCGATCGACGTCAACGCCAGCTCCACCCGCCACGAGGAGCTCCTCTTCGACCGGTCGCAGCTCCAGCAGGTGTGGAAGCTCCGGCGGGTGCTCAACGCCCTGGCCAACGAGGGCAGCGCGGCCGCCGGCCTCGAGCTCCTGATGGACAAGATCCGCACCACCAAGAGCAACGACGAGTTCCTGGCCGAGATCGCCAAGGGCCCGGCCACCTGACCGTCACCCCCGCCGGTGGCGGTCCGCCGGTCGACGGCCGGACCGGCTCCGCTAGACTCTGTCCTCTGCAATCGGGCGCTCCCTGCGCACGGGTGCGCCACCACAGGAGATCTTCATGAAGACCGACATCCATCCCGCCTACACCGAGACCTCGGTGCGCTGCTCCTGCGGGAACACCTTCACCACGCGCTCGACCAAGCCCGAGATCACCCTCGAGCTGTGCAACGAGTGCCACCCCTTCTTCACCGGCAAGCAGAAGCTGGTGGACTCCGGTGGCCGGGTCGAGCGCTTCCAGCGCCGCTACGCCGCCTCGGGCCGGAAGAAGAAGCCGGCAGCCCCCACCGAGGGCTGAGTCCCGTCCGGGACGCCTGCGCCGACGCGGTCCGTCCCCGTGCGCCACCGCCCGCCCGGCCGGTACCGGCGTGACGGACGGGTGACGCTACCCTTCTCCCCGTGCTCAACGACCGCCTGAGGGACCGCCTGGTCGACCTGGAGCAGGAGTACGAGTCCGTCCTGGCCCAGCTCAACGACCCGGACCTCTCGTCGGATCCCAAGCGCCTGCGCGAGGTGTCGCGGCGCCACCGTGAGCTCGACGAGGTCGTCGGGTGCTTCCGCCGGCTCGAGTCCTCGGTCGCCGACCTCGACGCGGCCCGGGAGATGGTGGCCGACTCCGCCGGCGCCGAGCGGGACCTGGCCCAGGCCGAGGTGGCCCAGGCCGAGGAGGACATCGCCCGGCTCGAGGAGGAGCTCCGCCTGCTCCTCGTCCCCCGCGACCCGAACGCCGGCCGCAACGTGATCCTGGAGATCCGGGGGGCCGAGGGCGGCGAGGAGGCCAACCTCTTCGCCAAGGACCTCTTCGACATGTACGCCCGCTATGCGGCGTCCAAGGGTTGGAAGGTCGACGTGCTCTCGTCCAGCCCGTCCGAGCGCGACGGCCTCAACGAGATCACCTTCGTGGTCAAGGGGGAGGACGCCTGGCAACGCCTCGAGCACGAGGGCGGGCCCCACCGGGTCCAGCGGGTGCCGGTCACCGAGTCCCAGGGGCGCATCCACACCTCGTCGGCCGCCGTGGCCGTGCTGCCCGAGGCCGAGGAGGTCGACGTCGACATCGACCCGGGCGACCTGAAGATCGACGTCTACCGGTCGACGGGACCGGGCGGACAGTCGGTGAACACGACCGACTCGGCGGTGCGGATCACCCACCTGCCGACCGGCATCGTGGTGGCCATGCAGGACGAGAAGAGCCAGATCCAGAACCGGGCCAAGGCCATGATCGTGCTGCGCTCCCGCCTGCTCAAGGCCGAGCAGGACCGCCAGGCCGCCGAACTGTCCGAGCAGCGCCGCAGCCAGGTGGGCGGCGGTGGCCGGTCCGAGAAGATCCGGACCTACAACTACAAGGAGAACCGGGTCACCGACCACCGCATCAGACTCACCCTCCACAAGCTCGACCGGATCCTGATGGGCGACCTCGACGAGCTGACCGACGCCCTCATGGCGGACAAGCGGTACCGCCAGCTGGACGAGGGCTGAGGCCGGTGGTCATGGCGTCGGAGCGCCCCCCCGCCGCCTTGACGGGGGAGCGGGCCCACCTGGTGGCCGAGGTGGCCCGGCTCGTCGGGTCGGCCCGCGAGGCCGGGTGGATCGTCGACCGTGCGCTGGCCTCGTCGGACGACCCGGTCGCCGTGCGGGCCACGGCGCGTTCCCTGGCCGGTCGACGGGCCGCCGGCGAGCCGCTGCAGTACGTGCTGGGGACCTGGGCCTTCCGCCACCTCGAGCTGGCCGTCGACCGGCGGGTCCTCATCCCCCGCCCCGAGACGGAGCAGGTGGTGGAGGTGGCGCTGGGCGAACTGGCCCGCCTGGCCTCGACCCGGGCCCGGGACGCCGGGCCCCTGGTCTGCGTCGACCTCGGCACCGGTTCGGGGGCCATCGCCCTGGCCCTGGCCGCCGAGGGCGCGTCGCCCGGGCTCCCGCTGGAGGTGTGGGCCACCGACGCGTCGCCCGATGCGCTGGACGTGGCCCGCGCCAATGCCGGGGCCCTGGCGTCCACGGATCCCGGAGCAGCCGCCCGGGTGACGTTCGCCCAGGGGTCGTGGTTCGCCGCCCTTCCCGACGGGCTGGCCCGCCGGGTCGACCTCGTGGTGGCCAATCCGCCCTACGTGGCCGAGGAGGAGTTCGCCGATCTGGATCCGTCGGTCCGGGACTGGGAGCCGAGGTCCGCGCTGGTCGCCCCCCGGGGCCGGGGCGGCGTGGCCGGCATGGCCGACATCGAGGCGGTGGTGGCCGGCGCGGGCGCGTGGCTGCGACGGTCGGGGGCCCTGGTCGTCGAGTTGGCGCCGTCCCAGGCCTACGGGGCGATCGACGCCGCACGGCGGGCCGGGTTCGCCCGGGTGGGGACGGCCCGCGACCTGGCCGGCCGGCTGCGCATGCTGGTGGCCGAACGGTGACCCGGGTGCTGCGTACCGCCGAGCCGGGCGCACTGCGCGAGGCGGCCGCCGCTCTGGCCGACGGGGCGGTGGTGGCGGTGCCCACCGACACGGTCTACGGCCTGGCCGTCGACCCGGCCCAGCCCGATGCGGTCGAGCGCCTGTTCGCCCTCAAGGGCCGTCCCGCCGATGTGCCGCTGCCGGTCCTGGTGGCCGGGAGCGAGCAGGTGGCCCTGGTGGCCGGTGACCTGGAGGTGGCCGCCCGGTCCCTGGCCGAGCGCTACTGGCCCGGTCCGCTGACCCTGGTCGTGCCCCGGAGGCCGGTCTTCACGGTGGACCTGGGCGGTCCGGCCACCGCCCGCCAGACGGTGGGGGTGCGTAGGCCCGACCATCCGGTGATCGTCGCCCTCTGCGAGCTCCTCGGACCACTGGCCGTCAGCAGCGCCAACCTGCACGGGGCACCGCCGGCCACCACCGCCGCCGACGTGGTGCGGATCTTCGCCGGGTCCGACCAGCCCGAGGTGGTGCTCGACGGTGGCGAGTGCTCGGGCGTGCCGTCGACGGTGGTCGAGTGCCGGGGTCCGGCCTCGCGCTGCCTCCGCGAAGGGGCGTTGCCCTGGGCCGAGCTCCACCGGGGCGAGGATGCCACGGGACCGGGTCCGGCCGGGGCCCCGGGCGCCGATGGGGTTGACGGTGCCGGTCCCGACGGGGGACACTTGTGGGATGCAGCACGTTGAGTCGTCCCGACGCGTCACCGTAATCATTATCGACTAGGCACATACCGCTCCCGGTGTGTGCCTCCTGACCGTCCACCTGGTGGGCGGTTTTTCAATTGCCGCCGAGGGGCGCCGGACGACCCCGATCAGGTGGCGCACGACCGGTCAGGCCCGCTACACCGGACAGATTCCCGGCGAACAGACCCCCGCCGCCCGACAGACCCGACACCCGAGAGAGAGGGACAGCAGACAAGTGAGCAGCTACCAGGTTGGCGTGATCGGCGGCGACGGCATCGGCCCCGAAGTGACGGCCGAGGCTCTCAAGGTGGTCCGCGCCGCGGGCGTGGACCTCGCCACCACCGACTACGACCTGGGCGCCGACCGCTACATCCGCACCGGCGAGGTCCTGCCCGACAGCGTCCTCGACGAACTCGGTGGCTACGACGCCATCCTGCTGGGCGCCATCGGCGCCCCCGTCGGCTCCACCGAGGTCCCGCCCGGCACCCTGGAACGGGGCATGCTGCTCCGGCTCCGGTTCGCCCTCGACCTGTACATCAACCTGCGTCCGTTCAACGGGGTCCCCGGCGCCCCCCGTCCCGACTGCGACTTCATCGTGGTCCGGGAGAACACCGAGGGCACCTACGCCGGTGAGGGCGGCTTCCTCCGCAAGGGCACGCCCTTCGAGGTGGCCACCCAGGGCTCGGTCAACACCCGTCACGGGGTCGAGCGCTGCGCCCGCTTCGCCTTCACGCTGGCCGCCACCCGGGAGGCGAAGCATCTGACCCTGGTCCACAAGACCAACGTGCTGACCTTCGCGGGTGACCTGTGGCAGCGCACCGTCGACGAGGTGGCCCCCGGGTACCCGGACGTCAGCCACGACTACAACCATGTGGACGCCACCTGCATCTACCTGGTGGAGGACCCGGCCCGCTACGACGTCATCGTCACCGACAACCTGTTCGGCGACATCATCACCGACCTCGCCGGCGCGGTGGCCGGGGGCATCGGCTACGCCGCCTCGGCCAACCTCAACCCCGACCGCACGGGGCCCTCGATGTTCGAGCCGGTACACGGCGCGGCCAACGACATCGCCGGCACCGGCAAGGCCAATCCGGCCGCCGCCATCCGGTCGGCCGCCCTCATGCTCGACTTCCTCGGCGAGACCGAGGCCGCCGCCGCCGTGACCGCGGCGGTGTCCGCATTCATCAACTCCACCCCCGACCCGACGCTCTCGACCACCGAGATCGGCGACGCCATCGCAGAAAGGCTCTGAGACATGCCCATCACCCCCACCGAGAAGATCTGGATGGACGGCGAGCTCGTGGACTGGGCCGATGCCACCGTGCACGTCCTCACCCACACCATGCACTACGGCTCCGGAGTGTTCGAGGGCATCCGGGCCTACCCGACCGACCGCGGCGTGGCCATCTTCCGGCTGCGCGACCACATCGAGCGCCTGTTCGTGTCGGCCTCGGTGTTCATGATCGACATCCCCTTCAGCGTGGACGACGTGGTCGAGGCCACCCGCGAGGTGGTCCGGGCCAACGGCATGCACGACGGCTGCTACATCCGTCCGCTCGTCTACCTCGGCTACGGCGAGATGGGCCTCAATCCCATCCCGTGCCCGGTCAACGTCTCGGTGGCGTGCTGGCCCTGGGGGACCTACCTCGGCGACGAGGGGGTGGCCAACGGGGTGTCGATGAAGGTCTCCTCGTGGCGGCGCCACGACCCCAACGCCGTCCCGACGGCGGCCAAGGGCACCGGCATGTACGTGAACTCGTCCCTGGCCAAGGTGGAGGCCATCAAGGCCGGCTACGACGAGGCCATCCTGCTGGCCCCGGACGGCAACGTCAGCGAGTGCACGGGCGAGAACATCTTCATCGTCCGCGACGGCAGGCTGCTCACCCCGCCGAGCTCCGACTCGGGGGCCCTGGAGGGCATCACCCAGAAGTCGGTGGAGCGGATCGCCCGCGACCAGGGCCTGGAGGTCCACTACCAGCAGCTCATCCGGACCGACCTCTACACGGCCGACGAGGCCTTCCTCACCGGGACGGCCGCCGAGGTGGTGCCCATCCGGGCCGTCGACGACCGCCAGGTGGGGGCGGGCAAGCCCGGCCCCATCACCCAGCAGATCCAGCAGACCTACTTCGCCGCCGTGCGCGGCGAGGTCGAGCAGTACAAGGACTGGCTGGACTATGTCGAGTGACGGCCCCACCCTCAACGACGACTCCTTTGCCTCGGCCAAGGCGGGCGGGACGCACGCCCACGGCCACGGCCACACCCATCGGCACGGCGACGGACCGGCCCACTCCCACCCGCTGACCGCCGGCCAGGAGGCCCACGTACGCGGCCGGCGGTGGGCCGAGCACGACCGCGACCCCGACCACGACCACCCGCACGACGAGGTCCGGGGCGGCCACGACTTCGCCCTGCCCGCCCTGCCCGACGCGGTCGACGTCTTCGACACCACCCTTCGCGACGGATCCCAGCAGGAGGGCCTGTCGCTGACGGTCGACGACAAGCTCCGGGTGGCCGAGCAGCTCGACCACCTCGGGGTGACGTTCATCGAGGGCGGCTGGCCGGGGGCGAATCCCAAGGACGCCGAGTTCTTCGCCCGCGCCCCGAAGGAGCTGGACCTCGCCCGGGCCACGCTGGTGGCCTTCGGCTCCACCCGACGGGCGGGCGTCCGGGCCGAGGACGACGAGACGCTCCGGCACCTCGTCGAGGCCCAGACCGAGGCCGTCTGCATCGTCGCCAAGTCGTCGGAGATGCACGTGGTCGACGCCCTGCGGACGACCCTGGACGAGGCCGTCGCCATGGTGGCCGACTCGGTGGCGTTCCTGCGGGCCAACGACCTCCGGGTGTTCCTCGACGCCGAGCACTTCTTCGACGGCTACCGGGCCAATGCCGAGTTCACCCTGCGGATCCTCCAGGCCGCCGAGGAGGCGGGCGCCGAGACACTGGTCCTGTGCGACACCAACGGAGGCACCCTCCCTTACGAGGTGGAGCGGATCGTCACCACGGTGCTCGGCCGGTTCGAGACCCAGGTGGGGGTGCACTTCCACAACGACAGCGGCTGCGCGGTGGCCAACTCCCTGGCCGGCGTGTCGGTGGGGGCCACCCACGTCCAGGGATGTGTCAACGGCTACGGCGAGCGGGCCGGCAACGCCGATCTGGCCGCCGTGGTGCCCGACCTGTCGCTGAAATTGAAGGTGTCGACCATCCCGGCCGACCGCCTGCCGCTGCTGACCCCGGTGGCCCACCACATCTCCGAACTGGTCAACATCGCCCCCAATCCGCAGCAGCCGTTCGTCGGCGCGTCGGTCTTCGCCCACAAGGCGGGGCTCCACACCTCGGCCATCGCCCGGCGGTCGGACGCCTACGAGCACGTCTCGCCCGAACTCGTCGGCAACGGCACCCGCTTCGTCGTGTCCGAGATGGCCGGCCGCTCGACCCTGGCCATGAAGGCCGAGGAGTTGGGCCTCGACCTGGACTCGGCGGCGATGACGTCGGTCCTCGACTCCCTGAAGCGCCTCGAGTACGAGGGGTACCACTTCGAGGTGGCCGACGGCTCGCTCGAACTCCTGCTCCGCGACTCGACGGGGTGGCGGCAGTCCTTCTTCGAGCTGGAGTCCTACCGGGTGATCGCCGACCAGGGCGAGGACCTGTCCACCGAGGCCACGGTCAAGCTCACCGTCGACGGCGAGCGGGTGGTGGCCACGGCCGAGGGCAACGGCCCGGTCAACGCCCTCGACGGCGCCCTGCGGGCCGCCATCGGTGCGAGCTACCCCGCGCTCGAGGGGGTCCACCTGGTCGACTACCGGGTGCGGGTCCTCGACTCGGCCAAGGGCACCGGCTCGGTGACCCGGGTCCTCATCGACTCGACCGACGGTGACCGGACCTGGACGACCATCGGCGTGTCGGAGAACATCATCGCCGCCTCCTGGCAGGCCCTCTCGGACTCGGTGGTCTACGGTCTGCTCCACGCCGCCGGGGACCGTGCCTGAACTGGACATCCGTCCCCGAACCATGGCACGTTGCTTCGACACGCCAACGTGAGACCGACCAGACGCCACCCCCCGCCAGCCAGGAGCCCCCGGTGACCCAGCCCAGTTTCGTCCCCGTCGTCGAGGCGGACCAGGTGCGTCGTTCCTACCAGTTGCAGATGCCGTCGATCTGGACGACGTCGCGGCCGTCGGAACTGCGCGGCACCCGGCAGCCCTCGGGCACGTTCCTCGGCACCCCCGGGCCCGACCAGGGCTTCGCCCTCAAGTTGGCCCGTCGCTTCGAGGACCGACTCGTCCTCGGCACGGGGGAGCACCTCGACGACGCCATCTCGGGCTGTACGGCCGTGGCCATGCGGCGTGCCGCCGCCTTCGGTCGGGCACCGGTCATCCACGACCTGACGCTGGCCTTCACCCTGTGGGGCTTCCTCGACGGGGCACCGGCCGATCTGGTGGCCGCCCGGGAACCGCTCTTCCGTGCGGCCTCGCACCACTACCTGGCGCAGCGCACCATCGCCGACTGCGTCCCGGAGGCGACCCTGCGACTCACGCCGGACCAGGTGACGGAGCGCCTGTCCGACTGGCGCACGCTCCTCGAACTGCCCGACCACGGCTGAGCGGGTTTCCGGGTTCCCGCCGGTCCACCTGCAGGTCCCCGACTGATCGGACCAGCGCTCGACGAGCGGTCGGCCCTCGCTCCGGGGGAAGCGTCAGTCGGAAACCCGGCAGAAGTGGATGGTCTAGAGATCGTGGGGCCGGAGACGGCGCGCCGAGCCGGGGGCCGCGCCGGGGCCGCGGCACCCGGCCTGCGGGCGGGGTCAGCGCAGGATCCGCCAGCGCTTCTTGGCCGACGCCCCGGTGAAGGCACCGACCTCGGCCGGTCCCCGGGCCGCGGCCGACACCAGGACCTGGCCCTCGTCACCCGGGTCGCCCACCGGCCCCATCTGCATCGGGACGTCGAGCGAGGGTCGGGCCTCGCCGTCGGCGTAGTTGACCGTGACCACGTTGGCCAGGCTCGACCCGGCCACGGCCTGCTGGAAGAGATCGGGGTACATGGGGCCGGCCTCGGGTCGATGGTCGGAGTCGCCACCCCAGGACGGGCGCTTGGGCAGCTCGGGAACGGGGATCGGCGGTACCTTCGGCAGGGCGACGTCCATCGAGGGGACGGCGGTTACGGGCAACGTGGACCCGGGCGGGGGAGGGGGCGCGGGCACCGGCCCGGCCTCGTCGCCGGCCTGCCGCCACTCAGGTCCTTGCGGGTTGTCACTCATGGTCAAGATCTCCACGTGTCTATGTATGTATGCAGTCCGGGCACCAGCCCCGACAGATGAAGCATCGGCCGGTGTCGGGTCCGTCTTGAGGATTTGTGACGGGACCCGGTTTCCTCTCCGAGTGTCCGAGTTCTCTACCGGTCGGTAACTTGGGGGGATGGAGAACGCCTTCGCCCTGTCCGAGACCCACCGTCAGTTCCGCGACTCGCTCCGCAAATTCGCCGACGACCGGGTGGCACCCCATGCCGCGGCCGCGGACCGCGACTCCGCCTATCCCCAGGCGTCCTTCGACGCCTGCCGTGAGCTGGAGCTACCCGCCCTCGGCATCCCGGTGGAGTACGGCGGAGCCGGGGCCGACATGATCACCCAGGCCATCATGGCCGAGGAGATCGCCCGGGTCTGCGCCTCGATGGCGGTCACCCTCCTCATCTCCAAGCTCAGCATGCTGCCGGTCATGAACTGGGGGAGCGAGGAACTGAAGCGGGCGTACCTCCCGAAGATCGCCTCGGGCGAGTACCAGGGGAGCTACTGCCTGTCGGAGGCGGACGCCGGGTCCGACGTGGCGGCCATGCGCACCCGGGCCGTCCGTGACGGCGACCACTACGTGCTGAACGGCGCCAAGCACTGGATCACCAACGCCGGCGTGTCGGACGTCTACACGGTCTTCGCCGTCACCGATCCCGATGCCGGCCGCCGTGGGATCAGCTGCTTCCTCGTCGAGGCCGACCGGGGCGTCGAGGTGGCACCCACCGAGGACAAGATGGGCCTGCGTGGGAGCCCGACGGCCGGCATCTCGTTCCACGACGTGCGGGTACCGGCGACGCACCTGGTGGGGGAGGAGGGCACCGGATTCACCATCGCCATGCACACCCTGGACCGCAGCCGCCCGACCATCGGATCCCAGGCCGTCGGCATCGCCCAGGGGGCAGTCGACGCGGCCGCCGACTACATGCGGGAACGGAAGGCGTTCGGCAAGACGATCGCCGACCTGCAGGGGCTGCGCTTCATGCTGGCCGACATGGCCATGAAGACCGAGGTGGCCCGGACCATGACCTACCGGGCCTGCTCGCTCATCGACAACGGTGACCCCGAGGGTGAGCTGACCATGATGGGGGCCATGGCCAAGTGCTTCGCGTCGGACACGGCCATGTCGGTGACCACCGACGCCGTCCAGCTGCTCGGCGGCTACGGCTACACCAAGGACTTCCCGGTGGAGCGGTTCATGCGCGACGCCAAGATCACCCAGATCTACGAGGGCACCAACCAGATCCAACGGGTGGTCATCGCCAAGGGGCTGCTCGGGTAGCGCCGTTTCCGGCGGCGGTCCCCCCGTCGGCGGTGCGGTCCGTGACGCCGGACGTCGGGACTCCATTCGAGCACCCACGGGCATGCATGAGTAAGGTCCGTCCCAGAGCGAAACTCGTTCTGGCGGAGGCCATCCGGCAACCGTCGTTCTGGCCGGTCCGACGGGCCGATCCTCGCGTTCGTCGGCGGGCCGATTGGGGGAGAAGAATGAAGCGCAAACTGTTGGGTATCGGTGCCGTCTTCATACTTGCGATGACAACGGTCACCGTGGTCGGAGAGGGAGTGAGTGGGGCAGCACTCCCACAGGCGACGGGATCGGTTTCATGCAAGATCAGTGGAACGGGCGGATTCGGACCGAAGCTGACGGCGACCGGAACTCCGACCACCGCGGTGAAATTCCACTTTGTCGGAGCATCGCCGGCCGGAGGTTGCGGTGGGACTGCCGGAATTCCCAACTCTGCGGGATTCCTGACGCCGGTCACGATCAACTCGGTCGTGGTCAAGGGAAAGGGATTCCTGTCGGGTGTGGCCAATGCCAACTCCTGCGCGGTGTTCTCGACCCTGGACGGAGCCGGTGTCGTCAAGGTGCGGTTCGTCTGGGGGGCGGTGCCGGCGATCGCACCGACCATCATCACCTACACGGCAGGCGGGCCGGTCGTCTCCGGATCACCGACTGACGCGATCACCCTTCCCTCAGGAGCGACCATGACGGCGACGGGTTCGTTCTCCACCCCGGGAACGGGAACCGTGACCCTGCTCACGAACATCGTGTCGGCCTGTTCGGCGACCTGGGGGCCGTACCAGACCTTCAGCTTCAACCCGGGCTCCACGGTCGTCTTGCCCTAGGAGGTCGTCGATCGAGGGGTAGCGCGGACCAGTCAGATCGCCGGTCGTGCACCTGACTGGTCCGTGCATCCCTGGTCGAGGGGGTCCACCGCCGCTCCTCGCACGACCCGAGGAATGGCGGGCGGACCCACCCCCGGACGGAACCACCCCGGTCCGGGCGGCGAGATGGCGCCGGGGCGTGGCGAGGCCTGTGTCACGATGACACGATGCGAGTGCTGTTGAGTGACGGCTCCGGACTGACGGCCCGTCAGGTCGCCTCACAGCTTGTGACAGCTGGTCACGTCGTAGAGGTGCTCACACCCGACCCTCTCGCCCTGACCCGGTTCACCCGGCACGTCCGACGACTCCACTCCGTCCCTCCCTACGGGGCCCAGCCGTTCGCGTGGCTGGACGCCGCCATCGCGGTCTACCGGAAAGGGCACTTCGACCTGCTCCTTCCCACCCAGGAGCAGGTTGCCGTCCTGTCGCGGTCGGGAGGCGCCCTGCGCTCCGCGGGAGTCACCACCGTCGTGCCCCCGTTCGACGCGTTGGTGCGCGTGCAGGACAAGATCTCCGCCCGATCGACGCTGGCCGACCTGAACCTCCCCCAGCCCGCCAGCACCGTCCTCACCACGGCCGCCGCCCTGGCCGCCTGGCGTGAACTTCCGGTGTACATCAAGACCCCGATCGGGACCGCCACGACCGGGGTCCGACGGGTCACCGAACCGGCCGAGGTGACGGCACTCGCCTCCACGCTGGAGGCGGAAGGTGTGTTCGCGTCCGGGGGCGTCGTCGCCCAGTCGCCCGTCGACGGTCAGCTGGCGATGATCCAGGCTGTATTCGACGACGGGAGCCTGGTCGCCGCCCATGGCAACCTGCGCGTCCGCGAGGGGGCCAGCGGAGGCGCAAGTCACAAGCGGAGCATCGACCTACGGGAGATTCGAGCGCATCTGGAGGTACTCGGCGGCCGACTCGGCTGGCACGGTGCGCTGTCGGCTGACGCCATCCTCACCGAGGGAGGCCCCGTGTACATCGACATCAATCCCCGGCTGGTGGAGCCGGGCAACGCCTGGAGAGCGGGAGTCGACCTGGTGGGAGCCCTGCTCGACGTGGCCCTGGGCCGACCGCCAACCGACCAGAGCCGGTCGCGAACGGGAGTGGCGACCCATCAACTGCTCCTGGCCGTGCTCGGTGCTGCCCAACACGATCGCACGCGTCGTGCGGTGCTCGCAGAGATCGGGGATGCGCTGCGCCATCGCGGTAGCTACGAGAACAGCTCCGAAGAGCTCACGCCCGTCCGCCACGACCTGCGCAGCGCCATTCCGGTGGCCGCCGCGACCCTGGCCACGCTCGCCCGACCGTCCCTCTGGTCGGCGTTCTCCTCCGGTGCGGTCACCAACTACGCACTGACGCCGGAGGGATGGCAGGAGATCCTGGATGGACCGGCTGGCTGAACAGTGTGTCCGTCGGCCTGAATCAGAAGGCGAAGACTCCGCCGTCGCCGGCGACGATCCAGTATCCGTGGCGTGTCGGGGTCGCAGCCATTCCGACGATCGGAGCATCGAGAGGCGCGGCACCCATCGATCCGTAGAAGGGGGCGGTACCCAGGGCGAAGACGCCCCCGTCGGTCCCCGCGGTCCACCAACCAGGACTGGCGCCCGTGCCCCAGTTGGCGACCGCCACCATCGTTCCGTTGGCTGGCTGGCTCCAACCGCCCGGCCAGCTTCCACCCGAGAAGCCGAAGACGGTGACGTCTCCACCGCTGGTCGCCAGCAGATAGTGCGAGTCGTCCGGGAAGGCGGCGATCCCGACCACCGCTCCCAGTCCTGGTGTGCGCCCTCCGACGGAGCTGCCTGAGAAGGTGGCGTCACCGAACGCGAAGACACCGCCGTCCGCGGCAGCCAGCCAGTAGCCGCCGCCATCCACGGTCGAGGCCATTGCGACGATCGGCGCGTTCAGGGGCCGCCCTTCTGTGCCGTGGTACCAGACAGCTGCGCCGAACGGGTGCACGGCACCATCGGCGGACACCAGCCAATACCCGCTGTTCACGGGATCCGCGGCGATACCGACGATCGGACTTCCTGGTGCCGCACCGGCCAGGGACCCGTAGAAGGGGGCATCACCGAACGCGAAGACGCCGCCGTCGGCCGCTGCCAGCCAGTAGCCACCGCCATCCTCGGTCGGGGCCATTGCGACGATGGGCGCGTTCAAGGGCTGCCCTGCCATGGAGCCGAAGAACGGGGCGTCACCGACGGTCTGCAGTGCCCGCAACTGCGGGACCTGGCCAGCGTGGGAGTCGAGTGCTCCGGCTGAACGAATCGACCCCATCAGCGCCGCCACAACCACGATGACGAGAAGGACGACGAACACCGCCAGACGAGATCTCATAGCCGTTCACCTCACGATCCGATGCGCCCCCACCATCCTGGCAAGCGGAGCGGCGGGCCAGAAGAGCCACAAGTCACAACTGGCGAAGACCTCCAGGTCAGCGGTGGGCTCACCGTCCGTCTGCGCGCCCGGATGTGCCGGCGTGGGTCTGGTGCGGCATCCGGGACCCGACCCAGAGTCCGGCCGCCATCGCCTCCGCCTGGCCCTCGGTGAAGCCTGCGGCGACCTGCAGGTGACCGCCGAACGTGGCGAACGCCGATTGCGTGGGCTGGACGATCGGCGCCGAGACGACCCTGCAGTTCACCGCCCTGACCAGGGCACGGCATTGCTGTTCGGTCAGGCTGTCCCACTGGACGGACCCGGCGGCCGACAGGGTGAGGTCGACCATCCACTGGCCGTCCCCCCGCACCGCCCGGGCCGAGGTGATGCCCCGCTGCGTGAGTGCCAACGGACCGCTGCCCTCAGGAGATCTCCACCACGGCCACCCGGTTACGTCCGGCCCGCTTGGCGTCGTACATGGTCCTGTCCGCCTCGATGAGGACCTCGTCGGAACGGCAGTCAGAGCCGGTGACCACCGCGACGCCGATGCTGGCCGTGATGTGCAACGGTCGGTCGGCGATCACGATCGGCTCCGCCACGGCCCGGTGGAGCCGTGACGCCAAGGCTTCGGCCTCGAACGCCGGATTGGTCAGATCCTCGAAGAGGGCAACGAACTCGTCCCCGCCGAAGCGGGCGACCGTGTCCTCGGTCCGCATCAGGCAGGTGAACCGCTCGCCGATGACCGTGAGGAGTTCGTCTCCGTGGTTGTGGCCGAAGGCATCGTTCACGGACTTGAAGTCGTCGAGGTCCATGAACACCACGGCCAAGCCGCCAGCATGACGGCCGATCCGGGCGATGGCCGTCTCCAACCGGGACAGGAGGACCGCCCGGTTGGCCAGTCCGGTCAATTGGTCGTGACTGGCCAGATGGAGGAGCCGTGCGTGCAGATCGTCCAACTCGTTGTCGTACTGCTTGGCCATGTTGACCAAACTCGCGCTACAACTCCGGTCGACCATCTCGGTCGCTGCCTCCAACGTGCCTTCACTGATTCCGAGTCGACCGGCCTCCTCGGCCAGGACCAGGCAGGTCGCATCCTTCCACCACAGATTCAACTTGGTGATGAGCGCCACCGAGAGCACGCCAGTCCGGTCGTCACCGCCGCGTTCCACCACGGGGCCCGGCGCGGTTCGGGCCGAGGACCGCTTGGCCGTGGCCTGCTCCTGATCGATGGCAGCCGCCCTGCCCACCGAGGCGATCCGACTGCGGGCGGGATGACTCGCGCCAGCACCGGTCTGAAGCCAATCGGTGATCGCCCCGACCGCGACCAGGATGATCTCCCACATCGGGTGCCGGACGACTAACTCGTGGCTCATGCCGTCCGCCTGATCGACGAACTTCGACTGGCACATCCGCAGGATGTCGTTGCTCCGGGCCTCGAGCGCACGCCCGAGTACGGCTCGCTCGTCTCGTCCGGAATCCGGGCTGTTCGCGGAGTCAGCGGTGTCGCCGTCTGACTCGGTTGGCGTCCAGGACAGCGAGAAGACCTCCATGCGTCAAAGTGTCGACACAAGCGACAGCTTTCTTGAGGCGACGGAACCCGGCCACCTGTGCTCATCACGGACTTCGTCCGTGCCGCCAAGAGAATTGGCCCTGGCCAGCCTGAACGGCGATCTTGGTCCGGGTCCGTCGACTCGGCACCGCCGAAGACGGGCGGCAGATTCCTCGACCCCCGCCTGGATCGGTGAGACGGCAAGATGGCTGCGTGAGCCCGCCACGAGAGGTACTGCAGCGGGGCGAGGGACGCCATCTGTTCGGACTCGATCCGTCCGGCTACGAGGCCGGACGTCCCGACTACCCCTCCTCCGTGTACGACGACCTCCGTGACCGGTGCGGTCTGACCGAGGGTGCCCAGGTCCTCGAGATCGGTCCCGGAACCGGGATCGTCACCCGGCACCTGCTGTCCGCCGGTGCCCGGGTGGTGGCCGTCGAGCCGGATCCGTCGTTGGCGGACCATCTCGGCGGCGCCCATCGGGCGGACGACCTGGAGATCGTCGGCACGACCCTGGAGGCAGCCGACCTCGACCACGGCCGTTTTGACCTGGCCGTGGCGGCGACCTCGTTCCACTGGGTGGACCAACGCCAGGGTCTCCAGAAGGTGGCCGAGTCGGTCAGGCCGGGAGGTTGGATCGCGTTGTGGTGGACGTTGTTCCGTGACCCAGACCAGCCAGATGCCTTCAGCACGGCCGTCGAGGAACTCCTGGGCCCGACCACCCGCGGTGCCTTCGATGAACCGGAACGGCCACCGTTCCAACTCGACGACGAGCACCGACGGAGGGATCTGGCGCTCTGGGCCCGAGCCCAGGAGGTGGAGAGCCGCATCGTGTCGTGGGCCTGTGTCCTCACACCGCCCCAGGCGAGAGCCCTCTACGCATCGATGGCGACGGTCATCCGCAGACCCCGTTCAGAACAGGAGGGGCTGCTCGACCAGATCGAGGAGTTGGCGGCCGAGGCCTCCGGAGGACTGGTGGAGCGCAACTTCGTGACCGCGCTCTACACCGGGCGGTGCCCCCAGTAGTGGGAGTGCCGTGTCACCGGGGGTCCGTCATCGCAAATCGCAACAGTGGTTGCGCGCCACGGGACGGTAGCCCCGGCAATCCCGGGGTGGGAGTCGGGGGCAATACCCTCGACATCCGGCTCGGGATTCGGTCAGATCTGCCATGTCCGAAGGACAGATGGGGGAGTACGGTTCCGAGCTGTGAGGCAACCATCGCGGCGGGCACTGTTGGGAGCATCACTACTCATGTGCTCGGCCGTCGGTGCGGTACTCGGGCAGCACCACGTGGCCAGCGGAGCGTCACCCGCTCGCCACGCGATCGCGGGCCATGCGGCCGGGGTGGTCCCCAGTTGTTCCTATGCACCCTCGCCTCAGGGGTACCTCCAGGCGACGGCGCTGGGCGACGTCCTGGCCTCCGGCACGGCGAGGCTCTACGGCACGCTGATGGACCGGACGATCAACGAGCCCGTCGTTGGGCTCGCGGGAACACCGACTGGCGACGGCTACTGGGAGGCGGCTTCGGACGGCGGCATCTTCGCCTTCGGGGACGCCGGCTTCCGCGGCTCGATGGGGGGCAGCCACCTCAACCAGCCGATCGTGGGGATCGCCGCCACCCCGGACGGCGGGGGCTACTGGCTGGTTGCGGCCGACGGTGGCATCTTCGCCTTCGGGGACGCCGGCTTCCACGGCTCGATGGGGGGCAGCCACCTCAACCAGCCGATCGTGGGGATCGCCGCCACCCCGGACGGCGGGGGCTACTGGCTGGTTGCGGCCGACGGTGGCATCTTCGCCTTCGGGGACGCCGGCTTCCACGGCTCGATGGGGGGCAGCCACCTCAACCAGCCGATCGTGGGGATCGCCGCCACCCCGGACGGCGGGGGCTACTGGCTGGTTGCGGCCGACGGTGGCATCTTCGCCTTCGGGGACGCCGGCTTCCACGGCTCGATGGGGGGCAGCCACCTCAACCAGCCGATCGTGGGGATCGCCGCCACCCCGGACGGCGGGGGCTACTGGCTGTCTGGAGCCGACTCCGGGATCTTCACCTTCGGAGATGCCAGCTTCCAGGGGTCGTTCGCCGGAGGCCTGCTGCCGTCGTCGACCGTGGGGATCGTCGGCATCCCGGCAACCGCCAACGGCAGTCCGGTGGTCCCCGTCGAATCCGGCGACTCGAGTATCTTCCAATCCGGCTTCGACTACTACTACGCCAGTGCGGGGCAGTACGTGAACGCTGCCGGAGCATCGGCGCAACTGTGCGCGGCCGATCCCGGGACGAATGCGGCCGACGTCCATACGGTGACCGAGGTCGCGGCGACATTCGACCAGGGGGGGAAGGACTACGTCGAGATCGGGATCATGAGCAGCAGTCGTGTCTACGGCGATCTCGCACCCCACCTGTTCGTCGATCATTGGCTGAACGGCTCCTATGTCGAGTGCGCGCCTCGCGACATCGCGACATGCGGGTTCGTCCAGGTGTCGGATTCGATCCAACCCAACATGCGCATGCCGGTCGGGATCAGCGTCTCCTATGCGATCGAGCATGTCGGACACGAATGGAACCTCTACCTGGATGGCCAGCTCGTCGGGTACTTCCCCGATGCGCTCTGGAACAACGCGTTCACGTCCATCGTGATGGTGCAGCTTTTCGGCGAAGTCGCAACCAACCCAGGGGTCACGCCGAGCTTCATCATGGGGAACGGTCTCTATGGGCACACGGCGGGAGCCGACCAGGTGACCGGCTATCAGTTGCTCGGACAGGCCAGTTCTCCTGCCTTCTTCAACTTCGCCTACGACTCGGTCCCGGCGTCCTATGACATCTTGGCGACAAGTACCTCCTTCGCCTACGGAGGCCCCGGTGGATCACGGGGCCAGTCGGGCCCCCAGGTTGTGCAGCCTGGCCGGAGTCTGCCGCCCTGGGGCCCCTGACCCTTCTCGTGAGTCCGCAACTGCGGACCCGCTGACATACCGCTTCTGCGCCGGAGGGTGGCAGTTCGCAGTGGGCCAGCGCCCGGTCCTCGGTGACGCTCCCACCGCTGGCGCTGTTCGGAGGCACAGCTCAAGGGCTCGGAGTGACAGGATCTTCCCATGAGCACATGCGGAGCCTCCGTCGAGGGAGATCGGTCCTGGATTGGCCACGACGCTCCGACGACATCTCGAATCGGGTCCTGGGGCGCCGGCGAGGATTGCGCGACATGACCTATCGGACCATCCTCTTCGAAGTCACCGACGGCGTGGCCCTCATCACCCTCAACCGACCCGAGGTCCGGAACGCCTTCGGGCAGGGCATGGGCGAAGAGCTCGGCGACGCGTTCGGACGTTGCGACGCGGATGACGCGGTGCGCGCGGTGGTCCTCACCGGTGCACCGCCCGCCTTCTGCGCGGGTGCCGACCTGTCAGCGGGGGGCGAGACGTTCGCCAAGCGGGACGAGGAGACGTTCAGTGCCGCAGCGGTGTCGAGGACGCCATGGGAGGTTCGCAAGCTGGTGATCGCCGCCGTCAACGGTCACGCCATCGGGTTGGGATTCACGCTGACCTTGCAGTGCGACATCCGCATCATGGCCGCCGACGCCCGCTACGGAATCGTCCAGGTGCGGCGCGGGGTCATGGGGGACGGATACTCACACTGGACCCTGCCCCGGATCGTCGGACAGTCGGCCGCCGCCGAGATCCTCCTCACCGGGCGCAGTTTCGACGGACACGCCATGCGGGAGATGGGCGTCTGCCGTCAGGTGCTCCCGAACGCCGAGGTGCTGCCGGCCGCGCTGGAGTTGGCCCGCGACGTGGCGGCCAATGCCGCACCGCTGTCGGTGGCGGTGAGCAAGGAGCTCCTGTGGGACACCTGGGGACGCTCGCGCCCGGAGATCGAACGGCTCGAGACGGCTCTCCACCACCATCTGATGGCCCACCCTGACGCGCGCGAGGGGGTGATCGCCTACCTGGAGAAACGACCGGCGGAATGGCAGGGATCACCGTCAACGCAGTTCCCCGTCTGGCCGAAGGTGTGAGTGCATCCCATGTGATCAGGTATGGCCGCCGTGACGAGGCGCCCAGTTCCGGCAGCGTTGTGGGCCAGTAGGACCTGCTCACGCCAATCGCTCCAGGACGGCACACCGTTGCCGTCAAGCTCAGATGCGAAGGGCGTCCCTCGGGTACCCGACGAGCATCGGTTCAGTCGGCTTGCCGACCGGGGTGGATCGGCGGCCAGTCGGCGGGCCACCAGTCTCCCTGAGGGTCAGTGGTCTGTCCCACCTCGATGATGTAGCCGTCAGGATCTCGGATGTAGCAACGGATCTCGTACGCGTGCTGCTTCGGCGGTGTCAGGAATTGCGCCCCCCTGGCGCTCCATTCGGCGTACGCGGCGTGGATGTCCTCGACCCGAATATTGAGGAAACTACTGACCCGGTCAGGGTCACTCGGCGTCTCGAGGGTGACCGTTGGCTTGTCGTCAGTAGGACCCCCACCGACGTTGATGATGATCCAAGTATTGGCGAGAGCGATATTGGTTGGCTCCGGGCCGAAGACCACCGTGCCGCCTAGCACCTCGGTGTAGAAGCGTCGGGAGCGCTCGACATCATCGGAGACGATGAAGTGGGTCACCACCATTCGCTGTGCGAGCTGCGTGGGTTCGGCCACCGGCCACCTCCACCCATAGGGATTCGTGCCCGACCGCGACGGGCTCTGAACCATCCAGTCAACCAGGCCACAATGCGGCCGTCGAGCCCCGCTTCCTGGGCGGGCAGGATCTGACCGGGCGCTTCTGATGGGCGGCACCGGCACGTCCGGCGGGGTCGATCCCAGTCTTACCCGCGGCTCGTTGTGGCGGAGGTGGTACTGCATGAGATCCGAAGATTGACACGGCTGTCAGATGCCGCCCGGAATCCGGCCGGCGGATTCTGGCCAACCACCCTGCCTTCGCTGATCGAACCTGGACAGTCCAAGTTGTCAATGGAATTCGTCAGGCCAGCGGATTGAAGCTCCCCGACGGCTTGGAGTGAATTGAGTCCGACGACACTGGGCACGACATACGGTCCAGGTTGCGGCAGCGACGATGTGGTCGGCGGCAGTGTCGACGTCGTGGCTGCTGGTGACGGGCGGTGTGATCGTTGATGGCTGTTCTCGACCCCGATCGCAACCACAGTGCCGATCAGGACCACTAGGCATCCAGCCAACGTCAACGTCTTGACGTCAACGTGGTGACGAGGCAGAGGCGGGGACCGAGCCGGCCGTGGGCGCTCCGGATTGGCCAGTGGTGCGACTCCGGCAAATTCCTCCAAGGCCGAACGAAGCTCACCCTCGATGTCGCAATTCATTCTGAAAGTTCCTTCCTCAGGCGGGCAACCCCGCGAGAAGCGAGAGCCTTGACCGTGCCGGGGCGGCAGCGGAGTGCCGAAGCTATCTCCGCCTCGGACCAGTCCCCCCAATACCGAAGGACAAGTACAGCCCGCTGTCGGTATGGGAGAAGGAGCAATACATCAACCATCTCAGAAGCACCGAGCGATGAAAGCTGGGGTCGCTGCAACCTGGCGTCGAGTTGGCGGTCCTGCCGCCGCCGCCGCTCCCGGTTTCGGCAGAGATTGACAACGGTCATCCGGAGATAGGCCCCCGGATTGTTCACACCTTCCAGCTTGGCGTGGAGCAGTGCAAAGGCATCCTGCACAACGTCCTCAGCCAGATCAGGCTTTCCGGTTAGGGCGAAAGCGAGCCTTACCATCCCTGGATACTCAGCCCTGTAGAGGACCTCGAATCCGTCCGAGTCCGCCTCCGTCATCCCCACTCCATGATGACTTCCATGTTCCACACTTACACCGACACTCGAATCGGCCGATCGGTTGCAGAAATGTTCAGGCGACCCTGCAGACCCAAGGTACCCACACGCCCGCATGTGCGAATTTGGGGACGCGACATAGCGTCTCTGTTGCCGGGCCGCACACCGCTGCTCGTCCCGTACAACCCCGGATGTCCCGCGCGCTGGGCGGAGTCGCCAACTGTCACTGCAGGAGTCCCCGATCAGCCGGGTCAGGATGACGGCTCGGACACCCGGAGCCGGCAGCCGTCCTGTGAGGAACGACGAGGTCCATCCTGGGGCCATGGCCGAGCCTGCGGCGGGCGTCCGCCAGTCCCGGCGCGGTAGGTTCACCGGCATGGCCGACGTCACCATCTTCCACAATCCCAACTGCTCGAGTTCCCGGGCCGCCACCGAGATCGCCGACGAGCTGGGTATCGACGTGGACATCCGCCGCTACCAGCTGAAGGCGGAGCGCCCCACCGTCGAGGAGCTGCGCGAGCTGTTGGCGATCCTGGAGGACGAGCCCACCGCCCTCGTACGTCGGGACGCGACCTTCACCAAGCTGGGACTGGCCGACGCTGACGTGCAGTCCGCCGAGCAGGTTGCCACTGTGCTGGCCGCCCATCCGGAGCTCATCCAGCGACCGGTCCTGGTGGCCGAGGGGGCCGCCGTCATCGGTCGACCCAAGGACCGTATCGCCCCGTTCCTGGCCGCCCACTCCTGAGTAGGACCGGACGCACCGACGCCGCCCGGCCTTCCCCTGCCGGGTGTCCTCGGGGGCGGAGGGGGGACCGTGCCTGAACTGCCCGAAGTCGAGACGATCCGGCGCCAGCTGGAGGCCCATCTCGTCGGCCGGTCGGTCTCGGCCATCGGGTCCAGCTGGCCCAAGAGCCTGACCGGCCGGGGGCTCGACCCCGAAGCCGTCCTGGGTCGACCGGTGACCGGGATCTGGCGCCGCGGCAAGGTGCTCGGGATCGACACGGAGGGCGGAGTGAGTGTCCTCGTCCACCTCCGGATGACCGGTCAGTTGCTCATGGAGCCGGTGGGGACGGACGCCCTGGTGGCGACGGGCAACTCGGCGACGAGGGTGATCCTCGACCTGGACGACGGCTCGCGGCTCGTGTTCAACGACCAGCGGAAGTTCGGCCGTGTCGTGGTATTGCCCACCACCGACGTGGCCGATGACCCCCTGCTCGCCCGCATGGGCCCGGAGCCACTGGAGGCCGGGTTCGACCCGGCCGTGCTCGGCGCGATCCTGAGTCGGCGACCGGGGCTCCGGCTCAAGGCGGCCCTGCTCGACCAGGGCGTCGTGGCCGGCATCGGGAACATCTACGCCGACGAGGTCCTCTGGTGCGCAGGCCTCCACCCCGAACGGCGGTGCGGAACGGTGCGGCGCCCCGGGATCGAGGCCCTGCACGCCGCCATCGTCAGCGTGCTGTCCGAAGGCGTGGCCCGAGGTGGTTCGACCCTGCGGGACTACGTGGACACCCGGGGGGACCGTGGTGGCTACCTCGATGTCGCCGCCGTCTACGGGCGGACCGGGCAGCCGTGTCGGCGCTGCGGCACGGTCATCGTCAAGACCACCGTCGTCGGCCGGGGGACCCACCTCTGCCCGTCGTGCCAGAAGGCCCCGAGGAGACGTCGGTCGGGCAGCGGGTTGACCGGATACCCCGGGATCAGCCGGGCAGGCCCCGCATCGAGTTGTTGCGCTTCTCGTGGGTGAGCTCGGCCAGGCCGAGCGCCTCGAGCAGCGGGGGCAGGTACATGCCGAAGCGGCCGCGATAGCCGTTGCGCAGCCCGTACCAGCCACCCACCGGGTTGTCGGACGAGCGCCCCCACGCCTCGACGGTCCCGTCGGCGGCGTCCTTCTTCTCGTCGGCTGCGCCCAGCGGCACCCAGTCACCCTTCTCCAGCAACCAGGCGTGGAGGTCCTCGACGGCCGATGCGCGGTACGTCAGCTTGGTGGAGCCGACCTGGCAGACCAGGGCGGGCGGGTCGGCCGACCCGTCGCGGTACATCGTGTAGCTCGAGCTCCCCGGGGGTGTGGTCAGTTCCCACGGATCGTCCTTGGTGCCTGCAGCGGTCACGGGTCTCCCTCCGTCGGCGGTGGTGGAACGTGTTGCAGACCTGGCGGTTGTCGGGCCGGTCGGGCCTCAGGTGGCCCAGGCACGGTTCCGCATGGCCCACCCCGGACCCCGGAACACGTAGGAGAGCCGCTCCGCCCAACCGGTGGACGACGCGATGTCGCGCGCCATGTCGACGTACTCGTGGCTGGCGATGCGGGCGGGGTTGAACGTGTCGATGTTCTTGGTCAGCCCGTAGACGACGGGCTCGTCCTCGGGCTCGAACGTGCCGAACATCCGGTCCCAGATGATCAGGATGCCGCCGTGGTTGCGGTCGAGGTACTGCCGGTTCGTGCCGTGGTGGACCCGATGGTGGGAGGGCGAGTTGAGGGTGGCCTCGGCCCGACCGATGCGGTCGATGGCCTCGGTGTGGATCCAGAACTGGTAGATGAGGTTGACGCCCCTGGCCGTGGCCACCGCCGAGGGTGGGATGCCGAACAGGCACAGGAGGCCGTAGGGGATGGATGTGCCGAGGGCGTCGGCCACCGGTTGACGCAGGGCGGTCGACAGGTTGTAGCGCTCGCTCGAGTGGTGCACCTCGTGGACGGCCCACATGTACCGGCTGGTGTGCATGAACCGGTGGTTCCAGTAGTAGAGGAAGTCCCAGCCGACCACCGCGGCGGCCAGGGCGGTCGTGCCACCGGCGAACGAGCCGACGAGTCGGCGCTCCCACAGGCGCTCGGGCGTCGTCGCCGTGGCCCACGCGGTGGTGACGGCGATGCCACCGGCGGCGACCGCGGCCACCCCGCCGACCGAGGCCACGCGCCGTGCCGGCGTCGGTGTGGGGACCGATCCACCGGTCTCCTCCGGCACGGCGCGGCGCTCGGCCCGTCGGGCCACGACGTCCGCCACGGTGGTGACGGCGACGGCACCCGCGGTGGCGCCCACGAGGACCTTGGCGAACCGGCCCTGGCCCCGGGTGACCGGTCGGAGCAGTCGGGGCACCACGAACGGGGCGAGCAGACTGAGCACGCCCATGGTGAGGCTGGCCGAGGTGTCCCTCGTCTCGTAGTCGCCGGCCGCCGGGGGTGCGCCATCGGCCCGACGACGACGTTGCCGCCAGTACTCGACTCCCATGGCCGCGAAGTAACCCGGGACGGCGACCACGGTCAGGTCGATGGTGTCCGAGCCGGGCTTGGCGGGACGCTTCACGATGCCTGGGTGACGGTCACGGTGAACCCCGGGAACTGCCCCGGCGTCGGGGGCGGGATGGTGGCCGTGCTGTCCCCGCCCAGTTGATTCCTGAGCTGGAGCACGGTGTAGAACTGCACGATCGGCCAGAAGCGGACCGGGTCGACGTCCGTCGACTGACACCCGTTGATGCCGAGCTCGGCCAGCTTCGCCTGGACGAAACCGGCGCTGACGGCGTAGCTGATGAGCCCGCCGCCCGATCGGATCCCGGTGCAGATGTCGGTGTAGGTGTTGTGGCCCTCGCCCGAGATCTCGACGAGTGCCTTCGGTCCCGGAAAGGCGTCGTAGGTCCTCCGCACCGACGACGGGGACACCACGCTGTCCCCCTCGGCCCCGATCAGCATGACCGGCTTGGCCGATGGCTTGCCCGTCGGCGGGACCGGGGCCCACCCGACGGCCGTCTTGACCGGCGGGGCGGCCAACGCGTCGAAGGCGGTGCCACCCCCGGCCGAGTGACCGACCGCCGCCACCTTCTCGGGGTCGGCCACGCCGGACAGCGGTGAGGCGGGATCGCCCGACGCCGCCTCCACCGCGGTCAGCGACGACCGCATGACGGCCGAGTCCTGGGCCGCCGTCGGGGTGGCGGTGACCTTGAGGGCCTGGGCGGCCAGGCCGCGCTCCAGGTAGTCGGCGCTGACGACCACGTAGCCCCACGACGCGATGCCGGCCAGGAGGGTCGAGTAGTAGAGACGCTCGCCGCCGTAGCCGTGGCTGAACAGGACGATCGGGTACGGGCCCCGCTTCGACGCCGGCGGGTCGAGGTAGGCGTTGACCGTGGTGGTGGTGTTGTACCGGGCCGGCAGGATGCCCTGGAGCGCAGTGGGAAGGGTGGAGGCCTCCGTGTAGGAGAACGGGGCGTGGCCGGCCACCGACGTGGCGTCGGCCGGGTAGTAGACGGTGGCGCCCCGCTCGCCGAGCACGGGGCCGGCCGAGCCGAGGTCGAGCGTGGTCACGCCGACCGGGTCCGGTCCGGTGTGGGCGTAGGGCGGGCGGATCGTCGACGTGGTGGGGGTGGCCGACCCGGAGGACGAGCAGCCGGCGGCGACGGCCAGAGCGCCGACCGCCACCCATGCGACCACCTTCGACGACGTCACCAGTTCCCCCTCCTCGCCGTTCGGACCGGTCGGGCTTCCCCGCCCGGTCGTTGGTGGCGAGAGTACCGCAGGCGCCCGCCACCGGCCGGGGCTCAGGCCGGAGCGCCGGCCCGGAGCGGGCGCAGGGCGCCCTCGAGCTTGGCCAGTTCGGCCAGCATGCCCGCCGCTCCCATCTCCAGCTGCTCGTTGGGGACGAACCGACCGTCGTCGTCGATGAACTGGCCCACGAAGGGGATGTTCACGGCCTCGACCGTCGGGGTCATGCGCAGGGCGGCGACCACCGGCTTGAGGGCGGTCATGGCCCGCACCCCGGCGGACACGCCGCCGTAGCTCACGAAGCCGACCGGCTTGTAGTTCCACTCGACGTGCAGGTAGTCGAGGGCGTTCTTGATGGCGGCGTTGTAGCTGTGGTTGTACTCGGGATGCACGATCACGAAGGCGTCACCCCGGTCGATGGTCTCGCTCCAGGCGATGGCGTGGGCACTGGTGTACTGGCGGGCGATCGGGTGGTTGGGCTCGTCGAACAGGGGGAGGGCGACCTCGGCCAGGTCCACCAGCTCCACGTCGAAGGCGTCCTGGCGCTCGGCGAACCGCTCGAACCATTGGGCCACCGGCAGCCCCACCCGTCCGGGTCGGGTGCTGGCGACGATGATCTGCAGGGTGGGCTTGGACACGGGGACTCCTCCGACGCATGGCGCACTAGGTACTTGTGCCAACAACTACCGTGGTCGGCCTATTCCGGCCCGTGGCCCTTCCCTCGTCGGCCTGGGGCATCCGAGCCGAAGGGCGGGGGGAGTAGAACGGGTTCTATACTGCGGTGCCGGTTCGTCGAGGGTCCTCCCCTGTGCGGGCCGCAACGACCCACACCGCGATCGAGAACGCCCAGATCCAGAACTCTCAAGGAGGAGCCACCATGGCCCAGCCGGTCATCGTCGAAGCAGTCCGCACTCCGATCGGAAAGCGCAACGGGTGGCTCTCGGGCTTCCACGCCGCCGAGCTCCTGGGCAAGGCCCAGGTGGAGCTGGTCAAGAAGGCGGGGGTCGATCCGGGCAGCGTCGAGCAGATCGTCGGCGGCTGCGTCACCCAGGCCGGCGAGCAGGCCTCCAACGTGACCCGCACCGCCTGGCTGAGCCAGGGCATGCCGTTCGAGACGGCCGCCACCACCGTCGACTGCCAGTGCGGCTCGGCCCAGCAGGCCAACAACTTCATCTCCAACCTCATCAGCGCCGACGCCATCCACTCGGGCATCGCCTGCGGGGTCGAGGCCATGAGCCGGGTCGGACTCGGGGCCAACGCCTTCAACGGCCCCGGCAAGTCGCGGCCGGAGGAGTTCCCGTGGGACATGCCGGACCAGTTCAATGCCGCCGAGCGCATCGCCCAGAAGTACGGCATCACCCGCGAGGACGTCGACTGGCTCGGCTTCGAGTCGCAGCGCAAGGCCGCCCAGGCCGTGGCCGAGGGCCGGTTCGACCGTGAGATCGCCCCCGTCGAGGCACCGGTGATGGGCGCTGACGGCCCGACCGGCGAGATCAACCTGGTCAGCCGGGACCAGGGTCCCCGCGAGACCACCAAGGAGGGGCTGGCCGGACTCAAGCCGGTGCTGCCGGACGGCATGCACCACGCCGGCAACAGCTCGCAGATCTCGGACGGGGCCGCCGCCGTGCTGTGGATGTCCCAGGAGCGGGCCGGCGAGGCCGGGCTGCGACCGAGGGCCCGCATCGTGGCCCAGACCCTGGTCGGCTCCGACCCCTACTACCACCTCGACGGCCCCATCGCCGCCACCGCCGACGTGCTGAAGAAGGCGGGCATGACCATGGCCGACATCGACATCTTCGAGGTCAACGAGGCGTTCGCCTCGGTCGTCATGTCCTGGGGCAAGGTCCACGAGGTCGACTGGGACAAGGTGAACGTGAACGGTGGCGCCATCGCCCTCGGCCATCCGGTGGGCTCGACCGGTGCCCGGCTGATCACCACCGCACTCCACGAGCTCGAGCGGTCGGACAAGAACCTGGCCCTCATCACCATGTGCTGCGGGGGCGCTCTGGCCACCGGCACCATCATCGAGCGCATCTGACCGAACCGGTGCTCCCGGGCAGGGTGCGCGTCGGGGGGATCGGTGCTTGCATGGGGGGATGGTCCCGTCATCCCCCCGTATCCGCCGGGCCGCGCTCCTCCTGCCGGTCGCCGCACTGGCCCTGGTCGTCGCCACCGGCTGCACGGCCGCCCGGGCCGACGCCGGCTCCGGCGGCTCGCTTCCGTCGAGGGCGCTCGCGCACGCAGCGCCCGCGTCGGACTGGACCACCTTCGACCAGAACGGCCTCCGCACCGGGGTGGACGCCTCCGGCGCGTCGTTCACCCCGGCCTCCCCGGCCTGGACGTCTCCCGCCTTCGACGGCAGCCTGTACGGGCAGCCACTGGTGGCCACCGGGCGGGTGTACGCCGCCACCGAGAACGACTCGGTCTACGCCCTGGCGGCAGACTCCGGTGTGGTGCTGTGGTCACACCACCTGGCCACCCCGTTCTCGCCGTCCACCGTCCCCGGCATCTGCGGCAACATCAATCCGACGGTGGGGATCACCGGGACGCCGGTCGTCGACACGGCCCGGGGCGAGCTCTTCGTCGTCGCCACCGAGCAGGTGCCCGGCGGCGCCTCCCACCACCTCTTCGGCCTCGACCTCTACACCGGGGCCACCCTGCTGGACGAGGTCGTCGACCCGGCCGGCGTGGTCGCCCCCGCCTACGAGCTCCAGCGGGTGTCGCTGGCCCTGACGGCGGGCCGGGTCGTCATCGGGTTCGGCGGCAACGCCGGTGACTGCGGCACCTACCACGGGCTCGTCGTGTCGGCCCCCGAGGACGGGTCCACCCCGTCGACCTTCGTGGTGGCCAACCTGCCGGGCGACCTCCAGGGGGCGGTCTGGATGGGCGGGGCGGCACCGGTCATCGACTCCCAGGGGGACATCTGGGTGGCCACCGGCAACAGCGCCCACACCTCGCCGGGGTCGGCGCCCGACAGCAGCGACAGCGTCCTCAAGCTGAGCCCGTCGGCCGCCCTCCTCGACTCCTTCACGCCGACCACCTGGCAGGCGGACAACGCCGGCGACGCGGACCTCGGGTCGACCGCGCCCACGTTGCTGCCCAACGGGCTCGTGTTCACGGTGGGCAAGTCCCACACCGCGT
Source organism: uncultured Acidimicrobiaceae bacterium (assembly GCA_963829265.1). Lineage (GTDB taxonomy): Bacteria > Actinomycetota > Acidimicrobiia > Acidimicrobiales > RAAP-2 > Bog-756. The sequence continues at coordinate 232,703 of CAWHIB010000011.1, forward strand.
ACGTGCTCCACCAGTCGCCCCTCGGGGGGATCGGCGGGCAGGTGGCGTCGTCGACCAACTTCTGCGGCAGCGACCCGGACGGCGGCACCGCCCAGCTCAACGGCACCGTGTTCGTCCCGTGCAGCGACGGCCTGCGCGCCGTCACACCGACCACCTCCAGCCCGGTGGCGACGTGGAAGACCCCGACCGGCGCCCACAGCTCGCCGATCGTGGCCGGCGGCCTGGTCTGGTCGATCGGAGGGAGCACGCTGTACGCCCTCGACCCGACCACAGGAGCCGCCAGGGCGAGCTTCCCCATCGGCAGCCCGTCGACGCACTTCCCGTCCCCGGCCGCGGCCGACGGGCTCGTGATCGCCCCGTCTTCGAACCAGCTCCATGCCTTCGCCGGCCCGGCCGGGCTGCCCGGGCCGCCGGCCCCGGCACCGGCGACGCCGGGCTACTGGTTGGTGGCCTCCGACGGGGGCATCTTCACCTTCGGTGACGCCGCCTTCTGGGGCTCGGCCGGGTCGCTTCCCCTGGTCCGCCCGATCGTGGGCATGGCCGCCACCCCCGACCACCGGGGCTACTGGCTGGTGGCCTCCGACGGCGGGGTCTTCACCTACGGGGACGCCGGCTTCTTCGGATCGACCGGCGCCCTCCACCTGAACCGGCCCATCGTGGGCATGGCCGCGACCCCGGACGGTCAGGGCTACTGGCTGGTGGCGGCCGACGGCGGCGTGTTCGCCTTCGGGGACGCCGGGTTCGTGGGCTCGACCGGTGGGATGCGGCTCAACGCGCCCGTGGTCGGGATCGCCGCCGGTCCCGACGCCCACGGCTATCGCCTGGTCGCCTCCGACGGCGGGATCTTCGCCTTCGGCTCGGCTCCGTTCTCCGGATCGACCGGGGGTCTCCACCTGGTCCGACCCATCGTGGGCACGGCCACCGCGCCGGGCACCGGCGGTGCCGGTTACTGGCTGGTGGCCTCCGACGGCGGGATCTTCGCCTTCGGCGGCGCCGGCTTCTTCGGCTCGACCGGAGGGCATGCCCTGGCCGCACCCATCGTCGGGATGGCCCCGACGGTCGGCGGCACGGGGTACTGGCTGGTGGCGGCCGACGCCGGGGTGTTCACCTTCGGCGGGGCCGTGTTCTCCGGTTCGGTGGCCGGAGCGCCGTTGAACGCCCCGGTGGTGGGGATGGCGGCCGGCCCGACACCGCTGTCCGGCTGACCGGTCGCCCGGCGGCAGGGGACGGGCAGGCCAGCGATGGCCCACGCCGACGCAGGCTCCCGTGGAAAGTAGAATGCGTTCCAGTTCCGTGCGTGGCCATCGAGGTGGCCGCGTACGCCAGTGACGCAGCGCCGAGGCGCACGAGGGGGAGCGGACCGGGTCCGACGCCCCGAAGGGAGCAGCACCATGATCACCACCGAGCACCTCACCTACGAGGTCGTGGGCACGACCGCCGTCGTGACGATGAACCGCCCCGAGGCGAAGAACGCCCTGTCCGGCCCGATGCTCGTCGGCATGGCCGACGCCTGGGTGGAGATCGACGCCAACGACGACATCCGGTGCGCCATCCTGACCGGAGCCGGCGGGACCTTCTGCGCCGGCATGGACCTGAAGTCGATGTCCGGGCCCGGCAACGACGACGTGAAGGAGCGGATGGCGGCCGATCCCGACCTGCACTGGAAGGCGCTGCTCCGCCACTACTCCCCGAAGAAGCCGCTCATCGCCGCGGTGGAGGGCTGGGCCGTGGCCGGGGGGACCGAGATCCTCCAGGCCACCGACATCCGGGTGGCCGGCGAGAGCGCCAAGTTCGGCGTGTTCGAGGCCCGGCGCGGCCTGTTCCCGCTGGGCGGGTCGACCGTCCGCCTGCGGCGCCAGATCCCGTTCACGGTGGCCATGGACCTGCTGCTCACCGCCCGCGAGGTCTCGGCCCAGGAGGCCAAGGAGATCGGCCTGATCGGCCGGGTGGTGCCCGACGGCACCGCCCTCGAGACCGCCCTCGAGATCGCCGAGGTCATCGGGGCCAACGGACCGCTGGCCGTCGAGGCCATCAAGGCGTCGGTGAAGGCGACCGAGGGGATCCCGGAGGTGGAGGCCCTCAAGATCGAGCTCGAGTTCGGCTGGCCGATCTTCGCCACCGAGGACGCGGCGGAGGGCCAGAAGGCGTTCGCCGAGAAGCGCCCGCCCGTCTACACGCGCAAGTGAGCGATGCCCCGATGGGCGCGGTCGCCGACGACGACCCGCGTCGTCGGCTGGCCGCCGCCCTCCGGCCCATCATCACCCTGACGGTGGCCGCCACGTTCGACGACGAGGTGCTGGCCGCGGCGGCGGAGCGTCTGGAGGAGGTGGGTCGGACCCTGGCGTCGGCAGCCGGGCCCAAGCGGGCCCGCCAACAGCCCGACATCAGCCAACACGCCCAGGAGTTCTTCCCCACCAGCCCGATCATGGGGATGGCCAACCCCATCGCCCCGCCGGTGGTCGTGCACGTGGTCGACGGGATCGACGGCGGCTACCAGGAGATCCGGGCCGAGGCCTGGTTCGACTGGGCCTACGAGGGACCACCCACCTGCGTCCACGGCGGGGTCATCGCCGAGACGTTCGACGAGATGCTCGGGGCGGCCAACATGGTGGCCGGCAACCCGGGGATGACCGGGACCCTCACCGTCCGCTACCGCAAGCCCACCCCGCTGCGGACCCCGCTGCGGATCGAGGCCAGGTGCCTCAGCCGGGACGGGCGCAAGATCAAGACCTGGGCCGGCATGTACCACGGCGACCTCCTGACCGCCGAGGCCGACGGGCTGTTCATCGAGGTGAACCCGTCCCAGTTCCTGGCCATCGCCGAGGGCAACGTGGACAACGCCGATCCCGCCGTGCTGGAGGCCATGCGGGCCGAGGCGGTCCGGGTGGGCGCCGCGTCCGACGTCCAGCTCGCCGGGCCGGTGCCCGATCCGGAGCCACCGGCGACCTGACCCACGACGGTGGCTCAGATCTTCTCCCGACCCTCCCAGTAGGGGTCGCGGAGCTTGCGCTTGTAGAGCTTGCCGTTCGGGTCGCGGGGCATCGAGTCGGTGAAGTCGATCGACTTGGGCGTCTTGAACTTGGCCAGCCGGGTCGAGGCGTACTCGAGGATCTCGGCCGCGAGCTCGTCGGAGGGCTCGACGCCTTCGGCGGGCTCGATGACGGCCTTGATCTCCTCGCCCCAGTCGTCGTTGGGAATGCCGAACACGGCCACGTCGCCGACCTTCGGGAACCCGAGGAGGACGTTCTCGATCTCGGCCGGGTAGATGTTGGCCCCACCGGAGATGATCATGTCGATCTTGCGGTCCCGCAGGAAGAGGTAGCCGTCCTCGTCGATCACGCCGACGTCGCCGACGGTGAAGTACTTGCCGATGCGGTTGCTCTCGGTCTTCTTCTGGTCCTTGTGGTACTCGAAGTCCCCGGTCTGCATCGACATGTACACGGTGCCGATGACGTTCGGCTCCTCGATCTTGTTGCCCTCGTCGTCGAAGACGGCGATCTCGCTGATGGGCCACGCCCGGCCGACCGTCCCGGGCTTGGTCAGCCACTCCTGGGCGGTGACCAGGGTGCCGCCGCCCTCGGACGCGGCGTAGTACTCGTCGATGGCGTCGCCCCACCAGGCGATCATCTGGTGCTTGACGTCGACGGGGCACGGGGCCGCCGCGTGGATCATGTGCCGCAACGACGACACGTCGTATGCGTTCCCGCGTGTCCTCGGGCAGGGCCAGGAGGCGGTGGAACTGGGTGGGCACCATGTGGGAGGTGGTCACGTCGTAGTCCTGGATGAGGCGCAGCATCTCCTCCGGCAGCCACTTGTCCATGACCACGATGGTGTGCCCGAGGTGGATGGAGGCCCCCGAGAAGCGCATGACGGCGGTGTGGTAGAGCGGCGAGCCCACGATGTGGACGTTGTCGTCCTGGGGTTGGATGCCGAAGAGGAAGAGGATGCCCGGACTGGCTGAGGGCGGCCTCCTCGGGGGACAGCCCGCTCAGCTTGCGGAACACGCCCTTGGGGTTGCCGGTCGTGCCCGAGGTGTAGTTCATGACGTCGCCGATGGTGCGGTCGGCGGGATCGGTGGTGGGCTGGCCGTCGCGCATCCGGGCGTAGGAGCCGAAGCCGGGGATGTCGCCCACCGCGAAGCAGATCGACGAGGGGAGCTCGGCCTCCTCGGAGGCGTCGAGCGCCACGTCGGCGAACCGCTCGTGGGCCACGAACACCTTGGCGTCGGAGTCCTTCAGGATGTAGCCCACCTCGGCACCGATCAGGTGGTGGTTGATGGGCACCAGGTACCAGCCGGCCTGCAGGGCGGCCAGGTACAGCTCGAACATCTCCACCCCGTTGGGGAGCAGGGTGGCCACCACGTCGCCCGGCTTCAGGTTGAGGCCCCGGAGTCCGTGCACCACCTGGTTGGACCGGCCCGAGGAGCTCGCCCGAGGTGTACTCGGTGCCGTCGGGCGCCACCAGCGCCAGATGCTCCGGGTGCTCGTGCGCCAGTGCCCAAAATCCGAGATCGCCCATCAGGTCCCATCCCCCGTGTCGTCGTAGTCCGGCTCCCGGACTGCCAAGGTGTTGCGGGTCGGAACGTGCCCGGGACGTCCCTCCGGCACGGTCCGCGGCCCGGGATGCGGGGCGGACGGTGGACGGGGGAGCGGGGTGGCGCCGGCCCGGTGGGGACGCTAGAACAGGTTCCAGTAGACGGTCAACCGCCCGGAGGACCGCCGCCCATCAGTGCGGGGACCGGGAAGGGTCGATCGTTCGAACCCCGTACGAAGAAGACGAAGAGGAGCACTACGCAATGACTGCATTCCTGGACGGCAAGGTCGTGGCCATCACCGGCGCCGGTGGAGGCATCGGTCGGGCCGTCGCCCTGGCCGCCGCCGCCGAAGGCGCCAAGGTGGTCGTGGCCGACATCGGCGTGGGCATGGCCGGTGAGGACCCGAAGAGCGAGGTGGCCGAGGCGGTCGTCGCCGAGATCGAGGCCGCCGGCGGCGAGGCCGTCGCCGTCGCCGAGAGCGTGACCACGCTGGCCGGTGGCGAGCGGATCATCGGGGCCGGGACCGAGCGCTGGGGCCGGATCGACGGCGTGGTGGCCGTGGCCGGCATCCTGCGCGAGCGGATGCTCTTCAACATGGCCGAGGACGAGTGGGACGCCGTCATCGAGACCCACCTGAAGGGCCACTTCACCGTCTTCCGGGCCGCGTCGGCGATCATGCGCAAGCAGGAGGGCGGCGGATCGCTGGTCGCCTTCACCTCGGGTGCCTTCGCCGGCAGTGTGGCCCAGGCCAACTACGCGGCGGCCAAGGGCGGGATCGTCTCCCTGGTTCGCTCGGCCGCCGCCGGACTCAACCGCTACGGCATCACGGCCAACGCCATCGCCCCGGTGGCCCGGACCCGGATGTCGGCCAACGTCCCGATGGACCTCGCCGAGATGGGCGATCCCGAGGACGTCGCCCCGATGGTCGTCTACCTGCTGTCCGACCGGGCCAGGCACGTGACCGGGCAGGTCTACACCTCGGTGGGCCCGAAGATCGCGGTGTGGAACCAGCCCCGCGAGGTGCGGGCCATGTACGCCGACGGCCGTTGGACACCGGAGCTCATCGCCCAACGCCTGGACTCGTCGGTCGGACAGGAGCGGATGCCCCTGCTCGACCAGTTGGAGGCCTACCGCAAGGCCGCCGAGGAGAAGGCGGCCGCCGAAGGGGCGGCCGGCTGACCCCACCCGTCCGCCGCGTCGGGGGCGGGCGGACCCGGACGGCGCACCTGATCGGCTGTGGCGCACGGGCGGCATGGCGGGGGGTTTCCGGGGTGTCGACTCACGGGGAGTTGGCTGCCCGGCGGGTCACTCCTCGGACAGGTCGGACTCGTCGAGGATGCAGAACTCGTTGCCCTCGGGGTCGGCCAGCACCACCCAGGACTCGTTGCCGGTCTGGCCGATGTCCGGCCGGCTCGCCCCGAGCGACTCGAGGCGCTCGACCTCGCGCTCGTGGTCGTCGGGGACCAGGTCCAGGTGGAGCCGGTTCTTGCCGGCCTTGAGCTCGTTGACGCGCACGATGAGCAGGGGCTTCACCCGGTCGAATTCCGGATGGTCCTCGCCGGGCTCGATCCAGAAGTCGCCGTCATCGTCCAGGCGCTGCTCCCAGCCGAGCGCCGCGCACCAGAAGGCGGCCAGGCCCACCGGATCGACCGCGTCGATGGTCACCGTCTCAATGCGCAAGCCCATGGGTGCCTCCGGTGGTCCGTGACGGCTCGCCGACCGTCCCGGAGAGCCTACGCGCGCACCGACGGCCGATGCGGGTCGCGTGCCCGCCGGACCCGGGTGGGCCCAGGCTCGATTGCCACCCGTTCCCGGTTGGGCGTCCCTAAGGTGGGACCACGCGCAACAGGGCGTGTGGTGGTGAACGTCACCGTCCCCGAGTCGGGAGGTCGACACCGTGATTGCACTCTCCGTCGTCCTGGGGGCCGTGGTGCTCCTGTTGGCCGTGTTGGTCGCCGGGCTGTTGCGCAGCCACGCCGACATCCTGAAGGCCTTGCACGACCTGGGCGCCGGCGTGGGCGACCCGACCGGCGACACCCATGACCACGGGACCGGACCATCGAGCGGGACCGGGGCACCGGTCCCGCTCACCATGGGTCCGACCCTGGCCGCCGATCGTGACTCGACGTCTGCACCGACGCTCGCCGGGGTCACTCCCGGCGGCGACGCACTGGCCATCGCTCCGGCGTCGGCCGGCACCCTCACCCTCCTGGCCTTCCTGTCGACCGGATGCGCCTCGTGCGCAGGGTTCTGGGATTCGTTCCGCCAGCCCGATCGACTCGGCCTGTCGACCGGGACCCGTCTGGTCGTGGTGACCAAGGGCCCGGACCGCGAGATCCCCGGCGAGGTCGCCGACCTTGCCGCCCCCGGGCTCATGGTGCTCATGTCGAGCGACGCCTGGACCGACTACGAGGTACCCGGCTCGCCGTTCTTCGTCCTGGTCGACGGCACGGCCGGGCGACGGGTGGGCGAGGGGGTGGCGAACCACTTCAGCCAGGTGGCCGAGCTGGTGCGCCGGGCCGAGGTCGACGCGGCCGCGTTCACCCTCGACACCCGGTCCGGCCGGGACGTCGGCCTGGACGGCCCGGCCCGCGAGTCGGCCAACGACCGGGAGCTGCTCGACGCCGGCATCGGACCGGGGGACCCGAGTCTGTACCCGACGTCGCTGGAGGACCTGTACGGACCGCCCGACGCCCGCATGCCTGCCGCCCCCCGTCCGGTCCGCCGGGCAGGCTGACCGTGCCCACCCTGTTCGCCCACGGGATCGGCGCCGGACTGCCGACCGGCTTCGAGGGACGCATCTTCAAGCGGCAGGGCAGCGGCATCGAGGTGGCCAACGCGGTGGCCCAGTTCGCCACGTTCGCCCTGCCCGACGAGGTGGGTGACTTCGGGGGCGGTGCGGTCAACCTGATGGGCAACGACGACGTCTTCGCCGTGCTGTTCGAGTACGGCCCCGACAGCCTCGGAACCCGGCTCTTCGCCCATCAGGGCCTGCCCCTGCCCTTGTCCACGTCCGACTTCCAGCCCCACGTCCTGCGCCGTGGGCTCACCGGCCAGTCCGGCACCCAGTGGTTCTTCACCGAGGCCGGCAGACCGTTCACCTTCTACGCGGTGCTGGGCAGCCATGCCCGCCGCTCGCTCCTCGTCCCCCGGGTCAACCAGCTGCTCAGTGGGGTGTCCGTCCGACCGGCCCCCCTGGTGGCTCCGGCGGGGGCCCCGTGGAACTGATCGGCCCCTACCTGGCCGCCTGCCTGCTGCTGGCCGTCGCCGGGATGGCCAAGGCGTTCCGGCCGATGGACACGGCGCGGGCGGTGGCCGCCGTGGTGCCGCTGCCCCTTGCCGCGGTGCGGGCCCTGGTCCGGGTCGGCGCCGTGGCCGAGGCCTTCGTGGGCACGGCCGGCCTCGTCCACCCGTCCCCGGCCACCGCCGGGGTGGTGGCCCTCTCCTACCTGGGCTTCGCCGCCTTCGTGGTCGTCGTCCTGGCCCGGGGCGGACCGCTGGCCTCGTGCGGCTGCTTCGGGAAGCCCGACACCCCGGCCACCCGGGTCCACGTGGTGGTCGACCTGGTCCTGGCCGGGTCGGCCGTGGCCGTGGCGGCGGACGGCACCGCCGGATGGCTGCCCGCACTGCTCGGCGGCCAGCCCTGGCACGGCGTCCCCCTGGTGCTGCTCAGCCTGCTGTGCGCATGGCTGGCCTTCCTCGCGCTGTCCCGCCTCCCCGAGCTGGGGGCGGCCCGCCGGCTGCTCGGCGTGACCCGGGGGCCGGCGACGTGAGCACCGCCCTCGTGGACCGGGCGGCCACGTTCCTGGAGTCGCGGCTGTCGAGGCGGAGCTTCATCAACCGGTCGGCCATGGTCGGCAGTGCGGTGGCCGTCGGCTCCGGGGTCGACCTGCTGCTGAAGCCGGGCACGGCCTACGGGGCGGTGTGCACCTGCGGGAGCTCCGCCTGCGGGTGCGGGTCCACGTGCTGCGCGGGCTGGTCGGAGTTCTGCTGCTCGATCAACGGCGGGTACAACTACTGCCCGGCCGACACCGTGATGGGCGGCTGGTGGAAGGCGGACAACTCGTCCTTCTGCGGCGGCCCCCGGTACTACATGGACTGCCACGCGCAGTGCGGCTGCACCACCGGATGCGGCGGAGGGTGGGGGTTCTGCCAGCCCTCCTGTGACGGGGTGACCTGCGGATGCGGTCCGGCCGGGTGCAACTCCTGGGTGACCGGCTGCTTCCAGTTCCGCTACGGCCAGTGCAACCAGCAGATCAGCTGCATCGGCCGGATCGTCTGCCGGGTGGTGGCCTGCGTCCCCCCGTGGACGGTCGACCCCACCTGCACCACCACCCTGGCCGTCGACAACGCCACGGCCGAGATGACCGCCGCGTGCTGGACGGCGGCACCACCGTCGCCACCCCCACCCCCGCCTCCGCCCTGCTTCTCGCCCCTGACCCAATGCATGGTGACCGGCCTGGCGGCCAGTGCCGACGCCCGGGGGTATGCCATGGTCACCTCGTTCGGGAAGGTCCTCGGCCTTCGGCGACTTCCCCTCGTTGGGCGACCTGTCGACCACGCACCTGGCCGCCCCCATCGTCGGGCATGGCCGCCACCCCCTCGGGCCACGGCTACTGGCTGGTCGCGTCCGACGGCGGCATCTTCGCCTTCGGCGACGCCCCCTTCCTCGGCTCCATGGGCGGCCTGCACCTCAACCGCCCCATCGTCGGCATGGCCGCCACCCCCACCGGGCGCGGCTACTGGCTGGTCGCCTCCGACGGCGGCATCTTCGCCTTCGGCGACGCCCCGTTCCTCGGCTCCATGGGCGGCCTGCACCTCAACCGCCCCATCGTCGGCATGGCCGCCACCCCCACCGGGTCACGGCTACTGGCTGGTCGCCTCCGACGGTGGGATCTTCGCCTTCGGCGACGCCGCCTTCTCCGGCTCCATGGGCGGCCTGCCGCTCAACGCCCCCATCGTCGGCATGGGGGCCACCCCCACCGGGCGCGGCTACTGGCTGGTCGCCTCCGACGGCGGGATCTTCGCCTTCGGCGACGCCGCCTTCGACGGCTCGATGGGCGGCCAGCCGCTGCAGCGACCGATCGTCGGCACGTCGACGGCGGCCGCGGGGTACTGGATGGTGGCGGCCGACGGCGGGATCTTCGCCTTCGACGCCCCCTTCTACGGATCGCCCGCATGACCGCGCCCGACCGCGTCGACCCCCTACCGAGGAGCCCCGTGACCACCACCCTGACCGTCCTCGCCCTCCTGGTGGCCGCGGTGGCGGCGGTCCGCTCCACCTGGTCGCCGTGCGGCCTCTCGATGCTGTCGACCATCACCCCGTTCGGCGAGCGGGGCAGGGGCCACCGCTACGCCGCCACCTGCGCCTGGTTCGTCCTCGGGGCCACGGCCGGTGGGCTGGCCCTCGGCGCCGTGGCCGCCGGTCTGGCCGCGCTGGTGGCCGCGTCCGGCGCGTCGGCCCTGACCGTCGGGGTGGCCGCCCTGGTCGCCGTCCTGGTGACCGCGGGTGTCCGACACGGGACTGGCCGGGGCGCGGCTCCCGGTCCACTACCGGCAGGTCAACGAGCGGTGGCTCGACGCCTACCGCCCCTGGGTCTACGGGAGCGGCTTCGGATTCCAGATCGGGTGCGGGCTGGCCACCTACATCACCACGGCCGCCGTGTACCTGACGGTGGTGCTGGCCGCACTGACCGCCGGCCCGGCCGTCGCCCTGGGCGTGGGGGTGGTCTTCGGGCTGGTGCGGGGCCTGGCCGTCACCCTCACCCGCCACGTCCGCACGCCGGATGCGCTGCTGGCGTTCCACCAGCGGTTCGCCGCCCTCCTGCCCTGGGCCGACCGGGCCGTGCTGGCCACGGTGCTCGTGGCGGCCGTGGGCCTGGGCCTGGAGGTCGGGGCGGTGCCGGCCACGCTGGCGATCCTGGCCGTGGGGGCGGGCACCGCGCTGGTCCGCCTGGTGGGTCAGCGGTCGTCGGTCGACTCGGACGGACGGCGTCCGAGGCGACGGTGGCCGACACGGACGGCATCGTCGCCGGCGGTCGTGGGCCCGTCCGCGGTCCCGTCGGGTGCCGTCGCCGGCTCGGGTGCCGGTGCCGGGTCGGGCCGGCTGTCCCGCCAGCGCCGGTAGGGGCCGAGCCGGGAGGCCAGCAGCACGAGGCCGGCCACCGACAGCGACAGGCCGGCGATCTGGGTGAGCAGCGGAGCCGAGGTGGCCGATCTCGCCCAGCCACAGGTGCTCGTCGAGGAAGCGCTCGATGCCCCACAGCACCATGCCGACCCCGAGCACGATGCCGGACGGGGCCAGGGGCGCGGCCCCCGCGGCGATGGTGGACCCGTCGGAGGCGATGGACGGGGCCTTGGCCCGCAGCCACCGCTCGACCAGGAGGAGGATGCCGAAGATGGCGAAGTCCTCCATGGCCTGGAAGATCGGGACGGGCAGGACCTTCACGTCGGGATGGTCGCCGGCGTAGTACATCCCGAACCACTGGTTGGTCCGATGGCCGCCGCCGTTGACCATGAGCTGGGGGCCGAGCAGGCGGCCCATGCCCCAGCACGCCATGAGCACCGGTGCCATCAGGTCGGCGAACCGCAGGGTCGGGAGCTCCGGGCAGCGCCGGCGCGAGATGACGATGCCCACCGGGACGGCCAGGAGCAGGCCCCCGAACGACGACAGCCCTCCCTGCCAGATGGCGAAGACCTGCGAGGGGTGTGCCGTGTAGTCACCGAGGTGGGTGAGGACGTGCATGGTCCGGGCCCCGACGATGGCGGACACGATGACCCACACGAACATCCCGGTCACCCAGTCGGTGGGGTAGCCGCGGTCCCGCAGCCGCCGCTCGGTGTAGCGGAGTCCGAACCAGAAGGTCAGGGCCAGGCCGATCCCGTAGGTGTGGACCTCGAGGAACCAGATGTGGAAGGCGACGGGTATCGGTCTCATGGCGTGGTGGGCCGGGCGCCGGGTGAGCCCCGGGGTGCCGACCAGGCCCTCAGTATGCCTCAGGGTGCCGGTAGGGTGGCCTCGCCGGGCCATCCGCTGGGTGGTGGACGGGGGATGCGGGGACCGCGGCACGGGCCCCGCCCGAGCGGAAGCGCAGAGGTGACGCCATGGGTTCGTTGGCAGGCAAGGTTGCAGTGGTGACGGGCGGGGGATCGGGGATCGGCCTGGCCACGGCCACGCGGCTGGCGGCGGCCGGCGCGTCGGTGGCCGTCGTCGACCTCGATGCCGCGGCGGCCGAGCGGGTGGCCGCCGAGCTCGACGGGCTGGCCCTCCAGGCCGACGTCGGGCGGTCGGACGTGTGGCCGGGCATCGTCGAGGCCGTGACGGCGCGCTTCGGCGGCATCGACCTGGCCCACCTCAACGCCGGGGTGACGACCGGGGAGGCCGACATCACCAAGGTGACCGACGAGACCTACGACCGGGCGACCGGCGTCAACGTCGACGGCGTCTTCTACGGGGTGCGGGCCGTGGTGCCGGCCATGGCCGCCCGGGGCGGTGGCTCGATCGTGGCCACGGCGTCGCTGGCCGGGCTGATCGGCTTCTCACCCGACCCCATCTACTGCCTGACCAAGCACGCGGTGGTGGGCCTGGTCCGGTCGCTCGGCCCGCAACTGGGCGAGCGGGGGATCACCATCAACGCGGTGTGCCCGAGCATCGTGGACACCCCGCTGATCGCCGACATGCGCGAGGTCCTCGAGTCGAGCGGGTTCCCGCTGATCGACGTCGAGACGGTGTCGGCCGCCGTGGTCGACCTCCTGTCCGGTGGGTCCACCGGTGAGGCCATGGTCATCCAGGCCGGGCGCGAGCCCCTGCCGTTCCGGTTCGCCCGCCCGCCGGGGCCCCGGGCCGGGGGCACCGTGGGCCAGATGCCGCCGAAGGAGTTCGCCGCCCACGACCAGGGGTGACGCGCTCCCCTGCGGGCCCGGCGCACCAGCGGCGCCGGTGGACGGCCCCGTCTCAGGGGGAGGTGACGGTCCAGCCGCGCCGCCGGAGCTCGTCGACCAGCAGGTCCTCGGGGACCCGCTCCAGCTGACGGGCGAGGCTCTGGCGCCGTGACGCGGCGGGCGGTGCGGCCGGTGCAGTCGGTGCGGTGCGGCTCGGGGGTGATGCAGCGGGGCGGACAGGTCCGGACGGCCCCGCGACAGTGTGCTCGGGTGCGCCGCGGTCGGCGACGTCACCGGCCTCGTCGCCACCGTGCGTCCTCGGCCTCGGCCTCGAGTCGGGCGATGAGCTCGGTCGCCTCGTCCTGGGTGAAGCGCCCCCCGGCCTGACGCTGGTTGAGGCCGAGCGGGCCCCGGGCGTCCTTGAAGCCGGAGTGGCCCGCGGCCTCGACCAGTGCGGTCAGCTCACGCAGCTGGCGCGCGGTGGCCGGGGGTCCGGATGGTTGGCCGAAGGCCATGGGTGGGGGCCGGGAGGGCGGGCCGCGGTCGGCCCGTCACCCTGACGACGGGGTGGCCCGGCTCAGCCGACCCGGCCGACGCCGGCCAGTCCGCCGGTCCGGACACCGGTGATCCACACGCTGGCTCCGGTGTAGGGAGCCTCGATCATCGAGCCGCCACCGACGTACATGGCGACGTGGTCACTGCCACCGGGACCGTAGAAGAGGAGGTCGCCCGGCTGGATGTTGGCCATCGAGATGTGGGTGGTGGCGCTGTACTGCCCGCCGGAGAAGTGGGGGAGGCTGATCCCGACCTGGGCGTAGGCCCACATCACCAGGCCCGAGCAGTCGAAGCCGGCCGGCGTGGTGCCGCCCCAGACGTAGGGGACACCGATCTCACGCTCGGCGGCCTGAACGGCACCAAGCGCACCGGGCGACAGTGGCGGTGGGGGAGCCGACGGGGTGGTCACCGTGCCGCCGCCCGACTGTCCGCCGCCCGAGGACTGGCCTCCGCCGCTGGACTGCTGGGCCTGGGTCACCTTGGCCGTCTGGACCTTCTGGTTGAAGGCGGCGGCGGCGGCGTCTGCGGCTGCCTTCTGTTGCTGGGCCTGCTGCTGCTGCACGAGCGTCTGGATGTTGGCGTCCACGCTGGCCAGCGTGGACTTGTCCGCGGCGGCGAGTGCGGCGGCCTGGTTCTGGGCCGAGGACAGGCTGTTGCGCTCCGACTGGGCCTGGGACTTCTGCTGCTCGAGCGACGACTGGGTGGCGGCCAGCTCGGCCTGGGCGGTGTGGAGGTGGGCGATCGTCGAGGTCACGTTGCCGGTGGCGATCGACGAGTACTCGGACCGGATGCCGCTGGTGTTCACGTTGGAGGTGAACAGCTGGGTGGCCGTGTTCGACGTCCCGGAGCTGGTGTAGTCGGCGATGGCCTGGGTGCGGAGCTGGCCCTGGTCCTTCGCCACCTCGTGCTGGTCCTTGGCCATCTGGGCCTGGCTGGCCGCGATCTGGCCCTGCAGCTGGGACAGCTTGTAGTCGGCCTGGTTGACCTGGCCGGTGAGGGCCTGGATCTGGGCCTGGGCCGCGTTGAGCTTGGCCGTGATGGCCGCGGCCTGGGCCTTGGCATCGGAGATCTGGTCTGCAGAGGCAGGTGTGGTGGTCATGAAGACCACCGACGTGGCCCCGAGAGCGGAGGCCATTGCGATCGTCGCGAACACCCGGTTGCGGGTCCTGTTGCGGCGTGCGGGGCAGGCACCTGGCTCGACCGTCGAGTACTGCTCGGCGTGAGTCATATGCGGGTTGATGGTAGCCGACGGGGTACCCGGTAACAAGGACACCCCGGCGACGTAAGGCCCTGAACTGGGCTTTTCTCCGGCGACCCGGCGACCGATCGACTGCCGATCGAAGAATCGGGGCCTCGTCGACCCCCCCATTTCACCATGGGATCCGCGGGCCGTGCCGAGTAGGGTCGGGCCCATGGGAGAACGCATCGAGTATCCGAGCAACGGCAGTCACTCGCACGGCTACCTGGCCGTCCCGTCCGGTGGGTCGGCGGGCACCATCGGCGTCCTGGTGATCCAGGAGTGGTGGGGCCTCGTCGACCAGATCACGCGCACCTGCGACCGGTTCGCCGAGGCCGGTTTCACCGCACTGGCCCCCGATCTCTACCAGGGCACCGCGGTCCCGCTGACCGAGCCCGACGAGGCGGCCAAGCACATGATGGCCCTCCACATGGGGGAGGCGGCCACCCAGCTGAGCGGGAGCGTCGACGAGCTCCTGCGACGCACCGGCGCGTCCTCGGTCGGCGTCGTCGGCTTCTGCATGGGTGGCGGACTGGCCCTCGTCCTCGGCTGCCAGCGACCCGACGCCGTCGCCGCCGTGGTGCCGGCCTACGGGGTCATCCCCTGGCCCGACGCCCAACCCGACTACTCGCCAGCTGCAGGCCGTGGTCGAGGGCCACGTGGCCGAGCTCGACGGCTCCTTCTCCCCGGCCGCCGCCGACGCGCTGGTGGCCGAGTTGACCGGCCTCGGCAAGACGGCGTCCTTCCACCGCTACCCCGGTGTGGACCACGCGTTCTTCAACGAGGACCGCCCCGAGGTGTACGACGCCGCCGCTGCCGCCCTGCTGTGGGAGCGCACGGTGGCGTTCCTGCGGGCGCAGCTCGGCTGAGCGGCGGCGTCGCCGTGCCCGACGCCGGGACTCGTCGAGGACTACCTGACGCTCGGGCTGCGCCTCGGCCGCCACATCGACGGCATGGTGGACGCCTACTACGGTCCGCCCGCGCTGGAACGGGCCGTGGCGGCCGAGCCGGTCGTCCCTCCCGAGCGGTTGCTGGCCTCGGCCCGGGCCCTGCTGGCCGACCTCGAGGTCCGGGGCACCGCTCGACCCGGCGTCCGGGCCCGAGGACTCGGCCGCCCCGGCCCGCCGGCACTGGATGGCGGCCCAGGTCAGGGGCCTCGCCACCACGTGCGCCAAGCTGGCCGGTGAGCCCATCGGCTACGCCGACGAGGTCGAGGCCTGCTACGGCGTCCGACCGCACCGGGTGGACGAGGAGGCGCTGTCCGAGGCCCACCGCCAGCTCGACGAGGTGCTGCCCGGGTCGGGGCCGCTGGCCGAGCGCCTGGTGTCCTGGCGCGAGTCCCACGCCGTGCCGGTCGACCTGCTGCGCCGGGCCGTCGACACGCTGGCCGACTCCCTGCGGGACCGCACCCGGGAGCTGTTCGGCCTGCCCGAGGGCGAGCACATCGAGTTCGAACTGGTGACCGACGAGCCCTGGTCGGGGTTCAACTACTACCTCGGCGACCTGCAGAGCCGGGTGGCCATCAACACCGACCTGCCCGTGCTGTCCACCGGCCTCGCCCACCTGGTCGCCCACGAGGCCTATCCCGGACACCACACCGAGCACACCCGCAAGGAGGTCGGCCTGGTCCGACGGCGGCAGTGGTGGGAGGAGTCCATCTTCCTGGTCGGCACCCCGCAGTGCCTCCTGGCCGAGGGCCTGGCCGACCTCGGCCTGGAGGTGGCGTGGGGCCGGCATCCCGAGCCGACGGTGGCCGAGCACCTGCGGCCGCTCGGCATCCGCTACGACACCGAGGTGGTGGCCGCGGTGGCCGACGCCGGCGAGGCGCTGGGCGCGGTCCGCACCAATGCCGCCTTCCGGCTCCACGAGGACGGTGCCGACCCGGAGACGGTCATCGACGAGGTGGCCCGTTGGGGACTGCTGCCCCGCGACCGGGCGGCCAAGGCGGTCGAGTTCCTCACCCACCCGACCTGGCGGGCCTACCTCACCTGCTACGTGGAGGGCTTCCCGCTGTGCCGGGCGTTCACGGCCGGTGACCCGGCCCGCTTCGACCGCCTGTTGTCCGAGCAGCTCACCCCGGCCGACCTGGCCGACCAGATCGCCCGCGACGACCTGGCTTCCACACCCGCCGACTGACCGGGCTCAGTCCGCCAGCCAACGCGGCTCGGCCGTCCCCAGCGGGCCGGCGGGCAGGTCCCACCGCAGGGGGGCGCCCTCCACCACCACCGGGGGCGGCAGCCGCCGGGCGTCACCCCAGGCCGTGCGCTCGACCGCGGCGTCGGGTGACGGGCCGGACGGGTCGATCCCGTCCCCCTCGATGGAGGTCCGGATGCCGGTGTCCACCAGCCGGCGGGCCATGGCGGCCAGCGACGTGCGCCACCGGCTGCCCCGGCCGTCCTGGCGGCGGAGGGTCAGCCCGGTCAGGGCGCAGGCGGCCAGCAGGTACCCGGTGGCATGGTCGAGGGCCTGCACCGGCAAGCGGCACCGGGCGGTCGCTCCCGGCCGCCACCATGCCGGCATGGGCGATGCCCGAGCTCATCTGGACGAGGCTGTCGAACCCGCGCCGACCGGCCCAGGGCCCGGTCCATCCGTAGGCGTCGAGGCTCACGTCGACGAGTCCCGGTCGGGCCGCATCGCGCACCGCGGGTCCGAGCCCCAGCCCGTCGAGGGCGCCCGGTCGGTACCCGTGGACCAGGACGTCGGCACCGGCCAGCAGTTCGAGGAACCGCTCGAGGGATCCCTCCGCCGTCAGGTCCAGGTGGGCGCACCGCTTCCCGAGGGTCACCTCGGGGACGATCCCGGGCTCCTCCCATCCGGGCGGGTCGATGCGCAGCACGTCGGCCCCCCATCCGGCGAGCAGGCGCGTGGCCACCGGTCCGGCCAGGACGCGGGTCAGGTCGAGCACCCGGACTCCGGCCAGCGGGCGCCCCGGCTCGAGGCGCCCCGGCGGCCCGATCGTCCGCCGTCGTCCGTTCGACATGGACGAGGGGCTCGCCGGCCACCGCGGCACCCTGGGGATGGAGGTCCCAGGCGCCTGCCGGGCGCAGTGGCGGCGGCGGCACCGCCCGGCTCCACCACCGCGGCCTCGAGGTCCTCGACCTTCCATCGGGTCACGGCCTCGGCCACCGCCGATCGTTCGCCCGGCGCGCCGAGGACGGCGAGGGCGGCGGCCCGGTGGCTCGGCGCGTTGGTGTGGAGCTTGATCCATCCGTCCTCGCCGGCGTAGTCGCCGGCCACCGCGTCCCACGGCGCCGGCACGTCCCACCCGTCGGGACGGAGGGACCAGGAGAACCACGCCGAGGCGAGGTCCCGGTCGACCGTGACGGACGGCGCGGTGCCCCTCGGTGGCGACGAACCCGGACAGGGCCGCCCCGGCCGCGCCGATCGATGCCTGGGCGAGGTCGCTCACCGCGAAGGCCGAGGGGAGGGACCCGCCGGCGGGCACGTCCACCGGGGCCGCGTCGGCGTCGGAGCCGAGGGCGGCGAGGAATTGGTTCAGGAGGGATCTCGTCGCGTCGGCCACCGACCCATCGTCGACCCCCGTGGACGGCGCGTCAACAGGCATCGAAGGGCACGGGGGGTCAAGGAATGGGGCGGACCGGCCGATATCGGTTGCATGGATGCGGTCCTGCAGTTCGACACCGACGACCCCGAGTTCCAACGCGGGTTCGAGATCGGGATCCTGTGGGAGCGGCTCAGCGCGGACGGTGCCTGTCACATGGCGGTCAGCGCCTCCAACACCGAGATGGTGCTGCGGGTGGCCAAGGCGTTCGACTGCGTCTTCTCGGGCCAGGAACTGGCCGACGACCAGATCTCGATCGAGCTCACCCGGGTCAACTCCGACTCCTGACCGGCCGGGTCCGCCGGGCCGGGCGGTCTGCGGCTCAGCCCCCGGCGAGGAGCCGGCGGGCGATGACCTTGAGGCAGAGGGTCTCGTCGGCCCCCTCGAAGATCGACAGCACCCGGGCGTCGACGAAGTACCGGCTGACCGGGTACTCCTCCGGCGTAGCCCATGCCCCCGTGGATCTGGAGCGCCTCGCGGGTGACCCACTCGGCGGAGCGGCACACGTAGGCCTTGATCATCGACGCCTCGAGGACGCCCTCGCCCTTGGACATCAGTCGGGCCACCTCGTAGGCGAACTGGCGGGACGCCTGGATGAGCACGGCCATGCGGGCGAGCTTCACCTTGGTGAGCTCGTACTCGGCGATGGGCGCGCCGAAGACGACCCGGTTGTTGGCGTACTCGACGGCGGCCTCGTAGGCGGCCTGCATGATGCCCACGGCCCGGGCCGCGGTCTGCAGGCGGCCGTTCTCGAATCCCTGCATCTGGAGGTAGAAGCCCTGGCCGAGTCCGTCCTCGCCGCCGATGAGGTTGGCGTCGGGCACGAACCAGCTCTCGAGGGAGACCTCGTAGGAGTGCATGCCCCGGTAGCCGAGGGTGTCGATGGCCCGCCCCTCCATCTTCCCCGAGGAGTCGGCCGGTCGGCCGCCCTCGCCGGCCTCCTGGGTGAAGGTGAAGCCGTGGCCGTCGGCCGGGGGCTTCTCGACCAGGAAGATGGACAGGCCCCGGTGGCCCTTCGACCGGTCGGGATCGGTGCGGGCCAGGAGCAGCAGGACGTCGGCCCGGGCGGCGAACGTGCACCACGTCTTCACCCCGTTGAGGATCCAACCGCCGTCGACCTTGGTGGCGGGGAGCATCACGCCGGCGACGTCCGATCCGAAGTCGGGCTCGGTGACGGCCACGGCGCCGAGCACCTCGGCGGTGGCCAGCTTGGGCAGCCAGTACTGCTTCTGGTCCTCCGTTCCGCCCTTGACGATGGCCCGGGTCAGGATCTCGGGCCGGGTGATGAGCGAGCCGCCGGCACCCAGCGAGCCCCAGGTCAGCTCCTCGGTGGCCACGACCATGCTCAGGTAGTCGGCGTCGCCCTCGGTGGCGAAGCCCCCGTACTCCTCGGGGACCGACATGCCGAAGCCGCCCATCTCGGCCATGCCGGAGATGATCTCCTCGGGGATGTCGGTGTTGGCCCGGTGGATGTGCTCGGCCCGGGGGCGGATCTGCTCGTCGGCGAATCGGTGGAACGTGTCGCGGACCAGCTCGAAGTCGGGGTCCAGGTGGCGGTCGCCCTGGACCTCGGCCAGCGAGGCCAGGAAGTCCGGGTGCCGGTAGGTGGCGACGAAGGCCTCGGCCGGAGCCATCCAGTCGACGGTCGACGCCCCACTCGGCGGAGCGGCCGACGATCCGGGCGGCCAGGTCGGCCAGGGCGTCGGCCACGAAGGCGCAGGCGATGCGGGCCTCGGTGTCGCCGTGGGCCCCGTAGGTGAGGACGGACTCGGCGGTGCGCACGGCGGCGGCGGCATGGGAGACGTCGTAGGCGAGCACCTGGGCCCGGTCCGGACCGCCGGCGGCCCGCAGGGCGGCGATGCCGGCGTCGACCACCGCCTTGGCCACGGCGGTGGCGTCGGCGGCGGCCAGGAGGTCGGGGGCGGGGACGGTGTCGGAGGTCACCGCACAAGGATAACGGGCTGCCCCGCCGTCCCGTCTCCCGTCTCCCGGGTGCCGGTCAGGCGACGGGCAGCTGGGCGACCACCGTGACCAGGGGTGGGAGCACCACCGGGTCGTCGCCGGGATCGACCTCGGTGAGCAGCTCGAGGTAGTCGGCCACCGGCCCGGGCCCGGCCCCGGCGGGGGCCTCGGCCCAGGCGTCCACGATCTCGAGGCCGGCCTGGCGGACGAGGGAGGGGAGGAGGGCGCCGATGTCGGGGTGGCGGGCGTCGGGCATCGAGAAGGGCCGGCCGGCGATGCGTCCCGGCCGACGTGATGGGCTCCTGGGCCACCACCCAGCCGCCGGGCCGCACCGCGGCGGCCATCCGGGCGCAGGACCACCGCCGGGTCGACCACGTGCAGCAGCAGGAAGCGGCAGAACGCCAGGTCGACCGGCTCGGGCAGGCGCAGGTCCTCGCCGGCCTGGGTGATGGCCAGCACCTGGCTGTGGGCGGAGGCGGCCGCGGCCACCTCGTCCCGGGCCGTCGGGTCGGAGTCGACGGCGTAGACCCGGCCGTCGTGGCCGACGATCTCGGCCAGGGCGACCGACACGTCGCCCCCGCCGGCGCCCACGTCGACACAGGTCCAGCCCGGTCCGATCCCCAGCCGGTCGAGGGCGGTGGCGAGCGGTCGCCGGTAGACGTCGTCGCGCAGGCCTCGCAGTTCCATCCCGCAACGTTACCGGCAGGCCCGCCCCGCCCCGGCCGCTGGCGGGGATCGCCGACGGCGTCCGTCGCGGGGGCCCCGGCGGGCCGGTAGCCTCCACTCTCGTGAAGGTAACCATGATCCTCTGTGACTCCGCCCAGGTGGCCGACGGCAAGCTCTACGTCCTGGGGGGCGGGTGGAGCATGACCGGCCCCGACCCCGTGCCGTCCGCCATCGCCCTGAAGATCGACGTCGGGTGGCACGAGGCCGAGGCCGCCCACCACTGGGAGCTGTACCTGGAGGACGCCGACGGCGGCCCGGTGCTGGTCCCCACCCCCGACGGCGAGCACCCGGTCGAGGTCCGCGGCGAGTTCACCGTCGGGCGCCCCACCGACGTGCCCGAGGGCTCACCCGTCGACGTGGCCCTGGCCGTCAACCTGGGCCCCCTGCCCCTGACCCCGGGGACCCGGTACACCTGGCGCATGGCCATCGACGGCGAGAGCCACCCCGACTGGGTG
Organism: uncultured Acidimicrobiaceae bacterium; assembly: GCA_963829265.1. GTDB lineage: Bacteria > Actinomycetota > Acidimicrobiia > Acidimicrobiales > RAAP-2 > Bog-756. Next base: position 253,615 of record CAWHIB010000011.1, read on the forward strand.
CTGGCCTTCACCACCCGGCCGCTCCCCGCCGCCTGACCGTCGGCCACCGGTCGGGCCCGCTCCCGACCGGCCTACTATCGGCGGTCATGACGACGTATGACCGCCCCTTCGGCCGCTACTTCGAGGACTTCGTCCCCGGTGACGTCTACCGGCACTGGCCGGGCAAGACCATCACCGAGGCGGACGACCACCTCTTCTGCATGATCACCATGAACCACCACCCGCTGCACACCAACGCCTGGTTCGCCGAGCACGAGTCGGTGCAGAAGAAGAACGTGGTGGTCGGCAACCTGGTGTACTCGTTGACCCTCGGCATGAGCGTGCCCGACGTCAGCGGTGCGGCGATCGCCAATCTCGAGGTCGAGTCGCTGCTGCACCGGGCGCCCACGTTCCACGGGGACACGATCTACGCCGAGACCAAGGTCATCGAGAAGGTCGAGTCGACGTCACGCGACGACCGGGGCGTCGTCACGGTCGAGACCAAGGCCTTCAACCAACACGGTGAGGAGGTCTGCTTCTTCCGCCGCAAGGTGATGGTGTGGAAGGAGGCGTTCGCCCCCGAGCGTCGTCGCCCCTACGGGGACGACGTCTGGGGTTGAGTCCCCGGTCGGGCCGGTGACGAGGCCCGCTCCGGCCCGGTTACGCGCCCTCGGGGCGGCCATCGAGGCGTGGGGTGCGTCCGACGGCGGTGCCACCCGGCGGGACGACCTGCCTTGGCGGTCCACCCGTGACCCGTGGGCCGTGCTGGTGAGCGAGACCATGGCCCAGCAGACCCAGCTGTCCCGGGTCGTCCCCGCCTACCACCGATTCCTGGACGTCGTTCCCGACCCCGACCGCCTGTGCGGAGGCGCCGCTGGGGGCGGTGCTGATCGGCCTGGGAGGGCATGGGCTACAACCGCCGGGCCCGCGACCTCCACCGGACGGCGGGCATCGTGGTGGCCGAGCACGGCGGGGCGGTGCCCGACGACCTCGAGTCCCTGCTGGCCCTGCCCGGGGTGGGGCCCTACACGGCCCGGGCCGTCCTGGCCTTCGCCTTCGAGCGCGACGTCGGGGTCGTCGACACCAATGCCGGCCGGGTCCTGGCCCGGGCCGCCGATGGACGGCCGATGGGCCGAACGCGAGGCCCAGGACCTGGTCGACGCCATGGTGCCGCCGGGACGGGGGTGGGCCTTCGGACAGGCCCTGCTCGACCTGGGGGCCACCGTCTGCACGGCCAGGGTGCCCGACTGTGCCGGGTGCCCCGTCCGCCGACGGTGCGCGTGGGCCCGGTCCGGCCGGCCCGAACCGGACCCGGCACGGGGCTCGGCGGGGGTGTCGACGGCCGGGCAGGCCGTTCGCCGGATCCGACCGGCAGGGCCGGGGGAACCTGGTGGCGGCCCTGCGGGCCGGACCCGTTCCGGCCGACTCCCTGTCCGCCGCGGCCGGATGGCCGGACGACCCGTCGGGCACGGAGCGGGTCGTCGCCGGACTGGTGGCGGACGGGCTGGCCGAGTGGGGGGACCCGGGGACGCTGCGGCTGCCGTGACCGGCACGGGGGCCCGGTGGTCGGGTCGGGCGGCGTGGATCGCCGCCGTCCCGGTGCCGCCGACCGGTGCCGGTGCTGGCTACGGTGGGGCGGTCGCCCGGCCGGGCGACTCCCGGTAGCCGACGGGCACCGGGGAGCGATCCGGGGGAGCGCCGTGCGACGGACGAGGACGTGGACTGCGGTCGCGTGCGCCGCAACCGTGGGGGCGGGGCTGTTGAGCGGGTGTGGCGGCGGCGTCGTCCGCCCCGGCCCCGACGACCACGACGGTGCCCGGCACGCCGACGGCCCTGGGGGCTCCGGCCTCGGTGCCGGAGGCGGTCCTGACCATCCCCACACCTGCGGTGGCCGGCACCCCGGCCAAGTACGACGCGGTGCAGGTGCGGACGTTCGGGAGCCCGTCGGCCTCCCACGTCCTGGTGCTGGTGCCGGGCACCAACGGCGGGGCGGGCGACTTCGACCTGGTGGCCCCCTACCTGGTCACCCACGTCCCCGATCTCCAGGTGTGGTCGGAGATGCGGCGCGAGGGCGCGCCTCCAGGACGAGTCGGTGGTCCAGTCGACCCTGGCCGGCAAGACGACCAGCCAGCAGCTGTTCGACTACTACCTCGGCTGGATCTCGAACCCGAAGATCACCCACCACTACCAGCCGCTCAAGCCGGCCGACTACCCGTTCGTGGCCGACTGGGGAATGGCCGTGGCCATGAACGACCTCCACGCGGTGATCATGAAGGCGCGGGACGGGGGCAGGCACACGGTGACCCTGGGCGGCCACTCGCTCGGGGGCACCGAGGCGGCCGTCTACCCGGCGTGGGACTTCAACGGTCAGGCCGGCTACACCACCATCAACGGGATCGTCTGCATCGACGGGTGCGCCGGTGCGCCGAGCACGTTCGCAGCGCCGGCCACCATCCCGTCGGTCCAGGCGTCGATCGCCCAGCTGGCCACCACGGGCCCGTGGCTCGATCTCCTGAGCTCGGGCTGCCCTGGGCCACCGGGGTGTTCAGCGAGGTGGGCGCGGTGACCGCCTACAAGGACCCGACCGGGCCCGGCCACCACGTTCGCCACCTTCCCGCTGCTGCCGTCCTACCTGAAGCCACCGGTGCCGGTCACCAACCAGGCCCAGTTCGGCTACGCCTTCGACTACAAGACGTCGCCCCCCGGGCTCAAGCTCATCCAGGTCCACTCGGGCCACGTGGCCCCGACCGGTGACCCGGCGGACTGGGTGGACACCGACATCACCCCGGTCAAGAACGTCATCGACGTCTTCGCCCAGACCCCGCTGGCCGCCGCCGAGTGGTACTACCCGCGAGCGCCTGTCGATCGACGCCGGTGCCTCGGCTCCGCTGCAGCAGACCCCGGTGGCCGCCTACCTCGGCCTGCGCCTCCTGCACACCGCCCAGGTCGACGTGCCCCTGTACGCGTTCCAGACCGCCCTCGGCGGCGCCGAACAACGGGGTGGTGGGCAGTGCCCAGGCCTACAAGGCCGAGTCCAGGATCCCGAGCGTCACCGCGGTCAGCCGGACCGACACCTACAGCCACCTCGACCCGCTGCTGGCCAGCCCGGGCCAGAACGACTTCCTGAAGACCGTCGTCCCCTGGCTGACACAGCTCGAGCGGTAGGGAAGCGGTACGGGGCCGATGGACGAGGGGACGGGCGAGCCACCGGTCGACCGCCGACGGTCGCCCGCCACGCCGAGGAGTACCGTCCGGGCCGGGCGATCGAGGTGGTCGGCACCGGTCGGGTCTCGGGGCGCACCGGTCGTGCTCCTGTGGCACGGGAGCGGCCCCGACGAACGCGAGGCGCTGGTGCCGCTGGCCACGGCCATCGCCGGACTGGGGCCCGCTGGTGCTGGTCCCCGACTGGCGGTCCGACGATCCCGGTCGCCGGGTCGGGCGAGCTGCTGGCCTCGATCGACTTCGTGCGGACGGCCGCCACCGAGTCTGGGCGGCGACCCGGGCCGGGTGGTCCTGGCCGGCTGGTCGCTCGGGGCCAGTGCCGCGGCCGACATCGCCTTCCACCCCGGTCTCGCCGACGGCTGGCACCCGGCCGCGGTCGTCGGGCTGGCCGGGGGCTACGACCGCTCGCCGTTCGGCGGGCGACCCGATGGCCGGGGACCCGGTCGGCGGCGCCGGTCGACCCGCCCTCCTCGTCCACGGGACGGCGGACACCGTGATCCCACTCGAGCGCTCGGTGGGCGCCACCGCCACGCTTCGCCGAGGCCGGCTGGCGGGCGGTCCTGCGTCAGGTCGACACCGACCACGCCGGGGTGATCGGCACCGTGTACGACCGGGCGCTGCGGCGGTGCGTCCCCACCGAGGACCCGGCCCGGCTGGCCGTCCTGCCCATCGTGGCCCGGGAGATGGCCCGGTGGCCCTCGGTCCGGCCTGACCGGTCGGGCTCGCCCCGACCCGGACGTACCGGCTTCAGTCGGCCAGGAACCGGAGGATGTGACCGTTGACCTCGTCGGGCCGCTCGAGGTGCAGGAAGTGGCCGGCGCCCTCGACCACCACCAGCTCGGAGCCCGGGTGCGAGGTGGTCGGTCACCGGCCCGATGATCTCGACGCCCATGCAGCCGTCGTCGGCGCCGTGGAGGTAGAGGGTCGGCTGGGGGCGCGACGCGCCTCGCCGGCGGCCTGGGCGGCGGCGGCCGCCGGATCGTCCGGCGGCCCGGCGAACATGGCCCGGTAGTAGCCGATGGCGGCGGCCAGGTTGGCCTCGGTCGCCGATCGACTCCTTCACCCGGGCCACGTCCCAGGTGCCGTCGTAGCCGGGCGACCAGTCGGCCCACAGCCGGTCGAGGAAGGCGTGGTCGTCGAGGCCGACGGCGAGCTCGGCCAGCGGGGTCTGGAAGAGGAAGACGTACCAGCTGCGACGGAGCTGGGCGTAGTCGAAGAACCCGAAGCCGAGCGAGGCCGGCGGCGGGACGGCCAGCGTGACGGCCCGCCGCCAGCGGTCGGGCTCGGTGGCGGCGGCCGGGTAGGTGATCAGCGCCGCCCCAGTCGTGGCCGATGAGCACGGCGTCGGCCCCGCCACCCAGGGCCTCGTGGAGGGCGCACGGCGTCGAGGGCCAGGGTCCCGGTGTCGTAGCGACCGTCGGCGGGCACCTCGGTCGGCGCGTAGCCCCGCAGGAACGGGGCCACGGCGTGGTAGCCGGCGTCGGCCAGGCGGGGCAGCAGGTGGCGCCAGGTGTGGGCGGTGTCGGGGAACCCGTGCAGGCACAGGGCCAGGGGCCCGTCGGCGGGGCCCGTCCTCCAGGTAGGCGAACTCGAGTCCGTTGGCGGTGACGGTCCGGGTGGTGGCGTCGGTGGTGTCGTCGGTCGGTCGGTCCATGCCGGGAGGGTAGCCCGACGGCTCCACCGGCCGCGGCGGCTAGCCTGCATTCGCCTGTGCGTATCACCTACTTCGGCGTCCGGGGCTCGTGCCCGTGCTCGTCCGACCAGCAGCGCCGCTACGGGGGGAACACCTCGTGCGTCCTGGTGGAGGTGGACGGCGAGCCTCCGCTCATCCTCGACATGGGGACGGGGCTGCGCGCCCTCGGCCACCACCTGAACGCCGGACTGGTGCCGCCGGGCAGCCCGCTGCGGGGCAACTGCCTCCTCACCCACCTCCACTACGACCACATCCTCGGCACCCCGTTCTTCCCCCCCATGCGCGATCCCGGGCGCGCTGCTCGAGATCTACGGGCCGTCCCAGGCCGACGACTCGCTGCAGGCGACGATGGCCGGCATGGTGAAGCCGCCCGTTCTTCCCCGTGCACATGGCCGACTTCCGGGGCGAGCTGCGCTACCACGACCTGAAGGGGAACGACGAGTTCCAGCTCGGCGGGATCGCCGTCAAGGTGCGCACCATCCCCCACATCGGCAACACCCTCGGCTTCCGCATCGAGGCGGACGGCGCCGTCCGTGGCCTACCTGCCCGACCACCAGGCGCCCGTCGACCGGCTCGACGGTGTCCCCCGACGTGCTCGAGCTGTGCGACGGCGCCGACCTGCTGATCCACGACGCCCAGTACACCGAGGAGGAGTTCGTCGAGCTGTTCGACTGGGGCCATTCGACCCCGGCCTACGCCGTCCACGTGGCCAACGAGGCCGGGGCCCGGCGCCTCGACATGTTCCACCACGACCCCGGGCACACCGACCGGCAGATCGACGCGATGCTGCGGGCCGCCCGCCAGGTCGCCCAGTCCACCGGCAAGGTCGAGGTGAACGCGGCCAAGGAGGGCGCCACCTTCGAGCTGAGGAAGCGGTGACGCGGCCACGACCGGCGCCGCACCGTTCGACACCGCCCAGTTCAAAGAGGCCATGGGCCGGTTCACCACCGGCGTCACCATCGTGGCCGGGCATCGAGGACGGGCAGCCGGTCGGGTTCACCTGCCAGAGCTTCGTCTCCCTCTCGATCGACCCGCCCTACGTGGCGGTGGCCCCGGCCCGGACCTCGACCAGCTGGCCCCGCATCGCCCGGTCGGGGAGCTTCTGCGTGAACGTGCTGACCGACGACCAGGAGGAGCTGTGCAGGGGGTTCGCCGTGTCCGGCGGGCCCAAGTTCGACGGCGTCGACTGGCACCCGGCGCCGGGCACCGGATCGCCGGTCATCGAGGGGAGCCTGGCCTGGGTGGACTGCGACGGTCGAGCTGGTCCACGACGCCGGCGACCACGAGCTGATCCTCGGGCACGGTGCTCGACCTCGGCGTCGGCGAGGGCACGCCCCTGCTCTTCTTCCGCAGCCACTTCGCTACTGTGGCCCGCGACCGAACGCCGCACGAGGGGTAGCCGACATGCCGAAGATCATCGAGTCCGACGTCATCCAGGACGTCATCATCGTGGAGCCCGACGCCCACGGCGACGAGCGGGGGCGCTTCGTCGAGACCTACCGCCGGAGCTGGTTCCCCCTGGGGCGCGAGATGATCCAGGGCAACCGGTCGACCAAGCAGGCCGGCGCCGTGGTCGGCCTCCACTACCACCTCCACCAGTCGGACTACTGGTACGTGCTGGCCGGCACGGCCCGGGTGGTCCTCCACGACCTGCGCCAGGGGTCGCCGACCGACGGGGCCACGCTGTCCCTCGACCTGTCCGGCGACCACGACCGCGGCCTGTTCATCCCGCCCGGCGTGGCCCACGGGTTCGCCTCGCTCACCGACCTCACCCTCTGGTACCTGGTCGACGGGTACTACAACCCCGAGGACGAGCTGGGCGTGGCGTGGGACGACCCGGCCATCGACGGCGACTGGGGGGTCACCGATCCGGTGCTGTCGGCCCGGGACCAGGCCAACCCGCGGCGCCACGAGCTCCCGGCCGGCCGCCAGCCCTATCTGGGCCTGCGCACCTGAGTCCCGCCCGGTCGGGGGACGGCCGCCGAGTGGTCCGGCGGCGGGAAGGGGTCAGGCGGGCCGGTGGTGGGTCTGGAAACTCCAGCCATGACCGCTCCGTCGCCCTCGATCGCCCCGACTCCGTCCCCCTCCGGCCGCCTCGGCGAGCCGGGCACCGGCGTCCTGGTCACCGGCGGAGGGTCGGGCATCGGACGGGCCACCGCCGTGGCCCTGGCCGAGGTCGGCCGGCCCGGTGTCGGTGTGGGACCTCGACGCCGACGGCGCCGAGGAGACGGCGGCCCGGTGCCGTGGCGCTCGGCGTGGTGGCCCACGCCGCGGTGGTCGACGTGGCCGAGTCGTCGCGCATCGCCGGCGCGGTCGAGGAGTCGGCCGCCGCCCTCGGATCGCTCGGCGGGTTCGTCCACGCGGCCGGGGTGTCGGGGGCGGCCACCGTCGACGACATCGACGACGCCATCTGGGATGCCACCCTCAACGTCAACCTGCGGGCCGCCGCCATCATCAGCCGGTACCTGCTCCCCTCCTTCCGGGCGGCCGGACCCGGGTCGGCCGCGGTCCTCATCTCCTCCATCGAGGGGCTGTTCGGGAGCACCGTGCTCACCGCCTACTGCGCGTCGAAGGGCGGGGTGCTCGGCGTGATGCGGTCGTTGGCCCAGCGCTTCGCCCTCGAGGGGTTCCGGGTCAATGCCGTCTGCCCCGGGGCGGTCGTCACCCCGATGCTCGAGCCCGCCTTCGAGCTGCCCGGATTCCGTGAGCAGCTCGAGGAGCGCACCCCGCTCCAGCGGGTGGCCACGGCCGACGAGATCGCCCGTCCGATCCGCTTCCTGCTGTCCGACGAGGCCTCATTCATCACCGGGGCCCACCTGACCGTCGACGGCGGCCTGACCGCCGTGACCGCCATCTAAGGGCGCGAACTGGGACGACGACGTGCCCGGGACGGCCCGTCCCCGGGCGTCGGACGGGTCGCTCCACGCCGGAGGACCGATTCGGGGTTGAATAGACCGGATGTTGGCCGTCGCGTTCGTCGTCGTGGTGCTGGTGGTGGTGGCCGTGGCCGTCGCCCTGGTCCGTCGACCCCGGGGCGACGACGTCCACTCGGTGCGGAACTACAACCACGCCCTCGGCACTCTGGAGCACCTCTCCGATCGCATCGGGCCGCCAGACCGTGCGCCCGGTCCGGGTGGTGCCGACGGGGCAGTCGGGCCGCTCCGCCGAGCGGGTGGTGCCCCCGGTGCCCGTGCGGGGGACCGACGAGTTCCCCGACCCGGACGCCCCGATCGTCTTCGACGATGCCCGTCCGATGGAACGGGGACGTCCGGGGGCGGCGAGTCGACCTCGCCGGCCCGCGCCGACCGGGCCCAGCGCATGGCCCTCGACTCGATGAACCACCGACGCCGACCGGGCACCGGGGTCATGGTGGCCGTCGCCGTGGTCCTGGTGTTCGGGGTACTCGCCTTCCTGGGTAGCCAGAAGTCGCACAAGGCCGCACACCCCTCCTCGTCGACGACCACCACCCGGGCGTCCCGATCGGCCGGTGCGACCTCCACCACCGCCACCCGGCCTACCCCAGACCACCCGGCCCACGGCGACGACCCTGCCCACCCAGTTCGCCGCCTCGACCACGTCCTCGACCGGCACCTCGGCCACCTACACGGTGCCCCACACCACGTACCAGATCACCATCACCGGGACTGGACCGTGCTGGGTCCAGGTCGACACCGCGTCGACGGGTGCCACCGTGTGGGCCGGCGAACTGTCGGCCGGCACCGTGCAGAACGTCCAGGCCACGGGATCCACCACCGTGCAGTTCGGGACCCCGACGCTGTCCCTCCAGGTCGACACCATTCCGGTCGTACTGCCGACCCCGCTGCGCACGCCGTTCGTGGCCACCTTCACCCCGTCGTCCACGGCGACGCCGGGAAGCGTCCCCGCCAGCACCACGACCACCACCGCCGGGTCGTCCTCGACGACCTCCACCACGGCCGCACCCTGACGCCCCGGACCTCCGGGTCGGGCGGCCCGCGACGGGACGTGCCGCCCGGACCGCTCAGGCCGGGGCCACGTCCGGGTACTCGCGCAGCGGGGAATCGGCCATCTGGAGGGCGTCGAGGATGAAGGCGTAGACGAACGCCTCGTCCTTCCACGCGTCGTAGCGGCCGGAGGGGCCGCCGTGCCCGGCGCCCATCTCGGTCTTCAGCAGCACCCGGTTCTCGGGGTTGGCGGCCCGGAGCTTGGCCACCCACTTCGCCGGCTCCCAGAAGCCCACCCGCGGGTCGGCAGAGCCCGGCCGGTGGCCAGGATGTCCGGGTACCGGACGGGCGGACCCGTCGGCGGCCGGCGGACGCACGTTGTCGTACGGGGAGTACGACTTCATGACCCGGTAGATGGCGGGGTCCTCGACCGGGTTGCCCCACTCCTCCCACTCGAGGACGGTGAGGGGGAGGCGACTCGTCGAGGATGGTGGTCAGGCAGTCGACGAAGGGCACCTCGGCCACCACCGCCCGGAACAGGTCGGGGGCCAGGTTGGCGACGGCGCCCATGAGCAGGCCGCCCGCGCTTCCGCCGCGGGCGACGAGGCGGCCGGGGGACGTCCACCCTCCGGCCACGAGGTGGCGGGCGCAGGCCACGAAGTCGGTGAAGGTGTTGGGCTTGGCCGCGAACTTGCCGTCCTCGTACCAGTGCCGGCCCAGTCTCGCCCCCACCCCGGACGTGGGCGATGGCGAACACGAAGCCGCGGTCGAGCAGGCTCAGCCGCAGGGACGAGAAGGTGGGGTCCATCGACGCCTCGTAGGACCCGTAGCCGTAGAGGAGGCAGGGGGCGCCGTCCCCACCGGGCCGGGGTCGGCCACCAGGTCGGGCCGGTAGACGAGGGAGAGGGGCACCCGGGTTCCGTCGCCGGCCGTGGCCCACCGCCGCTCGGTGCGGTAGCGGGCGGGGTCGAAGTCGCCGAGCACCGGCTGGCGCTTGCGGAGAGTGAGCTCGCCGGACTCGAGGTCGAGGTCGTAGACCGACCGGGGGGTGGCGAGCGAGGTGTAGCCGTAGCGGAGCACGGTGGCGTCGTACTCGGGGTTGGCCTCGCCCCACACCGTCGACGGCGACTCGGGCTGGACGACCGGGGTGGAGGTGCCGGTGGCGTGCTCGATGACCCGCATCCGGGTCCCGCCGTCCTCGCGCTCGTAGACGGCCAGGTACCGGTCGAAGGGGTCGACGGCGTCGAGGCGGACGCCGGTGCGGGCGGGGAGCACCTCGGTCCAGTGCTCCCGGCCCGGTGCGTCCTCGGGCGCCTCCATGAGGCGGAAGTCCTCGGCGCCGTCGTTGGTGACGATCAGGAAGCGGCGGCGGTCGCCCGGTGGACGGGTCGCCGCGGTCATGGTCGACGCCGTACTCGATGCCCTGGTGCCGGGGCTCGATGACCCGGAACTGCGCCGTCGGCTCGTCGGCGTCGAGCACCCGCACCTCCGAGGTGACCTTGGAGTCGAGCCCGCACAGGACGTACCGGTCGTCCTTGGTGCGTCCGACCCCGAGGTAGAAGTGGTCGTCCGGCTCCTCGATGACCAGGGCATCGGTCGACGGATCGGTGCCCACCCGGTGCCGCCACAGCTGGAAGGGCCGCATGGCCTCGTCGACCCGCACGTAGAAGACGGTGGCGTTGTCGTTGGCCCAGGCCGCCCCGTAGGAGGTGTCGTCGATGGACTCGGCCGACTCGGCTCCGGTCGACAGGTCGCGGAAGCGCATGGTGTAGCGCTCACCGCCCGTGGTGTCGGTCGAGTAGACGAGCCACCGGTGGTCGGGGCTGACCGAGAAGTTCCCGAGGGAGAAGTAGTCGTGCCCGTCGGCCAGCACGTTCTCGTCCAGGAGGACGTCCTCGGCGTCCTCGGGCCCGTCGGCCGCCCGGCGGCAGTGGATCCCGTAGCTGCTGCCCTCGACGGTGCGGCCGTAGTAGAGCCACGGTCCCTTCCGGACGGGCACCGAGAGGTCGGTCTCCTCGATGCGGGCCACGATCTCGGCGTACAGGGCATCCCGGAGCGCCCGGGTACGGCCCATGACGGCCTCGGTGTAGGCGTTCTCGGCCTCGAGGTGGGCGATGACCGCCGGGTCGTCCTTGTCCCGGAGCCAGAACCAGTCGTCGGTGCGTACGTCACCGTGGGCCTCGAGGGTGACCGGCCGGCGCTCGGCCACCGGGGGCACGGGGCCGCCGGGAGGAGTGGACGGCGCGGCGGGGCCGGGGGGAGCGTCAGGAGCGGGGGGCGCGGTCATGGGCCCACAATGGCACGCCACCCCAGCCTGGGATGCACGGAATCGGGGTCCTGGCGCGACCGTGCGACCGGGGCGCCGGAGTTGTTACTATCTGGATAGGGGTAATTGCCGAATCTCCCCCCACCCAGGAGTGCACATGACGTCCACCGACCTCGATCTCGGAAAGTACAAGCTGGGGTGGTCCGACGCCGAGGACTACGTCTTCAAGCCCAAGAAGGGCCTGTCCGAGGCGATCGTGCGCGAGATGTCGGCCATGAAGAAGGAGCCCGACTGGATGCGGGACTTCCGGCTCCGTGCCCTCCAGCGCTTCGAGAAGCGCCCGATGGCCGAGTGGTTCGCCGTCAACATGCCCGACCTCGACTTCGACGACATCTACTACTACATCAAGCCGACGTCGGGGCAGGTCGAGGACTGGAACGACCTGCCGGACGCCATCAAGAACACCTACGAGAAGTTGGGCATCCCCGAGGCGGAGCGGAAGTACCTCGCCGGAGTCACCGCCCAGTACGAGTCCGAGGTGGTGTTCCACCGCAACCGCGAGGACCTCGAGGCCCTCGGCATCATCTTCTGCGACATGGACACCGCCGTGCGCGAACACCCGGACCTGGTCCGCAAGTACTTCGGCACCATCATCCCGCCCAACGACAACAAGTTCGCCGCCCTCAACTCCGCGGTGTGGTCCGGGGGATCGTTCATCTACGTGCCGCCCGGCGTCATCGTCGACCAGCCCCTCCAGGCCTACTTCCGGATCAACGCCGAGAACATGGGCCAGTTCGAACGCACGCTGATCATCGCCGACGTCGGCGCCCAGGTGCACTACATCGAAGGCTGCTCGGCCCCGGTGTACACCACCGACTCCCTCCACTCGGCCGTCGTCGAGCTGGTGGCGCTCGAAGGATCGCGGATCACGTACACGACCATCCAGAACTGGTCGAACAACGTCTACAACCTGGTGACCAAGCGGGCCCGGGCCGAGGCCGAGGCCCACGTCGAGTGGATCGACGGGAACATCGGCTCGCGCCTCACCATGAAGTACCCGAGCGTCTACCTGATGGGGCCGAAGGCCTCCGGCGAGGTCCTGTCCGTGGCCTACGCCGGAGCCGGCCAGCACCAGGATGCCGGGGCGAAGATGGTCCACGCCGCACCCGAGACGACCTCGACCATCGTGTCGAAGTCCATCTCCAAGGATTCCGGCATCACCACCTACCGGGGGCTGGTCCACGTGGACGAGGGCGCCAAGCACGCCAAGAGCTTCGTCCGCTGCGACGCGCTGCTGCTCGACGACACCTCGGTGTCGGAGACGAAGCCGTACATGGAGGTGGGGGAGCGGGACGCCCGGATCGGCCACGAGGCCACCGTGTCCAAGGTCGGTGACGACCAGCTCTTCTACCTGATGAGCCGCGGCCTGTCGGAGACGCAGGCCATGGGCATGATCGTGAACGGGTTCATCGAGCCGATCACCCGGACCCTCCCCATGGAGTACGCGGTCGAGTGGAGCCGGTTGATCGAGCTCCAGATGGAAGGCTCCATCGGCTGAGGCCCGGACCGGTGCCGAGCAGTGGCGGTGCTTGGGTCACACTATTGGCTGACATGACGAGGGAGCCCGCCCATGCCGATGCGTGAAGAGTGCAAGCACTTCCAGAGCCGGACCTACGACTCCGGCGAGGTGGCCCGATTCTGCGTGCTCGACCTGGCCCCCGAGGCGCCGTGGAAGTGCCCCGACAACTGCCCGTCCTACGCACCCCGGCTGGCCGACGTGGGGTGGAGCCACGGCTCGTTGGTCGAGCCCGCCCTGGAGCCGATGCCCGATGTGCCGGGCGACGCGGCCGCCGCGGTGCTCGACCAGGCCGAGGACATCGTCAATGCGGTGGCGCCCGGTGTCCTGGCCGAGGTGCGTGAGGAGGACACCAAGGGCGGGAGGAAGTGGTGGCGCCGCAAGCGGTGAGCCGGAAGCGCTGAGCGGGATCCGGCCGGACCGTCCGGGCCCGGCGGATCCGGCGCACGGGATCAGGTCCCGGTGAAGTTCCCCGGCCGCTTCTCCATGAAGGCGGCCATCGCCTCCACCAGGTCGTCCGAGGCCAGGAACGCCGCGTTCCACGTGGCCACGTAGTCGAGGCCCTCGGCGACCGAGCGCCCCTCGCCGGCGACGAGTACCGACTTGGTGCCCTGGACGGCCAGGGGCGAGTTGGCGGCGATCTCGGCGGCCATGGCCCGGGCGTCGGCCACCACGGCGTCGGCGTCGGCGCTCACGCCGTTGACCAGGCCGATCGCCTCGGCGCGGGCGGCGGTGATGTCCTTGCCGGTGTAGGCGAGCTCGGCCACGTGCCCCTTGCCGATGATGGCGGGCAGCCGCTGGAGGCTGCCCACATCGGCCACGATGGCGATCCTCGCCTCCCGCACCGAGAACTGGGCATCGGCACTGGCCAGGCGGATGTCACAGGCCGAGATCAGGTCGACACCGCCGCCGATGCACCAGCCCTGGATGGCGGCGATGACCGGGACCGGGCAGTCGGCAACCGACGTGATCGACGCCTGGAGGCGGACGATCTCGCGGCGGGCATGGGCGGCGCGGCCGGCAGCCGACTGGCGCTGGCCGTCGCCGGCTCCCGGACCGGCGATGCCCGGCATGGCCGTCAGGTCGAGCCCGACCGAGAAGTGGGGTCCCCTGGCCGCCAGGACCACGGCCCGGACGTCCCGGTCGGCACCCAGGGCGGCCATGGCCTCGGGCAGGTCGGACCAGAAGTCGGGGCCCATGGCGTTGCGCTTCTCGGGTCGGTCCAGCCACAACGTGGCCACGTGGCCATCGACCTCGATGGTGAGGACGTCGGAACGGAAGGAGTCGATGGTGGGGGCGCTCATGGGCGCCCAGCGTAGGGCGCCGACCGAGCGTCCGTCCGGCCCGACCGGGGCCGGCGGCCCGGACCGGGTCCCGTCGGGGGCCGGTAGTATGGACGCCGAGGCTCGTCGATCGGGCCTCGATCCGCGAGAGGCCTCGACCCTGCCCACCTTCACCCCTGACAACGCCGCCGCCCTGCCCGGGGCCCCGTGGCTGACCCGGCGCCGCATCGCGGCCGCCGAGTCGTTCGCGTCGTCGCCCCTGCCCACGGAGAAGGACGAGGTCTGGCGCTACAGCCGCATCGACCGACTGGATCTGGAGCGCTTCCACCCCGCCGGGTCCGAGCGCCCCGGTGGAGACCCGGGGCCCTCTCCCTCGGGACGGGTGCACGCTCTGGTCGACGGGCTCGGGCCCCGCAGCGGCCTGGTCGTCACCATCGACGGGGTCCTGGCCACCCTGTCGTCCTCGGTCGGCGACGACCTGGTCTCGCTCGGACGGGCCACCGACCACCCCGAGGGCGCCGAGCTGCTCGGCCAGGTCCTGGACGACCCCCATGACTTCCCGCTCCTCAACGACGCCTTCGCCATCGACCCCCTGGTGATCGACGTCCACGCCGGTGCCGACGTCGTCGACCCGGTCGTGGTGGTACACGTGGTCTCCGGGGCGACGGGCACGGCCGTGTTCCCCCGCACGGTGGTGCGGGTGGCCGCCGGTGCCTCCGCCGGGGTGATCGAGCTCGTGGTCGACGCCGAGACCGCGCTCCTGGCCGACGCGCCGACCGATCTGCTGTCGGCGACCGGGTCCCCGGTCGAGCGGCTGGTGGTCCCGGTCACGGAGCTGCAGGTGGAGGACGGGGCCTCACTCCGCTACGTGTCGATCCAGTCGCTCGGGGGTGCCACCTGGCAGATCGCCCACCAGGCCAGCACCATCGGCGCCGACGCCTCGCTGTCCAGCTACGCGGTGGCCCTCGGCGGCAGCTACGCCCGGCTGCGCACCGACTCGGCGCTGGTGGGCGATTCGGGAGCGAGCCAGCTCCGTGCCGCGTTCATCGGGCGCGACGACCAGATGCTCGACTTCCGCACCCTCCAGGACCACCGTGCCCCCCGCACCACGAGCGACCTCCTGTTCATGGGTGCGGTGGCCGACACCTCCCACTCGGTCTACAGCGGCCTCATCCGGGTCCGCCGGGGCGCGGTCAAGTCCGACGCCATGCAGACCAACCACAACCTGGTGCTCGACGAGGGGGCCCATGCCGACTCGGTGCCCAACCTCGACATCGAGGAGAACGACGTGAAGTGCAGCCACGGCTCCACCGTGGGTCCGGTCGACGAGGACCAGCGGTACTACCTCGAGTCCCGGGGCGTCGAGCCCGACCGGGCCGAGCAGCTGATCGTGGCCGGGTTCTTCGACAGCATCGCCGACCAGGTGCCGATCAGCGGCGCTCGGGCCCTCATCGGCCGGGCACTGGCCGAGCGCTCGGGGGTGACCCGTGGCTGAGGGGACGACGACCGGGCCCGACGGCCGCACCACGGTGGGCCTGTGCGCGGTCGACGATCTCGACCCGGGCACGGCCAGACGGTTCGACGTGGCGGGGCTGCGGGTGGCCCTGGTCCGGATCGACGACGAGTTCTACGCGGTGGGTGACCGCTGCAGCCACGAGGACTTCTCGCTGGCCGACGGCGAGGTGTGGGGACCCGAGTGCCAGATCGAGTGTGCCAAGCACGGCTCGAGCTTCGACCTCCGCACCGGTGCCCCGTGCTCGCTGCCGGCCACCAAGCCCGTGGCGGTGTACGACGTGGTCGTCGAGGACGGCACCGTCTCGGTGGTGGTCCCGTGAGCACGGGCGAACTGGTCATCGAGGACCTGCGGGCCGGCATCCCCGGTCGCGAGATCCTGCAGGGCCTCTCCCTGACCGTCCGCAGCGGTGAGGTCCACGCCGTCATGGGTCCCAACGGCTCGGGCAAGAGCACGCTCGCCCATGTCCTGATGGGGCGTCCCGGCTACGAGGTCCTCGGCGGCTCGGTCACCCTCGACGGCATCGACCTGCTGGCCCTGCCCACGTGGCAACGGGCCCGGGCCGGACTGTTCCTGGCCATGCAGCACCCGATCGAGGTGCCCGGAGTGTCGCTCATCGAGTCGCTCACCGCGGCCCGCCAGACCGTCCCGGGCGCCGGGCCACCGCCCGACCTGTCGGAGCGGCTCCACACCGAGGCGGCCCGGATCGGATTCGACGTCCGCTTCCTCGACCGCCCACTCAACGTCGACCTCTCGGGCGGCGAGCGGAAGCGCAACGAGACCCTGCAGCTCGGTGTGCTGCGCCCCCGATTCGCCGTGCTCGACGAGATCGACTCCGGCCTCGACGTCGATGCCCTGGCCGACGTGGGTCGACGGGTCCAGGAGGCCACCACCGAGTGGGGCCTCGGGGTCCTCGCCATCACCCACTTCCGCCGGCTCCTCGACGTGCTGCACCCCGATGTGGTGCACGTCCTGTCCGGCGGTCGGGTCGTGGCCACCGGCGGCAGCGAGCTGGCCGAGATCGTGGACCGCACCGGCTACGCCGCCTACACCTGAGCCCGGGCACGGGGCACCCCTGCCCATGCGCCGCGAGCAAGGGTTGCTAGCGTCACCTCATGGCCCGCCGAGACCGACGCCGAGGAGGCGCGCACAGTCCCAAGCGACGGGGCGATCCGGGGAGCGCGGACGTGGCGGCCTCGTCGGGCGGTGCGGGCCCTCCGGCCGGCGGCACGCCTGACCCGGCCGACCAGCTGTCCCACCCGGTCGACCCTGCGGCCACCGCCTCCGACGCGGGTGCAGCGGGCGGCACCGCCGGCGCCACTGCGGCCGCCCCCGACGCGGGTTCGGCTGACGCCACCGGAGTGACCCCGGTCAGCGGAGGCGACTTCCCGGCCGCCCTCGGAGCCGCTGCCGCGGCGCCCGATCCGGGCACCACCATGACGAGGAGGGAACGCCGGGAGGCCAACGACGCGGCCGCCGGCAAGGTGAAGAAGCCGAAGAAGGCCAAGAAGGCCAAGGCGAAGCGGACGTGGCTCGACTGGGTGCTCCTGTCCGGCGTCGTGCTGGTAGCCACGGCGCTCGTCGCCGTGGTGTCCGGCTACTTCTACGTGCAGTACCGGTTCAACCAGGTCTCCAAGGTGACGGTGAAGCACCTGCGGGTGGCCCCGGTGGGCGCCCCGTTCAACGTGCTGCTCATCGGATCGGACACCCGTGCCAACGTCAGCGGGACGGACCAGAACGCCTACGGCAACACCTCGACGGCGGGTGGCCAGCGGAGCGACGTCATCAAGATCGCCCACATCGTCCCGGCCACCGGCCAGGTCAGCATCCTGTCGATCCCCCGGGACACGGTGGTGAAGGTGGCCGGTGACACCAGCCAGCTCGGGACCTACAACCGGATCAACGCCACCTACAACAACGGTCCCGACCAACTGGTCCAGACCATCCAGAACAACTTCGGCATCCCCATCTCCCACGTGGTGCAGCTCAACTTCATCGGGTTCCGGGGGGCGGTCGACGCCATCGGCGGGGTCAGCCTGGACTTCCCCTACCCGGCTAGGGACGACTACACCGGACTCAACATCACCGCGACGGGCTGCCAGCACCTGAACGGCGGCTACTCGCTGGCCGTGGCCCGCAGCCGGCACTACCAGTACTACGCCAACGGCTACTGGCAGTACGACGGGACGAGCGACTTCGGTCGTATCCAGCGCCAGAACGCCTTCATGAAGGCCCTCATCAACCAGGCCGAGAAGCAGTACAACCCGTTCACCCTCAACGCCTTCATCGGCTCGGTGGTGCACGGGGTGACCATCGACTCGACGTTCACGTTGTCCGAGCTCGTCTCGCTGTCCAAGCAGTTCCGGAAGTTCGCGTCGGACTCGCTGGCCACGTGGACGCTGCCGACCTACTCGTCGAGCTCGTCGGAGTTCTACTCCCTGGGCTCGGTGCTCTACGTCCAGCAGCCCCAGGCCGACCAGGTGATGAGCCAGTTCCTCGGCGGCCCGGCCCCGGTGGCGCCGACGCCGCCACCCGGCCCCTACGGCGAGGTGACGACCACCACCACGACGACCGCGCCGCCCACCTCGTCGACGGGTGGGAGCACCCCGGCCACCACGGCACCGGCCGTCACCACGACGACCATCCCGGTGAACTTCGACCCGACCCCCTGCTGAGGGCAGCCGGCGGCCGGGACGGGGTGCCACCGGCCGGGCGGGGGCGCCGAGGTCGGTAGGCGGCGACGCCCGGCCGTGGCGACGCAATGGCGGCGGTTGCGGAGCGGCGGTCGAGGTGCGGCGACTCGGGTGTGCGTAGGGGCGTCAGTGGATCGGGGCGTCCGTGGATCGGGGCCCCGGTGGTCAGGCGGGGACGCCGCTCTCGTCGAGGCCCTGGGACAGCGTGTTCCAGCTGAGGGTGGCGCACTTGATCCGGACCGGGAACTTCACCACGCCCTGCAGGGCGGCGAGCTCGCCGAGGGCGTCGATGTCGATGGCCTCGGGCTCGACGGCCTCACCCGAACCACCCCCGGCACCGTCCGACGGCAGGGTCGATTCGTGGATCGACATCATCCCCTTGAAGGTGGAGATGAGCTCGCGCACCTCGGCCAGCGGCTTGCCCTTCACCGCGGCCGACATGAGGGAGGCGGACGACTGGCTGATGGAGCATCCGGTGCCGGCGATCTTGATGTCGGCGAGCACGCCGTCCTCGGCGTCGATGGTGACCACGATCTCGTCACCGCACAGCGGGTTGAACCCCTCGACCCGCACGGCCGGCGGGGACTCCAGCTCCCCCCGGTTCCGGGGTGAGCGGTAGTGGTCGAGGATGATCTCCCGATAGAGGTCTTCGAGGCCGGGCATCAGTCCGGGGTCCCTTCGTCCGTGGGGTGCAGGGGCACCCGGGTCAGAGCGTACCGGGGGCCGCTCACGCGAAGAACCTCCCGGCGGCGTCGAGGGCGTCGACCAGGGTGTCGGCGTCGTGCTCGTCGTTGTAGAGCGCGAACGAGGCCCGGGCGGTGGCGTTCACCCCGAGGCGACGCATCAGCGGCTTGGCGCAGTGGTGGCCGGCCCGCACGCACACGCCGTACTCGTCCAGGATCTGCGAGATGTCGTGGGGGTGGACGTCGCGGAAGGCGAACGAGATGACACCACCCCTCGCCTCTGCCTCCGGTGGACCGAAGATGCGGATGTCGTCGCCGAACCGGTCGCCCAGGGCTTCGAGGGCGTACCGGGTCAGCTCGATCTCGTGGGCCCGCACCGCATCCATCCCGATGGCCCGGAGGTAGTCGACCGCGGCGCCCAGGCCGATGGCCTCGGTGATCGGTGGGGTGCCGGCCTCGAACCGCCAGGGGATGTCGTTGGGGGTGAACCCGTCCTTGCGGACGTCGAGGATCATCTCGCCTCCACCGAGGAACGGGGGCAACGACTCGAGCAGCTCCTCGCGCCCCCACAGCACGCCGATGCCGGTGGGCCCGAGCATCTTGTGGGCGCTGAAGGCCAGGAGGTCGACGCCGAGGGCGGTCACGTCGGTGGGCAGGTGGGGGACCGACTGGCAGGCGTCGGCGACCACGATGGCGCCGGCGGCGTGGGCGGCGCGGGCCAGGTCCGCCACCGGGTTGAGGGTGCCCAGCACGTTGGACATGCAGGTCACCCCGAGCAGCTTCGCTCCGTCCAGCACCGAGTCGAGGTCGTCGAGGACCAGCCGGCCGTCGTCGTCGATGGGCAGCCACCGCAACTCGATGCCGCGTTCGGCGGCCAGCATGTGCCACGGCACGATGTTGGCGTGGTGCTCCATCTCGGTCAGCACCACCACGTCGCCGCGCACCAGATGGCTGCGGCCCCAGGCGTGGGCCACCAGGTTGAGCCCCTCGGTGGCGTTCTTGGTGAACACGATCTCCCGGGACGGGACGGGTGCGCCGATGAACCGGCCCACGTTGGCGCGGGCCGCCTCGAATCGGCGGGTGGCCTCCTCGGCGATGGCGTAGACACCCCGGTGGACGTTGGCGTGGGTGGTCTCGTCGTACTCGCGCATGGCGTCCAGCACGGCCGTCGGGCGCTGGGAGGAGGCGGCCGAGTCCAGGTAGGTGATCCGTCGGCCGTGGACCTCGCGGGACAACAGGGGGAAGTCCTTGGCCAGGGTGGCGGCGTCGAGGGACGCCTCGGTGCGGTCCACCGGGGTCAGCTCCGCCATTGGTCGTACCCCCCGGCCTCGAGTCTGGCCCCGAGCTCGGGACCCCCCTCTTCGACGATCACGCCGTCGACGAGCAGGTGCACCCGGTCGGCGTCCAGCTCCTCGAGCATCCGCTGGTAGTGGCTGATGACCAGCACGCCGAGGTCGGGACGGGTCTGGCGCACCGTGTGGACGCCTCGGGCCACGGTGCGCAGGGCGTCGACGTCGAGCCCGGAGTCGGTCTCGTCCAGGATGGCCAGGTCGGGCTCGAGCATGGCCATCTGCAGGATCTCGTTCCGCTTCTTCTCCCCGCCGGAGAAGCCCTCGTTGAGGTGGCGCTCGCCGAAGGCGGGGTCCATGCCCAGCTTCTCCATCCACTCCATCATCATCAGGCGCACCTCGAGGACCGACAGGTCCATGCCCCGGCGGGCCGAGAGTGCCTGGCGCAGGAACTGGATGACCGGCACGCCGCCGATGGACTCGGGGTCCTGGAAGGCCAGGAAGATCCCGGCCTTGCCCCGGACATCGGTGGCCCACGAGGTGATGTCCTCCCCGTGGAACAGGACGGACCCGGCCGTGACCTCGTAGGCGGGATTGCCGAGGAGCACGTTGGCCAGCGTGGACTTGCCCGATCCGTTGGGCCCCATGATGGCGTGCACCTTGCCCGCCTCGACGGTGAGGTCGATGCCCCGCAGGATGGGCTGGCCCTCCACGGACGCATGGAGGCCCACGATCTGGAGGAGGGGAGGGGTCGTCGTCGCGTCGTCGGGTTCCGGGCTCACGCCCACGATTGTAGCCCGTCCGACGTATTTCTCCTACGGCGGTAGTGGGAATAGCGGAGGCCGACGGGACGGGGCTCCACCGGCCGCACGCTGGGGAATTATCGAACCCGCGGGGCCAGCCGGTACGGTACCGCCATGTCCGACCCGTGGAACTACGCCGGCCCGGTCACCCAGCTCGGATCGGGGGCCGGCGCGGTGACCCTGGTCGACGAGTCCACCTTCGCCATCAGCGGTGGCGCCGGCGACATCGCCCCCGGTGCGGCCCAGGGCCTCTTCTTCCGGGACACCCGGATCCTGTCCCGCTTCGAGGTGCTGGTGAACGGGGTCCCGGCCGAGCCGCTGGCCGCCGTCAACGACGACCCCTTCTCGGCCACGTTCGTGTCCCGGAACCTGCCCGCCCCCGGCCGGGCCGACTCGACCCTGATGGTGTTCCGCCAACGCCATGTGGGCCAGGGGATGCGCGAGGAGCTGATCCTGCGGAATTTCGGTGACGAGGCCACCGTGTGCTCGGTCGACGTCCTGGTCGACGCGGACTTCGCCGACCTGTTCGCCGTGAAGGAGGGGCGGGTGGTCGCCGACGCCCACCACGGCAGCGTGACCACCGAGGTGGTGGACGGACATGTCGGTGCCGCCCGGCGGCGACCGGACGCCATCGCTGACCTACACCTACAGCCGGGGCGCCGTGGCCCGGGGCGTGGAGATCCGGGCCGTCGACGCCCATCGGGTGGTTCCCGGCCTGGTGACCTTCGAGGTGGTCGTCCCGGCCCGGGGCGAGTGGTCGACCTGCATCGAGGTGGGACCGGTCATCAACGGCGAGCTGTTCGCCCCCAAGTACCGCTGCGGTGAGCCGGTGGAGCGGGCGACACCGAGCGAACGCCTGGCCGAGTGGCGGCGCCAGGTGCCCCAGGTCGAGACCGATCACCCGGTGCTCAAGCAGGTCGTGGCCCGCAGCGCCGAGGACCTCGGGGCCCTGCGCATCTTCGACCCCGACTTCCCCGAGCGGGTGGTGGTGGCCGCCGGTGCGCCGTGGTTCATGACGGTGTTCGGCCGGGACTCGCTGCTCACGGCGTGGATGGCCCTCCTGGTCGACCCCGACCTGGCCCGCGGCGTGCTCCAGACCCTGGCCCGGTTCCAGGGCACCGAGGTCGACCCCCGCCACGAGGAGGAGCCCGGTCGCATCCTCCACGAGATGCGGTTCGGGGACGCCGCGTCACTGTCCCTCGGGGGCGGGAGCATCTACTACGGCACCGCCGACGCCACGCCGCTCTTCGTCATGCTGCTCGGCGAGATGCGCCGGTGGGGGGTGGCCCGCGAACTGGTCGACGAGCTGCTGCCCAACGCGGCCCGGGCCATCGAGTGGATCGAGCACTTCGGCGACGCCGACGGCGACGGATACGTCGAGTACCACCGGGCCACCGACCGCGGGCTGGCCAACCAGGGGTGGAAGGACAGCTGGGACGGCATCCGCTACGCCGACGGACGGGTGGCCCAGGCGCCCATCGCCCTCGCCGAGGTGCAGGCCTACACCTACGGCGCCTACCTGGCCAGCGCCCACTTCGCCTTCGAGGCCGGCGACACGGCCACCTACGACCGCTTCCGGTCGAAGGCGGCCCACCTCAAGACCAATTTCAACCGCGACTTCTGGCTGGAGGAGAAGGGGTGGTTCGCCGTCGGGCTGGACGCCGACAAGCAGCCCATCGACTCGCTGACGTCCAACATCGGCCACTGCCTGTGGACCGGGATCGTCGACGAGGACAAGGCCCACCAGGTGGCCCAGGCGCTCGTCGGGCCCTCCATGTTCTCCGGCTGGGGCCTGCGCACGCTGTCGAGCGAAAACGGCGGCTACAACCCGATCAGCTACCACTGCGGCTCGGTGTGGCCGCACGACACCGCCATCGTGGCCGCCGGCCTGGCCCGCTACGGCTACGACGGCGCCGCCCAGAAGCTCATCTTCGGACTGCTCGATGCCGCCCAGGCGCAGGGGGGGCGACTGCCGGAGCTGTTCAGCGGCCTCGACCGGGGTGAGCTGACGGTCCCCGTCGGCTACCCGACCTCGTGCTCGCCCCAGGCCTGGTCGGCGGCGTCACCGCTGCTGTGCCTGCGCACCCTCCTGAGGCTCGACCCCTGGATCCCCTACGGCAAGACGTGGCTGTCGCCCAACCTGCCCGAGGGCATCGGGTACCTCAAGGTGGCCGGGATCCCGCTGGCGGGGTCCCGGGTCACCATCGAGGTGGGGGACCAGGTCCCCGGCGGGGTGTCGATCAGCGGGCTCCCTCCCGAGATCGAGGTCATCCGGGAGCCCCGCCGTCCCTCCACCGCCGTCTGACTCCCGCCTCGGTCGGGGCGTGGCCGCATGCTATCGGTGCGTTCAGCACGGGTGAGCTGCCGGAACGCACAGCCGTTGGGCTCACCAGCCCCGGGCGACCCACTCGTCGAGGTGGGGGGACTCGGCCCCGATGGTGGTGCCGGCGCCGTGGCCCGGCAGGACGAGGGTGTCGGCCCCGAAGGCGCCGAACAGGCGCCCCTCGATGGAGCGGATGATCGTGGCGAAGTCGGCGTCCTCGAACGAGGTGTTGCCCGGACCCCCCGGGAACAGCGTGTCCCCCGTGAACAGGAGCGGCGTCCCCTCGACGGCGAAGCTCATCGACCCCGGCGTGTGACCCGGCGTGGCGATGGTGGCGACCCGCAGGCGACCGACCGGCACCACCGACTCGTCCTCCAGGATCTGGTCGTAGGAGGGGAGCATGGCCGCGTCGGCCTGGGTCACGGCCACGTCGATGCCGGCATCCCGGACGGCCTCCACCGCCTGGATGTGGTCCCAGTGGCCGTGGGTCTCCACCACCTGGCCGACGTGCAGGTCGCGGCAGAGCTCGAGGAGCAGGTCGTGCTCGTTGGCGGCGTCGATCAACAGCGAGTCGCCGGTCTCGCGGCAGCGCACGATGTAGACGTTGTTTTCGAGGGGTCCGACCACCACCCGGTGCACCTCGACAGCGGTGTCCTGGTAGTCGATCACGGTGTCGGCCATGGGTCCCACCTCCTGGGACGGAGCGTAGCGGGGAGCGAGGAGCAGCGGAGCAGGGAGCGCAGCGGGTGCCGTCCCCCGTTGGTCACCGCGGGCGGGGTTCTGGTAGACAAACAGGGCACGTTGTCCCGTGGGGGGCACCACCACACGATGTCCCCGGTGGGGGACTCCATCGGATGGAGACCAGGATGAATTTCGCCTTCAGCGAGGAGCAGGACGAGCTCCGCAAGTCGGTGCGTCGCTTCCTCGACGACAAGTCGCCCGAGACCGAGGTCCGTCGGCTGATGGAGACGACCGAGGGCTACGACCCCGAGGTCTGGACGCAGATGGCCGAGCAGCTGGGCCTGCAGTCGCTGATCATCCCCGAGGAGTTCGGGGGCGCCGGGTTCTCCTACGTCGAGCTGATCGTGGTGCTCGAGGAGATGGGTGCCGCCCTGCTGTGCTCGCCGTTCTTCGCCACCGTGGCCCTGGCTGCCAACGCCCTGCTGACCTCGGGCGATACCAAGGCCCAGGAGTACCTCCTGCCCGGGATCGCCTCCGGGGAGACCATCGCCACCCTGGCCTTCACCGAGGACTCGGGCCGCTGGGACGCCGAGGGCATCACCCTGGCCGCCACCCCGACCGCCGACGGGTGGGCCCTCAACGGCCACAAGTCCTTCGTGGTCGACGGCCACACCGCCGACCTGGTCCTGGTGGTCGGCCGCACCGACGCCGGCCTGTCGCTGTTCGGCGTCAAAGGCGACGCCGCCGGCCTCACCCGCACACCGCTGGCCACCATGGACCAGACCCGCAAGCAGGCCCGGATCGAGTTCGCCGACACCCCGGCGTGGCTCATCGGGACCGAGGGCGGCGCCGAGGCGGGCCTGTCCAAGACCCTCGACCTCGCCGCCGTGGCCCTGGCCGCCGAGCAGGTGGGCGGGGCCCAGCGCTGCCTGGAGAGCTCGGTCGAGTACGCCAAGACCCGCATCCAGTTCGGCCGCCCGATCGGCAGCTTCCAGGCCATCAAGCACAAGTGCGCCGACATGCTCCTCGAGGTCGAGTCGGCCAAGTCGGCCGCCTACTACGCGGGCTGGGCCGCCGCCGAGGACTCCGACGAGCTCCCGGTCGTGGCCAGCCTGGCCAAGTCGTACTGCTCCGAGGCGTACTTCCACGCCGCGGCCGAGACCATCCAGATCCATGGCGGCATCGGCTTCACGTGGGAGCACCCGGCCCACCTCTACTTCAAGCGGGCCAAGTCCTCCGAGCTGATGCTGGGCGACCCCTCGTACCATCGGGAGCTCCTGGCCCAGCGCATCGGCATCTGAGCGGCACCTGCACCCTGCAGACCTTGAGTACCGTGGTCCCCACACGGGGCCACACCGGGGACCGATCCGTCCCCGTCCCGGCCCACCCTCCCGGAAGTGAGTGACATGCGGAAGTTCATGGCGTTCATCCTGCTGGGGATCCTGTCCGTCGTAGGTGCCGGCTTCGCGGTCCTCGGCGCCGTCCAGGCGCAGAGCGGGACCAGCCTCGGCCAGGCGGTGAAGAACACCCTCGGGGCGCCCAACTACAGCGAGGCCCTGGTCGAGAAGACGCCCCAGGGCAATCAGCAGGCCAGCCTGGTCTTCCAGTCCCCGGACCGGCTGGCCGGCTGGCTGCAGGCCTCGGGTCGCAAGACCTACCTGTTCATCATCGGGCACACCGAGTACATCGCCGTGACCACCTCGGCCAAGGCCCCGCGACCCACCAAGTTCTTCACCCAGCAGACGACCGGTGCCAAGGCGGTCGACCCGGCCCAGACCTACCTCAAGTACTGGAACCGGGGTCCGTCCACCAGGAACGGGTCGGTCACCACGGTCACCCTGTCCCAGGGCGGGCAGACCGAGAAGCTGATCTACACGGTGACGGGCAACTACGTGTCCGACTTCAAGGCGGTCACCCCGGGCGGCTCCATCGAGCTGACCATCTCCAAGGTCGGGACCTCGCCGCCCGTCGAACTGCCGAAGGGGTACACCATCACCTCGGCCGTCCCGCAGGCCTGAGGCCCCGCCGGGGCACGTCCCGCCCGCCGCATCTGATGTGGTGACCGACGGGGCGGGGGCTGCTCAGTCGGCCTGATCGGCCAGGAGCTCGTCGATCCTGTCCCGGAGTCTCCTGGCCGCACCTCGTGGGTCGTCCGCCGCCACCAACCAGCGCACCACGACGAAGTGCCGGGCGCCGGTGGCGACGAGGCCACCGACGGTGTCCGGGTCCACGCCGCCGGTCACCCACACCGGCCACGGTGACTCCTGGACGGCCTGCGCCACATACCCGGGCCCCGTGCCGGGACGCCCCGGCTTGGTGGGGGTCGCCACCACCGGTCCGGCCGAGAGGTAGTCGACCGGGGCCGGCCCCGGTGTGCCCCCGGTGCCGACGGCCGCACGCAGCTCGTCGGGCGCGTGGGTCGACAGTCCGACCAGGACGTGGTCCCCGACCACGGCTCGGGCCTCGACGGCCGACAGGTCGTCCTGGCCCACGTGGACGCCGTCGGCCCCCATGGCTGCGGCCAGGTCGGGCCGGTCGTTGAGGACGAAGGGGACGCCGGCCGCGGCACACTCCCGCTGGGCCAGGACCGCCCGCTCGACCAGGGCCGCGTCGTCGAGGTGCTTCTCCCGCAGCTGCACGATGTCGACCCCGCCCTCGATGCATCGGCCCACGAAGGCCACGAGATCGGGCCGGTCCGGCGTGCAGAGGTAGAGGCGGCGGTGGGCCAGGTCCCAGCGGTCCGCGGCCGGGGTGGACGGGACGGTCGGGATCACCCCGGATTGGGGAGCTTGGCCCGGGCCTCGGCCTTCATCTGCTGCTTGAACTGGCGGACCTTGGCCAGGGCCTCGGCCGAGTCGATGTCGGCCACCGACCGGTGCGAGCCCGCCTCGCCATAGGCGCCGGCGGCCTTCTCCCACCCGGGAGGGCGGACGCCGACCTGCTTGCCCAGGAGGGCCACGAAGATGCGGGCCTTCTGGTCGCCGAAGCCGGGGAGCGCCTTGACGTTGGCCAGGAGCTGCTTGCCGTCTTCGGCCGTGGTCCAGATGGCCGAGGCATCGCCGCCGTAGGACTCGACCACGGCGCGGCAGACCTCCTGGACCCGACCGGCCATGGACCGGGGGAAGCGGTGCAGTGCGGGCTTGGCACCGAAGACGGCGGCCAGCTCCTCGGGGGCCATGGCGGCGATGGCAGCGGGATCGAGGGTGCCGCCCAGCCGCTCCTGCAGTTCGAAGGGCGCCTTGAAGGCCCGTTCCATCGGGATCTGCTGGTCCAGGACCATGCCGATCAGGAGGGCGAGTGGTTCGGACGACAAGAGCGCGTCCGCATCGGGGTCACCGGTCAGCCAGAGCACAGTGTCAGGCTAGCCGGGGCCCGGCGGGGCCCTCCCCGGGCGCGGGCGCCGTGGACCGGACGGATCCGGTCCAGGACGGGTCCGCCCAGCTCCGACCGGGGGACCGCTCGGTCCGACCGGGGGTCCGCTCAGTCCGACCAGGGGTCCGCCGCGTCGGCGGCGATGCCGTAGCGGCTGAGGGCGGCGGCCACCGAACCGGCCGGGACGGCACCGTCGGCGGTCAGGCCCTCCAGGGCCGCCACCACCACGTGGGCGGCGTCCACCTCGAAGAAGCGGCGCAGCACCTCGCGGGTGTCCGAGCGGCCGAAGCCGTCCGTGCCGAGGGAGGTGAACCGTCGGGGCATCCAGCGGGCCACCTGGTCGGGGACGGCCCGCATGAAGTCGGTGACGGCCACGATGGGACCGGCCGTCCCGGCCAGCGACGCGGTCACCAGGGGCAGCCGGTGGTCGGCATCGGGGTGCAGCCGGTTGTGGCGCTCGGCCGAGAGCGCCTCTTCGCGGAGCGACTTGTAGGACGTGACGGACCAGGCCTCGGCCGCCACCCCCCAGTCCTCGGCGAGGAGGCGTCGGGCCTCCATGGCCGCCCGCCAGGCGGTCCCCGAGAACAGGAGTGTGGCCCCGGGGGCCGACTCCGGCACGTCGGTCGGGGCCGCCGCGAACCGGTACATGCCCTGCACGGTGCCCGACCGGACCCGCTCGGCCTCGGCGGGGTCCGCCGGCAGGGCCGGCATCACGTAGTTCTCGTTGTAGAGGGTGAGGTACCAGTAGCGGTCCTCGGGCTCGGGGCCGGTCATCCGCCGGATCCCGTCCTCCACGATGGCGGCCACCTCGTGGGCGAACGCCGGGTCGTAGGCCGCGACGGACGGATAGGCCGAGGCCAGCAGCAGCGAGTGCCCGTCCTGGTGCTGGAGGCCCTCGCCGTTGAGGGTGGTCCGTCCGGCGGTGCACCCGAGGAGGAACCCGCGGCCCCGGCTGTCCCCGAGCGCCCAGAGCAGGTCGCCCACCCGCTGGAACCCGAACATCGAATAGAAGAGGTAGCAGGGGATCAGTGACTCGCCCCAGGTGGCGTACGAGGTGGCGGCGGCGGAGAAGGTGGCGGTCGCCCCCGCCTCGGTGATCCCCTCCTCGAGGATCTGTCCGGTGGCGCTCTCGGCGTAGTGGAGGGCCAGGCCGGCGTCGACCGGCGTGTAGCGCTGGCCGTCGGGGGCGTAGATCTGGACCTCGCTGATGAGCGACTCGAGGCCGAACGTGCGGGCCTCGTCGGACACGATGGGGACGATCCGCCGTCCGATGCCCGGGTCCCGGGTGAGCGAGCGCAGGAGGCGGGCGAACGCCATGGTCGTCGACACCTCCTGGCGACCGGAGCCGCCGAGCAGGTCGGCGAAGGCGTCGGGCGACGGCGCGGGGAGGGGCTGGGCCCGGACCACCCGGCGGGGGAGCGGTCCTCCCAGGAGCCGGCGGCGCTCGGTCAGGTACTTGCCCGTCTCGGAGTCGGGTGCGGGACGGTAGTACGGAGGGAGGTCCTCGTCGAGGTCGGCCTCGGTGATCTCGTCGTGCAGGAACAGCCGGTCCCGCAGCGTGCGCAGCTGGTCCTTGGTCATCTTCTTGATCTGGTGGGTGGCGTTGCGGGCCTCGATCTCGGGCCCGAGCGTCCACCCCTTGACCGTCTTGGCCAGGATGGCGGTGGGCGCACCGGTGTGCTCGGTGGCGGCCCGGTACGCGGCATAGAGCTTGCGGTAGTCGTGCCCGCCGCGGGGCAGGCTCTGGAGCTCGGCGTCGCTCAGGTGCTCGACCAGGGCCCGCAGCCGGGGATCGGGCCCGAAGAAGTGCTCCCGGATGTAGCCGCCGGACTCGGTGGCGTACTTCTGGAACTCGCCGTCGACCGTCTCGTTCATGCGGGCCAGGAGCACGCCGTCCACGTCCCGGGCCAGGAGGTCGTCCCACGTGCGGCCCCAGATGACCTTGATCACGTTCCACCCGGCGCCGCGCAGGGTGGCCTCGAACTCCTGGATGACCTTGCCGTTGCCGCGGACCGGGCCGTCGAGCCGCTGGAGGTTGCAGTTGACCACCATCGTGAGGTTGTCCAGGTGCTCCCGACCGGCCATGCCGAGGAGGGCGATGGTCTCGGGCTCGTCGAACTCGCCGTCGCCGACGAAGGCCCAGATCCGGCTGTGCGACGTGTCGGCCAGGCCGCGGGCGTCGAGGTAGCGGGCCAGGTGGGCCTGGGCGATGGCATCGATCGGCCCGAGCCCCATCGAGACCGTCGGGTACTCCCAGAACTCGGGCATCAGACGGGGATGGGGGTAGGACGACAGCCCGTCCCCGGCCACCTCGAACCGGAAGTTGTCGAGCTCCTGCTCGGTCAGCCTGCCCTCCACGAAGGCCCGGGCGTAGATGCCGGGGGAGGCGTGTCCCT
This sequence comes from uncultured Acidimicrobiaceae bacterium, assembly GCA_963829265.1. GTDB lineage: Bacteria > Actinomycetota > Acidimicrobiia > Acidimicrobiales > RAAP-2 > Bog-756. The sequence continues at coordinate 283,310 of CAWHIB010000011.1, forward strand.
GGAAGTAGACCTGGTCACCCGGCCCGCCGTCGTCCTTGCCCCGGAAGAAGTGGTTGAAGCCGACCTCGTACAGGGCGGCCGAGCTGGCGTAGGTGGACAGGTGGCCGCCCACGGCCTCGGACCGGATGTTGGCCCGGACCACCATGACCGCCGCGTTCCACCGGATGAAGGCCCGGATCCGCCGCTCGACGTGCTCGTCGCCCGGGAAGTCGGGCTCGGCGTCGGAGGGGATGGAGTTGACGTACGGCGTCGACACCGTGACCGGGAAGTCGACCTGGGACCGGCGCGCCCGCTCGAGCACCCGCATCAACAGGTAGCGGGCCCGGTTGCGCCCGTGGACCCGGACGACGTCGTCGAATGCGGCCAGCCACTCCTCGGTCTCCTCGGAGTCGAGGTCGGGAAGCTGGTGGGCCACTCCGTCGAACAGCATCGGCTCCATCGTCCCACTGTCCGGGTCCCGGCGCACCACACGACCGACGGACCCGGGCGCGCCCCGGTGCGCCGGAACCACCTCTGGCGCCGGGCGGCCCGGTTTCCCGGAACGGCGGCCGAGCGGGCATGCTGGAGCGATGGACCCATCGCACGACCTCGGCCGACGGCCCGCCGACCGTCGTCTACACCGACGGGTCGTGCCTCGGGAACCCCGGGCCCGGCGGGTGGGCGTGGGTCGTCGACGGCGGAGCCTCCGACTCGGGAGGCGAGTCGCACACCACCAACCAGCGGATGGAGGTCATGGCGGTCATCCGGGCCCTGGAGACCCTGCCCGGGCCGCTCCACGTGGTGAGCGACTCCACCTACGTCGTGAACTGCTTCCGCCAGCAGTGGCACGTGGGCTGGAAGCGCCGGGGCTGGAAGAACTCCCAGGGGAAGCCGGTGGCCAACCGGGACCTCTGGGAGACCCTGTTCGCCCTGGCCCTCGACCCGGGTCGTCGGGTCACCTTCGAGTGGGTGAAGGGCCATTCGGGCGACCGGATGAACGACGTGGTCGATGCCCTGGCCACGGCGGCCGCCGCCCGCCAGGACCCCACCGGGCCCCCGCCGGACCCCGGTTTGGGCCAGGGGCAGCTCCTCCCGTAATCTGACGCCATGGAGATCAACGGAAGTTCAGCAATCATCACCGGTGGGGCCTCGGGCCTCGGTGAGGCCACGGCCCGCAAGCTCGCCACGGTCGGCGTGCGGGTCACCGTGTTCGACCGCAACGAGGAGCGGGCCAAGGAGGTCGTCGGCGAGATCGGCGGCTCGGCCAACTACGTGGCCGGTGACGTCACCGATCCCGAGGACTGCCAGAAGGCGGTGGACCAGGCGGCCGACGGCGGGAACCTGCGCATCGCCGTCAACTGCGCCGGCACCGGCTGGGTCGGGCGGGTCATCAACCGCGACGGCTCGCCCCACGACCTGGCGCCGTTCAAGTTCATCCAGGACCTCAACGTCGTCGGCACGTTCAACGTCATGACCAAGGCCGCCTCGGCCATCGCCCAGGTCGAGGCCCAGGAGAACGGCGAGCGCGGCGTCATCGTCAACACCGCGTCGGTCGCCGCCTTCGACGGCCAGATCGGCCAGCTGGCCTACTCGGCGTCGAAGGGCGCCGTCGTCGGCATGACCCTGCCGGCCGCCCGTGACCTCGCCGTCGTCGGCATCCGGGTCCTGGCCATCGCCCCCGGGCTGTTCGACACCCCGCTCCTGGCCATGCTGCCCGACGAGGCCCGGGACGCCCTGGCCCAGTCGGTCAACTTCCCGAAGCGCCTGGGCAACCCGGCCGAGTACGGCGAGCTGGTCGCCCACATCGCCACCAACAGCTACCTCAACGCCGAGGTGATCCGCCTCGACGGCGGCATCCGGATGCCGCCCAAGTAGCGACGGCCCACACCACGACGGAGGCCGGGTGGCCGGCGTCCGGGGTAGCGTCACGGTCGTTCCCATGACCGCGCTCCCCCCGACGCCGGCCACCTGCCGTCCCGGTCCCGTGGCGACCGTCCGGACCGCCCGTGCCGACCGCCCTCCGGATGCGCACCGCGGGGTGATGGATGGCGTCGTCGGGTCCGGGTGTCGACCGGCGGTGAGCGGTCCGCCGGGGGACGGCCCGGAATCCGGGTCCCCCGGGACGGGGACGGATACCTGCTGGACAACCGGCAGGACGAGGCGGGCACCCGGCTGGCCGCCATCAGCGAGCTGTTCGACCCCGCCACCTTCCGGATCCTCGGGTCCACCGGGGTCGGACCGGGCTGGCGTTGCTGGGAGATCGGCGCCGGAGGGCCCACCGTGGCCTCGTGGCTGGCCGGACGGGTGGGCCCGACCGGCTCGGTCCTGGCCACCGACATCGACGTGTCCCGGATGGGCGACCCGGGTCCAGGCGTCACCGTCCGACGCCACGACGTGGCGGCCGACCCACTCCCGCCGGGACCCTTCGACCTGATCCATGCCCGGCTCCTCCTCGTCCACCTCCCGGACCGGGTCGCGATCACCCGGTCCCTGGTCGGCCTGGTGCGCCCGGGCGGGTGGCTCGTGGTCGAGGACGCCGACCCGGCCCTCCAGCCCCTCGCCTGCATCGACGAGCACGGTCCGGACCAGGAGCTGGCCAACCGGGTGCGGACCGGCTTCCGCTCGCTGCTGTCCGGTCGGGGCGTCGACCTGTCGTTCGGGCGGACACTGCCCCGGATGTTCCGCCGCCTCGGGCTGATCGACGTGGAGGCCGAGGCCCACTTCCCGGTGACGTCACCGGCCAGCGCCGTCCTGGAGCGGGCCACCGTGGAGCAGACCCGCTCCCGGCTGGTGGCCGGGGGCCTGGTGACCGACGAGGAGATCGACCGGCACCTGGCGAACCTGGCGGCCGGGCGCCTCGACGTGGCCACGGCGCCGATGGTGTCGACCCGGGGTCGACGGCCCCCGGGAGGCCCGTCCGACTGAAGTCCCCCCGGGTGGGGACCGGTAGGCTGATGGTCGCGTGTCGACGAGGCACCGCGGGAATCCCGGCCGGTGCCACCTCGTGCGACGACGATGGACGACGACATCCCGATGGAGGTGGTTCCCACGGAACCCGACGTGGCAACGGAGCAGACCGCAACGGGGGGAACGGGCACGGCAGGGGGGACACAGCACTTCGACGTGGTGATCGTCGGAGGAGGGCCGGGCGGGTACGCCGCCGCCCTCTACGGCGCCGCCGCCGGGCTGTCGATCGGACTGGTGGAGTTGGACAAGGTCGGGGGCACGTGCCTCCATCGGGGGTGCGTGCCGGCCAAGGCGTTCCTGGAGACGGCCGCCGTCTACCGCACCGTCCGCTCGGCCGCCGACTTCGGCATCGAGGCCGGACCCGACCAGAAGGAGCCCACGGTCACCTTCTCGGTCAGCCAGGACCGCAAGCAGCAGGTCGTGACCCAGTTGTTCACCGGGCTCTCCGGACTCCTGAAGGGCCGCGGCGTCACCGTCTTCAACGGCAGCGGGACCCTGCTGGGCGACCACCGGGTGCGGATCGCGGGGAACGACGGGACCACGGTGGAGGTCACGGGCACCGACGTGGTGCTGGCCGCCGGCTCGGTGCCCCGCACCATCCCGGGGTTCGACGTGGACGGCACGGTCGTCCTCACCTCGGACGAGGTGCTGGCCCTCGACCGGTTGCCCGAGTCGGTGGCGGTCATCGGGGGCGGTGCCATCGGATGCGAGTTCGCCTCGATGTTCGCCGACCTCGGCACGTCGGTGACCGTGTTCGAGGCACTGCCCACCATCCTCAACGGGTGCGACGAGGACGTCGTGCGCACGATCGCCCGCTCGTTCAAGAAGCGGGGGATCGACGTCAAGGCAGGGGTGACCCTGAACGGGCACACCCCCGATCCGTCGGGGCACGGCACCGTGGTGTCGTTCGGCGACGGGGAGCAGCTGGCCGTCGAGGCCGTGGTCGTCTCGGTGGGTCGTCGGCCACGGTCCGAGGGTCTCGTCGCCGACGGCACCGGGGTCACCATCGACGACCGGGGTTTCGTGGTCGCCGATTCCTCCATGCGGACGAGCGCAGACGGCGTGTGGGCGGTCGGTGACGTGGTCGCCGGCACCCCGCAGCTGGCCCACGTGGCCTTCGCCGAGGCGATCGTCGTGATCAAGTCCATCCTGGGCGAGCCGGCGCCACCGGTCGACTACTCCCGGGTGCCGTGGGCCATCTACTGCCATCCCGAGGTGGCGTTCGCCGGCATGACCGAGGCCCAGGCCAAGGAGGCCGGCTTCGACGTCGTGGTCAAGAAGGACCCCTTCGGCGGCAACAGCCGGGCCCGGATCATCGGGGACACCGAGGGGATGGTGAAGGTGGTGGCCGAGCGGCGCCCCGACGGCACCACCGGTCGGGTGCTCGGGGTCCACATGGTGGGCCCGTGGGTGACCGAGCAGCTCGGTGCCGGCTACCTCGCCGTCAACTGGGAGGCCACCGCCGACGAGGTGGCACAGTTCATCCAACCGCACCCGTCGTTGTCCGAGACCTTCGGCGAGACGATGCAGGCCCTGACCGGAAGGGGGCTCCACGTTGCCTGACGTGACCATGCCGCAGCTCGGAGAGACGGTGACCGAGGGGACCATCACCAAGTGGTTCAAGGCCGTCGGCGACTCCGTCGCCCGCGACGAGCCCCTGTTCGAGGTGTCGACCGACAAGGTCGACTCCGAGGTGCCCTCGCCCGCCGCCGGAGTCCTCACGGCCATCCTGGTCGAGGAGGGGGACACCGTCGACGTCGGCGTCGCCCTGGCCGTCATCGACGGTGACGCGGTGGCGGGATCGACGGCCTCTCCGCCTGCCGCGGCGACGCCGCTCTCCGGTCGCCGCGGCGGCACCGGTGGCCGCGCCTCCGCCTGTCTCGCCCCCGCCCGCCTCCGCCGCCGCCTGTCGCCGCACCGTCTGCCGCCGCGGCACCGTCGTCGGCCCCGGCGTCGGCATCGCTCTCCTCGCTCCCCGACGAGCCGGTGCCCCCCTCGGCCGCACCGCCGCCACTGCCTCCGCCGGCCCCCGCCGACCAGGCCCGGATCCCGCCGCCGCCACCCGTCGCCGAACAGGCACGGGTGCTCTCCCCGGTCGTGCGCAAGCTCCTCGCCGAGCACGACCTCGACCCGGCGACCATCCGGGGCACCGGGCTGGAGGGACGCATCACCCGGGCCGACGTCGAAGCCGTCATCGAGGGGGGGACCCCACCGGTCACGGTGCCGAGCATCGTCGGCCAGCGGCCGGCACCGCAGGCCCCCTCGGCCGCACCGCCGCCGCCGCCCCCTCCGGCGGTGCCCACGACCGACGGGGTCCGACCCGGCCCACGCGACGAAGTGGTGCCCTTCACCAACATCCGGCGTCGAACGGCCGAGCACATGGTGCGCTCGAAGGCGACCTCGGCCCACACCCTGATGGTCCGGGAGATCGACTACGAGAAGGTCGAGCAGGTCCGTCGCACACACGGCGGGCGCTTCCGGGAGGAGGAGGGGTTCAACCTGACCTATCTCCCCTTCGTGGCCCGGGCCACCGTCGAGGCACTGGCCGAGTACCCGAACCTCAACGCGTCCGTGGGCAACGACGCCCTGGTGGTCCACCACGACCTCAACCTGGGCATCGCCGTCGACCTCGACAACGAAGGCCTGATCGTCCCCGTGGTCCACAATGCCGAGGAGCTGAACCTGCGGGGCATGGCCCGGCGGATCCGTGACGTGGCCGACCGGGCCCGGACCAAGCGGCTCAGCCTCGACGACATCAGCGGCGGGACGTTCTCGATCACCAATTCCGGACCGTTCGGGACCCTCATCACCGGTGCGGTCATCAACCAGCCACAGGTGGCGATCCTGTCGACCGACGGGGTCTCCCGGAGGCCGGTGGTGGTGGACCTGCCCGACGGGACGGAGTCGATCGGCATCCACTCGATGGGCCTGGTGGCCATGAACTTCGACCACCGGGCCGTCGACGGCGCCTACGTCGCCCGGTTCCTGGCCCGGTTGGCGTCCATCCTCGACGACCGCGACTGGGTCGGCGAGCTGTAGCCGGACGTGAGGACTTCCGGAATCCGGCGACCGGGGCGGGTCGCGGCATGAGGGCACGCTGGCTGGGCCGCGTCCCCTATGCCGAGGCCTGGGACCTCCAGCGGGCACTCGCCACCCGCTCGCAGGAGGACTACCTGCTGCTGGTCGAGCACGGGCCGGTCTACACGCTCGGGTCGCACGCCGACCTGGCCAACGTCCTCGTCGACCCGGCCACCGTCGGGGCCGAACTCGTCCAGGTCGACCGGGGTGGCGACGTCACCTTCCACGGCCCGGGGCAGCTCGTCGGCTACCCGGTGCGCACCGTCGGGGCCGGCCCCCACCACGGCCCCGAGCACGTCCGCCAGGTCGAGCAGGTGGTGATCGACGCGCTGGTGAACCTCGGCGTGCCGGCCGGGCGGGTGGGCCGCATGGACTCGTATCCCGGCGTGTGGATCGACCCGTCGTCCCCCGGCACGGGACCCGACGGCCCGAGGAAGGTGGCCGCCATCGGGGTCCGCACGTCCCGCGGGCGCACGACCCACGGCTTCGGCCTCAACGTGACCACCGACCTTTCCTGGTTCGACCACATCGTGCCGTGCGGGATCGCCGACCACCCGATGACCTCGCTGGTCGCCGAGGGGTACGACGTCACCATGGCCGAGACGGTCGAGGCGGTGCTCGCCGCCGCAGGCTCGCGTCTGGGGCCCGATCGAGGACGTGGCCTCGGTGACCGACGGGGCGCGCGACGCCGGGCCGGCCGGCCCGGGAACGACGGCGATCCCGGTCACCCTGCACACCGGCCCCGGCACCGCCCTCGAGCGGCGGATGGCCCGGTCCGGCGTCGACCCGACGGCCGGGGTGGCGATCTCGGCCCGGAAGCCCGAGTGGCTGCGGGTGAAGGCCACCATGGCCGACGAGTTCCTCGGCCTCCAGCACCGGCTCCGCGACCTCGACCTCGTCACGGTGTGCGAGGAGGCGGGCTGCCCCAACATCTACGAGTGCTGGTCCGACGGGACGGCCACGTTCATGATCAACGGGTCCCGGTGCACCCGGGCCTGCGGCTTCTGCCAGGTCGACACCCGTCGTCCCCTCCCGTTGGACGCCCGGGAACCGGCCCACGTGGCCGAGGCGGTGGCCCGCATGTCCCTGGCCCACGCCGTGATCACCTGCGTCGCCCGCGACGACCTGGCCGACGGTGGGGCCGGAGCCTTCGCCGAGACCATCGCCCGGATGCGCCAGGCGAGTCCCGATACCGCCGTCGAGGTCCTGATCTCGGACTGCAAGGGCGATCGGGCGTCTCTCGAGACCATCCTCGACGCCCGGCCCGACGTCCTCAACCACAACATCGAGACGGTGGCCCGGCTCCAGCGGGCCGTCCGACCGTCGGCCGGCTACGCACGGAGCCTCACGGTGCTGGCCCGCTCGGCCGCCGCCGGCCTCACCACCAAGTCGGGCATCATCCTCGGCATGGGGGAGCGGGAGGACGAGGTGCTCTCGACCCTCACCGACCTGCGGGCCGTCGGCGTCGACATCGTCACCCTGGGGCAGTACCTGCGACCGAGTGCCGCCCACCTGCCGGTGGCCCGGTGGTGGACGCCGGCCGAATTCGACGCCCTGCGCGAAGCCGGCATGGCCCTCGGGTTCGCCCACGTGCAGGCCTCGCCGCTGACCCGTTCGAGCTATCACGCCCGCCAGGCGGCGCGCCTCCAGCGGCTCGTCCGCCCCCGTGCCCGTGACGATGTCCGCCCGGTGAGGTGGCGGTGACGGAGCTGACCCCGGCCGCCCTCGATGCCCGTGGTGGGCGCGTCGCCAAGGTGCGGGACCGCATGGACGAGCTCGGTGTCGACGTCCTCCTGCTCTCCCACGGCGCCGACCTGCCGTGGCTGACGGGGTACCGGGCCATGCCCCTCGAGCGGCTGACCCTGCTCGTGCTGCCCCGGGTCGGCGACCCCGTCCTGGTCGTGCCCGGGCTGGAGGCACCACGGGTGGCCGATGCCGGCGACCTGTTCGCCGTGCGCCCCTGGTCGGATGCCGAGGATCCCCTCGACCTGGTGGTCGACCTCGTCCGGGGGTCGGCATCGGGACGGTTCGCCCTGTCGGACCGCGGCCTGGGCGACCACGGTCCTCGCCCTGCAGGGCCGGCTGCCCGACGCCCGCTGGCTGGCCGCCTCGACGGTCACGTCGCCGATCCGGGCCGTGAAGGACGCGGCCGAGCTCGCCGCCCTGCGCGCCGCCGGTGCCGCCGCCGACCGGGTGGCCACCGTGCTGCAGGCGGGCGGGATCCCCCTGGTCGGGCGCACCGAGGCGGCGGTCTCCGGTGACATCGGATCGATGCTGGTCGCCGAAGGCCACAGCGTCGGTCAACTTCGCCATCGTGGGGAGCGGTCCCAACGCCGCCAGCCCCCACCACGAGCCGGGGGGCCGGGTCATCGGCCGCGACGAGACGGTGGTGTGCGATTTCGGCGGCACCCTGTCGCTCGGGGGCGACGTCGGCTACTGCTCGGACATCACCCGGACGGTGGTGACCGGCACCCCGTCCACCGAGGTGCGGGAGTGCTACGACGGTCCTGCTGGCCGCCCAACAGGCGGCGGTCGACGCGGCCCGGGCAGGGGTGACCGCCGCCTCGGTCGACCAGGTCGCCCGTGACGTCATCGGGTCCGCCGGCTACGGCCACCTGTTCGTCCACCGCACGGGCCACGGCATCGGGATCGAGGAGCACGAGGACCCCTATCTGGTGGTCGGGAACGACGAGGTCCTGGTGCCGGGCCATGCGTTCTCGGTGGAGCCCGGCATCTACCAGCCCGGCCGGTTCGGGATGCGGCTGGAGGACATCGTGGTGATCGGGCCCGACGGCGGACCCGATCCACTCAACACCGTCGACCACGACCTCGTGGTCGTCGACCACTGAGGAGGCCGGACATGGATCTCGGGATCGGCGGGCAAGGTGGCCCTGGTGACGGCCGGGTCACGGGGTCTCGGCAGGGCCACCGCCCTGGCCCTGGCCGGCGAGGGGACGCGGGTGATGCTCTCCGGGCGGGACGCCGCGTCGCTCTCGGCCACCCGGGACGAGGTGGCCGCCCTGGGCGTCGACGTCGAGGGGCGGGTCGGCGACGTCACCGATCCCGGGGAGCCCGCCCGCCTGGTGGCCGCCACCGTCGAGCGGTTCGGCGGCCTGGACATCCTGGTGGCCAATGCCGGTGGTCCACCGCCCGGCCGGGCCCTCGACCTGACCGACGAGGCCATCGACGCCGCGTTGAACGCCAACCTGTCGACGTCCGTCCGCCTGGTGCGCGAGGCGGTCCCCCACATGCGCGAGGCCGGATGGGGCCGGATCTGCTGCATCACGTCCTACACGGTCAAGCAGGGGGCGCCGATGCTGGCCCTGTCCAACACGGCCCGCACCGGGCTGTGGGCGTGGATCAAGACGGCCGCCCAGGACCTGGCCGCGGAGTCGAGCGGGATCACCCTCAACATGGTGTGCCCGGGACCGCACGCCACCGACCGGATGAAGGAGCTGGGCGGAGCCGGGGTGATGGGTGACCCGGCCGACTTCGGGGCCGTCACCGCGTTCCTGTGCTCGGCCCAGGCCGGCTTCGTGAACGGGAGCGCCGTCGTGGTGGACGGCGGGGCGACCCTGGCGCTGTAGGGAGCCCGGTCCGGCTGTCGGTCAGGTGGATCGAGTGCCGCTCGTCACGCCCGGTGCCGACCGGACCTCAGGCCACGAAGTACTTGGCCTGCGGGTGGTGGCAGATGATGGCCGTGGTCGACTGCTCGGGGTGGAGCTGGAACCCCTCGCTCACCTCGACGCCGATGCGCTCGGCCTCGAGGAGCTCGACCACCTTGGCGTTGTCCTCGAGGCGGGGGCAGGCCGGGTAGCCCCACGAGTAGCGACCGCCGCGGTACTTCTGGCGGAAGAGCCCGGTGAGGGTCGGGCCGTCCTCGATCGGCGAAGCCCAGCTCCTCGCGGATGCGGTGGTGCCAGTACTCGGCCAGCGCCTCGGCCATCTCGACGCCGAGCCCGTGCAGGTACAGGTACTGCTGGTACTCGTCGGCGGCGAACAGGCGGGCGGCCTCCTCGGACACGCGCGCGCCCATGGTCACGACCTGGAAGCTGGCGTAGTCCTTGTCGCCGGAGTCGACGGTCCGGAAGAAGTCGGCGATGCACAGGAACGGGTCCTCGATCTGGCGGGGGAAGGCGAACCGCATCTGTTCGGTGGATGCGGCTCTCGTCGGTCCAGATGACGAGGTCGTCGCCGTCGGCGTTGGCCGCGAAGTGGCCCCAGGCCACCTGGGGGACCAGCAGCTGCTCGGCCTTGGCGGTGGCCAGCTCCTCGCGCAGGCGGGACCGGACCCGGTCCTTGAACGCCGGATCGTCCTCGCCCGCCTCGGGGCGGAAGCCCCACTGGTTGCGGAAGAGCGCCGTCTCGTTGAGGTAGGTGGCGATGTCGTCGATCGACATGCCCTTGGCCACCCGGCTGCCCGACGAAGGGCGGCGGGAACAGCGGGTTGTCGTCGACCACCTCGGGGGCCCGGGCCGGCAGGGACTCGCCACGGGCGCGGGCCTCCTCGGCGGCCTGCTTGCGCAGCTCGCTCTTGCGGGGGCCGAGGTCGCGGCCGCCGATGGCCGTGCCGAACTCGGGATCGTCCTCGCCGGTCTTGCGCATCTCGACCAGGCGGTCCATGGTGCGCAGGCCCTCGAAGGCGTCCTTGCCGTAGAAGAGGCGGCCGTCGTAGACCGTGCGCAGGTCGCGCTCCACGTAGGTCCGGGTCAGGGCGGCGCCGCCGAGGATCACCGGGATGTGGGCGAGGCCCCGGCGGTTCAGCTCCTCCAGGTTCTCGCGCATGATGAGGGTCGACTTGACCAGCAGGCCGGACATGCCGATGGCGTCGGCGCCGAACTCCTCGACGGCGGCCGACCATCTCGGCGATGCCGATCTTGATGCCCGAGGTTGCGGACCGTGTAGCCGTTGTTGGTCAGGATGATGTCGACCAGGTTCTTGCCGATGTCGTGGACGTCGCCCTTGACCGTGGCCAGCACCATGGTGCCCTTGCCGCCCTGGTCGGCCTTCTCCATGAAGGGCTCGAGGTAGGCGACGGCCGTCTTCATGGTCTCGGCCGAGCCGAGCACGAACGGCAGCTGCATCTCGCCCGAGGCGAACCGCTCGCCGACCGTCTTCATGCCGGCCAGGAGGAACTCGTTGATGATGATCAGCGGGGTCAGCTCCTGGGCCATGGCCTCGTCGAGGTCGGCCTCGATGCCGTTGCGGTCGCCGTCGATGATGCGGTGCTCGAGCCGGCGCTCGACCGTCCAGCCCGACCGGTCCTCGGTGGCCGCCATCGACGAGGCCGACACGCCCTCGAAGATGGTGAGCAGCTCGGACAGCGGGTCGTAGCCCTCGGAGCGGCGGTCGTAGATCAGGTCGAGGCAGACCTCCTTGGCCCGGTCGTCGATCTTGGCCAGGGGCAGGATCTTGGAGGCGTGGACGATGGCCGCGTCGAGGCCGGCCTCCACGCACTCGTGGAGGAACACCGAGTTGAGGACCTGGCGGGCGGCCGGGTTGAGGCCGAACGACACGTTGGACAGGCCGAGGACGGTGTAGACGCCGGGCAGCTCGGCCTTGATCCGCCGGATGCCCTCGATGGTCTCGATCCCGTCCCGGCGGCTCTCCTCCATGCCCGTCGACAGGGGCAGGGCCGAGCGCGTCGAACAGGAGGTCCTGGGGACGCAGTCCGTACCGCTCGACGGCGATGTCGTGGATGGCCTTGGCCGACCGGACCTTCCAGTCGGCCGTGCGGGCCTGACCCTCCTCGTCGATGCAGGTGCAGACGACGGCGGCCCCGAACTCCTTGGCCAGGGTCAGGAACGAGTCGAGCCGGGTCCCCTCGGCGTCGCCCTCCTCCAGGTTGACCGAGTTGATGACGGCCCGGCCGCCGATCCACGACAGCGCCGTCTCGATGACGGGTGCCTCGGTGGAGTCGACCATGAGCGGCGCGGTGGACTGGGTGGCGAACCGGGAGGCGATCTCCTCCATGTCGGCCACCCCGTCGGCGCCGGTGTAGTCGACGCACACGTCGATGACGTGGGAGCCCTCCTTCACCTGCTCCTTGGCCATGGCCACGCAGGTGTCCCAGTCGGCCTCGAGCATCGACTCGCGGAACTTCTTCGAGCCGTTGGCGTTGGTGCGCTCGCCGACCACCAGGAACGAGCTGTCCTGGGTGAAGGGCACGTGGGTGTAGATGGAGGCGGCGCCCTCCTCGGGCTCGGGCGTCCGCACGGCCGGCGTCAGGTCGGCGCAGGCGTCGACCACGGCCTTCAGGTAGGCCGGCGTGGTGCCGCAGCAGCCCCCGATGACCGAGACGCCGAGCTCCGAGACGAACTGGCGGTGGTACTCGGCCAGCTGGTCGGCCTCGAGGTCGTAGTGCATCTTGCCGTCGACGACCGAGGGGAGGCCGGCGTTGGGCAGGCACGACACCGGCGTCGCCGCATGTCCGGTCAGGTGGCGCAGCGGCTCGAACATCTCGGAGGGACCGGTGGCGCAGTTGAGGCCGATGACGTCGATGTCCATGGCCTGGAGGGCGACCAGGGCGGCGCCGACCTCGGTGCCGGGCAGCATGGTCCCGGTCAGCTCGATGGTCACCTGGCACTGGATGGGCAGGCGGACCCCGGCCCGCTTCATGGCCCGCCGGGCCCCGTTGATGGCGGCCTTGGCCTGCAGGAGGTCGAAGACCGTCTCGATGATGATGAGGTCGGCGCCGCCCTCGATGAGGGCGTCGGACTGCTCCTCGTAGGCGTCCCGCAGGTCGGCGTACGCGGATCTGCCCGAGCGTGGGGAACTTGGTGCCGGGTCCGATGCTGCCGGCGACCCAACGGGGCTTGTCCGGCGTCGAGTAGTCGTCGGCCGCCCGGCGGGCGATGGCCACGGCGGCCAGGTTCAGCTCGCGCACCCGGTCGCTCAGGCCGTACTCGGCCAGCACGGGGGCGAAGGCCCCGAAGGTGTCGGTCTCGACGACGTCGCAGCCCACCTCGTAGAACGACCGGTGGACCTGGTCGACGGCGTCGGGCCGGGTCACCACCAGCAGCTCGTTGCAGCCCTCGAGGTCCGGGCCACCGAAGTCGTCGGCCGTCGAGCTCCTGCATCTGCAGGTTGGTCCCCATGGCGCCGTCGAAGATGACGACGCGCTCGCGGGCGGCCTGGAGGTAGCTCGATTCGGTGCGTTGGGCGGCCATAGCCCTCCAACGATAGTGGGGGAAGTGCACCGAGCGGCCCGTCCCGTCGATCGGCGGTGCCGCGGCGGTCGATCAGGCGGCCCCCGGGGTGTGCCGGCGATGGCCGGGGGACGGCGTTCGTTTAGCATCGGTCCGGTGAGGACACCGTGCTGAAGATCTACACCCGGACCGGCGACGACGGGACCACCGGGCTCCTGTACGGGGGGCGGGTGGCCAAGGATTCACCCATGATGCAGATCACCGGCACGGTCGACGAGGCCCAGGCGGCCATGGGCATGGCCCGGGCCGAGGCGGTGCCCGGAGGCGAGCTCGACGAGCTGCTCACCCGGCTCGAGCGGGAGCTCTACGTGCTCATGGCCGAGGCGACCACCGATCCGTCCCACCGGTCGAAGCTGGTGGCCGGGAAGACGCTGGTGACCGAGCGAGATGGTGGCCGCCCTCGAGGAGCGAGATCGACGACCTGATCGCCCGGGTGTCGATGCCGACGGAGTTCGTGATCCCGGGGGCGAACCGGGCGTCGGCCGCGCTCGACCTGGCCCGGACGATCGTCCGGCGGGCCGAGCGGCTGCTCGTGTCCTCGCCCATCGAAGGCTCGCTCGTCGGCCGCTACCTCAACCGCCTGTCCGACCTGCTGTGGGCGCTGGCCCGCTGGGCCGAGGGCGAGGACCACCTGCTGGCCCGGGGCGCCCCCCGTCGGGGCCGCGCCGAGGGTTCCACGACCGACTGACCGCTCGACCCCCGCCGAATCCCCGCCCGCCCCGTATCCCGATCTCCGAATCCCCGATCTCCCGCTCATCGACCCTCAGGAGCACCGACGTGATCAATGTGACCGCCCTGTCCGGCCCCGGACTGCCCGACGACCTGGCCGCCGTCGGCGTGCCGGTCCACCAGCAGCAGTGAGGGTCCGGTGGTGGCCGCGGCGCCGGATGCGGTGGACGGGATCACGCTCCCGGGGCCGCTCGACGCCGACTGGTGCGAGCGCCAGGGCTTCAGCGGCAAGGTGGCCCAGACCCTGGTGCTGCGGTCGCTGGATGCCGGGCCGGACGTCGTGCTGGTCGGGCGTGGGCACCGGCGGCCAAGCTGGCGGGTGCCGCCGGGCTCGAATCGGTGCGCCGGGCCGCCTCCTCGTTCGTGCGGAGCGCAGGCAACGGCGGCACCGCGCTGCTGGTGCTGCCCGAAGTCGTCGGTGTGGAGCCCCCCGAAGTGGCCGCGGCCGGCGGCCGAGGCCGGGGCGCTCGCCACCTACGCCTACGACGAATTCCGCACGCGCCGACCCGAAGGGCGGCCTGACCGGGCTGGTGCTCGTCGCTCCGTCGGGCCCCGGCGATCGACGCGGTCGGCCGAGGGTGCGGCCCGTGGCTCCCGGGTGGCCCGCTCGGTGGCCCTGGCCCGGGACCTGGTGAACGAGCCCCCGAGCTCGCTCACCCCGGAGCGGTTCGCCCAGGTCATCTCGGACCGGCTCGCCGGCGTGGACGGCCTGACCGTGGAGGTGTGGGACGAGGAGCGGATCGCGGCCGAGCGACTGGGCGGCGTGCTGGGCGTGGCGGCGGGCTCGGTGCGCCCGCCCCGGCTGGTGAAGGTCGACCTACCGACCCGCCGATCCCTACTCGTTCGACGGGCGGGTGCCCCACCTGGCCCTGGTGGGCAAGGGGATCACCTTCGACTCGGGCGGCCTGTCGTTGAAGCCGCCCACCGGCATGGAGACCATGAAGACCGACATGGGCGGCGCCGCCGCCGTGCTGGCCGCGGTGGACGCCATCGCGGCCCTGGGCGGCCGCATCCCCGTCACCGCCTGGGCCCCGATGACCGAGAACATGCCGAGCGGCTCGGCCACCAAGCCCGGCGACGTCCTGACCACCCGGAGCGGCAAGACCATCGAGGTGCTCAACACCGACGCCGAGGGCCGGCTGATCCTGTCCGACGGGCTGACCCTGGCGGTCGAGGCGGGACCCGACGCCGTCATCGACCTGGCCACCTTGACCGGGGCGGCCGTGGTGGCCCTGGGCAAGGAGATCGCCGGCCTGCTGGGCAACGACGAGGAGCTGCGCGACGCCGTGCAGCGCGGCCGGTGCGGAGGCCGGCGAGCCGTCGTGGCCGTTGCCGCTGCACGAGGACTACGCCTCCCACATCGAGTCCGAGGTGGCCGACATGAAGAACATGGGCCGACCGGGCCAGGCCGGCACCATCAGCGCCGCCCTGCTCCTCAAGGAGTTCGTGGGCGACGTGCCCTGGGCCCACCTCGACATCGCCGGCCCGTCGCGGACCGACGAGAACCGCTGGTACAACTCCAAGGGCGGCAGCGGCTTCGGCGTGCGGACCCTGGTGGCCCTGGCTACCTCCGAGGAGTTCGGGCGCTGGCTGGCCACCCGACCGAAGGCCTGAGCCCGGGGGCCGCACCACGGATCCGGCGCGACGGAGCCGGGCCCCGACGACCACGCTGCACTACCGTCTGCCTCGTGAAGATCGCAGTCCTCGGGGGAGGGTCGTGGGGCACGACGGTGGCGTCGCTCGTGGCGCACCACCACGACACCGTGCTGTGGGCACGCAACCCGCAGGTGGCCCGCACCGTCAACGAGGACCACGAGAACCCGGCCTACGTGCCCGGGTTCTCCCTCGACCCGGCGCTGTCGGCCACCTCGGACCTGGAGGAGGCGGTGTGCGGCGCCGACTTCATCATCATGGGCGTGCCGACGTCGGGCTTCCGGCGTGTGCTGGAGGACGCCGCCCCGTTCATGCGCCCGTGGATCCCGGTGGTCAGCCTGTCGAAGGGCCTCGAGCGGGGCTCGCACCTGCGGATGACCGAGGTGATCAAGCAGGTGGTGCCGGGCCACCCGGTGGCCGCCCTCACCGGTCCCAACATCGCCGTCGGAGATCCTGGCCGGCAAGGCCGCCGCCGCGGTGATCGCCACCGAGGACCTCGAGGTGGCCAGCGCCATCCAGGCCGTGTTCACCCGGGGCGTGTTCCGGGTCTACATCAACGACGACGTGATCGGCTGCGAGCTGGGCGGGGCGCTGAAGAACGTGATCGCCATCGCCGCGGGCATCGGAGAGGGACTCGGCGTGGGCGACAACACCCGCGCCGCGGTCATGTCCCGTGGACTGGCCGAGCTGATCCGGCTCGGCGAGGCCATGGGGGCCAAGCCCGCCACCTTCGCCGGCCTGGCCGGCATGGGCGACCTGATCGCCACCTGCGTGAGCCCCCACAGCCGGAACCGGCGGGTGGGCGAGCAGCTGGGCAAGGGCCGCAAGCTCGAGGACATCCTCGACGAGATGCACATGGTGGCCGAAGGGGTGAACACGGCCAAGGTGGCCCTCGAACTGGCCGAGACCCACGGACTCGACCTCCCGATCTGCCGCATGATCGACAAGGTGGTCAAGGGGGACATCGAGCCGATCGACACCTACTGGGGCCTGACCCCGGCCGGTCACGAGGCCGAGCCCGGCTGACCCCGCCGGTCCGACGGGCCGGGCCGGCCGGACTGGCCGGGCGGCTGGGCTGGCCCGGGGGCTCGGACCGGCCGGGCGGCTCGGGCTGGCCCGGGAGCTCGACGGGCGCCACCCGGGCGGACGAGGCCTCCGCCGCCGCCTGGAAGGCGACGGCCGGATGGAAGTGCCAGCCGCTGAGCCGACGCTCGATCGAGGCCCGGTCGTGGCCGGCGTCGGCCAGGCCGACGGCCAGCCGCCTGGCCCGGCGCCGCATCTGCTCGGGCTCGGACAGGCGCTGCTCGGCCATCCACCGTCGGTGGCTGCGCTGGAGCGTGTCGGGCAGCCTGCTCAGGTGGCGGAGCGGGAGCGGCGGGATGTGCTGACGCACGGCCAGCTCGCCCGGGCCCTGGGGGCGGGCGAGCTCGAACGTGATCAGGCGGGCCAGGGCCCGGCGGAACGGCGAGTTCTTGCCCATCTTGTCGCCGAGGCCGAGGGAGCGGGCCGTCTCGGGGAGGTGGAGGTCGAATCCGTCACCGTGGACCTCGAGGCCGTAGGTGAGGCGCCGGAGCAGCCAGGTGGTGCTCGGGCCCGATGATGCCCAGCCAGTAGAGCTCGACGTAGCGGCTGCACGGGTGCATGCCGTGGGGGTCGGCGACCGGGTCGACCCACTGCACGATGTGCAGGGTGGGCCCGCCGGTCGACGATGGGCCGTCAGGTTGGCCGGATCCGGGTCGCGAACTGACCGGATGACTCGTCACCGGGCGGAGCGGGCGGGGCGGCGGGGGGATGACGGCGGGCGTGGTCACGGGAGGCTCCTCGGGTCGGGACGCGGCCACCGCACGGGTTGACCGGGTCGAACGTGTCCGGGGAGTGTGAGACGTGGTCCTTGCGTGAGACCTGGCCGTGTACCTTGCCGACGCCGTTGCGGGGTGTCCCGCCCCTACCGGGCGTCGGGCGGCTGCCAGCGGGCCACCGAGTACGCCAGCATCAACGGCACGTCCACGGCGAACAGCACGAGCATGGCCGTGAACAGGGCCAGCAGGCGGGCCGGCGTGTGGTCGTAGACGAAGACGAACTCGAGGATCCCGGCGATGACCGCATAGGCGAGCAGCCCCCAGCCCAGCACCCGGAAGAACACCGGACGGGCGAACTCCTGGATGCGCAGGATGAGCACGGCGTTGACCAGCAGGAGGACGGCGGCGGCGATCACCAGGACGGTCGGGGCCACCAGCCTCGCCGCCCTCCCGTACTGTGCGGCCACGAAGACTCCGCCCGTGACGACCAGGATGAGGGTGGCGATGGCGATCGGCATGACCGGGGGGAACCCGGCCTGGCGGAGGTCCTCGGCATCGGGCTCGCCGAAACCGGGAGGCACCACCTCGGTGGCGGCGCTCATCGACTCGCCAGGAAGGTCATGATCACGATGGTCAGGATCTGCAGGAGCCCGGTGATGCCGGCGGTGTAGATGAAGACCTTCATCAGCCGCTGGATGCGGGCGCCGTTCGGCACGGGCTTCTTCAGCTCGAACAGGACGGCCAGGTTCGCCGGCTCCAGCAGGCCGAGGGCGATGACCGCCATGATGCCGACGATGACCATCGAGGCCACCAGCCATCCGTGATGCGGGTACGAGGCCTCGAGGTTGCCCAGGTGCCGGGCCAGCTGGAACCCGGCGCCGAGGGTCATGGCCACGAGGGTCGGCATGATCAGCAGCATCTTCGGCATGAACTTCGTCGTGAATTCGATCGCGGGCCGGGAACGGTCAGGCTCCCCATGATCGGACCGAGCACGAGGCCGAGGAACAGGTCGAGGCTCGTCCACAGCCCTCCGCCGGCGACGTGGTAGAGGGTCAGTGCCCACAGGTTGTTGCTGGCGATGGCGGCCACCAGACCGATCAGCACGACGGCCACCACGGGCAGGGCGCGGACCGGCACGATGTTGAAGTTCGGCACGGGTGGGGGACCGTGGCCGCCGGCCCCCGGTGGCGCAGTGGCCCCGGTCTCCGCCGGAGTCTCGGTCCGCCCGTCGATCACCGCGTCCGTCACCTACGACCCCCTTCTCGACCCGCCGACGGGAGTGCCCTCCGTCGGGGACTCCCGCGGTGACCGGCTCGGCATGCCATGCCACCGACGCGTCATCGTACGCCGCCCGCCATCGTGGCGCACGGCTCGCCGGCGCTACCAGCGGCCGCGGTGCACCGAGTCCTCGAGGGTGCGGGTGGGCCGGGCGACCGAGGTGGACGGAGGGTCGGGGAGCGCGGGCCGACCGAGCAGCACGGCCCCGAGCCAGTGCAGGCGGGCGGGCACGCCGAGCGCCTCCTTCAGCGCCTCCTCGCCGCGGAAGTTCCCGAGGAAGGCGGCTCCGATGCCGCGGTCGGCCGCCCCCAGCAGCAGGGTCATGACGGCGAACGACGCGTCCACGTGCCAGTACGGGACGACCCACTCGACCCCGGTCCCGTCGGCCCGGGCCTTGTCCGGCTCGGCGTAGCGCTCGACGTAGGCGTCGGGGTCGGAGAAGGGCAGGATGACGACCGGCGCCCGGGACAGTCCCTCGAACCGGCGCGAGGCGGCCCGCCACTCGGCATCGGTGGTGGCCTGCCAGTAGTGGTCGGTCTGCTCGGGTCCCTCCAGCACCACGAACTCCCGGCCCTGGGTGTTGCCGGCCGAGGGCGCAGCCAGTGCCTCGGCCAGCATCCCGTCCACCACGGTCCGATCCAGCCCGCCATCGAGGAAGTTCCGCGTCATGTGCCGGCGCCGTACGGCCTCCGAGAACTCCATGGCCGGCACGCTACTCACCCGGGTCCGGGTCGTCGGCCGGGTCGTCGGGTCGGGCCGGGTCGGTCGGGTACTCGGTCGGGTCGTCGGTGGGTGCACCCGGGTGGATCGGTTGTCGCCCGTCGATCGCATGGCTACCGTGCGGACATGCGCGAGCCCCCCGTCGAGCCCCCCGTCCTGTCCCGTCGGGCCCTCCTCGGTGGGGCGCTGTCGGGTGCGGCCGCCCTCGGGCTCGCCGCCTGCTCGTCGTCGACGTCGGGGACCACCACCACGACGAAGGCGGCGGCGGTCCCCTCCCGGAAGCTGGTGCCGGGGGACCTGCCCAACCCATCCGCCGCCGTCGGGACGGACCAGCTTCCCCAGATCAAGAACATCGTCGTCGTGATGATGGAGAACCACAGCTACGACAACGTCCTCGGGATGCAGCGGGGCCGGGGTGACGGCTTCACCCTCGACAAGCAGGGAAAGCCCACCGCCTCCAACCCCTGGTCCGCCACCGCCTCCGTCCCGCCCCCGGGGCCGACCGACTCGGTGCTCCGGGCCTTTCCCATGCCCAACCCGTGCCAGCAACCGGCCCATCCCTACAACACGTGGAACGCCTACTGGGACTCGTTGAACAACGGACGGATGGACGGGTTCGCCAACAGCCAGAGCGGCCCGGCGGCCATGGGCTACCACGAGCCCGGCATCCTCCCGTTCGCCAACTCGCTGGCCGCCACCTTCCCGGTGTGCGACCGCTACTTCTGCTCGGTCGGTGCCCAGACCTACCCGAACCGGCGGTTCCTGATGGCCGGCACGTCGCTGGGTCTGCTGGGCGACACGTTCCCGTCGGCCGCACCGCCCAACGGCACCATCTTCCAATCCCTCAGTGCGCACGGGATCACGTGGAAGAACTACTTCACGTCGCTCCCGTCGGCCCTCATCTGGCCGTACCAGGCCTCGCTGCCGGGATTCACCGCCCACCTCACCAAGATCGACCAGTTCTACGCCGACGCGGCGGCCGGCACGCTCCCGTCGGTCAGCATGGTCGACCCCGACTTCGACACCCAGTCCGAGGAGAACCCACAGGACGTCCAGTACGGGGACCAGTTCCTGGCCAAGGTGGTCAACGCCGTCATGGCCTCGCCCCAGTGGCCCCACACCCTGCTGGTGTGGACGCTACGACGAGTCCGGCGGCTACTTCGACCACGTGGCCCCGCCGTCGGCGGCGGTGCCCGACGCCGTCCCGCCGACCCTGTCGCCCGGCGACCGGCCGGGCGCGTTCGACCGCTACGGCTTCCGGGTCCCCGCCGGCGTGGTCTCGCCGTATGCCAAGAAGGACTACGTGTCCCACGTGGTCCACGACCACACGTCGTTCCTCAAGCTGGTCGAGACCAAGTGGAACCTGCCGGTCCTCACCAACCGGGACGCGGCGGCCGACGACCTGCTCGACAGCGTGGACCTGACCGCCCCGCCGGCCTTCCTCAAGCCGCCGAAGCTGGCCGCGGGGCCGGACCCCGCACTGCAGGCCGGGTGCCTGTCGACCGGCCCGGGCACCATCCCGCCGGCGGGGTACGTGACCACCGCCTGACGGCGGCCGACCGACGTCCGGGGTTGCGGGACGGTCCCGTCCGGCGGCCCGGCCCGCCGACCCGGGCCGGGGAGGGAATGTCGACCTCCCTGGTAGCGTTTACCCCGTCGTAGAGCAGCGCACGGGATGCCGTCACCGAGGGATCCCGGGTGCCGCCCCGTCGAATCATCAGGAAGCGAGACCGCCGTGCCCACCTTCAGAGAGATGCTCGCCGCCGCCAAGGCCAACATCCGGGAGATCACCACCGAGGAGGCCGAGGCCGAGCTGGCCCGGCCCGGGACCGTCCTCCTCGACGTCCGCGAGCCCGACGAGTACGAGCAGGGGGCCCTGGCCGGCTCGGTGCACCTGCCCCGGGGCAACCTGGAGTCCTCGATCGAGGGCCGCATCACCGACAAGTCGGCCCACGTGCTGGTCATGTGTGCCGGAGGGGTGCGGTCGGCCTTCGCCGCCGACACCATGCAGCAGCTCGGCTACACCGACGTCGCCTCGATCATGGGCGGCTTCAACCGGTGGAAGGACGAAGGGCGGGAGTGGTCCGCCCCCCGTACCCTCAGCCCCGAGCAGCGCAACCGCTACCAGCGCCACCTCCTCCTGCCCGAAGTGGGCGAGACCGGTCAGATGACGCTCCTCGACTCGAAGGTCCTCCTGCTCGGCGCCGGGGGCCTGGGCTCGCCGGCCGCCCTGTACCTGGCCGCCGCCGGGGTGGGCACCATCGGCATCATCGACATGGACGTGGTGGACGCCTCCAACCTGCAGCGCCAGATCCTCCACAACACCGACCGGATCGGCGAGCGCAAGGTCGACTCGGCCAAGAAGACCCTCACCCTGATCAACCCCGACGTCAACGTGGTCACCTACGACGTGCGGCTCGGCGCCGACAACGTGCTCGACATCATCGACGGCTACGACGTCATCGTGGACGGGACGGACAACTTCCCGACCCGGTACCTGGTGAACGACGCGTCGCTCCTGAAGCGGATCCCGGTGGTCCACGGCTCGATCTTCCGGTTCGAGGGCCAGGTCACCGTGTTCAACCCCTACGAGGGCCCCTGCTACCGGTGCCTCCTGCCCGAGCCGCCCCCGGCCGAGCTGGCCCCCAGCTGCTCGGAGGCCGGCGTGCTCGGCGTCCTTCCCGGCATCGTGGGCTCGCTCCAGGCGGTCGAGGCCATCAAGGTCCTCCTCGGCATCGGCGACACCCTCGAGGGCCGACTCCTGGCCTACGACGCCCTCGAGCAGAGCTTCCGCACCTTCAAGGTCCGTCGCGACCCGGCCTGCCCGGCCTGCGGCCCCGACGCCGGCGAGATCGTGATCGCCGAGTACGACGACCTGTGCATGCCCCACGTGATCGAGGCCCCGGCCGGCTGATCAGCCCGGAGCGTCCTCGCCGAGGATGACGCGGACGGCGGCCGGCACGTCCGACACCTGGGCGTCCGGCTCCGGCCCGCCGAGGTCCCAGGTCCGACCCCGGTGGAACCAGATGGTGCGGAGGCCGACGCCCTGACCTCCCCGGATGTCGGCGGGACCGGAGTCGCCGACCATCCAGCCCTCGAGGCCGACGCCGCACCGGCGGGCGGCCTCCTCGAAGATCCCGGGGTCGGGCTTCCACGAGTCCACGAGCGCCGACACGCAGACGGCGTCGACCTCGTCCCCGAGCCGTGCCACCTCGAGCTTGCGCTCCTGGGACTGCGGTCCGTTGGTGACCACCGCCACCTTCCAGCCGGCCGACCGGAGCCGGCGCAGCGCGTGGCGGGAGTCGGCGGGGAAGTCGAAGGCCGCCGGGTACTCCCGGTGGTAGGCGTGGACCAGGTCCGCCACCGGGTCGTCCACCGCGAAGCGGGACCGGAGACCGGCGAACAGGTCGTCGCGTGGCCGCATCCCGTCGTCGTCGGCCGCCACCAACCAGTCCCGGGCGTCGTCGGGCAGCCCGTGCCCGTCGCAGAAGGATCGTGCCCACCGGGCGTACGCCGCCTCGCGGTCGAGGAGGGTGTTGTCGAGATCGAACAGGGCCACCGGCATGACCGGGTTCTAGCCCCCGTCGGCCCGGCGCGCCACGAGGCGTGCATTTTCTCGGCCGGCCCGGTTGACCGTAACCTGTGCCCCATGGCATCTGAGACCGGGTCAGGAACACCGAAGCACGAGCGGGTCACCGACTCGGGGATCACGATCAAGCAGGTCTACGGACCCGACGACCTCGACGGATGGGACCCCGGGACCCAGGTCGGCACGCCCGGTAGCTACCCCTATACCCGGGGCATCCGCCCGGACATGTACCGGGGACGCCTGTGGACCATGCGCCAGTACGCCGGGTTCGGGACGGCCGAGGCCACCAACGAGCGGTTCAAGTTCCTCCTCGACGCCGGCCAGACCGGACTGTCCTGCGCCTTCGACCTGCCCACCCAGATGGGCTACGACTCCGACCACCCCCGGTCGGAGGGCGAGGTCGGCAAGGTCGGCGTGGCCATCGACAGCCTGGAGGACATGCGGGCCCTGCTGGCCGGCCTGCCCCTCGACAAGGTGACCACGTCGATGACCATCAACGCCACGGCGGCCATCCTCCTCCTCTTCTACACACTGGTGGCCGAGGAGAACGGCGTGGACCCGAAGCAGCTGGGCGGGACCATCCAGAACGACATCCTGAAGGAGTACGTCGCCCGGGGCACCTACATCTACCCGCCCCGGCCGTCGATGCGCCTGGTGACCGACACCTTCTCCTACTGTGCCGAGCACCTGCCGGCCTGGAACACCATCTCGATCTCCGGCTACCACATCCGCGAGGCCGGCTCGACGGCCGTCCAGGAGATCGCCTTCACGCTGGCCAACGGCATCGCCTACGTCGAGGCCGCACTGGCCGCGGGTCTCGAGGTCGACGACTTCGCCCCCCGGCTCAGCTTCTTCTGGAACGCCCACAACAACCTGTTCGAGGAGGTGGCCAAGTACCGGGCCGCCCGCCGGATGTGGGCCAAGATCATGACCGAGCGGTTCGGCGCCAAGGACGAGAAGTCGCTCCTGCTCCGGTTCCACACCCAGACCGGCGGGTCGACCCTGACCGCCCAGCAGCCCCAGAACAACATCGTCCGGGTGACCGTGCAGGCCATGGCCGCCGCCCTCGGTGGCACGCAGAGCCTCCACACCAACGGGTTCGACGAGGCCCTCGGGCTGCCGACCGAGCAGGCGGCCCGGATCGCCCTGCGCACCCAGCAGATCGTGGGCTACGAGTCGGGGATCGCCGACACCGTCGACCCGTTGGCCGGGTCCTGGTTCGTCGAGTCGCTGACCGACGAGGTCGAGCAGGCCGCCTGGGACTACCTGGAGCGGATCGACTCCATGGGCGGTGCCGTCGACGCCATCGAGGCCCAGTACATGCAGCAGGAGATCGAGCAGGCCGCCTACGCCTACGCCAAGGCCATCGACAGCGGCGACAAGGTCGTCGTCGGGGTCAACAAGTTCGTGGACGAGCAGGGTGTCCCGACCGACGTGTTCCCCATCGACGCCGAGCTCCAGCGCTCCCAGGTCGCCCGGGTGGGCCGGGTCCGGGCCGAGCGGGACCAGGCCGCGGTGGACGCCGCCCTGGCCGACGTCGAGGCCGCGGCCAGGGGCACCCAGAACCTGCTGGTGCCGATGAAGGTGGCCCTGTCGAGGATGGCGACACTCGGCGAGGTGTCCGACGTGCTGCGGGGCGTGTTCGGGGAGTTCCACCCGAACGGCTGAAGCGGACGGCTCAGGTCGGCACCGGAAGGCTCAGGTCGACACCGGACGGCTCAGGCGGGACGACCGGCCAGGAGCCGCTCGCGGAGCGGACCGGGGGCGGCCGCGTCGATGGCCGTCCAGGCCAGGGAGAGGGCGCCGTCCCGCACGGCGGCGTCGGCCGACCGGGTCACGCAGGCGGCGGCGAACTCGGGCTGGTGGTTGACCGCGCCCGTGCGACTCGATGGCCAGCAGCGGGTGGATGGTCGGGACGGCGAGCGAGACGTTGGCCATGTCGGTCGACAGGGTGGGCCGGGCGACGCCCGCCGTCGTCGAGGTCGAACGTGCGCCCCAGCGCCTCGGCGTTGGTCCGGTAGTGGTCGAGGAGGTCGCGGTCGCTCTCCATGTGGGAGTAGTCGGGGGCCAGCGGCGTGAACTCGACCGACGGCACCGGTGGCCCGGGCGCCGGCCTCGAAGCAGGCCCGCACCCTCGGGATGAGCTGCC
Organism: uncultured Acidimicrobiaceae bacterium; assembly: GCA_963829265.1. Classification (GTDB taxonomy): domain Bacteria; phylum Actinomycetota; class Acidimicrobiia; order Acidimicrobiales; family RAAP-2; genus Bog-756. The sequence goes on from CAWHIB010000011.1 coordinate 308,459, forward strand.
CGAGACCCTGGACGGTCAGGGACCGGACCATGAACCGGCCCGTCACCCGGGCCGGGATGATGTTGGCCGCCTCGCCGCCGTTGGTGACCACGCCGTGCAGCTGGTCGCCCGGGGGCAGCTGCTGGCGCAGGAGCCCGAGGGCGACCTGGGCGACGACCATGGCGTCACCGGCGTTGACCCCCTGCCACGGGGCGGCCGAGGCGTGGGCCGTCCTCCCGGTGAAGGCCACGTCGAAGTGGTGGACGGCCAGGCAGGTGGCCTCGAGGCGCTCCGTGGCCCATGGATGGACCATCATCGCCGCGTGCACGTCGTCGAAGGCGCCGGCGTCGAGCATGAGCACCTTGCCACCCCCGCCCTCCTCGGCGGGCGTGCCGAGTACCCGGACGGTGACGCCCAGTCGGTCGACCAGGGGGAGCAGGCCGAGGCCGGCACCCACGGCCGAGGCGGCGATGATGTTGTGCCCGCACGCATGGCCGACGTCGGGGAGGGCGTCGTACTCGGCGCAGACGGCCAGCACCAGGGGACCGTCGCCCGCCTCGGCGACGAAGGCGGTGGGCAGTCCGGCCGTGCCGGTGGTCACCCGGAAGCCGCCGCGCTCGAGGGCTCGACGACCGTTGCGGCCGAGCGCACCTCGTCGAACGAGAGCTCCGGATGGGCGTGGATGGTCGTGGCTGAGGGCCGACGAGATCGTCGAGCCGGGCGTCGACCGCCTCCCGGGCCGCCTGCTTGTGCTCGTCGGACTGCGTCGTCCGGGCCTCGGTCATGCGGGCTCCTCCTGCTCGGTGCACATCCTGGTCGATGCGCATCCGGCCGTGCGATCGGTCGGTCGATCCGGTCGATCCGAGCGGTCCGGTGCCCGTTCGGACCGTCGGATCGGTCCGTACCCGGTCCTCGGCTACTCGATGACGGCGATGACGTCGCCGGGGCCGACCGACTCGCCCGGGGCGACCCGGACCTCCTTGACCGTCCCGGCCTTCTCGGCGTTGACGTTGTTCTCCATCTTCATGGCCTCGAGCACGCAGACGGTCTGGCCGACCTCGACGGTGTCGCCCACCTCGACCAGGACCTTGACGATGGTGCCCTGCATGGGGACGGCCACCGTGCCCGAACCGGCTCCGGCGGCGGCGGCCTTCGGGCGCTTCGGGCCCGGCGCCCTTGGCGACCGCCCCGGCCTGGACGGCGACGGCGTCCCCGAGGTCGGGCACCCACAGCTTCACCTGGTAGCCGTCGTCCGTCGACCTCGGCGGTCACGTCACGGAGCACCCGGGGGACGGCCTCCTCGCCGTCCTCGGGGGCCGGAGCGGCGGGGCGTCGTGTCGGCGGTGACGGTCGAGAGGTCGAGGGTCTGCTCGACCCAGTTGGTCGAGTGCTCGCCGGCCACGAAGTCCGGGTGGCTGAGGATGGCGACGTCGGCGGGCAGGGTGGTGGCGACGCCCTCGATCACGGTCTCCTCGATGGCCCGGAGCATGCGCCGACGGGCCGCCTCGCGGTCGTGGCCCCAGACGATGAGCTTGGCCACCAGGTTGTCGTAGAACTGGCTGACGGTGTCGCCGGACTCGTAGCCGGCGTCGAGCCGGACGCCGGGGCCACCGGGGGCGACCATGCGGGTGATGGTGCCGGGGGAGGGGGTGAAGGCGCCGCCGGCCGGGTTCTCGGCGTTGATGCGGACCTCGATGGCGTGACCGTTGCGCTGCACGTCGTCCTGGGTGAAGCCGAGGGGCTCGCCCGAGGCGACCCGCAGCTGCCACTCGACGAGGTCGAGGCCGGTGACCAACTCGGTGACCGGGTGCTCGACCTGCAGGCGGGTGTTCATCTCCAGGAAGAAGAACTCGCCGTCCTGGTAGAGGAACTCGACGGTGCCGGCGTTGACGTAGCCGCACGCCTCGGCCACCTTGACCGAGGCCTCGCCCATGGCGACGCGCACGTCGTCGGGGAAGTTCGGCGCCGGGCTCTCCTCGACCAGCTTCTGGTGGCGACGCTGGGCGGAGCAGTCGCGCTCGCCGAGCCACAGGGCGTTGCCGTGGGTGTCGGCGATGACCTGCATCTCGACGTGGCGGGGCCAGGCCAGGTAGCGCTCGACGTAGCACTCGTCGCGGCCGAAGTAGGCGAGGGACTCGCGCATGGCCGACTCGAGCGCCTCGGCCGCGTCGTCGGGGCCCGGCGACGACCTTCATGCCGCGGCCGCCGCCGCCGTAGGCCGCCTTGATGGCCACCGGCCACCCGAACTCGTTGCCGAACGCGACGACCTGGTCGGGCGAGGTGAGCACGTCGGTGCGTCCGGGCACCCCGGACACGCCGGCCCGCTCGGCGGCGTGGCGGGCGCTGATCTTGTCGCCCATGACCTCGATGGCCTCGGGCGGGGGCCCGATGAAGGTCACCCCGCGCTCGGTGATGGCCCGGGCGAAGTCGGTGTTCTCGGAGAAGAAGCCGTAGCCGGGGTGCACGGCGTCGGCGCCGCTCCGCTCGATGACGTCGAGGATGGCCTCGGTGTTGAGGTACGACTCGGCGGCGGTCTGTCCCCCGAGCGCGTAGGCCTCGTCGGCCAGTCGCACGTGGAGGGCGTCGCGGTCGAGCTCGGAGTAGACGGCGACGGTGGCCACGCCCAACTCCTTGCACGTCCGGATGACCCGGACGGCGATCTCTCCCCGGTTGGCGATGAGGACCTTCTTGAGCACGCTGCGCCTTTCGGAATCGGAGGTGGCGACGGACCGTGCCCGCCGACGTCGGCCAGGTGGCACCTCGCCCCACGGTGGGGCGTCCCCACTCTGTCACGCCCACGACGGGCACCCCGGCACGGAGCGGCCCGTACCGGCCCCACAGACTGGCACGGGCCGTAGGGTGTGTGCCATGCCGCAGACCAGGTTCGCCGACGTCCGACGGTTCGAGTCGATCGACTCCACCAACCGCTACCTGCTGGACGAGGCCCGGGCCGGAGCTCCCGAGGGGGTGGTGGCCGTGGCGGACCACCAGACGGCCGGCCGGGGACGGCTGGGCCGGTCCTGGGAGGCCCGGCCGGGGCCAACCTCCTGGTGTCGGTCCTGCTCCGGCCCGGCCATCGACCCGGGCGACCGCCACCTGGCCACCACGGCGGTGGCCCTGGCCGCCGTGGACGCCGTCCGGGCGGTCGGCGTCGGCGGGCGTGTCGGGATCAAGTGGCCCAACGACCTGGTCGACGCCCGTGGTCGGAAGCTGGCCGGCGTCCTGGCCGAGACGGACCTGTTGCCGGCGTCGGCAGTCCGACGGGCCTCCCCGCCCCGGTCGTGGTGGGGATCGGCATCAACGTCAACTGGCCGGCGGCGGACGCCGACCTCCCGCCCGAGCTGCGCGGCCTGGCCGTCTCGCTGCGCCAGCTGGCGGGGGCCCGGTCGACCGGGAGGCGCTGCTCGACTGGCACTGCTCGGCCGCACTGGACCCCCGGGCGGCCGACCTCGGCCACGCCCGCCGGCCGGGCCGCGGCTGGCCGGCGACCTGCTGGCCGTCTGCACCACGGTCGGGACCCGGGTGCGGGTCGACCTGCGCCGACGGGTCGTTCGAGGGGACGGCCACCGGGATCAGCCCGAGGGCCACCTCGTCGTGGCGACCGGACGGGGCCACGCGGACCGTGGTGGCGGGCGACGTCGTGCACGTGCGCCCCGGGTCCTGACCACGCTGACCAGGAGCGCCTCGCACGCCCGCGCTTCCCGGACTGCAACCGTCCGGTCGCCGTCGCGGTCCGGGACGGTGCACCGCCCAGGGCTACGCTGGTCCGCTATGCGACTCCTCGTGACCGGCGGTGCCGGGTTCATCGGTTCGAACTTCGTCCGCTACTGGGTCGAGCGCCATCCCGACGACGCCGTGGTCGCCTTCGACGTGCTCACCTACGCCGGGAACCGGCCGAACCTCGACGACGTCGAGGACCGGATCGCGTTCGTCCAGGGGGACATCGGCGACCTCGACGTGGTGACGGCCACCCTGGCCGAGCACGAGATCGACGTGATCGTGAACTTCGCCGCCGAGTCCCACAACAGCCTGGCCATCCTGGATCCCGACCCGGTTCTTCCAGACCAACGTCATGGGCACCCAGACCCTGGCCGAGGCGGCCCGGCGCCACGGGGTCGCCCGCTTCCACCACATCTCGACCTGCGAGGTCTACGGCGACCTGCCCCTCGACTCGGACGAGGTCTTCACCGAGACCACCCCGTACCGGCCCCGGACCCCGTACAACGCCTCCAAGGCGGGCGGCGACCATGCCGTGCGGGCGTACCACGAGACCTACGGGCTGCCGGCGACCATCACCAACTGCTGCAACAACTACGGGCCGTACCAGTTCCCCGAGAAGGTGATCCCGCTGTTCACGGCCCGGGCCCTCGACGACAAGCCGCTGCCGCTCTACAAGTCGACGCAGAACAAGCGGGAGTGGCTGCACGTCGACGACCACTGCCGTGCCATCGAGCTGGTCCTCCAGCACGGCGTGGTCGGGGAGACCTACAACGTCGGGAGCGGGGTGGAGGCGTCGATCGAGGAGATCGCCGACGCCGTGCTGGCCGCCACCGGCAAGCCGCAGTCGCTGAAGGAGATCGTGCCGGACCGCCCGAGCCACGACCGCCGCTACCTCCTCGACTCGACCAAGATCCGCAAGGAGCTGGGCTGGGAGCCGACGGTCCCCTTCGAGAAGGGCCTGGCCGACACGGTCGACTGGTACGCCGACCACCGCAGCTGGTGGGAGCCGCTGCGTGACCGCGCCCCGGTGGTCGAGGGGGACTGGAGCGGTCCCGCCGCCGGCGCACCGCCCAGGTGACGTCGTGAGCGCACCGCTGCGGGTGCTGGTCACCGGCGGCAACGGCCAGCTCGGCCGGGACGTCCGGGACGTGCTGGCCGGTGCGGTGCCCGTCGGGCGGCCTGGCCCCGGAGGCACTGGCGGGCACGCCTCCTGCCGCCCGTCGAACCCGGCACCTTCGAGGTCCTGTCCACCGACATCGACACCCTCGACCTGGTCGACCGCGACGGCCGTCCGGGACGCGGTCGACGGCTTCCGCCCCGACCTCGTCCTCCACGGCGGGCGCCTTCACGGCCGTGGACGCCTGCGAGTCGGACCCCGACACCGCCTTCGCCGTCAACTCGATGGGCACCCGCCACATGGCCGAGGCCGCCGCCGCCGTGGGCGCCCACATCGTCTACGTCTCCACCGACTACGTGTTCGACGGCACGTCGCCGGAGCCCGTACGTCGAGTGGGACGCGCCCGGCCCCCCGCTCGGTCTACGGCCGCAGCAAGCTCGGTGGCGAACAGGAGATCCGGGCCATCTCGCGGTGCCGTCGGGGACCATCGTGCGGACGGCCTGGGTGAGCGGCGCCCACGGCGCCAACATGGTCAAGACCGTCCTGCGGCTGGCCGCGGCATCGCCCGATTCGGCGTCCTCCGCTTCGTCGACGACCAGCACGGCTGTCCCGACGTTCACCGCCGACCTGGCCCGGGCCATCGTCCGTCTCGGCGCCGACCGGCGTCCCGGGCACGTTCCACGTGACCAACCAGGGGGAGACCACCTGGTTCGGGTTCGTCCGGGAGGTCATGGCCGCGTCCGGCCACGACCCGGCGCGGGTGGAGCCGATCGCCACCGCGCGACCTGGACCCGCCCCGCCCCGCCCCGCGGCCCGCGAACTCCCGCCTCGACAACGCCGCGCTCCGCCTGTCGGGCCTCCCGGCCATGCCCCGGTGGGAGGATGCACTGGCCCGCCTGGTGGCCGCCCTGCCCGAGTCAGGCCTGACACCGAGGTGGCTGTCCGGGCGGGTCCGATCGGGGCCGCGACCGGCGGTGCACGGACTGCGGAGCGATCCGGGCAGGTTCCGGTGGCGATCCGGGAATCTTCCGCACCGGTCTTTCGCAGGTGGCCGCCGATGTTGCAGGATTGCACCGGAAGCACACGACGCCCGCACCGGGGCGGACCGGGTGACTTTCGCTCAGGCAGCGGGCCGATTCCGGGCCGATGATGCCGCATGCCAGAGCACGACGAAGGCGACGCCGTGCAGGCGCCAGGACGACCAGATGATGGGACGTGACCAGCAATGTCTCTGAGCTCGACGCTCTTCGCACACGGCGGTGAGGACGGCAGACCCGACGGGTGCCGGCACGGGCGCACGCCGGCGAGTCCGCCTTCGGCCGCCCGCCCGCCGGGTCGGTCCACACCGTGGCCGTCATCGGCGTCGGCTACGTGGGTCTGCCCACCGCGGCCACGCTGGCCCACCTGGGCCACCGGGTCACCTGCGGCGACGCCGATCCGGCCAAGGTCGCCATGCTGCAGCGGGGCGAGGTCCCCATCGTCGAGGAGCACCTCGAGGAGCTGGTCCGCGAGGGTCAGGCCGCCGGCAAGCTGGCGTTCGTCCAGGGAGCCACGGCCGCCGTCGAGGGCGCCGAGTTCGTCTTCCTGTGCGTCCCGACCCCCCAGGGCGACGACGGGTCGGCCGACCTCTCCTACGTCGAGGCGGTGGCCGCCGAGATCAGCCCCCACCTGGCGCCCGGCACCGTCATCGTCAACAAGTCCACGGTCCCGGTCGGGCTCGACCCTGGTGGTCGAGCGGGTGCTCGGTCGCACCGACGTCCAGGTCGTGTCCAACCCGGAGTTCCTGCGCGAGGGCACCGCCGTGCCGGACAGCCTGCACCCCGAGCGCATCGTGGTCGGCGCCGACGACCAGGCGGCGGCGGCCCGGGTGGGCGAGCTGTTCGCCGGGACCCAGGCGCCACTGCTCATCACCGACGCGGCCACGGCCGAGACGATCAAGTACGCCTCCAACGCCTTCCTGGCCACCAAGCTCAGCTTCGTCAACGCCGTCGCCGGCCTGTGCGAGGCGGTGGGCGCCGACGTCCGGGACGTCATCCTCGGCCTCGGCTACGACAGGCGCATCGGCTTCGAGTACCTGAAGCCCGGACCGGGCTGGGGCGGGAGCTGCCTCCCGAAGGACACCCGGGCCCTCGTGCACATCGCCGAGCAGGCGGGCTACGACTTCTCCTTCCTGAAGGGTGCCATCGCCACCAACGACGAGCAGTTCGAGCGGGTCGTGGCCAAGGTCCGGACCGCGGTGGCCCCGTCGCTGCCCGACGCGAGGGCACCGCCGGGGAGCCGGGCGGGGGACTTCGCCGGGGCGGTCGTCGCCGTGTGGGGACTCACCTTCAAGGCGGGCACCGACGACCTGCGCAACTCGCCGGCCGTCGAGGTCGCCCTCCGCCTGGCCGAGGGCGGCGCCGAGGTGCGTGCCTACGACCCGACGGTCACGGTGCCCGAGGGCGCCGGCTCGGTGGCCGTCCCCGGATTCGACGTCCCCGAGGGCCCCGGCTCGCTGCCTGGCCTACCCGGACGCCTACACCGCGTGCCAGGGCGCCTCGGCCGTGGTCGTCCTGACCGAGTGGGACGAGTTCCGCTGGCTGGACTTCGCCAAGGTCCGCGACGCCCTGGCCGCGCCGGTCTTCGTGGACGCCCGCAACCTCCTCGACCCGGCCCAGGTCCGCCGACTCGGCTTCTCCTACGTGGGGATCGGCCGCCGGTGAGCGGACGCATCGTCGTCCTCGGCGGATCGGGCTTCCTCGGCTCCCACCTCTGCGACCACCTGCTCGCCCGGGGCGACGAGGTCGTCTGCGTCGACGACTTCTCGACCGGTCGACGGGCCAACGTCGCCCACCTGGCCGACCACCCCGGGTTCACGCTCGTCGAAGCCGACATCTCCGTGGCGGATCCCGGTCGACGGGCCCGTGTCCGGGGTCTTCAACCTGGCCAGTCCGGCCTCGCCGCCCGACTACCTGGCCCTGCCCCTCGAGACGCTGGCCGTGGGCAGCGAGGGCACCCGCCACGGCCTCGAGCTGGCCGCACGCCACGGCGCCCGGTTCCTCATGGCCTCGACCAGCGAGGTCTACGGCGATCCCGACGTCCACCCGCAGGCCGAGTCCTACTGGGGCAACGTGAACCCGGTCGGGCCCCGCAGCGTCTACGACGAGGCGAAGCGCTTCTCGCGAAGCGCTCACCATGGCCCACCACCGCACCCTCGGCACCGACGTGGCCATCGTCCGGATCTTCAACACCTACGGTCCGCGCCTGCGCCCCGACGACGGCCGGGTGGTGTCCAACTTCCTGCTCCAGGCCATGCGGGGCGAGCCGCTCACCGTCTACGGCGACGGCAGCCAGACCCGGAGCCTCTGCTACGTCGAGGACGAGGTGCGGGGCCTGCTCGCCCTGTTCGACTCGACCTGACCGGCCCGGTCAACATCGGGAACCCCGACGAGTACACGGTGATCCAGCTGGCCCGGACCATCATCGACCTGCTCGGCTCGTCGTCGACCATCGAGCACCGCCCGCTCCCGACCGACGACCCGACCCGCCGCCGCCCCGACATCACCGTGGCCCGGGCCGAGCTCGGGTGGGAGCCGACCACCAGCCTGGAGGACGGCCTCTCGCCGACGGCCGCCTACCTGGCCGAGGACGCCGGCATCGCCGGTCCGGCCGACGTCCGCCTGACCCGGATCGGCCCGGACGGTGACAGGTCGGGTCGTGCCGTCGGCGGTGGCGCTCGGGTGTCCGGGGTGCGGGGTGCCGTGGTAGAGAATGGGCGCACCCCGACCCCCGGGGCCGACGAGGAGCGCCGGTGCATGGCTGAGGCCGAAGGGAACGACACCGACGGGTCGACACCCGCCGACGGACGACGCGGATCGGCGGGCGACGAGCGGTCCGGTCCTACCGGCTGCTGTCGGTGATCGTGCCCGTCTTCAACGAGCGGGTGACCGTGGCCGAGGTCATCCGGCGGATCCGGGCCGTCGACGTGCCGGTGGACGTCGAGGTCATCGTGGTCGACGACGGCTCCTCCGACGGCACCGACAAGGTCCTGACCGCACTGGGCGACTCGACCGTCCGGGTGCTCACCCACTCGGTCAACCAGGGCAAGGGTGCCGCCATCCGGACCGGCATGGCCGCCGCCCGGGGCGACCTCCTTCTCGTCCAGGACGCCGACCTCGAGTACGACCCCGAGGACTGGCCCCGCCTGCTCGAGCCCGATCCTGCGGGGCAAGGCCCAGGTCGTCTACGGCAGCCGGTTCACCGGGGAGCGCAAGAACATGCTGCCGCTCCACTGGATCGGCAACCGGTTCCTGTCCCTCGTCACCAACATCCTCTACTCGTCGACGATGTCGGACATGGAGACCTGTTACAAGCTCTTCGACCGCCGGGTGCTCGAGGGGATCACCATCCAGTCGGACAAGTTCGACTTCGAGCCGGAGATCACGGCCAAGGTGCTGCGCCGCGGCTACCGGATCTACGAGGTGCCGATCTCCTACGCCGGCCGGGAGGTCAGCGAGGGCAAGAAGATCACCTGGCGCGACGGCATCGGCGCGCTCCGTGCCCTGATCAAGTACCGGTTCACGCGGATCGACCCGTGACCGGCGGCGCCGGGGAGCGCACCGCCGCAGTGGTCGTCAACTACGAGTCGGGCCCCGCCCTGGCCCGGTGCGTCGCCGACCTCGCCGCCTGCGGACTGGCGGACGTCGTGGTGGTCGACAACGGGTCGACGGACGGGTCGCTGTCGGCGGCGCTGGCCGAGGCGCCCGGGATCGAGGTGGTCGACCCGGGGGAGAACCTCGGGTACGGCGCGGCGGCCAACCGGGGGGTGGCCGCCGACCGCGTCGGAGCTGGTGCTCGTGTGCAACCCGGACCTCGAGGTCCCGGCGGACGCCGTCGACGCCCTGGCGGCCGCCCTCGACGCCGACCCCGGGCGCGCCCTGGTCGGACCCCTGATCCGCACCCCGACGGGGACCGGTACCCCTCGGCCCGGCGGTTCCCGTCCATGGTCGACGCCGCCGGCCACGCCCTGCTCGGGATCTTCGCCCCGGACAACCGGTTCACCCGGAACTACCAGCGCACCGACCTGGACGGTGGCCGGCGACGCCGCCCTGGACGTCGACTGGGTGTCCGGGCGCCTGCTTCCTCGTCCGCCGGACGCCTTCGAGCAGGTCGGCGGGTTCGACGAGTCGTACTTCATGTACGTCGGAGGACGTCGACCTGTGCTGGCGGCTGGGTCGGGCCGGATGGCGGGTGGCCTACGCCCCGTCCGCCGAGGTCACCCACCTCCAGGGCCGCTCCACCGACCGCCACCCCTACCGCATGATCCTGGAGCACCACCGCTCCCTGCTGCGGTTCGCGTCCCGGTCGTCGGAGGGCTGGCGCGAGGCTCCTCCTGCCCCGTGGTGGCGGTGGGTGTGGCCGTCCGTGTGGCCTGGCCTGCCTGGCCCGGCTGCTGCAGCGCTGATCCGCGGAGGCCCTGATCCGGCGTCCGCCCGTGGGCGCCGGTCCGACCGTGGCCGCCGGTGACCTGGGTGACCGGAGGACGGGGCGGCGCCGGTGGGGCCGCGGGAACGGACCGGCTGATGGCCTCGGTGACGCCCCGGCGACGCACTCGGTCGACCCGGCGAGTCCGGCTGCGACCGGGCACCGGGCGGACGTTGTAGGGTGTCGGACGGTCATGGCGAACAACTCGACGGGCAAGTGGGTGCAGCGCGCCGCCACCACGGGCGGTGGCCGGACCTATCGCGGGCAGATGCCCGTCAACTGGTACGCCACGTTGGTCCTGATCTGCGTGGTCGGGCTGTTCCTCGTCGGCCTGAGCCGGTACCAGCTGACCCACAAGTCGACCTCCTCGGCGGGTCCGCCGACCACGTCGCAGACCTGGTACGCCGGCCTCGGCATCAACGTGTGCGGCACGTTCGAGCCGAACCTCCCGGCCAGCACCAACAAGGCGAAGACCGGCCTGGTGGCGGACGGCAACGGCGTGGTCACCATCGCTCCGAAGAACAGCTCGGAGTCCGGGAGCAACGCCACGCTCGGCAAGTTCGTCTCGAACTACAAGGGCCTCGAGCTGACCAACTCGACCCTCCGCTACCCGGGCAAGTCGACCTACACCAACGGCGACGTCTGCCCGAAGGGCACGCCCGACTGCCGGCAAGCCCGGCGTGGTGATCGTCTACAGCTGGCCGAACTTCACCGCCAAGAAGGGCGCCGAGACCCCGGGCGACCCGCAGAAGCTCCTGTTCCAGAACGGGCAGCTCATCACCATGGCCTTCGTGCCGGCCAACGCCACGATCCCCAAGCCGCCGTCCTCGGTGATCACCAGCCTCATCACCGCCGACCAGGCCGGTCCGACGACGCCGACCACCGCGACGCCGACCACCGCGCCGACGCACCGACCCCGACGACGACCCCGACCGCGCCGACCTCGCCCACCACGACGAAGCCGTGAGGGCCGTCGTCCTGGTGGGCGGCGAGGGAACCCGCCTCCGGCCCCTGACGCTCACCGCCCCCAAGCAGATGCTCCCGATCGTGGAGCAGTCCATGATCGAACGGGTGCTCGGTCACCTCGGCCGCCCACGGGATCGACGAGGCGGTGCTCTCCCTCGGCTACCGGCCCGACGCCTTCAGCGACGCCTATCCCGACGGGGTCATCGCCGGGGTGCGCTCCACCTACGCGGTCGAGCCGAGCCCGCTCGACACGGCCGGGGCCATCCGGTTCGCGGCGGCGTTCGGTGGCATCGACGACACGTTCGTGGTGCTGAACGGCGATGTCCTGACCGACTTCGACATCAGTGACCTGGTCGCCTTCCATCGCGAGCGTGGCGCCGAGGGGACGATCGGCCTCACCCCCGTCGACGATCCGAGCAGCTTCGGTGTCGTGCCGACCGATGACGACGGGAAGGTCACCGCCTTCATCGAGAAGCCTCCACGCGACGAGGCCCCCACCAACCTGATCAATGCCGGGATCTACATCTTCGAGCCCTCGGTCCTCGGCCGCATCACCCCGGACATCCGGGTGTCGATCGAGCGGGAGACGTTCCCGGCGATGGTGGCCGACGGCACCCTGTACGCCAAGGGCTCGGACGCCTACTGGCTCGACACCGGCACCCCCGACGCCTACCTGCGTGCCCACCGCGACCTGATCAACGGCCGCCGATCCGGGCCCACCGGCCCCGGACGCCGTGGCCGATCCCGAACTCGGGCCCGGGGTGTGGACGATCGGCGAGGTCGACGTCGTGGCCGGATCGGTGGAGCGGTCGCTGGTCGGTCGCGGCGCGTCGATCGCCGCCACGGCCACGGTGACCGACTCGGTGGTCGGTGCCGGTTCGGTGATCGAGGACGGCGCGACGGTGGCCGACTCGGTGCTCCTTCCCGGGGCCCGCATCGCGGCCAAGGCCACGGGTCGAAGGCTCGATCGTGGGTCCGGGCGCCACGGTCGGGCAGCGCTGCGTGGTCTCCGGCGTGTCGGTCATCGGGGCGGGCGCGGTCATCGCGTCGGGAACCTCGCTGGACGGCGAGCGCTACCCGTCGGGGAGCTGACCATGCGGGCACTGGTCACCGGAGGGGCGGGATTCATCGGATCCACCCTCGTCGACCGCCTCCTGGCCGAGGGCCACTCGGTCGATGTCATCGACGACCTGTCGACCGGCTCGTTGACCAATCTGGCCACCGCCCGGGCCACCGCCGACAACGAGCTGACGTTCCACCGGCTGGACATCCGATCGCCGGAAGTGGTCGATCTGATCGCCCGGCGGGAACCCGAGGTCATCTTCCATCTGGCCGCCCAGGCCGACGTGCGGGTGTCGGTCGCCGACCCGGTGTTCGACGCCGACGTGAACCTCATCGGCACCCTGCGGATCCTCGAGGGTGCCCGGGTCGGCCGGCGCCTCCCGGGTGGTCTTCGCCGCCAGTGGCGGCACCCTCTACGGCGAACCGGACGCATCCGAGCTCCCGCTGAAGGAATCGCTGCCCCAGCATCCGCTGTCGCCGTACGGGGTCTCGAAGAAGGCGGCCCTGGACTACCTGGTGGCCTACCGGGAACTGCACTCCCTCGAGTTCGCCGCGCTGGCCCTCGCCAACGTCTACGGCCCCCGCCAGGACCCGCACGGGGAGGCCGGGGTGGTGGCGATCTTCGCCGAGCGGCTGCTGCGCGGTGAGCCGGTGACCATCTTCGGTGACGGCGAGCAGACCCGGGACTTCGTGTACGTCGACGACGTGGTCGACGGGTTCGTCCGCGCCGCCACCAAGGGCGGGGGCCTGGTGTGCAACATCGGCACCGGTCGCGAGACCTCGGTCAACACCCTGTTCCAGGAGATGGCCCGCCAGGCCGGGGTCGAGGTGGAGCCCGAGTTCAAGCCACTGCGCGCCGGCGAGCTGGCCCGCAACTGTCTGGACCCGACCGCGTGCGGGCATCCAGCTCGGGTGGAGCTCGTGGACCGAACTCGGCGAGGGCACGCGCGGCCACCATCGAGTTCGTCCGCACCCGCCTCGAGGAGTCCGGCGAGCTCCAGTAGATCGTCACTTCCGGGGCGTGGCCTCCGGCGGTCGATCGAGGTCCGGTCGATCGAGGTCCGGTCGGTCGAGTCCGAGACCGGGTTCCTGGCCGAAGGGCGGCTACGGCGTGAACGACCACTGCGGGTCCTCGTCGGTCGGCCCGTTCCGTTTCAGGACCCATCCGTCGTAGGTCTTGAGGCGGTGGTGGTGCGTGCACAGGAGGGCCAGGTTGGCCAGTTCGGTCAAGCCGCCGAGCGCCCAGCCGTCGACGTGATCGATCTCCAACCCGTACGGCATGCCACAGCCCGGAACCACGCAGGTCCGGTCCCGATAGACGAGTGCGGTCCGGAGCCTGCGGTTGATGGTCCGGCCCCGGTGGCTGACGGCCGTGATGTCACCGGCCTCGGTGACCACCACGTTGAGGAATGCGTCGACGGCGAGGGCCCGGGCCGAGGCGACCGGGATGGGACCGTGGCCGTCGAGCTCGCACTGCTCACCGGGCTCGACGTGACCCCGGACCAGGGCGTCGCGGTCGACCCGGACGATGACGGTGGCCGGCGCCGGGCGATCGATGAGGCTGTCGGCGGTGGGAAGGGTGCGGCGCGACCGAGGCCGACCCGCCGACCACCAAGAAGTAGAGGGCATCGGCCCGCAGAGCCGCCTCCGGCTCGGGGCCGGCTTCGGGAGCGGGCCCGGAGCCTGACGGAGGTGTGGAGGTCGCCTCGGCAGCTGCCGCCCGCCTGGCGTCGCGCAGGCGGTTGGCCGTGGGGACCAGGCGGGCCAGCAGGGCTGCTCCCCGCTCGGGGGTGTCCTGGCCCTGGAAGTGGAAGGCCCCGTCGGGACCGGTCCAGTGGGAGAACGACCGGGCGGCGTGGATCCGCTGGGCGGCGGCCACGGGATCCTGTCGGGACGCCGTCGCCCGGAACCGCTGGCAGCGTTCCCTGGTGGCCCGCAGGGGCTCGTCCTGCGACCCGGCCAGGAGGTCGGTCTCGCCCCGGGGGTCGAGCACGGCGGCGTCGGTGATCTCGGCGGCCTTGGCGCCGGAGAGCCTGCCCTGGCGCAGGGCCGCTTCGACCGAGGGCAGTGCGGCGAGCTGGCGGCCGGTCTCCAGGGTGCGCTTGGCCTGGCCGGCCGATCCGCCCTCCAGGGTGGCCAACAGGCCGGCCGGGGAGCGGTGGCCCTCGGCCTCCCACTGGCCTGACGTGGCGATCCGGGGGGCGAGGAGGGTCTTGCCCGCCACCACCAGCCGCTCCATCCGGGCGAAGTCGGCATACAGCGAGGCGGCATCCGGGCCCACCAGGGTGTCCGGATCGAGGTCGGCGATCAGCGCAGCCAGGGCATCGGAGACCGAGGCCGTCCGGGTCGAGAGCCCGGGCGGTCGGGCGGTGGGTCCGGTGGGACCGGTGGGGGATGCGGTGGGGGATGCGGTGGTCGCCAACGCCATGAGGCCATCGTGTCCGGAAGGTGTGACAGCTTGACGTCGGGTATCCGTCAGTTCATACTTACGGTTAGTGAAAACTAACGGACAGGTCATCGGCGTCCTGGGGGACCCGACCCGACGGGAGATCTTCGAGCTGCTCTCGGAGCACCCGGCGTCGGTCGGGGACCTGGCCGCACTGGTCCCGGTGAGCCGTCCCGCCGTGTCCCAACACCTGCGGGTCCTGAAGGACGCCGGCCTGGTGCTGGACGAGCGGGACGGCACCCGGCGCATCTACCGCCTCGACCCCGATGGCGTGGCGGAGATGCGGGCGTACCTGGATCGGTTCTGGAACCTGGCCATGGCCGGCTTCAAGCAACGAGTGGAGCGGCGAGCAGACCAACGACGAGAGGAGACGACATGAGCACGACGGTCAGCACCCCGGTGGAGGTATCGATCGAGGTCGACGCACCCATCGAGGAGGCGTTCGACGTCTTCACCCGCGACATGGCGAGCTGGTGGCCCGTCGAGCACCACATCCTCCAGGCCGAGTTGGCGGAGATGGTGTTCGAGCCCCGGGTGGGCGGCAACGATCATCGACCGGGGTGTCGACGGCAGCGAGTGCCGCTGGGCACGCGTGCTGGCCTATGACCCGCCGGACCGGGTGGTGTTCTCGTGGGACGTCTCGCTGGAGTGGCAGGTGGAGACCGATGCGTCGCGCACGAGCGACGTGGAGGTCCGGTTCACGTCGTTGGCCGCCGATCGGACGCGGGTGGATCTCGTGCACCGCCACATCGAGCGTCACGGTGAGGGATGGGAGCAGATGCACGGTGCCGTGGGGTCGCCCGACGGATGGGCGGTCGGCCTCAGCCGGTTCGCCCGACGGGTCGACACCGGATCCGCCGACGTCCCCGACTGACCCCGGAGGCAGCGGTTCCCGCACCCCTGCGCACGCAGAGGCGTCCGTTGCCTGTAGGGTAGGGGAGTCCACCCGCGCCCTAGCAACTGCGCCCGGTGGTTCTCGAGGCACACTCCGGTGCTTCTCCTGTAGCCCGAAAGTGCCTCCATGCCTCCCTCTGCCTCTTCCTTCGCCGTACTCGGCGTGCCCTCGGACATCGTGTCCGCTCTCGATGCCAACGGCATCACCTCCCCCTTCCCCATCCAGGCCATGACCCTGCCCGATGCGCTGGCCGGCCGCGACGTCTGCGGCAAGGCCCCGACCGGATCGGGCAAGACGATCGCCTTCGGCATCGGTGCCGTCGCCAACCTGAAGGGCAAGTCCTCCAAGCCCAAGCACCCCCGGGTGCTGGTGCTCACCCCCACCCGTGAGCTGGCCGCCCAGGTCGCCTCCGAGCTGCAGGTGCTGGCCGACCCCCGGGGCCTGCGGGTCGACTGCTTCTACGGCGGCGTGGGCTACGGCCCGCAGTTGAAGGCGCTGTCACGCGGGGTCGACGTCGCCGTGGCCTGCCCGGGCCGCCTGGGCGACCTGCTCGAGCGGGGCAGCATCCGCCTCGACGCGGTCGAGATCGTCGTCATCGACGAGGCCGACCGCATGGCCGACATGGGGTTCCTCCCCGACGTCCGCCGCATCCTCGACCTGACTCCCGACGGCCGACAGACGCTCCTGTTCTCGGCCACGCTCGACGGGGACATCGACGTCCTCGTGAAGCGCTACCAGCACGACCCGGCCCGCCACGAGCTCGAAGTCGACGAGGACGACGCCAGCGCGGCGGTCCACCTCTTCTGGCGGGTGTCCTCGGGTGACCGCGTCGACCGGACCGCCGAGGTGGTCACGGCCAGTGGGCCGACCATCGTCTTCTCGCGGACCAAGCACGGCGCCGACCGGATCGCCCGCCAGCTGGACCAGCGGGGCATCCGTGCCGCCGCCATCCACGGCGACCGCAGTCAGAAGCAACGGGAGAAGGCCCTCGACTCCTTCGTGCGCGGCGCCGTCGACTGCCTGGTGGCCACGGATGTGGCCGCCCGGGGGATCCACGTCGACGGGGTCAACGCCGTGGTCCACTTCGATCCTTCGGCCGATCCCAAGGACTACGTGCACCGCTCCGGGCGCACCGCCCGGGCCGGCGCCACCGGCGTGGTGGTCAGTTTCGTCACCCCGGACAAGGCCGGAGCCATCAAGAAGCTCCAGCGCGAGCTGCACGTCCCCATCGGGACCACCGAGTACGACCTCACCGCCATCGAGAAGGTCATCGGCCCCCCGCCGGCGCGACGCGTCGTCAAGGAGCGGGAGCCCGACCGGCACCGGGAGTCGTCGCCGAACGCCAACCGCGGTGGCGTCCGGGCCTCGCGTCCCTTCAAGACCCGCAAGCCGGGCCAGGGCGGAAGTGGGCGCAACGGAAGCGGCCCGCGCAACGGCAGCGGCCCTCGCGAGGGCGGCGACAAGCCGTCCGGGTTCTCCAAGCCCGGCAAGCCGTCCCGGCCGGGCAAGCCGGGCAAGCCCGGGCGCACGACCAAGCCCGGCGGCTCGGGCAAGCCAGGGGCGCCGTCGACGCAGGGCTCGGCCCCGTCCGGCCACAAGAAGCGGGGCGCCGGTGCCGGTCCGCCCGGAGCGGTGCGCCGTGGGGGAGCCGCCGGTTCCCGTCCGACGAGCGGTGGAGCCAGCCGGTCGCAGCGGGGTCGGTAGCCACCACCACCCGGAACCGGCAATTCGTACACAGCGGGTTCAGAACCTCTAGAGTCCCAGGATGCCCTCCGACATGAAACCGTCCGTCTCCGTCCCCGACGGCCCGCCTCCCACCGACCTGGTGATCGAGGACCTCGAGGTGGGGAGCGGTGCCGAGGCAGTGGCCGGCAAGCCGGTCACCGTCCACTACGTGGGCGTCTCCTGGTCGACCGGTGGCGAGTTCGACTCGTCGTGGAACCGGGACGAGCTGTTCAGCTTCCCGCTGGGTGCCGGGCACGTGATCCAGGGATGGGACGAGGGCGTCGCCGGCATGCTGGTCGGCGGACGGCGTCGCATCACCATCCCGCCCGAGCTGGGCTACGGGAGCCGGGGCGCGGGCGGGGTCATCGGCCCCAACGAGACCCTGATCTTCGTGGTCGACCTCTTCGACGTCGGCTAACTAGCGAAACAGGTCGCCGGACGCGTCGCGCACGATCTCGGCGGCGACCGAGCCGGGCCGCAGCCAGGCGGGGTCGACGCCCCGCACGACGGCAGCGGGCACCCCGCGGTCCTTGCCCATGACGAGCTCGGCCGCGCCCGCCACCTCGTCGGCCACGCACACCTCGGTGGCCTCGAGCACCCGACCGTTGGCGTCGGCCGTCCCCCGTAGGTCGACCACCCCGGCGATCCCGGCGATCCCGATGGCGACGTCGGTCACCCCGTTGCGCCAGGTCCGGCCGAACGTGTCCGAGACGACGACGGCGACGGTGACACCCAGCCGGTGGGCGAGCGCCTCGCGGATCCTCCGGGCCGACTTGTCCGGGTCGACCGGGAGCAGCGCGGCGGTGCCGGCCTCCACGTTGGACAGGTCGATGCCGGCGTTGGCACACACGAATCCGTGCGCGGTCTCGGTGATCAGGAGATCGCCACGCCGGCGCAGCACCCGGGTCGACTCGGACTCGACCAGCCGTCGCTTGGCGTCCGGGTCGTCGGCGTCGAAGGGCACGATGCGGCCCTCGGCCTTGGACACCACCTTCTGGGTGACCACCACCACGTCGTGGTCGACCACCCAGGGGACCGGTGCGCCGTCCGGCCCGAGCGCGCACAGCGCGTCGGCCAGCAGACCCGCCAGGTCGTCGCCGGGCCGGACCTCGCCCATCCCGTGGACGGGCACGACGGTGAGGGCCCCGGCGGGCACCCCGGTCCCCGGGGCGACCGACGGGTCAGGTACGGGCATCGGACCAGGAGCCGGCATCGGGTCAGGAGCCGGCATCGAGCACCACCCGGGACAGCGCGGCCGATCTTCCGACGTCGGACATGATCGTCGGGGCGACGATGCAGCGCACCCCTTCCGCCTCGACCTTCGGGGCCAGGGCGGCGTCGGCCTCGTCGATCACCAGGGTGGCCACCCACGGCGCATACCAACGGGCCACACCCACCACCGAGGACTCGAATCCCATCTCCACCAGCAGGCGGTCGGCCGGGCCCTTCAGCGCCGCCCCGGCGACGATGGGGGACACGGCCACGATGGTGTCCCGCCGGGCGGCGAGTGCCTCGGGGATGCCGGGCACGGCCAGCACCGGGTCGATCGACACGACGGGGTTGGACGGGCACACGACCACCGTGTCGGCCTCGGCGATGGCTGCGAGCACCCCGGGCCCGGGGCGGGCCTCCGAGGCGCCGGCGAACCGGACCTCGCGCACGGCCACGTCGTGGCGGAGCTTCACGAAGTACTCCTGGAACCCGACCTCGTCGCCGCCGTCGAGGAGCAGGCGGGTGCGGAGCGGGTCGTCGGTGACGGGTAGGAGGCGCACCCCCACGCCGAACGACTCGGCCAGCTCCGCGGTGACCGTGCCGAGCGGCGCGCCCTCCGACAGCCGCTGGGTGCGGTAGCAGTGGGTGGCCAGGTCCTTGTCGCCCAGGTTGAACCAGGTCAATCCCCCGAGCCGGCCGAGGGACTCCATGACCCGCCAGGTCTCGCCGGCGAGTCCCCATCCCGTCTCGGGGTTGATGGCGTCGGCCAACGTGTAGAGCACGGTGTCGAGGTCGGGGGAGATGTGCAGCCCGTGGAGGTCGGTGTCGTCGCCGACGTTGACGACGGCGGTGATGTCGGCGGGGGGCACGACCTCGACCATCCCCCGCAGCAGGCGGGCGGCGCCGACCCCTCCGGCCAGGGCGGTGATCACGGGACCGGCTGCTCGGACGGGAGCGAGGTGGGCATCCGCGCAGGCTACCCGGCCCGGTGGGCGCCCCCGGCGGGCGGACCGGGCCGTCCGGACGGAGAACCGCCGCCCAGGGCGGTCGGCCTGTGCGCCCGGGCCGGACACGATCGCGTCCCGGGAGGACGACGCGGATGTGCAAGGCTCACGGCGTGCCGCCGGAGCGACCAGCGACAGCCGCGAGTCACCGGCTGTCCGTCGGATTCGATGCGACCCCCCTGCTCGGGAGCCCCACCGGGGTCGGTGTGTTCTGCGCGGGAGCGCTGTCGGGACTGGCCGCCCGCGACGACCTCGACGTATCGGCGTTCGCCGTCAGCTGGCGCCGGCGGGGTGGGATCGCCGACCGGCTGCCCGAGCGGGGTCTCCCACCGCCAGCGGCCCATGCCGGCCCGTCCGCTCCACGCCGCCTGGGCCCACGGGCGCCTGCCACCGGTCGAGTGGTTCCTCGGTCCCCGCGACGTGGTGCACGGCTCGAACTTCGTGGTGCCGCCGACGCGCTCGGCCGCCCGGGTGGTGACGGTCCACGACCTCACGGTGGTGCGGTTTCCCGAGCTGTGCGACGCCCCGACCCTCGCCTACCCCGCCCTCATCCGCCGGGCCGTCGCCGAGGGGGCGTGGGTGCACACGCCGTCGGTGTTCGTGGCCGACGAGGTGGTTGCCGAGTTCGACGTCGACCCGAGCCGGGTGCGGGCCGTCCACCACGGCGTGCCCGACCTGCCCGCCGGTGGTGGCTCCGGCCCCGGCGTGGCCCTGCCCGGCCGGATGCGACCGCTACGTCCTGGCCGTGGGCACCATCGAGCCGCGCAAGGACTACCCGCTGCTCGTCCGGTCGTTCGACGCGGTGGCCGCCGCGCCACCCCGACGTGGCCCTGGTGGTCGTGGGGCGTGACGGGTGGGGGGCGGGGGCGTTCGCCGACGCGGTGGCCGCGTCGCCGGCCCGTGCGCGCGGATCGTGCGACCCGGCTACCTCGACGACGCGGGCCTGCACGCCGCCCTGCGGGGCGCGGCGGTGCTGGCCTATCCCTCGCGCTACGAGGGATTCGGGTTCCCGCCGCTGCAGGCCATGGCCACCGGGGTGCCGGTGGTGGCGACCGCGGCCGGCGCCGTCCCCGAGGTGGTGGGCGACGGGGCCTGGCTGGTGCCGCCCGGAGACGCGGACGCACTGGCCGCCCGCCTGGTGGAGGTCCTGTCCGGCGGTGCGTCGGTCGAGGCCCTGGTGACCCGGGGTCGGGCCCGTGCCTCCGAGTTCAGCTGGGAGCGGTGCGCCGATGGTCTGGCCGCCCTCTACGCGCGATGCCGCCGGCGCCCGGGACGGGGCCGCGTGACGGGCGGGGCCCGGGTGTCGGGTGCGGCGACGCGAGGGGACCGATGAGCGACCTCGACGTCCTGCTCCTGGTCGAACAGCTCCGCCGGTCGGCCGCCGGGGGGATCGGCACCTACGTGCTCGGGCTCCTCCAGGGGCTCGACGAGCTGGAGTCCGCCGCCGGTGCCGGTGGCGCTGACCCGCTCACCCTGACGCTGGCGGCCAGCCGTGCCCACCGCGGCGGGGCGATCGACCCGCTGGCCGGTCTCGGGCACGCCCTGCGGGCATCGCCGCTGCCCGGGCCGCTCCTGACCCGGGCCTGGGACCGGGGCCTGGTCCGCGCCCCGTCGGGGTTCGACGTCGTCCACGCCGTGTCGCTGGCCACCCTGGAGACGGGCCGGACGCCCCTGGTGGTGACGGTGCACGACCTGCTGTGGCGCCGGGTCCCCGATGCCTACCCGCCCCGGGGCCGTCGCTGGCACGAGGCCGCGCTGGCCCGGGCCCTGCGCCGGGCCGACCACTTCGTGGTGCCGGCCGAGGTGGTGGCCGACGACCTGGTGGAGGCCGGTGCCTCGCCGGAGTCGATCACCGTGATCCCCATGGGGTCGGACCACCTGCCGCCGCCCGACATCGGCGGCGGCCGCGGCGCACCTGGCGTCGCTCGGGGTCCACGGGCCGTTCCTGTTGAGCGTGGGGACCCTCGAGCCCCGCAAGAACCTGCGGCGACTCGTCGAGGCCTACGAGTCCATCCGGGACGAGCTGCCCGAGCCGTGGCCCCTGGTCATGGTCGGCCCGTCGGGCTGGGGCGAACAGGTCCCGCCCGGCCGGGGCGTGATCCACGCCGGCTCGGTGTCGGCCGCCGAGCTGTCCGGCCTGTACGCGTCGGCCCGGCTCCTGGCCTACGTCCCGTTGATCGAGGGGTTCGGGCTCCCGCCGGTCGAGGCCATGTCGGTGGGCACCCCGGTGGTGGCCAGCCCGCTGCCCAGCACCGGGGGCGCGGCCCGGGAGGTCGACCCGCACGACACCGCGTCGATCGCCGCCGGCCTCCTGGACGTGGCCACCGACGAACCGGTCCGACAGGAGCTGATCCGACTCGGCTCGACGCGGGCCGCCGAGCTGTCCTGGGCGTCGATCGCCCGTCGCCACCGTGCCGTGTGGGAGCGGGCCGCCCGGCCGGCACGGGGGGCGTCGTGAACGCCGGGTGGGCACGATGAGCGGCGCCGGAGCCGCTGCGGGTGTCGCTCGACGTCAGCGCCGTCCCCGACCAGCCGGTCGGTGCCGGGCACTACATCCTGCAGCTGGCCGGCCAGCTCGCCGGGCGCCCCGACGTCGACCTGGTGCTGTGCAGCCGGAGCGCCGACCGGGCCCGGTGGGCCGCCCTGGTCCCCCCGGAGAACCTCCTGGCCGCCGCACCCGGTCCGCCGCCCGCTCCGCCTGGCCTGGGAGCAGGTGCGCCTCGGGCCGCTCGTCGCCGCGTCCGGTGCCGCCGTCCACCACGGTCCCCACTACACGATGCCCCGGCGCTCCGGGCTGCCGTCCGTGGTGACGGTCCACGACCTCAGCTTCTTCGACGCCCCCGAGTGGCACGAGCGCTCCAAGGTGGTCCTCTTCCGGCGGGCCATCCGGCGGGCGGCCAGGGACGCCGCGGTGGTGGTGTGCCCGAGCCGGGTGACCGCCGAGGGCCTGGGCCGCTGGTGCACCGTCGAGGCCGAGGTGGTCGTGGCCCCGCACGGAGTGGACACCGGGCGCTTCCGCCCCGACGAGCCGTCGCCCGGGGTCGGACTCCGCGCTCCTGGCGGCCATCGACGGCCGGCTGGCCCCGGGCCGACCCCTCCTGGTGTTCGTGGGGACCCTCGAGCCCCGCAAGGACGTGCCCACCCTGGTCCGGGCGTTCTCGTCGGTCGCCGCCCGCCATCCCGAGGCGCTGCTGGTGCTGGCCGGCGGCCGGGGCTGGGGCGCCGACGCGGTCGAGGCGGCCGTGGCCACCTCGGGCCTGGGTGACCGGGTGGTGCGGACCGGGTACGTGGACGACGCCGCCATCCCCGCGCTGCTGCGCTCGGCCACGGCCGCGGTGTACCCGTCGCTGTACGAGGGGTTCGGCCTGCCGGCCCTCGAGGCCCTGGCCTGCGGGACGACGCTGGTGACGACGAGTGGGACGGCCATGGAGGAGGTGGCCGGAGCGAGCGCGCTGCTGTTCCCGCCGGGTGATGGCGGTGCCCTGGCCGACGTGCTCGACACGGTGCTGACGGGCCGCGGGGATGACCGGGCGGCCTCGGAGCGGCGCTCGCTCGGCTTCGACATCGTGGAGCGCCACACCTGGCGGGCCAGCGCCGACCTCCACGTGGCGGCCTACCGGACGGCGGCCGGTGGGTGAAGCCCGACGGCCCACGGCACGGGCCTCGGACCCGGCGCTCTCCCGGGAGTCGCCCAGCCAGTAGGGTGACCCGTCGTGCGCTCCCTGATCACCGGCGGCCGCGGCTTCGTTGGCACGTGGCTGGCCGATCATCTCCGCAGCTGCGGTGACGACGTCGTCCAGATCGACCAGGAGGTCGAGATCACCGATCCGACCGCCCTGCTGGCCGCGGTCAAGGACGCCGCACCCGACGCCATCTACCACCTGGCGGCCATGACCCACGTGGGGCAGTCGTGGGACGAGCCGCTGCGGGTCCTCGAGGTCAACGTGCTGGGCACCGGCGCCCTGCTGGCCGCCGCCCGGGAGTGCGGCACCGACCCGAGGGTCCTCGTGACGAGCTCGGCCGAGGTCTACGGCGCGGTCACCGACCCGGCCCGGCTGCCGCTGACCGAGGAGTCACCGACCGCCCCGCTCACGCCCTACGCCGCCTCCAAGCTGGCCGGCGAGGCCCTGTGCGCCCAGGCGTGGCTCGGGCACGGCCAGCAGGTCATCACCGTCCGACCCTTCAACCACATCGGGCCGGGCCAGTCGCCGAACTTCGCGGTGTCGGCCCTGGCCAAGCGGATCGTCGACGCCGACCGGTCCGGGGCCGCGCGAGATCCCGGTCGGCAACCTGACGGCCAGACGGGACTTCACCGACGTGCGGGACGTCGTCCGCTCCTACCGGCTGCTGGTCGAGTCCGGTGCGCCGGGCGGCGTCTACAACGTGTGCTCGGGCAGGGACGTCGCCATCCAGGAGATCGCCGACCGTCTCCTGGCCCAGGCCGGCAGTTCGGTCCGGCTGGTGCAGGACCCGTCGCTGATGCGCCCGGTCGAGGTGCCGGTGCTGCGCGGCGACCCGGCCCGGCTGACGGCGGCCACCGGGTGGGCCCCGGAGCTCCCGCTCGACCAGACCCTGGCCGACGTCGCTGGCCCACTGGCGGTCCGCCCCCGCCTGACCCGCCGGACGCGGAGAACGGCCCGCACGGAGCGGGCCGTTCTTCGCGGGGACCGAGGGGGGTCGGTCCGGTGCGACCGGGCCTCGAGGGCTCGCCGGTCCGGGCGTCGGGTCGTAGGGGGGAGTACGACCCGACGACTGCCGGTGTCGCTCAGGCGACGGCCGTGGGGCGCATGTTGCGGATCTGCGTGCGGGCGTCCTTGGCCTGCCCGTGCGCCTGCTTGGCGATGTCACGGGCCTGGGCGGGCAGACGGTCCTCGAAGGGGGCGAAGACGGCCTCGACCCGCTCGATGAGCTCCTCGGCCCGGTCCATGAGCTCCTCGACCTTGGCGTCGACGTTCTTGACGGCCTCGGTGAGGTCGCCGCGGACGGTGGTCACCCGGTCGGAGAGGCTGGAGGACGGGTCCTGCAGCTTGGCCATGAGCTCGCGGCGCTGGACCTGGGCCTGCTGGAACCCGAGGACACCGGCGCCGATGACGACGTAGGTGGCGTCCTTGGCGACGTTGGCGATGTCCTTGGCGGCCTTGGTGATGTCGGTGTTGATCTCGGGCATGGTGTGCTCCTTCATGGTGGTGGGGGTCTGGTGGGGTCTCGTGCTGATCGCACCGCACCGGGTCCTGCGTCCAAGTCCCGGTGCTGTGCTCGAATACAACTGTATCCCCAATGATATACATTTGCAAGCACCCCGCGAGCAGGCGGCCGCGATCCGGCGGATACGTAGGCCCGGAGCAGGGGGGATGCCGATCCGGGCTCGGAATCCCTCGTCACCCTCTTCCCGGCCCGATAGCCTCTGACCCCTGATGGAAACACTGGCACCGCCGGTCGTCGCCGTCGTCGTCGCCCACGATCCCGGTCCGTGGTTCGCCGAGACGCTGGCCTCGATCGCCTCACAGGACTATGCGGAGTTGTCGGTGCTGGTCCTCGATACCGGACGGTCCGAGGACCTGGCCGCCCGGGTGGCCGAGGTCCTGCCCACCGCCTACGTCCGGCGATTCGACGGGAATCGGGGATTCGGGGCGACGGTCAACGAGGTGCGGTCCATGGTGGACGGGGCCGCCTACTACCTGATCTGCCACGACGACGTCGCCCTCGACGACGACGCCGTCCACCTGATGGTGGAGGAGGCGTTCCGCTCGAACGCCGGGATCGTGTCGCCCAAGGTGGTGAGCCTGGGACGACCCGGAGCAGCTCGTCCACGTGGGGATGACCGTGGACAAGGGCGGCTCCGTGGTGGAGCGGGTCCAGGCCCACGAGATCGACCACGGGCAGCACGACGCCGTGCGGGACGTGTTCGTGGCGCCCGGCGGGTGCACCCTCATCCGGGCCGACCTGTTCGACGAGCTCGACGGCTACGACCCGGCCATCGTGGCCATGGGGGAGGACCTCGACCTGTGCTGGCGGGCCCAGGTGGTCGGCGCCCGGATCATCGTGGCCCCCGACGCCCGGGTCCGCCACCTCGAGGTGTTGGCCTCCGGCGAGCGCCCGCTCGAGGCGTCGCTGCTGGCTGCGACGGCCGACACCACCGCGACCGCCACCGCGGCGGCGACCGCGGCCGACCCGGACGCCCCGGTCACGGCCCCGGCCGAGCCGGTGACCGGTGGGCGACGGGCCGCCGGACCGGACCGGTGCCGCCGATGCCGGGACCCCGGAGGGCGCAGGACCCACCGACGCCCCGGTGTCCGACGTCGACCAGCTCCGACCGGTGACCCTCCAGGAACTCCAACGCCGCCACGAGCTGCTGGCCGTGTTCACCTGCTACTCCCGCAGCCACCTGTGGCGCGTCGTGCCCCAGGTCTTCCTCCTGGCGGTGGGCGAGGTCGTGGTGGCCGAGCTGGCGGGCAACCGGACGCGGGCCCGGGCCGTGGTGCGGGCGTGGCGCTGGAACTTCGCCCGGATGGGCGCCACCCGGGCCCGACGGTCGGCCCTCCAGGCCAAGCGGCGGGTCAGCGACAAGGAGATCCGCCTCCTCCAGGTCCGGGGGAGCGCCCGGCTCTCGGCCTACCTCCGTCGGGTCTTCCAGTTCGGGTTCCACGGGGCCCACGCCGACGAACTGGCGGCGGCCGCGGCCGTGGCGGTCGAGACCTACGGGACGGCCGACGAGGGCCTCGAGATCGAGCCGGGCGTCGAGGAGACCGAGGCGGGCCGGATCCCGGGGCGCAGTCCGCCTGGCCGTGTGGCTGGTGGCCGGCCTCCTGGTGGTGATCGGCTCCCGCGGCGTGCTGACCGGGCGCCTCCCCGCCCTCGGGCAGTTCACCCCGTTCCCGTCGTGGTCGTCGACGTTCGCCCAGTTCTTCACCGGTTGGCACCCGTCCGGTGTGGGGACGACCGCTCCGGCCACACCGGCACTGGCCATCTCCGGCGTGGTGGGCACGGTGCTGCTCGGTGCCATGGGCCTCACCCAGAAGGTCCTGATCTTCGGGTGCCTGCCGCTCGGCGCCTGGGGGACGGTCCGACTGCTCCGGCCCGTTCGGGTCGCAGCGGGCGGCACTGGTGGCCGGGTTGGCCTACCTGGCCGTCCCCCTGCCCTACAACGCGCTGGCCCTCGGACGATGGGGTGCCCTGGTCGTCTACGCCGGCGCCCCGTGGGTGCTGGCCATCCTGGCCCGGTCGACCGGTCTCGAGCCGTTCGTCCGGCGGGCCGGGGTCCCGACGGGATCCGGGGGCGCGGGGGACGGCACCGCCGACCCGGGAGGTGCCTGGGCGTCGCGCCACGGCCTCCTGGGCGGGTCCCTGGCCCTGGGCGTCCTCGAGGCCGTCCTGATCTCGTTCGTGCCCGCCGCCGCCATCGTGGTCGTGCTCGTCGCCCTGTGCCCTCGTGCTGTCGTCCCTGCTCTTCCGGGACGCGGCCCGGACGGTGCGGTCGCGTCCGGCTGGCCCTGGGATCGACCGGCGTGGCCGTGGTCATCTCGCCTCCCGTGGGCCATCGGAGTGCTCTCGACGGGCAGGGGCATGCTCGCCGTGTTCGGCCTGGGGACGCCCGACTCGGGGGCCGCCACCTGGGGGGCGCTGCTCCGGTTCGCGGCCGGGCCGATCGGTGGGTCGCCGCTGACCTGGGGGTTCGTGGTGGCCGCCGCCGCCCCGCTGCTCCTGGCCCGCGGGGTCCGCTTCCGCTGGGCCGCCCGGTTCTGGGCCATCGCCCTGGTGTTCTGGTTCGTCGCCTGGATCAGCGGCCGGGGCTGGACCGGCGGGCTGGCCGTCGACCCGCTCGTGCTCCTCGGGCCGGCCGCCGCCGCGACCTCGGCCTCGATCGGCCTGGGGGTGGCCGCCTTCGAACGGGACCTGCCCAAGGCCGAGTTCGGATGGCGCCAGCTGGTCACCGTGGTGGGGGTGCTGGCCGTGGCGCTGGCCACGGTGCCCACCCTGGTCTCGGCCCTCCCGGGGCGATGGGACCTCCCGACCAACGACTTCTCCCAGTCGGTGGCGTGGATGCAGGCCAAGGTGGCGGACGGGGCGTTCCGGGTGCTGTGGCTCGGTGACCCCCGGAGCCTCAACCAGGGCGGCTGGAACGCCGGCGACGGGCTGGCCTATGCCACGTCGGAGAACGGGTCGCCGGACGCCCGTTGGCTGTGGAACGGGACGGCGCCCGGACCGGCCGGCACGCCTGGGGTCGGCCGTGGACCTGGCCCGCAACGACCGGACCGACCGGCTGGGGAGCCTGCTGGCCCCGGCCGCCGTCCGCTACGTGGTCGTCCTGGACGCGATCGCCCCCGAGATCGCCGGGGAGCAGAGTCCGACCGCCTACCCGGTGCCCGCCGACCTGATGCCGGCGCTCGGGCGCCAGCTCGACCTCCAGCCGGTCCTGTCGGGCACCGGGATCACCGTCTACGCCAACGCCGCCTGGGTCCCGCAGCGGGCCGAGGTCCCCGGTCGCCCGGGGTCGGCACTCCCGGTGGCATCGCCCCTGGCCGCCGCCCCGGGAACACCGGTGGTGCCCGGGGCGAAGCCCGTGCTGCCGGGGGCCCCGGCCTCCCGGTCGTTCCAGCGGCCCGCTGGTCGCCGGGCACCGTGTTCTCGTCGGCCGCCCCCTCGGGTGACTGGCAGCTGGTGACCGGATCGGGGGCGACGGCCACCCGTTCGGACTCCTTCGGCTGGGCCGGCCCGGTACGCGGTGCCGGCGGCCACCACCGGCACCCTCCGGTTCGACGACGGGCTCCTGCCCCTGCTGGCCGGGGTTCTGGGCCCTGGTGGCGTGGGGACTGGCCCTCGCCGCCCTGATCGACCGCCGGCGGCTCCGCCGGGAGTGGGAGCGGGTGGGCCGGCCCCGGACCTGGTCGCAGGGCCGGCGGCGGTCCCACGAGGAGCTCGACGACGCGTGGTCGCTCGACGAGGGGGTGCTCGGATGACCGGCCCCACCGGCGACGGGATGCCTACCGACGACGGATGCCTGCCGACGACGGACCGCCGGCCCGCAACGGGACGGCCGCAGCCGACGGATCCCCCGGGCGGGACCCGTCGGCCGAGCCGTCGCCGGCCGCCGCGGTGGAGACCCGGGTGTCCCGTCGTCGCCGGGCCCTGGGCCCGGTGCCCGGACGGACCGCGGCCATCGTGGCCGTGGCCGCGGTCCTGGTCGGGGTCGGCGTGGTGTCGGCGGCGGCGCCCGTGCCGTCGCCCACGCCGCCAGCCCAGCCGGGCGACGGCGTCCAGGTGGCCCCGGCCGCGGCGCGGACGTCGTCCCTGTTCTGTGCCACGGGCGCCGGCCTCGACGCCGGAGCGGGTGCCACCGGGGTCGTGGTCCTCACCAACACGTCACGGACCGCGGCCCACGGGGTGATGGTCACGGTCCAGGGGTCGGGGGCGGCGCCGGTCCGCCGCGCCGTGACGGTCCCCGCCCTCGGCACCACCGACGTGATCCCGGCCCGGGGCTGCCGGCCGGCGCCACGGCGGCGACGTTCACCTTCGCCGGCGGAGGCGTGACCGGGGACGATGGTCGTCGGCGGGCCCCATCGGATGGAGCACCGCCCCCTGCGCGTCGTCGGTGTCGTCCGAGTGGGACTTCGTGGGCGGGTCGACGGCCAGCGGGCTGCTCGACCTCTCGCTGTACAACCCGACCGCCGCCCAGGCGCTGGTCGACGTCAGCTTCCTGACCGCCGACGGCAACGTCCTCGTCCCCCAGGCCTACCAGGGCATCACCCTCGTGCCCGGGCCAGCTCGTGGTGGCCGGGCTCGGGGCCTACGTGCAGAACCAGCCGGTGGTGGCCACGCTGGTCCAGACGACGTCGGGGGCCATCGTGGCCACCGAGCTCGACCGGATGGCGGTGCCCTCGGGGTCGGGCCTGGCCCTGGTGGCCGGGAAGCCCGGCACCGGCCACGACCTGGCGGTTCGCCCAGACCACCGCCGTCCAGGGCGGCACGGTCAACCTGTCGGTGGCCAACCCCGGGGCGTCCCCGGTCACCGCCCGTGGTCACCGTGGGGCTGTCCTCGGCCACGGTGACGCCCAAGCAGCTCGACCGTGCCCGGGCACTCGGTGGTGGCCTTCGCCGCCTCCGCGGTCGCCGGGTGGCCGCTGGGGTCGCCCGTACTCGGTCACCGTCACCGCCGCCTCGCCCATCGTGGTCGGGCGGAGCGTCGCAGCCCCGCCGGCCGGCGCGTCCCCCCAGGCCGGGTTGACGGGCGGGACCGACGACCACGTCGGCGTCGTGGCTGGTGGTCGGCCCCGGGGCCCCGGGCAGACCGCTGGTGGCCGGACGCGACCATGCACACGCCTGGCGGTGGCCGACCCCGGATCGTCCCCGGTGGAGGTGACGGTCGCCCCGCTGGCCGGTGGCCGTGCCGTGGCCAGGGTGGGGTGGCGGCCGGGGGCCTGGTGGTGTTCGGCCCGGCCGCGGTGGCCGGCCTGCGGCCGCTGGTGGTGCGGGCGACCGGCCCGGTGTCGGTCGAGGTGGACGACGGCCCGACCGGCGCCCCGGGCGTCGTGTCGGCGTCGGGGTTCCCGCTCGCGTCCTGACGGGTCGGGCGGAGGTGCCGGACCAGTGCGGTCCGGTCCTGGTCAGCCCGGCGGCATCGGGTGCCGGGTGCTGGTGCCGGTGGCGCGGCCCGGGCTGGTCACCAGCGGGTCACGACCGGGTCACGTCGGGCTGGTCCACCGGGCACGACCGGGTCACGTCGGGCTGGTCACCACGAGGCCGGGGCCGCCGCGTAGCCACCCGGCTTCGCCCCGTTCAGTGTGAGGCCGGCGGCGGTGGCGGCGGCCAGGGCGTCTGCTTGCCCGGCCACGGCGTCTGGGCCGGGGGCCAGGGACCGGGCTGTGCCGGGGCGGTTCGAGCCGTTGGCCCCGGGGGCCGGCGCATCGGTGCCGGCGTCGGCGGCATTGCTGACGTGCCGGCCGGCTCGGCCGGCTGGCCGGCGTCGGGGGCGGCGGCCGACGGGACCGGCAGCGGGGCCCGTCGAGGCGTCGGCACCGCGTGCCGGGCTCGGCGGGCGGGCCGTCGACGTTGTCGGCGCCCGTCGGGCCCGTGCTGGCTGGCCACGAAGATCGGCGGCACCGTCTTCACACCGGCGGCGTGGACCGGTCGCCCGTAGGCGGTGTCGACCAGGCGGCCGACGGTCTCGCCGTCGATGGTCTCCTCGTCGAGCAGGGCCCGGGCCACGGCGTCGAGCCCGCCCCGGTGCCGGGCCAGCACCTCGAGGGCCCGCTGCTCCTGGACGCGGAGGATCTGCTCCACCTCGTCGTCGATGATCTGGCTGGTGTGCTCCGAGTAGTCCCTCGTGTGCATGAGGTCCTCGCCCAGGAAGACCTGGCCCTGCGAGCCCCACGCCATCGGACCGATCTTGTCGCTCATGCCCCACTCGCGGACCATCTTGCGGGCCAGCTCGGTGTTGCCGACGAGGTCGTTGGCCGCACCGGTCGAGAGGTCGCCGTAGACGAGGAGCTCGGCGGCCCGGCCGCCCATGCGCACGGCCAGCGAGTCCTCGATGTGCTGGCGCGGATGGATGTGGCGCTCCTCCATCGGGAGCTGCATGGTCACGCCGAGGGCCATGCCCGTCGGGAGGATGGTGACCTTGTGGACCGGGTCGGCGTCCGGGAGCACGTAGGCGAGCACGGCGTGGCCGCCCTCGTGGAAGGCCACCCGCTCCTTCTCGGCGCCGGACAGGACCAGGCTCTCGCGGCGCTGGCCCATGAGGACCCGGTCGCGTGAGGCCTCGAAGTCCTCGTTCTGGATGACCTGCGAGCCCCGTCGCACGGCGTGCAGGGCCGCCTCGTTGACCAGGTTGGCCAGGTCGGCGCCGCTCATGCCGGGCGTGCCGCGGGCCACCTTGCCGAGGTCGACGGTCGGGTCGACCCGCTTGTCCTTGCAGTGGACCTGCAGGATCGGGAGGCGCTCGTCGAGGTCGGGGAGCGGGCACCACGATCTGGCGGTCGAAGCGCCCCGGGCGCAGGATGGCGGCGTCCAGGATGTCGGGTCGGTTGGTGGCGGCCATGACCACGATGCCCTCGGTGGGGTCGAAGCCGTCCATCTCCGACAGCATCTGGTTGAGGGTCTGCTCCCGCTCGTCGTGTCCGCCGCCGAGGCCGGCGCCCCGCTTGCGGCCGATGGAGTCGATCTCGTCGATGAAGACGATGGCCGGGGCCTGCTTGCGGGCCGTGGCGAACAGGTCGCGCACCCGGCTGGCCCCGACGCCGACGAACATCTCCATGAAGTCGGAGCCGCTGACGGACATGAAGGGCACGCCGGCCTCACCGGCCACGGCCCGGGCCAGGAGGGTCTTGCCGGTGCCGGGAGGCCCGACGAGCAGGATGCCCTTGGGGATGCGGGCGCCGATCTCCTTGAAGCGCGCCGGGGTCTTGAGGAAGTCGACGACCTCGCTGATCTCGAGCTTCACCCCGTCGTAGCCGGCGACGTCGTCGAACGTCGTCGACGGGCGCTCGGTCGAGTAGAGCTTGGCCTTCGAGCGGCCGATCGACATGATGCTGCCCATCTGCCCCTGGGCGCGACGGCTGATGAAGTAGAAGATCCCGAGGATGATGGCGAAGGGGATGAGGTACCAGATGATCTGGACCAGCGGGTTCTGGGTGGTGGTGACCAGCTTGTAGTTGGCCCCGAGCGGCGTCAGGGCGTGGAGCTCGGAGTCGGTGACCGGATTGGGCCCGTTGGCCGAGTACTTGGATGCCGTCGGTCAGGGTGCCGGTGATGACGCCGGAGGTCTGGTCGACCGTGGCGGTCGACACCTGCTTGTCGGAGACCTTGGTCAAGAACGTGTGGTAGGTGATCTGGGAGGTGTTGGCCTTCTGGATCAGGGGACCGCCGATCAGGACCGCCACGACCAGGGCGAGGGCCACCGAGAAGAAGATGATGCGGTTCCTGTTCTGCCCGGGCGTGTCCTGGCCGGAGCCGTTCGGGGAGGCCGGTCCGTTGGGGATGTCGGGATTGGGCGGGGTCACCTCTTCATGCTACGCGCCCCGTGGCGTGGTTGACGCATCGCCCCGGGCCTCCGGCCGGGACGATGCGGGGTGCCCGGGAGCACGACCCTGGGCCCGGCGCCCCGTGACAGGGTGCGGTCGGTATCGTGGGGGAGTGAGCGACCGGCCCGAACAGGCGGTGGATGCCGCGGGACCAGGCGCACCACCCCCGAACCCACCTGCCCCGAATCCACCTTCCCCGAACGCACCGGTGTCGTCGTCCGGTGACGGCCGTGGGAACCTGCGTCGACGCTTCGGCCCCCCTGACGTGAGCCTCGGGAGGCAGCTCGACGCCGGCGGCGGTGCCGACCACCCGGGCCGCGGCCTGGATGTGGCTGCTCTACGCCGGCATCGGCTTCCTCGGGGGACAGGTCCTGGCCGCGGTGCTCGTCGGGGTGGCCGCCGCCGTCGCCGGGCAGTACCACCAGATCACGGCGCTCTCCAAGCTGTCCGAGCCGCCCACCTGGTTCGTGCTGTCCACCCTCTTCGGCCTGTGGGGCGGGTTCCTCGGGGCCGCGGTCCTGGCCAGCCGACTGCGGGGGACCAAGCGCCTGGCGGCCGACCTCGGACTCCGGTTCCGCTGGATCGACCTGATCGGCGTCCCGATCGGGGTCGCCGGCCAGTACCTGATCGTCCTGGTCTACGTGCCCATCGCCCCGCACGTGCACGACTTCCACCAGCGCTTCGGGGCCCCGGCCCAGCGGCTCACCGGCGGTTCCCACGGGCTCGGGTACGCGCTGGTCGTGGTGGCCACGGTCGTCGGCGCGCCGTTCTTCGAGGAGTTGTACTTCCGGGGCGTCCTGTTGCGCGCCCTGGCCCGCCTGTTCGGCCGGTGGGGCGGCTGGGTGGGCCCGTGCCTGGCCGTCGTGGTCAGCGGGACGCTGTTCGCCATGGCCCACGCCGAATCGCTCCAACTGCTGGGCCTGGCCGTGTTCGGGGTGATCCTCGGCGCCGTGTCCTACCGGACCGGTCGTCTCGGGATGAGCATCGTCGCCCACGCGTCGTTCAACGCGGTGGCCCTGACCGCCGTCGTGGTACCGGCGCTGGCGGGCGCCCGGGGACTGGTCTGACGTGACGCGTGGGGGAGTTCGGGCGATCCCGAGGGAGCGACCGCGGTCGTCGACGCCCCCGCGGTCGGGACGGCGCCGGTCCGGGCCGCCGCACCGGCACCGGTCCGCCGATCGGCACCGTGGTGGGCCCGGATGACCCGCCGGACGGCGTGGCCGGCCTGGTCCAGCGCCGTGGCCATCGTCGGGGTGATGGTGGTGGTGCTGACCCAGATGCACCCCGACCTGTTGTTCCTCAACACGACGACGACCGGCGGCGACACCGGGGCCCACGTCGCCCTGCCGGCGTACCTGGAGTCCCACCTGCTCACCCACGGGCAGGTGACCGGGTGGGACCCGGGCTGGTACGACGGGTTCCCGCTCTACACCTTCTACTTCCCGCTTCCCGGCCTCCTGACGGTGGCTGCTGAACGTCCTCGTCTCCACGACGTCGCCTTCAAGCTGGTGACCGTCCTCGGGAGCCTGCTCCTGCCGCTCTGCGCCTGGGCCTTCGGCCGCCTGGCCGGGCTTGCGGGACCCGGGCCCGGGCTGCCTGGCCGCCGCCACGCTGCCGTTCCTGTTCGAGCCCAGCTTCTCCATCTACGGGGGGAACCTGCTCT
This sequence comes from uncultured Acidimicrobiaceae bacterium, assembly GCA_963829265.1. Taxonomy (GTDB): domain Bacteria; phylum Actinomycetota; class Acidimicrobiia; order Acidimicrobiales; family RAAP-2; genus Bog-756. The sequence continues at coordinate 342,727 of CAWHIB010000011.1, forward strand.
CCACCCTGGCCGGCGAGTTCTCCTTCTCCCTCAGCCTGTCGATCTCCCTGCTGTTCCTCGGCGTGGTGGCCGCCGGACTGCGGACCGGACGGCACCGGGCGCTGGCCGCCGCGCTGTTCGCCGCCACGCTGCTGTGCCACCTGATCCCGGCCATGTTCGCGGTGGCCGGGGCCGTCGTCTGGCTGGTCCTCGACGCCGACCTCACGCGGTTGGTGTCCGGCGGCGTCCGGGCCGCGGTGGCCGGTCGACGGTGGCTGCGGCGCCTGGCGTGGTCGGCCGTGGCCGGGCTGCTCGGGGTCGGGCTGACCGCCTGGTGGCTGCTGCCCTTCTACGCCGAGCAGGCCTACACGACCAACATGGGGTACACCAAGGTCTTCGGCTACCCCCACCTCCTGTTCCCGGGATCGGCCCGCTGGGTGCTGGCCGCCGACCTGGTCGGCCTGGTGGCCATGGTGGTCCGGAAGAGCCGGGTGGCGCTGTTCCTGGTGGTGATGGGGGGACTCTCGGCCATGGCCATGATCGTCGACCCGGCCTCCAAGCTCTACAACGTGCGGTTCCTCCCGCTGTGGTTCCTGTGCCTCTACCTGTTGGCCGGCTATCGCGCTGGCCGAGGTGGTCGGGCTCGTCGCCCGGTGGTGGCGTCGGCGCCAGCTCGACCGTCTGGGTCCGCTCGGTGCGGGCCCGGCTCGGCACCGTGGACCAGGGGTCCTGGGCCCCGGGCATGCCGCGTCACCCGGTTCCGCCGCCCTGTGCCGGTGGCGGTGGCGGCCGGTGCGGTGGTCGGACCGTTGGTGGCGCTGGCCGCCGTGTGCCTGGCCGTGGTGCCGCCGCTGGCCCTGAAGCCGAGCACGCTGCAGAAGATCGGGATCACCGTGGGCCCGAACCAGCCGAGCGCGTGGGCGGCGTGGAACTACTCGGGCTACGAGCAGAAGCCCGACTACCCCGAGTTCCACGCGGTGATGCAGATGATGTCCTCGGTCGGCGCCGCCCACGGTTGCGGGCGGGCGATGTGGGAGTACGACCCGAGCCTCAACCGGTTCGGCACCACCGAGTCGCTGATGCTCCTCCCGTACTTCACCAACGGCTGCATCGACTCGATGGAGGGGCTGCTGTTCGAGTCGGCGTCGACGACGCCGTTCCACTTCATCAACCAGAACGAGCTGTCCCCCAATCCGTCGAACGCCGTGGTCGGGCCTTCCCGTACGGCGGGCCTCGACGTGGCCCTCGGCATCCGGCACCTCCAGCAGATGGGCGTCCAGTACCTGCTGACCTCGTCGACCACCGTCCAGCAGGCGGTGGCGGCGGACCCGAACGCCACCCTGGTCGGCTCGACCGGTCCGTGGAGCACCAGGTACAACGGCGACAGCCTCGACACGACGTGGAAGGTCTACCGGATCGCCGACTCCTCGCTGGTGGTGCCGCTGGCCGCACCAGCCGGTGGTGTGGAAGGGCGTCGGACCGGGCCAGTCCAGCTGGCTCGACGCCCGCGGTCGACTGGTACGACCACCCGGCACGGTGGGGCGTCGTGCCGGCGGCCGACGGCCCGGCCACCTGGGCCCGGGTGCCGGTGGGGTCCACCGCGGTGCCCGCCGTCCACGAGCCGACCACCACGGTGTCCGACGTGCGCCAGTCGGACCAGGGGATCTCGCTTCCACGTCGACCGGGTGGGCACGCCCGTGGAGGTCCGCATCTCCTACTTCCCCAACTGGCAGGCCAGCGGGCCGCAGGGTCCTGGCGGGTCGGCGCCGAACCTGATGGTGGTGGTCCCGACGAGCCACGACGTGACCCTCACCTACGGCAGCGTGCCGGCCGACTACGTGGGCCAGCTCGATCACCGTCGTGTCCCTGGTGGCCGTCATCGTCCTGGCGGTGGTCCTGGGCCGTCGGGCCGGTCGGCGGGCGGGCCCGCCGGGCGGCCGGTGGCGACCCGGTGAGCGGGACCTACCCCCTCGGGATGTTCCCCCTGTCGGCCGTCCTCTTCCCGGGGGCGGGCCTGCCGCTCCACGTCTTCGAGGAGCGGTACCGGGCGCTCATGGCCCGCTGCCTCGAGGCCGACGGCGAGTTCGGCGTCGTCCTGATCACCCGGGGCTCCGAGGTGGGCGGTGGCGACGAGCGGGTCGACGTGGGCACGGTGGCCCGCATCGCCAACGTGGCCGAGCTCGACGACGGTCGGATGCTGGTGGTGGCCACCGGGGTCCGCCGGGTCCGGGTGGCGGAGTGGCTGCCCGACGACCCCTATCCCCGGGCCCTGGTCGAGGATCTGCCCGACCGAGCCGGCCACCTGCTGCGGCCGAGGTGCTGGCCGGGGCCGAGGGATCGTTGCGGCGGCTGCGGTCGCTGCTGTCCGAGCTCGGCGACGTGCCGGCCCTGCCCGCACAGCCTGCGCATCTCCGGGCGACCAGGAGGAGGTGGGCTGGCAGCTGTGCGACATGGCCCCGCTGGTCTCCCTCGACCAGCAGCGCCTCCTGGTGGCGGACGGCCTCGAGGCCCGGATGGGACTGCTGGCCGACCTGTGCGAGGCCATGTCGGGCGACGTCATCGGCCTGCTGTCGGGCGACGGGCCGACGGCCGCACGACACGGCCGGGGAGCCCGGTGCGGGCCCGCCCCGGTCGACGCCCGGCCGAGGGCCCCACCGGGGCTGTCGGACCCTGGCCGGTGCCCGGCCAGGCTCAGGGCAGCTCGCGCTGGACCAGGAAGGCGGTGATCCCGTCGGCCAGGCCCTGGGCGGCCTGCTGGCGCCATCCGGCGATTCTCCATCACGGAGGCGTCGCCCGGGTTCTGCATGTTGCCGCACTCGATCAGCACCTTCGGGACCGTGGAGAGGTCGAGGCCGCCGAGGTCGGCGCGGGGGACGATGCCGTTGACGCCGGTGTAGTCCGAGACGTGCTCGCCGGTGGCGGCCAGGAACTGGTCACGGACGTCGGTGCCGAGCTGTCCGGACGGCGCCACGATGGCCCGGTTGTCGCTGATGGGGCTGACCACCGGGACCGGCACGTCGACGGCGAACCCGCTGCCCGCCCACCGGCCCGCCGTCGCCGTGGATCGAGATGGCGGCGTCCGAGCGGGCGGCATTGCCGATGGCCGCCCGGGTGTTCACGCACGGGCCGACCCCGGTGTCGTCGTAGCGGGTGAGGACCACCGTGGCCCCGCCGGCGTCGAGGAGGGCGGCCAGCCGGGTGGCCACGTCGAAGTTGAAGGCGTGCTCGGGGTAGCCGGCGGCGTCGGACGTGCCCGCCGTGTCGCACGGCTCGGTGAAGCCGCCGCCGTCGATCGGCCGGTCGATGAATCCCGGATCGGACCCGTTCCCCCGTCGTGGCCGGGGTCGATGGTGACCACCTCGCCCACCAGCGGGGGCACGTGGACCGAGCCGAGGAACGGGGCTCCCCCGAAGGCGTAGACCGAGCCGTCGGTCGGACACGACCCGGTAGCCCGGACGCCGACGGATCGACCGAGCCGGCGGCCCGTTGCAGCAGGCCCACCGCCGATCCGGCGAACGGGGCACCGAAGCAGAACACCCCGCCGTCGGCCGCCACCAGGCGGTAGCCGCCCGACGGGCCGTCCGCCGCCATGCCGACCACCGGCGAGGCCAGGGTCATGGCACCGGTGGAGCCGAGGAACCGGGCGGTCCCGTAGGCGAAGATGCCGCCGTCGGAGGCCACCAGCCAGTACCCCTGGCCGTCGGCCGTCGGGGCCATGCCCACGATCGGCCGGTTGAGCGGGCGGCCGCCCATGGAGCCCAGGAACGCCGCCGTCCCGTAGGCGAAGATGCCGCCGTCCGAGGCGACCAGCCAGTACCCCTTGCCGTCGGGGGTGGCGGCCATGCCGACCACCGGTCGGTTGAGGGGCAGGCCACCCATCGATCCGAGGAAGGCGGCGTCGCCGTAGGCGAAGACGCCGCCGTCGGCCGCCACCAGGCGGTAGCCGAGCCCGTCCGCCGTCGCGGCCATGCCGACCACCGGGGACCGGAGGGGGAGCGCCCCGGCCGAGCCCTCGAACGGGCGCCCCGAACGAGAACACGCCGCCGTCGGTGGCGGCCAGCCAGTAGCCGTCGGTGGCGGGATCGGTGGCCGAGGCCACGATGAGGTGGGTGCCGGTGACGGTGGGGGCGCCGGGGCGACCCGGGTCCGCACCGGTCCCGCCGACGCCGCCGGGTCGACCGCGGCGACGGCCACCAGGAAGAGGACGACGGCTCCCGAGACGGGTGGCCAGCCTGCGGGATCGACGCCTCCGGCCCGACGGGGCTGGTTCCGGTCATCCTCAGATCCTGCCATGGGGGCCTGGCCTAGGATGGGCCGGCCATGGCCTCCCTCTCCCACGTCTTCAAGGCGTACGACATCCGGGGCGTCGTCCCCGACGAGCTCAACGCCCTCCAATTCCGGGCGATCGGCGTAGCCGTCGCCCGGTTCACCGGTGCCCCGACCATCCTGGTGGCGCGCGACATGCGCGAGTCGGGGGTGGAGCTGTCCGAGGCGTTCGCCCTCGGCGCCCGGTCCGAGGGTGCCACCGTGGTCGACCTCGGCCTCGGCCTCGACCGACCTCCTCTACTTCGCGGCCGGGAGCCTCGACGCACCCGGGGCGATGTTCACCGCCTCCCACAACCCGGCCCGGTACAACGGGCTCAAGCTGTGCCAGGCCGGGGCCCGGCCGATCGGGCGCGACACCGGGCTCGCCGAGATCCAGGCCACCGCCGAGCAGCTCCTCGACGCCTGGGCCGCCGACGGGCCGCCCGACCCCGACCCGACCACGCTCGGCGCCCTCGAGCACCGGTCGGTCCTCGACGCCTATGCCGACCACGTGCGGTCGTTCGTGGACACGTCGGTGCTGCGCCCGCTCAAGGTGGCGGCCGACACGGCCAACGGGATGGGCGGCCTGGTGGCCCCCAAGGTCTTCGACGGGCTGCCCTTCGACGTCGAGATCCTCTTCCCCGAGCTCGACGGCAACTTCCCGAACCACCCGGCCGACCCCATCCAGCCCGAGAACCTGGTCGAGCTCCAGAAGCTGGTCCTGGCGTCCGGCGCCGACGTCGGACTGGCCTTCGACGGCGACGCCGACCGGGTCTTCCTGGTCGACGAGCACGCCGAGCCGGTGTCGGGATCGCTGACCACGGCCCTGGTGGCCGCGTCGCTGCTCGACAAGCACCCGGGCTCGACCGTGCTCTACAACTGCATCTGCTCCCGGGTGGTCCCCGAGGTCATCGCCGAGAAGGGCGGGGTCGGGATCCGCACGAAGGTCGGCCACAGCTTCATCAAGCAGGTGATGGCCGACACCGGGGCGGTCTTCGGCGGCGAGCACTCGGGCCACTACTACTTCCGGGACAACTACCGGGCCGACTCGGGCATCATCGCCGCCATGCTGGTCCTCGAGCTGCTGAGCGTCACCGGCAAGCCCCTGTCGGAGCTGCTGGCCCCCTTCAAGCGCTACGCCGCCTCGGGGGAGATCAACACCGTGGTCGACGACCCGGCCGGCGCCGTCGAGCTGATGGCGGCCGAGGTGGAGGCCGCCGGCGGGCGCACTCGGCACGGCCGACCGCCTCGACGGGCTCACCGTCGACCGGGGCGACTGGTGGTACAACCTGCGCCCGTCGAACACCGAGCCGCTGCTCCGCCTCAACGTGGAGGCCCCCGACGAGGCCTCGTGCGCCGCCCGGGTGGCCGAGGTGCAGGAGGCCATCGCCCGCCTGCTCGACGCGTGACCCCGACCACGTCCGATCCCGCCGGCCCCGAGCCGAATCCCATCCAGAGAGGAACCACCGATGACCCTCGACCCGCTGCTGATCGAGGTGCTGGCCTGTCCCGAGGACAAGGGCCCGCTCCTCTACTTCGCCGACGAGCAGATCCTGTTCAATCCGCGGCTGCACCGCACCTACCCGGTGCGGGACGGCATCCCGGTGATGCTGATCGACGAGGCCACGACGGTGGACGCCGCCGAGGACGCCCGGCTGAACGCCAAGGCGGAGGCCGGCGGGGCCGTCACCACGAGCACCGCCGCCGGGGCGTGACCGTCTCGTCGCCGGCGGTGGACTCCCGCGGGCATGTGGGAGGCCACCCTCGGGCCTCCCCGAACAGGTGGTGGCGGCGGCCGAGGCCGCCCGCGGCGTCGACGGACTGCCCGGCCACGACGACGTCGAGAACGTCGTCGTCCTGGGGATGGGCGACAGCGGCATCGTGGGCGACGTCCTGACCGCGGTGGCCGCCCCCTTCATGCCGGTGCCCGTCACCGTGGTGAAGGGCTACGTGCCGCCGGACCACGTGGGGACCGGCTCGCTGGTCCTGGCCGTGTCGTTCTCGGGCGACACCGAGGAGACGGTCGAGGCGGCCACCGCCGCCTACGAGGCCGGGCGCCGCGCTCGTGGTCGTGTCGGGCGGGGGCGAGCTGGTGCGGCTGTCCGGCGAGTGGGACGTGCCCCTGGTGCCGGTGCCGGTGTCGATCCCCGAGGCGCGCACCGCCCTCGGGGCGATGGCCGTCCCGCCGCTCGTGCTGCTCGAGTCGATCGGGCTCTTCCCGGGCGCCCAGCAGTGGATCGACCTGGCCGTCGACCAGCTCACCCGGCGCCGCGACGAGCTCGACCGGGCCGGCAACGTGGCCGAGGTCACGGCCCGGCGGATCGGGCGGACCATCCCGCTCGTCCACAGCTCGCAGGACCTGGGGGCGGCCGCCGCCCTGCGGTGGAAGTGCCAGATCAACGAGAGCGCCAAGTCGCCGGCCTTCTGGAACGTCCACCCCGAGCTCTGCCACAACGAGGTGGCCGGCTGGGGCCAGAACGGGGACGCCACCCGGCAGCTGATCACCCTGGTCAACCTCCGCCACGACGCCGAGCACCCCCAGGTGAGCCGCCGGTTCGACCTGGTCACCGAGGCCCTCCGCGAGGTCATGGCCGACGTGATCGAGGTGCGGGCCTCGGGCGAGGGCGACCTGGCCCAGCTGCTCGACCTGGCCCTGGTGGGCGACGTGGTGGCCCTGCATGCTGGCCGACCACGAGGGGATCGACCCGGGCCGCGTCCCGGTGGTCGACGAGATCAAGCGCGTCCTGGCCGCCGGCGACGCCTGAGCCAGCGCCCCGGCGGCGCCGGCCCGACGGTCGGCGACGGCTCCGGTCGGCCCATGTTTCGGTTGGATGACGGCACGGTGAACTCGGACCCGAACAGTTACTTTTCGCGACGCCGGGGCGTATGGTTGAGGCCGTGAGCAGCGTGCGGGTCTGTGGTTGCAAGTCGAAGCCAGTCGCAGGCGAAACGACCCACGTAAGGCAACTCATGGTTGCTGAGCATGGTGCGGCTTAGGAGTAAGCCCTGCCCGTGGCGTCCCCGGCTGTCGGGGGCGGGCGGAGAGGAGATGACGCGTGCCTTCAGTGGTTCCGCTGGGTGTCCGACCGGAGACGGTCGGCGCCGCCGGGATCCGGCCGCAACGCTCCCGGCAGGCGAGTGTGGGGTCAAAGACCAGGTCAGCCGCACGCCGCTCACGATCTCACCCGACCCATCCCATCACCGACCGACCAGGAGGACCGGCCAACCCAGTGCAGTAGCTGTCGACCAACGATGCCGAGGAGGCGAAACAGTGGACGTAGTCATCACGCATGGCAGGAAGATCGTGTCCGACGAGGTTCGAGCCCTGACCGAGGAGAAGGTCCGCCACGTCGGCGAGCACTGTCCCGGCCTCGACCGGGCCGAGGTCCACTTCTCGGAGGAGCACAACCCGAGGATCTCCGACCGTGAGTGCTGCGAAGTGGTGATGTCCGGCCACGGCCACACCATCCGGGCCAGGGCCGCCGGCCAGGTCCCGCTGATCGCCGTCGACCTGGTGGTCGAGAAGCTGGAGCATCAGATCGAGCGGACCAAGGGCCGCATCGTGGGCCGGTCCCAGCCCCGCCACCGGATGGCCCCCACCGAGACCCTCTACCGGAAGGTGCGCACCGCCTGACGACGCTCCCGGCCCGGCCCGGGCTCCCGTCACGGGGACCCGGGACGGGCTGCGGCCCCGTGAGGACTGCCCGCTCGGTGACCTCATCGAGGCCGCCGACGGTAGAGTGGGTCCCCCATGAGCATGTTCTCGAAAGTCCTCCGCGCCGGCGAGGGCAAGAAGGTCCGGCGACTCGCCGAGCTGGTGCCGCTGGTCAACGCCCTCGAGCCGGAGATGGAGGCGCGCTCCGACGAGGAGCTGCAGGCCATGACCGTCGCGTTCCGCCAGCGCCTCGACAACGGCGAGACGCTGGAGGACGTGCTCGTCGAGGCGTTCGCCCTGGTGCGCGAGGCGGCCTGGCGGGTCCTCGGCCAGCGGCACTTCGACGCCCAGCTGATGGGCGGCATGGCCCTCCACTTCGGGTGGATCGCCGAGATGAAGACCGGCGAGGGCAAGACCCTGGTGTCGACCCTCCCCGTCTACCTCAACGCCCTGGCCGGCAACGGCGTCCACGTGGTGACCGTCAACGACTACCTGGCCACCCGCGACTCGGAGTGGATGGGCCGCCTCCACCGGTTCCTCGGCCTGACCGTCGGCCGGGTGGGCCCGGACATCTCCGATCCCGCCGAGAAGCGCGAGGCCTACTCCTCCGACGTGACCTACGGGACCAACACCGAGTTCGGCTTCGACTACCTGCGCGACAACATGGCCCGCTCCAAGGACGCCATGGTCCAGCGCGGCCACCACTTCGCCATCATCGACGAGGTCGACTCGATCCTCATCGACGAGGCCCGGACGCCCGCTCATCATCTCCGGGCCGGCCGCCGAGTCGGCCCAGCTCTACTACCAGTTCGCCGGCATCGTCCGCACCCTGCGGGCCGAGGACGACTACGAGGTCGACGAGGAGAAGCGGACCATCGTGCCGACCGAGGCCGGCATCGAGAAGGTCGAGCGCCAGCTCGGCGTGGCCAACCTGTACGACGCGGTGGCCGTCAACTACGTGCACCACCTGACCCAGGCCCTCCTGGCCAAGGAGCTGTACAAGCGCGACAAGGACTACCTGGTCGCCCAAGGCGAGGTCCGCATCGTCGACGAGTTCACCGGGCGCACCCTCGACGGCCGCCGCTGGTCCGACGGCCTCCACCAGGCCGTCGAGGCCAAGGAGCGGGTGAAGATCAAAGAGGAGAACCACACCTGGGCCACGGTGACCCTCCAGAACTACTTCCGCCTCTACGAGAAGCTCGGCGGCATGACCGGCACCGCCGAGACCGAGGCCTCGGAGTTCGCCAACACCTACGAGCTGCCGGTGGTCCCGATCCCGCCCAACCGTCCCCTCGTCCGCGACCGACCAGCCCGACCTGATCTACAAGTCCGAGGACGCCAAGTTCGCGGCCGTGGTCGACGACATCGCCGAGCGCCAGGCCACCGGGCAGCCGGTGCTGGTCGGCACGGCGTCGGTGTCGAAGTCGGAGCACCTGTCGCGCCTGCTCGACAAGCGGGGCATCCCCCACGAGGTCCTGAACGCCAAGCAGCACTTCCGGGAGGCCGAGATCGTCGCCCAGGCCGGGCGCATCGGGGCCGTCACCGTGGCCACCAACATGGCCGGCCGCGGCGTCGACATCATCCTCGGCGGCAATCCCGAGGGCCTGGCCGTCCGCGAGGCCAAGGCCCGGGGGCATCGACCTCGACGTCCGAGGAGGGCGCGGCCGAGCTGGCCCGCCTCGAGCAGGAGTTCGAGGACGCAGTGCAAGGCCGAGGGCGAGGAGGTGCGGGCCAAGGGCGGCCTCTACGTGCTGGGCAGCGAGCGCCACGAGAGCCGGCGCATCGACAACCAGCTCCGCGGGCGCTCGGGCCGCCAGGGCGATCCCGGCGAGAGCCGGTTCTTCCTCTCGCTCGAGGACGACCTCATGCGCCTGTTCGCCACCGGGGCCATGAACTGGGTGATGGGCCGGGCCCTCCCCGACGACATGCCCATCGAGGCGAAGATGGTCACCAAGGCCATCGAGCGGGCCCAGAACACCGTCGAGGGCCGCAACGCCGAGTCCCGCAAGGACGTCCTCAAGTACGACGACGTGATGAACGAGCAGCGCAAGGTGATCTACGCCCGGCGCAACCAGATCATCGACGGCGACGACCTGCAGGAGGACACCGTCGAGCTGCTCGAGATGACGCTGACCGAGGTCGTGGCCTCGTCGTGCCCGTCGGACTACCCCGAGGAGTGGGACCTGCCCGGCCTCATCACCGAGCTCACGCAGTACTACCCGACCAAGTTCGTGCCCGAGGACTTCGCCGAGGCGGCGACGGCCGGCCAGGTGGCCGAGAGCGTCATCACCGAGGCGCTCGAGCTCTACGCCGAGCGGGACGAGACCATTCCGGGGGGCGCGGAGACGGCCCGCCAGCTCGAGCGGGACATCATGCTGCAGATCATCGACCAGCGCTGGCAGGACCATCTGGCCGACATGGACTACCTGAAGGAGGGCATCAACCTCCGGGCCATGGGCAACCAGGACCCGCTGGTGGCCTGGCAGCGCGAGGGCTTCGCCATGTTCGGCAAGCTGATGGACGGCATCAACGACGACTACCTGCGCTACGTCTTCCACGTCCAGGTGCTGACCGAGGAGAACGCCGCCGAGCCCGACCTGGCCCAGGCCAGCTACGTGGCCGCCGACGACCCGGTCCAGGGGGACGCGGCCGTCAACGCCGCCTTCGCCGCGGCCACCCCGGCCGAGATCGAGGCGGCCGCCGCGGTGGCCAGCGGGATCGGCGAGCCAGCCGGGCGTGCCCGTTCGACGACGGCGAGACCCAGGCCCCCATCGTCAAGTCGGACCGCGAGAAGATCGGCCGCAACGAGCCGTGCTGGTGCGGCAGCGGCAAGAAGTACAAGCTCTGCCACGGCGCCAACTGAGATGGCCGCCGACGCCCCCCGCCGGGGGGACGGGGAGCCCGACCGCGTCGACATCCCCGAGCAGCTGGCGTCGCTGGCCGACCGGGTCCGCGAGGCCGAGCGCTTCCTCGGCGCCGACGACCTGGCCGACCGCCGGGCCGAGCTCGAGCAGGCGGCCTCGGCGCCCGACCTGTGGGACGACGCCGACCACGCCCGTGAGGTGACGACCGAGCTCGGGCCGGGTGACCGAGGACCTCGAGGTGCTGTCCGGGCTCCGCGACGCGGCTGTCCGACGCCGAGACCCTGCACGAGCTCATGCAGGAGGAGGACGACGAGTCGCTCCGCCAGGAGGCCGAGGACGTGCTGGCCGACCTCGACCGCACGCTCGACGCCCTCGAGCTGCGGTCGCTGTTCGCCGGCGACTACGACGACGGCGACGCGGTGGCCGAGATCCACGCCGGGGCCGGCGGCACCGACGCCCAGGACTGGGCCGAGATGATGCTGCGGATGTACACCCGCTGGGCCGAGCGCCGCGGCTTCACCATCGAGGTGGAGGAGGCCACCGAGGGCCAGGAGGCCGGGCTGATGTCGGCCACCTTCATCGTGCGCGGCCGCTACGCCTTCGGGCTGCTCGCCGCCGAGCGCGGCGTGCACCGGCTGGTCCGGATCTCGCCGTTCGACGCCCAGCACCGCCGCCAGACCAGCTTCGCCTCGCTCGACGTGGTCCCGTTCCTGGAGGACCCGTCCGGCGAGGTCGAGATCGACGAGAAGGACCTCCGCATCGACACCTACCGGTCGTCGGGCGCCGGCGGCCAGCACGTCAACAAGACCGACTCGGCGGTGCGCCTCACCCACCTGCCCGACCGGGATCGTGGTGACGTGTCAGAACCAGCGCAGCCAGACCCAGAACAAGGCCAAGGCCATGCAGGTCCTCGGGGCCAAGCTGGCCGAGCGGCAGCGGGCCGAGCACCAGGCCACCTTGGACCAGCTGTCGGGCGACCGCACCGACAACGCCTGGGGCAACCAGATCCGCTCCTACGTCATGGCGCCGTACCAGCTGGTCAAGGACCTGCGGACCAACGCCGAGACCGGCAACGTGGAGGCGGTGCTCGACGGCGACCTCGACATGCTCATCGAGGCCGAGCTCCGTCGCAAGGCCGAGCTGAAGCGCAAGCGGCTCCTGACGCGGACGGTCGCGCGCGACGCACCGCGGATGCACCGGCGGTCGTCGTCGACGCGGCGCGTCGTCGTCGGAGGTCAGAGGGGCTGACCCAGTTCGCCCGACGCCCCGGGTACAATGTCGGGACGGACAGAACCGCCCCCTGCGCACTCGGACGTGCCGTAGTCGCTGCCCCGCACCATCGCTTCCTCATGATCAAATTCCAGAACGTCACCAAGACGTACAAGGGATCCACGGTCGCCCTCCAGGACTGCTCGGTCGAGATCGACAAGGGCGAGTTCGTGTTCCTGGTCGGCCCGTCCGGCTCCGGCAAGACCACCTTCATCCGCCTGCTCCTCCGCGAGGAGATGCCCGACTCCGGTCGCATCTGGGAGGCGGGCAAGGAGATCGGCCACCTCGCCAAGTGGCGCATCCCCTACCTCCGCCGCAACATCGGCTGCGTCTTCCAGGACTTCCGGCTGCTGCCGAACAAGACCGTCTTCGAGAACGTGGCCTTCGCCCTCGAGGTCATCGGCCGGCCCAAGCACGTGATCGCCGCCCAGGTGCCCCAGGTCCTCGACCTGGTCGGCCTGGCCAAGAAGCGGGACAACCTGCCCGGCGAGCTGTCCGGTGGCGAGCAGCAGCGGGTGGCGGTGGCCCGGGCCTTCGTCAACCGCCCGCTCATCCTCCTGGCCGACGAGCCCACCGGCAACCTCGACCCGACCACCAGCCTCGGCATCATGCGCCTGCTCGACCGCATCAACCGGACCGGGCACGACGGTCATCATCGCCACCCACGACGCCGGCATGGTCAACCAGATGCGCCGCCGGGTGATCGAGCTCGACCGGGGCATCCTGGTCCGCGACCAGGCCCACGGCGTCTACGACATCGACAGCGCCACCCTGGCCGCGGGGGCCGGGTCGCCCACCGGCAACCTGGTCGACCAGATGCCGACCGCCGACGACGACCTCGAGGTGCCCGGACCGTCGCTGGCCCGTCCCTGATGGCGATCTCCCCGGCCTACGTCTCGAAGGAGGCCGCCACCAACCTGTGGCGCAACCGCCTGATGACGGCCGCCGCCATCCTGACGGTGGCCGTGTCGCTGGCCCTGGTGGGCTCGGCCCTGCTGTTGAAGCAGGGCGCGTCCAAGGCCACCGAGCTGTGGCAGAACGGCGTCCAGACCATCGTCTGGGTCAAGCCGACGGCCGGCCACGACCAGACCAACGCCATCCAGCACCGCAGCTCAACCAGTCGCCCTACGTGAAGTCGTGCGTCTACCGCTCCCAGGCCTACGACTACAACGAGGCCAAGAACGTCCTGCCGCCCGACGAGCTGAACGCCACCAACGAGTCGCAGTACCCGGCCTCGTTCCGGTGCGAGCTCAACGACCCGTCCCAGGCGCCCGCCGTCTACCAGGCCTTCCACGGGAAGCCCGGCGTGTTCGACGTGAAGTACCCGGGCCAGCAGATCAAGACCATGCAGAGCGTGATCCGCGTCCTGCAGTGGGTCTTCCTGACCGTGGCCGTCGTGCTGCTGCTGTCGGCCTCGGTGCTCATCCTCAACACCATCCGCATGGCCATCTTCGCCCGACGACGGGAGGTCTCGGTGATGAAGCTGGTCGGTGCCACCAACTGGTTCATCCGATTGCCGTTCATGGCCGAGGGGATGATCCAGGGCCTGCTGGGCGCCGGCGTGGCCGTCCTCGTGGTCCTCGCCCTCTACTGGGGCATCGGACTGAACAAGGGCAGCACCGCGGCCACCTCGAGCAGCATCATCGCCCAGATGTCGCTTGAGCGGGTGGGAGGTCTTCGGGACCTGCCTGCTCGTCTCGGTGGTCGGCATCGGGGTGGGCGTGGTCGGGTCGGCCTTCGCCGTCCGCCGCTTCCTCGACGTCTGAACGCGCCCGTCGCCTCACGGGGCGACCGTCCGGCCGCGTCGGCGTGCGCCCCGTCCTCGACGGTGGAGTCCGGCGATGCCTCAGTGGGACCTGGCGATGCCCAGCCCGGGACGGGCGCACGAGTCGACCGTCGGGGACCCGGCGAACCGGGCCTGCAGCCACCGGTTGATCAGGGCCGTCGACTGGTCGAGGGCCTGGCTGTGGCCCACGCCCCGCTCGGCCACGTAGTCGACCGTGTCGTACTGGTCGCGGCACAGCTGGTTGCCGACGAACCGGGTGGTCTGGGCGAACGGCACCACCTCGTCGGCCGTGCCCTGGACGACCAGGATCGGGGCCGACGTGGGGGCGTTGCCGGGGCGGTTGGCCCGGTTGGCGGCCTGGACGGCGGGACGGGCCTCCCACCCGGGCAGGAAGAACCGGCCGGGTGCCACCGCGTCGTAGAGCGAGGCGACGGTGTCGACGCAGGACGAGGAGACGGCCGACAGGTCGGCGAGCCCGGCCGGGGTCAGCACGCTGCCCAGCCCGAACGGTCCGGTAGTGGCGGGCCCAGGCGTAGAGGACCATGGCGGTGAAGGCCGACTGGCCCGACGGCGGAGGCTGGTCGCCGGTCGGGGCCAGGTCGAGCACCGAGGTCACCGGGGCCACCGCGGCCACGCCGGCCAGGAAGAGTTCGGGCGCGTACGAGGGGCGCGACCTCGCCGGCGAACAGGGCGGCCTGCCCACCCTGGGAGAACCCGAGGACGGCCACCGCGTTGGAGGCCGCGCTCCCGACCAGTGACCGGGCCGCCCGGGCGGCGTCGAGCACGTCCTCGGCCTCGCTCGTGCCCACCAGGTAGGGGTGCTGGCCGGGGGTGCCGAGGCCCCGGTAGTCGGTGGCGGCCACGATCTCGCGGCTGCCGGACGAGGGCGGCCAGGTCGGGGATGGTCGACGTGCCCGTCACCGACGGGGCGCAGCCGCTGGCCACCCCGGTGGTGCCGTGGGCCCAGCTCACGATGGGGAAGCCGCCGACGGGCGGGGTGCCGCCGGGGACGACCACCACCCCGGACTCCGCCAGGTCGCCGCCCGATCCCGACGTCGAGTGGTAGAGCACGCGGTAGGCACCGGGTGCCGGCCGGCAGGCCGGGTCGACGGGCAGCGGCCTGGCTGCGGATGATGGTGCCGGCCGGGGCGTAGGGCAGCGGGCTCGGCGGGCGGTAGAAGGAGGCCAGCGCACCGGTCACCGCCGCCTCGCTCCCCGACGGAGGCGACCGGGGACGCGCTCGGGCGTGGCGGCCGAGGCGCACGCGGAACGGCCGCCAGCGAGGGGAGGGCCGACGCTGACGACCAGCGCGGCCGGCCAGCGCGCCGACCAGGCGACCCGGGTGGGACCGACGCTCGGCGCGCGTCCGACCAGGGCGTCGTCATCGGTGCTCAGGCTAGCCAGACCCGGCGGGCCGGGGTTCCCCTACGCTGGTCGGGGCATGGACGCACTCGACGAGGTGGCCGACTGGCCGGTGGACGTGGCGGCGGTCGCCGTGGTCCGCAGGGGACCGCGACGGACTCGGACCCGACCGCCGTCGGTCGGGCGACGCCGGACCTGGTCCTCCCGTGGGCCTCGGTGACCAAGCCGGCCACCGCGCTGGCCGTGCTGGTGGCGGTGGAGGAGGGCACGCTCGGACCTCGACCAGCCGGCCGGACCGCCCGGCTCCACGGTGCGCCACCTCCTGGCCCACGCGTCGGGCCTGGGGCCGGACCCGGGCCCGCCGGTGGAGCCGCCCGGGCACCCGGCGCATCTACTCGAACGCCGGGTACGAGGTCCTGGGCCGCCTGGTGGAGGCGCGCCTCGGGCATGCCGTTCGCCGCCTACCTGACCGACGGGGTGCTCGAGCCGCTGGGCATGGACCGGCACCGCCCTCGCCGACGTGCCCTCGGGGTCGGCCGCCGCCGGCCTGGTCGGACCGCTGTCGGACCTGGTGGCCCTCGGCCGGGAGTGGGCCGACCCGACCCTGGTCAGCCCGGCCACCTGGAGCGACGCCACGTCGGTGCAGTTCGCCGGGCTGGCCGGGGTGCTGCCCGGGTTCGGTCCGTTCGACCCGTGCGACTGGGGCCTCGGGGTCGAGGTCAAGGGGGGGAAGCGGCCCCACTGGACCGGCCCGTCGAACTCTCCGGCCACCTACGGCCACTTCGGCCAGAGCGGGTCGTTCCTGTGGGTGGACCCGGTGGCCGGGGTGCTCTGCTGCGGCCTGGCCGACCGCCCGTTCGGGGTGTGGGCGTCACGGGCGTGGCCGGCCCTGGCCGAGGCCGTGCTGGCCGAGTGGGCGGCGTCCGGGCCACCGGCCTGACCACGGCAGCGGCGCGGCCACGGCCACTCCCCACGGGCCGAGCACCACGTCTAGGCTGCGGCGCATGAAGGGCGTCCTCCTGGCCGGTGGTACCGGCTCCCGTCTCCATCCGCTGACCCGGATCACCAACAAGCACCTGTTGCCGATCTACGACCGCCCCATGATCAACTGGGGCATCGAGGCGCTGGTGAACGCCGGGATCACCGAGATCATGCTGGTGACCGGGGGCACCCACGCCGGGGAGTTCCTCCGCCTGCTGGGCAACGGCCACGAGTTCGGCATCGACCGGCTCAGCTACGGCTACCAGGACCGGCCGGGCGGCATCGCCGAGGCGCTCGGCCTGGCCGCCCGGTTCGTCGACGGGGACCCGGTGCTGGTGATGCTGGCCGACAACATCGTGGAGAACTCGATCCGCCCGATGGTCGACGCCTTCCGGGCCGACCCCCACGGGGCCCGGATCCTGCTGACCCCGGTGGAGGAGGACGAGCACCTCCGCCACCTCGGCGTGCCCACCTTCGACGAGGACGGCAAGGTGGTCGGCATCGTCGAGAAGCCGGAGCACCCGGCGTCCAAGTTCGGCGTGACCGGCATCTACTGCTACGACGCCGACGTGTTCGACGTGATCCCGACCCTGGTCCCCTCGGGACGGGGCGAGCTCGAGATCACCGACGTGAACAACCACTACATCGCCCAGGGGGCCATGGCCTACGACGTCCTCGAGGGCTTCTGGGGCGACGCCGGCGAGTCGATCGACGCGTACTACACCGTCAACGACTTCGTCCGGCAGCCACGGCGCCAACAAGGGCTAGGCCCGCACGCCGCCCGCCGCCGTCCCGGCGCCCGGGTCACGCGGTCGAGCGCCACCCCGAGCCACTCGGCCGTCTCGGCGCGGTGGCGGGCGTAGTCGACCTTGCCCGACGGTGACCGGCCGATGGTCTCGACGAAGCGGACCCGGCGCGGCGCCTTGTAGCCGGCCAGCCTGCCCTTCACGTGGTCGATGACCGACCTCGGGGGACACGCGCCCGTCGTCGACGTCCGGGGCCGAGCTGCACGACGGCCACGATCTCCTCGCCGAAGCGCTCGTTCGGGATGCCGACGACGACGGCGTCGACCACCCCGTCCACCGTCTTGACGACCTCCTCGACCTCTTCGGGGTAGACCTTCTCGCCGCCGGTGTTGATGCACACCGAGCCGCGACCCAGCAGGTGGATCGACCCGTCGGCCCGGATCTCGGCGTAGTCGCCGGGCACCGAGTAGCGCTTGCCGTCGATGATCTGGAACGTGGCCGCCGACTTGGTCTCGTCCTTGTAGTAGCCCGACGGGGATGCGGCCGCCGAGGGCCAGCACGCCGATCTTGCCGGAGCCCGGCTCGATGTCGCCGGCCGTCGGGATCGATGACCCGGACGTCGGGTCCGAGGGTGAACTGGGCCGTCTTGGCCGCCCCCGAGGCCGACGACACCGACGTGCCCGATGCCCGAGGGCCTCCGACGAGCCGAAGGCGTCGACGAGGAGCATGCCCGGGTGGTGGCGCGAGCAGGCCCTGCTTGGACTCCTCGCTCCACATCACCCCGGACGAGATGATCGCCGACCAGGCTGGAGAGGTCCCAGCGGCCCGGGTGCGGCGTCGAGGGTGGCCAGGAGGGGCTTGGCGAAGGCGTCGCCCACGATCACCGTGCAGTTGACCCGCTCGCGCTCGATGGTGTCGAGCAGCTCGACCGGGTCGAACTGGCGGCCGGCGCAGGGTG
Source organism: uncultured Acidimicrobiaceae bacterium (assembly GCA_963829265.1). Classification (GTDB taxonomy): domain Bacteria; phylum Actinomycetota; class Acidimicrobiia; order Acidimicrobiales; family RAAP-2; genus Bog-756. Next base: position 360,632 of record CAWHIB010000011.1, read on the forward strand.
ACCACGTGCCCGCCCTCGCTCAGGCACTCCATGGCGGTGAAGCCGCCGGTGCCGTGCATCAGCGGGCAGGCCGGCAGCAGGGTCATGCCCGGGCCGCCCGCGGCCAGCTCGGCCCGCACGTCGTCGATCGCCGCCCTCGGGCGGGTACTCGCGGAAGCCGCCCCCGTTGAGCCGGGCGAACAGGTCGTCCTGGCGCCACATGACGCCCTTGGGCATGCCGGTGGTGCCGCCGGTGTAGAGCATGTGGATGTCGTCGGGGCCGCGTCCCCACGGTGCCCGCACCCGCTGATGGCCGTCGGGGCCGGGCTCGCCGGTGGTCTCGGCGGCCTCCTCGTAGGGGACGGCCCACGGCGGGCAGGTGGCGGTGCCGTCGTCCACCCACAGCCAGCTGCGGACGCCGGGCACCCGGTCACGGATCCCCTCGATGCGCTCGACGAAGACCCCGTGGAAGACCACGGCCACCGTGTCGGCGTTCTCCCACAGGTAGACCAGCTCGTCGTCGGCGTAGCGGTAGTTGGTGTTGATCGGCACCATGCCGATCTTGTAGGCGGCGAAGGTGGCCTCGAGGTAGTCCGGGCAGTTGTAGAGGTAGAGGGCGAGCTTGTCCTGCTCGGCCACCTCGGCCCCGAGCAGCCACCGCCCGACGTTGTCGGCCCGCTGGTCGAACTCCCGCCAGGTCCGGGTGCGGCCCCCGTGGACCAGGGCGGGCGCGTCGCGGCAGCCCGTCGGCCACCGCCTCCCACACGTCGGCGAAGTTCCACTTGCTCACGTCGGTCTCCTCGTTCCCCCGGGGCCGGGCCGGCCCCGACGCCCCGCGGCCGCAGCCGATCCGGCTCACGGGTCGACCCGCCGCCCCGGCGAGGCGACCACCGCGACGATCGGAGCAGCCTACGCTGGCCGCCGTGGACACGCACCGCCCCGGCCGTCCGAGACCGACGACCACGCCCCGGAGCGGGCCGAGCTCCGGGCCTGGCTCGAGGACCATCCCGATCCGACGGGCCGCCAGCTGGCCGAGCGGGGCCTGGTGGCGCCCCACTGGCCCGCGCCCTGGGGCCTCGGGGCCGACCCGGCCCTCCAGCTGGTGGTGGACGAGGAGCTCCGCCGGGCCGGGGTGCGGCGACCGGAGAACACCATCGGGATCGGCTGGGCCGGTCCCACCCTCCTCCACGCCGGCACCGACGAGCAGCAGGCGCGCTACCTGCTGCCGCTGCTGGCCGCCGACGAGATCTGGTGCCAGCTGTTCAGCGAGCCGGGCGCCGGGTCCGACCTGGCCTCGCTGACCACCCGGGCCGAGCTCGACGGTGACGAGTGGGTGGTCCAGGGGCAGAAGGTGTGGACCAGCTACGCCCATCAGGCCCAGTTCGGGATCCTGCTGGCCCGCACCGAGCCCGACGCCCCGAAGCACCAGGGGATCTCCTACTTCATCTGCCCCATGGACGCCCCGGGCATCACCGTCCGGCCGCTCGTCGACATGACCGGTGCCCACACCTTCAACGAGGTCTTCCTGGACGAGGTGCGCCTGCCCCGGGAGAACCTGGTCGGGGAGCGCGGCCAGGGCTGGTCGCTCGGCAAGGTGACGCTGGCCAACGAGCGGGTGTCGTTGTCGGGTGCCGGCGCCCTGTGGGGCATGGGCCCGACGGCCGACGACCTGGTGGACACGGTCAAGGCCGCCGGCGGGACGGCCGACCCACTGCTGCGCCAGCGCCTGGCCCGCGTGTGGGCCGAGGGGGAGATCCTGCGCCTGCTGCGGATGCGCACGGTGGCCGCCGCGGTGGCCGGGGTGCCACCCGGTCCCGAGGCGTCGGTGCGCAAGGCGCTGGCCGACGAGCACGGGCAGCACATCATGGCGCTGGCCCGTGACCTGGCCGGGGCGTCGGGGATGCTGGACGGGGACCGGCCCCGATCCCGGGCGACGCCGGACGCCGGGACCTGGCCCGACGCCATGTGGTCCTACGGGTTCCTGTTCGCCCCGGCGCTGACCATCGGGGGCGGCACCTCCGAGGTCCAGCGCAACATCATCGCCGAGCGCACCCTCGGCCTGCCCCACGACCCCCAGGTCTGACCGGACGGCTGACCGGACCGGCCTGACCACCGAGCCGGCGGGTCCGGCCGGGCCGGCTCAGCCGACGAGCGGACCGGCGTCCTCGTAGCCCTGGCGGACGCCCCGGCCGGCGTTGCGGGTGAGCTGCTCGGGCTCGTACAGCATCCAGTAGGCGTTGCGGGCGTGCTTGCGGGCCCGGTTGACGCAGACCGCGGCCAGCTTGGCCGGGTCCTCCTCCTCGTTCTCGTGGACGAAGACCTCGAGGATGTGGGTGGAGGTCAGCAGCTGGGCCAGCATGATCCCCTGGGACGCCTCGTGGGCGCAGACCTGGTCGATGGCGGCCTTGCCGGGCATGCCCGAGGGCCACGACGATCCGGCAGCCCTCCTGCTCGATGAGCCGCTTGCAGGCCACGCCCAGGTCCTTGAACCCGGGGACGGTGCGCCGGACCACCTCGAAGGTGGTGCCGTGCCCGGGGCACGAGGCCAGCTCGTCGACGGCCTCCGCGCCCATGTCGTAGCGGGCGAACATGGTGTCGACGACGCCGATGCGGTCCATCCGCGACACTCTACCGGGCACCCCTTCGGCCCGGTCCGTGGCGCCGCGGGAGCGCCATCGTCCCTGCGTGGCGGCGGTGGCCGCGCGGCCGCCGCCGGACGGGTTCGACCGGTGTCCCGGCGGTGGGCAAGACTCGTGGGCCATGAGCGCCGAGACCCCCTCCGTGCCGGCGACCGACCCCTGGGTGGACCGGGACGTGGCCGTGGTGTGGCACGGGTTCACCCAGATGGCCGCCTACGCCGGGAACACGCCCGGTGACCGTGGAGCGGGCCGAGGGCCGGGAGCTCATCGACGTCCACGGGAACCGGTACTTCGACGCCATCTCCTCGCTGTGGGTGACCACGCTCGGCCACCGCGTGCCCGAGCTCGACGCCGCCATCGTCGACCAGCTCGGGAAGGTGGCGCACGCCACGCTGCTGGGCAACGGCAGCCGGGTGGTCATCGAGTTCGCCGAGGCGCTGGCCGCCGTGGTCCCGGTGGACGACGCCCACGTCATCTTCGCCTCGGACGGTGCGGTGGCCGTCGAGCAGGCCCTCAAGATCGCCTTCCAGTCCTGGGTCAACCGGGGCCGACCCGAGCGGAACCGGTTCCTCGCCCTCGGCGACGCCTACCACGGGGACACCGTCGGGGCCCTGTCGGTGGGGGACGGCGGCTTCGGCACCGTCGGTGTTCGACCCGCTGCGCTTCCCGGTGGTGCGGACCCCGGGCTACGCCATCGGCCGACTGGGCGGCCAAGGCGGTGGCCGCCGTCGAGGCCCACGCCGACACCCTGGCCGCCATGATCATCGAGCCCCTCGTCCAGGGGGCCTCGGGCATCCTGGTGGCCGAGCCCGAGGACCTGGCGTCGGTCGGACGGGCCTGCCGGGAGCACGGGGTCCTGCTCATCTGCGACGAGGTGGCCACCGGGTTCGGCCGCACCGGCCAGCCTGTTCGCCTCGGAGTGGGCCGGTCCGGAGTTCCGACCGGACATCGTCTGCCTCGGCAAGGGGATCACCGGCGGCTACCTGCCCCTGTCGGCCACGGTGGCCTCGCGGCGAGGTGTTCGAGGCGTTCCTGGGGGAGGACCTCGGGACGGCGACCTTCTACCACGGCCACTCCTACGGGGGGAACGCCCTGGCCTGCGCGGTGGCCCTGCGCCACCTCCGCCTCCTCGACGAGTGGCGGGTGCTCGACCACGTCCTCGAGGTGGCCGAGCACCTGGGCGCCCGGCTCGACCGCGACGATCGTGGGCCGGCCCGGCGTGGCCGAGGTCCGCCGTCGGGGCCTGATGGTCGGGGTCGAGCTGGCTCCGCCCGACGGGGCCGTGCGCTGGGGCCGACGGGTGTGCGCGGCCGCCGTCCGCCGGGGGGTGCTGCTCCGCCCGCTGGGCGACGTGGTCGTGGTCATGCCCCCGCTGACCAGCACGGCCGACGAGCTCGACCGGGTGGTCGACGTGCTGGCCGCGTGCATCGACGAGGTGTGGGCCGAGGACGCCCGGTGACCGCGGGACCGTCGGTGAGTGACGGCGCGGTCCGCCTGGGGGACTGGGTCGACGAGGCCTGCGCCGGAGGTCGAGGCGGCCGGGCGGTGGCGGGCCCCCCGGTCCTTCGACGCCCGGGGACACGACGGGTCCGGCTCGGCGCGGCGTCCGTCGGTCGCGTCCGGTGGTCTCCTTCGCCTCCAACGACTACCTGGGGCTGACCACCCACCCGTCCGTGGTGGCCGCCGCCCACGAGGCCCTCGACCGGTGGGGTGCCGGTTCGGGTGCGTCCCGCCTGGTGACCGGGTCCCGACCGGTCCACCACGACCTCGAGGCGGCGCTGGCCGACTGGAAGGGGACCGAGGCGGCCGTCGTGTTCCCCACCGGGTTCGCCGCCAACCTGTCGGTGCTGTCGGTCTTCGCCCGACCGGGCGTGGTGGTCCACTCCGACGAGCTCAACCACGCCTCGATCATCGACGGGTGCCGCCTGGCCCGGGCCGACGTGCGCATCGTGCCCCACCGCGACCTCGACGCCCTCGACGCAGTCGCTGGCCGTCGGTGCCGGGCCGCTCGGTGGTGGTCTCGGACACCGTGTTCTCCATGGACGGGGACGTCGTCGACCTGGAGGGCCTGGTGGAGGTGGCCGGCCGCCACGGTGCCCTGCTGGTGCTCGACGAGGCCCACGCCGTCCTCGGTCCCGACCTGGGCGACGCCGCACGGGGTCGACGTGCTGCGGGTGGGGACCCTGTCGAAGACGCTCGGGTCGCTCGGGGGATTCGTGGCCGGCCCGGCCCGCTTCGTCGAGCTCCTGGTGAACCGGGCCCGTCCCTACATCTTCACCACGGCCCCGACCCCGGCCGACGCCGCCGCCGCCCTGGCCGCCGTCGGCGTGGTCCGCTCCGAGGAGGGTGACGCGCTCCGCGGCGCGGCTGCGCGACGCTGGTCGGCCGGGTGGCCGACGGGATCGGCAGGCCCGGACCATCCGTCCCCGATCCTGCCGGTGGTCATCGGGGCCGAGGACGACGCGGTGGCGGCGTCGGCGGCCCTGCTCGACCGGGGCCTGTGGGTGCCGGCCATCCGTCCGCCCACGGTGGCGCCGGGCACGTCCCGCCTGCGGATCACGCTGTCGGCCACCCACACCGACGACCAGGTCGACCGGCTGCGTCGCCGGGCTCGCCGACCTCGGTGCCGCGACGGCGGTCGGGGGGTGGGCAGTGCGGCCTGACCGGGTGGCGCTGGTGTGCGGCACCGGCACCGAGGTGGGCAAGACCTGGGTGGCCGCCCGCCTGCTGGTCGAGCTGCGGTCGCGGGGGCGGACGGTGGCGGCCCGCAAGCCGGCCCAGTCCTTCGACGTCGGACGGCACGGCGAGCGCCTCGGCGGCGCCACCGACGCCGAGGCCCTGGGGGCCGCCTCGGGCGAGCACCCGGGTGACGTGTGCCACTCGTTCCGCTCCTACCACCGGGCCATGGCGCCGCCCATCGCCGCCGCAGGCGCTCGGCATGCCGTCGTTCACCGTGGCCGACCTGGTGGGGGAGCTGTCCTGGCCCGAGCGACCGGGTCGACGTGGGCGTGGTCGAGACGGCGGGCGGGGTGCGCTCGCCCCAGGCCGACGACGGCGACGTGTGCGACCTGGTGGCACGCCCTCGGCCCCGGACCTGGTCGTGCTGGTGGCCGACGCCGGGCTCGGCACCATCAACAGCATCCGCCTGACCATGGACGCGCTCGCCGGGCCCGCTCGGGCCGATCCGGCGGGCCCCGGTGGTCGTGGTGCTCAACCGCTACGACGGGAACCACGAGATCCACCGCCGGAACCGCGAGTGGCTGCTCGAGCGGGAGGGCTACCGGATGGTGACGCTGCCCGGGGGCGAGGCCGACCTGGCCGACCTGGTCGCCCTGGCCTGACGGTCGGGCACCACCGGGGTGCACCGACGTGCGATCGGGAGTTCGCCGGACCCGAAGCCGGATCGCGCGAGCCCTGCTGGTACCGTCGACCCATGCACCTCGGCACCCTGCGCCCCGCGGGGCCGCCGGTGATCTCCGCCAGCGGCTGACCAAGTCCTACGGCGCCACCCGGGCCGTCGACGGACCTCAGCTTCGAGGTCCGCCCCGGTGTCGTCACCGGATTCCTCGGGCCCGAACGGCTCGGGCAAGTCGACCACCATGCGCATGGTGATGGGACTCGACCACCCCGACTCGGGCACCGTGACCATCGGGGGCCGGCGCTTCCACGACCTGCGCTGGCCCCTGCGGGAGGTCGGCGCCCTGCTCGAGGCCAAGGCCATCCACCCCGGGCGCTCCGCCTACAACCACCTGCTGGCCATGGCCCAGACCAACTCGATCCCGAAGGCCCGGGTGGACGAGGTCCTCGGGCTGGTGGGCCTCGAGGCGGTGGCCCGGCGCAAGGCCGGCAAGTTCTCCCTGGGGATGAGCCAGCGGCTCGGGATCGCCTCGGCCCTGCTCGGCGACCCGGGCGTGCTGCTCTTCGACGAGCCGATCAACGGGCTCGATCCGGAGGGGATCCTGTGGGTCCGCACCCTGCTCCAGTCGCTGGCCGGCGAAGGCCGCACCATCTTCGTGTCGAGCCACCTGATGAGCGAGATGGCGCTGACCGCCACCGACCTGGTGGTCATCGGCCGGGGCGAGCTCATCGCCGACACCACCGTGGAGGACTTCATCGCCTCCAACACCGAGGCCACGGTGCTCGTCCGGACCCCCGCGGCCGACCGGCTGTCCGACGTCCTGCGCACGGCCGGTGCCGGGGTGCGGAGCCGGGACGACGGTGGCCTGCTGGTGACCGGCCTGGACGCCGCCCGCATCGGCGACCTGGCCCTCGAGGCGGGCGTGGCCCTCCACGAGCTGAGCCCGGTCCAGGCCAGCCTGGAGGAGGTCTTCATGGACCTCACCTCGGACATGGTCGACTACCACGGCCAGACCCCGCTGGAGGTGGGCGCATGACCACGGCCACGCTGACCACGCCCCTGCCCGCCCTCGACCACGGCCGCGTCCGGCCTGGCCAACCAGGTCCGCTCCGAGTGGACCAAGCTGCGCTCGGTCCGGTCCACGTGGATCTGCCTCGTCGATCGTCTTCGTCGCCGGCATCGGGCTCTCGGCCCTGGTCTCCAACGTCGAGGCCGGCCAGTGGGCGCACCTGGGCCTGGCCGACCGGGCCACCTTCGACCCGGTCCGGTTCAGCCAGACCGGGTCGTTCCTCTCCCAGTTCGTGGTCGGGGTGCTCGGGTGCGATGGTCATCACCTCCGAGTACGCCACCGGCTCGATCCGCACGACGCTGTCCATCACGTCCAGGCGCACCACCGTGCTGGCCGCCAAGCTCATCGTGATCGGCGTGGTCGTGTTCGTGGTCGCCGAGGTGACCGCCTTCGCCTCGTTCTTCGTCGGCCAGGCCGTCCTCCTCGCCCACGGGGCCAAGGCGCTGCCCTCCGGGGAGCTCGATCCTCACCCAGGTGCGCAGCGCCACCATCCCCTACGTGAGCCTGTCCGACGGCGGCGCCCTGCGGGCGGTCTTCCTGAGTCGGGCGCCTACCTGCTCCTGCTCGCCCTCCTGGCCTGCGCCATCGGGTTCGTCCTCCGCCACACGGCCGGGGCCATCGCCGCGTTCGTCGGGGTCCTGCTGGTCCTGCCCCTCATCGTGAGCGTCCTGCCCTCCAGCGTGGCCCACTCGTTCGAGAAGTACCTGCCCTCCAATCTCGGCCTGGCCATGACCCTGGTCACCACCCGCAAGACCGACTTCGCCGGGGTCCTGTTCACCCCGTGGACGGCCACCGCCCTGCTCGCCCTCTACGCGGCGGCCGCGGTGGTGCTGGCCGGCTGGCTGCTGGTCCGCCGGGACGCCTGAGCGGACGGCCGTGACGGTGCACCCCGGCGGACCGCTGGGCCTGGTCCTCGGCGGCGGCGGCGTCGCCGGGATCGCCTGGCACACCGGCGTCCTGTGCGGCCTGGCCGAATCCGGGCGTCGACCTGTCCGTCGGCCGAGCGGCTGGTGGGCACCTCGGCCGGTGCCACCGTCGCCGTGCAGGTGGGTGCCGGCTGTCCCGTCGCCGACCTGTTCGACCGCCAGGTGGACCCGGCGTCGCTCGCCACCGAGCTGACCCCGCAGCTGTCGGTCACCGAGCTGTGGGAGCGGATGGCCCCGATCTACACGGACTCGGCCGACGACGCCGAACGCCGTCTGCGCCTCGGCCGCCTGGCCCTCGAGGCCGAGACGGTGGACGAGGCGGTCCGTCGCCGGGTCATCGCCGCCCGCCTCGACGGCCTGGACTGGGCGGGGGACCGGGTGTCGGTGGTGGCCGTGGAGGCGACGACCGGCCGACGGCGGGTGTTCGACGGCACCTCGGGGGTGGACGTGGTCGACGCGGTGGCCGCCAGCTGTGCGGTGCCGGGGGTGTGGCCGCCGGTGACCATCGACGGCGCCCGGTACGTGGACGGGGGGATCTGGTCCATCACCAACTCGGACCTGGCCACCGGGTGCACCGGGTGGTGGTGCTCGCTCCCGTCCCGGACCGGTCGATGCACGCGGAGCTGGCCGGACTGGGTGCCGGGGTCGCCACCGTGGTCGTCACCCCGGACGCCGCCTCGCGGGCGGCGTTCGGCACCGACGTGCTCGACCCGGCCGTCCGCGAGCCGTCGGCCCGGGCCGGACTCGCCCAGGGCCGCGCCGAGGCGCCGCGCCTGGCCGGCCTGTTCGACCACTGACGACCGACGGCTGCGGGCCGTCGGCCAGGCCCCGGTCGCCGCCCGGTCGGCAATTCCGGTCGGTCAGGTCCCGAGACCCGACGCGTCGACCACGGTGCGCGACAACGGTCGGGCCAGGGCCCGCAGCGCGTCGCACCCCTCCTCGCCGATGGCCTCGTAGGCGAAGACGGCGAGCCGGTCGGTGGCCTCCTCGATGTCCTGGCGGACGGCCACCCCCTCCTCGCTGAGGGTGGGCCGCCCGGCCGGGTCCGGACGGCAGCAGCCAGCCACGGGCCCGCAGCCGGCCGGCCGCGGCCGCCCACTCGTCGTCGGTCCACCCCCGGGTCTGACGCAGGAGACCGGCCGGCAGCTCGCCGGTGGCCTCGTGCAGGACCAGCGCCTCGATGCCGTCGAGGCCGTGGTGGAGGAGTTGGGCGATGTGGCCGTCGCCCCGGAACTCGCGGAGCAGGGTCTGGGCGTGCCACAGGCGCTCGAGGGGCGCGTCCGGCCAGGGCAGGTCGGCGTGCCCGGCGAACAGGGGCCGTCCCTCGGTGCGCTCGCGCGGCCCGCACCGCCGCGCGCACGGCCAGGTCGGCCGCCGCCCCCACGTCGTCGGAGTCCGCCGCCGGGCCCAGCATCCGGCGCAGCGCGGCGCCGGCGGCCTGTCGGCGGGCGTCCAGCACGTCGACCGGGGGCACCCGGTCCCAGACCCCGTCCATGGCCAGGCGGACGAGGGACGGGCGGAAGTTGAAGAAGGTGGCGACCACCGTGCCGGGCGACACCGCGCCCATCGGGGCCGAACGCGAGGCGAAGTAGCCGGACTGGCCCTCCAGGCCGAGCCGTCGGTAGGACTCGGCCGCCTCGGGGGCGAAGTAGACCATCCCGTGCAGCGGCTCCACCGTCCTCCAGGTCTTGCGGGCGGTCAGCGGGGTGACGGGCGAGGGTCCGGGACGCATGGCCCACGGTATCCCGGCGGGGTGCCCGGGGACGGTCCCGTATAGTGCAGAGCGGTGGGCGAATCGCTCCGCCGGACGGTCCCAGGAGGCCGTGCGGGTACACCGGGTCGGACGCCCGGCCGCAGACAGGACGGCAGGACACAGGAGTCGACGATGTTGAACGGTGTCTCGGGCATGGTGGGCGAGACGGCGGTGGTGACCAAGGAGCTGTCCGGTCCGCACCAGCCCGGCTCGGTGCTGGCCCGGGGCGAGGAGTGGTTCGCCCGGTCGATGTTCCCCGGGACGAAGATCGCCCCCGGTACCACGGTGGTGGTGGCCGACGTCGAGCGGGGCCTGCTGGTCTGCTACCCGACCGACGACGCCTGAGCGGACCCGTCCCCCGGCCCGCCGGGGACCGCCGGGGCACCTCCGGTTGCGGGGCGACGCGCCCGCGCGCCCATTGGTGCCTAAGGTGGCCCCAGGAGGTGGTCGACATGATCATCGGGTCAGCAGCGGTAGCCATCGGAGTGGCGGTGGTGGGGTTCTTCATCTTCGCCTTCATCGTCATCTTCTTGAAGTCGTGCCTGAAGGTGGTCCAGCAGGGCTGCGTCGGGCGTGGTGAAGCGGTTCGGGGAGTTCAAGACCATCAAGCAGCCGGGGCTCCACGTCCTGATGCCGCTGGCCGACCGGATGGACAAGGTCGACGTGCGCGAGTTCCCGCGGACGGGCGACCAGCAGGCGGTCATCACCAAGGACAACGTGTCGCTGTGGGTGAGTGCCACCATCTTCTGCCAGGTGACCGACGTGAAGCTGGCGCTGTTCGAGGTCAACGACTTCGGCCTGGCCATCGACCAGATGGCCCGCACCGCGCTGCGGGCCGTCTTCGGCGAGCTGACCCTCGACGAGTCGCTGTCCGAACGCGAGACGATCAACTCCAAGATGCAGGACCACATGGCCGAGGCCACCCTGAAGTGGGGCGTGCGGCTCAACCGCATCGAGATCCTCGACATCACCCCGCCGACCAACGTGCTGCAGGCCATGTCGGAGCAGAAGGAGGCCGAGCAGCACAAGCGGGCCGCCATCTTGAAGTCCGAGGGCGAGCAGCAGGCCGCCATCAACAGCGCCCAGGGCCGCAAGCAGGCCAACGTGCTGGAGGCCGAGGGGCAGAAGCAGGCGTCGATCCTGGCCGCCGAGGCCCAGAAGCAGGTCCTCGAGCTGCGGGCCGACGGCGAGAAGCGGGCCGCCCAGCTCCGGGGCGAGGGCGAGGCCGCGGCACTCGACGCCATCGACAAGGTGGGGATCAACCCCAACACCCTGGCCATCATGCAGCTGCGGGCCCTCCAGGCCGTGGCGACGTCGCCGAACGCCAAGGTCGTCGTCCCCTACGAGGCGGCCGGACTGGTCGGTGCCGCCTCGGTGCTGGTCGATGCCATGAGGGACGCCGGAGCGGTCGCCGAGGTGCCGGTGGCCGGCAACGGCAAGCCGGCCGCCTGAGCGGCCCGACCCGGCGACCGCCGGGCCCGCCCGCGGCCGCCGTCAGCTACCGCGGGGCGCGCCCGGTCCAGGCGATGAACGCCTCGGTCGGCGTGGCGTCGTCCGGTGCCTCCACCCCGGTCCGAACGCCCCGCTCGGCGCCCCGCATCCTGTCCGGCGGGGATCGGGTCGAGGTACGCGTGGGCGAACTCGATGACGTCGTCGGGCACCTCGACGGCGATGCCGCCGGCCCGGCCGATGTCCCAGGCGTGGACGAAGCAGGTCGATGGCCGGGAAGGCGAGGCCCTCGGCGACCGTGCGGACGCCCATCGGCGTCTCCCGGGTGGCGTCGAGGTCGGCACCCTCGACGGCGGCCCGTGCCGGGCCGGCGATGGCGGCCCAGTAGTCGGCGGGAGCGCCGTCCACCAGGTCGGACGGTCGGTCGAAGGTGGGCCAGTCGTAGGTCCGACCCTCGAGGATGGCGACGCCGAACCCGATGGCCGACCCAGGTGCCCGAGCACGTCGAGTGCCGTCCAGCCGGCGCACGGCGACGCCTCCGACCAGGCCGACGACGGCATCCGGTCGACCACCGACCCGAACAGGTCGAGGCCGGAGCGGAACACCACGTCGGAGGAGACGGTCATGGAGCGAGCATCGCCCCGGTCGGCGCGGGTGTCAACCGCGACCCGGCTACTTCATCTCCACCATGTCGAGGTAGCCGTCCCGCCAGTGGGTGAAGACCTCGTCGGGCAGCTTGAGGGCGTGGGTGGGCTCCATGGCCTCGACGAAGGCCCGGTCGTGGCTCACCACGACGATGGTGCCGGGCCAGTCGGACAGCATGGTGCCCGACCGCCTCGATCGAGGTGGGGTCCAGGTTGTTGGTCGGCTCGTCGAGGAGGAGGACGTTGGCCTGTCCGGCGGCCAGCATGGCCAGTCCGAGCTTGGCCCGCTCGCCGCCCGACAGGGTCTTGGGCATCTGGTAGGCGACACTCGCCCACGAGGCCGAACGAGCCGAGGAGGGCCCGGCGCTCGGTCTCCTTGGTCAGGATCCGGTCGTCGATGTTGTCGAGCACGCTGACCGACAGGTCGACCTGCTCGTGCTCCTGGGCGAAGTAGCCGAGCGCCACGTTGGCCCCGGGCTCCACCGTGCCCGCCGTCGGCTCCTGCACCCCGGCCAGGCAGCGCAGCAGGCTGGACTTGCCGGCGCCGTTGCGGCCGATCACCACGACGCGGTCGCCCCGGCGGCAGTGGAAGTCGACGTCGGCCAGCACGGTGTTGGCGTCGTAGCGGACGCACAGGTTGCTGACCCGCAGCGGGACCTCGCCCGACCGGGCCGGCACGGGCAGCTTGAACGAGCTCTTCCGCTCGCGCTTGTGGACCTCGGTGCGCCCGCCCTCGAGCCGCTCGACCCGCTTGTCGAGCGACTTGGCGATGCGGGCCCGGCGGTTGGTGCTGCCCCGCATCGAGTCGGCGAGCTTGGAGAGCCGGTCGATCTCGCGCCCTTCGAGCTGGGCCGACCGCTCGCGCTGGGACTAGGTCGGCCTCGAGCTGCACCAGGTACGACGAGTAGGTTCCCTTGAACTCGGTGAGGCGGGCGTCCGACAGGTGGAGGACCTTGTTGATCGACCGGTCGAGCAGCTTCAGGTCGTGGGAGACGACCAGGATCGCCCCCGGGAAGGTCTCGAGCTCGTCCATCAGCCACTTCTTGGCCGGGCGGTCGAGGTGGTTGGTGGGCTCGTCGAGGATCATGGTGTCGGGCCCCTGGAAGAGGATCCGGATCAGGTCGACCCGGCGGCGCTGGCCCCCGGACAGGCTCTCGATGTCCTCGAGCAGGAGCTCCTGGCGGAGTCCGAGGCCGTCGGCCAGCCGGGCCATGGTGGACTCGGCCTCGTAGCCGCCGTTCTCGCGGAACTGCTCCTCGAGGTCGGAGAACAGGGCGATGTTCTCGGTGGAGGGGTCCTTGGCCATCTGGGAGCGGGCCTTGCCCAGGGCGTCGTCGAGGACGTCGAGGCCCCGGCCCGACAGCACGTGGGAGAAGCCGTTGGGCTCGAGGCCCAGTCCGTGGGGCTCGGGGACCTGGGGCAGGTAGCCGTAGGTGCCGCGGATGGCGGCGCTGCCGGTGGAGCGCACGTTGCGGCCCGGCTCGCTGATGACCACCGAGATGAAGGTCGACTTGCCGGTGCCGTTGCGTCCGACGAGGCCGACCTTCTCTCCGGCCCCGACGACGAACGAGGCGTCGCGCAGCAGGGTGCGGTCACCGATCTCGATGGTGAGGGAGGAGCCGACGATCATGGGGAGGGGGAGGGGTGACCGCGGCCGCCGGGTGGTGCCCGGGCGGGCGCCGGGGGTCCCCGGCGAGGTCAACCCCACCAGTCTCCCACAGGTGGGCACGGGCCCGGTCAGCGGGTCGCCGGATCACCGGGTCGTCCGGACGCACGCAGGACGGGTCGGCGGCGTGTCCGCGGGCGGGCGCGCTGTCGTGATCCGCGCCCGCCGGTGCCGGACCATGGCCCGGAAGGCGAACTGGTGGATCGGCCAGAGCAGCCACCAGTAGGCCATGCCGAGCACACCCTTGGTGCGGAGCGACCCGACCTGCTCGATGGCCGGCGGCCCGTCGGGCGCCACCCGGAACGCCGAGCCAGGCCTCGCCGCAGAACCACTCGAAGGAGCGGAGGACCAGTGTCTCGTCGTCGCTGACCGCGATGGTCCACCAGTCGACCGCGCTCGCCGGGGGCCATGTGGTCGGGGCGACCGAGCCGGAGGTCCTCACCGAACAGGTGCCCGAGGGTGATGCGCAGAAGCCAGGCGAACGGCAGCCCGTACCAGGAGAGGCGGCCGCCGCAGTCGGCGAGGTCCTCGGCGAATCCGGGCACCGTGCCGTCCGGGCCGATGTCGCCCCGACGCAGTCGGGCGCGTGACCGGTCGGTGTAGACGCCCTCGTCGAGCCCGTGCCGGCGGGCGAACAGCGTTGCGGTGATCTGGTCCGCCTGGCTGTCGAGCGCGGCGCGGATGGCCGCTGCGACGGTAAGGGGCCGGACCGAGAACGCCGCGTCGGTACGGTCACGGGTGCGGACGGTCACCTCGTTGGTCAGGCTCTCGATGAGCGCATGGCTGATGGTGGCGTCGACCGGCGTCACGAGGTCGACCCAATGGGCGGAGAGGGCCGGGGTCAGCACCGGGACCTTGACGACGAGCCGGGGTCGCAGGCCGCGCACCCGGGCATAGGTGTCCATCATCTGGCGATAGGTGGTGGCGTCGGTGCAGCCGATCTCGTAGACGCCGGGGGCCACCGGCGTCGCCTGGACCAGGTAGTCGAGCAGGTCACACAGGGCGATGGGCTGCATCGGGGTGTTGACCCAGCGGGGGCAGATCATCATGGGGAGGCGCTCCGTCAGGTAGCGGACCATCTCGAAGGAGATGCTGCCGGCGCCGAGGACCACGGCGGCGCGCAGCTCGACCACCGGCACGCCGGTGGACCCGAGGACCGTCCCGACCTCCTGGCGGCTCGACAGGTGGGTCGAGAGGTCCTCGTGCCCGAGACCGCCGAGGTAGACGATGCGGCCGACTCCGGCCGTCGATGCCGCGTGGGCGAACGCCGTCGCCAGGCTCGGTCCCGCTCGGCGAACCCGGCCCGCCGGCCATGGCATGGACGAGGTAGTAGGCCGTGTCGCACCCGTCGAGGGCGTCGGCTGACGGATTCCGCGTCGGCGACGTCGGCAACGTAGGACCCACGTGGTCCACGTCGGAGAACCCGGAGGGGTCCCGGACCAACGCGTGGACGGCGAACCCGTCGGCCACGAGGCGCGGGACGAGATTCGTGCCGACGAACCCCCCGGCGCCGACGACCGCCACCCGGCCACGGGCGCCGCCGTTCGCCGGTCATCCGCCGGACACGAGGAGGTCCCCGCCGACCGGTGGGGTGGGGTCGTCCACCGTCTCCAGCCAGCGGTCGGGGAGGTGGACCGGCCGGGGGCCGTTGGTGTGGCCCCGGGCCATGCGCAGGGCCTCGGTGGGGAAGGGGAGCGACTGGTCGAGGCCGCCGAGCAGGCCGGCCACCTCGGCCACCGACGAGGCCAGGGCCAGCGACCGCCGGACCTGGGGCCCGACCGGGAATCCGGTCAGGTACCACCCGGCGTGCTTGCGGAACTGGCGGGTACCGAGCTCCTGGCCGAACAGGCCGCACAGCAGGTCGAGGTGGACCAGCATCATCGAGCAGATCTCGCCCAGGTCCGGCGGGGCCGGCACGGGCTGGCCCCGGAAGGCGGCGGCCAGGTCCCGGAACAGCCAGGGGCGGCCCAGGCAGCCGCGGCCGACGACCACGCCGTCGCACCCGGTGGCGGCCATCATGGCCAGGGCGTCGGACGCCTCCCACAGGTCGCCGTTGCCGAGGACGGGGATGGAGGTGACCGCCTCCTTCAGGCGCCCGATGGCGTCCCAGTCGGCCGACCCCGAGTAGAGCTGCTCGGCCGTGCGGGCGTGGAGGGTGACCGCGGCCACTCCTTCGGCCTCGGCGATGGGTCCGGACTCGAGGTAGGTGAGGTGGTCGTCGTCGACCCCCATGCGGAGCTTGACGGTGACCGGCACCGTGCCGGCGTTGCCCACCGCGGCCCGGACGATGTCGCGGAACAGGGCCCGGTGGATCGGGAGCGCCGCCCCCGCCCCCTGGCGGGTCACCTTGCCGGCCGGGCAGCCGAAGTTGAGGTCGATGTGGTCGACGCCGATCTCGTCGACGAGCCGCCGCACGGCCTGGCCCATGACCGTCGGGTCGACGCTGGACAGCTGCACGCTGCGCACCGTCTCGTCCTCGCCGAACGAGGCCATGCCGATCGTCTTGGCGTTGCCCTCCACCAGGGCCCGGGCCGTGACCATCTCGCTCACGTAGAGGCCGGCGCCGTAGCTGCGGCACAGCGTGCGGAAGGCGCTGTTGGTGACCCCGGCCATGGGGGCGAGCACGACCGGGAGGTCGACCACCAGGTTCCCGAACTTCAGTTCGGGGCCCGCCGGGGCCGGCGGGGACCGTCATCGGGGCACGTCTCCTCCCACAGGTCGGTCACCGACACGCCGAGCCGGCCCAGCAGCCGTCGCAGGGCGGGCAGGGACAGGCCGATCACGTTGCCGGGGTCGCCGTCGATGCCGTCGACGAACGGGGCCGACCGACCGTCCAGGGTGAAGGCGCCGGCCACCGCCAGGACGTCGGGCGTGGCCAGGTAGGCGTCGAGCTCGGCGTCGGTGGTCACCCCGAACCGGACCGTGGTGCCCACCACCTCCTCGGCCCGCGCCCCGGTCGCCTCGTCGATCACGCAGTGGCCGGTCCACAGGGTGCCCGGACCGGCCCCGCATGGCCACGAGCCACGCCCGGGCCTCGTCCAGCGAGGCGGCCTTGCCGTGGGGCCGGCCGTCGAACTCGAGCATGGAGTCGCACCCCACCACCAGGGCGTTGCCGCCGGGACGGGCCACGGCCGCGGCCTTGGCGGCGGCCAGCCGGCCGGCCGACCCGGCGGTGTCCGACGGGTCGACGTCGTCCTCGTCGACGCCGCTGACGATGACCAGGGGGGCGAAGCCGGCCGCGCCGCAGCAGGGCCAGGCGCGCGGGCGAGCCCGAGGCGAGGACCAGGGTGCGGGACGGCATGGCCCAAGCCTAGGGGCCGGGCCGGAGGCGCCCGCCCGGCGTCGACCGCCGGTCGCGGCAATCCGTGCGCGATCCTGGTGCCATGACCGACTCCGGCATCACCCTGGCCCCCGTCCAGGTGGACCCCCAACTCGACGGCGACCACGAACGGATGTCCCACATCGTGCTCGAGGGCTTCAAGCCCGAGAAGGGCGACTTCATCTCGGCCGGTCCGTCGGTGGTGGAGGGCATGGTCAACGGCACGGCGGTCAAGGCCCTGTGCGGGAAGATCTGGGTTCCCGGCCGCAACCCCAAGCGCTATCCGATCTGCCCCACGTGCAAGGAGATCGCCGAGGGTCGGGGCTGGAAGGTCCCCGCCGGCTGATCCCGACCGGCACTCCCCGGGTCGAGCAGGGGCCCTGACAGAGATTTCCGGAATCCAAGGGGTACCATGGGTGATCGTCGCTCGGCGTCCGGCCCGCACCAGGCCCTCCGGAACGACCCTGCCTCATGCGCCACGGCGCCCCTGGAGGTCCGATGGGTCCCTCATCCCTCACCGCTCGAAACGCTCAGCGCCTCCGATCCGTCGGGTGACGGCCCGCCGCCCCGGGTGCACGCGTCCGCAGAAGGTCATCACGTCGGCCATCGTGGCCGGCCCCGTCGTGGCCCTCGGGCTGGCCGTCTGGTGGCTGTGGGGAGGTGTCGTCAACCTCACGGACGTGTGCATCGCCCTCGGCCTCTACGTCGGTCACCGGGTTCGGCATCACCATCGGGTTCCACCGCCTGTTCACCCACCGGGGCTTCGCCCCGAACCGGGTCCTCAAGATCGTCCTGGCCGTGGCCGGGTCGATGGCCGTCGAGGGCTCGGTCACCAGTTGGGTGGCCACCCACCGCCGTCACCACATGTTCAGCGACCAGGCCGGTGACCCGCACTCCCCGCACCGCTACGGGAGCCGGGGGACGGCGCTGCTGAAGGGCCTGGCCTTCTCCCACGTCGGCTGGCTGTTCACCTCCGACGTGTCGAGTGCGGAGCGCTACGCCCCCGACCTGTTGCGCGACCGGGACCTGCAGCGGATCGGGAAGCTGTTCCCCCTCCTGGCGCTGGCCTCGTTGGCCATCCCCTTCGGCATCGGGTACGCCATCTCGGGCTCCTGGGTGGGCGCGCTGATGGCCCTGGTGTGGGCCGGCCTCGTCCGCATGGCCGTGCTCCACCACGTGACCTGGTCGGTCAACTCGCTCTGCCACACGTTCGGGCGCCGCAGCGACGGCACCTCCGACCGGAGCACCAACCTGTGGCCCCTCGCCGTCCTGTCGTTCGGCGACAACTGGCACAACGTGCACCACGCCCATCCGGCGTGGGCCCGTCACGGGGCGCACCGGGGCATGGTCGACCCGTCGGCCTGGATGATCCGCCGGTTCGAGCAGTGGGGCTGGGCGTCCCGGGTCCGCTGGCCGGTCCCGGGCGGTGACCGGACGGCGTAGTGGCCGTGACGTCCCGGACCGCCTGACCCCGGGAGCCGTCCTCAGGCCCGGTGCCCGACCTCCTGGACCATCCAGCCGTTGCCGTCCGGGTCCTGGAACTCGAAGAACGAGTTGTAGTCGCGCCGCTCGGGGTCAGGGCCCTCCTCCTGGCGTCCCTCGACGTAGTGGACGAGCGCTCCCGGGGTGGCGCCCCGGCCGACCAGCTCGGCGTGGGCCTCGTCGATGTCGGTCACCACGAGGTGGAGCCCCTGGACGGTGCCGGCGGAGTCGGGATTGCGCATGAGGGCCACCGCGCAGGCCGAACCGGGCGGTGAGGCCTGGACGACCCGGAACTCCGGGCCGGCCTGATGGTCGACGATGAGCCGGAAGCCGAGCGTGTCGACGTAGAACGCCTTGGCCACGTCCTGGTCGGCGACGGGCACCACCACGAGCTCGAGTTTCCAGTCCATCGGTGTCTCCTCCTGGCTGCGTGCCGGGTCGGCGGGGACGGTCCTC
Source organism: uncultured Acidimicrobiaceae bacterium (assembly GCA_963829265.1). Classification (GTDB taxonomy): domain Bacteria; phylum Actinomycetota; class Acidimicrobiia; order Acidimicrobiales; family RAAP-2; genus Bog-756. The sequence goes on from CAWHIB010000011.1 coordinate 379,372, forward strand.
AGGGGATGGACCGCACCCCCTTCACTAGCAGATACACGGCGAACAGCGCCTCGATGACGGTGCCGATGGTCCGGGCGTTGCGTCCCACCCACGCATGGGTGGCGGTCAGCACCGGGTCGGCCCGGCGGCCCGAGCACCGTGGCCGCCAGCACGGGCACCAGCACGGGGAGCAGGACGATCAGGTACAGCACGACGAAGGCGACCACCCGGTCGGCCACCGACGCCGACGAGTGGGTGATCTCGTGGACGGCCGGAAGCACCAGGAGCAGGGTCGAGAAGTTGACCACCATGCCGAACGCGCCGACCCCGACGAACCAGGGGGTGGCCGCCGTGGCCATCCGCTCGGCCGTCTTCGACGTGTGCTTCTCCCCCGGCGTGGGGCGGCGGAGCCGTGACCGGACGGCCAGCGCCCCGAGCAGCACGCCCGACGCGATCAGGATGGTGGCGTCGGTGGCCGACCGGTGGGCATGGTGCGGGCGCACGCGCTGCAGGGCGGTCACGCACAGGAGCGAGAAGGCGCCGAGCACCAGGGCGGCGCCCAGGGTGAGGGCCCAGGCCCGGGCGAGCCGGTGGGTCGGCCCGGACAGGACCAGCAGCTGGAGCGCCAGCAGCGTCGGGCTGACCGCGGCGCCGAGGGCCAGGGGGAGGACGGCGACCAGGAGCTGTCCCATCGGGCCAACCTATCCGTGGGGGCCCTCGACCGACGGGACCGCCTCCCGCTCCGGTCGGTCAGGTGGGGTGACGTGCCGGTCGGGGCCGGCTCAGGGGTCGGTCAGCTCGCCGTGGTCGCGGCACCGGGCCCGGTAGCCCCCCGGGGTGACGCGTGACCGTCAGGCGGCGGCCGCACGCGGCGCAGAAGCGGGGTGGGTCGAGCGTGCGTCCGCACCCGGGGCACGACGTCGAGCCGCAGGCCGTGCAGTGGGACGTGGCCGGCGCGGCCACGGGGTCCGCCGGCACCGCCTCAGAGCACACCGGTCAGGGCGCCCACCGGCATGCGCAGGTCGGCCAGCATCTGCTGGTCCTCGTCGGCCGACCGGCCGAGGGTGGTCAGGTAGTTGCCGACGATCAGGGCGTTGATGCCCGAGGTCATGCCCATCGACTGCAGCTCGCGGAGGGTGACCTCGCGTCCGCCGGCGTAGCGGAGGATGACACCGGGCAGCCCGAGGCGGAACAGGGCGATCCATCGGATGGCCTCCCACGCGGCGACCGGCTGCTCGCCACCGAGCGGGGTGCCCGGGCGGGGGTTCAGGAAGTTGAGCGGCACCTCGGTGGGATCGAGCTCCTGGAGCTGGACCAGCAGCTCGATGCGCTGCTCGTCGGTCTCGCCCATGCCGATGAGCGCGCCGCAGCACAGCTCCATGCCGTGGTCGCGGACGAGCCGGCACGTCTCCTGGCGCTCCTCCCACGAGTGGGTGGTGACCACGTGGGGGAAGAACGAGCGGGAGGTCTCGAGGTTGTGGTTGTAGCGGTGGACGCCGCCCTCGGCGAACCGGCGGGCCTGGTCCTCGGTCAGCAGCCCGGCGCTGACGGCCACGTTCAGGCCGGTCTGCTCCCGGACCATCGGGACGAGCTCGAGGATGCGCTGCATGGTGCGCTCGTCGGGTCCCCGCACGGCCAGCACGATGCAGAACTCGGAGGCGCCGGCCGCCTTGGTCTCCTCGGCGGCCTGCAGCACCTCCGTCGGTGTCGAGGAACGGGGTGGCCTTGACCGGGGTGTCGAACCGGGACGACTGCGAGCAGAAGTGGCAGTCCTCGGGGCAGCCGCCGGTCTTGGCCGACAGGATGCCCTCGACCTCGACCTCGGGCCCGCACCAGGCCAGGCGGACCTGGTGGGCCAGTGCCGCCAGCGAGGTCACGTAGGCGTCGGGGAGGGCGGCCAGGTCGGCCAGCTCGCCGCCGGTCAGCAGGCGCCGCTCGTCGAGCAGGGCCGTCTCGGCGGCGTGGATCCGGGCCCGGGCCTCGGCCGGGTCGATGTCGGGGCGCATCGGGCTCACCGCGGCGGGGCGGCGAGAGGGTGACGGTGGTGGGCTCGGGGGAGGTGACGGTGTCTCCGGACATGGGTGCCACGGTAGCGGCACCGGTACCCGGATCGGAAAACGACCGGGAGGACCGGTTCGAGGGGCCCGGGACGAAGGCGACGTCAGGCCGGGTCGCCGAAGACCGGGGGGCGCTTCTCGCGCAGGGCGGCCACGCCCTCGCGGTAGTCGGGGCCGGCCATCATCGGGTCGAGCAGGGCCTCGGCGGCACGCACCGACTCGGCCGCCGTCAGGTGGAACGACTCGTAGACCTGGCGCTTCGAGGCGGCCAACGAGGCCGGCGACACCGTGGTGGCCAGCATGCGGGCGTAGCCGTGGACGTGGTCGAGGAGGTCGGGACCGTCGACCACCGCGGTGACCAGGCCGAGGGCATGGGCCTCGTCGGCGTCGAACGTCCGGCTCGACAGGATCAGGTCGAGCGCCCGGGGCAGGCCGATCAGCCGGGGGAGCAGCCAGGCCAGGCCGAAGGCGCACGGCAGGCCGAGCTTGCCGTGGGCGGTGGTGAACTTGGCGCCCCGGGCCGCGAAGCGGAGGTCGCAGTAGCAGGACAGGGCGAAGCCGATTCCGGCCACCGGGCCGTTGACGGCGGCCAGGATCGGCTTGGGGATGCCGAAGTGGTAGGCCAGCTCGGCATCGAATTCGTCGCGGACGCCGTAGCCCGGGGTGGCCAGGTCGTCCGGGGCGCCCGAGTCGTAGGCGCCACGCTCGGCGTGGCCGGCCAGGTCGTCGGACTCCGCTCCGGCGCAGAAGCCCCGACCGGCACCGGTGACCACGATCACCCGAACGGCCGGGTCGTCGGCCGCGGCCTGCAGGTGGGCGCGGTACTCGGCGTTCATGGTCGGCCGTCCACGCGTTGAGCCGGTCGGGCCGGTCCAGCGTGATGGTGGCCACGCGGTCGGCCACCGCGTAGCGGGTGGCCTCGCAGGAGGGCGGCGTCATGCGGAGATCGGTGGCGGCGGGCCCGCGGGTACCGGGCCCGCCGGCCGGTCCGGATCAGTACCGGTAGTGCTCGGGCTTGTACGGGCCGTCCACCGGCACGCCGATGTAGGCGGCCTGCTCCGGGGTGAGGGTCGTCAGCCGCACGCCCAGGGCGTCGAGGTGGAGGCGGGCGACCTTCTCGTCGAGGTGCTTCGGGAGCAGGTACACCTTGTTCTCGTACTGGCCGGTGTTGGCGAACAGCTCCATCTGGGCCATGGTCTGGTTGGTGAAGGAGTTCGACATCACGAAGCTCGGGTGACCGGTGGCGTTGCCCAGGTTGAGCAGGCGGCCCTCCGACAGGATGATGACGGCCTTGCCGTCGGGGTACACCCACTTGTCGACCTGGGGCTTGATGTTGACCCGCTCGATGCCCGGCGTGCCCATGAGGCCGACCATGTCGATCTCGTTGTCGAAGTGGCCGATGTTGCCCACGATGGCCTGGTGCTTCATCCGGGCGATGTGCGCCGGCGGTGATGACGTCCTTGTTGCCGGTGGTGGTGATGAAGATGTCGGCGGTCTCGAGCATGTCCTCGAGCGTGGCCACCTGGTAGCCCTCCATGGCCGCCTGCAGCGCGCAGATCGGGTCGATCTCGGTGATGACCACCCGGGCGCCCTGGCCGCGCAGCGAGTCGGCGCAGCCCTTGCCCACGTCGCCGAAGCCGCAGACCACGGCCACCTTGCCGCCCATGAGGACGTCGGTGGCCCGGTTGATGCCGTCGATGAGCGAGTGGCGGCAGCCGTACTTGTTGTCGAACTTCGACTTGGTGACGGCGTCGTTGACGTTGATGGCGGGGAACAGCAGCTCGCCGCTCTCCTGCATCTCGACGAGGCGGTGGACGCCGGTGGTGGTCTCCTCGGAGACGCCCTTGATGCCGTTGGCGATCTGGGTCCACCGGGTCGGCGTCCTCGGCCAGGCTGCGGGTCAGCACGCCGAGCACCACGGCGTACTCCTCGGAGTCGGCGGTCGACGGGTCGGGCACGGCCCCGGCCTTCTCGAACTCGACGCCCTTGTGGACGAGCAGGGTGGCGTCGCCACCGTCGTCGAGGATCAGGTTCGGGCCCTCGCCCCCGGGCCAGCGCAGGACCTGCTCGGTGCACCACCAGTACTCCTCGAGCGACTCGCCCTTCCAGGCGTAGACGGGCACGCCCTTCGGGTCGTCGGCGGTCCCGTCGGGGCCCACGGCCACGGCGGCGGCGGCGTGGTCCTGGGTGGAGAAGATGTTGCAGCTGGCCCACCGGACCTCGGCGCCGAGGGCGGTCAGCGTCTCGATCAGGACGGCGGTCTGGATGGTCATGTGGAGCGAGCCGGTGATGCGGGCACCGGCCAGGGGCTGGGCGGCGCCGAACTCGGCGCGCATGGACATGAGTCCGGGCATCTCGTGCTCGGCGAGCACGATCTCCTTGCGGCCGAACTCGGCCAGCGAGAGGTCGGCGACCTTGAAGTCGTGGGTACGTGTCTCGTTCGACATGGTGGCTCCTTCGTCGTACCGGCCCCGAGGAGGACGGTGCTCACCGGAGCGGGCCGTCCGGCCCCTCCGTGTGCGTCCGAGCCCCTCCGTCGGCCGTGGCCCCAGGTCTCAGAATCGCTGGCAGGAATGATAGTGCACCACCCGTGGCGACCGTCCGGCCCTCCCGGGGACGGCCGCGTCCGGTCGCCGGCGGGTGCGGTCCGTCGCCGGCACGGACCGCGGCCCGGCGTCGGAGCCCGGTGTCGGCCCGTCCCCGGTCGCGGCGCCCTGTTATCCTCGGCCCGTCACGCCGTCCGGGGAGGCCCGGAGGGGAGGCGTGCGAGACAAGGGGTCCCCCGATGGGTGGAAGCGGCGTGGGCCCGGTCCGGAAGCGGTTCGACGGGCGGTCGGCTCCGGCGCCCCGGCGTGGCGCTGGCCGCCTGCGTGATGGGCGCCGGCCTGCTGGCCGCCTGCAGCTCGTCGTCGACGTCGAGCTCCACCACGGCGGCGCCGAGCGGGAAGGTCCTGCTGGTGGGGACGTTCCACGGCCACGCCGGCCAGTACACCACGATCCAGTCCGCGGTCAACGCCGCCAAGCCCGGCGACTGGATCCTGGTCGCTCCCGGCGACTACCACGAGACGGCCGACAGCACCCAGCCGACCGACCCGGCCCACGGCGACAACGCCGGGGTCATGATCTCGACCGCCGACCTCCACCTGCGGGGCATGGACCGCTCCGGCGTGGTGGTCGACGGGACCAAGCCCGGCGCGCCGCAGTGCAGCGCCGACCGCCGCCGACCAGACCTACGGCGCGGTCGGCTCGGACGGCAAGACGGTCGGGCGCAACGGCATCGTGGTCTGGAAGGCCAACGGCGTGTCGGTCGACAACCTCACCGCCTGCAACTTCCTCGCCGGCAGCGGCGACTCGGGCAACGGGATCTGGTGGAACGGCGGCGCCGACAGCGCCAAGATCGGCCTCCACGGCTACTCGGGCAGCTACCTCACCGCCACGTCGACCTACTACGGCGACCGAGAACACGGCCGCCCAGTACGGCATCTTCTCCTCCGACGCGGCCGGACCGGCGACGCTGGACCAGACCTACGCCAGCAACTTCAACGACTCGGGCATGTACGTCGGCGCCTGCCAGCAGGTGTGCGGCATGACCATCAACCACGCCTGGATGGAGTACAGCGCCCTCGGCTACTCGGGCACCAACTCGGGCGGGGCGATCGTCATCGAGAACTCGCAGTTCGACAACAACAAGGACGGGTTCGACACCAACACCCAGATCGCCGGCGACCCGCCGGCGCCGCAGAACGGCGCCTGCCCGAACGGCGGCACCAGCCCGATCACCCACACCCACTCGTGCTGGGTGTTCATGCACAACAACGTGCACGACAACAACAACCCGAACGTGCCCCAGGCCGGCACGGCCAGCCAGGGCCCGGTCGGGACGGGCATGACCCTGTCGGGCGGCCGCAACGACACGGTCATGGACAACACGTTCTCGAACAACGGGGCCTGGGGCTTCCTCGATGATCCCGTACCCGGACTCGAGCACCCCCGAGTACAACCAGTCGTGCACCGGCACCGGCGGCGTGGAGTCGGGCGCGTTCGGCTGCGTCTACGACCCGATGAACAACGCCCTCCTCGGCAACCACTTCTCGAACAACGGCTCCTTCAAGAACCCGAGCAACGGGGACTTCGGCGCAGATCACCCTCAACAGCGGCCAGCCGTCGAACTGCTACCGGGACAACGTCGCGCCCGAACGGGATCGACCCCGGCGGACCTCCAGCAGACCCAGCCGACCTGCGGCGTGCACGACCACGGGGGCCAACACCGGCGGCGCCCTGCTCGGCCAGGTCCTGTGCGACACCGGCAACGGTCCGTGCGGCGCCGACATGGACTACCCGAAGGCCACCGCCGTCGCCATGCACCCGCTGCCGACCGGCCTGCCGACGCATGCCCAACCCGTGCCAGGGCGTGCCGGACAACGCCTGGTGCTCCGGGGGCAAGCCGATCTGACCGGGTGGGGCGGGCACCCGGGTCCGCCCCGCACGACCACGTGCCCCCACCGGCCGCCCCGTCGGCCGGGCCGAGGGGAGCCTGCCACCCGGGTCGGCCCCCGTAGTTGACCAACTTGGTCAACATTTGCCAGTATCGGTGCTCATCAGCTGGGGCCTCCGAGGGCCGCACGTCCGCCTGGCGAAGGAGACACACCATGTCCGACTGGGGATTCGAGACCCGTCAGATCCACGCGGGGGCCGCGCCCGACCCGACCACCGGGCGCCCGGGCCACGCCGATCTACCAGACGACCAGCTACACCTTCCGCGACACCGCCCACGCCGCCGCACTCTTCGGCCTGGCCGAACTCGGCAACATCTACACCCGGATCATGAACCCGACCCAGGCCGTGTTCGAGGAGCGGATCGCCGCCCTGGAGGGCGGGGTGGCCGCCCTGGCCGTGTCGAGCGGCCAGGCCGCCGAGTCGATCGCCCTGCTCAACCTGGCCGAGAACGGGGGGCACGTGGTCTCCTCGGCCTCGCTCTACGGCGGGACCTACAACCTGTTCCACTACACGCTGCCCAAGCTGGGGGTGGAGGTCACCTTCGTCGACGACCCGGACAACCTCGACGACTGGCGGGCGGCCATCCGGCCCAACACCAAGGCCTTCTACGCCGAGACCCTCGGCAACCCCAAGGGCGACGTCCTCGACTTCGCCGGCGTGTCGGGCATCGCCCACGAGCACAAGATCCCGCTGGTCATCGACAACACCCTGGCCACCCCCTACCTGTGCAATCCGCTGGCCCACGGTGCCGACATCGTCGTGCACTCGGCCACCAAGTTCATCGGCGGCCACGGCACCTCGATCGGCGGCGTGATCGTCGACGGCGGCACCTTCGACTACGAGGGCAGCGGCCGGTTCCCCGGGCTTCACCGAGCCCGACCCGAGCTACCACGGACTGGTCTTCGGCGACCTCCCCGAGCCGCTGTTCCCGGCCCGCTTCGTGCTCAAGGCCCGGCTCCAGTACCTGCGGGACCTGGGCGCCGCCATCACCCCGTTCAACTCGTTCCTCTTCATCCAGGGCGTCGAGACCCTCAGCCTCCGCATGGAGCGCCACGTCCAGAACGCCGCAGCCGTGGCCAGCCTGGCTCGAGGCCCGTGACGAGGTGACCTGGGTCGCCTACCCCGGCCTGGCCTCCAGCCCCTGGCACGCCCGCCAGCAGCAGTACCTGCCCCGGGGGGGCGGAGCCATCCTGGCCTTCGGCATCGAGGGCGGGGCCGACGCCGGCCGCCGCTTCATCGAGGGCCTGGAGCTGTTCAGCCACCTGGCCAACGTGGGCGACGTCCGCAGCCTGGCCATCCACCCGGCATCGACCACCCACTCGCAGCTGACCGAGGCCGAGCAGGTGTCGACCGGCGTGACCCCGGACCTGGTCCGCCTGTGCATCGGCATCGAGTCGGTCGAGGACATCCTGGCCGACCTCGAGCTCGGGTTCGCCGCCGCCAAGGGGGCGTGACGGACGCTCCGGCGGCGCGGTCCTGGCAGCCCGGCGACGAACCGGGACGGCCGCCGGTTCGCCCGGCTGACCGCTCCCGACGACGCCGGGCTCCGGCTGGAGTGCGGCGGCACCCTGCCCGGGGTGACCGTCGCCTACGAGACGTGGGGGACCCTGGACGCGGCGCGGTCGAACGCCGTGCTCGTCCTCCACGCCCTCACCGGCGACAGCCATGCGGCCGGGCCGGCCGGCCCCGGTCACCCGACGCCGGGATGGTGGGACCCGCTGATCGGTCCGGGCGCGGCCGTCGACACCGACCGGTGGTTCGTGGTGTGCCCCAACGTGCTCGGGGGCTGCCAGGGGACGACCGGTCCGTCGTCGGCCGCACCCGACGGTGCCCCGTGGGGATCACGGTTCCCGAGGCTGACCATCCGGGACCAGGTCGGCGCCGAGGTCGCTCCTCGCCGACCACCTCGGCATCGACCGCTGGGCCGGTGTGGTCGGCGGGTCGATGGGCGGCATGCGGGTGCTCGAGTGGTGCGTCGGCCACCCGGACCGGGTGGAGCGGGCGGCGGTGCTGGCCGTCGGGGCATCGGCCACCGCCGAGCGAGATCGCCCTGTGCTCGATCCAGTGCCGGGCGATCCGGCTCGATCCCGACTTCTCGGGCGGCGACTACTACGGGACCGGACCGGCACCCCGTCGGCCGGCATGGCGTCTGGCCCGCGGGATCGGCCAGATCAGCTACCGCACCGAGGCCGAGTTCGACCGCCGGTTCGGGCGCCGTCCCCAGGGCGAGGAGGACCCGTCGTCCGGCGGGCGGTTCGCCGTGGAGTCCTACCTCGGGCTACCAGGGCGAGAAGCTCGTGCGCCGGTTCGACCCCAACTCGTACGTGGTGCTGAGCGAGGCCATGAACAGCCACGACGTCGGCCGGGGACGGGGCGGCGTCGACCGCCGCGCTGGCCCGGGTGACGGCGCGGGTCGAGGTGGCCGGCATCGACTCCGACCGCCTCTACCCCTTGGCCCTGCAGACGGAGCTGGCCCGCCTGCTCCCCGGGCGACGCCCCTGCACGAGTGATCGACGTCCGAGTTCGGCCACGACGGCTTCCTGCTGGAGGTGGACCAGGCCGGGGCGGTGGTGGCGGCCGCACTCGGCGCCTGACGGCGTGCGCCGACCCGGTCGGCGGGCACCCCGGGTTGCGCCGCCGGGATTGCGCGGTCGATCCCGTGCTCGGGCCGGCCATATGGGGTCATTCGGCCCTGATCGGGTCCCCGGGCCACTCGTAGCGTGGGATAGGTGCCGGTGGTCGAAGCGGATGGCGGGGTGAGAAGCTCCGCAAGGGCGGGACGGCGCACGGACGCCGTGGCCGTCGACCTCGGATGCGGTGCTGGACGTCCGGGACCCTGCGGTCGGCGGGATCGACGACCTCGACCTCGAGCTGCCCGGGCGTGGTCAGCCCGGTGCTCGACGACCTCGACCCGGTGCGCCTCCGGGCCGTCCAGGAGGTCCTCCTCGACCCGAGCCTGGTCCTGCGGGCCACCCGGGACCCGGACGATGATCTGGTGGACTTCGTCTGCGAGGACGCCAACCAGGGCGCCGCCGACGGTCTGGAGATGGACCGTGAGGCGCTGGTCGGCTCGCTCCTCTCCCAGGTGTTGCCGGGCGAGACGGGCGACTTCCTCTTCGAGCAGTGCCTCGACTGCGGTGGCATCCGCAACGGCGCATGCGATTCGACGACTTCACAGGTGCCGATCCCGACGGCGGGCCGACCCGGCACTTCGACATCCGGGGACTGCCCCTCGGCGACCGGGTCTGCTTCACCTGGCGGGACGTGAGTGACCGGATCCGCAACGAGCAGGCGCTGGCGGAGTCGAGGAACCGGTACCGGCTCCTGGCGGAGTACTCGTCGGACGTGGTGCTCCTGCTCGTCGGCCGACGGCATCGTCGAGTGGGCGTCACCGTCGACCCACGAGATGCTCGGGTGGGATCCGGACGAGCTCGGTCGGCCGCGCCCTCGCCGACGTGGTCCACGGCGAGGACCAGGCCCGGGTCGGCTGCGCTCCGGCGCCATCCTGCAGGCCAGTCCGCCACCAGGTCGAGGAGATCCGGATCCGGTGCGTCGGTGGTGGCCACCTGTGGGTGGCGCGCGACGGAGCGAGAGGTGCGTCGACCTCCGACGGGCGCGCTGGTCAATCGGGTGGTCGCCCATCGCCGACATCCAGAAGAAGGTGCAGGCCCGCGATGCCCTCGAGGCGTCGGAGGACCGCTTCCGAACGCTGGCCGAAAACGTCTCCGATGTCGTGCTCGCCTCCGAATCCGGACGGTGGACATGGGTCTCCCCGTCGATCGCCTGGGTGCTCGGCTGGCAGCCGGACGATCTGGTGGGGCGCCCGGTGGCCTGGACGTGATCGCCCCGGCCGACCGAGACCGGGCGACGGCCGCCACCGCCCAGGTGGGTGCGGACGGTGCACCGGAGCTCCAGGAGATCCGATTCCTGACCGCGACGGGCGAGGCGCGCTGGATGCAGGTCCACTCCCGGGCCGTTGACGCGGTCCGCGGCCGCACCACCGCTTCGTCACCGGTCTGCAGGACATCCACGAGCGCCGCTCCCACAACAAGTATGCGCGAGGCCCTGGCGCGCGGTCGACGCCGTCCTCGTCGGGGCCGATGACGAGAGCACGCCTCCTGAGCCGGCGTGTGCCGGGTCGCTGGTCGAACAGACGCCGAGCGAGCTCGGCGTGGTTCGCCCGGGGGGCGCCCGGGGGCGGACGCGGTGTCCGTCGTGGCCGTCGAGGGCGACCACGGCGGACTGCTGCCGGTGGGTGAGCGCTGCCCGGACGCGGCTCGCGCGCCTGGCCGACGGGGCGATCGCCGCCCTGCGGTCGGGCGTCGTCGAATTCCGAGCTGGGCGACAGGACGGCCGGACCGACGATGCCGTTCGCCGGCGGGTCCGGGCGACCCGCCACTTCGCACTCACCACCGCTATCCCGATCGAGGTCGACGGGATCGTCGAGTTGGTCCTCGTCGACCACCGCACCGACGCGCCGCTCCTCGACGACGTGACCAGGGCCACCCTCGACCAGCTCGCCCGGCAGGTCGGGCTGGCCCTGTCGCGGATCCGGGCCCGCAGCCAGGCTGGTGGACGCCCTCAACGAGCAGGCCCTCCTCAGCACGGCCATCGAACAGGCCGGCGAATCGGTCCTGGTCGACCGACCTCGACGGGGTGATCGCCTACGCCAATCCGGCCGCGGCGGACACTCACGGGCTATCCGGTCGCCGAGATCGTGGGTGGGACGGCGGAACGATTCGCCAGCGGGCTCCACGGACCGGAGTTCTTCGACAGGATCACCGAGGCGTTGGCAGGCCGGTCTGACGTGGCGCGGGGTCCGTCGTGTAGCCAGAACCGTGACGGCCAGCTGTTCGAAGGGGAGACCGACCGTCACGGCCGTGCGCGACGACGCCGGTCGAGATCAACGCGTTCGTGTCCGTTGCTCCGGAACATCAGTTGGGAACTCAAGCTGGAGGCCGACCTCGACCGGCTGCGGAGCGACCGGGAGTCGGTGGTGGCGGCCATGACCGGCGTGCGGGTCGGGGCGACCATCGAGGCCACGGCGGCGTCGTTCTGCCTGGCGGTCACCCGTCTGGAGGACATCGAACTGGCCCGGGTGCTCCTGGTGGAGGCCGACGACCGGGTGATCCCGCTCGGAATCACCGGCCGTGCCTACCTGGATTGGGAGGTGGGTGTCCCGGTCGCCTTCCCCCAGCTGGCCGAGATCGTGGCGGTCACCCGGTCGGGTTCGTGGTGGCAGCCGCTTGCCGACGCTGTCCCGAGGAGGACCGGGCGACCGATCCGCTCGATCCATCGCGCTGGTCGAGTCCGGCTTCGCGTCGATGGGCTTCGCGCCGGTGTGGTGGGAAGGGACGCCTGGTGGCGATGGTCGTGACGTTGAGCCGGACGCCGGAGGGCGGGCGGTGGACGGAGGACCGCACCACCGTGCTCGAGGAGCTGAGCTCGTTCGCCGGGAGCGCGCTGGGCGCCCAGGCCAGCCGCCGTGGTGAGTGGGTCCGACTGCGGGACGAGATTCGGAGCATCATCGATGCGGGCCGCATACCACCCGGTGTTCCAGCCGGTCGTCGAGCATCGACGGCGGCGGGGCCGTGGGATACGAGGCGCTCACCCGGTTCGACAACGGGCGCCGTCCGGACCTGGTGTTCGAGGACGCCGCCTCGGTGGGCCTCGGGGTCGAGCTCGAGACGAGCTGTGCCGTGGCGGCGGTGCGGGCGGCCGTCGGCGCTCCCACCCGGGGCCTGGCTCGGCGGTGAACTTCTCGCCGTCCTCGGTCATCGCCGGGTCGGTGGCCGAACCGTCGTCGACGTCGGCCGATCGGCCCCTTGGTGGTGGAGATCACCGAGCACGTCGAAGTCGAGAGCTACGCGGCGGTCTGCGTCGGCGCAGTCGCGCGCCTACCCGGGGGTGCGCATCTCGGTGGACGACGCCGGGGCCGGGTATGCCAGCCTGCGCCACATCCTGGAACTCGAGCCCGACTTCGTGAAGCTCGACATCGGCCTGGTCCGCAACATCGACACCGACCCGGCCCGCAGGCACTGGCCGCCGGGCTGCGCCACTACGCCGACGAGACGGGGAACACCCTGATCGCCGAAGGGGTCGAGACCCCGGGGGAGTGCGCCACCCTCCACCGGCTCGGGATCCCCCTGGCCCAGGGGTACCTGTTCGGCCGCCCGGAACCGGCGACCGGGCAGGTCGGCCCGTGACCAACCCGGTGAAGGGCGGACCTGGCGACCGGCGCCGGTCCTTTCCGCCCCGCTCCCTCACCAGCAGCAGGGACCGGAAGGTCCCTCCGCATGAGCCTCCCGTCGTACCGCCGGGACCGAGGAGGAGCACCGGGGAGTCCGACGGGCACAGTTTCGAGGCGGTGGAGGCTCTCCTCCCCAACCTGTTCCCGCCGGGCACCGATCCGACCGGCATCTGGCTCCCGCCCATGCCGAGGCCCCACTCTCCCCAAGGCGACGAGGCCCACCTCCTGCGCTACTGGCAGGCCCATCTCTGGAAGACGCTCCTCCGCTTCGGACGGGCCTATGCCGATCCGGCGTGCACCGACAGGTTGCGCTCCGGCTACCCCGAGGTAGAGGAGGCCGCGGTTCAGTTGGCCGGCCGGATCGTCTCCGGGGGCGCACGGAATCCGATCGACTCGGTCGGCTGCCATTCGATCCTGCGGGAGTTGGAGGCGAGGGCCACCGCCCTCGAGTCGACCATCGCCGCACTGTCCGCCCAATCGGACCCGTCCCGCCCGGAGCCGACGAACGTGGCGGAGGTGGCCGCGGTGGCGATCCCCCCGGTGTCGCCCGTCGCGGACGCCGTGCCGTCGGGGCCGATGGCACCGGACGTGTTCGTCACGTCGTCGACCCCCCGTTGGCGCGGATTCAGGTTCGGTCGGCACGGCAGCGGCAGGGCGCGGGCGCGATGACGCGGTGGCGGTCGGGATCTCTCCCATGGAGCCCAGCGGCACCCGCGGGGCGACCGGATCGACGGACCGTCACTAGTCAGGCGCGGTCGAACCAGGCGGTCAGTCGGGCGATCCCCTCGTCGATCCCGACGGTCGGGACCCACTGCAGCACCCGTCGGGTGTCGGCCTGATCGAACCAGTGGGCCACCGAGAGCTGACGGGCGGCGAAGTAGGTCAGCGGCGGCTCATCGCCCCACCACCACCGGTCGAACGCCCGACCGGCCAGGGCGGCCAACGGGGCCGGGACCGACCGCACCGTGGGGTCGAGCCCGGCCGCCCGGAGGATCCCCTCGACCAGCTCGGCCAGCGGCCGGGGGTCGCCCCCGGTGACGACCCAGGCCCGACCGCGGGCCTCCTCGGAGTCGGCGGTCCGATCGAGGCCGGCCACGACGGCGGCGGCCGCGTCGTCGACGTAGGTGGTGTCGACCAGGGCCCGGCCGTGGTCGGGCAGGGCCAGCCGGCCCTGGCGGGCGCGGTCCACGATCCGACCGATGAGCTGGGTGTCGCCGGGTCCCCAGACCAGGTGGGGGCGGACGACGACCGTCGGGACGGCCGTCCGGTCGAGGACCAGCCGCTCGGCGATGGCCTTCGAACGGGTGTACGCGTCGCCCCCCGAATAGCGGGCGGGCTCCGCCCCGGCGCCGACCGTCGGCACGTCGTGGAACGCCACCGAGGGGGACGAGACGTGGAGCAGGCGACCGATCCGTTCGGCGGCGTCGAGCACGTGCTCCGTTCCGGTGACGTTGACGGCGTAGGCGTCGGTCCACGCGGGCCGGGGGGCGACCAGGGCGGCCAGGTGCACGATGGCGTCGTGGCCCGCGGAGACGGCCAGGACGGCGTCGCGGTCCCGGATGTCACCCAACGCGTCGGTCGCCGTGCTCCCGCTGGGCGACCGCTGGAAGCAGGTGACGGAATCGCCACGGGCCACCAACCGGTCGGCCACGCTCCGGCCGAGCAGGCTGGATCCGCCGGTGACCAGGACCCTCATCGGCCGGCGAGGAAGCGCCCCGCCTCGACGCCGAGCGCGGACCGGTCCACCTTGGACTCGTGGCGGCGATCGACCGGGAGCGGGCCCACCAGCACCGAGGCGATCCGATGGGGCGTGGCCGCCCGGACGGAGTTCCGCACGTAGCGGTCGGCTACCGCCAGGCGACCGGGGCCGTCGACCACGATGCACACGACCTGGCAGCCGGCGGGCCCGATCCCGACGGCGGCCACCGGGCGACCCATGGCGATCCGGATCGGCTCCTCCACCGCCACGCTGGCCAGTGGTCCGTCCGCGGTGTCGAGGACGTGGCGCCGGCGACCCAGGTGGAAGACGAGTCCGTCGTGGACGTAGCCCACGTCGCCCGTACGGTGGAAGCGCGCGCCGTCGTGCACGGCCCAGGTGTCGGCATCGGCGGACCATGTGCCGTCGTAGCCGTCGAACATCCAGGCGGCGCGCACGAGCAACTCGCCCCACTCGCCGTCCGGGAGGAGGGTGGTCGGGTCGTCGAGCGGCGTCACCACCACCGAGCAGCCGGGCACCGGTCGACCGGTGGAGTTGCCGCCGATCGGGCCGACGGCTTCGGGTTCGGTCCCGTCGGTGGCGGGCAGGCACTCGGTCATCCCGTAGGGGGTGCGGACGTTCCCACCGGTCACGGTCCGTACGCCGGCCACCAGGTCCGGGGGGATCGGGGCCCCGGCCAGCATGACCAGGTCGATCGGGACGGTCCGACCGCGGGCGGTGGCCACGATCCGGCGGGCCGAGGCAGGGGACAGCCAGGCCATGGTGACGTCGGCCCGGGTGGCGGCGACCTGCAACTGGTCGAAGCCGAATGCCGACGGACGGTCGACCGGGAAGTCGGGGCGGACGCAGGTCATCTGGAGCGACGGGGCCAACAGCATGAACGGCCCGAACGAGGTGGTGAAGGCATCGCCCGGCCGCATCCCGAACAGCGGGCCGACCACGTCGCGCTGGGCCGACAGGGCTCCGTGGGTGTAGCGCACGGCCTTGGCCGGACCGGTGGCGCCCGACGTGTGCACGATGGCGGCCACGTCCCCGACGGCCACCGGTACCGGCGTGGGCGGCCCGGCCCCGGGTCCGGCCGGTTCGAGGTCGACGGTGCCCGGTGTCGCACGACCCACGGACAGCCGGGTGGCGCCGGGGGCGAAGCGCAGGACGGTGGCGGCGGCGAGGGTGGTCCGGGTGCCGACCACGAACGTCGGCGCGGCGGCCCGCACCAGCCGTCGGAGTCGGCGGATGCCGGCGGACGCGTCGGCCACCACCGGGACGCCGCCGGCCTTCCAGATGGCGCCGGCCGCCACCAGCAGGTCGACGCTCGGCGGCACCAGCAACGAGACCCGGTTGCCGGGCTCGAGGCCGGCGTCCTGGAGCGAACGGGCCCCCACCGACGACCGGCGGTCGAGGTCGGCCCAGGACAGGACGCCGTCGGGGCCGTCGTACACCGCGGCGGTGTCGTGGCTGCGGGTGGCCAACGTGGCGAGCACCGAGGTGAACGGTGCCGCCTCCGGTGCAGGCCCGGTCGGGGTGCTGACGGCGACCCTCGGCCAGCCAGCGGGCCACCACCGCGCCGACCGGGGCGTCGAGGGTGACCAGGTGGGCGGCGTCGGGGAACCGCTCGACGTCGGCGTGCGGGATGCGGGCGCGCAGGTCGGCGAGGAACCGGTCGTGGAATACCGGGTCCCGCCCGCCCCACAGCAACAGCGTGGGACGGGGATGGTCGTCGAGCACCGCCGCGCACGAGCGGAGGGCGGCGTACGACGGGTCGGCGGGCGTGACGGGGATGTCGGCCACGAAGTCGCGCACCGCCTCGCGGCGGTCAGCGGTGCGGTACGGGGCACGGAGGGCGTCACGATGGGCGCGGCCGGTCATCCGGGCCGTGCCGGCCACGAACGCCGGGGTCCGACGGCAGCTCAGGTCGACCAGGCTCCGTGCCGCGGCGATGAGGGGGGGCACGGCCACGTCGTCGGGCTTGGCCACCGCGGTGTTGGCGAGGACCAGCGCCTCGACGTCGAGGGAGGCCGAGGCACCCACGGCGACCGGTCCGCCCCAGTCGTGGGCGGCCAGCACGAAGGGGCCGTCCACCTCTTGGCGACAGAAGGCGACCAGTTCGGCGATCCGGTCGGCCAGTCGGCGCGGCCGGTGGCGCTCGGACCAGCCCATGCCCGTCTGATCGATGGCGACGACCCGCCAATCGGGTGCGAGGGTGGTGAGCAGGTCCCGCCAGATGTAGCCCCAGGAGGGATTGCCGTGCACGCAGACGATGGTGCCGGACCGCCCGCCACCGGTATCCAGCACATGCCAGTCGACCGGTCGTCCGTCGGCGCCGTCGATGACGACCCGGCGGGACCAGGACGGGTCGAGGCCCCAGGAGGTCAGTTGTGCCGCAGTGGGGGAGGGGATCGGAGCCACCGGCGGGCCGGTGGCGGGCCGGTGTGGGCGCCACGGCCGCTACCAGGTCAGTTCGGCGGCGGCGCAGTTCAGTCCCGAGCCGATGCCCATGAGCAGGACCCGCTCACCGGGTGCGATCTGATCGGCCACCGTGGACAGCGTGTAGGGGACGGCGGCCGGTCCCATGTTGCCGAAGCCCGGGTAGGTCAGGGGGACCAGGTCCATGTCCACGCCCAGCAGGTCGCAGAGCTTGCGGGTGTGGACCGCCGACACCTGGTGCATGACGTAGCGGTCGCAGTCCGTCCATTCCCAGCCCGCCTCCACCGACGCCTTGAACGCCTCCTGGGCCAGGGTCAATCCGTTCTCGAGCAGGGCGGCGGTGTCGGTGCGCATGGTGTCGAGATCGCCGACGCACAGGTCGTGGTTCTGGGTCGCGGCCCGGGAGATGCCGCCGAGGAACCGGTGCGCCCCGTCGCGGGGGCCGCCCATGACCATGGCGGCGGCACCGGAGCCGAGGGTGAGCGAGGCGAACTGGTCGAACACGTCCATGGCGGTGGCGGTGGGCTGGCGCAGGCGATCGATGGTGGCGAGCTGGGTGAAGCGGCTGCCCTCGCCGTCCACGATGAGGACGGTGTTGGCATGGCCCGTCTCGATGGCCATGGCCCCCACCTCCATGGCGTTGACGAAGCCCAGGCACGCGTTGCCGAGGTCGTAGTTGATGCACTCGGGCCCGAGCCCCAGCCGGAAGTGGACCGAACAGGCCACGCTGGGCTCGAGGTGGTGCTTGCACACCGAGGTCGAGATCAGGAGGTCCACCTCGGACGGTGTCCACCTCGGCCAACTCGAGGGCCCGCACGCCGGCCTTGGCGGCCGCCTCGTCGAAGGTGACCTCCTCGGGCCACCAACGGCGCTCGACGATGCCGGCCACCGACTCCAGGAGCCCCGGGCGGATGCCACACCGGTCGTAGGTCTCGGCCAGCTGCTCGTCGATCCAGGCCGACGTGACCACCTCGGGTGCTTCCGCGTGTCCCACGCTCCAGATGGTCGGGCGCAGGAATTCGAGGCGGTTGCTCACCGACACAGGTTACGGCGCGCGGAGGACCTCGGCGGACGGGGTCGTCCCGCCGTACGCGCCGTGGGCGGAACCCGCGGGTTTCTCCACCTCAACGACGTGCACGCGACTCCGAGTCTCAATCGGACCGCCGGGCGGGGACCGCGGTCCGCCGATGGACGTGACCGGAGGGGCGGGCGCAGGCCGGAACGAAGCGGGGCGAGGTCCGCTCTGCATGAACCGGCCCAGGCACCCGGTTCGACCCTCCGCGAACCAACTCGGGTCCCGCAGCGTCAGTATCGGTAGGGACGGAAACGGTCGCAGCGGTCGGCGGAGGCCGGCGTGAGCACCGGAAGGGGTGACCGGGGTGGGCGGCAAGGGAACGCAGGAGGACATCGAGGTCTGGCTGGCCGAAGGGTACGTCACGTCGTTCCGCACGGCCTGCCTCATCCTGGGGAACCGGGCGGACGCCGAGGAGGCCGTCCAGGAGGCCTTCCTCCGGGCATGGCGTTTCCGGACCTCCCTCGCTCCGGGATCGGACGTCCGGCCGTGGCTCTACCGGGTCGTGGTCAACACCTGCAACTCGAAGCTGCGCTCGGAGATCCCCCACCGCGACCGCCGGACGGGCGACGGCGACCTCGACCGCCTGGCGGCGGCCGGCGACGGCCCGGCCCGCGTCGACGCGTCGGGCGACCTGGTCCGAGCCCTCCAGTCCCTGCCCGTGCACCTCCGGGTGGTCATCGTGCTCCGGTACTACGCCGACCTCAGCGAACGGGAGATCGCCACCGCCATCGGCCGGCGGCCGGGGACCGTCAAGTCACGGCTCCACGAGGCGAGGCGGCTGCTGGCCCTGCACCCGGCGCTCGGCTCGGTCGACGAACCAACAGGCCCCACCGATGCGGAGGCAGCGGAATGACGATGATCGACGAAGGATCCCTGCGGACGCTGCTCGCCGAGGCGGCGGACGAGTACCCGGTGACCGAGGGCGCGGTCGACCGGATCGCGGCGGCAGCCGCGGGCGGGGGCCCGACGACGGGCCCCGTCCGCACGATCGTCCCGCGTGGCCGGTGGGGCCGCGCCGCGCTGGTGGCTGCTGTCGTCGTGATCGTGGCCGGTGGCGTGACCCTCCTCGACGGGACGCAGGGGTCCCCGCCGGACCACGGCACCGTCGCCGGTCCTCCTGCTCCCGCCACGGGGACTCCCGGGGCGGTGCCCTCGACCACGGTGCCGTCCGGTGCGGGCGCGCCGTACGCGACCCAGGGCCCTGCCGGCAAGAGTGCGTCGTCTGCCGGTGCCGGCCAGCCGTCGAACGGAGCCAGTTCGGTGCAGCCCGCACCCGGCCAGACCGGCGGGCCCTCCTCGCCGGCGCCGCTCCCCACCGGCATCGTCGGCCAGCCGACCAAGGTGGTCACGACCGGCACCATCGACCTGGCCCTGGGCCACAGCCCGCTCGGGCCGGCCGTCACCCAGCTGACCACCATCGCCACCGGAGCCGGTGGCTACGTGGCCAAGTCCGCGCTCCAGGTCGGCCCGTCGACGGGCACGGTGCCGTCATCGGGGACACTCGTCCTCCAGGTCCCCCAGGCAGCCTTCGCCTCCGTGCTCACCCAGGTGCGCTCGATCGGCACCGTGACCTCGATGACCTCGACCTCGACGGACGTCACCGGACAGTACGTCGACCTCCAGGCCCGGATCGACGCGCTGCAGGCGAGCCGGCAGCAGTACCTGACGATCCTGGGCAAGGCCACGTCCATCGGCGACATCCTGTCGGTCCAGAACCAGCTCGACACGATCCAGAGCCAGATCGAGCAGCTGCAGGGCCAGCTCAACCTCCTGGACAGCCAGACGACGTACGCGACGCTCACGGTGTCGTTGTCCCAGTCGGGACACCGTCCGCCGCCCCCGGCCGCCGCGCCCTCGGGCCTCGGTCGGGCGTGGCACCAGTCGGTCAACGGCTTCACGTCCGGGGTCGAGTGGTTGGTCCGCATCGCCGGCCGGACGCTCTTCGTGCTGCTGTGCCTGGCGGTGCTCGCCGTCGCCGGGCGGTGGGCGTGGCGGGCCTGGCGACGCCAGATGCTCTGATCGGCGCCCGGCCGCCGCGGGCCGGGTGGACCGCGTGCCGGGGGGCGTCGTGGGGGAGCCGTGGGGCCGGGGCGGACGTTCGGTGGATCCGGGGGCGACGACCCGTCAGCGGAGCAGGCGCGAGAGCCGGCGGTCGGCGAGGGCCCGGCCGTTGGTCTGGCAGTGCTTGCAGTAGACGATCTCGTAGGACTCGTAGGAGACGCGCAGCAGGGGTCGGCCGCAGCGCGGGCACGGCTGGCCCGCCCGGTTGTGGACCGCGAACCGCAGGCCGAGCTTCGGCTCGGACAGCCCGCCGGACCGTTGCCGTTCCTGGTCGAGGGCGTCGGCCAGGATCGACCGGACCGCGGCGACCAGGGCGTGGCGCTGCTCGCCCGACAGCGACCGCATCGGCGCGAACGGCGAGATCCCGACGGCGTTCAGGACGTCGTCCACGTACCCCCGCCCGAGCCCGGCCACCGTCCGCTGGTCCCGCAGCACCGTGTGGATCCGCCGGTTCGAGTCGCTGGTCGACAGCACCTCGGCGAACGCCGCATCGTCGGGTTCGGGGCCGAGCGAGGCCAACGGTCCGTCGTCACCGGGCCCGAGCACCCACCAGGCGGCCTTGCGCTGGGTGCCGTGCTCGCGGACCAGGATCGCCGAGCCGTTGTCGAAGTGGATCCGCACCACGCTGCCCTTGGGCCGGGTCGCCTTGGCCGGGGACTCGATGTCGAGGCGCCCGGCCTGGGAGAGGTGGACGAGGACACGGAGGCCACCGTCGAGGCCGAACACCAGGTACTTGCCCCGCCGGCCGATGCCCGTGACCCGTCGCCCGGTCAACTCGTCCGGACCGGGCGCCACCGTCTTCAAGGCGGTGAACCCGAGTGGATCGACCCCGGTGACGGCGCTGTCGGTGAGGGCCACGTCGAGGCGCTCGGCGAGCGCCTGCATCTCGGGAAGCTCGGGCATGGACGACTCCGCAGTGCCATGGGGGACGGTCCAGAGCAGTATGACCCCGACGGGCGTCGGACGGGCAACCGCCAGCGGACCCGGCGAGGCCGGAGGCGATCGACGGTAGCGTTCCACGCATGGATCGACCCAACATCCTGCTGATCATGACGGACGAGGAGCGCTACGCCCCGCCCTACGAGCCCGATTCGGTTCGGTCGTTCCGAACGTCCCAGCTCACCGCCCGGGAGTCCATCCGGGCCCGGGGGCTGGAGTTCCACCGGCACTACGCCGGCTCGACGGCGTGCGTCCCCAGCCGGGCCACCCTCTTCACCGGGCAGTACCCGTCGCTGCACGGGGTGACGTCCACGGACGGCGTGGCCAAGCAGAACACCGACCCGGGCATGCAGTGGCTCGATCCGAACACGGTGCCGACCCTGGGCGACTGGTTCCGGGCCGGCGGCTACCGGACCCACTACCGGGGCAAGTGGCACGTCTCGTTCGCCGATCTCACGACACCGGGCTCGCACGAGGGCCTGAAGGCCTCCGACGACGCCGGCAACCTGGTTCCGGAGGCGGTCGAGGCGTACAGGAAGGCCGACCGGCTCGACCCGTTCGGGTTCTCGGGATGGATCGGGCGCGAGCCCCACGGGGCCGACAAGTCCGATTGCGGCACCGTCCGCGACGGCGTCTTCGCCGAGCAGGTGGTCGAGCTGTTCGGCGACCTGGCGGCATCGCGGGCCGAGGGCCCGTGGCTGACGGTCGCCTCGTTCGTGAATCCCCACGACATCGCCTTCTCGGGCTTCGGGTGGGAGCAGATGCTGCAGTTCGGACCACCCGACGACACCGTGCCCGACGTGCCCGAGGCGCCGTCCCAGTCGGACCCGTTCACCGGGCGCCCCGCATGCCAGGAGGCGTTCAAGGCGATCTGGCCCCAGATGATCTTCGAGACAGCCACCGATCTCGGCTACCGGAGGCTCTACTACTACCTCTTGAAGTTGGTGGACAAGGCCATCGGGCGCATCCTCGAGGCACTCGAGCAGTCGGGCATGGCCGACGACACCATCGTCGTCTTCACGTCGGACCACGGCGACCTGCTCGGTGCCCACGGGGGCCTGATCCAGAAGTGGTGCAACGCATTCGACGAGGCCACCCGGGTCCCGTTGCTCATCGCCGGCCCGGGCATCGAGTCCGGACGTGGAGGTGTCGACATCCCGACCAGCCACGTCGACCTCATCCCGACGCTCCTCGGACTGGCCGGGATCGACCGCGAGCAGGCGACCGCCGGCGTCTCCGCCCACCACGACGAGGTCCAGCCGCTTCCGGGTCGGGACCTGAGCCCGGTGGTGCGGGGGCAGGCCGACCCCGAGTCGCTCGTGTCGCCGATCTACTTCATGACCGAGGACGACGTCACCCGGGGGATGACCGAGGTCAACATCCTGACCGGGGTGGCGTTCGAACCGGTGACGCCGCCGATCAACATCGAGTCGGTGCTGACGACGCTCCCGACCGGTGACGGTGGCGCGCCCGAGCTGTGGAAGCTGAACCACTACTACGAGCGGATCGACGACTGGTATGCGGCCCAGGGTGTTGCTCCGAACCCGTTCCTGGGGCCGGCCGCGGAGCCGGACTGGGAGCTGCACAACCTGACCGTCGACCCCGAGGAGCGCCACAATCGGGCCGTCGACGATCCTGCGGCTGCGTCGAGCATGAAGTCGGTGCTCGAGTCGGAGCGTGACGCCAAGCGCCGGATCCCGAAGCTCCGGAACGCCTAGGTCCAAGACGGACGAAGGTTGATTACACGGGGTCCGCTGATTGGAGGACTCGATGGATGAACGAGAGCAGCAACAAATGTCACGCACCGCCTGGCACTGATTCGCCATGCCGAGGAGAACTCGGAGAACGTGGCGGCCCTGGTCGCCGCCGAGGGGGCGGGCGCCATCCAACACCTCCCTCCGGTGTCGGCATGGTCCACGCCGACGTTTCGCGTCGACTCCGGCGGTCCCGTCGAGATTGCCCTCGACGGCGAACCTGCCGTGATGGACCCGCCGCCGTCTTTGCCTCGCGGCCCGGAGCCCTGCGGATCCGATTGCCCCTGCCACGGAGCCGCTGAGCATCGCTGATGCGCGGGTCCGCCGAGCGGCCGGAGCGGGTGCCGATCCGGCATGCACGTCGCTGGGGATCAAGCGAGTGCAATCCGGCGCACACGACCAGTTCCATGCGACTCCGAGTGGCGGTTGTGCATAGGCTCTCTGTGGACGAGCTTCCGAGGAAGGCGTCCTGTGGTCTCGGATCGGGAGTGGACATGGTCGATGGCGAAGGAGTCTCTGACGATGTGTCCACCGATGTGAGTCCGGAACCGCCCAACGCCCCAAGGGGGAGGCAATTCGGACAAGTGGAGTCCTCCGAACTTGCGAGGATCCTTCAGCAGGTCGACATCCCGCTCGTCGTGTACGACGAGGGGGGGATGATCCGACTTGCCAACCTGGCGGCCGCCAGCCTGGTCGGTATGGACCTCGACGAGTTGGTCGGTACGCCGGTGAGCCAATTCGTGTCACCGGCCAATTTCGTGGAGGACGACGTCGCTGACCTCGTCGCGGGGAGATTCGAAGGAATCACGGCCACCCGCACGGTCACGCCTCCAGGCGGCGACCCGATTCCGGTGTACGCAGTTTCGTACGCCATCGAGGTTGACGGGCAACGACTCGGCGTAGGCGTGAGTGTGCCCCAGGCCGACTTGGGCCGACTTGGGCGACATTCTGTGATGCTGGCGAGCGACTTGGTCCCAATTGCGATCGGAATGGCAGGAATCGATTGGACCATCGAATCGATCAGTCTGGAAGTGGAGGAGCTGATCGGCAGACGACCAGCGGATTGCGTCGGGCTCCGGCTGGTGGACATGATCGATCCTGAAGACGCCGCCGATCTGGAAGATCAGTTCGCTCGCGCACCGGCAACGCCCATTGTCCTTCCGCGTGTCCGCTTCGCAAGCCATGCCGGGCAGTGGATCCAAGTCTCCGTCTTGGCGGCTCCCGTCGAGAATCACTCGGACCGAATCCGCTTTGCCCTCGTGGGCCGGATCGAGGAGACGTCCCCTCGATCGGTCGATCAGGACCAAGTGCTCGCGCTGCGCCTCCGGCGGATCGGCACACACCTGCGGGCCGCTGGAATGATCGACTCCGTGGCTGCAGATCTAGCCGTTGACGACCACCGACGCCTGGGCGAGCTCACATCAAAGCAGTGGGAGATCCTCGACAGGCTGCTTCGAGGTGAACGTGTTCCGACAATTGCGGAGCGCGCTCTTCATCAGCCAGAGCACCGTCCGGAACCACCTGTCTGCCATCTTCGAGAAGTTTGGCGTGCATAGCCAGGCTGCGCTCATCGAACGACTTCGATCCGAGGACCACTAGACGGTAAGACCCTGCGCAGACCGCGAATTGAGGCTCGAGCCGCCGATGCGAAGACAGGCCCAGGAATCGATGTTCCCAGGGTCACAACCTCCCGTGTCAAAGGCACGCGATGCCGGCACGACGGATTGACCTTCTGAAGAATCGGACATTCTGTCTATGTAAATCCTGCCGGAGACTACCGATACTGCCCGGGTGAATGCGATCGGGTCCGTCACAGAATGTGCGTGGCACCAGCCGCGGCTCACGGCCGTGGTCGATCGACTCTTGACCCCGGTGATGGTGCTTACCGCCGACAGCACCATCCTGCATGCGAATCCGGCGGCAGCACACATCTTCGGACAGGAACCATTCTGGCTCGCGGGACGACGCATGCTCGAGTTCGTCCATCCGGAGGACCACACAGGAGTTCGGAACGAACTGCTCCGTGTGGCGACCGGTCGGCCCTCCGCTGGTTTGACCAGATGCAGGGTGCGCAACGAACTTGCGCACGAATGGTACGTGTTGGAGTCGATCGCCAACGATCTCCTCGATCATCCGGGAATCGAGGGCATCCTTCTGTCGAGCCGTGACGTCACTGAGCAAGTCGAGCATCAGCGCCAGCTCCGCGAGGCAGCGCATGTCGACCCGGCAACCGGACTACCGAACCGAACGAGGCTCGCAGACCTGTTGGACGAACTGACCCGCGGAGGCGCCGAGTTGGCCGTCGCATTCGTGGGAATCGATCGCTTCGGGTTGATCAAGGACACCCTCGGCCCAAGTGTCGGTGAAGCGGTACTTCACTCCCTCGCCACTCGGATCCGGTCGACTCTCCCGATGACGACCGTCGTGGGGAGGTTCGCCAGCAACACGATCGCCCTGTTCTTCACCGGAGCGGACGCGCGTCAGGCAGAACGCCTTGCCTGGAAGTGCGTGGGCCATTTGGCGGAGCCGATGTACATAGCGGGACACGAGTTCCGGCTGTCCGTGAGCGCCGGGGTCGCCCACAGCCATGACCGAGCCACGAGCGAATCGCTGCTGCGGGATGCCGGACTGGCCCAGTCGCGTGCTAAGGCGCAAGGAGGAGGCCGGGTCGAAGTGGCCTCGACCGAGATGCTCGAGGCGCTGATGAGCCGGGTGGAACTCGAAGCCGACATCCGGCGCGGTTTGGAGCGCTCCGAATTCACGCTGGCCCTTCAGCCGATCGTCCGGCTCGCCGACGCGGTTCCGGTGCAGTCAGAGGCGTTGGTCCGGTGGCATGCAGGAGGGATCACCCGTGGGCCATGCCAGTTCATTCCGGTCGCCGAGGAGACCGGTCTCATCCTCCCTCTGGGCGACTGGATTCTCGACCGGGCCTTCGAACTCGCGTCGTTGCGGGACGACGGCGAGATCATGGTGAACCTGTCGGCTCGCCAGCTGGCGCTTCCCGGCCTTCCCGATCGCATTCGTCGAGGCCTCGCGCTGCATGGTGTCCCTCCGACTTCGATCGGCTTCGAGATCACGGAAACGCTACTCATGGAGAACTTCGAGTACGCGGTGGAGGTGATAGGTGCGATCCGTCGGTTGGGTTGCCGGGTCGGACTCGACGATTTCGGGACGGGCTATTCATCCCTCGGATACCTGCGCCGGCTCCCGATTGACTTTGTCAAGATCGATCGGTCCCTCACCATCGGAATCGATTCGGACGACCAGGCGCGTCACATCGTGGCGGCCATCGTCGACATGGTCTCTGCACTGGGTCAGGACGTCGTGGCTGAAGGCGTCGAGACCAAGGAGCAGGCAGCAGTCCTCGCTGAACTGAGTTGTGGATTCGCCCAAGGGTTCTACTTCGGTCGACCCAGCGAAGATGTGGAGTTGCCCTAGTGCCGGGCCGATTCTCTGTGTCTACGTTCGCCCGGACCAGGCAGACGGGAAGGCGTCACCAAGCAGGCATCAGTGAGCGGATTCAGCTGATTCCTGACGAACCGGGCGTTCAGACTCCAAGCCAGGGCCCTACCGAGCGCGACCTTCCGAGGGACTGCGGATCGTCGATGACGGGTATCGATCTCCGTATCGTCGAAGCGCTTTATGAATTGCTCGAAGCCAACCGGGCCGCCCGTGAGGCGCTGGTCGAAGGTGACAGAGTCCTTGAGCGAGCAATCGATCGGCTACAGGCAGGAGAGCGTGCTGTCGACATCCTCCGATCTTCTCCTGCCGGTTCCGTGCGCCAAGCGACTCAGGAGGCGCTTGATCGCCTCAATGTTGCCCGGCACAGGCTCCGCCGCGAGACCGTCGAGGCGTGTATGGAGGAAGAGATGCTGCCCGGTCAAATCGCCGAGATCTGGGGCGTATCTCGACAGCGCATCGATCAATTCGTTCAAGAAATCAGGCGGTCCGGCTGAAGTTCACCAGAGGACGCCATGCCCCCCAAGAACGGACGCTGGTGGCTCACGACGGACCGTCGCCAGGCCACGATCCAGGCCACGGCCGAGGAGCTCTACGACCTCGTGGCCGACCTGACCCGCATGGGGGAGTGGAGCCCCGAGTGCCAGACGGTGGTATGGACCGACGGCTCGACCGCCCCGACGATGGATGCCACCTTCGTGGGCCACAACAAGTGCGGCCCGGCCGGGCTCATGCGCTGGTCGCGCCGGGGCCGGGTCCTGGTGGCCGAGCGGGGCCGATCGTTCGCCTTCATGACCGAGGAGGGCGGGAAGGAGTCGACCGAGTGGCGCTACGACTTCGAGCAGGTCGAGGGTGCCACCCGGGTGACCGAGTCCTGTGACGTACGGTGGATTCCGACCTGGGCCAGGATCGTCGACGTACCGACCAACCGGTCCAAGGAGCTCGCCGAGGCCATGGAGCACACCCTCGGTCAGCTGAAGGCGGCCGCCGAGTCGCCCACCGTGCCGGGAACGGTGGCGTAATGGCCGGACCTGGCGGTGCGGGCCGGCCCGCCGCCGACGGTGCGTCGATCTGATTCGCCGGCGGACGGGTCGCCGTTGAGGCGATCGGCGCCGACCGCATGAGTCGGCAGACGGAGGCCGGGGCAGTGGGGGCCGGAGTGCTCGTCGTGGCGTGACGGCCGGAAACTGCGCCTGCGGTGGCGTTGGCATGGACCGGCGGGGACCTCGGCGGCCCCCGGTGACCGGTGCGAGCGCAGTCCGGTACCAGCCTGTCCCGCTCGTCGACCGGCGGACACCGCGCGGCGTACCTCCAGGTGTCCCTGCCGTCTGGCAGCAACGTGTCCTTCGGTCTCCTGCGTCTGGCGAGGATGTCCACCTGCGGAATGGCGCACCCGTGAGGGGGTGGCCCGGGTCCTCCCCGTCCGCGGTGCCTCGAAACGCTGTTCCGGGTCACGTGGGGGTGGACACCCGCAAGGCGTCCGACGCCGGTCAGTCCCCCTGGGGGAAGGAGTAACTCGACGGGAGGTGGGGTGTCGTGGCCTGTGGTCCGTACCAGATGGCGATCTCCTGGTGGGGACTCAGGACGATGGTGGCCGGGTCCCCCACGAACGTGCTCCCGTTGACGGCGACGTGGATGGTGTTGCCGTTGCCGGCGACGAGCCCACCGACCTGCGTCGCGGTGAGGCGCACGCCCCACTCGGTGAAGACCTGGCCGAGGGTGAAGGGCACGTTGCTGGCCGATTCGATGTGGATGATGCCCGTCGTGTCGTGCGTGTGCAGCGATGTGAGGGCGACTTCCTGCCCGTTCTGGATCACCATGCCGATTCCGGCCGGAACGGCCACCGCCTGGGTGGAGTCCATGATGTCGAGGTGGGCGTGGTAGTGGAATTCGAGGGTCTCACCACTCTGGGCCCGGAGACCGGCAGCGGCGATGTACGGAGTGGCGTCCGTCGGGATGGGCCAGGGCGGCAGCGCCACCGACAGCGCGACACCGCTGGTGGTCTGTCCCGACGCGGTGGTCCCGACCGTGGTCGACGACGCTGGGGGAGCCGTGGTGGTCGTGGAGTCGATCGTCGAGGAGCCACACGCGGCGAGCGCGGACGCGACAACGCACACCATGGGGAGGATCAGCCGCCTGGTCATGCGGCAACCCTACAGACGCGCTCCTGCAGGTAGGCAGAACCGGCATCAGCGGCCTCCTTCGCATCTGTGGACGTGACTCTCCACAGCAAAGAAGGTGGCGGGAAGCACCGGGGGGACCTCGTTCAGGGGTGAAGTGTCAAGCAGGTACCGGAGTCACTGTCGCCCAGGTACCGGAGCCGGATACGGGGAGTGTCAACCAGGTGCCGGAGCCACAGTGGAAAGCATGAACCGGACTTTCACAACACTTGCCGCAAACGCAATGTGACCAATCCGTGCCCGCGGGCAGCAAGATGGCCGGTCCCTGTTTCCAGAAACCGGCCATGACCTGCGATTCTTCGGTGGAGGTAAGGGGATTCGAACCCCTGACCTCTTGACTGCCAGTCAAGCGCTCTACCAACTGAGCTATACCCCCGAAGGCCGGTTCAGGATAGCAGTACCGATTGCCGGGTCCGAATCGAGTGGACCCGAGGGGAGCACGGTGGGCACCGTTCCACCGGACGGGCGGAGCGGAGGGGCGCCGATAATTCTCACACCCCCCTCGGTACCATGGGCGATCGGCGGACGACCGCCGGATCTGCGACCCACCCGATCCGGCCCGTGTCTCCGCCCTGCACACGACGAAGGGGCACACATGGGTGAATCGGTGGAGTATCGCGACGGGGTCTTCGTGGCCACGGGGCCGACCGCAGTGGACGGGATCGACCTGACGGGCACGACGGCGACGGGCACGGCCCTGATGGTCCGCCCGACCGAGCACCTGGCCCCGGTCGACGCACCGGGTCCACTGGTCAGCGCCGAGGTCCCGCCGACCGGACCGACCACCTCGCTGCCCGCCCCGGCGCCGGCCGCCGGTGGGGCCCGTCGGCTCGCGGTGGCCACCATCATCGCCTCGCTGATCGCGGCCATGGCCTTCGGCGCGGCCGCATTCGGTGGTGCCTTCGGTGGCGGGAGCACACCGGGCCCCGGCTCGGCCCGGGGCGCCCTCGGCGCGGCGGCCGCCGCCTCGACGTCGGCCACCTCGGTCGCCTTCACCGTGTCGGCGACCCGCACCACCTCGTCGAGCACGACCACCCTGGTCTCCGGTTCGGGTGCCGTGGACCTGTCCACCGATGTCGGGCGACTGACGGCGACGGTCCCGGCGGTCGCCGGACTGGTCGGCAGCGGCAACGACACGGTCAACGTCATCGCCGACGGATCGACCATCTACCTCGGCGCTCCCGCCGTGTCCTCGCTCACCGGTGGGTCGTCCTGGCTGAAGGCGACGCTCCCGAAGGACACCTCGTCGGCCAGTGCCGACTCGTCGACGTTGGCCGTGCTGGCCAACCCGTCGCAGTTGCTCGGGCTCCTGTCGACCATCGGCGGCCAGGTCACCACGGTCGGACACGTCGACCTCCACGGCACGCCGACGACGGAGTACTCGACGACCGTGACCTTGTCCGAGCTGGCCTCCCGGGCCGGACTGACCACGTCCTCCACGGTCGGCTCCCAGGTGGCCCAGGTCCTGCAGCAGCTGGGCAACACCTCGGTGCCGATCACGGTGTGGGTGGGGAGTGACGGCTACGTCCGACAGCTCTCGGCCTCGCTGGCCCTGTCCCGGGCCACGCTCGGCAGCCTGGCCACCGACCTGATCGACGGCGTGGTGCACGCCAGCCTCCCGACCGGCACCGGCGGCCAGGCCACCACGGCCACCACCGTGACGGTCGGGTTCTCCCACTACAACGCCCCGGTCACCGTTACGGTGCCCCCGGCCTCGGACACGACCGACGTCAACTCGATCGTCCACTCGTTCCAGGGTGCCCTCTCGGGCATCGGCCACGCCCTGTCGGGCCTCGCCGCCAAGATCTGAGCGGACCGGCCCGAGCGGTCCGGCCGCGGTGACGCAGCCGCCCTCGACCGGGCCGCACGCCTTCCCCCGCTCCACGTGGGCGGGGGGTCCGGTCCCGCCCGGTACGATCGGCCCCCATGGCACGGGCCTACGACGTCATCGACATCGAGAAGAAGTGGCAGCGTCGCTGGAGCGACGAGGGCACCTACGAGGTCGACGCCGACGATCCGCGGCCCCCGTGGTACGTGCTCACCATGTACCCCTACCCGTCGGGTGCCGCCCACATGGGCCACGTGCGCAACTACACCTTCGGCGACCTCCTGGTCCGCCACCGGACCATGCTCGGCCACGCCGTGCTGTCCCCGTTCGGCTTCGACTCGTTCGGCCTGCCGGCGGAGAACGCCGCCATCAAGACCGGCACCCACCCCCGGATCTTCACCGACGCCCGCATCGAGGAGCTGAAGGAGTCCATCACCTCGCTCGGTGCCGTCTACGACTGGCGACGCGAGATCCGCAGCCACGATCCCGAGTACATCAAGTGGAACCAGGTCATCTTCACCAAGCTGCTCGAGGCCGGCCTGGCCTATCGGGCCAACGCCCCGGTCAACTGGTGCCCGGGCTGCCAGACCGTGCTGGCCAACGAGCAGGTGTTGGCCGACGGGACCTGTGAGCGCTCCGGCGACCTGGTCGTCAAGCGCGACCTCGAGCAGTGGTTCTTCCGGATCACCCGGTACGCCGACGAGCTGCTGGCCGGCCTCGACGAGCTGGAGTGGCCCGAACGGGTCAAGATCATGCAGCGCAACTGGATCGGCCGGTCCGAGGGTGCGGAGTTCGACCTGGCGGTCGTCGGGCGCGACGGCTCCGACGGCCGCGAGCCCCTGGCCCTTCGGGTGTTCACCACCCGCCCCGACACGTCGTTCGGGATGACCTATGCGGTGGTCGCCCCCGAGCACCCGTTGGTCGACGAGCTGACCACGCCGGAGCAGGCCGACGAGGTCGAGGCACTGCGGGCCAAGGCCGCGGCCAGCACCGACATCGAGCGGATGTCGGAGTCGGGACCGGCCACCTTCGCCAAGCGGGGCGCCTTCACCGGTTCCTCGGTCCTCAATCCGTTCACCGGGACGCCGGTGCCGGTCTACGTGGCCGACTACGTGCTCATGGGGTACGGCACCGGCGCCATCATGGCCGTGCCGGCCGAGGACACCCGGGACTGGGACTTCGCCCAGGCCTACGGACTGCCCCACGTGCGCACCGTCCGGCCGCCGGACGGCTGGGACGAGCACGGCGGGCCCGATGGCGGCCCCGGCGGGGCCTACACGGGCACCGGCGAGAAGATCAACAGCGCGTGGTTGGACGGACTCGACATCCCGTCGGCCAAGGCCAAGTCGATCGAGTGGCTGGAGGAGCGGGGGATCGGCGTCGGCACGGTGAACTACCGGCTGCGGGACTGGCTCGTGTCCCGCCAGCGCTTCTGGGGCTGCCCGATCCCCGTCGTCTACTGCGCCGACCACGGCATCGTGCCCGTGCCGCGAGGACCAGCTCCCCGTGCTCGCCCCCGACGACGTCGAGTTCCTGCCCACCGGCGAGTCGCCGCTGGCCACCCACCCCGGGTTCCTGCACACCACCTGTCCGATCTGCGGTGGCCCGGCCACCCGCGAGACCGACACCATGGACACGTTCGTCGACTCGTCCTGGTACTTCCTGCGCTTCACCGACCCGTGGACGCCCGACGCCCCGTTCGACAAGGACATCGCCCGCCACTGGATGCCGGTCGACCAGTACATCGGGGGGATCGAGCACGCCATCCTCCACCTGCTCTACGCCCGGTTCTTCACCAAGGCCCTGGTCGACGTGGGCCTGGCCCCCGACGGCCTCCGCGAGCCGTTCGCCCGGCTGTTCACCCAGGGCATGATCCGCATGGACGGCAAGAAGATGTCCAAGTCCAAGGGCAACCTGGTGGCCCCGTCGAGCTACCTGACCACCGTCGGGGCCGATGCCCTGCGTCTGTTCCACCTGTTCGTGGGCCCACCGGCCGACGACGTCGACTGGTCGGCGCAGACCGACTCGGTGATCGACGGCTGTGCCCGGTACCTCGACCGGGTGTGGCGCCTGGCCGTCCCCGAGGTCCCCCGTCCGGTCGACGGCGGCGCCGGCGAGCTGTCCGAGGCCGACCTGGCCGTCCGCCGGGCCACCCACAAGCTGATCGACCGAGTGTCGCGGGACTACGAGCGCTGGTCGTACAACACGGCCGTCGCCGCCTGCATGGAGTTCGTCAACCTGCTCGCCCCCTACGCCAAGGACGGCGGGCGCCCGGACGTCGTCGAGGAGGCGGTCGACACCTTGCTGCTCCTGCTCGCCCCGATGGTCCCGCACGTGGCCGCCGAAGCCTGGGAGCAGCGCCACGGCGACCACATCCACGTCCGGGCCTGGCCGGTCGCCGACCCGGCACTGCTGGTCGAGGACACCGTCACAATGGTCATCCAGGTCAACGGCAAGGTCCGCCACCGGATCGAGGTTCCCGTCGACGTGACCGAGGAAGAGGCGACCCGGCTGGCCCTGGCGTCGGGCCCGGTGGTCGAGGCGTTGGGCGGCGGGTCGCCCAAGCGGGTCATCGCCCGGCCGCCCAAGCTCGTCAACGTCGTCGTCTGAGGCGGAGCGCCGCCGACGTGGCCGGAGACGACGGCACCGACCGCCTCCGCCGACTGCGCCTGCGCTCGCAACTGCTGTCGGGACCACCGGCCGACTCGCCGGAGGCGGTCGTCGGCCACCTGCTGGCCGTCCAGGCCCAGGACGGTCGGGGCTTCCGCCTCGCCGTCCGGAGTCGCACGCGGGGGCTGACCGCCGGAGCCGTCGACGCGGCACTGGGCGACGGGCGGCTGCTGGTGACGTGGCTCAACCGGGGGACCCTGCACCTGGTCCGCGCCGAGGACTACTGGTGGCTCCGCCAGCTCACCGCACCCCGGGTCCTGCCCGGCGTCGAGCGGCGCCTGCGCCAGCTGGGTGTCGGGGTCGACGACCAGGAGCGGGGCGTGTCGACCGTCGTCGGGGCGCTCGAGGCCGACGGCCCGCTTACCCGACACCAGCTGCGCGAGCGGCTCGTCGCCGAGGGCGTCCCCACCGAGGGTCAGGCGCTGATCCATCTCCTGGCCGCGGCCAGCCTGCGCGGCGACGTCGTGCGGGGGCCGATGGTCGACGGGCACCATGGCTTCGTGTCCGTCGGGCGGTGGCTCGGTCGACCGCCGGCGCCGATGGACCGCACCGAGGCGCTCGCCCGGTTGACCGTGCGCTACCTCACCGGCCACGGCCCGGGCCGTCCGGAGGACCTCGCCGCGTGGGCGGGGGTCACCCTCGGCGATGCCCGCAACGGCTTCGCCGAGGTGGCCGACCAGCTCGACGAGACGTGACGGCGGCGCCGTGCTGCGACCCCGTCGGTCCGGCGACGCCGGCTGCGGCCCCTACCCGGCTGCTCGGCCCGTTCGACCCCCTGCTGCACGGGTGGGCGTCACGGGAGCCGTTCGTCGGGCGGGCACCGGGCGGTGGTGACCACCAACGGCATCTTCCGGGCGGTGTGCCTGGTGGGAGGTCGGGTCGTCGGGATCTGGACCCTCCCGGCCCGGGGCCCGGTCATCGAGCTGCTCGAGGAGGTCGACGCCGCCGACCGGGCGGCGTTGGTCGCCGACGCCGGGGACGTGGTCCGCTTCCTCGGCCACGGAGGGGGGCCGGCCACCGTCACCGGTCCCGGCGGGAGCCACGCCGGGTAACGGCCCGGCGCCGTCCCGGAGTCGGGCCCCGGAGCTCAGTCCCGGACGTCGGCCAGCACCGCGGCCCACTGCTCGGTGGTGATCCCGGTGGGGGCGTAGAGGTTGAAGCGGTCGACCAGCCCGTCGAAGCGGGCCCGGATGGTGGCGGCCAGGGTGTCGAGCCCGCCCACCACGGCGAACGTGTCGAGCATCTCGTCGTCGATGAGGCCCGCCATGTCGTCCCAGGCACCCCGCTTGGACAGCGTGTTGAGCTCGGTCTGCAGGTCGCCCCAGCCGTGCAGGTCGAGGACCGGGCGGTAGGCGGGGGTCGACCCGTAGAAGGCCAACTGCTTGCGGGTGGCCGCCACCGCCTTGGCGTACGACTCGTCGTCGACCCCGGTGACGACCATGCCCGGGTACGAGATCTCGAGGGCCGACCGGTCCCGGCCGCTGGCGGCCAGGCCGCGCTCGAGGGCGGGGAGGGTGACCTCGCGCAGGTAGCGCTCGGTGGTGAACGCGTGGGCCAGGAGCCCGTCGGCCACCTCGCCGGCCACCTCGGTCATGCGCGCCCCGACCCCCGCCAGGAAGACGGGCGGGTTCCCGTAGGGGTTGGGTCCCGGATCGAACATGGGGGTCATCAGGGTGTGGCGGTAGTACTCGCCCCGGAAGGCCAGCCGGCTGCCGTCCGACCACGCGGCCCAGATGGCCCGGATGGCCAGGATCAGCTCGCGCATCCGGGGGGCGGGGTGGGACCACGGCATCGAGAAGCGCTTCTCGATGTGCGGCTTGATCTGGGACCCGAGGCCCAGCATGAACCGTCCGCCGGACTGGGTCTGGAGGTCGTTGGCCGTCATGGCCAGCGTCATCGGGTTCCGGGCGAAGGCCACGGCGATGCCGGTGCCGACCTGCAGGCGCTCGGTGTGCTCGGCCGCCAGGACCAGGGGCAGGAACGGGTCGTGCCCGGTCTCGGCCGACCAGATCCCGTCGTAGCCGCAGGCCTCGGCCTCGACGGCCTGGGCGACCACGCCGGCCGGGTCGAATCCGATGGTCCCGTCGACGCGCATGGGCCACGGTAGCAATCGGGCACGTGGATTCCGGAGCCGATCGACCCGCGCGGATGGCTGGTCATGGTGGGTAGTTGCGTAACCACGCTCCGTGTCAGCACAATTGGGGGGTGACCATGAACGGCAACGAGACGGCGGGCCCTCGGCCGGTCCCCGACCTGGCCGGGGGGTCGGCGGGGTCCGACGTGACCGACGACGACCGCAACCGCTACGGCGTCCTCCTCGACCACGCCGCCGAGCGGGGCCTGCTGTCCCCGGCCGAGTACCAGGTCCGCCTGGTCGAGTTGGCCGAGGCCACCTCGGTCGAGCAGCTCCAACGCATCGTGACCGAGCTCCCGGCGTTCGGGGGGCCGGTGGGTCCGGCGGCGGTGCCCGGCGGTCCGGTCGCGGTGCCCGGCGAGCCCGTCGGCCCCGCCGCCGTGCCCGGCCGTCCGGTGGGCCCGGCTCCGCGATCCCACCGCCGTCGCACCCGAGCTCGACGCCGCCCTGTGGGCCAGCCTCACCCCGGCGACTCCCCGGCGCAACCGGGGGAACCCGTGGGTGATCCTGATCGTGTTGGTGGCCGTCCTGATGGCCGCCCTGGTGGGCCTGGCCCTGGTGGCGGGCCACATCTCCCACGCCCACACCGGTGGGACCACCGGCGCCGGGATGCTGGCGTTCAGGCCCCTTCGCCTCTGAGGAACTGCTCGAGCTCCTCGGCGATCTCGTCCCCGCTCGGGAGGTCGGAGGCGAACCCGAGCGGGGTGCCCTCCTCGGAGTCGATGGCCGCCTCGAGGCGCCGGACCATCTCGAGGTGCTCCGGGTTGGCGCCGATCAGCTCGTCCACCTGGGTGCGGGACGCCTCGCCGGCCGTCCGCAGCTCGACGGTGTCGAGCACCGTGCCCGTGACGGCGCACAGGCCCTCGATGAGGGCGGCGCTGGCCTCGGGGTAGGGCATGGCCGAGACGTAGTGGGGCACCCGGGCCCACAGCCCGATCACGGGGATCCCGGCCTCGCCGAGGGCGACCTCCAGGGCGGCCTGGACCCCGGCGGGCACCTCGAGGGTGCCGTGCACGGTCCCGATCCGGCCGGCCAGGTCGGCCGACTCGGGGGGCACCGTCGAGGCCAGGCGGACCGGACGGGTGTGGGGCGTCGGTGCCGGGAACGCCCCCAGGCCGACGACGGTCCGGACGCCGAGGCGGCGACGCCAGGCCCACCACGGCCCGGATGAAGGTGGGCCAGCAGAAGTCGGGCTCGGGACCGGTCAGGTAGAGGATGTCGGCGCCCACCCGGTCCTTGCCGGCCAGCAGCCGGATGGTGGGCCACGTCAGCTCGGTGGTCACGCCGTCCTCGAGTCGGGCGATGGGCCGGCGGGCCCGCTGGTCGATGAGCGGCTCGGTGTCGAACGTGGCGACCAGGGCGGTGGGCGACCCGGTCAGGAGGTGGGCGATGGCGGCCGACGCCCCCATGCCCGCGTCGACCCATCCCTCGAGGGCGATGACCAGGACGGGCCGGTCGAGCCGGATGCCCCCGGGGACGCCCCACCCGGGCTCGAGGGTGAAGAGGTCGTCGGGCTGGTAGCGGCTCACAGTGCCTCCACGTCGGCCAGCGCCCGTTCGCCGAGCCGGACCACGGTGTCGGCGAACTGGTCGACCCCGCTGCGGTCGCCGGCCGCCGCCCCGCCGGCGTAGCGGACGTAGACGCCCTGGAGGATGCAGGCCAGCTTCCAGATCCCGAAGGCGCAGTAGTAGGGGACGGTCGACACGTCGAGGCCGCTGGCCGCCGCGTAGCGCTCGACCAGCTGGGCCCGGGTGGCGAAGCCGGGCAGCGCCGTCGGGGACACCCCGAGCACGGAGTGCTCCTGCTCACCCGCCTCGGCCCAGTAGACGAGCAGCAGGCCGAGGTCGGCCAGCGGGTCGCCGAGGGTGCAGATCTCCCAGTCGAGGATGGCGATCACGTCGCCGGCGTCGTCCAGCACCGTGTTGTCGAGCCGGTAGTCACCGTGCACGATGGCCACCCCCTGCTGCTCGGGGATCTTGGCCGACAGCTCCTCCCACGCCCGGTCGATGACGGCCGGCCCGGGCACGCCGTCGAGGGTCGACTGCTCGAACTGGCCGTGCCACCGCTTGAGCTGGCGTTCGATGTAGCCCTCCCGGCGGGCGAAGTCGCCCAGCCCGACGGCGTCGACGTCGACGGCGTGCAGCTTGGCCAGCGTGTCGACCAGGGAGTCACTGGCGTGGGCCCGGACGGCCTCGGACACCCGGGACGATGCCCGTTCGTCCCGGAGGATGTGGCCGTCGACGAAGGACATGACGTAGAAGGGGGCGCCGTTGACGTCGACGTCGGTGCACAGGCCGAGCGTCCGCGGGACCGGCACGTCGGTGGACTGGAGGGCGCTGATGACGGTGTGCTCACGGGCCATGTCGTGGGCGGTGGCCAGCACGTGGCTGACCGGCGGCCGGCGCAGGGCGTAGGCGTGGCCGGAGCCGTCGGTCACCCGGTAGGTGAGGTTGGAGCGCCCGCCGGCGATGAGGGCGAAGTCGTAGGGGGGGACGGAGCCGGCGACGTTGGCGGCCAGCCAGTCGGAGACCGGGCCCCGATCGATGCCCTCCACGTCGGGCGAGGTCGGCGGTGTCGGCTGCGTTCGGTGCTGCATCCATGCCCCGACGCTACCCGCGTCGCCGCACCCGCCCCACCCCGTGGGCGGACCGGGAGCGGGGCCGGTATCGTCGCAGACCATGGTCGATGTCACCGATGCCACGTTCGAAGAGGCGGTCCTCAAGCGGTCCTTCGAGGTCCCGGTGGTGGTGGACCTCTGGGCACCCTGGTGCGGCCCGTGCAAGACGCTCGGCCCGATCCTCGAGCAGGTCGTCGGGGCCACCGATGGCGGCGTCGAGCTGGCCAAGGTCAACGTGGACGAGAACCCGGCGGTGTCGGCCAGCTTCCAGGTCCAGTCGATCCCGGCCGTGTTCGCCGTGCGGGACGGGGCCGTGGTCGACCAGTTCATCGGGGCCCTGCCCGAGGCACAGGTGCGGGCGTTCGTCGAGGGACTGGCACCGACCCAGTCCGAGGCCGACCTGCTGGCCACGGCCGGCGCCGATGCCGGTGCCGAGGAGCCGCTCCGCCGGGCCCTGCAGCTCGAGCCGGACCATCCGGTGGCCGTCCCCGCACTGGCGGCACTGCTCATCGCCCGGGGTGACACCGAAGAGGCGGTGACCCTGCTGGCCCGGGTGCCCGAGACGCCCGACACCCGCCGGCTGCTGGCCGAGGCCCGGCTGGCCCAGCGCGACGACGTGGCCGGGGCGGACACCGCCGCCCTGCTCGACGCCCTGCTCGACCGGGTGAAGGACGACCCCGACGCCCGTCAGGAATTCCTCGACCTGCTGGAGACGCTCGGGCCGGACGACCCGCGGACCCTCGGGTACCGCAAGGCGTTGGCCTCCCGCCTCTTCTGACGCCCGGCTGACGTCGCTCGGCCCGCCCGGTCCCGCGTCACCGCTCCGCGGCCTCCGGTAGCGTCAGCCCCGTGCGCGCCACCACCCTCCGCCTCGGGCCCCGGACGTTCGACATCACCGACCGGCCACTGGTCATGGGCATCCTCAACCGCACGCCCGACTCGTTCTACGACAAAGGGGCCACCTTCGCCCTCGACGACCTGGTGCGGCGGGCCGGGCTCCTGGTCGACGAGGGCGCCGACGTCCTCGACGTGGGCGGGGTGAAGGCCGGCCCCGGTCCCGAGGTGGGGGAGGCCGAGGAGCTCGACCGGGTGATCCCCGCCATCGAGGCGCTGGCCGCCCGGTTCGACATCGCCCTGTCGGCCGACACGTGGCGGGCGTCGGTGGCCCGCGAGGCCTACCGGGCCGGCGCGGTGGTCGGCAACGACATCAGCGGGTTCGCCGACCCGGACTACCTGGCCGCCGCGGCCGAGGCGGGGGCGACGGTGGTGGCCACCCACATCCGGCTCGGCCCCCGGATCCCCGACCCCGATCCGGTCTACGACGACGTGGTCGACGCCGTGCGCACGTTCCTCCTCGACCGGGCCGGGCGGGCCGAGGCCGCCGGCCTGTCCCCCGACCGGATCGTCCTCGACGCCGGCCTCGACCTGGGCAAGACGGCCCAACAGTCGCTCGCCCTGCTGCGGGCCTCGGACCAGCTGGCCGACCTCGGCTACCCGCTGTTGCTGTCGGCCTCCAACAAGACGTTCCTCGGTGTGGTGCTCGGCCTCGAGATCGGGCAGCGCCGGGAGGCGTCGCTGGCCGCCTCGGCGCTGGGGGCCGCCCTGGGCTGCCGGGTGATGCGGGTCCACGAGGTCGGGGCCCACCGCCGGGCCTGTGACGCCGTGTCGGCCATCACCCGGGCCGGGGCCCACCGGCGGGCGGCGACGTGAGCGCCGCCGGCCCGGCCATCGCCACCGGTCACCGGCCGGCCTACCTGGTCAAGGGGTCGGATCCGTCGTTGGTGGCCCAGGCCGCCCACGCCCTGGTCGAGCAGTTGGTGGCCGGAGGGGACCCGTCGATGATGGTGGAGGAGTTCGGCGGGCCGGGCGTCGACCAGTTCGACGTCGGGGCGG
This sequence comes from uncultured Acidimicrobiaceae bacterium, assembly GCA_963829265.1. Taxonomy (GTDB): domain Bacteria; phylum Actinomycetota; class Acidimicrobiia; order Acidimicrobiales; family RAAP-2; genus Bog-756. Next base: position 418,906 of record CAWHIB010000011.1, read on the forward strand.
TCATCGACGCCTGCACCACGCCGCCGTTCCTGGTGGAACGACGGGTGGTGGTGGTCCGGGAGGCCGGACAGGTCGGTGCGGCCGACGCCAAGCGCCTGGCCGCCTACCTGGCCGACCCCCTGGAGACCACCGCGCTGGTCCTGGTGGCCGGGGGCGGCGCGCTGTCGCAGACGCTGACCAAGGCCGTGGGCGCCTCCGGCGAGGTGGTCGACACGTCGGTGGGCACCGGCAAGGCCCGGTCGCAGTGGCTGTCGGACCACCTGCGGGGTGGACCGGTCCGGCTCGACGGGCCCGCCCAGGCCCGCCTGGGCGAGCACCTGGGCTCCGACATGGGCCGCCTCGCCGGCCTGCTCGACACGCTGGCCTCCGCCTACGGCCGGGGGGCCACCGTCACCGCCGCCGACCTCGAGCCGTTCCTGGGGGAGGCCGGGGCGTTGGCCCCGTGGGACCTGACCGACGCCATCGACGCCGGCCGGACGGCCCCGGCCCTCGAGGTGCTGCACCGGATGCTGTCGGCGGGGGAGTCCCACCCGCTGGTCATCCTGGCCCTGCTGCACAAGCACTACCGCCAGATGCTGCGGCTGGACGGCGCCGGGGTGACCTCGGCGGAGCAGGCCGCCGACGTGCTGGGCATCAAGAGCGCGTTCCCGGCCAAGAAGGCCCTGGCCCAGGCCAACCGCCTGGGTACGGCCCGGATCGCCCGGGCCGTGCGGCTGCTGGCCGAGGCCGACCTCGAGCTGCGCGGCACCACCGGGCTGTCGGGGGAGCTGGTGGTCGAGGTGCTGGTGGCCCGGCTGAGTCGCCTGGTCCGCCCGTCCGCTAGACGACCCTGCTGGCCCGCCGCCGACAGCCGTCGGCGGCGGTGGGTCGGCTCAGCTGTTGACCGAGTCCCGGGACTCCACGCCGGCGTCGTAGACGTTCTCGGTCCACCGGCCGCCGTCCCAGTACCGGTACTGGTGCCGACCGGTCGGGTCGTTCATCCAGCGGGCGGCCATGGTGGCCATCGGCGCGGCGGCCATGGGCGCGGCGTCGGCGATGGGGGCGACGGTCTCGGGCCGGGGGCGGAAGATCTCGGGTGACGAGGTCCCGATCCGCGGTGGGGGCATGGACGGGAGGCCCCCGGCCATGGCACCGACGCCGGCACCGACCGGCTGGGGGACCGGCTGCGTGGCGGCCGACCCTCCTCCGCCGCCCCGCCCGCCGACGGCGACGTCGGCGGCCACGGTGGCCAGCGACGGCCCGCGGAGCGGCCCCTCGTCGAGCGAGGTGCGTTGCCTCGGGTTGTAGGACCGGCCCGTCCCGCCCGGGATCCGGATGGTGGACTCGGGTGCCGGGTCGGTGACCGTCTCGACGGCCACCGGCACGGGCATGCCGCCCGCCTCGGCGAACCCGGGGGCGGCGCCGACCGGAAGCACGTCGGGGTCGTCGAAGAAGGTGTCGCGCCGACCGGGGTGCTCTCCCGGATGGTCCGGGTGATGGGCTCGCCGAAGCTGCCCCTCGTCATGGGCCGGGCCAGGGCCTGGATGGCCCGGCTGCTCTCCACGGCCGACTCCGCCCGGTCCCCGAAGCGCTCGAAGGGGAGGCTGGCGGCCCGTCCGTTGGCGGCGATCTCCACGACCTTCGGACGGGCGCCGAAGACGTAGATGGCGAGTCCCACGCCCGGAAGCAGCAGGACCATGAGGAGGCAGACGATCTTGGGCTCGCCTGCGGCACGCCACGCCCAGGTGGGCTGGCGGAGCAGGTCGACGGCCGCGAAGACCATGGAGACGGCGACGATCCCCGCGATGAGTACCAGTGAGCTGTTCACCATCTCGGCGCTCATGCGGGGCACCCCCCGCGAGTGGCGGTCTGTGGCCGTTCCGTCGGTGGCGGCGACTCCGTCCACCCACCCTGGCCCCGACATCCCATGCGTCCCTGCCCCATGTCGTTCACCTTGCTCCTCGTGGTTGCATTGCCACTCTAAGTGTTTCCTAGAACGCGCAGAGTAGTCAAGCGGTTTGGTCACATCGCTACTTTTGACGTATCGACACCTTCGGTCGTCGGCTGCAGCGGAAGTTCGAGGGGGCGACCGTCCTGGACCGGGGGCGGGGACCGCCCAGGGGGACCAGGCCGGGAGTCCGGGGTCAGCGGAAGTCGCGCGACCCGGGCACGGGGCCGAGCGGTAGTGGCTCGAACCGCTCGGCCACCAGGGTCATCGACCCCTCGGAGCGCTCGACCCGCCCCCGGACCAGGAGCGCCGGGCAGGCCCGGGCCACCGGCTTCCACCGGACCCACGCCCCCTTCGAGCACACGATGTTGACCATCCCGGTCTCGTCCTCCAGGTTGAGGAAGACCGCCCCGTGGGCGCTCTCGGGGGCCTGGCGGTGGGTGACCACACCGCCGACCGTCACCCGGTCCCCGGCCGCCCGGCCGGCCAGGGAGGCGGCCCGGACCACCCCTCGACGGTCGAGCCCGCCCCGGGCCAGCTCCATGGCCGTGGTGTCGGGGGCCATGCCGAGCGACCACAGGTCGTCGGCCACCTCCTCCCACGGGGTCGGGGACGGGAGCGGTGGGGGCTCGGCCCCGGTGACCACGCCCGGCAGCCGGTCGGCGGTGGCCTGGGAGGCGGCCCCCGCCCCCCACACCAGCGCCCGCCGCCCGCCGCTCCCCGTGCGCCCGTGGCCGCCGTGGGCCGTGCGCCCCCGGTCGCCCAGCCCGTCCAGCGCGCCCGCGGTGGCCAGCGCCTCGAGCTGGGCCCGGGACACCCCGGCCCGGCGGACCAGGTCCTCCATCCCCGACCACGGTGCCCCCGTCTCGATCCGGGTGGCCGTCTCCGACCCGATGCCGCGGACCGAGGACAGCCCGAGACGCAGGGCCGTCGACGCCGGCGGGGTCGGGCCGTCCCCGTGCCCCTCCCCGTGCTCCGGCTCGAGGGAGGCGTCGGCCCGGCCCGCGTTGACGTCGGGCCGGCGGACCACCACCCCGTGGCGCTTGGCGTCGGCCACCAGGCTCTGCGGGGACCAGAAGCCCATGGGCTGGGCGTTGAGGAGCCCGGCGGTGAAGGCGGCCGGGTAGTGCAGCTTGCACCAGGCCGTCGAGTACACCAGGTGGGCGAAGGCCACCGAGTGGCTCTCGGGGAAGCCGAAGTTGGCGAAGGCGGCCAGCGCCGTGTACACCTGCTCGGACACCGCCTCGGACACGCCCCGGGTCGCCATGCCGGCGAACAGCCGGTCGCGCAGGGCGGCCATCCGCTCGCCCGACCGCTTGGCGCTCATGGCCTGGCGGAGCTCGTCGGCCTCGGTCGGGGTGAACCCGGCCACGTCGATGGCGATCTGCATGAGCTGTTCCTGGAAGAGCGGCACCCCGAGGGTGCGCTCGAGGGCCGGCTGCATCAGCGGGTGGAGGTAGGAGACGGGCTCGGTCCCGTTGCGGCGGCGGATGTAGGGGTGGACGGCGTTGCCCTGGATGGGCCCGGGCCGGATGAGGGCCACCTCGATGGCCAGGTCGTAGAAGCAGCGGGGCTGCACCCGGGGCAGCGTGTTCATCTGGGCCCGCGACTCCACCTGGAACACGCCCACCGTGTCGGCCCGGCACAGCAGGTCGTAGACCTCGTCCTCCTGCTCGAGCCGGGCCAGGTCGACGGTCACCCCGTGGTAGCCGGCCACCAGGTCGACCATGTGGTGGAGGGCGGTCAGCATGCCGAGCCCGAGCAGGTCGAACTTGACCAGGCCGGCCGCCGCGCAGTCGTCCTTGTCCCACTGCAGCACGCTGCGGCCCGGCATCCGTCCCCACTCCACCGGGCAGACCTCGACCACCGGCCGGTCGCAGATGACCATGCCGCCCGAGTGGATGCCGAGGTGGCGGGGGAAGCCGAGGAGCTCACCGGCCAGCTGCTGGACGAGGGGCGGTAGGTCCTCGCGTGCCTCCAGCGGCTGGCCGCGCTCGGTCGACCCCGACCAGGCGTCGGCCTCCTCGGTGGTGTGCCCGAGGGCCTTGCCCACGTCGCGTAGGGCCGAGCGGGACCGGTAGGTGATGACGTTGGCCACCTGGGCGGCGTGGAGCCGTCCGTAGCGTTCGTAGACGTACTGGATGACCTCCTCGCGTCGGCCCGACTCGATGTCGACGTCGATGTCCGGCGGCCCGTCGCGGGCCGGCGACAGGAACCGCTCGAAGAGCAGCCCGAGCGACACGGCGTCGACGTTGGTGATGCCCAGGGCGAAGCAGACCGCCGACGTGGCGGCCGACCCCCGGCCCTGGCAGAAGATGTCCTGGCGCTTGCAGAACTGGACGATGTCCCACACGGTGAGGAAGTAGCCCGGGAACCCGAGGGTGTCGATCACCCCGAGCTCGTGGTCGATCTGGGCGTAGGCCCCGGGCACCCGCTCGGCCCCCGGCGGCCCGTAGCGGTCGGCCGCCCCCCGCCGGGTCAGCTCGGCCAGCCAGGTCTGCTCGGTGTGCCCCCCGGGGACCGGGAAGTCGGGGAGCCGGGGCGCCACCAGGCGGAGGTCGAAGGCACACTCGGCGGCCAGCTCGCCGGCCCGCTCGACGGCCCCGGGCCACCGGGCGAACCGCCGGAGCTGCTCGGCCTCGCCCCGCAGGCAGGCGGTGGCCGACGAGGGGAGCCACCCCTCCAGGTCCTCGAGCGTCCGCCGCGCCCGCACGGCGGACAGGGTGGTGGCCAGCGGGAAGCGGGCCGGGGTGGCGTAGTGGACGTTGTTGGTGGCGACGGGGGACACCCCCCGACCGGCGGCCAGCACGGCCAGGGCGTCGTTGCGGGGGCCGTCGACCGGGGTGCCGTGGTCCCACAGCTCGACGGCCAGGTGCTCCCGCCCGAAGCGGTCGATCAGGTGGTCGAGGGCCCGGGCCGCGGCCGACGGGCCCTCGTCGGTCAGGGCCGCGGCCAGGGCCCCCTTGCGGCACCCGGTGAGGATCTGCCAGTGCCCGCCGTGCCGGTCGGCCAGGGCGTCGAGGGTGAGGACGGGGCGGCCCTTCTCCCCACCCTCGAGATGGGCCTCGGCGATGGCCCGGCTGAGGCGGGCGTAGCCCTCGGGGTCCCGGGCCAGCACGACCAGGTGGGTCCCGTCCGGGTCGGGCATGCCGGTGCGCAGGTGGGGCCCGTCGAGGCCGGACAGGGTGAGCTCGGCCCCGAACACGGTGGCCAGCCCGAACGCCCGGGCCGCCACCGCGAACCGGACCGCGCCGTACAGGCCGTTGTGGTCGGTGAGGGCGACGGCCGAGAGGCCGAGCCGCACCGCTTCCGCGGCCAGTTCCTCGGGGTGGCTGGCCCCGTCGAGGAAGGAGAAGTTGGAGTGGGCGTGGAGCTCTGCGTAGGGCATGGTCGGTTCCGTCGTGCTCAGCCGTAGGTCGCCTCGACCCACCACCGGCCCCGTTCGACGAGGAGGAGGTGGGCCGAGCGGGCGGTGACGGCCTGCAGCCGGGCGGCCCGTCGGCGCGACCGCGACCACCAGCGCTCGTCGGCCGGCCACGGGCCGGCCCACCCCGACAGCGGCTCCCACGGCCCGCCCTCCACCGACAGCCGGTCGGGCACCACCGTCAGCAGGCCCCGGGCCGACACCCGCACGGGCTCGCCCCGGGTGCCGGCCAGGTCGGCCCGGACCGGGTCGGGGTGGACCACGGCCGGGGCCGGTGGAGGGATCCGTCCGGGCCACGGCGCGCCGGCCTGGCCCGCCCCGGGGGCCGCACCCCCCGGCCGGCTCCCGGTGGTCCACGTGACCAGGCGGGACTGCTCGGCCGGGCTCCGTCCGCCCTGCAGATGGGCGGTCGCCACCCCGTCCGGGCCCAGGAGCTCCTGGGCGGCGGCCAGGCAGCGGGCGGCCCGGGCGTCGGCGTCGCTCGCCCCGCCCCAGAACCCGACCTCGGCCACCCGGTGCGCGTCGGGGGCGTCGTCGCCGGCCAGCAGCCGGGCGAGGCGGGGCTGACGGAGGTCGGCCAGCTCGCCGCTCCGGCCGCCGGCCACCCGGTGACCGTGGGCGCCGTCGGCCCCGAACCGGCCGAGGATGTCGGCGTCGGGGAGCGCGGCGAACTCGCCGAGGGTGCGGATGCCCAGGCGGTCGAGCAGCTCGGCCAGCTCGGGCTGGCCGAGGATGCCCACCGGCATCGGAGCCAGGAACGCGGCGGTGCCCCCGGCCGGGACGACCTCCCCCCGGCGGGCGGCCAGCACGGCGGCGAACAGCCCGTCGGCGATGCCGACCTCGGCCGGGACGACGCCCGAGGCCGCCCGGTGGACCAGGTCGACCAGGGCCTCCTCGCCACCGAAGTAGCGGGCCGGGCCCCGGGCGGGCAGCGAGCAGATGCCGGGGCGCACCGGGGTCACCCACGGGCAGTAGGCCTCGACCGCGGTCAGCACCTCGGCGAAGGTGCGCAAGGTGGTGCCGCCCTCGTCCTCGAGGAGGAGGGTGGGGCAGCGCACGACCAGGAGGCGGTCCACCTCAGCCCCCCGTCCCGGCGCGGTCCGGGAGGCCGGTGCGCTCGTGGTCGTCGACGGGGGAGACCGCTCCGTCGGGGTCGGGCAGCCACAGCCGGCGTCGGGTGGGCCGCGCCGCCGAGCGGCGTCCGGCGGCGGTCACCGTCATCCGGCGGCGGCAGAGGTGGCCCTCGCCGGCGTCGACCCCCTCCCACGCCACGTCGTCGATCCGCAGCTGCAGGTCGGGTGGCTCGGGCCAGCCCGCCCGGCCCGGGACGACCACCAGCACGGCCCGTCGCTCGCGGGCCCGGGCCACCAGGCGGCGGGCCATGGCCGGGCGGGGCGGGAACGGCGGGCACAGCACGACCAGGTCGACCCCCTCGAGCACGGCGGCGGTGGCCTCGGCCCACGCCGGCCCGGGGCGGGGGAGGAGGGCGAGGCGTCCGAGGTCGACGCCGAGGTCGCGGGCGGCCACGGCCCCGAGGCCCGGGTGGCCGACCAGCGCGCACCACGACCCCGAGGTCGAGGCGGCGGCCACCAGGGCCAGGGCCACGCTGAGGGCCCCGTCGTCGCCGGGGCCCCCGACGGTCAGGGTGCTGCCCCGGCGGAGTGCCCCGTCGGGCAGGAGTCCGGCCAGCGGCGGGGCCACCGGCAGGAGGCGGGTCCGGCTGGCCGCGATGGGCCGGGTGCGCTCGGCCAGGGCGGCCAGGGCGGCGACGGCCGCCGGGTCCCGCTCCCGGGACAGCCGCTGATCCGGCGCAGAGACGAACATATGTTCGATAGTACCGACCGGGTGGTTCCCCGGCCAACGCGTATTCCGGGCGGGGCCGGGGTCCCGGGGGCCGCTCCCGGCCGGCTCGACCGGACGCCCCTGTCTGCCGGGAGCGGGGGAGTAACGCAGGAACACCCCAGACCACCGCGCAGGAGCCCGGGGACCACGCCAGACACGGGGCGGCGGAGGCACGGAGGTCTAGGCATTGGCGCATCCGGCTCTACGGCATTCCGTGCTTCCTCGACCCAGACCTCGGCCCCCCGCACACCGGACTGGCCCCCACCACTTCCATTCAGCGGCGCAGTTATCAGGTGTCCCCCAACCAGGCACCTCGGGGCGTGTGGAAAACCTGCGCAGACTCACGGCGACCGGCTGCTGCACCACCGGTGGCATAGTTACTTCGTGGCGAATGTGGGTTGCCTTGAGTTCCTCGAGAACATCGTTCGCCCATTTCCCGACCACATCTACTGCCGGGTCGAGATCGGGCGCTACCGACTACGAGATTCGAAGTGCACCGACCGAGAGATTCTTGGCTCACTGCTGGCGGACGAACAATTCGCTCACTCCTTCATTGCCCCTCGGCCCTCACCTTTCGTCGACTACGAATCGCGAGAGTCCGTCCATGGGCCATACGTGCTGTCCAAACTTGATGCCGAATCTTTCGTCCCATCGTCACCCCCGGAAATTGTGGGCCCGGCTCCAGGAGTTCGTTGACCAGTGGCATCCGGTGGATCGCGCCTTGGCTGACTTGAACCTTGATGACCTTCTTGACCCGATATTGGAGGAATCCGACAGCGTGTTCCGACTGCAAGAGGACAAGAGCAAGTTCAATAGCCTTCATGCCGAGCTTGAGATCCTGGGATGCTTTTCTGAGTTCGTAGTCATTGCTCGTGCCGCTCACGTCGTACTCGACGTAACTACATCTCAGGACTAGCGGCGCAGTCAGAGTCATCCCGACACCTCATGGGCCTGGGTGCCCTTGATCGCGCCGAGTGAAGCGCACCTACCCCTTCGCCAATTTGCTCATGCTTCGGTGGCAGACCGATCTGCCATAATCGAATCGTGGTGGCAGCAGTGATTTCCGGAGTGTGCTTCGCCCTTGCTGGCGGTTGGGCCGTGTGCGCTCTGACCTTTCGCCGGCTGGAGGACGTCCCCCTCGGTCCTGCTGGAGGCACCGGCGACAAATACCGCCAGTCAGTCGAACGGAACGTTTCAGCTCAACGACGCCTGACATCACGTTGGAACCGACTATGGCCGGTTGCCGCTGGACTTGCGGTCGCAGGCATCGTGGCCTTTGTCGTGGCACTCTCGGTGTCGAACGGGTAAGACTCGATTTCCATGAACAGCAGGTCTCACTGCCCCCGAACAATGATCGGTGAGGCGGATATGCGCTTCGGGCCAGTCGGGAGTCAGTGGCAAACTCTAATGGTGGGCGACGAGCAACCCCGGCTAGCCAAGCTGACAGATCTGTCCGAGATCGAACAGGTTGTGACCGCCTCGTACGCGAAGTACGTGCCCCGCGTGGATAAACCACCTGCACCGCTACAGCGCGACTACGCAGAAGCGATCGAGAATGGACAGGTCTGGATCGTCGGAGACCCCGTCCAAGGTCTGGTCGTTCTCATCAACCAATCTGAAGCGGCGCTACTTATCGAGAACATCGCCGTGCATCCTGATACTCAAGGGTCTGGCCTCGGACGCCGACTCATGGAGTTCGCCGAATCTCAGGCCACTGCTCGTGGCCTGAGCCGCCTCGCTCTTTACACCAACGAGGCGATGTTCGAGAATCTGCCTCTATATGAACACCTTGGCTTTGTCGAGGTCGACAGGCGGACAGAGGACGGCCATCGCCGGATCTTCATGGAGAAGAGCCTCTAGACGTTCGGTCGACCAAGTAGCGAGGTGCCCCCGATCGCCGGCTCGGGGCGCGATCAGTAGTCGGGCCTGCCTCCTTCAGGCCCAGCCAAAGTACGCTTGGGTCTTCCTGAGGACAATCGCCGGATCGAGCGTGCATCTCCCGGTGCCGAGGGAGATGAACCGGGCTACCGTTTCTTCGTGGCCAAGATATTGGAGGCCCTTTGATGCCCGACTTCCCTGCTGTGACGCATGTTGCCCTCACGGTGAGCGACCTTGAGCGCAGCCGCCCGTGGTACCGACGGCTGTTTGGTTCCGATCCGGTAATCGATGAGGACACGGGTCCCTTCCACCACGTTGTCTGGCTCATGGGGGGCACCCTCGTCGGTATCCACCAGTTCCCGGACCTCAAGAGCTCAGAGCCGTTCGACGAACGTCGTCCAGGCCTGGACCATCTGGCCTTTGCCTGTGCCAATAGGTCCGAGCTGGAGGAGTGGGAGCGTCGCCTCAATGACCTCGATGTAGCAAACGGAGGCATCGTGGATGCACCGTATGGCTCGGGCTTGTCATTCCGCGATCCTGACAACATCGCTCTGGAGTTCTTCGCTCCGCCTGGGTAGCCAAGCGGCCTTCCCGTCGAGCGCAGGGACCGATGCGCGGCGGAAACGGGGGTATCCCACATCACCGGGTCGGCGACCTACCGCGGCTCTTCGATGGGTGTAGAAAACCAGCCAGCGATGGCAAGTTTGACGGTGCCGACGACCCCGACCAGACGCCGGTGGCCAATTGGTTCCGATCAGACCGAGAGTCCGACCACGTCGTCCACGGCTACGCCGTCACCCGGGATGCTGCCGAGATAGGGGGCATTGAAGGCGAAGATCCCGCCGTCGGTGGCAATGAGCCAGTAACCGGCGCCTGATGGCACGGTTGCCATTCCCACGATGGGCTGATTCAGGGCGATCGCACCAGTCGACCCGTGGAAGCTTGCATCTCCGTAGGAGAAGATCCCGCCGTCGGAGGCGACGAACCAATAACCGTGGCCGTCGGTGGTCGCCGTCATGCCCACCACCGGCTTGTTGAGGACCAGGTTGCCCGCCGAGCCGAAGAACTGTGCACCGCCGAAGGCGAAGATGCCTCCGTCGGAAGCGACGAGCCAGTACCCGCCGCTCGGGTTGGCAGCCATGCCGACGATCGGCCGGTTGAGCGGGGTCCCGCCCATCGATCCCTGGAACGCTGCATCTCCGAAGGCGAAGATGCCGCCGTCGGAGGCCACCATCCAATAGCCCCCCCCGTCCGGCGTGGCCGCCATGCCGACGATCGGCCGGTTGAGCGGGGTCCCGCCCATCGATCCCTGGAACGCTGCATCTCCGAAGGCGAAGATGCCGCCGTCAGAGGCCACCATCCAATAGCCCCCACCGTCAGACGTTTGGGCCATTCCAACGATCGGCTGGTTGAGTGGCGTGGCCGACAGGTCGCCGAGATAGCTGAGGAATGCATCGTTCCCGTAGGGACTGATGAAGCCCGTGGACTCATAGGCGTAGTAGCCCTGGTGTGGCGTCGACGGGACCACACCACTGGCCAGCGCTCCACGCATGTCGACGCCCAAGACGGTTCCGGAACAGACGAAACGTAGGGCAAATGAGGAGATCCGACCGGCCACGTACTGGACTTGGTCGAACAAGAACGCCGAAGTCACCGTTGGGTCCGAGGTTGGATCGCAGGTGATCGGTCCGCTGACTGACAAGGTCATACTGGCCGAAGACTGGTAGACGACTCCAGGTTGGAACTGCTGGCCGGTCGAGTTGGTGATGAAGAGGTTGTACCCAAGATTGCCTTGCAGGTTTGCCTGAAGGGTCGACGCAACAGGATTCTGTCGAAGTACCACCTGGCCCGGCGTATAGAGAGCGTCGCCCAAGGAGTCGGTCCCCTCGACCCATCCACTCGAAAGGGGAGCAATGCGCGGCGTGATCATCGCACCCGACTGCACGGTTGCGGATGACGAATGGACGAATCCGGCAAGGGGCAATGCTCCCGCACTGCCGGAGAACAGTACCAATCCGAGCGGAATGGCAAAGAGACTCGTGATCCGCCGAAACACAGTTGATGACATCGGAGAAGAATACGCAGGCGCCGACTGGTTCAGCAATACGCGGGGGACCGTGCCTCTCACTGCCGGCTTCGTGGCGGAAAGGGCGCTTCCCTCGAGGTAGGCGGCGTACCCACTTGCGCCGGATGGGTGGGGCGGCCGCACCGTGGACAGCCCCGCATCCGTTGGCTCTTGCCTCGCTGTCAAATACTGGAACGGGGGTCTCACCGCGAATATCTTCGCAAGCCTCTCGTCCACCTGATCGAAAACGAGCTGGAGCCACGGACCGTCAATGGCCCACGTTTCGAAATTCTCCAGTAGCTGGGAACTTCCAGTGGGTGAGCCTCTGTTTGCCATCGATTGTCGCCTCAGAATCGGTGTCCGGGCTAGCGGGTCAGGCTCCATGCCACCCCACCTCTTGTCAGTCTGGGGCCTGACCCAGCCGGACGCGCACCCGACTTGCGTTCAGCCCAGGCTGAGGGTGAAGGCCTGCGACGCAGTCTGCTTTGGCTGACCCGGTGCCCTAGTCGTGGTCGTCTTCAACGTGACCGGGTAGTTCCCTGTCGCGTCAGAAGGGCGAGGAGTCCCGCTCAGGAGCCCACTCGACGACAGCGTGAGGCCTTTCGGGAGTTTGCCGACCCGCTTCCAGGCATAGGGCGAGTTACCTCCGGTGGCCTGGAGCTGCTGGGAGTAGGGCACGCCCCGCGTGGCGGGGAGCAGTGAGGTGGTCGTAATGACGAAGCCACCAATTGCCGAACCGGCGAAGGTCCGGGCGAACGTGCCGTAGGAGATGTCGACCGTCGACGAACCCGAGACTGGACTGGTTCCGGTGGGACCGGTGGCCGTCCCTGTGTAGTGCGTGGGCACCGCATAGGCGCGCCCGTCGCAAGCGGCGAACGCTGAGCCGACGGTGAAGTCCGTTGTCCCCGTGACGGTGGTTGCCCCCGAAGTGATCGTGAACGAGGAGTGGAAGGCGGACAGGACCTCCAGGTCGAGCTCCCAGTATCCGGTCTCGGTGAATGTTCCGGGGTACGGGCCGCTCGCGGTGCCGTTGGCTGTAAAGGGGAGGCTGCCGGCATCACCCGGTGGCGGGCATTGGCCGGTGAGGACGTCGGTCCCGGCGAACGACTCGCCGGCCAGCGATGCCGTGGCTGCCGAGGCCGGGGGCGACGCGACTACGAAAGCGATCGGCGTGGCGACGGTCAGTGTGGCCAGAATCGAAGGGATGACACGTCGCATCGGGGGCCCTCCAGAAGGGGACGGTCGATTCCGCCAAGGTAGCACCGCTGGATGAGTCCCCGTTGGTGGGCCCGTTGAGCATACGATTCCGCCCCCGGATGCTCTGGGTCCGGCACCTATCCCTGATCGCCGGGACGGCGGCGGTATCGACTGGGTCGCGCTTGCCAGGGGCTAACCGCCGTCGACCGGCACATCTGCCATACCCGACTACCGTGGCTGCCGTTCCGCTCTGAGCGACGGCACCGCGACTGTGGATCCTCGAAAGCTAGAGGCGGGAGACGGCATTGCCGTCCTCCACTCGGTGCACTGTTGAGATGTAGGCGTCAAGCACCTCATCCGACTAGCGGCCCACGTCTCCGAGCGAAACCAATGCACGGCGCAGGTCAACGCTTGCTAGGCGGAGGCTCTCATCGACGTCCGCATTGGTCGCTCCGTCCCGTCGGGCCCGCAGACGATTGACTGCAATCGTCGCTTCCTCCAACACAGTGACAGCAGCTCGGGCTTCGGCGTCTTGTTCGACCACCGATGGAGAGGTCCGGGCAGGTACACGAGGTGCAGACACCTCGTGCCGTGAACGCTGCCCCGTCGAGAGTCGATGCTCACGGATGCTCACCACGAGTACCGGGGCTACGGCCACCCCAACTGCGAGGAGCATTAGAGGGATAGTGATAACGAATGCAGTGGACATATCTATTTAACAAGCACCGTCGGCGAGGCTTGCGTTCTCCTTTCAACTCCATTCTGGACACCGAACATGACGCCAGAATGAAGGATCGGTAAGAATCGCCTCATGTATTCGTGACATTTCGAGTTCAAATGTGACGGGGCTGAAACACATGTTACTTTTGGATTACAAACCTTGGAATTGGCTGAAAATTCTGCTCTGTCCACTGCCGCTCAGAGATGGCTCATCCATACGGCTCGCACGCCCAGGCCCGGCTTCCTTGGCAGGGATCCGATGGAGCGAGCCAGAGCAACATGTCCCCAAACAATGAGCGAGCGCAACTGCGAGTCTGTACGCATGACGTACTACTACTGGTAGCATCGAAGTATGAAAGTCAGCGTCAGCCTGCCTGAAGATGACGTGGAGTTCCTCGACGCCTACGCCGATGCCCGGGGAATTGCCTCGCGCTCTGCTGTGCTCCACAAGGCAGTGCGCCTCCTCCGCGCATCAGGACTCGGAGGTGCCTACGAGGAGGCCTGGAAGGAGTGGGCTAGTGAAGGCGAGGCCGACCTCTGGAACGTCACGGTCGACGACGGGCTCACTTGATGCGACGAGGCGAGGTGCGCCTCGTTGACCTGGACCCCGTGCGCGGCAGTGAGGCCAACAAGCACCGTCCAGCGGTGATCGTCAGCAATGACGGAGCAAACAGCACAGCCGAACGCCTCGGGCGAGGTGTGCTCACCGTGGTGCCGGTGACCTCGAGGACCGATCGGGTGTACCCGTTCCAAGTTCTTCTGCCGGCATCGAGGACTGGGCTGCACCAAGACTCGAAGGCTCAAGCCGAACAGGTCAGGGCCGTGGCAGTCGAGCGGATCGGAATTCTGCTGGGTGAGCTCCCTCCAGAATTGGTGGCGGACCTGGATGAGGCATTGCGACTTCATCTCGCTCTGTGATCCAAAGTTTCGGACTGTCCCACGACACCGGGAGAGGGTCACGCTCCGACACGAGTGGGACGGTCAACACCGTTCCCGCACGCCGAGCATTGATCGACCTGACCCGTCTTCCTCAGCTATTCCGCCTCAGGAACGGAGCGGAATCGGGTGTTCGCCGTGACCCCCGACCTCGGTGAGGCGGTGCTCGCCGCTCCCAAGCTGTCCGTGACCTTCACCGAGCAGACCGCCCCCGAGTGAAACACCAACGGATCGGACCTCACGACGGTCGTCTCCGGGCCGAGGAACGTATCGCTGTTCGGACTGTGGCATGCGACAGGTCCGGCAACCCCGACGTTCCCGGGTCAGGTGGTCCGTCCGGCCAGTGCGGTCGTCCTGGCGTCGGCACCTGCGCCGTTGACGCTCGCCAACCTGGGAGCCACGGCCTTCGCCCAGATCAGCCAGTACACGGCGTCCTAGCAGTCACGCCGGAGACCCCGGTGAAACGGGGGAGGGAATCGCCGGCGGCCCGAGGGACACCGACCACCAGCACCGGGTAGGTGGGCGCCCCGCCGTCCTCGTCCTCGCCAGGAGGCCGTCGGGACGTACTCGTCCCTACCGGTACAGGTCGGTCAGGCCAAAGAGTCAAGTAGCTACTTGACTATTGTCGAAGGTGTCCCGTATACTCAAGTAGATGCTTGAGCAAACGATCGACCTGGATCGGACCTTCCAGGCCCTGGCCGACAAGAGCAGGCGCTGCATGGTGGAGCGACTCACGTGGGGACCGGCCTCGGTCAGCGAGCTGGCCGAGCCGCTGGCGATGTCCCTGGCCGCCGTCGTCCAGCACGTCCAGGTCCTCGAGGCGTGCGGGGTGGTGAAGACCGAGAAGGTCGGGAGGACCCGCATGTGTCAGATCGAACCAGCGGCGATGACCGCCGCAGAAGGGTGGATCAGCGATCGGCGGCGGGGATGGGAGTCCCGCCTGGACCGACTGGGCGACATCCTGACCGACGTGACCTCCACCGAGGAGAAGCCATGACGCTGTCCACCGTCGCCCATGACACGTTCGTCATCGAACGGACGTACCCCGTTCCGGTCGCCCAGACCTTCCGGGCGTGGGCGGATCCTCTGCTGAAGGCCCGGTGGTTCGCCGGCTCCGCCGAAGCGCTGGGAGCCACCTACGACCTCGATTTCCGGGTCGGGGGCCGTGAGGTCAACCGTGGTGGACCTCCGGGCGGGCCCGTCTACACCTACGAGGCGGAGTTCCGGGACATCGTCCCCGAGGAGCGCATCGTCTACACCTACGAGATGCATGCCGACGACGCCCGGATCTCGGTGTCCGTCGCCACGATCCTGTTCGACGGCCACGATGGGACGTCGCAGCTGGTCCTCACGGAGCAGGGGGTGTTCCTCGACGGGCTCGACACCGTGGTGCAGCGGGAGGAGGGGACCCGCTCCCTGCTGGACTCGCTGGCCGCGTTCCTGACGGGCGGCGGGTCGTGACGAGGCCGATCGGCGGACCCACGTCCGGTAGACAGTACGCAAGGACGGCCCATGATCCGACGGGTGCCACGGCCGTGCGCCCGGCGCCCGAGCACCGGATCCTCCATCGATTCCCAAGGAGTGCATGAATGCCATCGGTACGTGTCCACAACTTCGCCGTCTCGCTCGACGGCTTCAGCACCGGTGAGGGACAGTCCCTCGAACAGCCCTTCGGACATGCCGGGACCCGGCTCCTCGACCGGTTCATGGGCACGCGCACCTTCCGCCAGATCCATGGCGAGCCCGGTGGGAGCACCGGCGTCGACGAGGCCTTCGCCAGCACCTGGGGGACCGGCATCGGTGCCGAGATCATGGGCCGCAACAAGTTCGGGCCGCAGCGTGGCCCGTGGACCGACGACGGGTGGAAGGGCTGGTGGGGCGACGATCCCGTCTTCCACACGCCGGTCTTCGTGCTGACCCACTATCCGAGGCCGTCGATCGAGATGGAGGGCGGTACGACCTTCCACTTCATCGACGCCACCCCCACCGAAGCGCTGCGGATCGCCCAGGAGGCGGCAGGTGAGCTCGACGTGCGCATCGGCGGCGGACCCTCGACCGTCCGGCAGTTCCTCGCCGCAGACCTGATCGACCACCTGCACCTGGTGCTCGCCCCCATCGTCCTCGGACGAGGCGAGCGCCTGTGGGACGGCCTCGAGGGGATGGAGGAACGATTCGCCGTGGAGGCCGTCAGTACCCCGAGCGGCATCACGCATCTCACGTTCACCCGGGATCCGGAACGACACCTCCGGACGGATTGACGGTCCCCCGCCCGGTCCGGGCCGGGTGGTCTGGGCAGACGGGGCCGAACAGCGTCTCCGCGTCGACCGGGTCGGTCGACCCACGCCGTCACGGGCGATGGCGCCGGTTGGCGTCGCGCCCGCGCTGGCGGGTGGCGGCCGACCGGGACTCGTCCTTGGCACTGCGCTCGACCACGTAGGCCAGGTACTCGGCCCGCCGCCTCCGCTCGAGGGTGCCGTCGGCCACCGCCTGGTCGAGCGCACAGCCCGGCGTGTCGACGTGGCTGCAGTCCGAGAACCGGCACTCCTCGGCCAGGGCATCGAGGTCGGGGAAGCGGGGGGACTCGTCCTCCTCCTCGCCGTCGTCCCACGACGTGGCCGCCCGGATGCCCGGGGTGTCGATGATCGCCCCGCCACCCGGTAGCGGCAGCAGCTCGCGGCGGGTGGTGGTGTGGCGGCCCTCGCCCGTGCGCCCGACCTCGCCGGTCTCCTGTGCCTCGTTGCCGAGCAGCACGTTGGTCAAGGTCGACTTGCCGGCCCCCGACGCCCCGAGCAGCACGACCGTCCGGTCGGTCGTGAGGGCACGCAGCCGGTCGAGGCCCTCGCCGGTCACGGTGCTGCTGGTCACCACCTCGACACCGTCGAGCGCCCCGCCCAACTCGGCGACGAGGGCCTCGCCGCTGTCGGACGTGTCGACCTTGGACAGCACGAGGACGGGGACCGCACCCGAGTCGCGGGCCAGGACCACCATGTCCAGGAGGCGGCTGCTCCCCACCCTCGTGTCGAGGGCCCAGGTCACGAGCACGACGTCGACGTTGGCCGCCATGTGCTGCGGCTCGTCCCGCCCCGACACCGACTGGCGGACCAGCAGGCTGCGGCGCTCGAGGCGTTGGAGCACCCCCTGCCCGTCCGGCACGAGCCAGTCGCCGACCACGATCTGCGGGCACTCGCGCAGGGGAACCCGCCGGACCTTGCGGGCACCCTGCAGGGTCGCCCACCCCCGGTCGATCCGGACGACCCGGGCGGCCAGCTCGGGGGCGTACCCGGCCGTCCGGACCTCGTCGACCCGGGAGCGGTCGAAGCCGATCGGGGCGAGCGGATGGGCACCCTGGTCGTCCGTCGGCGTCACCTGCGAGAGCATAGGACCGCGGGCTCGGCCCACTCCGTTCCGTCGACTGCGTCTTGCACCGAACTCGACGCCGAGTCCCTCGAAGGGGCCCCGACCGGACCCTCAGGCCTCCGGCGGGGCGAGGGCGTCGACCTGGGCCACCTCGTCGGGGGTCAGCACCCACGTGGCCGCCGCCGCATTGGCCCGGACCTGGGCGGGCGAGGTCGCCCCGGCGATGACCGAGGCCACCACCGGCTTGGCGGCCAGCCAGGCGAGGGCCAGCTCGAGGACGGAGTGGCCCCGCTCCGCGGCCCAGGCCGTCGCCGCCTCCACGATGTCGAAGTTCCGGTCGGACAGCAGGCCGCCCCCGCCGCTGCCGAAGTGGACGAGCCGGGTCCCGGCCGGGGCGTCCTGGCCCCGGGTGTACTTGCCGGAGAGCAGGCCGCTGGCCAGCGGGTAGTAGGGGAGGTACCCGAGACCGAGCCGCTCGGCCTCGGGTACCGCGTCGGACTCGTCGTCCCGCTGGAGCAGGTTCCACTGGTTCTGGACGGAGACGAACCGGGCCCCGTCGGCCGCCGCCGACGCCGCCTCGCGCAGCTGGGCGGCGCTGAAGTTGGAGCAGCCGATCTCGCGCACCTTTCCCTCGGTGACCAACTCGTCGAGCACCCCCAGGGTGTCGGCGATCGGCGTGGACCCGTCGGGACGGTGGAGCTGGTAGAGATCGATGCGGTCGGTGCCGAGTCTCGCCAGGCTCCGCTCGACCGCCGAGCGCACGTAGTCGGGGGAGGCCCCGCCGGTGCCACCGTCCACCGGGCTGGCGAACTTGGTGCCGATCACCACCTCGTCACGCCGGGTGCCGAGCGCCTTGGCCAGCCGGGCCTCGCTCTCGAGGTACGAGTCGGCCGTGTCGAAGAAGGTGATGCCGGCCTCGAGGGCGGCGTCCACCACCGGCGGGACGGCGTCCTCCTCCATGAAGAAGCCGAAGTTGTTGGTGCCGAGGCCGATGACCGATACCTCGAGGGAGCCGATGCGTCGTGTGTCCATGGGACCTGTACTACCAGCCGCCGGGACCCCGCGGACCGGTGACCGGGGGGCGGGAGCGGCCCGAGGGTGCCATCCTGGGCCGGTGATCACCACCCTCGAGACCGATCGCCTGGTCCTGCGGCCGTTCACCGAGGGGGACCTCGCCGAGTTGGCCGTCCTCCACGCCGAGGAGACGTTCTGGTGGTACCCGCTCCGTCGAGGGATGACCGAGGAGGAGACCCTGGCCTTCCTCGACCGGATGATCGAGCACGGTGGCGCTCCGGATCGCCCGACGTTCCACGCCGTCACCGAGCGGGGGACCGGCGTGCTCGTCGGATGGGCCGGACTGGCGGTACCCGACTTCCTCCCCCAGGTCCTGCCGGCCGTCGAGGTGGGATGGCGGCTCGGCATCGGGCACCGGGGAAAGGGGTACGCCACCGAGGCGGCGGCCGCCTCCCTCCGATGGGGCTTCGACGACCTGGGTCTCGACGAGATCGTCTCGATCCACGAGCCCGGGAACCGTCCGTCGGGCCGGGTCATGGATCGCCTCGGCTTCGGCCCGGGCGCAGCGACGACGGAGCCGGCACGCGGCCTTCCCGTGCTGGTGCGGCGGCTGTCGGTGGGGGACTGGCGGACGATGCACCAGTGACCGGTGCCCGGTGCCCGGTGACCGAGGACCGATGACCGGTGACCGGTGATCGGGAACGGAACGGGCCGCGTCAGGCGAAGGCGAAGTCGGCGAGATCGGGCCGGCGGGTCCAGGTCCAGTAGTCGACGAGGCGCCACGGGACTGAGGACGTGGATCTCGCCGGCCGAGTTCTTGAAGAAGGAATGTTCGATGGACGGCTGGGACCACACCAGGCCCCGCATCTCGCGTTGGGACCGCTCGTGCCAGTCCTCGTAGCGCTCGACGAGCGGCTCCATGGTCCGGTGGCCCCCGGCGATGAGCGCCTCGAGGCACTGGGTGATGTACCGCATCTGGCACTCGGAGTGGAAGATGAGGCTGCCGCCGTGGGCGAGGTTGGTGCCCGGGCCGTACATGCAGAAGAAGTTGGGGAAGCCGGGCACGGTGATCCCGAGGTAGGCGGCCGGCCGCTCGCCCCACATGGTCCGGAGGTCGACGCCGTCCCGGCCCGACGATGGACATGGGGAAGAGCACCTCGGTGGCCCGGAACCCGGTGGCGTAGACCAGGACGTCGGCCGGATACCGCTCGCCGTCGACCGTGACCACGGCGTCGGGCTCGATGTGGTCGATGGCCGTGCGCACCAGGTCGACGTTGTCCCGCGTCAGTGCTCCGAGCCAGGCCCCGTTGTCCTGGAGGGTGCGCTTGCCGGTGGCCGGGTAGTCGGGGACGACCTTGGCCACGAGCTCCGGGTCGTCGCCGACCTGGCCGACGATCCAGTCGGTGAACATCTGGCGGGTCAGTTCGTTCATCTCACTCACCGCACGCTGCTGGTCCGGGTAGTCCGGGTCGACCCGGGCGGCCTCCAGGCCCTTGTCGCAGCCCGGCCACAGGATCAGGAACCGGTACCAGCGGCCGTAGAACGGGAGGTGGCGCAAGGCCCAGCGCACGCCGGGCCCGACGGTGGCGTGGTAGTTCGGGTTGGGGAACATCCACTGTGCGGTGCGTTGGAACACGGTCAGGTGGTCGACCTCGGGGGCGATGGTGGGGGCGATCTGGAACCCGCTGGCCCCGGCCCCGATCATGGCCACCCGCCGACCGGCCAGGTCGACGTCGTGGTCCCAGCGGGCCGAGTGGAAGGCCGGGCCGGCGAAGGTCTCCTGCCCCTCGATCTCGGGGACGTGCGGCCGGTTGAGCTGGCCCACCGCCGAGATCACGGCCCGGGCCGTGAGCACGTCCTCGGTCCCGTCGGCCGCCCGGGTGCGCACCGCCCAGGTGGCCGAGGCCTCGTCCCAGGTGGCCCCGAGCACCTCGGTCTCCCACCGCACGTGGGGGCCGATGCCGTGCTTGTCCATGACCGACTGGAAGTAGCGCTGGAGCTCGGGCTGCTGGGCGAAGTACTCGGTCCAGTGGTCGCTCGGCTCGAAGGAGTAGCAGTAGAAGTGGTTGCCGACGTCGACCCGGGCCCCGGGGTACGAGTTCTCCCACCAGGTGCCGCCCACCCCGGCGTTCTTCTCGACGATGGTGAACGGGATGCCGGCCTCCTGGAGCCGGATGCCGGCGAGCAGGCCGGACTGCCCGCAGCCGATGACCACCACCGGGAAGGCCCCGCGCTCGTCGTCGGTGCCCACCGGGTCGACCCGCCGGGCGTCGCGGCCGTCGAGCTCCATCTCCTCCATCAGCAGGGGCACGTACTCCTCGGGCACCTCCTCGCAGACCAGCCACGTCATCATCTCGTGGAGGAGCTCGGGCGAGACGGGCTCGGGCTCGGGGCAGCCCCGGTCCCGGTAGTCGCGGATCACCTCGAGGGCGAGGGCCCGGGCCTCGGCCTTGTCCTCCTCGGTCATGTAGCCCTGGACCTCGTTGAGGAAGAGCCCGGCCGGTCGGAGCCGGCCGCGGATCAGCTCCGGGTCGCCGGACATGTGGACCAGCGAGAGCAGGAGCGTCGGGATCGACACGTCGAGCAGCGCCTCGGCGATCTCCTCGTCCGGGGTGTCGAAGGGCTCGCCGGCGTGGGGATTGCGCATGTCCGTGACCTCTCCTGTTCGCCGCCGCCGGAGCCGGTCGGCGGACCCGTCGCAGGCCGGCGGCGACCCCGGCCGCTGTCGCGGCGCGGTGTGCCACAGTACTCAACGGACCCGGTCGGTCCACCGACCGAGGCGAGGGGGAGCCGTGCGGCACGTGGTGATCGACGGGGCGGGCCGGGTGCGCGGTGGAGGAGGCACCGGAGCCGTGCCCCGCCGGGGCCGGGCGGAGCCGTGGTGTCGGTCGACGCCACCGCCATCTGCGGCTCGGACCTGCACTTCTACGACGGCGACCTCGACCTCGGCATGGCCATCCCGGTGGGCCACGAGTTCCTCGGCACGGTGCTCGAGGTCGGCCCCGACGTCCGGCGGTTCCGGGTGGGCGACCGGGTGCTGACGGCGTCCGTCGCCGGGTGCGGTGCCTGCGACGGGTGTGCGACCGGCGACCCCGTCCGCTGCGTCGAGGGGCCCCAGGTGTTCGGGTCGGGCATGCTGCCCGGCGGCCAGGCCACCGCCGTCGCCGTGCCGGCCGCCGACTTCCAGATGCTGCGCATCCCCGAGGGCATGGACGACGAGGCGGCGCTGCTGTTGACCGACAACCTGTCCACCGGGTGGGCCGGCGCCCAGCGGGCGGAGTGCGCCCCCGGCGGGACGGTCGTGGTGCTCGGGCTGGGGGCCGTGGGGCTGTGTGCCGTGCGCTCGGCCCTGGCCCTGGGGGCGGGCCGGGTGCTGGCCGTCGACCCGGTCGAGGGGCGCCGGGCCCGGGCCGTCGACTCGGGGGCCGAGGCCGTCGACGGGCCCGACGGTGGAGGCGGTGCTGGAGGCGACGGGCGGACGGGGCGCCGATGCGGTGATCGACGCGGTGGCGAAGGACGCGACACTCGACGCGGCGCTGGCCGCCGTGCGCCCCGGCGGCACGGTGTCGGTCATCGGGGTCCACGACCTGGAGCCCTATCCGCTGCCCGCCCTGATGACGCTGTTCCGGAGCGTGACGCTCCGGATGACCACGGCACCCGGTGCACCGGACCTGGGCCGAGCTGGTCCCGCTCGTCCAGCACGGCCGGCTGCGCACCGACGGGATCTTCACCCACGAGTTCGCCCTCGACGACGCGGCGGCGGCCTATGCGGCGGTGGCGGAGCGCAGCCCCGACTGCATCAAGGTGCTGCTCCGGCCCTGACCCGACGCCGGTGGCCGCGGGGGTGGCTGACAAGGGTGACCGCACGAGGTGGCCCCACGGGTGGTCACCGGTTGGCGACCCGCCAGACGATCCGGAGCCCGGTCCAGGTGTCGTCGAGGGCAGACACCTTGTCGTCGACGAGCCCACGGGGCAGGGCCAGGCCGCGCACGACGTGGTCCGCCACGTCGGTCTCCACGCCGGACGCCCGCTTCGGCCAGGCGATCCAAGTGGCCGGCCATGCCTGCGGCGCCGGCGTCAGCCGGTCGAGCCCCCGGCGACCTCGTAGGACCACAGCTCCGAGGCGACCGAGACCGGTCCCCCGTGGGGGGCGGGACGGCTGGCGCCGGCATGCCCGTGGGCGAATGCCGGGGACTGCACCCAGGCGTCGAACGACGCCTGGTCACGCCAGCGGGTGACCACCAGCCACTGGTTGCGGCCGTCGGTGGGCTGGAGCAGTTCGAATCCCTCGAAGCCGTCCTGCCCGTCGACCGCACCGGCCCGGGCCGCGAACCGCTCGGCCAGCTCGTCGCCGGCGTCGTCCGGCACGGTGATGGCGTTGATCTTGATCAGGGTCATGGGGTCATCATGAGCACACGGCGGGGCCGTCCGGACGCCGCCGGGATCCGGTGGCCGGGGCCCGTTCACACGCGCGTCAACCCGGGCGAATTGGATGAACCGCTTCGCGCCGCGCCGACGATACGATGAGCGGACCAGAGAGAGGAGGTGGTCCAACTGAGCAGTCAACGTTTCGGGACCCTGGAGGTGGCTGGCCGCTGAGGCGGCTCGCTGTACCACCTGGCGAATCCCAGCCAGACACCCACCGAGCGACCTAGCCGGACCGTGGTCCCACCCGGCGCCTCACGGGCTTCTCGGTGTTTCACAGCACGACCCGTACCCGATGGGCGCCTCTCCGGAGGCGCCCATCGGCGTTCGCCCCGGGGTCGGGAACGCCCGGACGGGAGGGTCTCAGGGCCGCATGGTCGTCTCGTCGACGTCGAGGGCGGCCCGGACCTCGTCGGCCACCGGACGGGAGACCTTCCGGTCGGGCCACCATCCGGTCGAGTTCGTCGCGTTCGGCGGCGATCACCGTGCCGGCGGAGGGCGACCTCGGCCGCGAACGCCTCGGTCTCGCTCTCGATCGGCTCACCCGCCGCGTCGACGGCTCCGTTCCGGTCACCCAGCACGTCGAGGCGGCGGTCGACCTGGGCCAGCAGGGCCTCGTACCCGGTGCGCACCCGGTCCCGCACCTCGGGCGGCGTCCCGCCGGCCGCGGCCAGGTCGTCGATCCGGGTCAGGGCCAGCACCACCAGCCGTCGTCGGGCCTCGGCCGCCAGCACCAGGTCCTGTTCGCCCCGGGTCACCAGGCCCAGCCGGCGGATGAGCGGCGGGAGGGTCAGGCCCTGGCCGACCAGGGTGGCCACGATGACGGCGAAGGTCAGGAAGAGCACCAGGTCCCGTTCGGCGAACGAGGTCGGCAGGGCCAGCGCGGCGGCCAGGCTGATGGCGCCGCGCATGCCGGCCCAGCCGACGACGGTCGTCTCGCGCCACGTCGACGGCGTCCCCTGGTTGGTGCTGAACAGGTGGCGGCCGCCCGGCAGGGCCGTGACCCCGAACATCCACACCATGCGCAGGACGATCACGGAGCCGACCACGGCCAGCGACTCGACCACCAACGAGTCCGACGAGCGTGCGGTCAGCGCCTCGAGGACCGGGCGCAGTTCGAGGCCGACCAGGAGGAAGGAGAGCCCGGTCAGCAGGAAGACGATCAGCTCCCAGATCTGGCGCTGCTGCAGCCGGGCGCCGGCCGTCAGCGACACGCGAGCCGTAGCGGCCGAAGTAGAGGCCGGTGGCGACCACGGCGAGCACGCCGGAGGCGTCGAGCTTGTCGGCCGGCAGGTAGGCGGCGAAGGGGAGGATGAGCAGCACCGTGTTCTCGATGACCGGTGTCTCGACGAGGCGGAGCATGCGGGTGCCGACCCAGCCGACGGCCACCCCGATGGCCACCCCGACGACCACGGCGAACGAGGAACCGGGCGGCCACGTCGGCGACGGTCAGCGTGGTGGCCACCGAGGCCACGGCCACCTGGTAGGCGGTCAGGGCGGTGGCGTCGTTCATGAGGCCCTCGCCGCCGAGGATGGTGACGAGCCGCCGGGGGAGCCCCAGCTTGCCGGCGATCTGGGTGGCGGCCACCGAGTCGGGCGGCGAGACGATGGCGCCGAGGGCGAAGGCCTCGCCCCAGCTCGACTGGGGGACGAGCAGGTGGAAGACCACGGCCACCAGGGTCATGGTGGCCAGCACCAGGCCGACGGCCAGCAGCAGGATCGGCCGCCAGTGGGTGCGCAGCTCCCGGGCCGAGGTGTCGAGCGACGCGTCGTAGATGAGCGGTGGCAGGAAGACCAGGAGGATCAGCTCGGGCTGGAGCGTCACCCGGTGGGCGAGGGGGAGGATGGCCACCACCAGTCCGGCGATGACCAGCAGGATCGGGTAGGCGATCCGCAGGCGGTCGGCCACGGTGGCCACGGCCACCACGGCGATGAGGAGGCCGAGGATCTCGGCGATGGTCACGTCCGGGGACCCCGGTCGGTCGGTCGACCGGCAGGCGGTCACGTCACTACCAGGGGCCGAGGACGGGCAGGTCGTCCCGGTCGAGTCGACCGAACAGCCAGGCCAACTCGTCCCGGTCGTCGACCGAGCCCGGGAGCGGGTAGCTCGCCGCCGACCGGCAGTCGGGCCGCCGCCCCGGCCCGCATCTCGGGCAGGCGGGCGGCGACGAACGCGTCGGACCAGTCGCGGTGGGTGGGCCCGCACCCGAGGTCGACGAGGTGGACCTCGACCTCGAGCCACCGCCGGGCCGGCAGCTCGGCGAGGCGGCGCTCACCACCCGAGAGGTCCCGGGTGACGTTGGCCCAGGCGGCGTCGGGCACGTCCGACCAGGCTTCGAGCAGCCGGGCCGTCGATGCGCCGACGTCGTCCCGGACGGCGCGTCGCCGACCGACCGGCCCCGGCCTCGATGTCGGCGGCGCGCTCGGCGAGGCCCCCGGGGTACTGGTCGACGACCACGCCGGCGATGGCGGCCTCGGTGCGCCGCACGTGGCTGTCGGCATTGCGGGCCAGGTGGGTGAGCAGGTGGGCGACGGTCCACCCCGCCAGGAGCGACGGTCGGGCCATGGTGGCGTCGTCGAGCGGGGCGATGGTGGCCAGCAGCCGGTCCTCCGCCTCGCGCCAGGCGCCGAGCACCTCGACGGGGGCGCCGGGAGACGTCGTCATGGCCGACAACCTATCGGCCGGTCGCCGAACCGTCGTGCCCGGACCCCGGCTCCGGGGGACCTCGGTCAGCCGGCGACGACGACGCCGATCTCCCCGTCGGCGGCGGAGGACGTCGGTGGTGACGACTGGCCGAGGATCAGCTCCGGCCCCGGTGTCGGCTCCGAATCCGGGTCGACGGGCTCCCGGGGTCGCTCGGGCAGGAGGAGGGGCGGCAGCGTGGTGTCGGATCGGCGTCCGACGGGAGGGGCCAGCAGTGCCGGACGCCCGAGGAAGAACCCCTGACCGCACGGGCACCCCAGCGACCGGAGCGTCTCGAGTTCGCCCTCGGTCTCGATGCCCTCGGCCACGAGCGAGGCGTCGTAGGCATCGAGGCCGAAGGTGAGGAGTGCCCGACCGAGCGCCCGGCGCGCCGGGTCCTTGTCGATGCCGCGGGTCAGGCTGATGTCCAGCTTGATGACGTCCGGCTTGAGGTTCAGGATGTGGGCCAGGCCGGAGTAGCCGGCTCCGGCGTCGTCGACCGCCACGCGGACCCCCACCGAGCGGAGGTGCTCGATCCTGTGCGCGAGCTCGGGGTAGTCGACCACCTTGGTGTGCTCGGTCAGTTCGAGCACGATGCGCTCGGACGCCACCGCGCCGATGAGCTCGGAGAACCGCTCGGTGACCATGGTCTCGACCGACGCGTTGAGCGACAGGTAGACGCTGGTCGGGAGGAGGTCCAACTGGGCGAGCGCACTCTCGAGGGCGATGAGCTCGAGCTCGACGCCCAGGCCGACGGAGGCCGCCTCGGCGAACCACGCGTCGGGGGCCCGGACCGGGAGCTGACCGAAGCGCGACAGCGCCTCCGCCCCGATGGGCCGGCCGCTGCGCAGGTCGATGATCGGTTGGAAGTGGGTGACGAGCGAGCGGTGGGTGATGGCGTCCCGGATGACCGCGTGGCGTTGCTCGTTCACGATCTGGGCGGCCTTCTCGTCACGCCGGGACATGCCGCCCGTAGCGGCGTCCCCCCGCGCCGGGGCCCGGCGACGTCCCATGCCGCGGAACGCGCCCCGCTTCTTCGAGTAGACGTCCTGACCGAGTGGAGGAGCAACGCGCATCGTCCGCCGAACCCTCACCTTCCTTGGACTCGCACCCGCGCCGCATCTGGACGGCACGGGGCGACCGGTATGCCTGGACAATTTGAGTGGTCGTCATCCCGGGCGGCAACCTTTAGCCCACCGTGGAGCCCCGGCAGGGCGGCCTACCCCCGGGGGACGAGGGCCAGCTGGCGCGACTGGGCCACCAGCCGGTCGTCGGCGTCCCAGATCTCGCCGTCCTCCTCGAGGAAACCGCTGGTCACGAAGCGCGTGGTGAACCGGCAGCGCAACCATCCCGCTGTGGGCCTGGCGCGGACGTGGGCGGTCAACTCGACGGTCGGGGTCCATCCGACGGGGAGGTCGGCGTTGAAGATGGTGGGCGGGAAGGCGTCGAGGGCGCACAGCAGCGCCACGGTGTCGACCGGTTCGCCGTGGGGAAGGCGGAACCAGCCCCGGACGCGGGCCACCCCGCTGCGTGCGCCCCGGGCGAACGGGGCGTCGTCCGGGTGGAGGTGGAGGTCGACGCGCCCGTTGAACGGCGGCGGGAACGTGGCGGTCGGCGCGATGTGGACGCAGGCCTCGACCGGTGGCAGGTCGGGAGGCGACCCGTCGACCAGGAGCGCGCCGGGATCCTCGGCCAGGTCCCCGAAGGTGCCCAGGACGGCGAGGAGCGGCCGTCCGGCGGCGTGCAGCGTGGCCGAGCCGGTGGCGAACCGTTTGCCCTCCTTCACCACGGTGGTGGCGATGTCGACCGGGCCGGGCCTGCCGGGGGAGAGGAAGTGGGCGGTGACCGTCACGGGGTCGGGCCGTCCGCAGGCGGTGGCCAGGGCACGGGCGCCCATGGCCAGCAGGTACCCGCCGTTGGCGTTGCCGGCGATGTCCCATCCCTCGGCGATGGTTCCCCGGTAGCGGCCCTCACCGGTCGCCACGACCGCGGTGGCCTCGGCGAAGGGGCCGGTCGGCATCGGGGGCGGATCCCCGGTCCGCTCAGCCGCCGCCCAGGACGGTCGGCTCCACGCCGTCCCACAGGCCGACCGGGGCCTTGCCCACCGGGTAGTGCCCGGGCTGGCGTCCCGACCCCATCTTCTCGATGCGGGCCTTCATGCCCGGGCTGAGGGCGTCGGCCTGGATCATCTCGATGTAGGCGGCGGTGGCGTTGCCGACGTCGAAGAAGTCGCGCTGCCAGCTCCACTGGTGGTTGCCGCCGTAGCGGAACCAGCTGCCGCCCAGGCCGGCGATCTCGTAGTGGCTCCCGTCGGGACGGGTGGCGTCGGCGACCTGCTTCCACAGCCCCAGGATCTCGCCCTGGACCTCGTCGATCAGGATGCGCATGTAGGGGTACGTCCAGCCACCCAGGCCCTCCATCTCGAGGCCGACGGCGAACTCGCGGATCTGGTCCCGGCCCACGGCCATGAACTCGTCGTTGGGGCCGACGTTCCAGCCGTAGGTGGCGTCCTCGGTGAACATCTCGGCGAGCGGGAGCCAGTTCAGCTCCTCCTCGCACGTGCGGTTCAGGTCCAGCCAGCGCTGCATGGTCTCTTCGAGCTCACTGCGGGGGTACGACGGCACGGGGTGACTCCTTGTCGTTTCGGTGGTCCGGTGTGGATGCGGCGGGTCGATTGAGGTCGGTCGACGACGGTGCGGCTCAGTCGTCGGCGATGGACAGGGCGTGGGTGGGGCAGAAGCGTACGGCGGCGCCGACGACGGCGCGCTGGTCTTCGGGAGGTGTCGGGTCGAGGACCACCACCTGGTGGTCCTTGCCGACCTCGAACACGTCGGGTGCCTCGGACTCGCACACCCCGTGTCCCTGGCAGAGGTCGCGGTCGACGACGATGCGCATCAGGACCCCTGGTGGCTGCGGGCCACGGCACGTCGGCGGTAGCGGACCACGCACGGCTGCTGCAACTGCACCACCATCTTCGAGTGGTCGTTGCGGTAGGTGTCCGGGGCCTGGGCGAGCTCGAACTCCCAGTCGAGGAGCAGCACGCTGAAGATCGCCTTCAGCTGCATCATGGCGAAGGCCTGGCCCACGCACCGGTGCCGGCCGGCGCCGAACGGGATCCAGGTCCACGGATTGAGCCGGTCCTCCTCGAGGGGCTCGAGGTAGCGGTCGGGGCGGAACGCGTCCGGATCGGGGAAGTCCTCGGGCAGCCGGTTGGAGACCGACGGGCTGGCCGCCACCATCTGGCCGGCGTGGATGGCGACCCCTTCGACCTCGAGCTCCTCCTTGGCCACCCGGAGCAGGAGGATGAGCGGCGGGTGGAGGCGGAGCGCCTCCTTGACCGACGACTCGAGGAGGGGCATGGCCCGCAGGGCCTGGTAGCTGACCTCGGCACCGTCGGCGTACAGCTCGCCCAGCTCGTCGTCGACGCGGGTCAGCACGTCGGGGTGCTTGAGCAGCTCGATGAGCGTCCACGCCGCGGTGCCCGACGTGGTGTGGTGCCCGGCGAACATCATGGAGATGAACATCCCGGTGACCTCGTCGGGCAGGAAGCGGTCGGTGCCGTCGGGGTTCTTCACCGACATCAGCACGTCGACCAGGTCACGCTCGTCCTCGGGGACGGCGGGCGCGGCGGCCCGGCCCTCCATGATCCCCCGGATGAGGGAGACCAGCTCCGCCCGGGCGGCGTCGCGGCGGTGGAAGCTCTCGATGTCGGCGTAGGGGTCGACGTAGGCGATGGCGTCGGTGCCCTGCTCGAGGTCGTGGAAGAGCGTGGCGAACCGCCCGTCGAGCTGGTCGCGGAAGCGCTTGCCGATGAGGCAGGCCGACGAGGTGTACATGGTCAGCTCGGCGAACCACTCGAGCAGGTCGATCTCGCCCTCGTCGGCCCAGGCGGCGACCATGGCCTCGACCTCGGACGAGATGGTGGCGGCGTGGCCCCGCATGAACTTGTCCCGCAGCGCCTGGTTGTGGAGCATCTCGCGGCGCCGCTCCGGTGACGCGTCGAACACCACGCCCTCGCCGAACACCGGCGTCATGAACGGGTAGGCCTCGGCCTGGTCGAGGATCTCCTCCTTGGAGCGGAAGAAGAACTCGTTGGCCTCGGCCCCGCTGAGGAGGACGACGTCGCGGTCGGCCAGGCGGAACAGTCCGACGTCTCCGCACTCGTCCCGGACCCGCTGCATGAGCCCGATGGGGTCGGCCCGGAGCTCCTCGAGGTGGCCGTCGGCCCCCTCCCCGCCCGACACCCGGGCGGGCTCGCGTGTTCCGGTGTCGACGGCCATCAGGGTGCTCCTTGATCGGTGGGCGGCGCGATGGGCGCCTCGGGCTGCAGTTCGATGACGGTGGCGTGGGTGCCCCGGGGGAGGGAAACCACGGCGCAGACGGCCTCGGCCACGCCGGCCGGCCGCATGAAGTTGTCGTGGCGGGCGAATCCCCAGGCCGCCCACTGCTCGATGACCTCACCGGTCACCTCGGGGTCCCAGTCCATGCCCATGCCGGTGAGGGTGGGCCCCGGCCGCACGATGGTGGCCCGCACCCCCGTGCCCTCGAGCTCCATCTGGAGCGAGCGGACGTAGCCTTCGAGTCCCCATTTGGACGTCACGTAGGCGGCCATGGTGGGGCGGGGGCGCTCGGCCACGTCGGAGGTCACGAACACGACGTCCCCCCGCCGACGCTCCACCAGGCCGGGCAGGAGGGCACGCACCAGGCGGTGGGTGCCCCCGATGTTGACGCCGAGGACGGCCTCGAGCTGCGTGGGGTCGGTGTCGAGGACGGCGCCGGCCATGTTCTGGGCGGCGTTGGAGATGACGATCTCCACCTCGCCGAGGGTGTCCACCGCGGCGGCCGCGAACCGCTCGACCGAGTCGCCGTCGGACAGGTCGAGGTGGATGGCGACGGCCTCGCCGCCCTCGGACCGGATGGCCGCGGCGGCCTCCTCGCACTCGGTCACCCGCCGGGCGCCGAGGACCACCGGGTGGCCGGCGGCGGCCAAGGCGACGGCGACGGCCCGGCCGATGCCCGACGAGCCACCGGTCACCACGGCCGGACGGCGCTCGGGGTTGGCGGGGAACCTGGCCATCAGCGCGGCAGGCCGGTCATCGCAGGCCCACCGTGGTCGGCAGGGCGGCCAGGCCCCGCACGTTGATCGAGTGGACCCGTTCGATGCCGTCGGGGTCGACGTCGTAGTCGCCACCCGGGAGACCAGCTCGCTGAGCCCGATCCGGGCCTCGAGTCGGGCGAGTGGGGCTCCCATGCAGAAGTGGCGGCCGCTGCCGAAGCTCACCAGTGCCTTGGTGTCGCGGTCGAGGTCGTAGCGGTCGGCGTCGGGGAAGACCCGCTCGTCGCGGTTGGCCGAGCCCACCAGCAACAGCACCCGTTCGCCCTCGGCCAGCGTGGTCCCGTGGAGGGCGACGGGCTGGCGGAGCACCCGCAGCAGCATCTGGCTCGACGTGTCGTAGCGGAGTGTCTCCTCCACCCACTGGGGCACCCGGGCGGCGTCGGCGAACGGCTTGGCCCGCTCGTCGGGGTTGCGCCAGCCCCAGTACCAGGCGTTGCCGAGGAGCTTGGTGGTCGTCTCGTTGCCGGCCACCACCATGAGGAACAGGAAGGCCACGATCTCCTCGTCGGTCAGTTTGTCGCCGCCGATCTCGGCGTCGAGCAGGGCGGACGTCAGGTCGTCGGTGCGGGCCCTGCGGCGCTCGTCGACCATGTCCTGGTAGTAGACGACGAGGCTGAGGGCGGCCTCCATCCCCTCGGCCGGCACGTCGTAGACACCGTCGTCCCGGTGGAGCACCAGGTCGGCCAAGCGACGCAGCTCGGCCCGGTCGGCCCGGGGGACCCCGACCAGCTCGGAGATCACGTCCATGGGGACCTTGCCGGCGAAGTCGGCGATGAAGTCGAAGGTGCCCGACTCGAGGGCGGGCAGTAGGTGCTCGAGGGTGATCTCGCGGATGCGCTCCTCCATGGCGTTGACCTTGGTCGGGGTGAAGCCCTTGCCCACCAGGGAGCGCATGCGGGTGTGGTCCGGCGGGTCGAGGGCCAGGAAGGACATGACCTTGTGGGCGTCGGGGCTGAAGGCGCTCGGATCGAGCGACACGCCGTAGGCGTTGGAGTAGGCGTCGACGTTGCGGAAGGCGCCGAGCACGTCCTCGTGCCGGGAGAGGGCCCAGAAGTCGAACTCGTCGGACCGGTAGACCGGCGCCTCGGCCCGCAGGCGGGCGTACGTCGGATACGGGTCCTCGTGCATCTCGTAGGCGTAGGGGTTGTACGTGACCGGCGCGGCGGCCTCGGTGGCGGTCACCGGGGACCCCCGGTGCCGTCGATCAGCAGGGTGGCCGCCTCGGCCACGAAGGCCGGCACGTCACCGAAGGACATGTGCCCGGTGCCGGCGGTGAGCAGCGCGCCGGAGTAGGCGGCCTCGAGCACCCGGGCGACGCGGGGATCGACGTCCGACCCGAGTGCGGCCACCAGCCGACGGTGGGTCTGGGCGCCGATCCGGTCCCGCAGGTGACTGACGTCGGGGCTCGGACTGATGAGTGCCACCGTGCAGGCGTCGATGAGGGCCGGGCTCTCGGCGGCGAAGGGGATCATGTCCCGGACGGTGCGCGCCACCCGCGTGGCCACGGGCACCGACTGGTCGGTGTCGACCGGGGGGAGTGCCTCCATGCGCCGCCACAGGACCTCGGCCAGCAGGTGGTCCTTGGAGCTGAAGTACGTGTAGGCGGTCGCCGGGGCGACACCGGCCCGCCGGGCCACGCCCCGTACGGTGAGTCCGGCGTAGCCGACCTCCTCGGTCTCCTCCTCGGCGGCCCGCACCAGGTTGGCCACCGCCTCGGCCTGGCGGGCGGTCAGGCGCCGGCGGGTGGCCTCGATGTCGACCACCGGGGAGCCGGTGTCGGGCAGGGACTGGGCGGTGGTCACCGCGCCCCCGAGCCGTCGACGCCGCCGTGCGTAGTGGCGCTGGTGTCGGTCATGTGTCCAGACTATAGTCCAGACACTTGTCCAACACCAGGGGGTCGTCGTGGCACCAGCACCGGATCCAACACCGCAGCCCACCGGGGCCGGCCCGACCGTCGGCGTGATCGGGTTGGGCGCCATCGGCGACGGCGTGGCCAACAGCGTCCACGCCGCCGGACTCCCGTTGGTCGTCTTCGACATCCGCTCCGAGGCCACCGACCGGCATGCCGACCACGCCACCGTGGCCGTCTCGCCGGCCGACGCGGCCCGGGCCGCCGACGTGGTGGTGGTGGCCGTGGTCAACGACGAGCAGGTGCGCGCCGTGCTGTCCGGACCCGAGGGGGCGTTGGTCGCCGGGGGGCCGGGCACCACGTTCGTCGTGGTGAGCACCATCACCCAGGCATGCGTGCGCGACATCGGCGCCGAGGCCCGGGCGGCCGGCACCGCGGTGGTCGACTGCGGGGTGAGTGGCGGGCCCAGTGCCGCCGCCACCGGTGAGCTCATCTGCATGGCGGGCGGGGACGAGGAGGTGCTCGACCGCCTGGCCCCGGTGTTCGACGCCATCGGCTCCCTGACGGTCCGGATGGGCCCGTTCGGCACGGGCCTGGCCGCCAAGCTGGCCCGCAACCTCGTCCAGTACGGCGGGTGGCTGGCCGCCTACGAGGGCCAGGTCCTGGCCGAGGCGGCCGGCATCGAGCTGTCGAGGCTGGCCCAGGTGATCCGGGCCAGCGACGCCAAGATCGGCGGGGCCTCGGCCCTGATGTTCCGCCCGACGGTGGCGCCGTTCACCGACGCCGACGACGCCGGGTTCGTGGCGGCCATGCGGTCGGGCGCCGACCTGGCCCACAAGGATCTGCTGGCCGCACTGGCACTGGCCGACGAACTGGACGTAGACCTGCCGCTGGCGGCCATGACCGAGGCCCACACCGACGACATCTTCGGGGTGGGCGGGACGAAGGGGGACCGATGAGCGAGGACACGGGAGTGACGGGCGAGGAGCGGCTGCTGATCGACGGCGAGCTGCGGCCGGCCCGGTCGGGCCGGGTGTTCGAGACCGTCAACCCGGCCACCGGTGCCGTGCTCGGCGTGGCCGCCGACGGCGGGGCGGCCGACCTCGACGAGGCCATCGGCGCCGCCCGGCGCGCCTTCGACGGGACGGACTGGTCGACCGACGTCGAGCTGCGCGTCCGCGGGCTGCGCCAGCTGCAGGCGGCCTTCGAGCGCCACGCAGACGAGATCCGGGCCATGACCGTGGCCGAGACGGGGTCACCCCTCTCCCTCACCTACTCGGCCCAGCTCGACACCCCGGTCGGGTCGCTGGGCTGGGTGGCCGACCTGGCCGAGGGCTACGAGTGGGAGACCGACCTCGGCAACGCCGAGCCGCTCGGCATCCCCTCCCACCGCTGGGTGCGCCGGGAGGCCACCGGCGTGGTCGGGGCCATCACCCCGTGGAACGTGCCCCACCAGATCAACCTGGCCAAGCTGGGACCGGCGCTGGCGGCCGGCAACACCGTGGTCCTCAAGCCGGCCCCGGACACCCCGTGGTGCGCCACCGTCCTCGGCCGGCTGATCACCGAGGAGACCGACATCCCCGCCGGGGTGGTCAACGTGGTCCCGTCGGCCGACCATGCCATCGGGGCGATGCTGTCGACCGATCCCCGGGTCGACCAGGTCAGCTTCACCGGGTCGACGGCCACCGGCCGCAAGGTCATGGCCTCGGCCGCCGACACCGTCAAGAAGGTCTTCCTCGAGCTCGGTGGCAAGTCGGCCTTCGTCATCCTGGACGATGCCGACCTGCGCGGCGCGTGCGCCACGGCCGCCTTCACGGTGTGCACCCACGCCGGGCAGGGGTGCGCCATCACCACCCGCCTGCTCGTCCCCCGCTCGCTGTTCGACGAGGCGGTCGACTCCACGTCACGGGTCATGGCCAAGCTGCCGGCCGCCGACCCGACCGACCCCGGGACCATCTGCGGGCCGCTGGTGAGCGCCCGCCAACGCGACCGGGTCGAGGGCTACCTGAAGCTGGCCATCGAGGAGGGCGGATCGTTCGCCCTCGGCGGCGGTCGCCCCGACGGGCTCGACGGCGGATACTTCGTGGAGCCGACCCTCATCGTCGGCGTCGGCAACGATGCCCGGGTGGCCCAGGAGGAGATCTTCGGACCGGTCCTGGTGGTCATCCCGTTCGACGACGACGACGACGCCGTCGCCCTGGCCAACGACTCGGCCTACGGACTGTCGGGCTCGGTGTGGTCGGCCGACCGGGAGCGGGCCATCGCGGTGGCCAACCGGATCCGCACCGGCACCATCGGCATCAACGGCGGCCTGTGGTTCAGCCCGGACATGCCCTTCGGCGGGTATAGACAGTCGGGGGTCGGGCGGGAGTCGGGCATCGCCGGGTTCGAGGAGTACCTCGAGACCAAGTCACTGGCCGAGCCGGCGTGACCCACCACCCGCTACGACCGACACGATCGACGACACACGGGAGGCGTGATGACTGAGGGACCCACCGGGGCGCGAGCCGCGGGCATCGCCAAGATGGAGGAGGTCTACGGCTTCTCCGTCGACCCCGACACGATCGCCGGACCGTACGTCGACGTGACGGTCGACCACCTGTTCGGAGCGGTGTGGACGCGCGAGGCGCTCGACACCCGGGACCGCCGGATGCTGACCATCGGGGTGTTGGCCGCGCTCGGCCAGGCCAACCTGCTGGAGATCCAGTTCCGCTCCGCCCTCCAGCGGGGGGAGCTGACCGAGGAGCAGGTCCGCGAGATCGTCCTCCACCTGGCCCACTACATCGGCTGGCCGTTGTCCACCGGGGTCAATGCCGCCGCCGAGAAGATCATCGCCGAACGGGCCAAGGCGGCGAAGTCCGCCGCCGCCGACGAGGCCACCGACGAGCAGTGAGGAGTCCTGACATGACCGCAGCACCGGAGACGACCCCGACCACGACCTTCGACTTCCACGACAAGGTGGCCATCGTCACCGGCTCGGCCGGCGGGATCGGCCAGGCCTACGCCGAGGCCCTGGCCGCGGCCGGTGCCTCGGTCGTGGTGGCCGACATCGACGCGGCCAACGCCGAGGTGGTGGCGGCCGGCATCCGCTCGTCGGGTGGCTCGGCCCTGGCCGTGGCGGTGGACGTGGCCGACCCGGCATCGGCCCAGGCCATGGCCGAGGCGACCGTGGACGGGTTCGGGGGCATCGACTACCTGGTCAACAACGCCGCCATCTTCGGTGGGATGAAGCTCGACCTGCTGCTGACGGTGGACTGGGAGTACCTCAACCGCTTCCTGTCGGTGAACATGCTCGGCGCCCTCAACTGCGTCCGCGCCTGCTGGCCGGCCATGAAGGCCCGGGGCGGCGGCGCCGTGGTCAACCAGTCCTCGACGGCCGCCTACCTGTACGCCGGCTTCTACGGGCTGGCCAAGGCCGGGGTCAACTCGATCACCCAGCAGCTGGCCCACGAGCTGGGTCCCGACAACATCCGGACCAATGCCATCGCCCCCGGGCCCACCGACACCGAGGCGTCCCGCACCGTGGTGCCCGACGCCTTCATGAAGCCGATCCTGGCCGGACTGGCCCTCAAGCGCATGGGCCAGACCTCCGACCTGGTGGGCATGTGCCTGTTCCTGCTGTCCGACGAGGCGTCGTGGATCACCGGGCACGTCTTCAACGTCGACGGCGGCCAGATCGTCCGCCCGTGACGCCAGGCGCCGGGCGGCGACACCGACCACCGCATCGAGCTCGAGTTCCTCGACCACGTCCTGGTCGTGGCCTTCGACCGTCCCGAGGCCCGCAACGCCTTCGACCGGGCCATGTACCGGGCGGTGGCCGGCGCCCTGTCCGGCGCGCTGGGCGACGACGACGTCCACGCCGTGGTGCTGACCGGGCGGGGCAAGGCGTTCACCTCGGGCCAGGACCTGCGCGAGATGGTGGCCATCGCCACCGGTGACGCCGGGGCGGATGCCGAGCCCGGGTTCCAGGCCCTGCTGGACCTCCTGGTGCGCTTCGACAAGCCCCTCCTGGCCGCCGTCCACGGGGTCGGCATGGGACTCGGCTGCTCGATCCTCGGCCACGTGGACCTGGTCCTGATGGACGAGTCGGCCCGGCTCCGGGCCCCCTTCGCCGAGATGGGTGTCCCGCCGGAGGCGGCCAGCAGCTACCTCCTCCCCGCCCGCATGGGCTGGCAGCACGCGTCGCTGGCCCTGTTGGCCTCGGAGTGGATCACCGCCGAGCAGGCCGTGGCCTCGGGCCTGGCCCTGCGGACGTGTCCCGACGGCACCGCGCTGGCCGAGACGCTCGAGCTGGCCCGGACCATCGCCGGGTTCCCGGCACACGCCACCCGCCGGATCAAGCACCTGATGCTCCAGGCCCGGGGACCGGGGGTGGCCGATGCCCGCCGGCGGGAGGAGGCGGCCTTCGCCTCCCTGTTCGCCGACCCCGATGCCAACCCGGGGACCCAGCTGGCCGCAGGGCTGGGGGACTGAGCCCGGTGCAGCTCGGCATCACCTGCTTCCTGACCGACCGGGACCTGGCCCCGGCCGATCTGGCCCGGGCCGCCGAGGAACGCGGCTTCGCCTCCCTCTACCTCCCCGAGCACACCCATCTGCCGGTGCGGGCGGACGCCCCGCCGTCGCTGGTGGAGGGCGTGCGTGCCGAGGACTACAAGCGGAGCCTCGACCCGTTCGTGGCCCTGGCCACGGCCGCCTCGGTGACGACCGACCTGGTCCTCGGGACGGGCGTGGTGCTGGCCGCCCAGCACGACCCGATCGTCCTGGCCAAGCAGGTGGCCACCCTCGACCACCTGAGCGGTGGGCGCGTCGTACTCGGCATCGGCTTCGGCTGGAACCGGGCCGAGGCGGCCGACCACGGCGTGGCCTTCGCCGACCGCCGGGCCATCGCCCGGGAGCACGTCCTGTGCATGCGGGCCCTGTGGCGCGACGACCCCGCGGAGTTCCACGGGGAGTTCGTGGACCTCGAACCGTGCTGGAGCCGACCGAAGCCGGTGCAACAGCCCGGCGTGCCCGTCCTGCTCGGCGGGGCCGCCACCGCCGGCAACTTCGCGGCCATCGCCGACTACGCCGACGGCTGGATGCCCATCGGCGGATCGGGGTTGGGCGACGCCATCCCCGAGCTGCGCCGGGCGTTCGAGGCGAAGGGACGGGACCCCGGCCTGGCCCGGGTGGTGCCGTTCGGCACGGTCCCCACCGAAGCCAAGCTGGAGCACTTCGCCCGCCTCGGCCTCGACGAGGTGGTCCTGCGGGTCCCGTCCGGGACCCGCTCCGAGATCCTGGAGGCCCTCGACGCCCATGCCGTCCACATCGCCCGATTCGCCGGGTCCCGTGACTGAGGCCCCGCGGCGCGTCGGGCCCGTACGGCCGACCCTGGAGCGGGGGAGGGCGCGAGGAGCTGGCCGCCGCCGTCCGCCGCCTGATGGAGCTCACCGTGACCTCGACCCCGGCGCCGGGGGTCCTGACCGACGCCGCGTCCCGGATCGAGACGCTGTGCGACGAGCTGACCGTCACCGTTCCCGACGAGGGCCCCCGGCCGGTCGGGCGGTTCGCCGAGGAGTCGGTCGGGCCCGACGACCTGTCGGGTCTCACCGCCGCCATGCCCTTCGACATGGTGGTCGGGTCCTGCAACCCGTTGGCCCCGCCCGTCGAGATCTGGTTCGACCCGCCCAAGGCCCTCGGGAGGGTGGTGTTCGGGCCCGCCTACGAAGGGGCGCCGGGCTGCGTCCACGGTGCCGCCATCGCCGCCGCCTTCGACATCATCCTGACGGCGGCCAACGTGGTGGCCGACGCCGCCGGTCCGACCGTCCAGCTGACCATCCGCTACCTGCGACCCACCATCGTCGGCGTCGACACGGACTTCGAGTCCGAGGTGACGGAGGTCACGGAACGGAGGACCCACAGCATCGGACGCCTCATCCAGGACGGCGTCGTCAAGGTCGAGGCCACGGGGGAGTTCGTGAACCTGTCCCGCGAGCGCATCAACGCCATGCACCGCGACCGGGTCTCGGGTGGGACCGACGAGGCCGGTTGACGTGACTGCCACGCGTCGCCGGTCCGCATTCTCTAGAGTCAGCTGCACTGAGTCGTGCCGGGGGGACAGGTCGACGACCTGCCGGGCACCTGAGCATCAGGGGGAACGATCATGAGGCACTCCATCGGCGGCATCCGGACGACGGGCCGTCGGGACAGGGCGACCGTGGCGGTGGCCCTCGTGAGCCTGGTGCTCGCCGGCACGCTGACCGCGTGCTCCTCGACGAAGTCGTCGACCACGACGACGTCGTCCGGCAGCTCGTCGGCCATCCCGGCTTCCGCCTTCAGCGACACCACCGGCCTCACGTCGTCCTCGGTCACCGTGGGCAACGTCTCGACGCTCGCCTTCGGGCTGTTCACCGGGGCCGACGTCGGGACCAAGGCCTACGCCGCCTACGTGAACTCGACCGGCGGGATCAACGGACGCAAGATCCTCGTCGACTCCTACGACGACGGGTACCAGGGCGCGCCCAACAAGCAGGCCACCCAGTCGGTGGCCGACAAGGACTTCGCCGCCGTGGGCGGCTTCACCCT
This sequence comes from uncultured Acidimicrobiaceae bacterium, assembly GCA_963829265.1. Taxonomy (GTDB): domain Bacteria; phylum Actinomycetota; class Acidimicrobiia; order Acidimicrobiales; family RAAP-2; genus Bog-756. Next base: position 457,903 of record CAWHIB010000011.1, read on the forward strand.
CGAGGACAGCTACGGCGGGACGGTGCTCTCCGCCAACCCCGGCGTGCCCAACGTCACCGTCAACCTCGACCAGACCACCTCCGACCTGCCCAACAGCTTCAGCCCGGACCCGGCCGCCGTGGGCTGGCCCACCGGACCGCTCCTGTACTTCAAGCAGAAGTTCCCCGCCGACGTGCAGCACGCGGGTGCGCTCGTGGCCGACCAGCCGTCGGCCATCACCAAGTGGGGCGGTGAGAAGGCGGCCATGCAGTCGCTCGGCTACAAGGTCCTCTACGACCAGCAGTTCGGCATCACCCAGACCGACTTCACCCAGAACGTGGTGGCCATGAAGAAGGACGGGGTGAAGATCCTCTTCCTCGAGCAGATGCCGGAAAATTACGCGGCCGCGGTGGTCAAGGCGCTCAACCAGCAGGACTTCCACCCGCAGCTGGTCTTCGGCGCCTCGACGTACTCGGAGCGGCTCGTGCCCGACTCCGGCGGGGCGGCCGCCATCGACGGCACCTACATGGAGATGGTCAACTCGCTCTTCCTGGGCGAGGACGCCGGGAAGCTGCCGGCCGCCGACACCTTCCAGCAGTGGGTCCAGAAGGTGTCGCCCGGCTTCAAGCCGGACCTCTACACCCTCTTCGGCTGGCTGTCCGGCCAGCTGTTCGCCCAGGGCCTCCAGGCCGCCGGCCCGAAGCCCACCCGCGGCTCGGTCCTCCAGCAGCTGAAGAAGATCACGGTGTTCAACGGCAACTACCTCATCGCCAGCTCGAACCCGTCGGCCAAGACCCCGGCCCACTGCTACGTGATCGCGCAGATCAAGAACGGCCAGATCCAGCGGCTCGACGACCCGCCGATCGACGGGCCCCAACACGGCTACCGCTGCGACGGGTCGTTCTACTTCTACCCGCCGAAGTAGCCCGGCCGGCGACTCCACCGGTGCCCGGCACCGCATGACGGTGGGAGGCCGGCCCTAGGCTGGACGACCATGTGCGGACGGATCTCGCTCTACTCGGACCCGGACTACCTGGCCCGCATCTTCGACGCCCAGTTGGGACCCGACGTCGACCCCGACGCCCGGCCCAGCTGGAACGTCCCGCCCACCCGGTCGATCCTGGCCGTGGCGGCCGTCCCCGATGCCGCCCCCGATGCCGGGGCCGGGTCGGAGGACGGGCCGGTCGCCGTGCACCGGGAGCTCGGACGGTACAAGTGGGGCCTCGTGCCGTCGTGGGCCAAGGACCCGGCGGTGGGCAACCGGATGTTCAACGCCCGGGCCGAGACGGTGGCGTCCAAGCCGTCGTTCCGCTCGGCGTTCACCGCCCGCCGCCTGGTGGTGGTGGCCGACGGGTTCTACGAGTGGAAGCCGGGGCCGGGTACGAAGCGCCCCTACTACTTCACCCGGGCCGACGGCCGGCCGCTGGCCCTGGCCGGGCTGTGGGAGCAGTGGTGGGGTGGACCCGGGCACCAGGACTCCGAGGAGGAGGCAGCCGGGCGCCCCCTGCGCACCTGCACGGTGATCACCACCGAGGCGGGCCCCGACATGGGGGACATCCACCACCGGATGCCGGTGGTCATCGAGGACGACACGCTGGACGAGTGGCTCGACCCCGGGAACCGGGACAAGCCCGAGCTCGAATCGCTGCTGGTGGCGTCGCCCGCCGGCACCCTGGTCGCCCGACCGGTGGGCACGGCCGTCGGCAACGTCCGCAACGACGGGCCGGAGCTCACCGAGACGGCCGGGGACTGAGCCCGGCGCCGGCACCCGCCCGGTGACGCGCCGAGTCCCGCCGGAGGCGGGACTCGGGTGGTGCGATCGGTCGGCCCGGTGGGGGCCGTGTGCAGGGCCCCGGTGGGGGCCGTGCCCGGGTGGCTCAGGCGCCGGCCGACGCCTTGGCCGCGCGCTTCATCAGCCGGGACTTGCGGTTGGCCGCCTGGTTCTTGTGGATGACGCCCTTGGCGGCCGCCTTGTCGATCCGCTTGATGGCCAGCCGGATCGACTCCTCGGAGTCCTCGGCCCCCTCGGCGATGGCCGAGTTGGCCCGCTTGGTGCGCGTGCGCAGCTCGGACCGGACGGCCTTGTTGCGGGCCTGGCGCTTGATGGTCTGGCGGTTGCGCTTGATCTGGCTACGGATGTTGGCCACGGCTTGTCCTCGTCGTCCTCGTGCGTCGGGTCCGGGCGGAGACGTGCACCACCGGCCCGGGCTGTGTCTGGCCCCCGGGGATCCTCGACGGATCGCCTAGCGGGAGACAAGGAAGGATAGCAGTTCAGGCCGGAACGGTCCCCACGCCCCGTCCCGGGGCCGGGTGTGGGTGGGCCTCCACCGGCCTTGGGTACGCTGGGCGCCCCGTGCTCCCCATCGACCGCATCCGCAACTTCTCCATCATCAGCCACGTCGACCACGGCAAGTCGACCCTGTCCGACCGCATCCTGGAGCTGACCGGCGCGGTCGACCCCCGCCAGATGCGCGAGCAGTACCTGGACTCGATGGACATCGAGCGGGAGCGGGGCATCACCATCAAGGCCCAGAACGTGCGGGTGGCGTGGGGGGAGCACACGCTCCACCTCATCGACACGCCGGGCCACGTCGACTTCGGCTACGAGGTCAGCCGGTCGCTGGCCGCCTGCGAGGGTGCCGTGCTGCTGGTCGATGCCAGCCAGGGCATCCAGGCCCAGACGCTGGCCAACTGCTACCAGGCCCTGGAGAACGACCTCGAGATCGTGGCCGTGCTCAACAAGATCGACCTGCCGGCCGCCGACCCCGAGCGGTGCGCGGCCGAGATCGAGACGGTCCTCGGCCTGGCCGCCGACGACATCCTGCACATCTCGGCCAAGACGGGGGACGGGGTCCCGGGGCTGCTCGACGCCATCGTGGCCCGGATCCCGTCGCCCACCGGCGACCCGGCCGCACCGCTGCGGGCGCTGATCTTCGACTCGTCCTACGACCAGTACCGGGGCGTGGTCAGCTCCATCCGGGTCATGGACGGCACCCTGACGGCCAAGGACCGCCTCCGCTTCATGCAGGCCGGCGCCAACCACGAGATCGAGGAGATCGGTGTCCGCTCCCCGGTGATGCTCCCGGTGGCCGAGCTCGGGCCGGGTGAGGTCGGCTACCTGATCGCCGGCATCAAGGACGTCGGGGGCGCCCGCTCGGGCGAGACGGTGACCACGGCCACCCATCCGGCCACGACGGCCCTCGACGGCTACCGCGATCCCAAGCCCATGGTCTTCTGCGGGCTGTTCCCCATCGACGGCGACGAGCTCCCCGACCTGCGGGACGCGCTCGAGAAGCTCCGGCTCAACGACGCCAGCTTCACCTACGAGCCCGAGTCGTCGCGGGCGCTCGGCTTCGGCTTCCGCTGCGGGTTCCTCGGCCTCCTCCACATGGAGATCGTGCGGGAGCGCCTCGAGCGCGAGTTCGACCTCTCGCTCATCGCCACGGCCCCGTCGGTGGCGTACCGGGCATTCCTGACCGACGGCACCGAGGTGGACGTCGACAACCCGTCCGAGCTGCCCGAGCCGGCGTCGCTCGACCATGTCGACGAGCCGATGCTGCGGGCCACCATCCTCACCCCGGCGGAGTACACCGGCTCGATCATGGAGCTGTGCCAGGGACGGCGGGCCGAGATGGTGAAGATGGACTACCTGTCGCCCGAGCGGGTGGAGTTCGTCTACCTGATCCCGTTGGCCGAGGTGGTGGTCAACTTCTTCGACCACCTGAAGAGCCGCACCAAGGGCTACGCCAGCCTCGACTACGAGCCGGACGGCTACGCCACCGCCGACCTCGTCAAGGTGGACCTGCTCATCAACCACGTGCCGGTGGACGCCTTCTCCACCATCGTGCACAAGTCCCAGGCCGACTTCTACGGGCGCCGGATGACCGAGAAGCTGAAGGAGCTGATCCCGCGCCAGATGTTCGAGGTGCCCATCCAGGCCGCCATCGGGGGCCGGGTGCTGGCCCGCGAGACGGTCAAGGCCCGTCGCAAGGACGTACTGGCCAAGTGCTACGGCGGGGACATCACCCGCAAGCGCAAGCTGCTGGAGAAGCAGAAGGAGGGGAAGAAGAAGATGAAGAACATCGGTCGCGTCGAGGTCCCCCAGGAGGCCTTCGTCTCCGCCCTCAAGCTCGACGACTGACCTCGAGGGCTCAGGTCGCCCCGGCCACCTCGGCGATGCGCCGGCTCGCCGCCTCCCAGGTCCGGTGCTCGCTCAGGCGCAGTCCGTCGACCCCCATCCGGGCGACGGTGTCCGGGTGGTCGGCCAGGTCGGCGATGACGGCGGCGAACCCGGCGGTGTCCTCGGGATCGACGTAGCGGGCGGCGTCGCCCCCCACCTCGGGCAGGCCGCCCCGCCGCGACGCCACCAGTGCGGTGCCGCACGCCATGGCCTCGGCCGCCACCAGGCCGAAGGGCTCGTCGAAGACCGACGGGACGACCGTCGCGGAGGCCCGCCGGTAGAAGTCGGCCAGCGCGTCCTTGGCCACGAACGGCACGAACTCGACCTCGAGGCCCGACGAGGTGGCCAGGGCGCGCAGCGACCGCTCGTAGTCGGTCAGGTCGTCACCGGCGTCGTAGGCGCTGCTGCCGACCACGGTGGCCCGCAGCGGCACGTCGGTCAGCCCCCGGGCCGCGGCCATGGCCCGCAGCAGCAGGTCGGGGCCCTTGTGGGGTGCCACCTGGCCGACGAAGAGCAGCTCGAAGGCCGATCCGTCGCCGTGCTCCCGGCCGGCCGACCCGTCCGGTGCCGGGTGGAAGACGCGGCGGTCGACCCCGTTCTCCACCACCGTCGTCCGGGCCGCCAGGGCCGGAGCCCGCGTCACCACCTGCGCACGGAGGTACCCCGAGACGCACACGATGGCGTCGACGTCGGCCAGGGAGCGGACCAGCTCGGACCGTCCGTAGGAGCGGGCCAGCGGACTGTGCAGGTACAGGACGATGCGGGCGCCGGGGAGCGCGGCGTGCCACGCCGGCACGGTGGCCGCGGTGGCCATGCCCTCGTAGAGGACCAGGAGGTCGGGACGCCAGGCGAGGGCGGCCTCGACGGCCGGCAGGTAGAGGTCGCCGGTGTGGCGGCGCCGGCGGCCGAGGCGGGCCGAGAGGTCGTCCTGGAGCCGCTCGGCCCGGGTGAACCACTGGCGGGGGCAGTGGCGGGTGTAGTCGACGGACAGGTTGTCGAGGCCGTCGAGGTGGACGTCCCGGTTGTCGCTGACCACCACGCCCACGGTGGCCCCGTCGGCGGACTCGCAGCGGGCCAGTTCGGCGACGACGCCCATGAGCGTGTTCCCACGTCGGGACAGCGGCAGGGGAACGTGGAGCACGCGCACCATCACGCACGGTACCAGAGCACTTCGCGTCGGCCGCGGCCGGACACCGGGGGTCGTCGCCGGCCGGCGGGCCGCGCGGAGTCGGTCCGAGGTCCGGGGGAGCGGGTCCGACACGGTACGCTTCGACCCGCATGTGTCCCTCGGATCAGCGTCTGTCGTGACTGCCGCGGACCAGCCCAACGCCAACGCGAGCGCCCAGCAGTTCCTGCGCAACGCGCTCTCGTCCTACGCCAACCTGATCGTCGGGGTCGTCCTCAGCCTGGTGCTCACCCGGGTCCTGCTCGTCCATCTCGGGACCAGCACCTACGGCCTGTGGATCGTGCTGCTCTCGATCGTCAGCTACCTCGCCCTGCTCGACGTCGGGGTGTCCACCGCCGTCGTCCAACGGGTGGCCAGCATGACGGCGGAGGGGGACCACGAAGGCCTGGCCAACGTCATCCGCACGGCCTCGGTGTTCTTCTCGGTGTCCGGTGCCATCGCCATCGCCATCACCGTGGTGCTGGCCCCGTTCCTGGCCTCCATCGTCCACCTCGGTGGCATCAGCAGCGGCGTGGCCGGCATCACGCTCGTGCTCCTCGGGGTGATGATCGCCACCAAGTTCATCGCCGCGGTGCCCGGTGCGGTGCTGTTCGGGGTCGGGCGCAACGATCGCCAGTCCCAGATCGGGCTCGCCGGTCTGTTCGTCACCCAGGCCGCACAGGTGGTGGTGGTCCTCCTGGGCGGCGGGCTGGTGTGGCTCGGCATCGTCACCCTGGCCGGGACCGTCTTCAGCTTCGCCCTGACCAGCTTCCTGGTCCGGCGGATCACCGGGTTCTCGGTGGTGTCGGGTCGCTTCCAGCGCCAGATCCTGACCGACCTCCTGCGGTTCGGCGGGCGGAACACGGTCATCGCCACAAGCGGCATGGTGTCCTACAGCCTCGACGCCCTCATCATCGGCATCATCCTGCCGGTGGCCCAGGTGGCCCCGTACGACATCGCACTGTCCACGGCCAACCTCACCCGCAACCTGACCACGTACGGCAGCGACCTGCTGCTGCCCACCTACGCGCACTTCGAGAGCATGAAGGACCCGCTCCGCCAGGCCCGACTGTTCTCGAGGACGGTGATGGCGACGCTGGCCATCTCCCTCCCGATCCTCGTGGCCCTGGCCGCCTTCGGCGACCCCATCCTCACCCTGTGGCTGGGCAACGTCCCGCCGAAGACGTACTCGATCATGATCGCCCTGGGCTTCGTCACCGCCCTCGAGCTGCCGGGGCACCAGTGCTTCATCTTCCTGACCGGCATCGGACGGAACCAGCTGATGATGCGGATGGCCGTGCTCGGGGCCACCGTGAACCTGGTCGCCAGTGTCATCGCCACGTTCTGGCTCGGGCCGATCGGCCCGGCCATCGGGTCGTTGCCGGCCGTGCTGATCATCGACTTCTCCATCCTCCCCGTCATCGTGTGCCGCTACCTCGACGTCCCGGTCCGGCGGTACGTGAAGGACGCACTGGTCCCCGTGCTCCCGGCGGTGGCCGTCGCCGGCGCGTTGGCCCTGGCCATCCACGGGCTGTTCCCGGCTCCCCACGGCGCACCGGCCTTCCGCAGCGGGGTGCGGGCCGTGGTCAGCGCGGCGATCGTGGTGCTCGGCGCGTGGGCGATGATGGTGGCCATCACCCTGCGCATCGAACCCGACGTGCGAGCCACGATGTTGGCCCGGCTCCGCCGCAAGAAGGAGCCCCAGCTGGTCGCCGCACCGATGGCCGGGGCCGTCTACTCCCCGGTTCCCCCCGTCGTGCTCTCCGTGGCGCCGACCCCCGACACGCCGCGGCACGAGGCCCGTCCACCCGCGCCGCGCCCTGCACGGTCGAAGGCCTACCCCACCTGGTTCGGCCCGACGGACCGCTCGCTGTTCGGCTGGGTGCACGTGCCGGACAACCCGGGCGGCCACGGCGTGGTGCTGTGCCCCTCGATCGGCATCGAGGGTGAGGCCACCCAGTTGGCCTACCGGCAGCTGGCGGCGGCCCTGGCCGATGCCGGGTGCCTCGTCCTCCGGCTCGACTACGACGGGACGGGCGACTCGGTCGGGGGCCAGGACGACCCGGACCGGCTGGACGCCTGGATCGCCAGCATCGACTGTGGCCTCGACTACCTGCGCGACGCCGGTGCGGTCCGCCTCCACCTGGTGGGTGCCCGCCTCGGTGCCGCCCTGGCGGCCCGGGCCGCCTCGGGTCGCGACGACATCGACTCGCTCACCCTCTGGTACCCGTGGACCAAGGGCAGCCAATTCGTCCGCTACCAACGGGCCCTGCGCCGCCTCTACGCCATCGACCTGGCCCCCCACGCGGTCGACGGCTCCACCGAGATCCCCGGGTTCGTCCTCGGCCCCGACCTGACCCGCGACCTGCAGGCGCTCGACACCGCCCAGGGGGACGGCCGCTATCCGAGCGCGGTGCTGGTCGTCGACCCCGTCGACCCCGACACCGGTGTGCCCGGCCGCCTGGAGTTCGGGCCGGAGGGCTGCGTGCGGCGCCCGGGCACCGGGGCCGACGCCCTGTTCGGGGTGGAGCTGATGCGGGCCACGGTGGACGAGGAGGACATGGCCGCCATCACCTCGTACATCGTGGACCGGGAGGCCCCCGAACGTCCGACGACCGTCCGACCGGACATCCGCACGGTGACCCGGATGGAGGTCCCCGGCGGCGCGGTGGTCGTCGAGCGCCCGGTGGCCTTCGGCGACGGCGGACTGTTCGGGATCCTGTCCGAGCCCGAGGAGCCGAGCGACGGGCCGCCGGCCGACCGGACCCGGGTCCCCACCACGGGGGGGCCGGTGCCCACCTTCGGCGCGGCCCTGTTCCTCAACGCCGGCAGCCTCCATCACGTGGGCCCGGGTCGACAGTGGGTGGAGCTCAGCCGGCGGTGGGCGGCCGAGGGGATCCGCTGCCTGCGCATGGACATCGGTGGCGTCGGTGACAGTCCGCTCACCGGGCCCCCGGGCGACCTGTCGAGCTACCCGCCCGGTGCCTTCGACGACGTGGCCGCCGGAGTCCGCTACCTGGCGCCCGACGATCCGCGTGAGGTCGTCCTGCTCGGCCTGTGCGCCGGTGCGTTCCACGCGCTGCTGGCCGCACCGACCACCGGGGTCGGCGGGGTGGCCGTCCTCAACCCGCTTCGCCTTCCCACGCCCGGCAACCGGGAGCCCGGCTCGATCGGCGACCTGATCGACGGAGCGCCCGACGCCTGGTCGGGTGCCGATCCGGCCGGACCGTCCGACCAATCCGTCCCCGTCGTCCCGACGCGGCGGTTCCTCGGGTCGCTCCGGGACAAGGGGGTGTTCCACCCGATCACCAGGCACCTGCCGGACCGGGCGTGGTGGGTCCTGCGGTTGTTCGCCGGCGGGACCGACCCGGTGGCCTCCATCCGCGAGGTGGTCGACAGCGGTGCGGCCGTCTGCATCGTGCTCGGTCCGGACGAGTGGCCGGGCATCGGCCGCGGGCGGATCCACGAGCTCCGCGACGTGGCCCGGTCGGGTGTGTTCGAGATCGCCTACGTGCCCACGCTGGACCACAGCTTCCACGTGGCGAGCGGCCGGTCGGAGGCGTTGGTGGTGCTCGACGAGTGGGTCCTCGGGACCGGATCGGGCGGGTCGGCCCTGACGCCGGTCGTCAAGATGATCCGCTGATCCGGTCGCCCGGGCTCACGGGCCGGGTGGATGTTCCGGATCCCCCCTCGGGCTCCGGATGACGGCCACCGTCTTGGTCGGGTCGTCGGGGTCGAAGTGGAGGGTGATGGGGGCGTCGGGATCCTCCGGCTCGCCCGGGGCCTCCAGCACGAAGGCCGGGGTCTCCCGCTTGTGCTCGAGTGCCTGCTGGAGTCCGAGCGCGATCCCCGAGAGCACGGCTCCACTGGCCGACCGCTTCATCCACCGGTTGAACCGCAACGGGTCGTGGGCGACGTACCCGTCGCCATCGTCGGGCGGGCCTCCCTCGGGTTCCGGGGTGGTCTCCACCCGTCCACGGTACCGCCCGGCCGGACCGGCCGACCCGTCGACGGTGCCCGTGCCGTAGGATCGGCCCGTGCTGGACCGCTTCCACCCTCCTGTCGAGGAGTACCTCGAGACGATCTTCGCGCTCGAGGAGGAGGGGATCCCGGTGATCCAGGCCCGCCTCGCCGAGCGGTTGGGCAAGGCGGCGCCGTCCGTCTCGGAGATGCTCGACCGCCTCGAGGCCGACCAGCTCATCGCCCGCACCGGGCGGCGCATCTCCATGACCCCGGCGGGGCGGTCGCTGGCCGAGGGCGTGGTCCGCAAGCACCGCCTGGCCGAACGGCTCCTGGTCGACATCATCGGCCTGGACTGGGACAAGGCCCACGTCGAGGCCGGTCGGTGGGAGCACGTGATCTCCGACGACGTCGAGGCCCGCCTGGTGGTGCTCCTCGACAATCCGACCACCTGTCCGCACGGCAACCCCATCCCGGGGGCGGTCCCGGACGGCACCGCCCAGAAGCGCCTGGCCGAGGCCCAGCCCGGCGACCACGTGCGCCTGCTCCGGATCACCGAGAGCGTGGAGCACGAGGCCGACTCGCTCAGCTACCTGGGCGACAACGGGCTCACCCCCGGCACCACGGCCGTCGTCCAGTCCCGGGCGCCGGACGGGACCCTCACGCTCATCATGGGGGACGCGGCCATCGCCCTCGGACCGGCCATGACCGAGCGGATGTTCATCGCCTCGGCCTGAGCCGCAGTTGCGATCGGTCCCGTCCCACCGCCCACCGCCCACGCCCCACGCCGGGCGGTCCACAGGGGGCGGCCGGCGGGGTGCACGGCCGGGTCGGGCCAGCACTCACTAGGATGGAGTGCCAGACACGACCGGGCCCCCGGTGGGGCACCCGCCCATGCACGACCTCTCTCTGGTGAGCCCACATGCCGACCGTCGACGACCGCAGATCCGAAACCGCACCCCTGGGTGATGCGGACCTCGACGCCCGCAAGGCGGCCATCCTCAACGCCGTGGTCACCGAGTACATCGGGTCGGCCCAGCCCGTGGGCTCCCAGCACGTGGTCGACGCACCCGGGGTGAGCGTCTCCTCGGCCACCGTCCGGTCCGACATGGCGGCCCTGGAGCGTGACGGCTACCTGATGCAGCCCCACACCAGCGCCGGGCGCATCCCGACCGACAAGGGCTACCGCTTCTTCGTCGACCACCTCGGCGGCCCGGGGTCGCTCGACCCCGGCGGCCGCCAACAGGTCCGCCGGTTCTTCGACCACGCCCACGGCGAGATCGAGCAGATGCTCGAGCGCACCTCCGGACTCCTGGCCGATCTCACCGACTGCACGGCCATGGTGGTCGGTCCCTCCCACGACTCGGCGGCCGTCCGCTCGGTGCAGCTGGTCGGACTCGGCCACCGGCTGGCCCTGGTCGTCGTGGTCCTGGCCGACGGCGCCGTCCAGAAGCAGACCATCGACCTCCCCGAGGACGCCGACGACGCCGTCCTGGCCGAAGCCGGGGGCCGCCTGGTGGCCCACGCCCTCGGATCGACGCTGGCCCAGGTCGCGGCCGACGTGGCGCCCAGCGGCAACCCGACGGTCGACGCCGTGGTCGCCTCGGGGGTCGCCGTCCTGCGTGCGCTCGGCGTCTCCGACGCCGGCGACCAGCTCTTCGTCGGTGGGTCGTCGCGCATGGCCGTCGCCTTCGACGCGGTGGACACGGTGCGCTCCGTCCTCACCATCCTGGAGCAGCAGCTGGTCGTGGTGTCGTTGCTGCGCGACATCCTGGACACCGGGCTGACCGTGGCCATCGGCACCGAGCACGGGGTCGAGCCGTTGGCGTCGTGCGCCATCGTGGTCATGCCCGTGTCGGTGGACGGCGTGGAGGCCGGCACCATCGGCCTGCTCGGGCCGACCCGGATGAACTACCCCCTGGCCCTGGCCGCGGCCCGGGTGGTCGGGGACCGGTTGGGCGAGCGCCTGGGCGAGGCGGCCCGGTGACCGACACCGACCTCTACGAGCTGCTGGGGGTGGGCCGGGACGCCTCCGACGAGGAGTTGAAGCGCGCCTACCGGACCAAGGCCCGCGAGTTCCACCCGGATACCAACCATGCGGGCAGCGAGGACGACGAGCACTTCAAGGAGATCAGCCTGGCCTACGAGGTCCTGCGGGATCCCGAGCGGCGGGCCCGCTACGACCGCTTCGGCCACGCCGGGGTCTTCGGACAGTCCGCCGGGAACGGTGGGGGCGGCGATCCGTTCGGCACCGGTGGCCTCGGCGACCTGTTCGACGCGTTCTTCAACGGCATGGGAGGCGCCCAGGCCGGACGTCGGCGCACCGGCCCGGTGCCGGGCCCCGACGCCGAGCTGGTGGTCGAGCTCACGTTCCGCGAGGCCGTCTTCGGGGTCGAGCGCCAGGTCGACGTGACCGTGCCGGTCCACTGCGACACCTGCGAGGGCTCGGGTGCCACGCCCGGCACCTCGGTGACCACGTGCCCCGAGTGCCAGGGGGCCGGCGAGCTGCGGCGTGTCCGCCAGTCCATCCTCGGCCAGGTGATCACCGCGGTGCCCTGCCAGCGCTGCCAGGGCACGGGCCAGTCCATCGAGTCGCCCTGCACCGACTGCCGGGGCGAGGGGCGCCGCAACGAGTCCCGCACCCTGACCGTCGACATCCCCGCCGGCGTCGACGACGGCTCGACCCTGCGTCTGGCCGGCCACGGGCCCGCCGGGTTCCGGGGTGGGCCCAACGGCGCCCTGTTCGTCCACCTGTCGGTCGGCGCCGACGAGGTCTTCCAGCGGTCGGGGGTCGACCTCCACGCCACCGTGCACGTGCCCATGGCGCTGGCCGCCCTCGGGGGGAGCGTCCCCTTCGACACGCTGGACGACACCCGGGACCTGCCCATCGCCGAGGGCACCCAGAGCGGCGCCGTGCAGACCGTGAAGGGGCTCGGCGTGCCGAAGGTGCGCGGCCGTGGCCGGGGTGACCTCTACGTCCACATCCAGGTGGACACCCCCTCCGACCTCGACGACGTCCAGCGGGAGCTGCTGGCCCGCCTGGCCGAGGCGCGGTCCGAGGTGCTGGGCGAGGCCCCGCAGTCCGAGGGGCTCTTCTCCAAGTTGCGCTCCGCGCTCAGCTGACGGTGGGCGACCCACCGGCGGGCGGCTCCGACGTCCCCCGGGCGCCCGACCCGGTCCTGGTGGCCGCCTCGGCCATGGTCTTCGTCGACGACCCGGCCGCGCCGGTGGTGGCCACGGCCGACCTCCGCCACCTCCTCGAGGTCCTGCGGCTCCGGGCCGGCGAGCTGGTGGCCGTGTCCGACGGCGCCGGACGGTGGGCCCCGTGCCGGGTGGCCGCCGACGCCCCGCTCCAGGGCTCCCGCCGGGCCGACCCGGCCGGGGCGCTGGTGCCCGACGGACCGGTGCGGTCGGCGGGGCGGCCGACGCCGGAGGTGACGGTGGCCTTCGCCCCGACCAAGGGCGACCGCCCGGAGTGGGTGACCCAGAAGCTGACCGAGCTCGGGGTCGACCGCATCGTGCCCCTCCGGACCTCACGCTCGGTGGTGCGCTGGGACGGGGAGCGCGGCGTCAAGGCGGTCGAGCGGCTCCGCCGGGTCGCCCGCGAGGCGTCGGCCCAGTGCCGCCGACCCTGGTTGCCCGAGGTGACCGAGGTCTGCCGGCTCGACCAGGTGACGGACCTGGTCGGCGCCCCGCTGGCCCTGGCCGACGCCGGCGGCACGGCCCCCCACCTGGACCGGCCGGTCCTGGCCATCGGCCCCGAGGGGGGGTGGGACGACGACGAGCGAGCGGCCTTCGGGCCCGCGGTGGGCCTCGGTCCGACCGTCCTGAGGGCCGAGACGGCGGCCGTGGTGGCCGGGACCCTGCTCTGCGCGCTCCGGGCCGGCGTCGTACTGCCCCTTGCGTAACCACGCTCCGTGAGGAAAACTGGTCTGAGACAGGAAATCACGCGGCAACCAGCACAGAGCGTGCCGGTCACGCTGCGTGGGACAGGTGTCCGGCAACTAGTGGTAACGGGTGCCAGGGCTCGAGGGGCGAACGGTGGGGAGTGGAGGCATGGCGATGACGGTGACCGACAAGACAGTCGTAGCGCTGGACGACGATGAGCAGGAGGAGGCGGCCCGGGTCGCCTACGCCCGTGCCGTCGGATCCCGGCTCCGGGCGATGCGCAAGCAGATGCGCCTCTCGCTGCAGGCCGTCGAGGCCATGTCCGACCAGGAGTTCAAGGCGTCCGTCCTCGGGGCCTACGAACGGGGCGAGCGGGCCATCTCGGTGCCCCGGCTCCAGCGCCTGGCCAAGCTCTACGACGTGCCCGTCGACCAGCTGCTGCCGAACGACGACTCGACGGCCGGTGGCCGCTGGGGAGCCTCGGGATCGTCCGACGACTCGGGCAACGGCCGCCGGGCGGCCGCCATCTCGACCGTGCCGGACAAGGTGGCCATCGACCTGACCAAGCTGCACACGGTGTCGGGCCCCGAACGGGACCTGCTGCGCCGCTTCCTGAGCATGATCCAGGTCCACCGCCAGGACTTCAACGGCCGGATGATCACCATCCGGGCCGAGGACGTGCGGGCCATCGCCTGCCTCTTCGGCGTGACCCCGGACTCCATGGGCGCCCGGCTGGACGAGCTCGGGCTGCTCGTCGCGGTCTGATGGACGGCCGGGGCGAGCCGATCAGCTGGCTGAGCACCAAGGAGGCCGCCGAGCAACTCGGCGTGACGCTGCGCAGCCTGTACCGATTCATCGACGAAGGTGGGCTCGCCGCCTACAAGTTCGGGCGGGTCATCCGCCTGAAGGAGTCGGACGTCGACACGTTCATCGAGTCCAGCCGGATCGTGCCGGGAAGCCTCGAGCACCTCTATCCCGAGGTGAAGGGGCCCACCCGGGTGGTCCACAGCGTCGACTCGGGCCCGGTGGCCGCCGAGGGCTGAGCCGCCGGGATCGGGGCGCTCCGGGCGGAGGCGTGCGAGGATGAGCGCCATGGCCGACTGCCTCTTCTGCTCGATCGTCGCCGGCGACGTCCCGGCCGACATCGTCCACCGGGACGAACGGACCGTGGCCTTCCGGGACATCAACCCCCAGGCGCCGGTCCACGTGCTGGTGGTGCCCACCCGCCACATCGTCAACGCCGGGACGGTGGTGGCCGGGGACGCCGACGACGTGGTGGCCCTCTTCCTGACGGCCAAGGCCGTGGCGGACGCCGAGGGCATCGGCACCGAGGACCGGGGCTTCCGCCTGGCCGTCAACGTCGGTCCCGACGCCTTGAACAGCGTGCCCCACCTCCACCTCCACGTCCTCGGCGGACGGTCGTTCGACTGGCCACCGGGCTGAGCGCCGCCAGCCGGTCCGCGCCGTCGACCACGCCGGTCGGCACCGTCCCCCGGAGCGTCCGGACCACGCGTGCCCGCTGGTAGGGTCGCAGGCAGAACGCACGTGGCAGGCACCCCGGTAAAGATCCTCGTTCCCGGCAACCATCTGATGGCCGGGCTCCTCGGCCAGCGCGACGAGCTGCTCCGTCAGATCGAGGGCGCCTTCCCGGACGTCCACATCGCCGTGCGGGGCAACGAGGTCACCGTCGACGGGTCGGGGACCGAGGCCGAGCGGGTCGCCTCCCTCTTCCACGAGCTGATCATCCTGCTCGAGTCCGGGCAGGGCCTCGACGCCGTACAGCTGAAGCGCACCATCGACATGCTGCGCGAGGACGTCCGCCCCTCCGAGGTCCTGACCAGCGAGCTCCTGCGGTCGTCCCGGGGCCGGGCCGTGCGCCCGAAGACCAGCGGCCAGAAGGCCTACGCCGACGCCATCGCCCGCAACATCGTGACCTTCGGGCTCGGACCGGCCGGAACCGGCAAGTCGTACCTGGCCGTGGCGCTGGCCGTCCAGGCCCTCCAGGCCCGCCAGGTCAACCGGATCATCCTCACCCGCCCCGCCGTCGAGGCCGGCGAGCGGCTCGGCTTCCTGCCCGGGGACATGCTGGCCAAGGTCGACCCCTACCTCCGCCCCCTCTACGACGCCCTCCACGACCTGCTCGAGGCCGAGGGGGCCCAGCGGCTCATCGACAAGGGTGCCGTCGAGGTGGCGCCGCTGGCCTTCATGCGGGGCCGCACCCTCAACAACTCGTTCATCATCCTGGACGAGGCCCAGAACACCAGCCCGGAGCAGATGAAGATGTTCCTCACCCGCATCGGCTTCGGCTCCAAGGCCGTCGTCACCGGGGACATGACCCAGGTCGACATCCCGGGAGGGCGTTCCGGCCTGGTCGGCCTGGAAGGCGTCCTCGGCGGGGTGCCGGACCTGGCCTTCGTGCACCTGCGGGCCCAGGACGTGGTGCGGCACAAGATCGTGGCCGACATCGTGTCGGCCTACGAACGGGACAGCGCCGGCCCGGACGCCAACGGCCACGACCCCGGGCGACCCGGCGCGGGTGGCTCGTGAGCCTCGACATCTACGCGGCCGACGAGCAGGCCGACCATCCGGTGGCCGTGGAGCGGTGGGCCGCCCTGGCCCGGGCCGTCCTCGAGGCCGAGGGGATCACCACCGACACCGAGGTCTCCCTCCTGTTCATCGACGAGCCGGCCATCGCCGCCCTCAACGAGCGGTTCCTCGACAAGCCGGGGCCGACCGACGTGCTGGCCTTCCCCATCGAGGACGAGGTCGACCGCAGCGGCCGGTCGCCCGACGAGGGCGGGACGGGACCGGCCTCCATCGAGGCCGCCACCGGTCGCCACCTCCTCCTGGGCGACGTGGTCATCTGCCCCGCCATCGCGGCGGGCAACGCCGTCGACCACGGGGTCACCTTCGACGACGAGATCGCGCTGCTCGTGGTGCACGGGATCCTCCACCTCCTCGGGATGGACCACGTGGTCGACGAGGAGGCCGAGCGGATGGAGCGTCGGGAGCAGCAGCTGCTCGACCGCTACTACCGGGCGACCCCGCTGGCCGACCCTGCGCCATGACGACCGCCGCCACCTTCGCCCCCGAGGACGTCGTCCTGTCGGTCGTCGTGTTCGTCCTGCTGGTCGCCTCGGGGCTGCTGGCCCTGTCCGAGACGGCGCTGGTCCGGATGTCGCGGGCCAAGGCCAAGAGCCTGGCCGACGAGGGCCGGCGGGGTGCCAAGGTGCTGGTCCGCCTGGCCGAGGACCCCCAGGGCTTCCTCAACCCCGTCCTCCTGCTGGTGCTCATCTGCCAGCTGGTGGTGGCCACCCTGGTCGGCATCCTGGCCGTCCGGTGGTTCGGGGCGTGGGGGGTGGTGGCCGCCACCGTCTTCGAGATCGTGGTGATCTTCGTGTTCGCCGAGGCCGTCCCGAAGAACTGGGCGGTCCACCACCCCGAGCGGGCCGCCCTGCTGAGCGCCCCCTTCATCTCGGCCCTGGTCCGGTTCTGGCCGGTCCGCATGGTGTCGAAGGGCCTCATCGGCCTGGCCAACCTGTTCATCGGCCAGTCCGGCGGCTACATGGGCGCCCTCGTCACCGAGTCCGAGCTCCTGGCCATGGCCGACGTGGCCGTCGAGGGCGACGTGATCGAGACCGAGGAGCGGGCCCTCATCCACTCGATCATCGAATTCGGCGACACGGTGGTCCGCGAGGTGATGGTGCCTCGCCCCGACATGGTGACGATCGGGTCCGAGGTGACGGTCGAGGCCGCCCTCGACCTGGCCCTGGAGGCCGGTCGCAGCCGACTGCCCACCATCGAGCAGCAGATCGACGACGTCATCGGCATCGCCTTCACCAAGGACATGATCCGGATCGTGCGGTCCGGCCACGGAGGCGAGCCGATCGGCACCCACGTGCGCGAGGCCCGGTTCGTCCCCGAGACCAAGCGGGTGGCCGACCTGATGCGCGAGATGCAGTCGGAGACGTTCCACCTGGCCGTGGTGGTCAACGAGTACGGCGGGACCGCCGGCCTGGTCACCCTGGAGGACCTCATCGAGGAGCTGGTGGGGGAGATCGTCGACGAGTTCGACGTCGAGGAGGCCCCGGTCGAGCAGCTGCCCGGTGGCGGCCTGCGGGTCAGCGCCCGCCTCCCGGTCGACGAGGTCAACGATCTCCTCGACGCCCGTCTCCCCACGGGGGCGTGGGACACGGTCGGGCGGGCTGGTGTTCGACCTGCTCGGCCACGTGCCGGTGGCCGGCGAGTCGGTCACCTCCGACGGCCTCCGCCTGGTGGTCGACCGGGTGAGCGGCCGGCGCATCGAGCGGGTGTCCATCGAGCCCGTGGCCGGTGCCGCGACCGGGACGGCCCCCGCGGAGGCCGGGTGAGCACCTTCCGGTCGGGGTTCGTGGCCGTCGTCGGCCGGCCCAACGTGGGCAAGTCCACGCTCGTCAACGCCATGGTCGGCACCAAGGTGACCATCGTCTCCCCCCGACCCAACACCACCCGGTCCCAGGTCCGGGGCGTGCTCAACCGACCCGACGCCCAGGTGGTCTTCGTCGACACGCCCGGGCCTGCACAAGCCCAAGACGGCCCTGGGCGAGCGGATGAACGAGTCGGCCACCTCCTCGCTCGACGACGTCGACGCCGTGGTGGCCCTGGTCGAGGCGACCGGTGCGGTCGGCCCGGGTGACCGCATGGTGCTGGCCCACTCGGTGCAGCGGGTGCGGGCCATGGCCCGGGCCGCGGCCCTGGCCACCGAGCTCGGGGCGCGACGGCGCCGGGCGGCCCACGCTGTTCGTGGTGGTGAACAAGATCGACCGGGTCGGGGGTGACGGGGTGCTCGGCCACCTGACGGCGGTGTCGGCGGTGGTGGGCGAGCTCGACGCCGAGGCCGGGGGCGACCCGGTGCCGGTGGAGTACTTCCCCCTCTCGGCCGCCACCGGCGAGGGGGTGCCGGCCCTGGTCGACGCCCTGGTCGAGCGGATGCCCGAGGGTCCGCGCTACTACCCCGAGGGCATGGTCACCGACGTGGCCGAGGCCTTCTGGGTGGCCGACCTGGTCCGCGAGGAGCTGCTCCACCGGGTGGCCGACGAGCTCCCGCACTCGATCGCCTGCCGGGTCACCGAGTGGGAGTGGCCCCGGGTCCGCTGCGAGATCCTGGTCGAGCGCGACAGCCAGAAGGGCATCGTGATCGGCAAGGACGGGTCCATCCTCAAAGAGGTGGGCACCGCCGTGCGGAGTCAGATGGAGCCCGGCGCCTTCCTCGAGCTGTTCGTCCGGGTGGAGAAGCGCTGGCAGCAGCGCGAGGACTCGCTCGACCGCCTCGGGTTCTGACTCGCCCCGGGCCCCGACCCGGTCCGCCGATCCGGTCCGTCGACCCGGTCCGTCGAAGAGGACCAGGTGACGAGGATCAGTTGATCCGGCGCTCCTGGCCCTCCCAGTAGGGGTCGCGGAGCTCCCGCTTGAGCACCTTCATGGCCCCCGAGAGGGGGAGGGGCTCGTCCCGGAACTCGATGCTCTTGGGCACCTTGTACCCGGCGATCCACTCCCGCGAGTGGGTGATCAGCTCGTCGGCCCCGACCTCGGCCACCCGGCACCAGCACGACCACCGCGTGGACCTGCTCGCCCCAGGTGTCGTGCGGGATGCCGATGACCGCCACCTGCAGCACGGCCGGATGGCTGGCCAGGGCGTTCTCCACCTCGATGGAGTACACGTTCTCGCCGCCGGTCACGATCATGTCCTTGACCCGGTCGACCAGGTGCAGGTAGCCCCCGTCGTCGAGGTAGCCGGCGTCGCCCGTGTGGTACCACCCGTCGCGGAACGCCTCGGCGGTGGCCTCGGGCTGGTGCCAGTACTCGACCATGAAGTTGCCGCCCCGGGCGCAGACCTCGCCGGCCTGGCCCCGGGGGACCTCCCGGCCGAGCTCGTCCCGGATGGAGAGCTCGACGCCGGGCACGGCCCGTCCCGCACTGGCCAGGAGGTCACCGCCCCGGCGGTGCTCCTCGGGCCCCAGCAGGGTGAGGATGGCGCAGCACTCGGTCATGCCGTAGCCCTGCCACAGGTTCACGTCGGGGTAGAGCCCCAGGATCCGGTCGAGCAGGTCGCGGGGCATCGGCGACGCGCCGTAGACGAGCTCGCGGAGGCTGGCCAGGCGCTCGGGGCGGAAGTCCGGATGGGCCATGGTCAGCCCGATCATGGTCGGCACCATGACGGTGTCGGTCGGCCGGTAGGCGTCGATGGCGGCCATGGTGGCCCCGGGCTCGAACATCGGGAGGATGACGGTGTGGGCCCCGAACGCCGGGCCGCCGATGATGCCGAACATCGAGGCGGCGTGGAACATCGGGGTCTGGAGGAGGTTCACGGTGGAGTCGTCGACGGGGCGGACCATCATGATGTGGGTCAGGTTCAACATCTCGGCCCGCTGGTCGAGCAGCACCCCCTTGGGGAGCCCGGTGGTGCCGCCGGTGTACATGAGCACCACGGGGTCCGACTCCTCGCCCTCGTCGGGGATGGCGGGGTCGGATGCGGCCAGCAGCCCGTCGTAGGTGGCGGTGTGGGGCACGTCGCCCGACCCGATGAGCACCACGTGCTCGAGCCCGGCCTCCTCCCGCACGGCCTCGATGACCGGCGCGAAGATGCCGTCGACGAAGCACGTCGTGGTGCCCGAGTCGCGCAGGACGTGGACGAGCTCCTTCGGGGCGAACCGGAGGTTGAGCGGATTGATGACGCCGGCCCCCAGGTAGGCGGCGTGGTAGAGCTCGAGGTACTCGGGGGAGTTGAGGGCGAGCACCGCGAAGCGGTCGCCCCGGCCGATGCCGAGCGAGCGCAGGGCGCCGACGGTGCGGCCGACCCGGTCGAGGTGCTCGGCGAAGGAACGGGTGGCCCCGGTGCCCGCATCGGTGACGCACGGCCGGTCGGGGACGCGGTCGACCGTCGGGAGGAGGTACCGGTGGTACAGGAGTTCCTTCATGCCCGCATCCTACGGAAGTCCCTGCCGGTGGCGACGGACAGTTGCGACGCCGCCCGCCGCGGTCAGTCGCCACCCCCGGCGGCGATGGCCTCCAGGAACGCCACCACCTCGTCGCGGTCGAGGGTCCGCCGCATCGGCGGGACCCGCTCGAGCAGGGCCCCGCGGTAGCGGGCCGTGGCCAGACGGCTGTCGAGCACGGCCACCACGCCGCGATCGGTGGACGAGCGGATGAGGCGTCCCGCCCCCTGGGCCAGCAGGGTGCCGGCCCGGGGCAGGTCGACCCGGCCGAAGGCCCCCGGCCCGGCCAGCTCCCGGCGGGCCTCGAGGACGGGGTCGTCGGGTCGCGGGAAGGGGATCCGGTCGATGGTGACGAGGCTGAGGGTCGGGCCGGGTACGTCCACCCCCTGCCAGAACCCGAGGGTGGCGAACAGGCAGGCCGCCTCGTCGGCCCGGAACGCCTCGACCAGGGCCGGCTTGGGCAGGTCGGACTGCGACAGGAGCGGGAACGCCAGCCGGTCGGCGAGGGCCTCGACGGCGGCCCGCATGGCCCGCCAGCTGGTGAACAGGGCGAGGGTCCGCCCACCGGCCGCCGTGATCAGCGTCTCGAGCTCGTCGTGGAGGGCCGGCTCGGCCTCGGGTCGCCGACGGTCGGGCAGCGACGACGCCACGTACAGCAGCGAGTGGGCCCGGTAGTCGAACGGACTCCCGACATCCATGGTGTCGGTGGCGCCGAGCGGCATGCCGAGGCGCTCGGCCAGCCCGATCGGCACGGTGGCCGACGTCAGGATGCCGGTGACCGAGCCCCACAGCTGCTCGGCCAGGATCGGGGCCGACGTCGATGGGGGAGACCCGCAGGGCCGGGGCCCGGTTGCCGTCCTCCACCCAGGCGACCTCCTCGTCGCCGAGGAGGGCCAGGCGGGCCAGGTCGGCCGCCAGGTGCCCGGCGGCCAGCAGGACCCGGTCCCGCCGGGACCGCTCGGTCGACGCCTCGAGGTCGCCGGCCTCCCGCTCCGAGCGACGCAGGTGGTCGACCAGGCGCCCGACCCGGCCGGTGGCCAGGGCCAACAGGGTGCCGAGGTCGGGGTCGCTCCCCACGGCGGTGGCCCTGGCCGCCGGGGTCCCGGACGCCTTGGCCGACCCGGTCGCCCTGGCCGTCCGGGCCGTCCGGGCCGGCGGGGACGGCAGCGGAGCCAGTCCGAGGTCGAGGCCGGCCGGCTCCGCCACCGGCCCGGGGTCGACGGGCGCCCGTCCCGTCCCGGCCCGGTGCCCGTGCCGTCGGTGCCCGAGCCGTCCTTGTCTGGGCCGTCGGTGTCCGAGCCCTCCGTCAGCACCTGGTGCGGCACCCGCCGTCCCGACCAGGGGCGGAGCACCCGGTGGAACACGTCGGCCAGGTCGGCCACCGCCTCGGTGGCCCGGCCGGCCCCGTCGTCGGCCATGTCGAGGACCGGGCGGGCGGCGGTGGCGAGGGCCCGGAACCGGCCGGGGCCGACCTCGAGGCCCAGGCTGTCGGTCATCACGTCCTCGACCTCGTGGGCCTCGTCGAACACGACCACCTGGTGGTCGGGCAGCACGGCGCCGCCGCTGGCCAGGTGGGCGCCGTAGAGGTGGGTGTTGACCACGATGACGTCGGACTCGGCGGCCCGGGCCCGGGCGTCCTCGGCGAAGCAGTCGCCTCCCGGACGGGCAGCGGAAGGCCCCCGGGCACTCCCGCGCCGTGGTCGAGACCATGGCCCAGGCCCGGAAGTGGGGCTCGAAGGGGAGCTCGGCCCGGTCGCCGGTGGTCGAGTCCCCGGCCCAGCGCACCAGGCTGCGCACCTGGTCGGCGATGGTCGACGGGTCGGAGGCGTCGGACTCGGGCCCCGGGGTCAGGGTGTCGTCCGCGTCGGGCGGGTCGGCCGAGCCGGTGGCCAGGGTGAGCTGGCCACCGGTGCCGCCGATCTCGCTGACCCGCTGGCGGCAGACGTAGTTGCTCCGTCCCTTCAGCACGGCGAAGGTCGAGCCCGTTGTCGGTGGCCGCCGCCACCAGCGGGAGGTCCTTGCCGGCCAGCTGGTCCTGGAGGGCCTTGGTGGCGGTGGCCACCACCACCCGCTCGCCGGACAGGGCGGCGGGCACCAGGTAGGCGAGGGACTTGCCGGTGCCGGTTCCGGCCTGCACCACCAGGTGGCGCCCGCCGGCCATCGACGCGGCCACCGCCGCGGCCATCTCGACCTGGCCGGGACGGGACTCGCCGCCCCCGGGGAGGCCGGCGGCCACCTGCTGCAGGGTGGAGGTGACCTCGTCGGGCATCCGCCGACACTACCGGTCGGGTCCGCCGCCCCCGGTGCCGGGTCGGTCAGGCGGGCACTACGGCGCGGGCCTCAGTGCCACTCGACGGCCAGGACGACGGCCACGCCCAGGCCGACCACCACGATGCACACCCGGAGGATCTCGGTGGGCAGCCGGCGGCCGTAGTGGCCGCCGAGCTGGCCCCCGATGATGGACCCGGCGGCGATGAGGGCCACCACCGACCACGACACCGTGGTGGACAGCACGAACACGACGGCGGCCACGCCGTTGACGATGAGGGCCAGCGCGTTCTTGGTCCCGTTGAGCCGCTGCAGGTCGTCGTCGATGAAGATGGCCAGCAGGCTGATGAGGATGACGCCCTGGGCGGCGCCGAAGTAGCCGCCGTAGATGCCGGTGAGGAACACCCCGACGAGCAACGGGGCGCCACCGTGGACGTGGCGCTCGCCCCGGGCCGCCAGCCAGGCGCTCACCCGGGGCTGGACGGCCATCAGCACGGTGGCCAGCAGCACCAGGGCGGGGATGGCCGCCTTGAACACGCTGGACGGGAGGGCCAGGAGCAGGACCGCGCCGGTGATCCCGCCGGTCAGCGACGCCGCCCCCAGCTTCACCACCCGGGACCGCTGGCCCACCAGCTCGCGGCGGTAGGCGACCACCGCGCTGGCGCTGCCCGGCACCAGGCCGACGTTGTTCGACACGTTGGCCAGCACCGGTGGGTACCCGAGGGCCAACAGGGTGGGGAAGGTGATGAGGGAGCCCGAGCCGACGATGACGTTGATCGGTGCCGGCGGCCAGCCCGGCGGCGAAGATGGCCAGGGCGGCCCACGGGGTCATGGGGAGGGTCTAGCCCGCGGGGGACCCGCACTCAACCATCGCGGGTACCGGCGCGGTGCGTCCGCCGGCCCGCCGCCGGCCCGCACCGGGTGCGCGGGGCACGACCGTGCCGGCCGAGGGGATAGGTTCGCAGGGTGCACGAAGACCGAGTGGGCGCAGGGGGTGACGGGGATGGAGGACGACGAGGTCCTGACCGCCTCCGACGTGGCCGACGGCCCCGTTCCCGTCCACGTGGCCTGCGTGATGGACGGGAACGGCCGGTGGGCGGCCCGACGCGGCCTGCCCCGCACCGAGGGCCACGCGGCCGGCGAGGCGGCCCTGCTCGACGCGGTCGAGGGCGCCCTCGAGCTGGGGATCCCGTGGATCACCATGTACGCCTTCTCCACCGAGAACTGGCGCCGTCCCCCCGACGAGGTCCGCTACCTCATGGGGTTCAACGAGAGCCTCCTCATGCGCCGACGCGACGAGCTCAACGACAAGGGGGTCCGGATCCGGTTCGCCGGGCGGCGCGACTGGCGGGTCCCGAAGCGGGTGCTCAAGCGGATGGACGAGTCCATCGAGCTGACCAAGGGCAATCGCCGGTGCACCCTGACCATGGCGTTCAACTACGGAGGGCGGGCCGAGATCGTCGACGCCGTCCGGGACCTGGTGGCCGACGGCGTCAAGCCCGAGAAGGTCACCGAGAAGGCGATCCGCTCCCACCTCTACTTCCCCGACCAGCCCGATCCCGACCTGGTCATCCGTACGTCGGGGGAGCACCGGATCTCCAACTTCCTGCTGTGGCAGCTGGCCTACAGCGAGCTGGTCTTCACCGAGGTGCTGTGGCCGGACTTCCGGCGGACCCACCTGTTCGCCGCCGTGCGCGACTTCCAGCGACGCCAGCGCCGCTACGGGGGCGTCACCTGATGGGTCGCCGGGACGGTCGACCGCGGCGTCGCCGTCGGGTTCGCCTGACCGGTCCCGACCATGCCCGGGACGACGCCGGTGGGGTCTGGATCTACACCGGGGTGGTCCTCGGCCTCCTCGTCTACGCCGGCGTGGTGGTGGCCTGGTACGCCGGGTTCACGGCGGCGGCACCGTTCGTCGTCATCCCGGCGGTGCTGGTGGTCATGGTCGGCGCCGGCAACCTGCTCAGCGGCAAGCGCCCCGGACGCCCCGCCCCGAGGTTCAACCGGCCCGATCCTGTTCCCCTCAGCTCCCTCCGCCCCGACGGGGGCGCCGCCCGCCGGGGCCGGCTCCGCCGCACCCGCCCCCGGCGCCGATCCCGACCCGGGCGCCCCGGGCCCCGGGCGATGACCCAGTTCCGCGACCGGGGGGTGGTGCTGCGCACGATCCGACTGGGCGAGGCGGACCGGATCGTCACGTTGATGACCGAGCACCACGGCAAGGTCCGGGCGGTGGCCAAGGGGGTGCGCCGCACCACCTCCAAGTTCGGGTCCCGCCTCGAGCCGCTCAGCCACGTGGCCCTGCTGGGCTGGCAGGGCCGGGGCGACCTCGACACCGTCAACCAGGTCGAGGTCATCGACACCTTCCGCCCGGTGCGCGAGGACCTCGACCGGATGTCGGCCGGGCTGTCCATGCTCGAGGTCGTCGACCAGGTGGGCCAGGAACGCCATGCCAATCCCCGTCTCTACGAGATGCTGGTCCGGGCCATCGCCGCCCTGGCCGAGCGCAACTCGCCCATGGTGGCCCCCGCCTTCTTCCTCAAGGTCCTGGCCCTCGAGGGCTCGGCGCCCATGCTCGACGGGTGCGTCTCGTGCGGCCAGGAGGACGACGCCGAGCTGGTGGCCTTCGACATCGTGGAGGGCGGCGTCCTGTGCCGGGCCTGCCGGCGGGGACGGCCGCTGTCGGCCGACGGGCTCGTCCTGCTGCGGCGGACCCTCGGCGGTGGGCTGTCCGGTGTCCTGGCCGAACCCGCGGTCGGCGGCCACCGACGAGGTCACGGCGCTGGCCACCGAGGCCATGGAGGCCCACCTCGACCGCCGGCTCCGGTCCGTCCGGGCCGGCCAGGTCTCCTGAGCGGGCCCGCCCGGCCGGTGCGGCGTCGGCCGTGAGCGCTCCTCCGTCGGCGGTCGTGCTGTGGTTCCGCCGCGACCTGCGCCTGGCCGACCATCCGGCCCTGTCTGGCCGCGGCCGACGAGGCCCGGGCCCACGGGCGCCCGGTCGTGCCCCTGTTCGTGGTCGACGACGCGCTCCTGGCCGGAGCCGGGGCCAACCGGCGGGCCTACCTGGCCCGGACCCTCGCGGCCCTCGACGACTCGCTGGGCGGGACGCTGACGCTGCGCCGCGGGCGCCCCGAGGACGTGGTGCCGGCCGTGGCCGCCGAGGTGGGGGCGTCCACGGTGTTCGCCACCGGCGACTGCGCGCCCTACGGGCGCCGCCGCGACGCCCGGGTGGCCGCAGCCCTGGACGGCGCCGGCCGCGCCCTCGCCCGGATCGGCTCCCCCTACGCGGTGTCGCCGGGCCGGGTGCTGACCGGCGGCGGCGGCCCGTTCCGGGTCTTCACCCCGTTCCGCCGGGCGCTGGGCGGACCACGGGTGGCCCGGGCCGACCGGACCGCCCACCGGCGATCTCCTGGGTGTCCGCCGGGTCGGAGTCGGCGGCCGCCGACGTGGGCCCTGACGCCGTCGACGGTCACCGCCGAGCTGCCCGCAGCCGGAGAGCGGGCCGCCACCGACCTGCTCGACCGGTTCCTGGCCGGGCCGGCCGCCACCTACGGCGACGACCGGGACCGCCCGGACCTCGACGGGACCTCCCGGCTCTCGCCGCACCTGCGGTTCGGCACCGTGCACCCGCGCGCCGTGTTGGCCCGGGTCCCGTCCGGCCCGTCGGGGGAGACGTTCCGCTCCGAGCTGGCCTGGCGGGAGTTCTACGCCGACGTGCTGTGGCACCGACCCGACTCGGCCTGGACGTCCCTGTCGGCCGTCGGTGCCCGCCTGCGCAGCGACACCGGCCCCGAGGCCGACGCCCGGTTCGCCCGATGGGCCGAGGGTCGGACCGGCTTCCCGCTGGTCGACGCCGGCATGCGTCAGCTCCGGTCGGAGGGCTGGATGCACAACCGGGTCCGCATGGTCGTCGCCTCGTTCCTCGTCAAGGACCTCCACCTGGCCTGGCAGCGGGGTGCCGCCCTGTTCCTCGATCTCCTGGTCGACGGCGACCTGGCCTCCAACAACCACGGCTGGCAGTGGGTGGCCGGCACCGGCACCGACGCCGCCCCCTTCCACCGGGTGTTCAACCCGGACCGCCAGGCCGAGCGGTTCGACCCCGACGGCGCCTACGTGGCCCGCTACGTGGCGGAGTTCGGCACGCCCGCCTACCCGGGGCCCATGGTCGACCACGCGGCCGAGCGGGTCGAGGCCCTGGCCCGGTGGGCGGAGGCCAGGGAGGCCGACGCCGCCGGGCTCCCGGCCGGTGGGGCGCCGTGAGCGACGACCGGCCCTTCGGCGTCTACGTCCACGTCCCGTTCTGCCGGCACCGGTGCGACTACTGCGCCTTCGCCACCTACACCGACCGGGACCACCTGATGGAGGCCTATGCGGCGGCCTGCGTGACCGAGGTGGGCCGGGCCGTCGAGCGCGACGGGATGCCGACGGCGTCGTCCGTCTTCTTCGGTGGGGGTACCCCGTCCCGGCTCCCGGCCGACCTGCTGGTGTCGATCCTCGACGCCGTGCCGCGCCGCTCCGGCGCCGAGGTCACCGTCGAGTGCAATCCCGAGGACGTGTCGGCCGGGCGCCTGGCCGCCTACCGGCGGGCCGGCGTGACCCGGGTCTCCCTCGGGGTCCAGTCCACGGTCGGCCACGTCCTGGAGGGCCTGGGCCGGCGCCACGGTCCCGACCAGGTCGTCGAGGCGGCGCGCCTGGTGGCCGGGGCCGGCTTCGACCTCGTGGAACCTCGACCTCATCATCGGCGGCGCCGGGGAGCGGGACGAGGACTGGGAGCGCAGCCTGGCGGACCTGCTCGGCCTGGAGGCGCCGCCGCCGCACCTCAGTGCCTACGCCCTGACCGTCGAGCCGGGCACCCCGCTCGCCCGGACCCCGGACCGGCACCCCGACGACGACGTCCAGGCCGCCCGGTACGAGACGGCCGACCGGGTGCTGGCGGCGGCGGGCTACCGGTGGGAGGAGATCTCCAACTGGGCGCGGCCGGGCCACGAGTGCCGCCACAACCACCTCTACTGGGACCAGGGTGACTACCGCGGCATCGGGTCGGCCGCCCACTCCCACGACGGGCGGCCGCCGGTGGTGGAACGTCCGCACCCCGGACCGCTACGTGGCCCTGGTCGGGGCGGACGGCTCGCTCGTGGCCGGCGAGGAGGTCCTCGACGCACCCCGGCGCGCCTTCGAGGCCCTGGCCCTCGGTCTGCGTACCTCCACCGGGGTGCCGCTGGACGCGCTGCCCGACCATCCCGACCTCGAGGGCCTGGTCGACCGCTCGTCGGGCCGGGCCGTCCTGACCGTGCGCGGCCGCCTCCTGGCCAACGCCGTGACCGGGTACCTGACGGCAGGGGATTGAACCCGACGGGGATCGGCCCGTTGGGCCAACCGGTACGATTCCCCCCTATGCCCGAGTCGGAAGCACCCTCAGACGACCAGCCCGAGCAGTCGGACCTGATGGAGAAGGTGGTCGGCCTGTGCAAGCGCCGGGGCTTCATCTTCCAGTCGGCCGAGATCTACGGGGGCTTCCGGTCCACCTACGACTACGGCCCCCTCGGGGTCAACCTGCTGCGCAACGTCAAGAACGCCTGGTGGGACGCGATGGTCCAGCGCCGCGCCGACGTGGTGGGCCTGGACGCCGCCATCCTGTCGCCGCCGGCCGTGTGGGCGGCCTCGGGCCACCTGGCCACGTTCACGGACCCGCTGGTCGACTGCATGTACGTGCCACCAGCGCTGGCGTGAGGACAAGATCGACGGGGTCTGCCCGGCCTGCGGCTCGACGGAGTTCACCGAGGCCCGGGCCTTCAACCTGATGTTCAAGACCCACGCCGGCCCGCTCGAGGACGAGGGCGCGGTCGCCTACCTGCGCCCCGAGACGGCCCAGGGAATGTTCATCAACTTCCTCAACGTGCTCCAGACCACCCGGATGAAGCCCCCGTTCGGGATCGCCCAGGTGGGCAAGTCCTTCCGCAACGAGATCACGCCCCAGAACTTCGTCTTCCGCACCCGGGAGTTCGAGCAGATGGAGATGGAGTACTTCGTGCCGCCGGCCGAGGCCGAGCAGTGGTTCGCGTACTGGCTCGAGGAGCGGTTCCGCTGGTACCTCGACCTGGGCATCCCCGAGGACCAGTTGCGCCTGCGCCACCACGAGCCGAGCGAGCTGTCCCACTACTCGTCGGGCACGGCCGACGTCGAGTTCCTCTTCCCCTGGGGCTGGGACGAGCTCGAGGGGATCGCCAACCGCTCGGACTTCGACCTCAAGGCCCACGCCGCGGCCTCGGGGGAGAAGCTCGAGTACTACGACCAGACGGCCAACGAGCGCTACGTGCCCCACGTCATCGAGCCGGCGGCCGGGGCCACCCGCACCATGATGGCCTTCCTGCTGGCCGCCTACGACGGAGGACGAGGTCGGCGGCGAGGCCCGCACCCTGCTGCGGCTCCATCCCCGCCTGGCCCCCTATCAGGTCGGCGTGCTCCCGCTGTCGAAGAAGGAGACCCTCGAGCCCCTGGCCCGCAAGGTCCTGGGGCTGCTCCAGCCCCACTTCATGTGCGACTACGACACCACCCAGTCCATCGGCAAGCGCTACCGCCGCCAGGACGAGGTGGGCACGCCGTGGTGCGTGACGGTGGACTTCGACTCGCTGGAGGACGACGCCGTCACCGTGCGGGACCGGGACACCACCGAGCAGGTCCGGGTGCCGATCGACGGTCTCCTGGCCGAGCTGCGCGGTCGGATGGACGCCGCTTCGGTCCCGACCTGATCCGGAGTCCGTCACCCCGCCCGGTCCAACCGCCCGGCACGGAGATCCTGGCGGTTCACCTCCGGCAACGGGATCAATTCGACCACGCCGGGCGCCAACCTGACCGAGGTGTCGAACCCGTTGGGCCTGGCGTTCGCCGCGCTCGACACCTCGCGGCCACCGACCTTCTGACCGACGCCGGCGCCCAGGGGGACGCCGGGCAGGTCCGGCGGGCCGATGACCGGGGGGTAGGCTTGCGGGTCGGCGCACAGGCCGTGCGCTGATCGTCCCCGACTCTGGATCCACTGAGGAGACCCTCCCCGATGCCGTTCGTCTTCGACTTCGACCATTCCCACCGCAAGCCCCCGATGGAGATGAAGGACCTCCTCGGCGGCAAGGGTGCCAACCTGGCCGAGATGACGTCCGTGCTCGCACTGCCGGTCCCCCCGGGCTTCACCATCGCCACCACCGCCTGCCGGGCCTACATGGAGGGGGGCTGGCCCGACGGGCTGTCCGCCGAGATCGCCAAGGCCCGCGCCCGCCTCGAGAAGACGATGGGCAAGCAGGTCGGCGACGCCGACGACCCGCTGCTGGTGTCGGTGCGGTCGGGGGCCAAGTTCTCGATGCCCGGCATGATGGACACCGTCCTCAACCTGGGCCTCAACGACAAGTCGGTGGAGGGCCTGGCCCGCCAGACCGACGACGAGCGGTTCGCCTACGACTCCTACCGCCGCTTCGTGGCCATGTACGGGCGCATCGTGCTCGGCGTGCCCGGCGAGGAGTTCGACTCGCTGCTCGACGCGGCCAAGGAGCTGGCCGGGACGACCAGCGACGCCGGCGTGCCCGTCGAGCTGCTGCGCTACCTGGTCGAGGCCTACCAGCAGATCGTGGAGCGCCACACCGGCAAGCCCTTCCCCCAGGACCCCGACGAGCAGCTGCGCGGGCGCCATCGAGGCCGTCTTCGCCTCGTGGAACGGGCCCCGGGCCATCGCCTACCGGGTGCGGGAGCGCATCGCCCACGAGCTGGGCACGGCCGTCAACGTCCAGGCCATGGTGTTCGGCAACCGCGACGACAACTCGGGTACCGGCGTCGGCTTCACCCGCGACCCGGCCACCGGAGCCAAGGGCGAGTACGGCGACTTCCTGGTCAACGCCCAGGGCGAGGACGTGGTGGCCGGCATCCGCAACACCGAGCCGCTGTCGGCGCTGGCCGACGAGTTCCCGAAGATCTACAAGGAGCTGCTGGCCATCTTCGCCCGGCTCGAGCACCACTACCGGGACATGTGCGACACCGAGTTCACCATCGACCAGGGCAAGCTCTGGATGCTCCAGACCCGGGTCGGCAAGCGCACCGGTCGGGCCGCCCTGCGGATGGCCGTCGACATGGTCTCCGAGCGGGCCATCAAGCTGACCAAGGCGGAGGCGGTCGAACGGGTGACGGGCGAGCACCTCGACCAGGTCCTCCACCCCCAGTTCGCCTCCACCGGGCACAAGGTCCTGGTCACCGGGCTCGGCGCGTCGCCGGGGGCCGCCGTCGGCCGCGTCTACCTCACCGCCGACGATGCCCAGGCGGCCGCCGAGCGGGGCGAGGCCGTGGTGCTGGTCCGCAGCGAGACGTCCCCCGAGGACGTGCACGGCATGCTGGCCGCCGAGGGCATCCTCACCGCCCGGGGCGGACTGGTCAGCCACGCCGCCGTCGTGGCCAGGGGCTGGGGCAAGCCGGCCGTGGTCGGGGCCGAGGCCCTGCGCATCGGCACCGACTCGTTCTCGGTGGGCGACGTCGTCGTGTCCGAGGGCGACTGGATCTCGGTGGACGGCACCAACGGCACCGTCGTGCTGGGCCAGGTCGCGGTCTCCCAGGGCGAGACGCCGCCGGAGTTCGACACCATCCTCGGCTGGGCCGACGAGATCCGGGACGGGCACCTCGGCGTCCGGGCCAACGCCGACAACGGGCCGGACGCCACCAATGCCCGCAAGTACGGGGCCGAGGGCATCGGCCTGTGCCGCACCGAGCACATGTTCCTGGCCGAGGACCGCCTCCCCGTGGTCCGGCGGATGATCCTGGCCGACACGCCGGCCGAGGAGGAGCGGGCGCTGGAGGCCCTGCGGGTGGCCCAGAAGGCCGACTTCGTCGAGATCCTCGAGGCCATGGACGGCCTGCCCGTCACCATCCGGCTCCTCGACCCGCCGCTGCACGAGTTCCTGCCCGACACCATGGAGCTGGCCATCAAGGAGGCGACCGTCGGACTCACGGCCGAGGAGGCCCGGCTGTTCGAGGCGGCCAAGCTGTGGCACGAGTTCAACCCCATGCTCGGCACCCGCGGTGTCCGCCTCGGGGTGATCAAGCCGGGCCTGTACGCCATGCAGGTCCGGGCGCTGATGGAGGCCGCGCTCGACCGGGTGGACGCCGGCGGCCATCCCATCGTCGAGATCATGATCCCGCTCACGGTCACCCGCGAGGAGATGGCCCTCGCCCGCTCGTGGGTCGAGGCCGCGGTGGCCGCGACCCTCAAGGCCGGGGCCGAGGTCAAGGCCAAGACCGGGGCGAAGGCGGCCAAGGGCAAGCTCGAGGTGCTCATCGGCACCATGATCGAGACCCCACGGGCCGCCCTGCGGGCCGGCGAGATCGCCGAGGAGGCCGACTTCTTCTCCTTCGGCACCAACGACCTGACCCAGATGACCTTCGGGTTCAGCCGGGACGACGTCGAGGGCCGGATGATGTCGGCCTACCTCGAGGAGGGGCTGCTCAAGCGGAACCCGTTCGAGGTGGTCGACCCCGACGGGGTGGGCGAGCTGGTCCGCCTCGGGACCGAGCGCGGCCGGGCCACCCGGCCCAGCCTCAAGGTCGGCGTGTGCGGCGAGCACGGGGGCGACCCCGAGTCGATCGCCACCTTCGCCGCGGCCGGCCTCGACTACGTGAGCTGCTCGCCGTTCCGGGTGCCGATCGCCCGCCTGGCCGCGGCCCAGGCCGTCCTGGCCGGGCACACGGCCGCCCGCGACAAGGTGACCGGCGCGGGTGCCGGCCAGGGCCAGGCCAAGAAGGCCCCGGCCAAGAAGGCGACGGCCCGGAAGGCAGCCGGCTCCCGCTGAGCCGCACGCCCGACCGGCCCGTCCGCGCCCACGTCGGCGGATCGGCCGGACCGGGGTCGGTCGGGACGCGGTACCGTCATCACCATGGGCATCCCTGACGAGGACGTGGCCCGGGTACGGGCGGCGACCGACATCGTCGCCCTGGTGGGGGAGCACGCCGCACTGAAGCGGGTGGGCCAGCGCTGGGTCGGTCTGTGCCCGTTCCACAGCGAGAAGTCCCCGTCGTTCAGCGTCAACGCCGAGGCCGGCTTCTACTACTGCTTCGGGTGCCAGGCCAGTGGCGACGCCATCAGCTTCGTCCGGGCCATGGAGCACCTCGACTTCGTCGACGCCGTGCGCCGACTGGCCGACAAGGCCGGCATGACCATCCGCGAGGACGGGAACGCCGGCAAGGACAACCAGAAGCGCAAGGTCTTCCTCGACGCCATGGAGCAGGCCACCGAGTGGTACCACGACCGGCTGCTGACCGGCGCCGACGCCGGACAGGCCCGGGACTACCTGCGCAGCCGCGGCTACGACGGGGAGGTGGTGCGCCGCTTCCGACTGGGCTGGGCCCCCGACGGATGGGACACCCTCTGCACCGCCCTCAAGCTGCGCGAGGACGTGGCCACCGGGTCCGGCCTCGGCTTCGTCAACAAGCGGGGCCGCCTGCAGGACGCCTTCCGGGCCCGGGTCCTGTTCCCGATCTGCGACCCGTCCGGGAACCCCGTGGCCCTCGGGGGCCGCGTCCTCCCCGGGAGCAGCGACCCGGCGAAGTACAAGAACTCCACCGAGACCCCGATCTACTCCAAGCGCCGCACCCTCTACGCCCTCAACTGGGCCAAGCAGGACGTCATCGCCTCCGGCGAGGTGGTGGTGTGCGAGGGGTACACCGACGTGATCGGCTTCTTCGAGGCGGGGGTGCCCCGGGCCGTGGCCACCTGTGGCACCGCCCTGGCCGAGGAGCACGTGAAGCTGCTCAAGAACTTCGCCACCCGGGTGGTCCTGGCCTTCGACGCCGATGGGGCCGGGCAGTCGGCGGCCGGTCGCTTCTACGAATGGGAGCGCAAACTGGAGATCGACGTGGCCGTGGCCGCCCTGCCGCCCGGCTCGGACCCGGCCGACCTGGCACGGTCCGACCCCGAGGCGCTGCGGGCCGCCGTCTCGGGGGCCAAGCCGTTCCTCCAGTTCCGGCTGGAGCGGATCCTGGACGCCGCCGACCTGACGACGGCCGAGGGACGGGCCCGGGCCGCCGACCACGCGCTCGCCGCGGTGGCCGAGCACCCCGACGACCTGGTCCGCGACCAGTACGTCATGCAGGTGGCCGAACGGTGCCGCCTCGAGCCGGCCGCGCTGCGCGAACGACTCGACCGCATCCGTCGCGAGGGGCCGCGCACCCCGCCGACCAAGGCCGAGCGCACCGCCGCCCGCCCGGCTCCCCCGACCGGGGACCGCGACCCCCGCGGGTACGACGGACCCGACGACCCGGGACCCGAACCGGAGTGGGACGAGTGGGACGACGGCCCGGGCCCGGCCGGCACGCCCCGGCGGTCGGCCTCGGCGGAGTTCCGGCCGGGACTGGAGGCGCTCCGCCTGGCCATCCACCGGCCCGACGCCGTCGGCGACCGCCTCGAGCCCGAGCTGTTCTCCGACCCCATCCAGCGCGCCGCCTTCTGCGCCCTGATCGAGTCCGACGACCTGGGGGACGCCATCGACGGGGCGTCCGGGCCCGTGCAGGCCCTGCTGGTCCGCCTCACCGTGGAGGAGCCCCGGGCCGAGCCGGACGAGGTGATCGCCCAACTGGTCCGGGACACGGTCCGCCGGGAGCTGCCGATCCTCACCGTGGAGGCGCGGACGTCCACCCAGGCCATGCAGGAGGCCACCGAGGTGGCCGGATGGCTCCAGGACCTGGACCGATCCGACACCTCGGCAGAGGCGTCCCTCCGGTTGGTAGCGTGGTTGCTGGTGAGGGCGCACGCGAGCGGTTCGGGACAGGTCGCATGACGGCCAAGAAGGTCGTGGCCCTCTATCCGGACACCCCGGCGCCCCCGGTGGAGGTGCGCATCGGCCCGTCGGGCGAGCCGGTGCCCGCCACCGTCGACGACGTGCTCGTCGGCCCGGTGCTCGACACCCTCCCCACCGAGGAGTTCGAGGCGCTGATCGCCAAGGGCCGACTGGCCGGCGGACTCACCCAGGACGATGTGGTCGACGTCCTGCGGTCGGTCGAGCTGAGCGCCGATCTGATCACCGGTGTGGTCGAGCGGATCCGGGCCGCCGGCATCGAGTTCACCTACGACTCGGGGGAGACGACCATCGTCCCCATGGCGACCCTCGACGCCGCCGTCGAACCGGCGGCGCCGGTGGCCTGGTGGCCGTCGCCGATCGAGCCGGCCAAGCGGACGAAGGCACCGGCCAAGCGCACCCGCCCGTCCCGGGCCACGAATGCGAGCGGGTTCTCCGAGTCGGACAGCTTCCGGGGCTCGGCGGCCGATCCGGTGCACATGTACCTGAAGGAGATCGGCAAGGTCAAGCTCCTCGACGCCGCGCTGGAGGTCGAGCTGGCCGAGCGGATCCTGGCCGGCACCGAGGCCGAGGCCCGGCTGGCCGAGGACGAGGTCCTGAACGCCCGTCCCGGGGCCGAGCGCCGGGCCGACCAGCGCCTGGTCCGCCAGGGCCACGAGGCCAAGGAGGCCCTCATCGAGGCCAACCTCCGCCTGGTGGTGTCGATCGCCAAGCGGTACCGCAACCGGGGCCTCGCCTTCCTCGACCTGATCCAGGAGGGGAACCTCGGCCTGATGCGGGCCGTCGAGAAGTTCGACCACACCAAGGGGTTCAAGTTCTCCACCTACGCCACGTGGTGGATCCGCCAGGCCATCACCCGGGCCATCGCCGACCAGGCCCGCACCATCCGGATCCCGGTCCACATGGTGGAGACCATCCACAAGGTCGTCTGGGCCCAGCGCCAGTTCCACCAGGAGATCGGGCGGGAGCCCACCACCGAGGAGCTGGCCGCCCAGGTGGACATGTCGGTCGAGCGGGTGCGGGAGATCCTCCGCATCAACCAGGACACCATCTCCCTCGAGCAGCCCATCGGTGACGAGGAGGACTTCAGCCTGTCCGACATCATCGAGGACCGTGAGGCGGTGGTCCCCGGGGACGCCGCCACCCGGCTCATGCTCGACGGTGCGCTGCGCGACGCCCTGGCCCACCTGACCCCGAGGGAGCAGGACGTGGTCCGCCTCCGCTTCGGCCTGGAGGACGGCAAGATCCGCACCCTCGAGGAGGTCGGCAAGGCGTTCGGGGTCACCCGCGAGCGGATCCGTCAGATCGAGGCCAAGACCCTGGCCAAGCTGCGCCGCCCCGAATCGGCCCAGCTGCTCCGCGACTACCTCGAAGAGGCCTAGGCCGGGCCCAGGGGCCCTCCGGGCCGCCCCGGCCCGGCGGCGCCGGTCATCCGAGGCGCCGCCCGGCCACCCCCCTCGGGTCGCCGTCGCCGTCGGTCAGCACGGCGACGGCTCCGTACCCCGAAGCCGTGAGGCGCCCACCGGCGGTACCGACCTGGTCGCCCCCCACCTCGAGCAGGAGCCACCCACCGGGCCGCACCCAGCGTCCGCTGGTGTCGATCACCTCGTCGACCACCTCCAGTCCGTCGATGCCGCCGGCCAGGGCCTCGCGTGGCTCGAAGGCCATCACGTCACGGGGGAGGAGGTGGAGGGCGTCATCGGGGACGTAGGGCACCACGCCGACCAGGACGTCGACGACCCCGGCCAGGTCCCGTGGCAGGGGATCGAACAGGTGCCCCTCCCGGACGTCGACGCCGTTGCGGCGGGCGCAGGCCGCGGCCCGGGGGTCGCGCTCGGTGGCCACCACCCGGGCCGCCGGACGGGCGGTCTGCATGACCAGGGCCACCGCCCCCGACCCGGTGCACAGGTCGACCGCCGTGCCGTGGGCCGGGAGCAGGTCGGCGGCCCGACGGGCCAGGGCCTCGGACTGCCAGCGGGGTACGTACACGCCCGGGTCGACGGCGAGGTCCAGTCCGCAGAACCGGGCGGTGCCGGTGATCCAGGCCAGGGGCTCGCCCGACACCCGCCGGTCCACCAGGGCCCGCAGCGTGGCGTCGTCCGGCGCGGCCACCACCAACTCGGCGGCCTCCTCGTCGGCGGCCACGCATCCGGCGGCCTCGAGGGCGTGGGTGACCCAGGCGAGCCGTGTCGGAGGCGTCGGCCCGGGCGGGGGAGGTGGCGGGGTCAGCCGGCCAGCGAGCTGCGCTCGTTGATGGCGGCGGCCAGGTCGGCGGTCATCTCGACGACCAGTGCATCGGTCGCCTCCTCGCCGTCCCGCCATCCACCGAGGACCCCGAGGGCATCCCGGGCCCGCACCGAGCTGAGCACGACGACGGCCCGGGCCTTGGCGCCGAGTCCCGATCGGGTACCTGCCGACCGGGGGCGGACGGCGGTGCCGTCTGACGTCACCACCAGGAGCCGGGTACGACGGGTGCGGAGGATCCCGAGGACGAACCCGGTCACGATGGCGGCGGCGGCGGCGATGCGGAGCTTCACGGGAGCCATCATGGCGCGGTTCGCGATCCCGTGCACCTGCGATTCTCGGGGGCGTGGGGACCGGCTAATCTCCTCTGGCACGCCGGCGCCGACCCCAGGGTCGACGAGGCGTGGCGGCACGCTTTCCGGGGTAGCTCAATCGGCAGAGCATCTGACTGTTAATCAGAGGGTTGTGAGTTCGAGTCTCACCCCCGGAGCCAGCGGGCGAGGTGCGAGTCAGGTCCGGAGACGGGCGCCTGGACTGCGCCGGCCCGTCGATGGGGGGCGAAGCCCCGAGGGCCCTGTCGACAGCGGCCCGGGTCGTCCCGGGGCGGATCGGACCCTCGCTCAGCACCGGGACCGGTCGGCCCCTGTGCCCCCATCGCTGCGCTCGTGCATCGATGCGAAGGACCGGGCAATGGCGAGCATCGTCAGTCGAGCAAGAGCCGGGTCCAGGCGTCACCCAACCACCGCTCGTACCGGTCCGGCGACCAACCCCGCTCCCGGGTGAGCATGACGAACAGTTCCGGGCTGTTGGTGGCCCACACGACATCGGCCGCCTCGTCGACCGACAGACCCGGCCGCAGGCCTCCCGCATCCCGGAGGTCGGCGACCAGCCTCCGCATGTTGGCCGCCCGACGGTCGCTGATCTCCCTCCAGACCTGCTCCGCCTCAGGCTCGGTCGAAGAGGCTTCCCGCAAGGCCAGCAACAGCGGGGCCAGACGCTCCTGGGTCTCCCGGATGGCGTGTGCGTAGATGACGAGCTTCCCGACCGGATCGGGCTCTGCTCGCATGGCGACCACGTGGCCCCGTTCCTCGGCGACCACCGCGTGGTCGACGCCTGAGATCGCCTGCTCGATCAACTCACGGAGCAAGACGGGCTTGCGGCCCACCAGCTCGTAGACCGTGTCCACGTTGACGCCGGCCCGGCCGGCGATGTCGGAGACCTTGGTGGCGCGGTACCCACGCTCGATCATCAGCTCGCGAGCGGAATCGACGATCTGCTGTCGTCGCGTGGCGGAGCGCTCCCGACGGAGGGAAGCGTCGTACCCGTGCCCCTTGACTTCTCGGACCATGTGGCCCATTATTGCTCCGATACCACTTCGGATCAACTCTCGGAGGCACGTGCGATGACCTATGCGTTCACCCAGGATGTGCCGATCGATGCTGCCTTCTACCAGCGCATCGTGGACGGGTTGGGTGACGCTCCGCCGGAGGGGTTGCTCACGCACATCGCCCTCGAGCGTCCCGAGGGTGGTCTCCGCTACATCGACGTCTGGGAGTCGCAAGAAGCCTGTGACCGGTTCGGTGAGGAGCGCCTCCACCCGGTCGTCCACGGGCTCCTTCACGAGATCTTCGGTGACCAGCTGCCCGACGAGCCAGAACGACATCCCCTGGCCGTCATCCATGTCTGGGGTACCCAGGGGCAGAACGGCTAGGGAGCGTCGTTGACGACGATCGAGTCGGCCACCTTGTCGTGCAGGCACTGTCGTTCGCCGTCCCACAGGCACCACAGGGGGTCGAGCAGTCCGATCCAGCCGAGGAACCCGGCGAGCCAGAAGATCGCCGCCCGTGCGAATGCCCGCCCCCAGCCCAGCGATCCCCCCGAGGTGCGGAGCGGTCTGATGTGCAACCAGGCCATGCCGAGTGTGCGCCCGAACTCCGCGACGGCGATCGTCTCGTAGGCCAGAAGGACCAGTCCGGTGATGAAGGAGCAGACGAAGACGGTCAGGTACAGCCACACGAATCCGGGTGTCGGGATCTGCCCGGGTGCACCACTGCTGGCCGGCTCGGGGAAGAACGGACCGAATCGTGGTCCGAAGATGCTCAGGGCGATGAGCAGGAGGATCACGAATACAGGAAGGAGGAGCAGGAGGTCGAGCATCCGGGCGCCGAGTCGACGGGCCGGTTCAGCCAGTGCGCCGGGACCGGACGGCGGACGCCCGAGCCGCGCACCCTTCCACGGGGGTGCGCCCCATCCGGGGGCGGGTCCCCAGCCTGCATTCGGCGGGGCCTGGGCATAGGGCGGAGGCACGTGGAACTGGGTCCATGCCGTCCCGTCCCAGTAGCGCTGGCCCCCGTGGCCATCGGGGTCGGGATACCAGGCGGCCGGTGCGCTCACGTTCGTCACGATGGTCCTGCATGCGGATCGACGGTGATTGCCCGATGTGCCCGGTCGCACGGGCCCGGAGCGAGGAGGTGGCCAGTGGTCACGTCCTCATCATTCCATCAGGGTGGCCCATCAGGCGGGCATCCCGTCGACGCCGGATTGCCGATGCATCGACGCACCGGACGGCCATCCACCGGGTGACGGGAGCGGTGACCCACGACACCCTCGGTCGCGCCGTGCTGCTCGGTTTCGCCATGGGGTCGAGCCGAGTCCGGGCTCGCGTGCGGGCGAATGGTCGGTAACGGGATGCGCCGGTTCTGCCCTCAGGGTCCAGCTCCACGGTCCAGGTTGCCGGTGCCACCTCCGGGCGCCCGCTCCGGTCAGTCCCGGTGAGGACGGCGACGCCGCCAGGCCTGGGTGATCGAAGGCGGGTCATAGCCGGCGTCGTCGGCGAGAAGGTTCTGCCCGGGTGGCACGATCTCGTCCAACCGGTCCAGGACCCCGGCGTCGAGCGTCACGTCCGCCGCCCCGATCTGGCTCTCGAGGTGCTCCATGGTGCGGGGCCCGATGATGGCCGACGTGACGGCCGGATGGTTGATGACGAACGCCAGTGCCAGGTGGATCAACGTGATCCCGGCCGTGTCGGCCACATCGGCCAGGGCGTCGGCGGCGTCGAGCTTGGCCTGGTTTCCGGGCTTGGAGAGGTCGTAGCGGTCGGGCAGCAGCGCCGACCGGTGGCTGCCGGGATCGCTGCCGTCCTTGCGCCACTTGCCGGACAGCCATCCGCCGGCCAGCGGGCTCCAGGGGATGACGCCCATGCCGTACTTCGTGCAGACGGGCAGGATCTCGGTCTCGACGCCTCGGGTCAACAACGAGTAGGGCGGCTGTTCGCAGACGAACCGCTCCCGTTGCCGCCGCTCGGCCGTCCACTGGGCCTCGACGATCGACGAGGCCGGGAACGTCGAAGACCCGGCGTAGCGCACCTTGCCCTGGCGGATCAGGTCGGTCAGGCCGGCGAGGGTCTCGTCGACGTCCACCTCGGGATCGGGCCGGTGGATCTGATACAGGTCGATGTAGTCGGTGCCGAGGCGGCGCAGGCTGTTCTCACACTCCTGGATGATCCATCGTCGGGAGTTCCCCTGCTCGTTGGGATCGAAGCTCATCGCCCCGTGGACCTTCGTGGCCAGGATGACCTTGTCACGCCGGCCGGCCAGGGCCTTGCCGACGATCTCCTCCGACTCGCCGGCCGAGTACATGTCCGCGGTGTCGACGAAGTTGATGCCGGAGTCGAGGGCGGTATGGATGATCCGGATCGAGTCCTCGTGGTCGGTGTTGCCCCACGCCCCGAACATCATGGTCCCGAGGCACAGCGGGCTCACCTTGATCCCGGTCGAGCCCAGATTGCGGTACTTCATCGAATCGTTCCTCCCACGGGCGCCCCTCGCTCGTCGGGCACCCTATCTTTTCGCACGGCGGACGGTCGCGTTCGACCGGCACCCGTCGTCGGGCCACGCGCCCCGGGCCGGCGTTCCGGACCATCCCCCGGAGGTCCGGCAGTGACGGTGACGCCCGACTACCCGGGCTCCGTGCGCCCCTGATCGGATCGGAGTCTGAAGTCCGGGGGTCCGCGTCGGGAGGCCAGGACGGCGACCCGAGGCCGCGGCAGCTCGGGATGGAGTTCCGCCGCGGTGGCCATGGCATCGTCGGGATCCCAGGCCTCGACCACCTCGGCCACGAAGTCGAAGCGACCCATCCTCCCCCAGGTCACGATGAATCGGTGGGGTCCGGCCACTCCTGAAGCGTAGCGACCCGCTCCGTCGACGGCCGCCGTGGCCATGGCCGTGAGCGGGAAGGCCGCGCACCGGGTCCGGGAGCAGGCGTGATCGGATCGGGACCCTTCTTGGTGGTGGGGGATGCCCGCACCCCGCCGGAGTTCGTCACGTGCGGCGTAGGCGATCGGCGGCGTACGCTCGCGCCATGACCCAGGTCCAGGACAGCTACCGGTTGGTTTCGAACGGCTTCGATGCCGCGGTGGGGGCGGTGGGCCCCGACCAGTGGCAGTCCCAGTCCCCGTGCGAGCAGTGGACCGCCCGCGACATCGTGGCTCACGTGGTCGAAGGTCATCGGAGCGTGATCGCAGGCGTGAGGGGTGGAGCACCGGAGCCCCTGGACACCGGCGAGGATCCGAGGCAGGCATGGGAGGACGTCTCCCACGCGATCGACGAGATCACCGGAGACCCGGAAGCGGTGGCGCGAGAGTTGGACGGTCCGACCGGCCGGATGCCTGCCGGCGACATCATCGGCCAGTTCGTGACCATGGACCTGCTCGTCCATACGTGGGACCTCGCACGCACGGTCGGTGCGGACGAGCGGCTCGACGAGGACTCCGTGCGCCGGGCCTACGAAGCGCTCAAGCCGATGGACGCCATGATCCGGCAGCCGACGGTCTTCGGGCCCAGGTTGGACCCACCGGCCGATGCGGATCTGCAGACGGAGTTCCTCTACTTCCTGGGCCGGCGGGCGTAGGAGGGGCTGTCGCAGCCCGCACCGGAGTGCGGGGTCACGACCACCAGGAAGAGGAAGGTATCGGGGCCTGCGGGTCTGAGCAGGGACCGGTCCGTCCTGGCAAGATTGCGGCGTGGAACGCGTGGCTGGGATCGGCGGCTACTTCATCCGGGGCAGCGACCCGGTGGCCCTGGGCGCGTGGTATCGCGACTGTCTGAGCCTGGAGGCCGGTGAGAACGGCCTGTGGCATCAGGGGGATGGGCCGACCGTGTTCGCGACGTTCGAGTCCGATGCCGACTACTTCGGGTCCCGAGCCCAGCAGACCATGATCAACTTCCGGGTCCCCGACCTGGATGCGATGCTTGCGCAGTTGCGCGCCATGGGAGCGGACGTGGCTAGCGAGACGCAGGACATGGAGGGTGTCGGTCGATTCGGCTGGGTCACCGATCCGGAGGGCAATCGGGTCGAGTTGTGGGAGCCCGCCTGACCACTCCGGTGGTGGACGGTGGGCCCACGGACGGCGACGTGGGACCCTCGTCCGTGTCCAGGAGGCCGGGTCAGCTCATGGCACGGCAGTCCTCCGTCGGAAGGAGCCAACCGGGCGTGGGACTTTGTCCCCTAGTTCGACGCCGGGCGCCTCTGCGATGCTCGCACGGGGAGGGAGTGCGGATGGAGCTGGAGTCTCGGGGGGAGAGCGAATCTGGTCCCTGGTACCGGTCGAGCGCGACAGCCCCGCTACTCGTTGCCTTCGGGCTCTTCGTTGTCGTTACGGTCGTTCACGTCATTGCCAACGGCACCGGTGAGGCCGTCGACATTCTCTATGCGCTTCCGGTGGCCCTTCTCGCCATGTCGTTCGGACTGCGGGGCGGCCTGATCGGCGCGGTGATCGGTTTCTCGCTGTTTGCCGTTGTCGAGCTCGTCGACGGAACCGGTGACATCGATGCCACCGGCTGGATCTCACGGGCCGCGGGGCTGTTCCTCCTGGGGGTGCTCCTGGGTCGGGCATCCGATCAGCTCGAAGCTGGACGACTCCGCGCCATTGCCGAAGCGGAGGAGCGGCAGCGGTTGGAGGAGCGAGCCAGGCGCCAGGCTGAAGGGCTCGAGATCAGCGACTCCATCCTCCAGCACCTTGCCGTCGTGAAGTGGATGATCGAGGCAGGGCAGAAGGACGAAGCCGTGGGGATCCTCACGTCGACCATGGCCACGGGCGAGCGGATGGTGGCCGAACTACTCCCGATGAGGCTCTCCGGTAGCGCTGCAGGGGTAGATGTGAGAGACCTGACGAACGATCCCGGAACGTCGCGCCCATCCTGACTGCGTCCGGTAGGCATTCCTCCCTGCGAGATCCCGCACTTCGCCACCACCGTTGATGGGGGATCATCAGTCCGCTCTTGTGGAAGGCTGTGGCTTCCGACGTGGTGGCGGTCCTCCTTGCCGCGGAAAGGGTTCGCATGCATCGCATGGCTGCAGGCATCTTGGTGACGTCGTTGATCGCCACTGCCAGTTCGTGCTCGAGCACGGACGCCACCAAGTCGGGACCGCCGGTCACGTGCAGTTCGATGAGCGGTGTCAATGACGTGAATCAGCAATTGACCATCAGCGGCTGCACGGGGTCCACAGGTGGCGCGGGGACTGTGGCGGCACCCTTCTTCTCGCCGAGTGTCATCCATTGGTCGAATGGGGGGACGACCGAGGTGGTCTTCGACCCCACGCCGAAACTGACCTCGACTCCGATGTGTGCCAATCAGGCCACCGTCACCGGCGGGAAGGTCGACAAGTCCTCGGTTCCGAGCATCTCGGGGGAATTTCACGCCTCATTCTGCATCACCGGTGCCGGAGTCATGAGCCTCGCTCCAGGCACCAAGATGAGCTTCTGACGAGCCTGCTCCAACCTGCCGCGCCGCTCCGCCGACCCGGCGTCGAGGTCCAGGCTGATCGCCCGGAGAGTCAGGGGCGCCAGTGCAGACGGAACGTGTGCCGCCTCATGGCGACGTGGCGGTTGCCGATCCAAGTTCGTCCTCCCGGGCCGACGGTGTTGAACGTGACTTGGAACAGGACCTTCCGTACGACGCCGGGTAGACGACGTGGCAGATGCCGGGCTGGCTGTCGGCGGTGGCTCGACATCATCCGGCGCATCTGCGCGTCATGATCGCGATCGGTGATCTGCTCGATCCTGGCACGCACCGCTCGATGGACTGATTCCAGCCACCAGACCTCGAGTAGATCGCGCTGGGCCCCGTTCATGGCCGAGCCGCGGGCCAGTCGATCGATGTGCTCGGACTCCACTGATCGGAGTGCGTAGTAGTCGGCCATCCTCCGGATGCGCTC
The DNA here is from genome assembly GCA_963829265.1 of uncultured Acidimicrobiaceae bacterium. Classification (GTDB taxonomy): domain Bacteria; phylum Actinomycetota; class Acidimicrobiia; order Acidimicrobiales; family RAAP-2; genus Bog-756. Next base: position 501,592 of record CAWHIB010000011.1, read on the forward strand.
CACCGGAAGGCGTCGCATCCGGTCTTCGAGGTGCAGCCGAACATCAGGTGGCATGGCTGTCAACGCTGCGGGTGGATCAGTGCGCACAAGGCGATCTTGCCAGCAGACTCGTCCGGCGTCGATGACGGCTACACACCCGGCGTCGTGGGACTCCGTCATCTGCTCGGTCGTGGCTATTCTGGTCGGGGCGGATCTACCTGTCCGGTGACCGCCGAGATGCCTCGCGGATTGGAGGGACCGGAGATGGCGGAACTTGTCGGCGAACAGTTTGCCCAAGCGTTGGCGGACAAGGATGCCGCAGGCCTGAAGGGCCTCCTTCAGCCGGATGTGGACTTCCGGGCGATGACGCCGGGAAAGTTCTGGGAGGCGACCGACGTCGACGTCATCGTCGACGAGACCCTCCTCGGCACGTGGTTTGCCCCTGAGCGGCGGATCACCGATGTCCTCGCCATCGAAACCGACCGTGTCGGATCCCTGGACCGAGTTGGCTATCGGTTCAAGGTCCATCGTCCCGAAGGCGAGTGCGTGATCGAACAGCAGGCGTACTTCGAGACCGATGGCGGGAAGATCTCGTGGCTACGGATCATGTGTTCGGGATTCCTCCCGCTGAGCTGACGTCGTTGACCGGCTGGTCGACCCCGCGCACCCGTCGTGGCCGATCGGTGGTGCACGAAGACCGCCCAGGACTGTCCGGGGCCACTCCTTCCCTGTCCTTCTCGGAGGGGCCGGAAGGGTCGATTCGGAGACTACGAAGCAAGGGAGCGTGTCGTCGACCGCTCCGAAGGGACATAGTGTGGCCATGGATCAAGACCCGGCGGCCCCATGACGAAGACCGAGTCTCGGCGGGCGACGACGCTCGGCGAGTTGGACGCGAAGATGGGTCGTCTGGTGACCCCGGCGGGGTATGCCGCAGGCCTGAAGTTCGTCCCGCAGTCGTCGGACGTGATCATCGCCTCGTACGCGAAGTGCGGTACGACGTGGCTCCAGCAGATGGCGCACAGCCTCCGGACATGCGGTGATCTCGACTTCGACGACATCTCGCGCGTCGTGCCGTGGATCGAAACGGCATCCGACCTGGGAATCGACCTCGATGCAGCGCAGCGGGGCGAGCCACGCATCTTCAAGAGCCACCTCGCCCACGGCGACGTGCCATCGGGCGCGAGGTACGTCCTCTCCGTGCGCGATCCGCGTGATGCCCTCGTCTCCGCCTATCGGTTCTTGGAGGGTTGGTTCTTCGAGCCGGGATCAATTGACATCGAAGCGCTGGGCCGGACCCACTTCATCGAAGGCCGGTCTTACTACACGCACCTCGCATCCTGGTGGCCTCACCGCCATGACCCAGATGTGTTGTTGCTCGCCTACGAACACATGAAGCGCGACCACGAGGGAGCGGTGCGCCGCGTGGCCGAGTTCATCGGGGTCGGCACCGACCGGGGACGACTCGCAATCGCCTGCCAAGAATCGTCACTTGCCTCGATGAAGCTTCACCAGGACAAGTACGACGACAAGCTCATGCGCGAGCACAGCGAGGTCGTATGTGGCCTCCCTCCGGGAAGCGCCACCAGTAAGGTGGCCACCGGTGAGGTCGGCGCGCACCGACTGGAGCTCTCGGAGGCCTTCGTCGACGAACTGGATGCGACGTGGCGTGACACCATGACGGCAGAGTTCGGCATCCCGAGCTACGAGGCCTTGCTCGAGTTGGTCCAGCTCGGCGGCTGACGTCGCCGGCGCCACCAACGAGTGACCTGACCGGGCGGGAGTGACGGGGGTCCTCGGTCGAGGTGGTCAGTCGGCGCAATACCTGACCGGTTCGTTGGCAGACCCACAGGGGGCGTTCGAGGTCGGCGGGTCCATCGGTGACGACTCTGACCACCACACCGGCAGGAACAACCGTGGTTCGTTCCGGGTGGGGCGGGGGCTCACCAGCTGAAACGCCCGCATCGGCCCGGCAATGCATGCGAGGAGACGACTCGAACCCGCCATGATCAAGCTACCGCGCGCTCGGCGCTTGCAGCAACCGGCTGAGTAGCGCGCACAATCGTCCGTCTGGAGTCGGGAGTGACGGGATGAATTGGAGTGTCGAATGACGGACCATTCAGTGGTGATCGCCGGTGGGGGCCCGACCGGCTTGATGTTGGCGGGAGAACTGGCGCTGGCGGGGATCGCTGTCATCATCGTCGAGCCCCGTACCAGCCAGGTCGTCGACGGATCGAGAGCAGGAGGCCTCCATGCGCGCACCCTCGAAGTGCTCGATCAGCGCGGTATCGCCGATCGCTTCCTGGCGGAGGGACAGAAGTACTCCGCGGTGGGATTCGGCGGTGTTCGCTTGGACATCGGTGACTTCCCGTCCCGCCACAACTACCTGCTTGCGCTGTGGCAGAGCATCTTCGAGCCCATCCTGGCTGGCTGGGTCGATGAGCTCGGGGTGCCGATCCTCCGCGGCCTGCGGGTCGAGGGCCTCGCTCAGGATGAAACCGGGGTCGATGTCGAGTTGTCGGACGACTCGACACTGCGAGCGGAGTACCTCGTGGGCTGCGATGGAGGGCGCAGCCTGGTTCGCAAGGCTGCCGGGAATTGACGTCGTCGGAGCGGATCCTTCGGTGAGCTGGATGATCGCCGAAGTCGAGATGGAGGAGGATCCCGAGATCGGCGTGCGCCCCGAGGGCGGGGGTATCGGACCCGTCAACCGAGCGGAAGGCGGCGGGCCTTACGGGGTCGTCTTGGTCGAGCGGCAGCTCGATCACACGGGCGAGCCCACCCTCCAGGATCTCCGCGAGGCGCTCGATTGGACCTACGGGACCGACTTCGGCGTGCACAGTCCGACTCGGATCTCCCGGTTTACTGACGTGACCCGACAGGCGGTCTCCTACCGCCAGGGTCGAGTCCTCCTGGCGGGAGACGCCGCACACGTGCATCCCCCGCAGGGCGGCCAAGGTCTCAACACGGGCGTGCAGGATGCGGTGAACCTGGGGTGGAAGCTGGCCCAGGTGGTCAAGATGACGTCACCCGAGAGCCTGTTGGACACGTACCATTCCGAACGCCACCCTGTCGGGGCACGTGTGCTGCACAACACGATGGCTCAGGTCGCGCTGGCAGGTGCCGACCCACGACAGAGGGCGCTCCAAGACATCGTGGCCGAATTGCTGGGCATGGACGAGCCGCGCAAGCGCATCGCGGGAATGCTGACCGGGCTCGACATCCACTACGACCTGGGGGAAGGACACCCACTGCTCGGGCGACGTATGCCCGACCTCGACCTCCAGACGGCGGATGGCCCCACCCGGGTCTTCACCTTGCTGCACGATGCCCGACCGGTGCTCATGAACTTCAGTGAAGGTGGCGGGTTCGACCTCTCACGTTGGCAGCATCGAGTACGCCGAGTCGACGCACAGCACGTTGGGGCGTGGGAGCTTCCGGTCCTCGGCGCGATCCCTGCCCCCGAGGCAGTCCTGGTCCGACCTGACGGGCATGTCGCATGGGTGGGACGGACGACGGACCCAGGATTGCCGGTCGCTCTCGCCACCTGGTTCGGAGCGGCCGAGTCCACCGGGTAGTTCGAAGGTCGAGTGTCGACCCGCATTCCCTCCTGATGCCCATATTGGCCACCGACCCATCGCTCGGGGCGGTTGGACGCCCAGCCCAGGGTTGCGCCGACACTCGCATCGACGATGCCCCACAGGCTCCTGATCGTGGCAGGCATCGACCACCGCCATGGACAGGAGGGCGCCGCACGCATCGCGATCATCGTCCATGACCCACCGGACGCCTCGGTGGAGGCTCCGATGCTCCCTCCGTCCTGAAGACGTCGCAGTGCGTCTTGGCTCGCCGATGAAGATCGAGGGCGCCTCGCGCATGCCGAGTGAGTTTGCGTGGCCGGCACGGAGGCGTAGGAGGCGGTGCGCGGATCGGTGCCGGTGATGTCCGAAACCGGATTCGTCTCCTCCGCCCCCGGGTTCCCGTCCGGTGGTGCGGAACACGCCTTCGACGGCTCGGAGTCACACGCCACTACCATCAGGCTCCGATGGCAGTCATCGAGATCTTCCGGACCATTCCCGGTCCAAAGCAGACCTGGCGGCGCTTGACCGTGGTCATCGACGACGCCCACCGGGTGCGGATCCCCGGCGCTGGATTCGAGACGGTCGACGTTGACGTCGGGCGGCACCGAATGCGCGTTGGTGGAACTCGTCACGAGGGTCAGCACATCGAGGTCGACGTCGTCGCCGATCGGCCCACTCAGGTTCTCGTCGGTCCCGGCGCGGGAGGTGCGTCAGCGGATCAGCATCGGGTGGACATCAAGGAATGTACCGACAGGAACGAACTTCCTCGATGTCTGATCCCGCTCAACGATCCGGGGGGTCTGCCGCAGACCTTGGCCCAGGGCCGCAACAAGGCGTGGGTGGCACTTGGCCTCATGCTCATGGTGGGAGCGGGCCTCGTCGGTGTCGGGATCGTCTTCCTGGTGATGGCGAGGGTGGTGGTCCAGTCGCTCCTCGCCGTGATTCTGTTCGCCATCGGGGCGTGGATCGTATGGAGGCTCCGAATCGTGTGGTGGTCGATCTGGAACCAGCGAAATTGGCCCATGGAGGATTGGCGGGTCGATGACAAGGTTGGGGGCTCAGAAGAGTGGAAGAGGTGGACTTCGCCTTCGCCGGACGAATCGCGGAGCCTCTGGACCTGATTGCAGCCGCAATCCACGGGCATCGCCAACGTGTCCGTGCTCACACTCGTCCGGCACTTTGGGGCGGTCCAGCCCTACTTCGTCGCCTCTCCCCGAAGATGATGAGGCCAGGCAGCTCCGTGCCGGGCCATGGAAGGGTCCCAACGGTCCACGCCCTCTCTGGACCCGAGCTCGTTAGGGGTCACCACCTTCTGGTCGCCGTTGGTGGTCACCGGTGCATTGTCTCAGGAGCTGCGTGCCTGTGCCGGACTCACCCGGTGGTTGGAGACACCCTCTGTGTGAGACTGTCCAGCGTGTCGTCGAGGACGAGATCCACGGCCGCGACTGGCGACCCGTGAATCGCCAGCAACCGTCAATGAGCGATCGAAGTCGTGGTTCAGGCTCTGTTCCGCCGTGGTCCCTGGCGATCGGGGCGATGCTCTCGGTCCAGCTGGGGGCGGCGCTGTCGGTGCACCTGATCTCGAAGGTGGGGGCTGGCGGCACCGCCTGGCTGAGGCTGACCGCGGGGGCTGTCATCTTCCTGGTCATCGCCCGGCCCCCACTGCGCTCACTTCGCTGGCACGATGCACAGATACTCCTCGGCCTGGGAGTCACCACGGGCCTCCAGACCGTCGCCTTCCTTGCGGCGATCGCGCGCATCCCCCTGGGGACGGCGGTCGCAATCGAGTTCCTTGGCCCGATGACGGTCGCCGTCGTGCACAGCCGCAGCAACAGGGCGTTGATCTGGGTGGGTGCCGCGGGCGTCGGCGTCGTACTCGTCACCCAACCCTGGCACGGCAACGTGAGTTGGTTGGGTGTCGGGTACGCCGGACTTGCCGCTATCGGTTGGGCCGCGTACATCGTCCTGACCCAGCGAGTAGGTGCCCGATTCTCCGGCCTCAGCGGCCTCGCCCTCACGATTCCGGTCGCAGCATGCACCGCAGCGATCCTGGGCATCCCTCAGGCTGCGGGCCACCTCACCGTCGAGGTGGTCGCGACGAGCGTGGGATTGGCCATCTTGCTTCCCGTGTTGCCCTACTCGTTCGAGCTGCTCGCCCTCCGACGGATGACCGCCACGGCTTTCGGTACCCTCATGGCCCTGGAGCCGGCAATTGGTGTGATTCTTGGCCTCATCGTGCTCCACCAGAAGCTGTCACTGATCCAGGTGGTCGGCATCCTGCTCGTCATCCTCGCCGGGGCGGCAGCGCAACGCGGCGAACAGCCCCGACCTTCCACTGGTGACGACGCCGATGCCCAATCCAGCACTGGCCCGGTGCCGTTTTGACGTGACGCGTCGATGCGGGTCGATATCCTCCTACCTCGCATCGCGATGCGACGGGTGACCTGCGTCACCGACCGGGCGTGTCCTCAAGCGGTCATCGCAACAGCGTCGGCGAACGCCTTTGATGGCGTCATCCAGCCGAGGCTCTGTCGAGGCCTCGTGTTGACGGAGCGGGCAATGGCATCGAGCTTCCGCTGGGTGCACTGGGTGAGGTCGGCCGTCTTCGCCAAGTACTGACGAAGGTGGCCATTGGTGTGCTCGTTGCTGCCGCGTTGCCAAGGGCTCTTCGGGTCACAGAAGTAGATCTGCACTCCGGTGTCGACGGTGAACTGGACGTGTTGGGCCATCTCCTTGCCCTGGCCCCAGGTGATCGACTTCCGGAATTGAGTGGGCAGAGTGAGGATCCGCTCAGTGCTTCGACTCCACGGGCGATCTCCGCTTGAACATCGGGACTCGACGTGATTTCAGCGCCGAATCGCTGACCTTCACGGCCTAGATGCTGGACCTCGGCAGCCGAGAGATACAGTTCTGCGGCGATCTCTTCGTCTGAAGCGCCGTTCATCTGCCGGCGTACTACAGAGGCGGATGGCTCAGGGATGCGTCGACGTTCCGACTTGCCTCCCCGATCGGCGAAGCCCGGACGGCACTTGATTGACGCAGGTGCCCCGGTCGAGTGGCTCCATGGCGGTTTGCGCCCGGCAATCGGTCTCGGTTGTCCGGCGCCGCCAATCCTCTCATGAGGCGGCGCAGTTCATGCGAATCGATGTGAGGTCGATCGCCACCTGGAGCGTGATCGCACGTTCCAACTGCGCGCGGGTGAGGTGCCTCGAGATTCGCGTCCTGCCCGTTCCACCAGCACCACCGTCACGGCAACTCCACTTGCTGGTGAGCACTCCGTCCCGACGCTTTGGTCGCACGAGGGTTATGTCGAGCGCTCCATGTTCAACCTCGATCGTCGTTGATCCAACGCCAACTATTCGGTCCACCTCCACACGGATCAGATGCGCATTGCTGTCCAGAGTGATTCCAATCTGACGGTCGACCTCGGCCGACTCGCGATCCAGGTGGTCATCCATGCCATCAGCATCGCATGATGATCTCCAGGCTGATCCCGTGACCAAGTCAAGAAGAATTGCCGGTGGTCCCGCATCAGCCGTACGAAGTCACCGACCCGGCAGGTGACGCCAACGCCCGTCACCAAATCCCCAGTGTCGAGGCCTATGAAGGATCGGGCGAGCGTCGTCATTTGATCGTCATGTTGCCTCCCTAGTTTGCGACATGGCGGTCCGGCGGGAGGTGATTCCTCCCACCTCTGAGACGTCGACCATCGACGTTCGGGAATCGGGCCAAGGAGTCCACATGAAGAAGTTCGCATTTGCCGCGAGTGTCGTCGTTGTGCTGGCGTCGCTGTTCGCAGCGCCAGTCCTGTCCGCGGTTCCTGCAGGTGCAGCAACTGTGAACATCTATTCGGCCGCGCAAAGCGGGATTCCCGGGTTTGAGTCGAGCATGGCATTCACCCCCACCGCCGACCCCACCCTTCTCTCCCAGCTCGACAACCAGCAGGGCAGTGATGCGGACAGCACGGGCTACTCGCAGGCATTCCAGATCCCGGCTGACGGAACCGTCAACACGGTGACCTGGTGGGGTACTGGGACTGGCCAGACGGGCTTCATGGTCGCCATCAGTGACGGCGTGTGGCCGGGGTCACCCCAGACCAGTCTCCCGAACGGACCGGTGGTGAACGGAACCCTGGTCAACTTGAGCGTCGTGCCGATCGCCAGTGTGTCCCGTACGCCGTCGATCAACGGCGAGACCCAGTTCCAAATCCAGATACCGCCAACGGTGATGTATGCGTCCCATGCCTATCGGGTCTCGGTGACGGCCATCGGCGGCAACTTCGAGTGGGATGAGTCTTCCGCCCCGGGCTGCTGCTCGGGAACCACGGGGATCAACTGGGTCCGTGGTCGGCTGCAGTCCTACCTCTCCATGCCGAACGTCTCGTTCTCCCTCGACAACAGCACCGCCTCGGTGCCCCTGCCGCCCCTGGTCACCACGACACCCGCGGGCACGTCGGTAACCGTCGGCCAGTCGTACTCGTTCACCGCAGCGGCCTCGGGCAGTCCGGTGCCGACCATCCAGTGGCAGATTTCGACCGACGGTGGTGTGACCTATTCGAACATCGCCGGTGCGACCAGCACGACGTATACGGGGGTCGCGTCCCCGGCTGACAACGCCCACTGGTTCCGCGCCGTGTTCACCAACGGATCGGGCTCAGTTACGACGGGAGCGGCCGGGTTGACGGTAACCCCCGCACCGGTGGCTCCCCTGGTCATCACTTCGCCGACCAGCACGTCGGTGACTGTCGGCCAGACGTACTCGTTCTTGGCGGCCGCATCAGGCATCCCAGCACCTACCGTGCAGTGGGAGCGGTCGAATGACGGTGGCCTCACCTGGGCCCCAGTCGCTGGCGCAGCGTCCACCACCTACTCGGCCACAGCAGCCCCCGGTGACGATGGTGCCCAGTTCCGCGGAGTGTTCACCAATAGCCAAGGTGCGGCCACGACGATGCCCGCCACTTTGTCCGTTCCCCTGTTCCCGATCGTGACCACGGCCCCGTTGACGGTCACGGTGGCCACCGGCGCCTCCTACAGCTTCACGGCGGCGGCCTCGGGCTATCCGACTCCGACCGTGCAGTGGCAGCGCTCAAGCGACAACGGGCTCACCTGGGTCTCCATCGCCGGGGCCACGTCCACCACGTACACGGCCACGGCCGCCGCCGGCGACCAGGGTGCACAGTTCGAAGCTGTATTCACCAACGGGTCGGGCTCGGCCACCACGACCCCGGCCGTCCTGTACGTCACCCAGCCGCCGGTGGTGACGACGTCGCCGGTATCGACCTCGGTGGCAATCGGTGGGATCTACTCGTTCACCGCCACTGCCACTGGCCAGCCGGCCCCGGACGTCCAGTGGCAGCGCTCAGGTGACAACGGGGTCACGTGGAGTCCGGTGACCGGGGCCTTGACCGTCGTCCACCCGGGCACCACGACCAGCACCTACACGGGCACTGCCGCCGCCACCGACGATGGCGCCCAGTTCCGGGCGCTGTTCTCCATCTCGACGGGAACCGTCACCACGGCCGGAGCCACGCTGTCGGTCACCATGGCCCCGTCGCTCGTATCCTCACCGGTGTCCCAGACGATCAACGTGGGGACGACCTATACGTTCATGGCTGTCGCCTACGGGATCCCCGGGCCGACCGCCCAGTGGCAGCGCTCGAACGACAGCGGGCTGAACTGGTCGGACATCCCCGGAGCCACGTCGTACTCCTATGCGATCATGGCGGCACTTGCTGACAACGGCGCCCAGTTCCGGGCCGTGTTCACCAACACGACGGGCACGGTCACCTCCACCGCCGCCACCCTGGGCGTGACCACCACCACGTCGATGACTCTCAAGGCGGCCCGCCCGAGCATCAAGGGCGGCAAGAGGGATTCCCTGAAGGCGACGATCAAGTCGCCGGTGACCGGCAAGGCCAAGGTCGTCTCCGGGACGGTCACCTTCTTCGACGGCCCGACTGCGGTGGCCACCGCCACCGTGACGAACGGCAAAGCTGTGGCGGTCGTCATGTTGGCCAAGGGCATCCATCTGATTCACGCCGTCTACAGCGGCTCCGGGTCCGTGCTGACAGGCCAGAGTCCGGTCGTGACCGTCACGGCCACGTAGCGTGAGCAAGGCCCACCCCTGAGCCCGATTGCTCGGGCTCAGGGGTGTCCCAATCGTCAGGGGGCATCAGCCAAAGGCCAGAGGAGCCGCTGAGGTGCTCTTGTTGAACATTGGCTTTCTGGATCGGTGGTCCGGAGGATCGCGGTCGTGATGAAGGAATGGAAGATACGCACACGGACGGTCGGGTTCACCTTGGCGGTGACGTCAATTCATGGACGAACATGGTCATGAACTGACCCTGTGATGAGAAGAGCGCACCTGCTGCGATGGGCATTCGATTCCAGCGTGGCTAGGCGAGCCTGCTGGCGATGGATGTCGATCAGGCTGCCCTTCATGGGTGGAGCTTCGTCGGCCCGTACGACCTCGCCCGGATTGGTCCACCGGCGGCCTACCCGTCGAGTCGGTACGTCTCACCCACCCGGTAGCGTCGGCGACAGCGAGCCAGCCGCTAACTGCCGGTGCGCTCCCGATGCTTGCACCCTGGCCAGCAGCAGGGCCGGCGCTGGCCTTCTTCCAGCTCCTCTTTGGTCCGGCGAATGCGACGTTCCCGGGTCGACTGCTGCTTCGCATCTTCGACCCAGCAGATGAACTCGTTGCGGGCCAGGGGAGTGATGTCATTCCAGGCATCGAGCGCGATGGGGTGGGCGACCAGCTCCGTGCGCAGGTCTGGTGGAAGCTTGTGTACGACCCCACCGGGCACCCGTCGGCTGCTCACAGTGCAACGGTAGCGGGTCGAGGCGAGTCCGAAGATCGGCCATGCCGGCCACCTGGTGATCCACCGAGACGGCCGTGCCGGGGTTCCGTCCATCGACACACTGGAGATCTCGGGGGTCGGGGCCATCGCGCCGTTGAACGCGCCGCGCAGCCCTTTGGAACAGGGATTGTCCGTCCGCTCGAACAGAGGAACAGAGCACCCTTGTTCAATGATCGGATGCCCGGAACTAAGGGTGTGGTGGAGTCGCGGCGCAGCCGACGGGGTCGGCGTGCCGAACCTGTCGTGCCGGCGGATGCGGGCGCCGGTCGGGTCTGATCCAATCTGGTCTCGCCGAATGTCGGCCCTTGTCCCGGTCGGACCGGCGGTGGTGCCTGGCGACCGTGTGGAACAATCGCTCGAACAGGTGGCCGTTCATCGGAGGATCGTGGAGTTCAGCTGTACCCCCGGGACCAATGGCAGGGGAGTGGCCAGATGCTTCCATCGTGACCGGTGCCGGCTGGGCCGCAGCCACCGTTGCCGTGCGACTCGTCCCGGCCGGCCATGCCGGCCCGGGACAGGCCGGGCGATGAGGACCCCGGCGCCGACCGCCGACCGTTGTCCCTACTGCGGCCACCCGGGCATCCACCGGGGTGGCGGACAGGGACGATCGACCTGCGAGGACTGTGACCGCTGCTGGGCCGAACGCCAGCAGCACGAACGCCCACCCCACCACAATTGAGCCCGACCCGATCGACGCGGTGGGTCGCGACCGGCGGGATCCGGTCGTGAGTCCGAAGGTGGCGTTCGCCACGGCTCCCCCGGAACACGTCGGCGGCAACGACACCGACCGACCGTTCCACGAGCGGGCCTGTGCCGCGATGGGGATCGTGCTCGAACACCGGGTCTGGTCCGATCCATCCGTGGACTGGGCCGCCTACGACCTGGTCGTCGTCCGGTCCACGTGGGACTACCTCGATGCCCTCGACGCGTTCGGCACGTGGCTCGATCGACTCGGCGCACTCCGAACCGTCCACAACCCTGCCGCGGTCATCACCTGGAACCTGGACAAGCGGTATCTGCTCGATCTGAAGGCCCACGGGGTGCCCGTCATCCCCACCGTGGTGTGCACGACCTCCGCCGAAGTGGTCACCGCGCTGGACCGGCACGCCGGCGAGGTGGTCGTCAAGCCGGTGGTGTCGGCGGGCAGTCGCCTGACCGGGCGGTTCGCGGCCGCCGACCCGGCTGCCCTGACCCTGGCCGACGGGATCCTCGGCAGGGGAACGGCGGTGCTGGTCCAACCGGCGGTGGCCTCGGTGGCCACGAAGGGGGAGGTGAGTGCCGTCGTGTTCGGTGGTGCCATCTCGCACGCGGTCCGCAAAGGCCCGCTCCTGGCCCTCGGGGGTGGTCTGGTCGGGGGCACCTATACCGAGCGTCTGGCCCCCGAGGTGCTGACCCCGTCGCGCCGGGCCGTGGTCGAGGTGGCGTCGGCGGCGGTCGAGTCGCCTGGTGGCCGAGCGGTTCGGCGTGGCCGCCCCCCTGCTCTACGCCCGGTTCGACCTGGTCACCCTGGACGACGGGAGCGACGTGGTGTTGGAGGCCGAACTGGCCGAACCGTCGTTCTTCCTCGAGACCGATCCGGCCGCCGCCGACCGGTTCGCCCTGCTGTTGGCCGACCGAACGGGGATCCCGACGGCCTGAGTCGGCGGTCCCGGGTGCCGGATGCTGGCTGGTCCGGGACGGAACGGCGAGAATGCCCCGGTGGAGCCGAGCCCGACCGAGGTGCTGGACCCCCCGTCGGCCGGTGCCGTCGGGACCGAGGTGACCGGCGACGGAGCGGCGACTCCACGCCCGGACACGTGGCTGCGGGTGGTCTGCCACCTGGCCGCCGAGCTGCCTCTGGTGGTGTTCGGGATCGTCGTACTGGGAAAGGGCTGGCGTCCGGTGTCCGACAACGCCGACCTGGCGCTGCGCAGCTACCAGGTCTTCACCTCCCGGACCCCCCTGGTCGGTCATCAGATGGCGGTGTCGGTCGGACCCCACGCCGTCTTCGGCCCGGGACCGCTCCAGAGCTGGATCCTGGCCGTGCCGGTCAGGATCGACCCGGCCCAGGGTGCGCTGTGGGGGGCGACGCTGGCCGCCGTGCTCGCCGTCGCCGTCGCCATCGAGGCGACCTGGTCGGTGGCCGGATGGCGGGGTGCGGCCACGACCGCGGGGTGTGTCCTGGTGCTCGTCGTCGTGCGCCCGGAGGTGGCCCTCGACCCGGTCTGGAACGTCTGGTTCGCCCTCCTGTTCCTGGTGGCCACGTTCTGCACCTCCCTGGCCGTGGCCGCCGGCCGGTGGGGGTGGTGGCCGCTCACCGTCGTCGCGGCGAGCGTGGTCGTCCAGTGCCAGGCTGCCTATGCACCGCCGGCCGTCGCCCTGTGCCTGGTCGGCCCTGCACTCGGATTCCTGGCCCCGCGGAAACCGGCTGGGACAAGGTTCCGGTGGCTGGCGGCCGGCCTGGTGGCGGGGGCCGCGGTGTGGGTGGCGCCGCTCCTCCAGGAGGTGACCACCAGTCCGGGCAATCTGACCCTGCTGGCCCGGGCGGCCGGGTCGGGGCCGACCATCGGGACCACCGCCGCGCTCCGTGCGCTCGGAGGTGCCACCCGGCTCCCGCCGGCCTGGGTGCACGCCCTGCCCACCGGAGGAGGGTTGGCCCAGTTCTACGGGGTGGCCGGCCTGGTGGACGGTGCCGAGTGGTGGGGAATCGTGGTCGTCGGACTGCTGGTCCTGGTCGGCGCCGTGGCCGGGTGGACCGCACGGCGCGGGTTGGCGGTGTTGTCCGCCCTGACCCTGGTCCTGGTGGCGGGCGGGGTGGTGACGGTGGCCTCCATCCCCTCGTCCCAGTTCCTGGTGCTCGGCTACCTGGGGGCGCTCCTCGCACTGGTGGGCCTGGCCGTGTGGGTCACCTTCCTGTGGGCGGCGGGGGAGGCGGTCCTCGTCGGTCTGCGAAGGATCCGGGGCGGGTCCGACCGATCGGTCTCGAGGGCACCCGGTTCGTCCATCCGATGGCCCGCCGCTGTTGCCTTGGTGGGTCTGTCGGTCTGGGCGACGGTCGTCGGCCTCGGTCAGGTTGACGGGACGGCGCCCACCCTCTCCGGCTGGCCGGCCGTGCGGGCGACCGACCGGGCATCTGCGGCCGCGGCCCGGATCGCTCCCCGGAATACCTTCCGGTTGCGGTTCGACGGTCCACCCGATGCATTCACGTTCGCCGTCGAGTCGGGCGTCGCCTATCAACTGGCCTCCCGGGGCCTGGATCCCCGCCCGACCACCGCCATCGGCTTCCCGACGTTCGGGCGCCCGCCTCCCCATGGGCCGACGGTGGTCGTGACCCTGGGTGGGCCCGACCGACCGGTGGAGGTGCGCCTGCGGTCGGGCCCGTGAGCCCGGGCGGGGTGCCCCACCCGCCTGGACCCGGGTCAGGAGGAACCGAACGTGTGCAGTGGGACCGGAGGCTGCTCAGTGCTCCGTGCGACGGAGCGGCGGAAATGCATCGGCGATGCCCATGCCGATCCGGCGAACGGATTCGTAGAGCACGTAGGTCGGGCCGAGGTAGTCGGCGAACGGCCGTGCGGCCCGCGCGAACCGACGGGAGAGGTGGAACGCGGACTCGTCCGGCCGGGTCGTGGCATAGGCCACGGGGAACACCTGGAACTCCGCACCTTCGGGCGGCGTGGTCTCGCTCCGGGCCGTCCCCACGTCGCTGAGCCAGGAGATGTAGGCACCAAGGAAGTCGACACCGACGAGCCGGAACGAGACTGCCGAGCCCCAGATGCGTGGATTGACGTCGTGGACCCAGTCCTGGCCCTCGGCGTCACGGATCACGTTGACGTTGACCATCCCGGACAGATCCAGGGCTTCGGCGACCTGGAGGCCGGTCTTGCGTAGCTCCGTGTCGTCGAGCACCCGGATCTCCGATGCGGGTCCCATGGTGGAGAAGCGATTGAGCGTCTCATAGGTGACCGACTGGTTGTGCATGTCGGCATTGACGATTCCGGCGAACTGGATGTGCCGTCCGTCGATGAACCGCTCGTAGAAGAACTTCGACGCCGTGCGGTCGTCGGGCGAGGTCGACTCGAGCTCCCGGCGGGTCTCGATGATGGACACGCCGTCGCCGCTGCTGCCGGTCCGCAACTTGCGCACGACGGGCAGTCCGAGCGTGGAGATGATCTCATCGGGAGTGGCGGTGGTATCGGTGATGATGTCGGGGACATGGATCCCTGCCGTCTGCATCCGGCACGCGGCGGTCGGCTTGTCGACGATGAGGGCCCGGCCATCCCAGCGACGGGGGGCCGGTGACGGGTCGGTGGAGCGGAGACCACGGACGGTCGGGACGGCCGGGGACTCCACCGTCTGCACCTCGATGAGGTGCTCCCCGTCGAGCAAGGAGGACAGTCGATCGAACTCGTCCGGTGCGTGCAGGTGGATGGTGAGGTCGAAGATGAACCGCCTCGATCCCGGCAGGGGTGGCCGGGTGGTTACCCGGATGGCCCGGATCCCCGCCCTGCGCAGGCCTACCGCGAACTGCGCGAAACAGTCCCAGTACGAGTCATCGACGAAGAGGACCGCGGGCGTGCCGATGTTGCCGGTGTTGGGTCGATGCCGGCGTCCTTCGTACATGGTCCATCCTTCTGCCGCCCGTGGTTCGGAATCGGATTTCGTCACGGTAGGGGAATTCGTTCGTCGGTAAGGCATCAGGCACTGCGCCGGACGGCCCGATCGGTACCCGGCCTACTGGTTCATCGGAATCCGACGGGTCCGGCTTTGACGGGCGGGATCCGGTCGACCGCGGGCACAGGGGGTCTACCAGGGCGGTGACCTGCAGATTCCACCCCGACTGCCCCCCACCCCCTCATCGGGCGGGCCGACACCGACCGACCGCATGGCGCCGATCCACCCACCCCGTCCGGTCCGAGATCGCCGTGGCACCCCAGAGGTCCGGTCTGCTGATCCGTCGAGGCCATGGCCGCCTCCCGCGGGGTGGACCCGACCACAACCAGCGGAAGGCCCGTCGCCCGCGCGTTCCACGCCGATCTCCTCGAAGCCGCTACCCTGCGGACCCTGGACCTCGGTTGTCGTACCCGTCACCTCCACCGGTTGGATGATCGACGGGACCGGTCGATGGGGAACGGACTACCTCCGGTTCAGGGGCAGTAGCTCAGTGGTCAGAGCAGGGGACTCATAATCCCTCGGTCGCAGGTTCGATCCCTGCCTGCCCCACCAGTTCAGAGGAACTTCGTAAATCAGGCACGATTGGCTCTGACTACAAAATGACTGCACCTTGGGCTGTGAGGGGGGTAACAGGGAGCCCACCGACGCCGGCATCGCGGTCTTGGACGGTGATGGCTTGCATGGCAGCTCCATTCCGCTGGCTCGGTAGGTTCATGCCGAAGCTAGGCGGATGTGTGATGGCATTTGCGCTATCGCAAGAGTGCCCGGATTGCTAATCGGGGTGGGTCAGTGGCCAGTCGGCGGGCCACCAGTCTCCCTGCGGATCAGTGGTCTGACCCACCTCGATGATGTAGCCGTCGGGATCTCGGATGTAGCAACGGATCTCGTACTTGTGCTGCTTCGGTGGTGTCAGGAACTGCGCCCCCCTGGCGCTCCATTCAGAGTATGCGGCGTGGATGTCCTCGACCCGGATATTTAGGAAACTACTGACCCGGTCAGGGTCCCTTGGCGTCTCAAGAGTGACTGTGGGCTTGTCGTCGGTGGGACCTCCGCCGACGTTGATGATGATCCAAGTATTGGCCAGGGCGATATTGGTTGGCTCTGGGCCGAAAACCACCGTGCCGCCGAGTACCTCGGTGTAGAAGCGCCGCGAGCGCTCAACATCATCGGAGACGATGAAGTGGGTCACCACCATTCGCTGCGCGAGCTGCGTGGGTTCGGCCACTGGGCACCTCCACTCATTCGGGCTCATGCCCACCGCGACGGGCTCTGAAGTCTCCAGTCAACCAGGCCACAGTGCACCAGTAGAGCGCCGCTTCCCGAGCCCGCGGGTCAGAGTGGGCGCTTCCAAAGGGCGGTCCCGACCAGGGCCAAAGGCCCGTTCGAGGAGGTGGTCTCCCGCCCGGAGCGGCGAAGCAATCAGGCCCGACCGAGCAGTGACCGCGCCTCGGCGGGGCCAACTACAAGATCGTGAAGTTCGCCGCCCACCTCGAGTCGATCCGACTGTTCGATCCCACCGACCTTCAGCGGCTCAAAGCCGGCCGTTCGGATCAACCGCTCGACTTCCTCGCCAGCACGGTCGTCGTCGGTCGCGTAGAAGAGCACCGCCGCCTCCGGTGACCGGTTGCTCGAGGACTCGAAGAGACCGGCAGACATGGTTCCGAACGCCATGGCCAAGCACGATCCCGCCGGCAGCCACGCGGTTACGACCTCGCCAGAGGATTGCTCCTTGGGCAGGAGGCGTTGGACGTTGCCTTGTGCGTCGAGCGTGACCGGGTTGCTCGGGACGATCACGAGCTTGTCGGTCAGCGTGTCAGCAATCTCGTCGATTACGCCTTCCAGCACGGTAAATCGAAGGGCAAGTACGACGGCATCGGCGCCCCCCAACGTGTCCCGGTTGTCGTCAGCGACGACCGCAGTTCGACCAATCTGTGCCGCCAGCGTTCGTGCCGAATTGTCATCCGCACTCGCGAGTCGCAGGGACTCGCCACCCGAGCCGAGCTGGCGAGCGATGGCCGATCCAATTCCTCCAGTGCCGATGATAGCAACGGTCATGACCCCAACCTCCTCAGTTTCGAAAGACTAAATGGGCCACGCCGACCAGTCTCCCTCTGGGTCGGTGGTTTGCCCGACTTCGATGATGTAGCCGTCGGGATCGCGGATGTAGCAACGAATCTCATACTGGTGCTGCTTCGGTGGCGTCAGGAATTTGAGCACCCCGGGCGCTCCATTCGGCATAGACGGCCCGGATGTCCTTGACCCGGATATTGAGGAAGCTGCTGACCCGATCGGGGTCGCGTGGTGTCTCCAGGGTCACCGTGGGCTTGTCGTCGGTCGGGCCGCCCCCGACGTTGATGATGATCCAGCTGTTGGCGAGTGCCACATAGGTCACGTCCCCGGAGAAGGTGACCTTGCCGCCGAGCACTTCGGTGTAGAAGCGCCGAGAGCGGTCGACGTCGTCCGAGACGATGAAGTGAGCCAGCAGAATTCCCTCTGCTGGTGGTTTGAATTCGGCCATCTGGTACCTCCGTTGATTGGGTCTCATGCCCCGCTTGCGACGGGGAACATCCGCTACTGAGATGACGGTCAGGGGGTTTTCAGTGCCGGTGAGGGCGTAGCTCCCCTGTGCTTCATGTGAACAGGCGGTACGGACACGCTCGGGTTGCCCTCGACGTAGAACCGCCAATCGAGGTCTTGTCCCACAGAAAGGCCCACTCGACCGCCTCTGGCGTAGGGAAGCGCCACATCGTCATCGAGGATTCGGACCTTTCCGAAGACAAGATCCGTATCGTTGTCCGCCCGGGTCAGGCCGAACGCTTTGCAGAGACGACCGGGCCCACTGCACAGTCGACGATCCGGCACGTTGGGATGGTCCCGGTTGGCCCTCATCAGCGCAACCCCGGTGAGCGGCTCCAACGCCCGAAAGAGGACGCCGGATCCAACGCCAATCGGTGCGCACACCGCGTTGGCCAGGTAATTGACCCCGTAGGAGAGGTAGATCTCGAGGCGCCCCGGAGGCCCGAACAACGTCGCATTGCCCTCTTTGGGACCACAGAAGCCGTGGCTTGCTGGCTCCTTCTCGTCGTATGCTTCCACCTCGACGATGCGACCGCTGATCGGTCCATACGAGAAGACCTTTCCGATGAGATCCCCGGCGACCAACTCGGCAGGCCGCTCGAAGAACGACCGATTGAGCCTACGGGGCCGGACTGTCATCACTCCCCCTCCGCCAGATGGTCAACACCTAAAGGCCACCACGTTTGATCCCAGTGGTTTTGCCCTCGGTGAATCGGATCGGCTCGTCGAGCGTGTCGACCAGGAACATGTCTCGATGCCCGCGATCCCAGGCCTCGCGAAGTCCGGGTGCCCCCAGGTCGAAGTCGGGACGGGTCTTTTGAAGAACGCCACGTAGATCCACGTGCAGTTCGTGCATCGTCGGTCGACCCCAATACCAGTAACCGTTGTAGATGCTGAAGATACGGAGCCCCGGCTCGAGGACAAAGGTGTGAGGGATCATGGGATTGTGAGGATCCGTGAACTCCTCGATGCCGAGGTCCTGTTGCACCGTTCTATCGGGGTCGCCCAAAAAGGGCCACGGGGCACCCAGAGAGTCGCGGAACTCGTTCAGGCTGAGTGGGTTGTCCGTGGAGATAACCACCAGTCGGGTATAGGCCACGCGGAACTCCGGGTAACTGTCCACCAGATTCCTCAGAAAGCGATGCTCCTTGGGGTCGTACGCTCCCCGCGACAGATGGAGGACCACCGGATTGCCGCCCTGGAGTTCGGAGAGCTTTCGACGGACGCCACCGTGGTCCTCTAGCTCGTAATCGGGAAAGCTGGCTCCAACGACGATGTCTTTCCGCAACCTACCGCCTCCTTCGATCCATTGGCTCTCGGGTCGGGCCATTCCAGCAGGGACCGAGCCGGCACGGTTCGCCTACTCGCCAATCCCGTAGAGAACGTCGTCCAGTGTTCTCCAGCTGTCCTCGATGTTGGCCCATCCACCGGGGTGCCAGGCCACGACGACGGCGGCCCTGTCGGGGTCACGGCCGATCACGGCCGTCCAGTCGCTGTGTTCGCGCCGGCTGACGAGGGCATGCCGAGCGTCCAGATCGGTTGCGACCCGCTCCAGCTCATCGGCCGTCTCGACCTCCAACAGGAAGGCTCGCAACCCGATGTGACCCCCTCCTGCAAGCGGGCTTCTCCCGAGCACTCGCAGCACGATGATCTGAGCTCGGTCGCTGCCTGGAGCACTCATGGCCGCCAACTGCTCTTTCCGGGACACCAACGTGAAATCCAGCACTTCGCGATAGAAGTCGATGGACCGGTCGAGATCGGCCACGTTCATCACGACACCCTGAAAGTTCATCCGTCGATTCTCTCTTCCATTCGCTCGGCCTGCACGGCCATCGGGGCCAACGACCTGCGGTCATCGGTTACAGACCAGAGACGAGCTCGGCCACGATGTCAGCTGCGGGCTGGGACTGCCGGGCGAGGGCAACACTCTGTCCTGCCCACAACGAGAGCGCTTCAATGTCGCCGGTGGTGCCCACCATCGGCGGCGCTGGTTCGTAGCGGACAATTGCTTCGCCCGAAGCGAAGTGCGCTATGACATCGCCCACGCCGGGCCGACTCTGGAGGGGCGGCCGGCCGGCGGCCTCCCACATCTCGGCCGTCGAGTTGCGGAGGGCGCGGTGGGGAGAGTCCGGCCAGTCGACGTCGTAGAGGTCGGGGTACCACTCCGCGTCGGTCTCGACCGCGTTGATCAGGCGAGTGCGGTACTCCTGGTGGATAGGCATCTCCTGGGCAAGCAGAAACTGGGTACCCACCCACGCCGCCTGAGCGCCCAGGGCGAAGACGGCGGCCACGCCGCGAGCGTCCCCGATCCCACCGGCGGCGATCACTGGCACCGGCGCCACCGCGTCCACGACGGCGGGCACCAAGGGGAGCGTGGCAATCCGACCCCCCACGTGCCCCCCGGCCTCCCAACCCTGCGCCACGATGACGTCAACGCCGCTGGCCACCGCCTGCCGCGCCTCTTCGGCGCTTCCGACCGTACACAGAACGAGTCCGCCCGCATCGTGGACCCGCTCGACGTAGCCAGCGGGGTCTCCCAGAAACAGTGACACGATCCGCAAGCCGGCCTCAAGTGCTTCATCGAGGCGACGGTGCTGATCGGAGGTGAGAACCAGATTGCCGCAGAAGGGACGATCAGTGAGCGACGCCGTCTCGCGAACCACATCTCCTGCCGGATCGGACCACGTCAGCGTCACCATGCCGAGCCCACCGGCATTCGAGACGGCTGCCGCCAGTTCGGGCACCGCCACCATCGCCGCCAGGACAATCGGTTGTTCAATCCCGAGCAGTTCGCAGACCGGCGTTCGCACTACTGCCACCTACCCCTTTGATTCAGGAGGTCCTCCACTAACACGGACAAATCCATATGCACCTAGGACTCATACGATGTCGGCATCGACTGGGCAGCCCGTTTGTTCCATCCGTGAAAGCTCGAGTAATCGCCTGCGTCCCAGGCCTCCCGAAGCCCCGGCTTGCTCAGGTCCCAGTCGGGCCGGATCTCACTCGAGGCAGCCTCCAGGTCGCGCCACAAGTCGTAGAACGAGGGGCGACCCCAAAACCAGTAGCCGTTGTAGATCCTGTGCACCATCAGGCCCGGCTTGAGCACCACCGTGTGGGGGATCATCGGGTCGTGCTCGGGGTCGGTGTACTCCTGGATGTCGAGGTCCTTTTGAATCGTCCGGGCCGGATCGGACAGGAATGTCCACTGGGCACCGACCGAGGCACGGAACTCCTGGGTCGTGTGGTGGTCGTCGGTCGAGATCGTGACGATCTGGGTGTAGGCGACGGCGAACTTCGGATAGTGCGCGGCAAGTTCCAGGTGCTGTTGGTGCTCCTTCGGGCAGTAATTGCCCCGCGCCAGTGTGAGGACCAGCGGGTCATCGCCCTGGAGCTCGCTGAGCCGGCGCTCCGTGTTGGTGTGATCCGGCAGGGAGTAGTCGGGGAAGGTGCCCCCGGGTCTGATGTCGGATCGCATGGATCACCGCCTCTTCGGTCGCTTCGAGCGCGTCCACTTCCCGGCGGGGCCGAGCCCGTCCCTGCCCAGCCACGGGCGAGCCTGCCATCGCCAGAATATCCCTTCGTCACCGACGCGTCATCCCCCCGATCGCCTGTATCGCGAACGATTCGGGAAGGCCCCGACGCCGGAACGCTTCGAGGTGCGTCTCTCCTGGCCCACTGGGTAGGTACCTTCGAGGTGAGGCGGGTGCCGGCAGATCGACTGCGTGGCGACGTCCACGAGGGCCCGCCACAATGGGCGGGACCGAGGCTGCACCGGAGCTGCCAGATTCCGATCCCGCGGATGTACAGGCGAAGGAGCTCACATGAGCACAATCCCCATAGCCGACTATGCGCTCCTCTCGGATCGGCACAGCGCTGCGCTGGTGAGCCGGGACGGTTCGATCGACTGGCTGTGCTTCCCCCGCTTCGACAGCCCATCGGTCTTCGGTCGCCTCCTCGATGACGAGGCCGGCCACTGGTCGATCCGGGCCACCGGGGCCACTCAGGTGACCCGGCGCTATCTGGACCGCACCATGGTGTTGGAGACCACCTTCCTCACGCCGACGGGTACGGTCACCATCACCGACGCGCTGGCCATGGGCGACGGCAACCGGGGGCACGATCTCGGCCGGGATGCGCCACACGTCCTGCTGCGCCGGGCCACGTGCGTCGAAGGCGAGGTCGATCTGACCGTGGAGTACGTTCCGCGTCCGGAGTACGGGCTGGTCCATCCCCTGTTCGATGCCGTCGACGGTGGAGTGGTCGCGTTCGGGGGCGCCGACGTGGTGGCGCTCTCTTCCCCGGTGGCCCTGACCGTCGACCCGTCTGCGGTCTCCGGCCAACTCCAGCTCCGCCGCGGCGAAAGCGCGGGCTTCGCCCTCCATCACAGCACGCGGGCCGAGAGCGGCTCGGCCCAGGTCTGGACCCAGCCCGAGATCGAGACACGGTTGGAAGACACCGTCTCGGCGTGGGAGTCCTGGTCGGAGCTCCATCAGGCCTATGTGGGTCCGTGGCGCGACCTGGTGCACCACAGCGGACGGGTACTCCAGTCACTCTCCTTTTCACCCACCGGCGCCATCTGCGCGGCGGCCACCACGTCGCTGCCCGAGGTGGTGGGGGGCGCGCCGAAATTGGGACTACCGCTACGCCTGGGTCCGCGACGCCTCCTTCACGATCGAGGCCCTTTGGGTGGCGGCCTGCCCCGACGAGGCCAATCAGTTCTTCGACTACATGACCTCGTCGGCGGCCGGCTCACTCGACGGGGGCGGCGATCTGCAGATCATGTTCGGTGTCGGTGGCGAACGGGACCTGACCGAGCGCGAACTGCCGCACCTGGAAGGCTGGCGGCATTCCGCACCCGTTCGGGTCGGCAACGGCGCCTGGAACCAGCGCCAACTCGACGTCTACGGCGAATTGCTCAGCGCCGTGGACCGCCTCTCGGACCAACTCTTCGACAACACCTCCAGACGGGTCGGGCCCATGGCCGACCCTGACAAGTGGGGTGCGCCACCCGATCTGGCACCAGCCACCCGACGGTTCTTCGTCCAACTTGCCGACACCGCCGCCCGGCGTTGGCAAGAAAAGGACCAGGGGATCTGGGAGGTCCGCGGGGAGCCCCGCGACTACCTGTACTCGAAGCTGATGTGCTGGGTGGCCCTCGACCGGGCGGTGGCCTTGGCCGACCATCTCGACGCCTCCGGCCGGGTCGGGGCCTGGGAGCAGACGAAGGCACAGATCCGTGAGGCCATCCTGACCAGAGGGTGGAGCGACCGGGCCGGGGCCTTCACCCAATCCTTCGGCTCGGACGAGCTCGACGCTTCCAGTCTGATGCTGCCACTGGTCGGGTTCCTTCCCGCTGACGAGCCCAGAGTGCTGGCCACGATCAACGCCACTGAGGAGCGCCTAACCGATGAGCGGGGACTCGTCTACCGCTACCGGTCACACGACGGGCTCGATGGTGAAGAAGGCACGTTCCTGCTGTGCACCTTCTGGCTGGCCCAGGCCCTGGCCGGGGCGGGACAGACGGATCGGGCCCGCTCCGTCTTCGAACGGGCGGCGGCCTTCGTCAACGACGTCGGTCTGCTCGCCGAGGAGGCCGACCCCGTCAGCGGAGAGCTGCTGGGCAACTTCCCCCAAGCCTTCAGCCACATCGGGCTCGTCAACGCGGCCTGGGCCATCTCGGAGGCCGAGCGCCGACAGGGTTCGCCGGCTGGAGGGCCGGGCACCTCGTCGGCCTGACGCAGTCATCGATATCGGGCACCGAACGCCGGGTGCTCCGGGGCCTGGACTTCGACGACGAGCGGCGCGAAAGTGATTCCAGGACGGGGTCCCTGTGGCGGTGCGGCGGCTGTCGGACCCGGCGGAGAGGAGCTGCGGACATGGACATGAAGCTCGAAGTGGTGGTGGTGCCGGTGTCCGAGGTGGACCGGGCCAAGGCCTTCTACCAGTCGCTGGGGTGGCGTCTCGACGCCGATTTTCCGGGTGAGGGGGGCTTCCGGGTCGTGCAGCTGACACCACCGGGCTCGGCGTGCTCGATCATCTTCGGCAGTGGGGTCACCTCGGCCGCACCGGGCTCGGCCGAAGGCCTCCAACTCGTCGTCACCGACATCGAAGCGGCCCGGGCCGAGGTGGTCGAACGGGGTGTCGAGGTGAGCGACGTGTTCCACGACGCCGGCGGGGTGTTCCACCACGCCGGCACCGAGGCCCGCTCCCGGGCCCCACTCCGGAGCACAAGACCTATGGGTCGTTCGCCTCGTTCAGCGATCCGGACGGCAACAGCTGGTTCATCCAAGAGGTGACAACTCGCCTTCCGGGGCGGTGAGCACCCCGATGCCGGCCACCTACGCATCCGCGGACGATCTGGCCGCCGCTCTCCGACGGGCCGAAGAGGCTCACGGTCGCCACGAACTAGAGATCGGGCATCCCGACCCGGACTGGCCGGATTGGTACGCGCAGTACATGATCGACGAGCAGTCCGGGCCTTCGGAGAAGGCCGGCGCCGGGGCCAGCACATGAGCAGCTACGACGTCATCGTCCTAGGCGCCGGCTCGCCGGGCGAGCACTGCGCCGGGGAGTTGGCCGACGGCGGGCTGCGGGTGGCGGTCGTAGAACGCCAACTGGCCGGCGGCGAGTGCTCCTATTGGGCGTGCATCCCCTCCAAGACGCTGCTGCGTCCCGGCGAGGCAGCCCTGGGGGCACGCCAAGCGGCAGCCAGTGCCGAGGTCGATGTGGAGGCGGCTCTGGCCTATCGGGATTTCATGGTCTCGAACTACTCCGATGCCACCCAGCAACGCTGGTTGGC